>DATGIL010000064.1:0-44331 GCA_035295745.1 Bryobacteraceae bacterium | reverse complement strand
TGGAAATGAGTCTGCACTACCCATGCTGCGGACCATGTCGGCGTCTCTTGACGACCATGCGCAGGTGGCGGACAACATTACCATCCATTACGGCTTCGCGATGGATTCTGTGGTGTTCGTGGAGCATCTGAACTACCTGAGTCCGTATGCCAGCCTGAAATACGATCTCGGCGATGGCGCCGCCGTGGAGTTTGCGTACACCTCCGGCAATGCCCGCCCCGATCTCGCCGGGCAGTCGTCGCAGGACTCGGACCTGCAGCGCGATTTGAGCAGTCTGGGCTTGTTCCCCAACGTCTCCTTGCTCGCAGGCAAGCCCAAGATCCAGAGGGGCGAGGAGTACGAATTGACCTACTCCCGGAAAGTCGGCTCGCGAACCTGGTACGTGTCGGCTCATCGGGAATCGGTCGCCAACGCCGCGCTTTCCATGGTCACACCGGGCGGCCAATTTAGCGGAACCGATATCCTGCCGGATCTCTTTTCGGGCAGCTCGATCTTTAATGCAGGGGATTACAAGAGCAGCGGATACACTGCTGCCGTGACGCAAAACCTGGGCGACCATGCCAGCGCCACAGTGATGTACGGTTCGATGGAAGGCCTCACCGTCGACAATCGCGAGCTTGTCAGCCAGAGTCCGGACGAGTTGCGTTCAATGATTCGCGCAGGCCGCCGTCAGGCCGCCACCGGTCGGGTCACCGCCACGATTCCGCATGCAGGCACGCACATGATTGCCAGTTACCAATGGACCAATGACCACCGTATGGCCATGGCCGGCAATCTGTACAGTACCCAGGCGATTCGGCAATCCCCGGGACTGAACCTCTACATCCGCCAGCCGATCCCCGGCTTTGCGGGCCTGCCCTGGCGGATGGAAGCTACCGCCGATTTGCGGAATATGCTGGCCCAGGGATACCTGCCGATCAATATGGCCAACAGCCAGCAGGTGATCCTGGTGGAGACGCCACGCAGTTTCCGCGGTGGCCTCAGCTTCATCTTCTAATTGCGCATCGACGCCCACCACTCCTTCTCCGATCGCTACCCGCTCGATTATCTGGGCACAATTCTGAAGCGCAACCGATTTGAAGGATCGGTGCTGATTGCCCCTCAATTGATCGCAGTTCCGCCCTTCGTGCGTGGAATCGTGATCGAGTGCGACCTCGCCGACCCTCTGCTTCCTCACCTGCTCGATGAGGCCCAACGCCATTCCATCTTTAAGGGTGTGTGCCATCGCTTCACGGACGAGATTCCTGCCGGCCTGATAGAGCTCGAGCACCGTGGCATCCCGCTCGACGCGGTCACGACTCCCGGCCTCATCCCGCGCGTTATGGAGCGGTTCCCGTCATTGCGCGTCGTCATCGATCACCTGGGCACGGGCGATTTGGCCCCCGACCAGTGGGCCTACGATCTCGCGCAGGCGGCTCAATCCGACCGCGTCTTTTGCAAGCTGAGCGCCGTGGCAGGGTTGCCGCGGGTCTATGTACAGCACGCCCTGAACGTCTTTGGACCGCGCCGCTTGATGTTCGGCAGCGACTGGCCTAACGGATTGCCCGGCACGAGCTGGAAAGCATCGCTAGCGGCCTTCACCCAGGCGATCGGCGCACAAACCATCGAGGTGCGCGAAGAGCTTCTTGGCGGCTCGGCGCAGCGATTTTACGGCTTGGCGGAAAGTCCTGGCGATACGGGCATGTCATAATGGAGCGAAGCATGGCCGCGCAGGCGGAAATAAAACCCCGATATCAATTCAAAGCGGGACGGTACAGCAGCCATACACTGCTCCTGGAACAGTTCCCGCAAGAGGGAAAAGGCCGTCGTGTCCTCGATATCGGTTGCGCCGCCGGTTACCTCTCCGAGATTCTGGTGGACCGCGGCTTCGCGGTCGCCTGCATCGATTGGCCAGGGACGCCTCATCCTGCAACCGTGGAGTTCTCGGGCGGCGATTTAGACGACGGACTTGGTCCCGTAGGCGGCAAATTCGAATTCATCATCTGCGCCGACGTGATCGAGCATCTGCGTGATCCTCTGCGGCTCTTGAAGGAGTGCCGCGAACGCCTGGCGCCGGGCGGCACGCTCATGGCGTCGCTGCCCAATAGCGCACACTGGTATTTCCGCTGGAATGTGCTGATGGGACGGTTTCCGCAGCACGAGCGCGGATTGTTTGACAGCACGCATCTGCATTTCTACGCCTGGAGCGGCTGGGTAAGTCTGTTGGAGCGTGCCGGATTCAAAGTGGAGACGACGCGAGCGTCGGCCGTTCCCGTGGGCCTCGCGCTGCCGCGATGGGATGGCTCCTGGCTGGTCCGTTCGCTGGAACGTCTGTCGGTAGCCTGCGCGCGCGTTTGGCCGACTCTCTTCGCCTACCAGTTCATCATTCGCGCGCGGTCAAAGTAAACCCATTCTGTTTTGCCGTCCCGGCCCAATTCACGGCACGAACCTATCGCTCACGAATGGATCAGGACACCTGATCAGTCTATGCCGAATGGCGCCTCGGCAGCCTACTCTGAAAGGAATCCACCCTTAGTGGCATACTCACTGCATGAAAGCGATCCTCCTGCTCCCGCTCTTGCTAGCTGCCCTGCCCGCCGTGGCCCAAAACACCATCAACGTCACGGGCGATGCCGAAGTGAAAGTCGCTCCCGACCAGGTAATCCTCAATCTCGGCGTCGAAGTCCATTCGAAGCTGCTCGAAGAAGCCCGCAAGGAGAACGACCGCCGCATCCGTGCCGTCCGAGCCACCGCGGCCCGCATGGGCATCGCCGACAAAGACGTCCAGACCGACTTCATCCAACTCGGCATCCAGTACAACAACGACGGAATCACCCCCAGTTACTACTACACGCGCAAATCGATCGTCCTGACCTTGCACGAGGTGGACAAGATGGAGGAAGTTCTCGCAGCCGCCGTGGATGCAGGCGCTACGCACATCCACGGCGTCGAATTTCAGACCACCAAAATGCGTGAGTATCGCGATCAGGCGCGCGTCATGGCAGTGAAGGCAGCCGGCGAAAAGGCTCGCGATATGGCCTCGGCGGCTGGGATGAGGGTCGTTGGAGGGCCCGTCAGCATCGTTGCGGCTCAATACGGCGGGGGCTCCTGGTACGGCAGCGGATGGTGGGGCGGCAACCGGGGCACGATGGCGCAGAATTCGTTCGTCAACGCGAGCGGCGACGCAGGTGGTCCCCAGGGCACGGTGGCACTCGGCCGGATCTCCGTTACCGCTTCGGTCTCGATGCAATTTAACTTGCAGTGAGGCAGACCGACAGTCATGAGGCGATAAACTTAGGTTGATGGCGCTCGATCTGGTGGTCGAACTGGTGAATTTGTGCGTCGAGTTGACGCAGTTCGGCCAAGCCTACGGGAAATCGCGAGACGAGCAGTTCTACCGGCGTCTGGAGAAAGCACGTTCGACACCGGGAAAGCCCGGCGACCTTCTCCTGGCGAAGTTCTGCAACGATTGTGAACGCCGCTCCGCCAAGACTCTAAATGACAGCCACCTGTTCATGAAGTGGGGCATCGCGTTACGATGCCGCGCGTCGCGCGCAGAGGTGAGCGAAGCCGATCGCCTTTGCGCAGAAGCAGACCAGAAATTCTCTCACGCACTCGCGATCGACTCCAACAACGAGGAGATTCACGCAGCGCGCGTCGAGACGATCCTCAGGCGGGCACAGTTGCACTCCGGCAGCCCGGAAGGGTGCCGCCTTCTTACGGAAGCCTGCGAAATGTGCCGGCGGCGCGTCGGAATCGTCGCGAGCGGAAAGCACGATGCACGCCTCCTGTGGGTATGGGGCGCTTCGCTGGCGGGCCTCGCCGAAATCGAAAAAGGCGCCGAAGCAGAGCGGCTGTACGACGAAGCTGAAGCCAAATTTCGGCGAGCCTACGGCATGTGGCCCGAACCTGAGTTTCAGCTCGACCGCGCCCAAGCCCTGTTGTACCGATCGATGCTGCATCGCGGGGACGATCGCCAGGAGATGCTCACGCGCGTCTGCGACCTGTGCCGGGGTATGGTGGAAAATCAGTCCGGCGGGTATAAGGCTTTGGTGATCTGGGGGGCTGCCCTCTCGTGCCAGGTCGCGCACGCCGGCCCCGACGCAGAGCGTATCTTCGCCGAAGGGAACGAGCAATTCGCGCGCGCCAAAAGCGTCGATCCGGAACGTGCCAAAGCGGAGATCACCAGGGTGCTGGCAAAGGTGTTTCGCTGACTGATTCGAATCGCGGGATTAACCAAAGTAAGCCCTCGCACCAGCGTATTCGCCGCCGAGAGACGATACACTCAGCCTGATGTCGTTCGGTTGGGTCTTGGAACTCGCCAGTCTCTGCCTCGACCTCGCCGGTAAGCGTAAAGAATACGCAAAATCGAAAGTCGAGAAGTTTTATCTGCGCCTGAACGAGGCTTGTGCCACGCCAGGCAAGGAGGGCGAGCTTCTGCTGGCGAAATTCTGCGAGGAGTGTGAGCTGCGCTCGTCGAAGAATCCCAATGACTCTCAGGTGCTCTACAAGTGGGGCATCGCTCTCTGGTGGCGCGCCTCGCGGGCTCCGGACGGTCAGGCAGAACGCCTTTACAAACAGGCGGACGCCAGGTTCGCAAGCGCATTAGCCATCGACTCCAACAACGGGGAGATCTACGCATCGCGTGTAGAGGCGCTCCGCAGGCGAGCACTCCTGGACCCTTACAGCCCCGCGGGCCATCGCCTTCTGTCGGAAATCTGCGAGATGTGCCAGCGCCGGGTCGGCATCTATGCGAACGGTAAACATGACGCCCGCATCCTGTGGGTCTGGGCCTTGGCACTTGCGGATCTCGCATCGATCGATGCCGGCACCCGGACGGAGGCGCTCTACAGGGAAGCCGAAGAGCGATTCTGCCACGCCTACAGATTAAGCCCGGAGGCCGATTTCCAGGTGGACCGCGCCCAGTCCATGCTCTACTGGTCGAGGCTGCACACCGGCGAAACGAAGCGCGAGAAACTGGCGCAAGTCTGCGAGATGTGCCAGGCGCTCGCGGACTGTGGGACCGGCGGCTCCAGGAACCTGGTCATCTGGGGGAATACTCTCTCCTGGCAGGCGTCCCTCGCCGACCGTCCGGAGGCCGGACGCCTGTATGCTGCTGCTGAGGAGAAATTCTCGCGCGCGTTGCGCGTCGATCCCCAAGACTTGACGGCGGAGGTGGGAAGAGTGCGCGTCATGGCACTCCGCGCGTTCGGGCTGGCTGGCGCCGAACGCCGCGTAGAACTGGAGCGGACCTCTGCGGAGTTCGAGCGGATCGAAGGACTCGGAGCGCAGGACGCTCAGTTCTTCGCGGAATTCGCCGCCACCCTCTGCTGGCGGGCGGTGGCGGCGAACGGCGCCGAGGCTGAACGGCTCTTCCAACTGACCGTCGAAAAGTGCAAACGGGGACTTGCGATCAAGCCGAACGACGACGATCTTCTGCTTGGGCTGGCGATGACCCTCGCTCTACAAGCCAGGCGATGCGATTCCCCCAGTCTGCTCGCCGAGGCCTTCGATCGCCTTTTGCCCGTGCTCGATCGCAATCCGGGAAACGGTGATGCGCTCAAGCGATGGGCTTCCCTGCTATCGCTCGGAGCGAAGTTGCAGCCGGGCGAGGAGAGCCGCCGCAGGCTGGCGGAGGCAACGCCTGCGATCCAAGCCGCGGCTCAGCATGGCGTCCCGACGGAATCAGTCGAAACTGCGCTCTGTACCGTCCTCTGGGCTCAAGCCGATTTGGCTCAGGGCGAAGAGCGCGCGCAGTTGTACCGCGAGGTTAAGAGGAAGCTTTTGGATCTCGAAGCCGGAACGCCGCAATCGGCGGCATACTCCCTGGCGTGTTTGTGCGCACAGACGGGTGAGATCGAGGAGTGCCGCCGTTGGCTCGAAGCAAGTCGCGAACCCGGCATTCAATACAGCCGCGATGCGATGGAGAAGCAAGAGGAATTCGCCGCCGTCCGTAGCCAGGACTGGTTTCAAGCGGTGCTCGCGCGGGACGATAGCGTTCACCCCACCGCGGCGTGAGTTGAATTCACAGCAGTGGCCGAGCACGCCCACCGCTCTGGCCGTTACAATACATAGGAGTGCCAGGAGTCTATCTTTCCTATCCCTTCTGTGCGCAGAAGTGTACCTACTGCAATTTCGCGTCGGGAGTCTTTCCGCGCTCGCTCGAAGCGCGCTATCTCGACGCGTTAGCAGCCGAACTGCGCGCGTACCGATGGGAATGGCAGCCCGAGACCGTCTACCTGGGTGGTGGTACTCCCAGCACCATCGAAGCCGAAGCCCTCGCCCAGTTGCTCGCGCTGGTGCCCGGCCGCCCCTGGAAAGAAGCCACCATCGAGGCCGCTCCCGGCACCATCACGCCCTCCCTCGCCCACGCCTGGGGGCGCTGCGGCATCAATCGGGTGAGCCTGGGAGCGCAGTCCTTCATCGACACCGAAATTCGCCGCACAGGCCGCAAGCACACCGCGCAAATCGTAGCTGATGACGTTCGCATTCTGCGCGAGGCCGGCATCGTGAACTGCAATATCGACCTCATCGCCGGCCTTTCCGGACAGACCGAAGCCAGCTGGCGCGAATCGCTCGACTGGATCGCGCGCATCGCCCCCATGCACGTCTCGATTTATATGCTCGAGGTGGATGAGGACAGCCGCTTGGGCAAAGAGCTGATGCTGGGCGGTGTCCGTTACGGCGCGGCGGACATCCCTTCCGACCACCAGATCGCCGCGTTCTACGAATTGGCCGTCGACCTGCTATCCAGGATAGGAATACAGCGCTACGAGATCTCGAATTTTGCGGTTCCCGGCTGGGAATCGCTCCACAACCTCAAGTATTGGAAGCTGGCGCCCTACGCAGGCTTCGGCGCCGATGCTCATTCGTACGACGGTCGAATGCGGAGGCAGAATCGCGAATCCGTGACCGATTATCTGGCGGACAACTCGCTACCGGTGGAAGAAGCGACGCACCAGGACGAGCGCTTCTTCGTCGGGCTTCGCCTTACCGAGGGCATCCGGCCCGAGCCCGAGGAGTGGCGCCGTTTCGCCGAACCGATCCGTCGATTTGTTAGCGCCGGCCTGCTGGAAACAGAGGACGGCGTCTTACGGCTCACCGGACGCGGCGTGCTCTACTCGAACGAAGTTTTCCAGGAGTTCCTCAACTGATGATCGACCTTCGCAGCGACACCGTGACCAAGCCCACCCCCGCCATGCGGCGTGCCATGATGGAGGCCGAGGTGGGCGACGACGTTTACGGTGAGGATCCCACGGTCAATCTTCTGGAGCGTCGCGCCGCGGAGATCGCCGGCAAAGAGGCTGCCCTGTTCGTACCCACGGGCACCATGGGGAACACGATTGCGGTCAAGCTGCTCACCGAGCACGGCCAGGAAGTGATCTGCGATTCGCGCGCGCACCTGCTCGACTATGAGCTCTCGATGGTCGCATGGTTTTCGGGATGCGTGATTCGCGCCATCCAGACCGAAGACGGCATCCTCACGTGGGACCAGATCCGCCGCTTGATCAAGCCGCTCAGTCCGTATTCGGCGCCTACCGGCCTGATCGCGCTCGAGAACACGCACAACATGTGGGGCGGAACGGTCTACCAGATGAGTGCCATCCGCGAAATCTGCGAAGGCGCGCGCGAGCGCGGGCTAAAAGTGCACATGGATGGGGCACGGATTTTCAACGCGTCGATCGCGATGGGCCTTCCGGTTTGCGAGATCGCGCGGCCGGCCGAGACGCTGATGTTCTGCCTGTCGAAGGGCCTGGGAGCGCCCGCGGGGTCGATCCTTGCAGGCCCTGCGCCGCTGATCGCCAAGGGACGCCTCTATCGCAAACGGCTCGGCGGCGGAATGCGGCAGGTTGGCGTGTTAGCGGCGGCCTGCCTGGTTGCTTTGGACGAAACGCCTCCCCGTCTCTGTGAGGATCATGCCAATGCGCGGTTTCTGGGCGAAGGACTCGCACGGATTCCCGGCATCTCGATCGATCCGTGCAGAGTAGTCACCAATATCGCGGTATTCGATGTGAGCGGCACCGGGATCGCACCGGCGGACCTCAGTGCGCGCCTGAAAGAACGCGGCGTCCTGATCAATTACATCAACGAACGGCAAATGCGCGCGGTCACGCACTACGATGTCGATCGCGAGGCCTGTACGCAGGCACTGCAGGCTGTCAGCGAAGTGGTGGCCCAATGAGAGCGCTTAGCCTTGAGCTTGCAGAGGTGGCGCAAACACTCCTGTTTGCCGCATCGAGACCCCTCTCGACGCTTTTCGAGTGTCCACCGAGTCTGTCCCCGAACCTCTGCGGCCCCTTCCCACAGTCTCGACAGGAATGTCGAGACGGCAAAGAAGAGTCTTTGCGCAACAACAACATCATCATCATTCAAGACTTATACCTTCAGGACGGAATGTTTCCATGCTGAGATTTCTTCTGCTGCTTACAAGCGCATCCATTGCTGTAGCGCAGCAATACACTATTTCGACTGTGGCCGGCGGTGCGCCCCCTGCCACGCCCGTGTCCGCCTCCCAAATCTCCATCGGCCAGACGCACCGCGTGACCCTCGACAAGAGCGGCAATATCTACTTCAGTAGTGCGCACTCCGTTTTCAAGATGACTTCCGCCGGTGTTCTGACACTGGTAGCCGGAAACTCGCGCGCTGGCTTCTCGGGCGACAACGGCCCCGCCGTGAACGCCCAACTGAACACCCCTCAGGGCTTGGCCGTCGACGCCGCCGGCAATCTGTACATCGCCGACTCCGCCAATAACCGCATCCGCATGGTCGCTCCGAACGGCATCATCACCACCTTTGCCGGCACCGGCCAGACCAGCCTGGGCGGCGGACCCGGCCAGTATAACGACGGAGGCCCCGCCATCAATGGGCTGCTGCGCATTCCCCAGGGCGTCGCAGTCGATTCCAACGGGAACGTCTACATCGCCGACACCGGCGACAACAGCATCCGCAAGGTCACCACCGACGGCATCATCAACACCGTCGTGGGAGACAGCTATCCAGGATTCCTCGGCGATGGCGGCAACGCGCAGAACGCCGAACTGCATACCCCCTCCGACGTTTTTGTGGATTCGAATGGAAACCTCTTCATCGCGGATACGGCTAATGCCGTCATTCGCGAGGTTACCGCAGCCGGCGTGATCAGCACCATCGCGGGCACCACCGCCGTCGGATACGCGGGCGATGGCGGCCTGGCTACCGCGGCTGCGCTGCTGGCTCCCATTTCGGTTGCAGTGGATTCCTCGGGCGCGGTCTACATCGTTGAGAATGGCGATAGCCGCATCCGCAAGATCGATACCACCAAGATGAATATCAACACGGTGGTCGGCAATGGCTACGACGGATTCGCGGGCGATGGCGGCGACCCCACCAAAGCGCAGCTCAACTATCCTACTGGCATCGCGCTCGATTCTTCTGGCAACATGTACATCGCGGATTTCCTCAACTTCCGCATCCGCAAAGTCGCCGGCGGGAACATCACCACCGTCGCCGGCAATGGCGTGCTGAGCTTCTCGGGGGACGGCGGGCCGGCCGTTGCGGCCCAGTTGAACGGGCCCCATGGGGTGGCCGCCGACGCCGCGGGCAACTTCTACGTCTCCGATAGCGGCAACAACGTGGTCCGGAAAGTAGCCAAGGGCGGTGTAATCTCCACCATCGCCGGTAACGGATCCCCTGGCAGCGGCGGCGACGGCAGCGCGGGTACCAGCGCGCAGCTCAACTCGCCGATGGGCTTGGCCGTCGATGGATCCGGCAATGTCTACATTTCCGATAGCCTCAATGCCAAGGTCCGGAAAGTTTCGAGTAGTGGGGTGATCTCGACCGTTGCCGGCAATGGCACTCCAGGATTCGGAGGCGATGGCGCGGCAGCAAGCAGTGCCCAGATCAACACTCCGCTCGGCCTTGCCGTGGACGGCGCGGGCAACCTCTACATTGCCGATTTCAGTAATAATCGCATCCGCATGGTGACGCCCGGCGGCACCATCACGACTGTCGCCGGCAACGGAAATGGCGGATACTCCGGTGATGGCGGGCCTGCTGCCAGTGCGATGTTGAACCTGCCAAGCGGTGTGGCTCTGGATTCTGCCGGCAACCTGTACATCGCCGATTCCGGCAATAACGTGATTCGCAAGGTGATTCCCGGGGGCGCCATTACAACCGTTGCGGGCACCGGAGTCCCCGGCTACACCGGTGACGGAGGCCCAGCCACCCGCGCACAACTCATCAATCCCAGGGCGATCGCCGTGGACGCGGTCGGCAACATCCTCATTGCCGATGGAGGCACGTTGATCCGCCAGATTGTCTACCCGACCGGAATTATCACTACGATCGGTGGCAATGGCACTCTCGGCTACTCCGGTGATGGTGGACTGGCCACCAGCGCGCAGCTCAACAACCCCTCGGCTGTAGCGCTCGATCCCAACGGGAATCTCTACGTCGCGGACACCAACAACAACGCCACTCGGATGCTGCACATCGCCGGTTCCGGTATCAGCATCGGAGCGGTGGTAAATGGTGCGAGCAATGTCGCCGGAGCCATTTCCCCCGGCCAGTTGATCGTAATCTACGGCTCCGGCATGGGACCCGCCAATCTCACGCAGTTCCAACTGAACGCCAACGGACTCGTCCCCACCACCCTGGCAGGCACGAGCGTGGTGGTGAATGGCGCACTCGCTCCCATCCTGTACACCTCTGCGACCCAGGTCGCTGCCATGGTTCCTTTCGGAATCACTGGTTCCTCGGCGACGGTGATTGTAGCCTATCAGGGACAATCCTCAGCCGCTTCGACGGTACAGGTGGCGGCCTCATCGCCGGGAGTCTTCACGGCCAACAGTTCCGGCACCGGCCCGGCCGCCGCACTCAATAAGGGAACGACGGTCAACGACGCGAGCCATCCCGCCAATGCCGGTGATACCGTTACCCTCTACATCACCGGAGCGGGGCAGACCAATCCCCCGGGCGCTGATGGCAAACCGGGCGGGGACGGCTCTGCCGGAAATCCCATCTCGCTTCCGACCCTCCCGGTGAACGTCACGATCGGCGGCAAAGGGGCCAATGTCGCGTTTGCAGGAGGCGCTCCGGGCGTGGTGGCTGGAATCGTCCAGGTCAATTTCGTAGTGCCTACAGGTCTGTCTGCGGGCCCGGTCCCCGTGATCGTTCAAGTAGGCGCCGCATCCAGCCAGTCGGGCGTAACGATTTTCGTTTCCGGCAATTGACGAACGGTCACCTGGGGACCTTGACAATTCGAGGTCTACGCGCCATTGTGACTATTTAGCGCACGGACACCGGGCAATATGTCAAACCAGAATCTGATACTCGAAGCACTGGCGGAGGGTGAGGGCGTCGTACGGCTGGCCCCCTGCTGGGTTCCGCGCTCTTTCCTGATGCCGGGCGGAAGATTGAAGCTCGATCCTCGCGATTTGTATGCGCTGGGCGCGCACCGCGGCGGCATCGATGAGCGTTGGTTTTCCTCCACGACGAAGGCCGCGAACGGCCCTCTCACGCCCGATGATGAGGGTTTGAGCTACATCGAATTTCACGGCAAAAAGGCCTTGCTGAAGGAAGCCATCGAAACGGTGGGCGATCAGTTTCTCGGCGCCGACGTGATGCAGCGCCATGGCGGCTGGAATCTGCTGTGTAAGTTCTTCGACAATCTGGGGCCGATTCCTCATCACCTCCATCAAAGCGACGAATTCGCAGCGCGTGTGGGCCAGAAGGGCAAACCCGAGGCCTATTATTTCCCGCCGCAGTACAACTTCAAGGACAACAACTTCCCGTATACCTTCATGGGGCTGAACCCAGGCACGACTCGGGAAGACGTGCGCCGCTGCCTGGAGCGCTGGAATGAGGGCGATAACGGAATTCTGTATCACTCCCGCGCTTACAGATTGAAGCCTGGAACCGGCTGGCAGATCGACCCCGGCATTCTACATGCGCCGGGATCTCTCGTGACTTACGAACCCCAGGTCAATTCCGATGTCTTTGCGATGTTCCAGTCATTGGTGGAAGGCAGGGGAGTGCCGTGGGACCTCATGATCAAGGACGTTCCCGCGGAGCACCATCACGATCTCGACTACCTGCTCGACATGCTCGACTGGGAGGCCAACACCGACCCGCTCTTCGCCGAGCATCGCCTGTTCCATCCTTCACCGGTGGCGCCGGTCGAAGAGATGGAGGAAGCCGGCTATTGCGAAAACTGGGTGGTCTACTCCACCTCACACTATTCAGCCAAAGAACTCACCGTGTTTCCGGGACGAACCGTAAAGATCCATGACATGGCGGCTTACGGCACGATTCTGGTGCAAGGCTTTGGGCATTTCGGCAGACACGAGATCGAGACGCCGGCGTTGATACGCTACGGGCAGATGACCCGGGATGAGTTGTTCGTCTCCGCCGCCGCAGCGCGCGAGGGCGTCACCATCCACAATCGCAGCGAGACCGAGAATCTGGTCTTCCTCAAGCACTTTGGTCCTTGCAATCCGCAAGCTCCAAAAGCTGCTTAGCTCGCTGGTGTAGGATGGCCGGGCCAGTGGAACTCGATCACGGAACTGCTGATTCGAGTGGCGACGTGGTAATCGGCGCTGGCCCAACCGCGGAACTCCTCCAGATTGCCCACGCCTATCCCGGGGAACGGCCCGGGCACACCCTGCAAACAACCAACTCATTCCTCAGCCTGGCGTATGCTCTTCGATTCAGCCGAGGGTAGGGCCGTGCGTCGAACGATTCGTAAGAGGGGTGACCGGACGGGCTTCATGCCCTTCGATCCGTGCGGCAGCGCGCCGGCAATCGGCAATGCGCCTATGCCGTAGTCGTCAACGCCACAGCCGCGGCTTGAACTCGCGACTGCCAAGATTCCCACTCTTTTGCGAGAATCTGGCGAATGGTTTCCAGAGTGTTTATGTTCTTTCGTACCGCATGAACCACGGTCCGCAGGTCAGGAGCATAAATCCGAAGTGAGAATCCGCCGCTAGGAAGAGCCTCAATATAGAGCCGCCATCGATTATCTTTGCTCTCGGCCCGAAGATCGGAGAGCAGGGTCGCGAGATCGTCGCTAAAAACGCCGGATATGCCGGGTCCTGTCGTAACTGGCTTCATATTCGATCTTCCTCGTGATTTGAGAGCGGGCAAATTTGAACCTGGCCGGCCCGTGGTGAGAACAACATTGGAGAGCCGACCCCAAATTGGCAGGAAATCAAACCACACCTATTCTAGCAGGCAAGGCCGTGCTAACTGCACGCTCAGTAGAGTTTCATGCAAGATGAGAGTAGCCGTGCGCCCCCCATCTCCCGGGGATTTTGAGGCTATCACTCGGGGCCCGCAGACCAATTCCCGAACCCGCCGGCATCTGACGTAGCGGCTTCTTCAGCTTGCCGCGCAGAGCACCAGTGCAAGCAAGCGGTCTCGCGGACCCGTCGGAGTCCGACGGAAATTCCTTGTAACTCACTGGTTCTACAAGACACCACCCGTCGGAGTCAGACGGTTTGGCCGGTTTTGGGAAACTGACGCAACGCAGCGTCAGACCGCGGTGCGCGGTACCCTCAGCCCGGAATTCCCGAACGCGCGTAAGCATGGCGCAACGAGAAGGAAGCTGACTTTAGCGATAGAATGAGGCAAATGAGATCCGTCATTCCGATCCTTACCCTGGCGTCCGTATTGACCATTACCGCTTTCGGCCAAGTCAAAATCACTCCTGGAACCGGGAAAATCCCGGTCGAAATCAACGGAAAACCGTTCACCGATTTTTACATTTCGGGCCCGGAAGTCGCCAAGCCCTATTTGTGGCCGTTGCGCGCGCCCTCGGGAACCTATATCACCCGCGCGTGGCCAATGGAGAAGAATCCAGAGGAATTGGATTCTGAGACTGGCTTCGCTATCGTGAACGGCCAGAGTACCGGCAAAGTGCCCGATCACCCGCATCAGCGCGGCCTCTGGTTCGCCCACGCCAAGGTGAACGGTCTCGACTTTTGGAACATCGCTCCGATCGACGCGCCTCCTTACAATCGGCCCGACCGCGGCAAGATCGTGTTGAAGAAAATGGGCGAGGTCAAGAGCGGGAAGGATAAGGGCTCCATCGCCGCCAGCTTCGATTGGACGGATCACGAAGGCAAACCCATTCTCACGGAGTCGCGTGTGATGACTTTCTACTCCGAACCCGCCCTTCGCACCATCGACTTCGACATCACCCTCACCGCGATCACCAGTGTGACGTTCGGCGATGAGAAAGATGGCGTCTTCGGAATCCGCCTGCGTCCGCTGCTGCAGGAGGACAAGGGCACCGGCCACATCACCAACGCAGACGGCGGTGCCACCGAGAAGGAAGTCTGGGGCAAGCCGTCCCACTGGTGCGACTACTCCGGCGAAATCAACGGAGAGAAGCTCGGGATCACGATCTTCGATCACCCGGATAATCCGCTGCGCGGCGCCCGCTGGCACGTGCGTGCGTACGGACTGTTCGCCGCCAATCCGTTCGGCCTTTCGACCTTCACCAGCGAACCCAAGGCCGAGTTGGGCGTAGTGACGCTCGACCCAGGCAGAAGCCTGCACTATCGCTACCGGATAGTCGTACACCCAGGGGACGCCGCGAGTGCCAACCTCGCCAAAATTTGGGATAAATATATCGCCGGTAAGTAGCTATTCACTGAGTCTCGGGAAAAGGGCCCGGTCGAGGATGCGCCGGGTCAATTCCTCCATGCCCAGGTACTTGTCAAGCTTCTGATCACGATAGAAAGCCTTCTCGCCGGGAAGCAGGCCGATTTCGATGATCAGGGGTTCGCTTTCCCGTTCAATCTGAAAGCCTGGAACACTCGGCACGATGGAAACATCGACCCTGGAAACCTGCTGCCACTTCCCGTCCTGGAGTTCGCGTACCGACACGTGAATGCGGGAGGATTGGAGCGTAATTTCGGCAGATTCCTTGCCGAAGACTCCGGTGTACTCCTCCAGGCACTCCGCGAGAGCGTCATGCAGTTCCTCCATCACGCGGGGCAGCCGCTCCAAAATCTGCGACTCCTTGGTACGACGGTCCTGCTCCTCCGAAATCCTCATCTCGAGCCACTGAAAACCCATATGGTACCCATGGTACAACTGCTCGGGGCTGGTACTACCAACCTCGCCACAGAATCGTTCGGATATATTGCAGGCTTCGGCAGGTTCGCTCCCTCACGGTCGCGGCTCGTAAGCTACCTTCGCGCGATACGTGCGCTTGCGAGCCGCGCGCGTCAGCAAGCGGTCTTGACTGCTTTAGCGGCGTGGCGGCAACGCTCCCTCACGGTCGCGGCTCGTAAGCTACCTTCGCGCGATACGTGCGCTTGTGACACGCGCGTCAGCAAGCGGTCTTGACTGCTTTAGCGGCGTGGCGGCAACGCTCCCTCACGGTCGCGGCTCGTAAGTCGGTGACGAGCCGCGCGCGTAAGCAAGCGACACCCCATCGCGATGTGGCGCAGGCGATCCGGCCGTCACGCGATTTTTCCCGCCTTCCTCACGGTCGCGCCTCGTTACGCGACGATTTCGACGACTTCCTGCCCCACCTTGTAGCCTTCCCACCGCGCCACCACGGCGCTGGCCAGGCAGTTGCCAAGTACGTTGATCGAGGTCCGCGCCATGTCGAGCAGGGCGTCGACCCCGAGCAGGACGGCCACGCCCTCCATGGGGAGATGGAAGGTCGCCAAGGTACCCGCCAGGATCACCAGCGCGGCTCGAGGAACGCCCGCCACGCCTTTGCTGGTGAGCATCAGGGTGAGCATCATGAGGAGTTGCTCGCCCCAAGTCAGGCTCATTCCAGCAGCCTGCGCGACGAACACGGAGGCCAGCGAAAGATATAGCGCGCTGCCCACCAGGTTGAAGCTATAGCCGGTGGGAATGACGAAGCCCACGATGTGCTTGGGGACGCCGAAACTCTCCATGTTCTCCAACGCCAGCGGCAGCGCAGCTTCGCTCGAGGCGGTAGAGAATCCGATCAGGAACGGCTCGCGGACGGCGCGGTAGAACTTGCCGATGGGGATCCCAAAAAGCAGCAGGCCGGGCGCGAGCACGAAAACAATGCAAAGCAAGGCCGAGCCATACATCGTCAAAATCAGTTTGCTGAGGCCGAACAAGACCGTGACCCCTTTGCTTCCGACCGTGACGGCGATGGCGGCACACACGCCCAGCGGAGCCAGGTACATCACGTATTTGGTGAAGCGGAACATGACTTCGGCCAGGGACGTGCAGAACTCCACCACGGGCCGCGATTTCGCGCCGATAGCGGCACAGGCAGCGCCGAACAGGAACGCGAAGACTACGATCTGCAGGGCGTCGTTCCGCGCCAGTGCGTCGATGATGCTGGTGGGGAAGATGTGTTCGATGATCGAACTGAAGGTGGTCTGATTTTGCGGGACGGCGGCTTCGGCCGCACTGCGTTCGATCGTGACCCCTGCCCCGGGACGCACCAGGTTCACGGCGCCCAATCCGAGGAAGAGCGCCAACGTGGTGACGACTTCAAAGTACAGGAGAGCCTTGCCGCCGATGCGGCCCATCTGCTTCATATCGCCTCCGCCGGCGATCCCCACCACCAGTGTCCCGAAGAGGAGCGGCGCAATAATCGAGCGGATCAGCCGCAGGAAGACGTTGCTCACCGGGGCGAGTTGCTTGGCGAAGCCAGGCACGGCAATCCCGAGCGCCACGCCGGCGGCCATTCCGATAAAAATCCATGCGGTGAGCGAAATCCGCTTCATCGTTCTCCCCATTTCAATTTTTGCCGCAGCACATCGAAGAACATCATGCGCGGAGGACGGATCAGGTGCAGCGAAAAGTCTGAGCTGTGCAACACCATCGTGTCTCCCTCGTGGATCGGCGTCCCCACCTGGCCATCAATCGTGAGGAACACGCTGTCGGTACCGCGAGAGAGCACCCGGATCACGCTGGTCTCAGGTACGATCACCGGGCGATTCGTGAGCATATGCGGACAGATGGGCGTGATGCACATGGCGGGCACTGACGGAAAAATAATCGGACCGCCCGCAGATAGCGAATATGCCGTGGACCCAGTGGGCGTGGAGATGATGAGCCCGTCCGCCTTGTACGCGCAGACGAACTGGTCGTCCACATGGGTATCGAGATCGATCATGCGAGCGATCGCCGACTTTGTGATCACGGCATCGTTCAATGCATCGTAGCTGGCGGTGACTTTGCCGCCGCGCACCACTTGCGTGTTCAGGAGCCTGCGTTTGGCTACGCGGTGCTTGCCGGCCAAGGCGCGTTCCAGTTCGGGGTAGAGCTCATCCACTGTGATAGCAGTGAGGAAGCCAAGGCCGCCCAGATTGACCGGAAACAACGGGATCTCGCGCCTGCCGATGGCGCGTGCGGCAGAAAGCAGCGTACCATCACCTCCAAGAACGATGACCAGTTGCGTGCCTTCCGGGACCTCCGTGCGGGCGACGGCGGCGGCGTGCCTGGAATCTGGTCCGGCGTAGAGCGAGGTCTGCTCGTCCAGCCGGCTCTGAATGCCGCGTTCTCTCAGCCACTCGATGAGCTTGGGTACGATCTCGGCGGCCGGCGGCGAGTTGGGCTTGGAGACAATCCCGACGGTCTCAATGATGGGCATAAAGGAGGAACTCCTTGTTCCCTTCGGCTCCCAGAATGGGGCTTTCGACAATGCTGGTTTCGAACCCGAATTCCTGCACGGCGCGCGTCACCCTTTCGCATACCGCCTGATGGACTTCCGGGTCGCGCACAATCCCGCCCTTACCCACCAGACCCTTGCCGGCTTCAAACTGCGGCTTGATCAGTATAACCATTTGCCCACCAGGTTGGAGCAGCGGAACCGCGGCCGGCAAAATGAGCGTCACCGAGATGAAGCTGACGTCGCAGGAGAGGAAATCCACCCTCTCGCCAATCTCTTGGAGCATCAGTTGACGCGCGTTGACGCCCTCGTGCACGATCACCCGCGCATCCGTGCGAAGCGACCACGCAAGCTGGCCGACGCCGACATCGACGGCATGCACCCGCGCCGCGCCCGCCTGCAGCAGGCAGTCGGTGAAGCCTCCGGTAGAGGAACCGATATCCAGACAAACTGTGCCGCGGACGTCGATATGGAAATGCTCGAGTGCGCCCGCCATTTTGTGGCCGCCGCGACCCACATAAGGTGGCGGTTTCACGAGTGTGAGCGTGCAATCCGGCTCGACAGGGCGCCCGGGCTTGTCCGCCTTTTGCCCATCGATCAGCACATCGCCCGCCATGATGAGCGCTTGGGCCTTCTCGCGGGATTCGACGAGACCGCGTTCCACGAGCAGGCGGTCCAGGCGGGTCTTCATCCGCCCCATTCTAACGTGGGGGCCAGAGTGCGCGGCGGGGGCAGAGATAGATGGAGGGCTGGCGCTCTGAGGTTCGAGCGGGGCTTGGGGACGTGGTATTTATCGCCGAGACGCTGAGGCGCCGAGAATCCGATGGGAAGGAAAGAAGAAGTGGGCAGAGTGCGCGGAGGGGGCAGAGATAGATGGAGGGCTGGCGCTCTGAGGTTCGAGCGGGGCTTGGGGACGTGGTATTTATCGCCGAGACGCCGAGGCGCCGAGAATCAATAGGCGTGGAGAGAAGAAGTGGCCAGAGGCGCTTACTTCTTTTTCGGCGGGGGCGCGCTCTTGGTCACTTTCGGAGGCGTCACCATATTCTTGATGATCTCGTTGATCTCCGAAGCCAGTTCCTGCGTGACGGGATCGGGCGGATCGAGAGCCGTCGCGGCACGGCGGTATAGCGCCACTGCGGCAGCCGGGTTCTTTTCCAGAATCTGCTCCGTTGCTTCCACCGAAAGCCCGGTGGCGAAGAAGTAGGCGCGGATGGCATTCGCCCGTTTCTGCGCGTCCTTGGCCTGGTCAAACTTTTTCTGGTCCGCGTAAAAGGTGGCCACCTTGTCGAGCGCCATCGCCACCATGGGATGGTCCTCACCCACCGATTTGATCCACAGAGAGATCAGACGCTGGTAGACCGGCTCCGCCTCGTCATATTTCTTCTGACCGAACATCGAGTACGCCAGCCCGTCGACGGAGGCGATCAGATCGGCGTCCTCCTTGCCGTAGAGCGTCTCGCGGATGACCAACGCGTGACGGTACGTCTCCTCGGCCTTCGGATAATCGCGGCTCGCGATGTAAGCTCCGGCCAGCCGGTCGAGGTCGGGCACCAACGACGGATCGAGCGGCGTAACGGTCTTGGCGCGAATGGAGAGCGCCATCATATAGGAGCTGATGGCGGCCGGGATTTTCTTATCCTCCATGTTGATCTGCGCCATGCGGCTGAAATCGTCCGCCATGGCGGAACTGGCCGGGCCGAAAGCTACCTGGTGCAATCCCATCACGCGTCCCAAAACCACCCGGGCCCGGTCGTAATTCTTCAAGCCGCGGCAGAGGCCGACGGAGATCAACAGGTCGTCCGCGATCTTCGGATCGTTTTGGCCAAGGGTCTGCTCCCGCCAATTGATCGCCATTTGCAGGTAATTGTCGGCGTCTTCAAACGCTCCCGCCGCTAAACGAACGGCGACCAGGCGCTTCAGAAGGTCGTAGCGCACCGGGCTGTCGCGAGGAGTCTCCTGCGCGAGTTCCCAGGCCTTGGCGAAGGACTGGCGGGCAGATTCGTAATCGCCCTTCATGTTGGCTTCGTTCCCGGACTTCACCAGCGTGGGGATGTCGGGTGCCGTCTCCTGAGCGGTCATCGAGCAAAGGCTCAAACTGGCGAGCATGGCCATGCCGGCGATGCGGGCACGGCTGACAATCGAGCGCATGCTACAGTTTGTAGTACTAATTCGTTAGTGTTGTCAAGTGCAATTGCCAAAATCGCGAAAAAATGGAACTACCGCGGCTCACACCCTTGCTGGAACTGTGCACCAGGAAGGTCCTACACTGTGTTCTGGAGCTTCCATGAGATTACGGGCCGTTGTCGCGGTGTGCGCCTGCGCGCTGCCTTTGGTAGCAGATGAGGGGATGTGGCTCTTCAATCAGTTTCCGAAGGACCAGGTCAAGCAGAAGTACGGTTTTGAAGTGACCGACGACTTCCTCGAGCACCTGCGGCTGGCGTCGTTGCGAGTGGGCAACGGCACGGGTTCGTTCGTTTCGCCATCCGGCCTGATCTTCACGAATCATCACATCGTGGCCGAGTGTCTCGCGAAAATCGGCTCCGCGGGACACGATTATCTGAAGGATGGATTCTACGCGGCCAGCCAGCAGGACGAGGCGAAGTGTCCCGGCCTGGAGGCCGAAGTCCTGCTCAGCATGGAAGATGTCACGAAGCAGGTGAAGGAAGACTCCAAGCCAGGCGCCAAGACCGCCGAATTGCTTCAGAAGCGGAATGCCGCGTCGGCGAAGATCGAGAAGGCATGCGAGGAGAAGACCGGCAATCACTGCACAGTGGTGAAGCTATTCTCCGGCGAGCGGTACGACCTCTATCGATACCGCAAGTACACAGACCTGCGCATAGTATTCGCTCCCGAGCGCGCAATCGCTTTCTTTGGAGGCGACGCCGAGCATTCCACGTATCAGCGCTACGATCTCGACATCGCCTTTCTGCGCGCCTACGAGAGCGGCAAAGCGGCGGACACGCCGCACTTTCTGAAATGGAGCGTAGATGGAGTAAAGGATGCGGATTTGGTATTTTCGGCGGGCAATCCGGCCGCGACCTCGCGGTTGGCGACGGCAGCGCAACTCGCCTTCTACCGCGATTACACGTTGCCGATTACAATCACGCGCCTGCAAACTCGCATTGAAGCGCTGCGGGGATTCGCATCCAAGAATGCCGACAATCTGCGCATCGCGTTGCCGGTGCTTTCGGCATACGGCAACGCCTATAAGACGACGGCGGGGAAACTGATCGGATTGAAAGACGATCGCCTGATGGCGCGCAAGCAGAATTTCGAGCGGAAGTTGCGGGCGTCGGTGGAACACGATCCCAAGTTAGGCACCGAGGCCGGCAAGGTCTGGGACGAAGTGACCACAGCGTACAAGAACTGGACGCCGTTCGAGAAGCCCTTCGAAGTGCTGGAACGGCCGGCGGCGCAGGGCTCCACGCTGTTCCAGATTGCCCGTCAGATCGTGCGGATCTCCGAGGAAGGCGCCAAGCCCAACGACCAGCGGCTCCCGGAGTATCGTGACAGCGCTCTGCCCTCGCTGGAACTTTCTCTGTATTCGCCGGCGCCGATCGAAGAATCGCTCGAAGTTCTGATGGTGACTCACTATCTGGAGGAACTCAAGGCGCTGGGGGAAAAGGAGGCGCCGCTGAAAGCAGTTCTGGGTGCGAAAACGCCGCAGGCCGCTGCCGAAGAGTACGTGCATACGTCGAAGCTGAAGGATGTCTCCGAGCGGAAACGGCTGGCGGCCGACCGGAACCTGGTGCTCAAATCTGACGACGGAATGATCCGCCTGGCGCGCCTGCTGGAGGAACCCGCACGCAAGCTTCTGAAGAAGCATGCCGAGACCATCGAGACGCTGGAGGTCTCGAGCAGCGAGCGCATCGCACAGTATCGCTTCAAGGTTTTCGGGGTCAACGATTACCCGGATGCCACCTCGACTCCGCGCGTCACGTTTGGGCCGGTGAAGGCATACCGCGACAAGACGGAGGCTCCCGTGCCCTTCGCGACCACATTCGGTGGGCTCTATCACCTGGCTGATGCGCTCGATCCATACAAGCTGCCGCCTCGCTGGGTGGAAGGTAAGCCCACGTTGGACATGGTGACGCCGTTCAATTTCGTCAGCACCTGCGATAGCGCGGGAGGAGACTCGGGGAATCCCGCCGTGAATCAGAAGGGGGAAATCATCGGCATCAGCTTCGATGGCAACATCGAGAGCCTCGCGCTCACGTACCTGTACAGCGACGAGCAGGCGCGCGCCGTGCATGCCGCGACCCAGGGGATCGTGGAAGTGCTCAAGAAGCTGTATAAAGCCACGCCACTTCTGCGGGAACTGGGAGTTCCAACGACGTAAATCTTCGCGGGTAGCGGTGACGCAAAGACTCTTCATTGCTGTCTCCACACCCTGTCGAGACTCTTCGGAGAGCACGCCAAGTCTTAACCAGTGGCACGTGAGTCGGCAGACACTCGAAAAGCGTCGAGATGAGTCTCGACGCTCCAAAGATGAGTCTTTGCGCCACCGCTAGCCGCGAAGATTTACCTGAACCGCAAGCATCGAAATCGATCCTCCATCCACGCCTTCCACCGGAAAAGTGATGACCTCGCTCTGCTGCCTGGTGCCGAGTACGTAGAGGAGGGGAAGATAATGATCGGGAGTCGGAATGGAGAGTAGCGCTTCCCGTCCGAGACTTTCGTAATCGATGAGCGGGCGGCTTTCGCCCGCCAGCATCAGCTCTTTCGCGCGCTCTTCAAAACGGACTGCCCAATCGTACGGGTCCGGTACGTGGCGGCCCCATGCGTATGCGTGCAGATTGTGAACCAGGTTGCCGCTGCCGACAATCAACACGTCTTCATCACGCAGCGGGGCCAACTTCTGGCCCACTTCGAAGTGGAAAGCAGCGGGCTTCCGTTCGTCGATGCTGAGTTGCACGACCGGCACGTCGGCATCGGGGTAGACGTGGCAGAGCACCGACCAGGTGCCGTGATCCAGTCCCCACGACGTGTCGACCTGCACGGGAAGGGGGTGCAACAGCGACTGCACACGGCGAGCCAGGTCCGGATCGCCGGGCGCCGGATACTGCACCCGATACAGCTCCTGCGGGAAGCCGCCGAAATCGTGAATCGTCCGCGGCGCAGTGCTGATCGTGACACCGGTGCCAGGCACGAACCAGTGGGCCGAAATCGAAAGGATCGCCTTCGGCTTCGCCATTTGGCTGCCGATTCGCCGCCACGCTTCGGTGTACTGGTTCGATGCGAGCGCATTCATCGGATTGCCGTGGCCGAAGAAGATCGCGGGAAGCATACCTCGATTATCGGACAGCGATGGTTACGGCGGGGTCCGTCGGACTGGTCTGTCCCGCCACACTGATCACTACCGGCACCGCATCGCCCGTGGCGATTCCCGATGGAACGATGGCGTTGATCTGGTACAACCCGGGATCGCCCGGAGTCAAACCGGCGAAACTGACCGTTGCCGGTTGTCCGCCAATTAGCACGGTGACTGGATTGTCGGTATGCGAGAGAGGATCCGCCGGGGCCGGCGCGCCCTCAGGCACGCTGGGCGTAACGGAGCCGAGGCCGGTGCAATAGATCACTACTGTTTCTCCGATGGCCGCGGGAGTTCCGGGTTGCGCCAAGGTCACTCCGTCGCTCTTGACGATGCTTCCCTGTCCGAAGCCCTGCTGGTTCACAGTGAAGATTCCCGGTTGTGCCTGGGCCACTGCGAGTGGCTGGGGCACCGAGTAACTATTCCCATGCCGGACCGTTAATTGGTACTGAGTGTTGACGGGCACACCGTATGGCACCTGGACGTTCAACTGCCCGGGATTGGCGTAGAGAATCGGTAGCGCCTGATTGCCCAGCGAGACTTGCGTCCCGTTCAACTGATCGGGCAGTGGCACGCCGTTGCTCTGTCCCGCCCCGTCCGCCAGATTCTGGCCGTAGATGGTGATCAACCCGCCCGGAGCGATCGGTGCGCCCGCGATGGCGCTGGCTGCGTGCACCACCCCCTGCGCAGTTACCAAGGGAGTCGCGTTGGCTGGCGCCGGGGCGGAAACTACCGCCGTCAGCGTCGCGGACTGGCCCCCTAAACCGGTGCCTCCCTGTCCCGGTACCAAAGCGATCACGGACATCGACACCGTTCCAGGGCTGACCGGGCGCCAGTTTCCTTGCCACACGCCATTGCCGATGTAGATCAGCGGCACCGGCGGACCACTCGAAAAGTTCGCCTGCACGCTGGCGGCTTGCCCCACCAGGGTGTTGCAGTCGGAGATTTGGGCTTCCATCGTGGTCGTCTGCCCGGCCACGGCTGTGAAGGTGGTCTGCGAAGGCTGCGGCTCGCGGAACACGATGGAAAGTCCTCCGCATCCGGACGCATGCGGCTCGGCCGCCAGCGACTCGGACGAATTGCTCTGTCCCGCACCCGGCGGCGCGACCACCGTCAGCACCGTGATGGTCTGAGGGGGCGAGTTATCGGAGAACTGCAGGGTGATAGTGCTCTTCTGAATCGTTCCCCCCGCCAGCTTGGAAAAATCGGGATAGACATGGACGGGGGTGGGCTGGGTGGACTGTACATTGGCGCTCTTCGGCAGATAGTCGAGGCCGGTGCTCCCGATCATGCCCGAGATGAAGCTGTTCGCGGACCCCGCGGGGTTAGCCACGAGAACGTCCTGCGGCGGCGGCGTCACTCCCGACGTGCCGGTGAAGATCAATCCCGCCGGGAACGCCTGGGCAGGCAGTGTGGTGCCCGCGGGCAGCACTGTGAGGATCACCGTCATCAATTGCGGGGTGTTGCCCGCCGCTGACGAGACTTGAATCCGGCCATAATACGTTCCGGCCGTCAAGGTGCGCGGATCGATCGATACGGTGACGAGTGAAACATCCAGATACGGACGCGTCACCGTGCCGCTCGAAGGCGAAATCTGGATCCAGTTGCCGCCGCTCAGGGTGGTAGCCGTTGCGGTCCAACTCATGGAGCCCTTGCCGACATTGAGGATTCCGAAATTCCGGGACAACGGAACACCGCCCTGTTCCACCCCGGTGAAACTCAGAGCGCTCTGCGAGAGCAGAATCGTGGCGGTAGGAGCGCTCACCGAAAAACTCACCGGAATCGCGATCGTCTTTCCACCACCCGATACCGATATGGTGCCGAGATAAGTGCCTGGTGCCAGTGATCCCGGAGTAGCGGTGACGGTCAGCGACCCTGGCGTCGATGAGGTTGCGGTGCCGTTTGCCGGTGAGACTGAGAGCCAGGGACCTCCGGACGCGGTGAGGCTCGACGCGGTGAAGGGCAGAGACCCGGCGCCGGTATTCAGGACGTTTATGGTCTGGCTCGCAGAGCTGCCTCCTTGAATCGCCGCGAGGCTGACGTTCTGCGTATCCACGCCAAGCGTGGCGGGCGTTGCCGATTGGACGGTGAGAGTCACGGCAACGGTCGTCGTGGCAGGTGATGCATTGGGAACCGTGATGGTGACGGTTCCCTGATAGGTTCCGGCGCTCAGCGCGGAGGAGTCGGCAGTGATTTGCAGGGTTGACGGGATGGTGCCGCTCGAAGGAGCGACTGAAAGCCATGGAGCGCTGTCGGATGTCGTGAAAGCCAGACCCGGAACCGCGGACGAGAGACTGACCACCTGCGCGGCATTTCCGGAGCGTCCCGCCGATGCCGAGAAACTCAAACTCAATGGACTTGCCTGGTACGAGGGATTAGCCGATTGCAACACTTCGCGGATGCGGCCGTTGCCCGAATCGGCAATGAAGAGATTTCCGTTGGGATCGAAAGCCACTCCCTGGATAGTCGCAAAATCGGCCTCGAGGGCAGGACCACCGTCTCCCGAGAACCCAAATCCGAAGCCCGCCACTGTGGTGATGGTCCCTCCAGATACTTTGCGGATGGTATCTTTGACGATGTCCGCGATGAAGAGGTCCCCGGCTGCATTGACGGTGATCGCGTTTGGCGCAAAGGAGGCTGCCGTGGCAGAACCGCCATCGCCCCCAGTTGTATCTTTGCCATTGCCGGCTACAGTGGTAATGATCCCGCCGGAAACTTTTCGCACTCGATAGTTGTAGTAGTCGGCGAAATAGATATTGCCCGCGGAGTCCACGGCGACGTCTACTGGACCATCGAGGGAAGCGTTGACCGCCGATTGCCCATCGCCGGCGAATCCGGCACTTCCATTCCCAGCAACGGTGCTGATGATGCCTTGCGATACCTTGCGAACGCGGTTATTGTCGGCAAAGTAGAGGTTGCCCGCGGAGTCCACCGTGATACCCGATGGGATGTTGAGCATCGCGGCCGTCGCTTGACCGCCGTCACCTGAAAAACCGGCGGTTCCATTTCCCACCACCGTGGTGATGACGCCATTGGTCACCTTGCGAATCCGATAATTGAAAGTGTCGGTGATGAAAAGGTTGCCGGCGTTATCCACAGCCACATTGAAGGGGCTATTCAACATTGCCTGAGTCGCGGGGCCTCCGTCGCCCGAAAATCCGGCGTTTCCGTTTCCGGCAACGGTGGTGATGATTCCGCCTGAGACTTTACGAACACGATTGTTCAATGCGTCGGCGATGTAAAGGTTTCCGTTATGATCGAAAGCAATTCCCGACGGGGAATTGAGCAATGCACTGGTGGCGGGATTCGAATCGCCGCCGAAGCTGCCTTGTCCGTTGCCGGCCTCTGTCACCATCACACCGCCAGCTACTTTCCGGATTCTGCCGCGGTAGAAATCCGCAATGTAGTATGCCCCGGAGGAATCGATTGCAATGCCATTCGGGTAGTTCAGCGATGCTTTGGTAGGCGCACTCCCGTCGCCGAGAGCGCCCGAGGTACCGTTGCCCGCCACGATGGTGATGATGCCGCCCGAGACTTGGCGGATCACAAGGTTTCCGGCATCGCCGATGTACAACACACCGCGAGAGTCGACTGCGATCGCGGTGGGGAAGTCGAGCATCGCAGCGGTGGCCGGCCCACCCTCACCCGAGAACCCCGCATTGCCGTTCCCGGCAACGGTGCTGATGACACCGCCGCTTACCTTGCGGATGCGGTTATTCGAAGAATCCGCAATGTAGAAGTTGCCCGCTGAGTCTAGCGCCACGCGTTCCGGGTTGTTCAACTCGGCCTGCGTCGCCGAGCCGTTATCACCTGAGAATCCCCCGGTTCCGTTACCCGCGACGGTGGAGATCGTCCCGGCGGTTACCTTGCGTATCCGCTGATTACCGAAATCCGCAATGTATAAGCTGCCGGCGGTATCCACAGCCACTCCGTGCGGGGCATAGAGTTTTGCCGCGGTAGCCGGGCCACCGTCGCCAGAAAAGCCTGAAGTTCCGGTTCCAGCGACCGTCGTGATGATTCCTCCGGCTACTTTCCGGACACGGTTATTTCCGAAGTCGGCGATGTACAAGTTGCCCGAGGAATCTACGGCGACTCCAAACGGCTCATTCAAGGACGCAACCGTGGCGGGACCGCCGTCCCCCGAGAATCCTGCGTGTCCGTTTCCCGCAATCACCGTAAGCGTGCCGTCAGTAGAGACACGCATCACGATGTGCAGTGTGCTGTCGGCAACATAGAAATTGCCGCTGCTATCGACAGCCACATCCGCCGCTCTGACGAATGGCGCCGAGAGCGCGGGAACTCCGGAAGCAATCAGCGCAGGATCCGTTCCGGCAACAGTGGTAACGATCTGCGCGTGAGCAAAACTGGCAAACAAAAGGCACGCCAACGCGATTCGCCGCATACCTCACCCCCCGCTGACTGGCCGTGAAGACCCGGCCTGATCAGGTTTTCAGAGTGTATCACGCGGTTTGCTGTCAGTTCCCTGGAGCTTTAGTACCAAATGCCGGCCCGTTTCATTTCCCGGTACCATTGTCAGGTTGCTGCTTACCGGCGTTGCGCGGCCAAATGCCCCGCTTCTCAGCGACTTCTGGTCTTCGAGTGACAAAGGCCCTCACCGGAGAGTTCATTGAGGAGTACTGGGCCACTAGTAAGAGTGGGTCGGGATAATCTCCCCGGGCAAAGTGACTGCCCGGGGCAAATCATCACACGGTTCAGGCACTAACGAGCGCCTGGCGTCGGCGTTGCGGCCGGCATCTGTTCCTTGGCGAAGCGCGGAATCATCTGATCCAGATTGGCGACCGTCCAAACCATGGATGCAATCTCCGTCGCGGCTTGCTTGACGTCCTCCGGCACGATTCGCTCGTAGGTATCGAGCTGCGTGTGCCAGGTGAAGCTTTGATACTCGATGGGATCCTGCTGCAGTCCCACACCGGGCAATCCGGCGGCGTTGAAGTTGGTGCTGTCGGTGCCCCCGGTAGCACGGCTGGTGGTGGCATTGGCAACGCCGGCCGACCAATCCTTGAAAGGCGCCATCATCGCCGTCAGAATGTCGGCCGCTTCCGGAGGTCCAAACACGCCCGCGCCACGAACCCGGCCGGTACCGGAATCGATATTGAAGTAACAATCGAGCTTGCCATACTCCGGCTTGGGATCTTCGAAAGTGCCGAAATGCTGCTTCACATAGGCGGCCGATCCCAGCAAGCCTTCCTCCTCGCCCGACCATAGGGCTACGCGAATGGTGCGCCGCGGCTTCAGTCCCAACGATTTGATCAGCCGTGCCGCTTCCAGCATCATGGTGGACCCGATACCGTTGTCGGTGGCGCCCGTGGCTGAGTGCCACGAATCCAGGTGTCCGCCCAGCATCACGATCTCGTCCGCCTTGTCAGTGCCGGGAATCTCGCCGACCACGTTGTAGCTCGTTGTTCCTTTCGGATAGGTTTCGTTGACGATGTTGAATTCGAGCTTGACGTCCTCACCGTCGGCCAGCAGGCGCTCGATGCGGCCGTAGTCGTCATTGCGCATCACCACAGTGGGAAGCGCCTTGCTCAGATCGTAGGTTCGATTCTGAAATGCACGGATCAAGCCGTGGTCCATGGCGGCATCGTTCACGCGCATCACGGCGCCGGCGGAAATCAGAAACTGGTCGAACTGTTCGGTTACCTGGGCCGCGGTCATGCGGTTGGGATCGGGAGTGCCCCCGCGTGCCGGCCCGCGTCCACCGCGCCCGCCACGATCGCCTTCACCTCTTCGCAAAGGCGGCGGATTGAAGTTCACAGGTACGACGGCCGCCTTTCCAGCCAAAACGATCTTGCCTTTCACTTTGCTGCGCAGCGGCTCCAGGGCGGCATCGAACTCGGCTTTGGTGGGCTGCAAAAACTGCGGCCCGGCTCCGGCACGCGCCGGAGCGCCCTCGGCCGGAGGAGGAGCGGGCGGCCCATGAGGCACTTCAACTTCCACCACTGATGCGGTTACGGTGCCCTGCGTGGAAGGAGTCCAACTGAGCACGCGGAAGGTGAGATCGCCATGAATGGGCGCCACCATGTACCCGGCCGACCGCATGTTGAGCCATCCGGGATGGCCAAAGTCCCATGGCTCCAGGTGCGCGTTCTGGAATCCCCATTCGGTCATCTGTTTCACGACCCAGTTGGCGGCGTTCTCGAAATTCGGCGAGCCCGTCAGGCGAGGGCCGTAGCGATCGGTGAGCATGTGCAGGGTATGCATGGCCTGCGAATGCTGCGCCTCTTCGTCTTTGATCCGTGCGTACACGGCATCATCGATCTTGACTTGCGCCGCCAGGATACAGGGAATTACCAGGAAAATCAGTGTTCTGCTCTTCATGTTTTGAAAGATAGGTATACCACATGCGCCTCCAGGTTGGGCTGAGCGTCAAGGATGGGAGGGCTCTGGCTGGCGCACGCAGCCGCGTTCGCAGTGAATGCGTTCCCTCCGACGGCCACTAACCTCCTGGCATATAGGCCGTCTATATACCAGACAGCCTATATATGAAGCCCTCCCGGGTTGAATTTCTACAAGGTACCCTCGACATGCTGGTCTTGCGCACGCTTGCGCTCGGACCACTGCATGGTTATGGCGTTGCACAGGCGATTCGCCGCTCCACCGGGGAAGCCATCCAGGTCGAGGCCGGATCGCTCTACCCGGCGCTGCAGCGGTTGGAATTGCAGGGCCTGGTCACTGCTAAATGGGACGTCTCGGAGCGCAATCAGCGCACTCGCATTTACCGGCTCACCGCCGCGGGGCGGAAGCGCCTCCAGGCCGAAGTCTCGCGGTGGGAGGACTTCGTACGGGCTGTTTCACTGGTGTTACATCCCAAGACGATCGAGGACTAATCGCATGATCTGGCTTCGCCGTTTGCTGTTGTGGCTGCCGGGAAGGCGCCGCGCCCGCGCGCTGGAGTTGCAGGAAGAACTGCGCGCCAATCTCTCGCTCGCCATCCAGGACGCCGCCGAATCGGGTCTGTCTCCGGAGGAGGCATCACGCCAGGGCCACCGCGATTTCGGCAGTTTGACCCGGGCGGAAGAAGAGTCGCGGTCGGTATGGTTTCCCGGATGGGACACGCTTTCGCAGGATGTGCGGTTCGCACTGCGAACTCTGGCGAAGACGCCGGGCTTCACGACGGTGGCTATTCTATCTCTGGCGCTCGGAACCGGAGCCGCCACCGCGCTGTTCTCCCTGGTGGACACCGTCGTCATCAAACCACTGACCTATCGCGAACCGGGGCGCCTGGTCTTCGTGCGCGAAGTGGTGCCGCCACTGGCGCACATCTATCCGACCCTGCCGGTGAATTTCCAGCATTTCAAATTCTGGCGCGAGCAAGCGCGCTCGTTTGAAGGCTTAGCGGCCATCGAAAACGGGAGCGCCACCATGGATTCGGGTGGCGAACCGGAAGTCGTCGGCGGAGCCTATGTGTCGTCGAATCTCTTCACCCTGCTGGGTGTAGAACCACAGATCGGCAGGACCTTCCAGCCCGACGAAGACCAGCCGGCTAGTCCGGACGTCGCCGTGATCACCGATGGGCTGTGGCGCAGAAAATTCGGCGGCTCGCGCGATGTTGCCGGGCAAACTCTGCGTCTCGACGGAAAGCCGTATGTCGTGATTGGCGTCTTGCCCCTATCCTTCCGATTCCCCAAAAAGGAAGACCTCGGGCCTCTGGCGCACTTGTCCGAACGCAGCGAGTTTTTCCTGCCGCTCAAACAGGCGAACAGCGATGGTTGGGGTGGCGATTACGACTACATCGTTTTCGGGCGACTCCGCCGGGATCTGACAGCCGCGGGCGGCGCCGCCGAGTTGAACCTGATCGAGCAGCGCATCGCTGCCGAACACCATTTGAACCGCGACCTGCACATAAAGATGTGGCCGCTGCAGGAAGTAATGGGTTCCCCGGTCCGCACCAGCCTCACCGTGCTTCTGGCAGCGGTGCTGTTGTTGGTCCTGATCGTGTGCGTGAATCTCGCGAACCTGTTGCTGGCCCGCAGCCATGCGCGGGCCCGTGAGTTTTCCCTGCGGATCGCGTTGGGCGCATCGCGGGGACGCCTGCTGCTCTCCGCGATGGTAGAGACCTTGATTCTTGCCGTGGCCGGTGGAGTGCTGGGGGTGCTGGCCGCTCAGGCCGCCTTGAACGCGTTTGTGCATTGGGGGCCGGTGGATCTGCCGCGTCTCGACGAGGTTCGCGTGGATGGGCGTGTGCTCGCGTTCGCGTTCGTGGTATCGATGCTCTGCGGCGTGTTGTTCGGGTTACTGCCCGCATTGCGACTGTCCCGCGCCGATCCGCAGAACGCCTTGCGCGCAGGCACGCACACCATCAGCGGCAGCCGCCACGGACTACAGCTTCGCGAATGGCTGGTGGGCGCCGAAGTGTCGCTCAGCACATTGCTGCTGGTGCTCGCAGGACTGCTGCTGAACAGCCTGTGGCATGTGCTGCGCGTGGATCGCGGATTCGCCGCTGAGCAAGCTCTGGAGGTTCGCGTCTCGTTGCCCTCACGCTATCAAAGCGTGGAACAAAAGGCGGAGTTCTTCGACCAGGCCGCCGGCCGGCTTCGGTCCATTCCCGGCGTGCGCGCGGCGGCGGCTTCCAGCCGGGTGCCGCTCACCGGCGAATCGAATGTCAACCATGTGATTCTCGACGGGTCCGACGATGGCGCGCTCGATCCGGTGACGAAGCAATTGGTGATGGTCAACGTGCGCTTCGTGGGCCCGGAGTACTTTTCGGCGCTGGGAATTCCACTGCTGCGGGGCCGCGCCATTGAGTCGGCGGATCGCGATCGCAACGTGGTCGTGGTTTCGGCGCGCCTGACGGCGAAGCTTTGGCCCGGACAGAATCCGCTGGGAAAAATGATCACCTGCGGATCGGGCGTCAGTCGCGCGGAGGTCGTTGGCGTGGTTGGTGATGTGCACAGCACACAATTGGAGCGCGATCCCACGCTCATGATCTACGCGCCCTTCTGGAAGCGTGCCTTCCAGGTGTCGGGACTGGTGGTCCGGTCGTCTGCGGGGTCCGGCCTTGCCGCGGACGTGCGGCGTGCGATCCAGTCGATTGATCCGGGCATCCCTGCTCCGCGCATGCGCACCATGGGCGATCTGGTGTCGGAATCGGTCGCGGGGCGGCGTTTCCAGATGGAAGTGGCGATGGCCTTCGCACTTTCGGCATTGCTGCTCGCCGCCTTGGGAATTTATGGCGTAGTGGCCTATGGAATCACGCTGCGGCGGCGGGAGTTGGGGATCCGGATGGCCCTCGGCGCAAGGGCGGCAAGTGTGCGGCGGATGGTAGTGCGTCAGGGACTGCGACCCGTCGCGGTCGGGTTGGTGGTGGGGATGCTGGCGGCAGTGGCGGCCGGCCAACTGATACGCACACTCTTATTCGGAGTCAGCGCCACGGACCAGTGGACATTCGCCGCGATTGCGTCGGTCCTGGGGTTGGTCGCAGTCCTGGCCTGTCTGTTTCCGGCTCATGCGGCAGCGCGGATCGATCCCGCCGGGGTGCTGCGGGAAGATTGATGCAGCAGGAGGAACGGATTGACAGGCCGCCGCGCGTATGCTATTTTCGCAGCAGAATGCTGCATAAACAGCAGATCGCCGGAATCCTGTTCACGGCGGGTCTCGCCCTGGGCCAAAGCGGGCTCACCTTCGAAGTGGCTTCAGTGCGGCGACTGGAATCCAGCACGGGACGCTTCACCATGAATGGCGGCCCGGGAACGAGCGACCCTACCCGCATTACCTATGCAAACGTGCCATTGCGGCGCGTGCTGCTGGAAGCGTACCCTGTGAGCAACTACCAACTCACGGGGCCCGACTGGCTCAATACCCTGCGATACGACATTAGCGCGAAGGTTGCCGAGGGGACCAGCAAGGAGCAGTTCCAGACAATGTTGCAGAACCTTCTGATTACGAGGTTTCAAATGGCGATCCGCCGGGAGTCAAGAGAAGTTTCGGTTTATGCGCTCCTTGTGGGTAAAAATGGTCTGAAACTCTCCATCAGCAGCCCGGACGGGAAACCTGTGGAAGATCAGCTGGCGACCGTGCAATCGCAGGAGGGCAAAGATGGGTTCCCGGTGATCTCGATGAAAGCGCCCGGAATCGTTATCGAAACCAGAAACGGGACTGCACGTATGACAGCGAAGGACGTCACGCTCGCCAAGCTGGCAGAATTCCTCACCGGGCAGGTGGGACGGCCCGTACTCGACAAAACAGAACTTCCGGGCATCTACAGCTTCAATCTATATTTCACGCCTGAGGGCGCAAGCACGTCAGATAGCCCGGAACCGGCGATCTACGCGGCTCTACAGCAGGAATTGGGGCTCAGACTGGAGGCACGGAAGGCTCCAGTGGAGTTTCTGGTCGTAGATCACGCCGAGAAAATTCCCACTGGAAACTGAACTGAGCAATCCAAGCCCATCGCATTAACCGCCGGACGAATCGTGCTCGCCGGTTCCTGCCATATCTTCGATCTTCGTGCCGTGTTTATCGATCCTCTGGGGAATGACTGCGTGACGATCGATTTGGTCTTCGGTTGCACCTATACCGGAGAGCTTCCGGTCGTGAGTTTTGAGTACCGCTTCGGCTTGCCGCGACGCTGCCATGGCTGGCCTCCCTGGTTGTGATGTGATCTTGGCCGATTTCGCGGCCGAAGTCAATCGTTTCTTAGACGAGGTGTAAGATTGTCTGGGAGGAGTCGACATATCCAACATAAGTGCATTTCGTTTGCCATCCTGCTAGCGGCAGGAGGGCTCGCGACATCCTCGGCACAAGAGTACGTACTTGGCGCAGATTCGCAGGCGCACGAGGGCGTGCCCAAAGGCAAGGTCACGAAATACAGCCGGAACCATTCCAAGATCTATCCCGGTTCAACGCGCGACTACTGGGTGTATGTCCCGGCACAATATGATGGTTCGAAACCGGCGTGTGTGATGGTATTCCAGGACGGCTCGGGCTTTGCCACTGAGACCGGAGCGTGGCGCACTCCTATCGTCTTCGATAACTTGATTCAGCAAGGCGCCATGCCCGTCACGATCGGCATCTTCATCAATCCGGGCGTGGAGCCCGCCGCATCGGAAAGTCAGGGGCCGCGCTACAACCGCAGCTATGAATATGACGGGCTCGGTGATCGCTACCCGCGCTTTCTGCTGGAGGAGATCTTGCCGGAGGTTGCCAAGCTCTACAAGCTATCGAATGATCCGAACGATCGGGCCGTGGCGGGATCGAGTTCCGGCGGCATCGCGGCGTTCACAGTGGCGTGGGAGCGGCCGGATGCGTTCCGCCGCGTGCTGAGCTTCATCGGCAGTTACACCAATCTGCGCGGAGGCGACGTCTATGCCAACCTGATCCGCAAGATGGAGCCGAAGCCGCTGCGCGTTTTTCTGCAGGACGGCTCGAACGACCAGAACATCTACTCCGGGTCGTGGTACCTGGCCAATCAGTCCATGGCGAAATCGCTGGAGTACGCCGGATATGAGGTGAAATTCGAGGTAGGCACCGAAGGTCACAATTCCCGGCATGGGGCGGCGATCCTGCCCGATGCGCTGCGCTGGCTCTGGCATGATTATCCCAAGCCTATCCCGGTGTCGAAGAGCATCAAGGGGGATCAGCGGACCATCACCGCATTCCTGGACCCGGATCACGACTGGGAACTCGTGGGCGAAGGCTACAAGCAGACCGAGGGCCCGGCCGTGGATAAAGATGGGAATGTCTTTTTCTGCGATGCCGGAGATTCGAAGATCTACAAGGTGGGCGGCGACGGCAAGGTCACACTCTTTCAGGCGAACAGCGGCGGCGCGACGGGCTTGATGTTCGGGCCCGATGGCCGCCTGTATGCGGCGGAGAACGCGCGGAAACGCGTGGTGGCCTATGGCAAGGACGGAAAGGCCGCAGTGCTGGCGACAGGTGTCACGCCGAACGATCTGGCAGTGACCAGCAAGGGCGAAGTGTACTTCACGGAATCGCCTACCCAGAAGGTCTGGCACCTGGATGCGCACGGCGTGAAGCACGTGGCCTTCGATGGCAATCAAGATGGCAATCTGCTGCTTCCGAACGGAGTGCGGCTGATTCCAGACGAGTCGCTGCTGGCGGTGGCGGATACCATGGGGCGCAGCATGTGGTCGTTTCACATTCGCGCGGACGGTTCGCTCTCGGATGCGCAACCGTTCTATCACCTGGAGATTCCCGACGACGAAGGGAACGGGCCGCTACGCAGCGGCGCCGATGGGATTGCGTTCGACGAGACGGGCCATGTGTACGTGGCCACAAAGTTGGGGATTCAGATTTGCGACCAGGCAGGGCGTGTCGTAGGGATCATTCGAAACCCAAGTTCGATATCCCCGTCTAACCTGGTGTTTGGTGGGGCGGACCTGAAGACGCTCTACGTGACTGCCGGCGACAAGGTCTATAAACGGCAGTTGCGGCGCAAGGGCGTGTTTCCGTGGCAGCCCGTGAAACTGCCCAGGCCGCAACTGTAAGCGAGAGGATATGGGGCGACTCAATCGAAAACAGCGGCAGGCGGTCTGGATCACCTTGGTGGCGGCACTCTTATGCGGCGGAGTGGCTCCCTTGTGGTCGATGGGCGTGGTGATAGTGGTAGGCGCAGTGGTGGTCTGGAAGCTCGGCGGGGCGGTGGAGCGGCCGGAGATCGCAACGGTTAAATCGGTGCGGTGCGGGGGATGCGGATCCATCGGAGAGCCGCACTGGAAGACTTGCCCCCGCTGCGGCGCCACGAATTGGGTGTGAAATCGAGAGCTAAACCGGCATACCAACGCCTCCGCATCGCATGAAACCATCGGCAGCGATTGCGAGTTCCTCTTCGGCCCGATCGATGAGCCGGCGAATGACGCGCCAGCAATGCCAATCGGTCGGATGGCGTCACTCCACCGGCTTCTCCTCGATGTGATCCACTACGATCGCGGGGTACATTCGCGTAGCCTTTACCAACTTCAGCCCCAGTTCCCGCTCGACAGCCTCGAAAAAGGAGATCTTGGTGGGATCCGCCGCGGTCTCCGCGGGTTGATTGGAATTGTCCGCCTGTTGCAGCATGGAGAGCGGCGTCCAGCCAATAAAGAAGTTCCAGCCGCCCTCGATCCCGGTCTCATCCACCACCGGATGATCGATGTACGCGGGCGCCGCCAAAATTCTGCGCTGCGCCACGTGAGGTCTTGCTCGAATGCACGTCTGCCAACTCGAACTTCGGCTGCTGGCAGATCGCGAGCCCAGCGGCGTACAAGCCAACCACTACCACCTTCTTCATGATGCCCTCCAACGTGCTCCTAATTCGCCGACGGACGCTCGATCCGGTCGATCCTAGAAATTCCACCGGCCCCTTGGTCGTCTTCAACTGGAGCCCAACTGCTCCTGCAGCGCCATCAAGCTCGGACCACTCGGCTCGCTGGCGGCTGCCTCGCCCGGTTTGGGCACCGGCGCCTCGGGCGGCAACTCGATGTGCGGGTCGTAATCGCCGGCGGATCGGATCTGTAACGGATCTTCCCGCCGTTTTAGATGTAGTTTCCGATTCGACGCCATTCGCGGTCGGCACTCGCTTCCCCCATCGAGAACCTTCTTATCGCTTGCTGGGAACCAACTCCGAAATCCATGGCAGTGCTTTGCACACGTCTCGCCATCTCTACTCGATTGATGATAAAAGGAAATGAGTTGGCAGCCGTCCTTCTATGGCACTACGGCGTCCGCTGGCGGACACCCAGCGACGGATTGCCTGGGCCAGAGTCTGGCACACTTGCCCGTATAGTGCGTTAATCGCCCTCGACCGGAGTCTGTCAATGCCTCCTCGGTATCGCAGCCAGCCGGTCTTCGGCCTCTCATTCGGCGGTGTAGTTTCCCGCAATTCTCTGTCGCCCGCGCAGCAGCCCTCGCGAGTGAGCAAGCCAGGATGTCGAGCGGGAGGTGGTCGAGCGGGTTTGACATCTCGAACTTGACTCGCGTAACCTCGCCGCCGTAAGCTAAGAATTCTTGGTATGGGACGCAAGTCGCAAAAGAACGATTCGTTGCCCGGTTCGCTGGATATGCTGATTCTGCGGACGCTGTCGCTGCGCGATCTCCATGGATACGGCATAGTCCAGTTCATTCAACAGTCGTCGGACAACGAGCTCCTCGTCGAGGAGGGCTCGCTGTACCCCGCTCTCCAGCGGCTGGAGCTAAACGCCTGGATTGACGGTGTCTGGGGAGTGACGCCGAACAATCGGCGGGCACGGATCTACAAGATCACGGCGGCTGGCCGCAAACAGTTGGCCATCGAAACCCGGAAGTACGCCAAACTCACGCTGGCGATCGCGCGCGTGATGGGAACGGAGTGACGGACGTGTTACGACGGCTGAAGTATTGGATGGACAGCTCCAGGCGCAGCGAGGCGCTGCGCGAGGAAATGGAACTCCATCTTGCGGAAAAAGCCGCGGAACTGCAAGCAGACGGCATGATGCCGGAATGCGCCAGAGCGGAAGCGCGCCGGCGATTTGGCAACATCGGGCAGAAGCAAGAAGAGTCACGGGAGATTTGGATGACACGGTTTTTGTCGGAACTTGGCCAGGATTTCCGCTATGGCTGTCGCGCCATGGCGGGCAACAAGGCCTTCACCGCCCTGGCGGTCTTGTCGCTCGCGCTCGGTATCGGGGCGAATACGGCGATCTACAGCTTGATGGAGGCGATTCTGTTGCGCTCGCTGCCGGTGGCCGATCCCGAGTCGCTGGTGGTCCTGAATTGGCATGGCCGGCGGCCCCGGGAGGGCGGCGAGGACTGGGTCATTCACGGGTTACAGGGCCTTTTCTGGCCGGGGGACAAAGGCGACCTGGTCAGCGGGATATTCCCGTACCCCGCGTTCGAGACGCTCCGCGAGGAGAATCCCGTCTTTTCCACGCTTTTCGGGTACTTCAACGGGCGCAACCATAACCTGGCCGTCCACGCGCAGGCCGCGAGCGCCAGCGCGGAGTACATCACCGGCGAGTATTTTCGCGGGCTGGGAGTGTCACCGGCCGCGGGACGTCTGATCGAGTCCGAAGACGACCGTCCAGGCGCAGCGCCGGTCGTCGTAATCAGTTTCGCGACAAGCCAGAATCGCTTTGGAGGACCGCCGAGTGCGATCGGACAAGCGGTTCTCGTCGATAATGTGCCCTTCACGGTGATTGGCGTCGCGCCGCCGGAATTCTTCGGAGTAGACCCTGCCGCGGCGTCGGACCTCTACCTTCCGCTGCACACGAATGTGCTGGTAGACGGCGCCCGCGCGGCTCGTATGTATCCCGACGGAAACTTCTACTGGCTCGAAATGATGGGCCGTCTCCGTCCCGGCGTCAGCATGGCCCAGGCGCAGGCAGCATTGGCTCCTCGTTTCCATCAATGGGTTGCCACCACCGCGAAGACCGAAGGTGAGCGCGCCAAACTGCCCGCGCTGACTCTGAATCCCGGCGCCGAAGGTCTGGGCGGTTTACGCCGCCAGTATTCGAAGCCTCTGTACGTGCTGCTGGCGATGGTGGGATTGATCCTGGCGATCACGTGCGCGAACATCGCCAACCTGCTGCTGGCAAGGGCCGCCGCGCGGCGCCGGGAAATGGCTGTCCGGCTCAGCCTGGGAGCGGGACGCCTCCGCGTCGTGCGGCAGTTGCTTACCGAGAGTGTGATGCTGGCGTCGCTCGGTGGAGCAGTCGGGGTCTTGTTTGCGGTCTGGGGCATGCGGACACTGGCGTTTCTGCTCTCCAACGGGCAGAGGAACCTTGCGCTGCACGTGGAACTGAACTGGAGCGTGCTGGGCGTGACGGCGGCGCTCTCGGTGGTTTGCGGCCTGTTATTCGGCCTCGCTCCAGCGATTCAGTCGACACGTCCAGACGTCATACCCGCGCTGAAGAACCAAAGCGGCGGCGGACCGCGGCGGCGCGCGCAGCACCTGCTGGTGATCGCCCAAATCGCGATCTCTTTTCTCATCCTGGTCGCCGCCGGTCTGTTTGTCCGGACACTCAACCACCTGCACTCCGTCCAACTGGGATACGCCCGAGAGAACATCCTTCTGTTCTCGTTGAATGCGCGCCAGGCCGGGCATCGCGACCCCGAGATTGTCACTTTTTACGCGGACCTGCGCAAGCGCTTCGAATCGATCCCCGGAGTGAGCAGCGCGACGCTTTCGAACTCCTCGATCATCAACGCCGGCCGCGCCGGAGCGGCAATCAGGGGCGAGATGAAGGTGGGCGCTGTTACCATTGATGGCGCAGGCGTGCTGGCCGCCGGACCGCATTTCCTCACGACGATGCGGATTCCAATCCTGGTCGGGCGTGAGATTGACGAGCGCGACCAGCCGGGCTCCACGCCGGTGGCAGTGATCAGCGAGCGGCTGGCGCAGACCTACTTCGGGAACGAGAATCCGGTGGGCCGGCGCATCACGGCAGTGGACGAGGAGCGAGATCTCGAAATCATCGGAGTCTCGGCTAACCTGCGGTACGGTGGTCTGAAAGAGGAAGAGGCTAGTTCGATGACCATGTTCGTAGCGGTCAGCCAGTTTTCTGCGGACCGAGTGACCTACGCGCTGCGCACGGCGGGCGATCCTCTGGGGTATGTCAAGAGTGTGCGTGAGATCGTGCGGGAGGCAGATTCCCGCATACCCGTCACCAACGTGGTCACACAGGCTGAGGAAATCGACCGGACGATCAGCCGGGAACTCCTGTTCGCGAAGCTATGCACGGGTTTCGCGGTTCTGGCTCTCCTGATCGCATGCGTGGGACTCTATGGGACGATGTCCTACAGCGTCGCGCGGCAGGTCGGCGAGATTGGAATCCGTATGGCTCTGGGCGCGCAACGCGGCGCCGTGGTGTGGATGGTTCTGCGCCGCGTTCTGCTACTGGCGGCGGTGGGACTCGCGATCAGCGTGCCTGCCGCGTTGAGCGCGTCGCAGCTGGTCAAATCGTTTCTGTTCGAAACCCAGCCCAATGATCCGGGAACCCTGGCGCTGGCCGGTGTCGTTCTCCTAAGCGCCGCGATTCTCGCCGGCTATGCGCCGGCAAGACGAGCGTCCCGAATTGATCCGCTGGCGGCTTTGCGGCAGGAATAATTTGTGGTTCATTCGTAACGCCGCCAAGAAGAAAAATGCTCCCTCGCGTGAGTCACGATAGGCGGCCGCATTAGATGCCGACCCTACCCTGGCGCATGTTGGCGGCGCGCGAGTATAGCTGGATGCCGCTGACGCACAACGATCGTTTGCTTGGCTGGCTGGACAGGTTGACAAACCTCGCTTCGTCGGTCTGCACTGGAGTGTGCAGTCGGGAATCGTCTCACCAAAGAGACGACGCAACTCGGTTCGTTGGGATGGGATCGAGGACGCGAACGCGGCGATGCCCTGGACTACGCCACATCGGGAGAGTGGATAGAGATCAAGTTGATCGAAAAGCCCGACACTGATCCGTACCTCAAGCACCTGTCAGTTGGCGGGACCGGCGACTAACCTGGGCAGTCAATGAAACGGCTCGATAGATGCGATTCAGCGAGCCGGCGACTGCGCATCCAAGCCGGATGGCCGTTTACCAGGACTGATCGTGGTCTGCTTCGGGTTTTGAGTCCGTGGTCTCCCGTTCCCAAATGCGAGGCACCTGGGCCACCATTTCATTGGAAGAACACACTCCATGGCACCTAGGCCCCACCACCAAAGTCAGAATCCTCCCCTTCAAGAATCTTCCACCACTCCGGCATTACCGTGGCCTTCAAAACCACCTTTGAGGTATTCACCAGGGTTGATTCCGACAACTCGCTTGAACGCCTTACTGAAGGCAGCGCCGGACTCGTAACCGACCGACCGGGCAACGTCTATGAGCTTCTTGTCGCGCTGTTGTAGTAACCGCATTGCCTTCTGCATCCTCCACTCGGTTACGTATTCCAGCGGTGTTTGTCCGAGTAGCTCTTTAAAACGCGCTGCGAATGCGGAGCGGGACATGCCCGCCGCTTCGGCCAGAGATTCGACTGTCCATGGTGTATCCACACTATCGTGAATGGCACTCAGGGCAGTGCCCATTTGAGGATCAAAGATCGCACGAAGCCATCCTTTGTTACGTTCCGGTCCCGACGCGATATGCGCCCGGAGTATTTGGATAAACAGGACCTCGGCTAGCCGATTCGCGACTATTTCAGATCCCGGCGCCTGCTCTGCCATTTCTGACGCCAGCGCTCGCATTGTGTCGTGAAGAGCAAGCGTGCGTGCCTGCTCGGCCCTAATCAGAATGAAGCTCGGCAATAACTGAGTGATCGGCCTCAGGCTGGCGCGATCGAAACTCATCGACCCACAGACGATTGTCGTCGGCGCGCCACCCCCTCCATGATGAGCGACATTCCCGTTGGCTTTGGCGGCGATTTCGCCGAAGGTTGACCTTGGACGTGTTCGCAGGCTATCGCGCATGACGATCGAGGTGTCGCGGGCCACCAAGAAGCAGTCGCCACCGGTGAGTGGAATCGGGTCCGGAATGCCTCCGACGCTGAGCCAGCAGTTACCGCGCGACAGCATGGCGTAGTGCGCCAGATCTGTGGGTGAATCTATTTGGCCGGAAGGTGCGAGTTTCTCTTCGGTCCGCTTTTCCTGCATCAAACCCCACGGGGCTGTGGCTTCGAGCCTGTGCTGACCGAAAGCGGTTACGTGCATGGTTCTGAAGATGTCTGTTATCGGGTCCAATTGAGCCTCCATTCACAGCACCTGCACTCCTTTCCCTCGAAGCCGCGCGTCCCAGCTCCTGAAAGGTGCAAAACAGCTCGTTTGCGCCCTATGTTTGGACGAGTAGACAACGATCTCGGACTCCTGAGCAGTTCTCGTCCACCGCTAAAGAACTCTACTGTAGTGTACCGAGATCTACCGGGAGGGAGTAATTATGGGAAAGCTTGAAGGAAAGGTTGCAGTCATCACCGGTGGCGCTACCGGCATCGGCCGCGCCGCAGCAAAGCGCTTCATCGAGGAGGGCGCCATCGTCTTCCTCTTCGGACGCCGCCAGGCAGAGCTCGACGCCGCTGTGGCCGAGCTCGGGCCCAACGCCCGCGCGGTGAAGGGCTCGGTCGCCGATCTGGCCGGCCTCGACCGACTCTACGCGGCGGTGAAGGCCCAACGCGGAACCCTCGACATCGTCTTCGCGAATGCGGGGGCGGGCAGCCCGCTTCCGCTCGGCAAGATCACCGCCGAGCACATTGACGAGACCTTCGACACCAATGTGAAGGGTACGATCTTCACGGTCCAGAAGGCGCTGCCGCTGATGGGCAAGGGCGGTTCGATCATCCTGACAGGCTCAAGCGCCGGCACCACGGGCGCCCCGACAATGAGCGTCTACAGCGCGAGCAAGGCGGCAGTGCGTAACCTCGCGCGGACCTGGGCGGAGGACCTGAAAGGCACGGGCATCCGGGTAAACGTGCTGTCGCCCGGGCCGACCGCGACCGAACTCGCGAAGGCAGCGCTAGGCGAGGAGGGCCAGAGAGTCTACGCCTCGATGACTCCGCTCCAGCGCATGGCCGATCCGGCGGAGATCGGGGCGGCTGCTGCCTTTCTCGCGTCGGACGACAGCAGCTTCATGACCGCGAGCGAGCTCGCCGTCGACGGCGGCCTGGCGCAAATCTGACCCGATCACGCAACGGCGCTCCATTCGATGATTCGAAGCGCCGGAGATTTCAGTAAACCGAAGGAGAACATATGAGCTACGCAATTGTAGGATTCGGCAAGATAGGCCAGGCACTCGCCCACGCTTTTGCCCGTAAGAACATCGCAGTCACCGTCGCGAGTCGCCGGCCGCCCGAGGCCTTGGCACCGGAGGCTCAGGCGATTGGACCCACTGTCGTCGCCAAGTCGCTGCGGGATGCACTCGAGGCCGAGACAATCATCCTGGCGGTCCCGTTCGGGGAGCATCGCGAGGTTGCGAAGGCTCTGTCGAGCTGGGAAGGCAAGACAGTCATCGACGCGACGAACGCGTTCGGAGTTCCACCTGAAGCGCTGGACGGTCTCGTGTCATCTGCCTTCGTTGCAAAGGCGTTCACCAGCGCGAAGGTCGTGAAAGGCTTCAATCATCTGATTGCGGCTACATTAGCTACCGATCCGATCGTCGAGGGCGGCCACCGGGTCGTCTTCTTGTCGAGCGACGACGCGGACGCAATCGCACCCGTAGCGGATTTGGCCAAGAAACTTGGGTTCGCACCCGTCAAGCTGGGAAGGCTCAATGAGGGTGGCGGACTGGTGCATGCACGCGGCCGAACGTGGGGTCAGCTCATCTTCCAGGATTTGTTCAAGAAGGAGCAGTAATCGGTGGTTGTGTAAGCTTTGGCCGTAAATTCACCCAAAAAACAAGGAGAAAACATATGAACCATAACCATGGACAAAAATTGGCGGGGAAAATTGCGGTGATCACAGGCGGAAGCAGCGGGATTGGCTTGGCCACCGCCAGGCGCTTCGTTGAAGAAGGCGCGCACGTCGTGATCACTGGCCGGCGAGAGAAAGAGCTCAAGGAGGCCGCAGCCTTTATCGGGAGAAACGTCACGACGGTCGCGGGCGATGTATCGCGCTTGGATGATCTGGACCGGCTCTATGTCGCGGTGAAAGAGAAACATGGTCACATCGACGTTCTCTTCGCGAACGCGGGCGCGGGGACAATCGCGCCGCTCGCGGTAGCTACGGAGGCCCATTTTGACCAGACCTTCGACGTGAACGTGAAGGGGCTGTTCTTTACGGTGCAGAAGGCCCTTCCCCTCTTCAAAGATGGCGGCTCGATCATCCTGACCTCTTCAGTCTCGAACGTGTTGGGGCTCCCGGGGTTTAGCGCCTACGCCGCCAGTAAGGCGGCCGTGCGCAACTTCGCGCGCGGCTGGACTCTGGAATTGAAAGACCGCAAGATCCGCGTGAATTGCATGAGCCCCGGAGCAATCGATACCCCGGCCTTGGCGACGACCACGGGCCTTACCGCTGAACAGGCCGAGCAAGCGGCCGCACAGTTCACCACGCAGATCCCAATGGGTCGCAGAGGCATGCCCGAGGAAATCGCGGCAGCAGTCGTGTTCCTTGCTTCCGATGAAAGTTCTTACATCACCGGTGTGGATCTCGCCGTCGATGGAGGCATGGCGCAGGTCTGACCCCGGCGCGGTCGCTTCTCGAAAGAGCCGTAATCGATCGTCAACCGTGTGATTTGGCCCGAGAAGGATGGTTCCGAGATGGCCGATTAGATCGGACACGCTTGATGTAAGGGAAAAGGAGAGATTTCGATGAGCATCGAAAAGAATGTCGAGGTTGTGAAGAATTTTTTTGCGGCACTCGGCCGCCGCGATAAGCAAGGTTTGCTGGCGTTGTCTGCCGAAGATATTGAGTGGATCATTCCGGGCGAGGACTGGCCGCTGGCCGGCACGCACCGCGGGCACGCGGGATTGGAGAATTTACTTCAGAAGGCTAACGAGACGGTAGAAACTTCCTACCCAAACCCCCTGAGTTCATAGCGCAGGGAGACCGGGTTCT
>DATGIL010000063.1:0-50476 GCA_035295745.1 Bryobacteraceae bacterium | reverse complement strand
ACTTATCCATCCGTCCGCGGTCCCAGATCACTCACTCCTACGGTTTCGCCGTCTCCAGTGTTTGCACGATCTCGACTGCCGCGCCGAAGCCCTATTTTCATATGAATCCATGCGCGCTGGCGCGCTGACACCACTCCTGTTTGCCGCGTCGAGACTCATCTCGACGCTTTCCGGGCGTGCATCGAGGCCGCCGTATGCTGGGTGTTGCGGATTGCCCTCTCTGGCACGAATTGGCCCGTAGATCTTGGGGCTTTCGAAATCAGTGAGCGCGTTGTGCGAAAAGCGTCGAGATGAGTCTCGACGCGGCAAACAGGAGTGTTTGCGCCACATCGGCCACTCCATTTGACACTTGTTCACGCAAGTGATACATGTAGTCTTCTTCACGAGGAACATTCATGGCTGACGAGCAAAAGCCGGAGGGTGCGCCTGCGCCTCCTCCAGAGGGAGGCGGCGCTCCGAAACCACCGGCGAAACCCGCTGGTGACGCTCCTAAAGCTGCACCGAAGCCTGCTGCCGCCGCACCTCCCGCCGCTCCCAAAGCGCCGCCTACGATGGCCGCTACCCCCTGGGAGAGCGATCTGGCAAAAGATATCAAGGAACGTTTTGGCGATCGCATCCTGCAAACCAGTACGTACCTGGGACAGAACTTTGTCGTCGCCAAACCTGACGCGGCAATTCCGGTTCTCGAATACCTGAAACTCGAAGCCGATTTCGACTATCTGGTCGACATCACCGCCGTCGATTGGCCGAAGCGGCCGGAGCGTTTCGACATCGTCTATATCGTCTATAGCTTTCCCCGCAACGAGCGACTCCGCGTTAAAACTTACATTCCGGACGGGTTTAAACCCGAGACCGCTGTAGGTGTGCATCTGACCGCCAACTGGCTCGAGCGCGAAGTCTTCGACATGTTCGGCATTGAATTCAACGGCCATCCCGACATGCGGAGGATCCTGCTACCCGAAGAGTGGCAGGGCTACCCGTTGCGCAAGGACTACGGCATCCTCCAGCAGGACCAGCGGTGGGTGCAGGATAATATGGGTATCGAAAGCGGCCAGTGACCTCTGTATGGCGGACATTACCTTCCTAGATTCCACGGAACTGGTGCTCAACATGGGCCCGCAACACCCGTCCACTCACGGGGTGTTGCGCGTGATCCTCAAACTCGATGGCGAGAAGGTGCTGGGCACGGAATGCATCATCGGCTATCTCCATCGCGGCGTCGAGAAGATCGCCGAGCACCGTACCTACGCGCAGTTCAATCCGTATGTCGACCGCATGGACTATGTGGCGGCGGTATCGAACGGGTTGGGCTACTGCCTCGCAGTGGAGAAGCTCCTCAATATTGAAGCGCCGCCACGAGCGCAGGCCGTCCGCGTGATCCTCACGGAGTTGAACCGGATCGCCAGCCATTTGCTCTGGCTGGGCACGCATGCTCTCGATATTGGCGCTATCACGCCGGTGTTCTACTGCCTGCGCGAGCGGGAAGAGGCGCTGAAGATTTTCGAGAAGTACTGCGGCGCACGCCTCACCACGCACGCGTTCCGCATCGGCGGTTTGCTCTACGAGACGTACGACGGATTCGAGCAGGATATTCGCGACTTCTGCAATATGTTCATCCCCAAGGTGGATGAATACGAAGAACTGCTGACCAACAATCGCATCTGGGTGGGGCGGCTGAAGAATGTCGGCATCTTGAGTGCCGACGAGTGTAAGGAATACGGGGTCACTGGGCCTGTGTTGCGCGCGGCCGGGGTGAAGTGGGACCTCCGCAAGGCGCAGCCCTATTCGGGATACGAAAAGTACGAATTCGAGATCCCCACGCGCGAGACCGGCGACACGTACGATCGGTACCTGGTGCGGATGGAAGAGATGCGCCAATCGGTGCGCATCATGCGACAGGCGGTCGAAGCGATTCCCCAGGGTCCCATCATGGGCAAGGTCGGCAAGGTCATCAAGCCGGCGATCGGCGAGGCGTACGTCTCGATCGAAGCGCCCAAGGGTGAGTTGGGCTATTACGTGGTGAGCGATGGATCGACGCAGCCTTACAGGTGCCGGGTGCGTCCGCCGTCGTTTGTCAATCTGCAGGCCCTGGACCGCATGATCCGCGGTGGTTTGATCGCGGACGTGGTCGCGGTGATCGGTACGTTAGATATCGTATTAGGCGAAGTGGATCGGTAATACCATGGCGAACCTACAGAACAAGATCGTCCGCGCAGCGAAGAGCATTTTCCTCGTAGACCTTTTTCAAGGCCTGTGGGTCACGTTCCGCAATCAGAATCCCAAGTACATTTACACGGAGCAGTATCCGGCGGAGCGTCCCAAGGTGGCGGAGCGGTACCGCGGTGCTCCGCGGCTGAATATCAATCCCGATAACGGCGAGACCCTGTGCATCGCATGTAACCTGTGCGCCCTTGCGTGCCCGGAGACCCTCATCGTGGTCAGCAGCGAGCGGAATGAGGTTACCAAGCGCAAGGAGCTCGGGAATTTCACCTACGACACTTCGCGGTGCATGTTCTGCGGGCTGTGTGAAGATGCCTGCCCCGTTGACGCACTGGAGCTGACGCAGGATTTCGAGATGGCCACCTACACCCGCGAAGGCCAGATCTGGGATCGCCAGATGCTCGAAGAGGGACCTAAGCCCACTCAATACAAATGCTGATCGACAACGTTCTGTTCTATGTCTTTGCCGCCCTGGTCCTGGGAGGCGGCATTCTCACGATCACGCGTCGCAACGCGGTCCACAGCGCGGTTTCGCTCATCGTATCCCTGCTCGGTGTGGCAGGCCTGTACCTGCTCCAGCAAGCGGAGTTTCTGTTTGCGGTACAAATTGTGCTGTATGTGGGCGGCATCATGGTGCTATTCCTGTTCGTAATCATGCTGGTGAATCTCGACCAGGCAGCTAAGGAACGCCAGTTCAACCGGCAATGGCTGGTGGCGCTGGCAGCCGTCGCCGCGGTTGCGCTGGAAGTTGGATTCTTCCTCTATCGCGGCAGAGATGCATTCCATATCGCCGAAGCCGTACCGGCACTTCTTCCTCCGGGGTTGGGCAACACCGAGGTAGTGGCGGATTCGCTTTTTTCCGAGTACTTGCTGCCGTTCGAAGTGGCTTCTCTGCTGCTGCTGGTGGCGGTGGTTGGCTCCGTGATTATGGCGAAGAAGAGGATTTGACATGCACCCGATACCCACTGTCAATTACCTGGTCCTGAGCGCTGCGCTGCTGCTCATCGGCACCGTGGGCGTGCTTACGCGGCGGAACGTCGTGATCATTTTGATGTCGATCGAGCTGATTCTGAATGCTGTGAACATCAATCTGATTGCGTTTTCGCGCTCGCTGCCACTGGTCGAAGGGCACGCCAACGTCGGGGGGCAGGTGTTTGCCATTTTCGTGATCACCGACGCGGTGGCGGAAGCTGCCGTCGGGCTGGGCATCCTCATCGCACTTTTCCGGAACAAGGAAACCGTGCTGGCGGATGAAATCGACTTGTTGAAGTGGTAGGAGAGCCGTGAACTTCCTCGACAATATCTGGTTGATTCCGATGTTCCCACTTCTGGGCGCGGCCCTGATGCTGGTGTTCGGCCGGAAGCTGGATCCGCAGCCGGTCTCAGACGTGGCGATCGCTCCCGGCGTAGAGCCTGTCTTCGAGCACGGGCACGACCACGGGCACAGCCATGACCACGGACATGGGCCGCACACTCACGATCATTCGCATGACCACTCGCACGATCACGGCCACGATGCGCACGGGCACGGGCATGTGCACGCGCCTCTGAAGTTCCTGATCAATCTGATATGTCCGGGGATGGTTCTGTTGTCGTTCATCTTCTCCGCTGGCGCCGTGTGGCAACTGGCGCAGCAGACCCAGCGAGTGCACGAAGTGATCAAGTTCACCTGGCTGGCCGGCCTTCCGTTCCACATGGCGAACGGGAACAACGCGATTTTCCAAGCCGACTGGGGATTCCTGCTCGACCCGCTCAGCAGCGTGATGATCCTGGTGGTTACTGGGATCGGCTTCCTGATTCACGTTTACTCCACCGGCTACATGGCGCACGATAACGGCTACTACCGTTTCTTCGGCTACTTGAATCTGTTCGTCTTCTTCATGCTCATGCTGGTGCTGGCGAACAATTACGCCTTGCTCTTTGTCGGATGGGAAGGCGTTGGATTGTGCAGTTACCTGCTGATCGGATTCTACTTCCACAAAAAGTCGGCGGGCGATGCAGGCAAGAAGGCATTCATCGTGAACCGCGTGGGCGATTCGGGTTTCATTCTGGGCATGCTCCTGATGCTGTCGGTACTGGGAACCATCAAGTTCACGGACATCGGCCCGGCGCTGGCAGCTGGGCGTTTCACGGTCGAAAGCGGATTGGGCGTACTCAGCGTGATGACGCTGCTGCTGTTCATTGGCGCCACCGGAAAGTCGGCACAGTTTCCGCTGTATGTGTGGCTGCCGGACGCGATGGAAGGTCCCACGCCGGTTTCGGCACTGATCCACGCTGCGACGATGGTGACTGCCGGCGTGTACATGGTGGCGCGGTCGTCTGCGCTCTTCCAGTTGACTCCCGCGACGTCGACCGTGGTGGCGAGCGTGGGAGCGTTCACCGCCATCCTCGCGGCCACCATCGCCCTGGTGCAGAACGATATCAAGCGCGTGCTGGCGTACTCCACGGTGAGCCAGCTCGGGTACATGTTTCTGGCGTTGGGAGTGGGCGCGTACTGGGTCGCGGTATTCCATCTCTTTACGCACGCCTTCTTTAAGGCTCTCTTGTTCCTTGGCTCGGGATCGGTGATTCATGCCATGTCCGGCGAGCAGGATATGCGCCGCATGGGGGCGCTGAAGGATAAGATTCCGATCACGCATTGGACGATGTTCGTGGGATCCGTCGCCATCGCGGGAATTCCCGGCCTCGCCGGCTTTTTCTCGAAGGACGAGATCCTGTGGCAGACCTTCAGTTCGAAGCAGGGGTCGCAATTCCTCTACGTGGTGGGGTTGGTCACCGCCGGCATGACGGCGTTCTACATGTGGCGATTGATGAACCTCACGTTCTACGGCAAATCGCGTGTGTCGCCTGAAGTGGAATCGCACATCCACGAATCGGGCCCGGCGATGACGGTGCCCCTGATGGTACTCGCGGTAGGCAGCGTCGTGGCAGGCTGGCTGGGCGTTCCCAAACTGTGGACGGCCTTCGGCGAGAACTTCCGCCTGTTCGAGGCATGGCTCGCACCGGTATTTGCGTTAACTGCCGAAGAGGGCGAGCATTCGCCCTCGCTTGAGTGGATGCTGATGGGCACCTCGGTCGCGATCGCCATCATCGGCATCACCATCGCCCGCTACTTTTATCACCACAAGCCGCAGATCCCCGACAGCATGGAGAAGTCGCCGTTGCTCAAACCGCTGCACGGACTGCTCTACAACAAGTGGTATGTCGACGAGATCTACGACTTCCTGTTCGTCGACGGCCTGTGCAAAGGCGGCGGAACGCTGCTCGGCTCCTTCGATCGCAACGTAGTGGATGGCGGCGTCAACGGAGCCGGATGGCTCACGAGATTCGTGTCCAAACTTTCCATGTGGTGGGACACCTGGATCGTGGATGGCGCCGTGCGCTTCGGTTCCTTCTTCGTGAAAATGCTTTCCTACCCCGTGTGCATGCTCCAGACTGGCCGCGTGCAGAGGTACGCGTTCTTCGTAGTGGTGGGAGCCCTGGCATTTCTGGGGTATTTCGTGATCCGGTAGCCTTATGGACCAGCATTTACTCAGCATCATCCTGTTGACGCCCCTGGCTGGCCTTGCCGTCCTGCTGCTCATTCCAGGAAAGAACAAGGACCTGATCCGCATCTGGGCGAACGTGGCGTCGTTCGCCGGGTTTCTGATTTCGCTGCCGCTGGCCAGACGTTTCCAGGCGGGCATCCCTGGATTTCAATTCGAAGAGCGCGCGGACTGGATTCCGGCGCTGGGTGCGCACTACCACATCGGAATCGACGGCATCAGCTTGCTGCTGGTGATGCTCACTACGCTGATGGGCTTCATCGCGGTTCTAGGCTCGTGGAACGCGATTCAGGATCGCGTGAAGGAATACTACGCCATGTTCCTGCTCTTGCAGACGGGCATGATCGGGGTGTTCCTATCGCTCGACTTCTTCCTCTTCTACATCTTCTGGGAACTGGTGCTGGTGCCGATGTACTTCATCATCGGCGTGTGGGGCGGTCCGCGAAAACTGTACGCGGCCATCAAGTTCTTCCTGTACACGCTGGCCGGATCGGTGCTCATGCTGCTGGGCATTCTTACGCTCTACTTCCAGCACTTCGATCAGACCCACGTGTACACGTTCGAAATCTCCGAACTGATGAAAACGACACTGCCGCTGGGCACCCAGGAGTTGATCTTCTGGGCGTTCTTCATCGGGTTCGCCATCAAGGTGCCGATGTTCCCGTTCCACACGTGGCTGCCGGACGCTCACGTCGAGGCGCCCACCGCCGGCTCCGTGATCCTGGCCGCCGTCCTGCTGAAGATGGGGACATACGGCTTCCTTCGCTTTTCCCTGCCCTTGCTTCCGGAAGCTTCTGCGGACCAGAAGATTGTTCAGATCCTGGCAGTGCTGTCCATCATCGGCATCATTTACGGTGCGCTCGTCAGCTTGATGCAGAAGGACTGGAAGAAGCTGGTGGCCTACTCTTCGGTGAGCCATCTGGGATTTTGTACGCTGGGCATCTTCGCCTTGAATCCGAACGGTATTGCAGGCAGCGTGCTCCAGCAGATCAATCACGGCATCTCGACGGGCATGCTCTTCATGGTGATCGGCGTAATCTACGAACGACGCCATACGCGCGAGATCTCGGAATACGGCGGGCTGGCGCACGTGATGCCCAAGTTCGCGATCGTCTTTGCCATCGCGATGCTGAGTTCCGCGGGCTTGCCGCTGTTGAACGGCTTCGTGGGCGAGTTCACGATTCTGCAAGGCGCGTTCGAAGCACACCGCATCTGGGCGGCATTCGCGGTGACGGGCGTGATTCTCGGCGCAGCGTACCTGTTGTGGCTGTACCAGCGCACTATGCTCGGGCAGGTGACAAACGGAAAGAATCTGACCATCCCGGACATGAGCCTGCGAGAGATCCTGACGTTCGCACCCCTCATCGCTTGGGCGATCTGGATCGGCATCTTCCCCAAGCCCTATTTCGACATCCTGAAGCAGCCCGTTGAAGAGATCGTGCAGCGCGTGCGTCCCGGATATTTTGGCGGAAATGGCCCACAATTAGCAGAACAGCAGGGGTCAGGGATTGGGGGTTGGGGGTTGGGGCTCGCGCAGCGAGCAAAGGCCGGGACTTTTTCTGCGCCGACCGATAGGCGCGACGCGACACACTTTCCCCAACCCCCAACCCCTAGCCCCCAACCCCAGTCTTCTGGCCCCCGGCCCCCGGCCCCTGGTTTTGGAGACCTCCAATGAGCCAACCCTACTCTCTCATCGATCACTTCTCGATCATGCCGGCGGTCATGCTGGCGTTGTTTGGCTGTGCGATTCTGCTGTTCGACAATTTTCCGTTCGTTGGCCCATTGTTTCCTGACCGCAAATATCTGCCGAGTTTCGTGATCCTGGCTGAGATTCTGACGGGAATCGCTCTCTATAAGCAGACTGCCTGGCTCGCCGAATATGGCCAGACTAGCCTTGCAGGCTTCCAGGGCTCGGTCACCGTCGATGGGTTCGGGATCTTCTTCAACTGGATCTTCGTGGTGGCCGCCATCATTGTGGCGCTGGTCTCTTACAAGTACCTCGAGGTCACCGGCGAGCACCATGCCGCCTATTATGCGCTGGTGCTGTTCGCGCAATGCGGAATGTACTTCCTGGCGGCGGGAACGGACCTCGTCACTTTGTTCATCGGCCTCGAACTGATGGCGCTGTCGTTCTATGTGATGGTCGGCTTCCTCCGGTCGGACAAGCGGTCCAATGAGGCGGCGTTGAAGTATCTCCTGCTGGGCGCATTCTCCACAGGATTTCTGGCGTACGGCTTCTCGATCATGTACGGCTTGTCGGGATCGACGAAATTGTCGGTGATCGCGGATGCGATCCAGCAGCGCCCGCCCTGGGACGCCGTAGTTTATCTGGCCATGGCCACCACCGCGATCGGACTGCTCTTCAAAATCTCCGCCGCGCCGTTCCATATGTGGGCTCCGGATGCCTATGAAGGCGCCCCGACCACGGTGACCGCCTACCTTTCGGTCGCCTCGAAAGCCGCTTCTTTCGCGTTCCTGCTGCGCATCTTCCGAATTCCGCTCGGCAGTGTCCGCGACGAATGGGTTCCGATCCTCTCGGTGGTCGCAGTATTGACCCTCACGCTGGGCAATCTCGCAGCCATCAATCAGACCAATATCAAGCGCCTGCTCGCGTACAGTTCCATCTCCCACGCCGGCTACATGCTGCTCGGCCTGATCGCCGGAAACGATACGGGGATTAACGGCATTCTGGTGTACATTCTCGTCTACACCTTCATGAATCTCGGTGCGTTTCTGGTGGTGGTGGCCATGCGCCGGCAGAACATCATCGGCGAGGATCTGGACGATTTTAACGGGTTGGCCCACCGTCATCCCGGATACGCCGTGATGATGCTGATCTTCCTGCTTTCTCTTGCGGGCATTCCGCCAACCGCGGGCTTCCTTGGCAAGTACTACATCTTCCTGTCGCTGGTCCAATCCGGGCACTACACGTTGGCGGTGGTTGCCACGCTGTATGTCGCGGTGGCGATTTATTACTACTTCAAAATTGTGCGCAGCATGTTCATTCGGGAGGAGACCGAACGGGCTCCGTTGTCCTCGAGCTTCGGATTGCGGGTGGCGCTCATCGCGACCGGCTTCCTGACCCTGGCGATCGGTGTTTATCCGGAACCGTTCCTGGTGTTCGCAAAGAATTCAATATTTCACTAGAAGAGAATATGGCCACTCTTTTTGCAAATTATCCGCTGCTCGCCCCGCTCCTGGTGACCCTGGTGATCATCGCGCTGTTTCCGCTGGTGGCCGGGTATATCGTCCTGGTGGAGCGCAAGGTCCTGGCGGATTTTCAGGTGCGCCTGGGCCCCATGCGCGTGGGACCGCATGGTTTGCTCCAGCCCATCGCTGACGCCTTGAAGTTGATGTTGAAGGAAGACATCATCCCCACGGAGGCAGATAAAGCGCTGTTCTGGTTTGCGCCGGTGATTTCTACCTTTACCGGATTGACAGCCTTCGCGGTACTGCCCTTTGCACAAAACATCTACGTGGCGGCGGATGTGAACGTGGGCTTGCTGGTAATTTCAGCGACGTCGGCAGTGGGCATTCTTGGAATTATCCTGGGCGGCTGGTCGTCCAACAGCCACTATCCCCTGCTCGGCGCGTTGCGCAGCGCGGCACAACTGGTCAGCTACGAAGTCGCCTTGTCGTTTGCGCTGGTATCGGGTGTCATGGTGGCCGGCACTTTGAAGATGAGCGATATTGTGCTCGCACAGCAAAAAGGCGGGATCTGGTTCGTCTTCGACAATTTCGGCTTCATGCTCATTCCTTTCGCGGTGTACATCATCGCCGCGACTGCCGAAACCAATCGCGCCCCCTTCGATCTTCCCGAAGCTGAATCGGAGTTGGTGGCCGGGTTCCACACCGAATATAGCGGCTTCCGCTGGGCGCTTTACTTCCTGGCGGAATATGCCAACATCTTCGTTGTATCCGCGGTCGCGGTCACGCTCTTTTGGGGCGGCTGGCTGCGCCCTTTCCCGAGCATCGGCTGGCTGGATATTCCGCTCAACATGGTATTTCCGGTGGTCCTCTTCGTGGGCTCCGGCATTTTGTCGTTCCCGCTGGTGAAGAGGCTCAAGGACCCGATCCAGCAGAAGGTACTCATTCTCTGCATCCTGCTTCTGGTGGGCCTTGGACTGTTGTTCGCGATCCCGATCGTGAATCACGCGGTAATCGGATTGTTCTGGTTCCTGCTGAAGGTATCAAGCATCATTTACCTGATGATCTGGTTCCGCGGCACTTTTCCTCGTTTCCGATACGACCAGCTCATGGACATCGGCTGGAAGATCGCCATCCCCGTAGGCATGGCAGCGGTGATTCTGAATGCCGTGATCGGAATGTGGCGGCACCCCGCGTAAATCACGCGAGTGGACTGCGCCACTTCAGGCCGGTAAAACGAGCGAAATCGTTATCGCTGGAACAGAGTTCGGCGTTCGAAGCGGATGCCGGAAGACTCCGGGCTTGGTTGTAAGGCGTAGTATCGCGAGAACAACGTTCCATGCCAGTCCGACCGTTTGCGGTCCCGAGAGGCTGTCCTCCAGCCGCCGCTTCGCCTTGGCATGCTGCCTGGCATCTCTGTTGGCCGCATACAGCAACAGACTGGCATCTGGAATAATCATTTGCCGAGAGAAAGCTTACGAATCAGCTCCTCGTCTTCCAGTACTTCGGCGGCCGCCAGTGCCTTATCCCAGCGGAAATTTTGCTCGGCTCCTAGCGAATAGGTTTTTTGCACGAATCGCGCCTTCATTCCTCGCCTCGGGTGCGCCAATCCGGCACGCACAGCCTCGTTCAGGGCCTGCTTGAAGGAGACGCCGCGCTCGCGGACCGCCGCCTTCAATGCCCGTTCCACGTCCGGCTCCAGCGTCACCGTGGTTCTCATGAAGGCGTCATAGCATCACCTACCGGTCATCATGATGCCTCGAATCAACGAGATATACTGAAGACCATCATGAATCGTATGGCGGCTCTTATTCCACTGGTGCTGGTATCAGCAGTCTCGCTCTACGGCCAGACCATCCAATACTCCGAGTCGCGCAAAGTCTTCCTATTGACCACGCGGCAAAGCTCTTACGCTTTGGGAGTCGCCGCCGACGGGGCTCTGCGCCATCTCTACTGGGGCGCTCCTCTCTGGAGAATCGACGATTTGCCGGCGCCGCTCCCGCGCCGCGACATCTCCTCGTTCGATCCTCGCCAGATGATTGAGAACGAGGAGTTCCCAGGATGGGGCGGCACCCGATATTACGAGCCCGCACTCAAGATCACTCGCGACGATGGCGACCGCGATCTTGTTCTCAAGTATTGGTCGCACCGCATCCAGGGCAACGATCTCGATATCAGCCTGAAGGATATCCGCGATCCGATCGAGGTCACATTGCACTACACGGTATATCCGGAACATGGCATCGTGCGGCGCAACGCCACTGTTCGCAATGCGACCTCGCGCGCCCTGACCGTCGAGAGCGCGCAATCGGCCGCCTGGTATCTGCCGCCCGGAGAGGGTTACCAACTCACCTACCTTTCGGGCCGCTGGGCCGCCGAGACGCAACTGAATCGCGAGCCGATTCATGAAGGGACGAAGATCCTCGAGAGCCGAAAGGGACATACCGGGCACAACTTCAATCCGTGGTTCGCGATCGATCATGGCGATGCCGGCGAAGAGAGCGGCCGTGTATGGTTCGGGGCGCTGGCCTGGAGCGGCAACTGGCGCATCACCGTGGAGCAGACTCCCTATCGCCAGGTCCGTGTCACCGGCGGCTTCAATACTTTCGACTTCGCCTATCCGCTGAAGCCCGGCGAGACGCTCGAGACACCGCTGTTCTACGCGGGATTCTCGGAGAGCGGCTTCGGCGGCGCCTCACGCACCATGCATCGCTTCGAACGCGAGGAAATTCTTCCCGGCGGCAAGGAGTCACGCGTCCGGCCGGTGCTCTACAACTCCTGGGAAGCGACCACCTTCAACGTGAACGAGGCCGGACAGAAGGAACTCGCCGCCAAAGCGGCTAAGCTTGGCGTGGAACTCTTCGTGATGGATGACGGTTGGTTCGGAAAGCGGAACAACGACCGCGCCGGCCTGGGAGACTGGTTCGTCAACCCGCAGAAGTTCCCGCAAGGATTGAAAGGCCTGATCGACAATGTCAACAGTCTCGGCATGGATTTCGGGCTTTGGGTCGAGCCGGAAATGGTAAATGCCGATAGCGACCTCTATCGACAGCATCCCGAGTGGGTGATCCATTTCCCAGACCGTCCCAAGAGCGAACTGCGGAATCAGATGGTGCTGAACCTGGCGCGTACCGACGTGAAAGAGTACATCTTCAGCGTCCTCGACAAATTGGCCGGGGAGTACAACATTCGATACTTCAAGTGGGACATGAACCGTGCCGTCTCCGAGCCCGGGTGGCCGGAGCTGGCGCCTGCAGACCAGCGGAAGCTTTGGGTGGACTACGTCCGCAACCTGTACGAGATCATCGATCGTCTGCGGGCACGGCATCCCAAGCTGGAGATCGAATCCTGCTCGGGAGGTGGCGGACGCGTCGACCTCGGCATCCTCCATCGTGTGGAGGAGGTGTGGCCCTCCGACAATACCGAAGCCTTCGACCGTCTCCGCATCCAGGAGGGCTTCTCGCAAGTGTATGCCCCGAAGATCATGTCGGCCTGGGTAACCGATGTGCCGAATATGAACGGGCGCAGCACTCCACTGACGTTCCGCTTCTTGACGGCGATGCAGGGCGCTTTGGGAATCGGCGCCAATCTGAACAAATGGACCGAGCAGGATTCCAATCTGGCAACGCGCATGATCGCGCTCTACAAGCGCATTCGCTCCACGGTACAGACCGGAGAGTTGTACCGCCTCGCATCGCCTCGCACCAACGATGTCACGGTGAACGAATACGTGGCGGCGGATGGCAAGCAGGCGGTGGTCTTCGCCTTCCGGCACTCGCAGGAGTACAACACGGCGGCGCCCGTGATCTATCCTCGCGGTCTGGATGAGCGCGCCGTCTATAAGGTGGAAGCGCTGGACGGAAAGCTGACGGACCGGCAGCAGGAAATGAGCGGCGCCTATTTGATGCGGGCGGGCCTCAACGTAAATCTGCGCGGCGATTTCGATTCGACGGCGATGATTCTGGAACGGCAGTGACGTAAGATCGGAAGGAATGATTTCTTCACGCACCGATCTCACGCCGGAGAAGCTCGAACCGAAAATACGACGTCTGTTTGAATTGTCGGCCGCCAAGATCCGCTCGATTGAGCAATCCTGGGCGCCATCCCAAGGCGCGCCGGTCTTCACCGCTGATGGACGTTATACCAGTCGCGGATGGACCGAGTGGACACAGGGTTTTCAATTCGGCTCCGCGATTTTGCAGTTCGACGCCACGGGCGAGCGGGAGTTCCTCGAGATCGGACGCGAGCGGACTGTATCGCTGATGGCGCCGCACGTGACGCATATCGGCGTCCACGATCACGGATTCAACAATGTGAGCACCTATGGGAACCTCCTGCGTCTGATGTCCGAAGGCCGCATCGCCGAGGACCCTTGGGAGCGGCGGTTTTACGAACTTGCGTTGAAATGCTCCGGAGCGGTGCAGGCCATGCGCTGGTCGCGGACGGCCAATGGCGGTGGGTACATCTATTCGTTCAATGGACCGCACTCCCTGTTTGTGGATACCATTCGAACGCTGCGAGCGCTGCTGGTGAGCCATCGGCTGGGCCACATACTGATGGGCGAGAATGATCGCAGGATCTCGCTGCTGGATCGCGCAATCGAGCATGCTCGTGCGACGGCGCAATTCGCCGTGTATTACGGCGAAGGTCGCGACGCTTACGACATCCGGGGACGGGTGGCACACGAGAGCGTCTTCAACACGAATGACGGCAACTACCGCTGCCCCAACTCGCAGCAGGGATACTCGCCCTTCAGCACTTGGACGCGCGGACTGGCATGGGCGATGTGCGGATTCGCCGAGCTGCTGGAGTTCTTCGCGAGCGGCGAGGGACTGCCCGCGGCGCCGCCGGAATTCGAGAAAGCTGCGCGCGCGACATGCGATTTCTATCTCGAGAATACGCCACCCGATGGGATTCCCTACTGGGACACGGGAGCCCCCGGCCTGGCACAACTGGGCGATTGGCGGGGACGGGCTGCCGATCCGATGAATCCGTACGAGCCGGTCGACAGCTCGGCAGCGGCGATTGGCGCGCAGGGATTACTGCGGCTGGGACGGCATTTGAAAGACGAGCGATACTGGCAGGCCGGCCTGACGGTCTGCGATACTCTGTTTGCGGAACCATATCTCAGCACAGCTTCCACGCATCAGGGTTTGATTCTGCACTCGGTATATCATCGTCCGAACGGCTGGTGCGCGGCCGCCGGCGAGTCCTCAATGTGGGGCGACTATCACGCCCGCGAGGTCGCCCTATATCTGCTGCGCCTGGTCGAACGAGCGCCGTACCTCAAGTTCTGGCCGTAGTGGGAATTCCGGCGAATCCAACGCCATCCTTTGTCCCCGCATCAACAAGCAGTGACCGAGTGCACAAAGCTCCGGAGTCTGGCTGAACTTGGCTAAGTACACCGTTTCAGAAATACGGTCTCGTATTTTGTGGCGAGAACACCCCCCTCGCGGTCGTGACTCGTGACCTACCCATCACGTTCGCGCGATATGTGCGCTTGCGATTCGAGTCCCGCGCTTGCGATTCTCGCGCTTGCGATTCGAGTCGCGCGCTTGCGAGCCGCGCGCGTGAGCAAGCGATGCCCATCGCTACGTGGGACAGTCGGATTTTCACAGCTTCTCACGGTCGCTGCTCCTAACCTACCCCAATATGTGCGCTTGCGATTCGAGTCCCGCGCTTGCGAGCCGCGCGCGTGAGCAAGCGATGTCCCATCGCTACGTGGGACAGTCGGATTTTCACAGCGTCTCACGGTCGCTGCTCGTAACCTACCCCAATACGTTCGCGCGACACGTACGCTTGCGAGTCGTGCGCTTGCGATTCGAGTCGCGCGCTTGCGAGCCGCGCGCGTCAGCAAGCAATGTCCCTACTATTCACAACTTCTCACCCTCACACTCACACTGAGTATCCGGTTTTAACAATCAGGTTCACACGCAGCGGACCAAGGCCGCCAGGATTCTCCCGCCAGGTATGGTGTCGGGCCATCCCCTTGGGAATCGCGATTGTGGAATTACACCGTACCGCCGCGCAGGAGCGACGCCGCCGTGGGGGCTGCGATGCCGGCCATGCCCGCCTTACCCTGGGACTCCGGCACCTTATCCCCCTCCCCCGGCGCCAGAAAAAGATTCGCGTCGATGCCGTGCTGGCGCGTGTACAGATCGTAGTATCGTCCGTGATAATCGTAGAGCGACTCGTGCGTGCCTCGCTCGACGATCCTCCCGTCTTCCACCACCAGAATTTGCTCTGCTCGCCGAATCGTCGACAGCCGATGCGCGATCACGAACGTCGTGCGCCCCTTCATCAGGTACGCCAAACCTTCCTGAATCGCCGCCTCCGATTCCGAATCGAGACTCGACGTCGCCTCGTCCAGAATCAGAATTCGCGGATTCGCCAGAATCGCGCGCGCGATCGAAACGCGCTGCCTCTGGCCTCCCGAGAGCTTCACCCCGCGCTCTCCCACGATCGTGTCGTACTTCTTCTCGAAGCGCTCGGCAAACTCGTCCACACGCGCGATACGGCACGCCTCAAGCACCTGCTGCTCGCTCGCCGCGGGACGCGCGAAACCCACATTCTCGCGAATCGTACCATCGAAGAGGAACGTGTCCTGCAACACCACGCCGAGTTGTGTGCGATACGAGTCCAGACGAATCGTCGACAGGTCGGTGCCATCCACCCGAATCGTACCCGAGCCCGGCTCATGGAAGGCCGCGATCAGGCTGATGATGGTTGACTTCCCGGACCCGGATGGACCCACTAACGCCGTCACGGTACCCGGTGACGACTCGAAGCTCACCTCGTGCAGTACAGGCTTGCCCGGATCGTATGCGAAGCTCACGTTCTCGAAACTCACATCCCCGCGAATGGAGTCCATGATTACCTTGCGGCGCGGATCCTCGTCTTCCGGCCGTTCGCTCAGCACTTCCTGCGTGCGATCCAACCCGGCCAACGCTTCTGTCAACTGCGTGCCGATCCCCACCACCTGGAACATGGGAGCCACCAGCATCGCCAGAAACATCGTGAACATCATGAACTCGCCGACCGTGAGCGTGCCCGCGATAATCTGGCGCGCACCGATGAACATGACTGTCCCGCCAACGATTCCCATCAGCGAAGTGGCGGACAAGCTCATTAACGAAATCGCGGTCAGCGATCGAAGTACGTTGTCCAGCAATCGCTGCACTCCGCCCGAGAAGACCCGCGCTTCTTCGGCCTCGGCATGATAGCCCTTCACCACACGCACACCAGCCAACGACTCGGTGAGCCGGCCCTGCACTTCCGCATTGATCTTCCCTCGCTCGCGGAAAATCGGGCGGATCCGTTTAAATGCCTGGCTCAAGCTCAGCGCAAAAATCGTGATGAACAACAGTGCAAGCCCGGTCATCAGAGCACTGGTGCGCAGCAGTATGACCAGGGACAGCAGCGCTTTCAGAATCCCGCCAACGAAATCGATCAGTCCCGTGCCGATGAGATTCCGCACGCCCTCCACGTCGCTCATGATGCGCGAGACCAGCGCTCCGCTCTTGGTGGCATCGTAGTAGGCCACTGGCAGTCTGCCGACATGAACCTGCACCTTGCGGCGCAACTCCGCGATCAGACGCTGCGCTTCCTTCGAAAGCAGCTGGGTTAGCGAGAACGACGTGGCCCCTTGCAGTATCGTCGCCGCAAAGACCGCGAGCACCAGCCACTTCAGCATGTCGTAGTGCTTCTGCCCGATGACGTAGTCGATCAGGAACTTGGTGGACCCGGGCAGGATCATGCTGGCGCCCAGGTTGATCAACATCAGGCAAAAGCCGAACAGAAGCTTTCCCCGTCGCGGCATGACCAGCTCTTTGAGCAACGGCAATACGCTGCGAAAGGTCTCCGAGGTTTTCTTCTTAGGTTGGGATGGTGACACTCTAGTTACAGGTTACACCGCGGCGCGGGAGAGCCGCCCAGTCACGAGGTTGGGCACTTCTACCGGGCTTTTGACCGGCAAGACTTCGAAGCCCGCGGCCCGCCCGCTGGCAATGCCCGCGTCGGAGTCCTCCAGCACGAGCGCGGTACGCGCGCCCAGACGCTCGGCGGCCAGCAAATACGGATCGGGTGCGGGCTTATGGCGGGTCACATCGCCCGCGCAAACCAGCGTGTCGAAATAGTCCAGGAGGCCGCCGTTGCGGAGCATCGGTTCGATTTCGGGCCTCCCGCTGGAAGTCACCACGGCCATCTTGTACTCGCCGCGCAGACCATCTAACAGCGGCGCGATACCCGCGGGAAACGGCGGAGCTTCCATCATCTTGGACCGGAAAAGATCGCGCTTAGCGGGGTACTGAGCCCACAGATGTTCCCACTCGCGAGGCGGATCGGAGCGCGACGCCATCATTCGCAGCATCTCCCGATCGTCGATGCCGATACACTGATCGCGATAAAACTCCCACTCGAGCGTCACGCCCATAGGCGCCAGGACCCCTGCCCAGCAGGCCCAATGCACCGGCTCGCTGTCGCAGAGAACCCCATCAAAATCGAAAAGAATGGCATCAAATTCCGGCATGGCGGGGGTTGTTTTCAGCGTAACACGCCAAATCTGTGGTATCAAAGAAACTAGCACCATGCCGACGGAAGAAGAGCTGAGACTAGAAATTGAGCGGCTGAAAGCCGAGAACGCATTACTGAAGAAACCCACCCGCGGGTCGATGTCCCTAAAGGTCAGCGAGAAGGGCGCGCTGTCCGTATACGGGCTGGGACGTTTCCCCGTCACCCTTTATCGCGAGCAGTGGGACAAGCTCCTGGGAATGGCTGACCACATCCGGCAGTTCATCCAGGAAAACGACGCAGTGCTCAAGAAAAAGGAATAGGTATGTCAAAGGGCACCGCCCTGGTCACCGGGGCATCCGGCGGGATCGGGGCGGAGCTCGCTAAACTTTGCGCGGCCGGAGGACACGATGTGATCCTCGTGGCACGGAGCACGGCGAAGCTCGAGGCTCTGGCGCAAAGCCTCTCCCAAGATCACGGAATCGCAGCCCGCCCCCTGTCGGCGGACCTGGCCGATCCCAAAGCACCCAAGGCGATTTTCGAGCAGACCCGCGGGGATCGCGTGGAACTGCTGATTAATAACGCCGGCTTCGGATGGCTCGGTGCGTACTCCCAAATCGATTGGTCTGTAGAAACCCGCATGGCGCAGGTCAATATGGTGGCGCTTGCGGAACTCACCAGGCTGTACCTGCCCGAAATGCTCCAGCGAAAATCCGGCCGCATTCTGAACGTCGCTTCCACCGCGGCTTTTGTTCCCGGACCCTTCATGGCGATGTACTACGCCACCAAGGCTTTCGTCGTGTCGCTTTCCCTGGCAATCGCGAACGAGGTAAAGGGCAGCGGTGTGACCGTCACTGTGCTCTGCCCCGGCCCCACCGCCACGGGATTCTCGGAAGCCGCGGGGACTGCGGGGAGCAAGCTCTTCGAAGGTGCGGCCATGAGCGCGCAGGAGGTCGCCCGCGACGGCTACCGCGCCATGATGGCGGGCCAGCCCGAAGTCATCTCGGGCACGCGCAATCGTCTCATGATGCTGGGAACGCGTCTCGCTCCCCGTACCATGCTGGCGGGAATCGCGCGACGTCTGAACTCAAAAGCGTGAAAACATGAAGGAGGCTTTCGAGACCAGCGAGATCCGCGGAGTACTGCACCGGCCCGAACAGGCGAACGGCGACGCGATTGCACTGACTCACGGCGCCGGCTCTAACTGCGAAGCGGCTTTACTGGTCCGCTTGGCGGAAGAGTTTGCCAACCGGGGCTACCTGGTACTGCGGTATGACTTGCCGTTCCGCCGTCTGCGGGCGGGCGGATCGCCCATGCCGTCCGGCGCTGCCAAGGACCGTGAAGGCGTGGCGTCTGCTGTGGCGGCGTTGCGACAGATGACCGGCGGCCGAATCTACGCGGCGGGACATTCGTATGGCGGCCGCCAGTCGGCCATGGCGGCATCCGAACGACCGGAAATGGCGTCGGGCCTGCTCCTCCTCTCATACCCGCTTCATCCCCCACAGCGGCCTGAGCAGAAACGCACATCGTATTTCCCGGATCTGCGAACTCCGGCCCTTTTCGTGCACGGTACGAAAGACCCATTCGGTTCTTTAGAGGAGTTGCGCAAAGCACTGACGCTCATCCCGGCACGGACGGATCTACTGGTGGTCGATCGCGCGGGCCACGACTTGAAGAAGGCTGGCACTCTGGCCGGTGAGATTCTGGAGAAACTGCGGGCGGTAGTCAGTGCCACGAAGTGAGGAGGTCTGTGGCGGTGTCTCGTCTTTGTACTCTGCTGGCCGCGGTCGCCCTGCTCCTGCGGGCGCAGTCGGTCGAGCCTGCGTGGAAAGAGTTCAAAATCGGACCTGTTCATGCGAGGCAGGCAAATGCCATTAACAACGTACGCCACGGAGAGATTCACACCGGCTCGATCTCACTAAAGGCCTTGGTGGGCATCGCCGCCAATATACCCACGGTACGGATTGTTGGACCATTTCTGCTCGACTCGGAATACTACGCGGTAGACGCCACTTTGGCGGACGAGACCCGATTACGGATGCGGTTCCGGTCGAAGGATGACCCCGTGGCCGTGGATTTTCGGGCGTTGTTAAGCCGGGAACTGGCCCGGCGGTTTCACCTGGAGTATCACCGCGAAATGCGCCAAATCCAGGCATATCTGCTGCAACCCGCCACGGGAACCGAGCTGAAAGCCCGTCCTTCCACGTCACTAATGCAGGGCCGCGTGAGCATCAACGAGTCTGGATCGTCGGGAAACTCCACTCTCGACGGGCGCAATGTCACGTTTCGGAGTATCAGTAACTGGCTGCAGGGCCGCTTGCGCGTGCCCGTCACTCTTGCCGAATCGCTTCCTGAAGGAACCTGGTATTTCCATCTCCAATGGAAGACCAAAGACGATAGCTCACTCGCGGCCGCTTTGAAAGATCAGCTCGGGCTTGAACTCATCGAAGCGCCACAAAACCAGGAGTACGTCGTCGTGGACCACATCGAACGGCTGGACTTCCCTGCCAGGATCTGACCTGATCACTATTCTGCTGAATGCTCCCTTACAATCGCGGCTCGTAACTCCTGCAAAGATGCCCGCTGAAAAACGAGCCGCGCGCGTCAGCAAGCGATGCCCGATCGCTGAGTCCAGAGCGCTAACCGGCGTAAACCGTTCCTTCCTCGACGAAGCACAGCGGATTCTTCCACGGGTCCTCGACGTAGAACGATCGCTCGCCCCACGGACGCACCACGATGCCACCGCCCGGCGCGTCGTGCACGTCTTCGGGCGACAGGCACTGCAGTTCGCGGGCGCGCTGGAACGCTGCGTCCAGATCGCGGACCGTGAAGTACAGCGCCTTTGCGGCAGGATGCGGCGCGTGCGCCTGCGAGACGTCCACTACCTGCAGGGTGACGGCCCCGCAGTTGAAGTAGCAGCGCGAACCAGCCTGTTTCCTCCCTTCGATGCCGAGCAGTTTCGTGTAGAACGAGATCGCTGCCGGAAGTTCGGCGACCTCGATGTTGACCCGGAAGAACTGCGGAATGTCGACCGCGCCCAGGTTGGGTTTCTCTTGTTTTGCTGCCATGCGATTCTCCTAATGCTTCGTTGTTTTGGAAAAGTGACTGAGCCAGTCCCTCACCAGCTCCAGGCGTCTGCGCTCGATACGGTAGATGCGCTCACGTCCTCGCCTCTCCTGAGTCAGTAATCCCGCTGCTTCGAGGACCCGGAGATGCCGGGTGGTGGTTTGCCACGCGTGCTCGAAGATCGCGGCGATCTCACCGGCCGTCATCGAGCCTCCGTTGAAAAATATCGTGACCAGCACCTTCCTTCTGGAGGCGTGCGCCAGCGCGGCGAACACCGCTTCATAGGCATCCACCCGCGGGCGCTGTTCGCGTTGCGCCATGGTCGAATATTAAGCGAATTCGCTTAGTATTGTCAAAGGGATTGTGCCTGCCTGTAAGGCTGGAAATCCTTGCTATAATCCCTGGACGGACTTGAGCTGTAAGGTGGAATCCGCACTTCAGGTGACTTGATCGACCAGCGAAAACGGGGATTGTCAAGAGGAGTAGAAATCAATGAATGAAATGCCAGGCGGCCAAATGAAGAACCGGCTCGGTTCCGAGTCGGCGACCATGTCCGAACTGTTTCCCGTAGTCGGACAGAAGAAAAACCTTCTGAAAAAGGGTCACCTGGTTGGCGCATCGGTGGTGCTTCTGTACGCCATCCTGCTGCTGGCTTGCCTTGGCAATCCCGACGTGTTCCGAAACCTGCTGGGAATCGGTGTCGGCGTGGGCGTCTATTACGCGCTGTATTCGGTCTGCGGCAAAAAGAAGCCGTGGTACGTCCTCGCCGGGGCCACCGTTATCACCATGATCGTGATGGTGAGCCCACTGTGGGAACTGCTCTACCTGATCTTCTATAGCATCACTGGCCACGTCGACGGTCAGGAGCCAGGCAGCCTGCCCGCACTGCTCGTCCTCCGGGTAGTGAGTACCGGCGGCGTCGAGGAACTCGTCAAGATCCTGCCAGTCATTCTCTTCTGGTCTCTCGGCCGGAGGTTCTCCAAGTTCAGCGTGACAGAGCCGCTGGATGGAATCCTATTCGCGATGGCGTCGGCGTTGGGGTTCGTATTCGTCGAGACCCTGGGCCAGTACGCCAACAATGCGGTGAAGGCCGGTGGACAGGCGGTTGGTCTGGAGCTGGTCATCGTCCGCATCCTGTGGGCGTTTAAAGGCCACCTCGCCTACAGCGGTTACTTCGGTTATTTCGTCGGTTTAGCGGCGATGAAGCCCAAGCATCGCGTCAAGCTGTTGGGAATCGGCTACGGGTGCGCGGCCGTCATGCACGGACTCTGGGATACCTTCGCCGATTGGGGCATTCTCGCCCAATTGGTACTGGGGATCGTCTTCTACGCGCTTCTGATTGCCGCAGTTTTGAAAGCCCGTGAGATCTCTCCCACCCGCCAGCAGAACTTCGCGACCGTGTTGGTTGGCAGCCCTTTTCCGGTCGACTCCCCGCTGGTCAATCGGGCCGCGGCGAATGCGCCTCCGCCTCCGATGCCGAACCCCTACGTTCCGCCTCCGCCACCCAGACCGCAACCGCCCGCCCAGCCGCACCCCCCCGCGCAGCCTCAACCCCCTGTACGGCCAGGACCTTTCGCGCAGCCCCAGCCATTCGCGCAGCCGCAAACGCCAGTCCGTCCGCAGCCATTTCCTCTGGGGCCCACGCTACCACCGCCCGCTGCTCCGGCGCTCGTGGTGAACGCGCCAGCAGCCCAGGCCTTTCGATTGCTCGTGGGTCTGCGCACCCTGGTACTCCACGACGGAGACCGCTTCCGCACAGGCGAGATCACTGGACTGGTGCCGGCTGCGGGCGATGGCTACGTCGCCGCGGTGAACCACAATCCGAACAATCCGTCGATGCTCGGGCTGCAGAATCTGTCAACATCTTTGTGGAAGGCAGTGCTTCCCAGTGGCGAAATCCGGGAGGTCCCGAGCGGCAAAAGCATCAAACTGGCAAGTGGTTCTCGAATCGACTTTGGGACCACGCAAGGCGAGGTACAGTAAAGAGCATGCTCAGCGACACGCCTCGCCAGAAGCTGGCGGCCATGATCGCGCTCGACGGAGTCAAGGTCGCGTTTGATGCGAAGCTTTGCGAGGCACTTTTGCGTGATTATTGCGGCGAGTTTCGCCTGGAAATCGCTGCTCTCACGGCCGCCGTCAAGTGGGGAATCCCCAAGAGCCTTCAGCAGCCTGGATTGGTTCCGCCTGCCACCTTGCGAGCCAACCTCGCGCGACGTCTGCAGGAGAATCACGGACTGGCGGAAGAGTCGGCCTACTGGGCGGTGGACGCGTGGACGTCCGTTCTGCAGCAACTGAACGATCCTGCCGTACCAGAGACGGCGAGCAACCTGTTGGACGAGCATGACTCGAAACTCGAGAGCCATTCCGGTTTCGAAGCCAATGTGACCAAATCGATGCCCGCCACACCGGTGAAACAGGCGCCGGTGCAATCACCGTATCAGCCTCCATCTCCAACTCTGCCGCCGTTGCCCAAGCCGCCTTCTGAGCCACAAGCAGCGCCGGCTCCCAAGCCTGCGTATCCCCACCAATCGCCGCCCTTGCCACAGCTACCGCAGAAGCAATCGCAGCCGTTATCGGCGCCGCCCCCCAAGCCGGCGTATCATCCACCATCTCCGTCTCTTCCGCCGCTGCCAAAGCCGCCGTCAGTGCCTCCTCCAGCTCCTCCTCCCAGACCGGCACCTCAGCCGTATTCGCCAACGCTACCACCTCTTCCGCCGAATGTGTCTGTCCCGCCTCCGCCGCGTTCCAACGCGCCCGCCTATCAGCCACCCCGAATGCCCATGATGCCGGGAACAGCCTACCAACCTCCAACGGCAATCTCGCAGCCGCCGCAAGCACCGCAACTCTTGGCCGCTTCGCAGGCCTTCGAAAGTGGAGCGCTTAGCCCACAGCTCGTCCAGGTGAGAAGTTATCTGAAATTGGAAGTCATAAGGCGAAACGCCCTTGGGTTGATGGGCGAGCTACAGAACGCGGGAGTGCAGCCAATCACGGCAAAGCGAATGGTGAAGGAGGCGATGCGCGGCCACGCCTGGAAGCAGATCGGCATTGCCTTCGCCGCCTTCATCGTCTGCCTCATCCTGACGAGTATGTCGGTTTCCATGCGTTTAGGTTTTGACGAGATCAGCTATATCCTGTCTGGGTTCGCGCTGATGTACCTGGTGTACCGCGGAATCCGGCTGATCGAAGCACTCTGATTAGAGGAGACTACTTTGACACCAGAAATGAAAATGCCGGGCGGGGATAAATTCGCAGGACGCCCGCTTCACTTTATCTGGATTCTGGACTGCTCCGGGTCAATGAGAGCCAACGGAAAGATTCAGGCGCTCAACACCGCCATTCGGGAAGCGATTCCCGCGTTGCAACAAGCCGCGCGAGACAATCCCGAGGCGCAGGTGTTGGTGCGGGCGCTGCGTTTTTCGCGCGGTGCCCAGTGGCACATCGCTGTCCCCACGCCCGTGGACGAGTTGAGATGGGAAGACGTGACGGCCGACGCTCACACGGATATGGGCAAGGCCCTGGCGATGGTCGCGGAAGAAATGAAGGTGCCGCCCATGAAGCCGCGTTCCCTGCCCCCTGTTCTCGTCCTCATCTCAGACGGCCAACCGACCGACGATTTCAGCGTCGGCCTCAAGAAACTGATGGATCAACCTTGGGGCCGTGCCGCGGTGAGACTGGCGATTGCGATCGGGCAGGACGCCGACCTCGACGTCTTGCAGCGCTTCATTGGCATGTCGCCCGACGAGCGCGCGCCGCTGCAGGCCGATAATGCCGAGATGCTGGTGGAGAATATTCGTTGGGCATCCACCATGGGCGTGGCGACTGGCGGGTCGAAGCTCGGGGCACCACAACCGCCGCCGCCTACCAAGCCGGCGGCTCCCGTGAACGACCCGGGCGAAGTCTGGTAACGCCATGCCTGAGACTTCAGGAAGCGCAGCGTGGGGCGTCTATGGCGGCTCCACTCGCGGCAGCTCCCATCTGCGTAGCGGTCTGCCCAACCAGGATTCGCTCGGCAAGTGGTCCGGACCGAATGGGTCCGTGGCTGTCCTGGCGGTGTCGGATGGACACGGGAGCGCCGCTCACTTTCGCAGCGATACCGGGTCGCAGATCGGCGTGGAGACAGCGGTTCAGACGCTTCGCGCGACGCCGCTTCCCATTCCCGATGGTCACTCGCAGGTACTGGCCGAGTCGATCGTCGAGACGTGGCGGCAAGCGGTTCTGGCCCATCTGGAGGCGCACCCGTTCACGGATCAGGAGTGGGCCAAACTGCCGCCCAAAGACGCCGCCCAGATGAAGGTGGCAATTCTGGCGAACCCTACTCTGGCGTACGGGGCGACGCTGCTGGCGGTACTCGCGGCGGCTTCCGAAATCCTGTACTTGCAGCTGGGCGACGGCGACATTTTGGCGGTCGATCAGAACGGGCGCACTACCAGACCGGTTCCGGAAGACAGCCGTTTGATCGCCAACCAAACCACCTCACTTTGCCAAAAGGGCGCCGCCAAAGACTTCCGCGCGGCTCATTATCGAGCCTCGCTGGGAGCACCACCTGCGCTGATCCTCGTCTCCAGCGACGGCTACTCGAATTCGTTTATGTCCGACGAGGACTTTCTCCGGCTCGGACCCGATTACCTCGAACTCTTGCGGGAATATGGGCCGGAGAAGGTGGAGGCGCAGCTCGAGAAGATCTTGCCGGAGGCCTCTCGCAAGGGCAGCGGCGACGATATAACACTCGGCTTCGTCCACCGCATCAACAATTCCGCCAAACCCGCTCCCGGCCCTGCGCCGCTTACTGCCGAACCTGTTCTCCCGGCGAGCCGGACTCCGGGCGACCCTGCCCACGCCGAAGCTGTCGCCACACCCGCTGCAGTGGAGACTCCACCATCGGCGCCAGCCGGCATTCGCGAGCCATCCGATTTTCAGGGTCCGCCCGAACCTAAGACTCGACGGGAGAGGCCCGTCAATCCAGAGGCGGCTGTCTTGAAGGATGCCGGAAAGGCCGCCCCGGACGCTGAGGCCGACACGGTGGAGACCATGGCAAGCCCGCGTCCCATTGGAACATCGCGGCCAGCCGCAGACGAGAAGCCGCAGGAATCCAGCGCGAGGAGGACTGCAGAGGAGAGCGTCACACCGCGGAGAAAGCTGTTCTGGTTGAAGCTCGCACTGGCCGGAATCTGCGTCCTTGCCTTGGCTGGAGGTGGATTGGCCTGGTTCCGCCCATTCTGGTTTACGAGCTTCATCGAGCGGATCCGATCCAGGCAGCATGAGCCGCGAGAACATCCCGGCGGCAAGGCCCCGTATCGCGATCGCGACGGCCATCGCCCTGTGTCTCGTAAAACGTGGCGGCCCGCGGGAGTTCCTCACCATGTCTAAACAGTCCGCTTTCCTGCCCGTGGGACGCGAGTTGACTGCCGTCTATTCGCGCAAGCCGGTGATCGTCGAAGATCTCCTCGGAGGCGGCGGCCAGGGACAGGTCTTCAAGGTAAGGTTTGACGGTGGACGTTTCGCGTTGAAGTGGTACAACACCGCGTACCTTCCCATGGACCCCACTTTGCGCGATCGGTTGGAGAAGTCGATCGAGGCCGGTCCGCCGAACAATCAGTTCTGGTGGCCTTTCGAGTTGGTTACGGCGCCGCGCGAGCCCAGTTTCGGCTACATCATGCCCTTGCGCGAACCCGGGTTCGAGTCGCTGGTGGACTATCGCTGGGGCCGCATCAGAGCGAGTTTTCCTCCCATCATTCTGGCGTGCTTTCATCTGGCAGACAGCTTTCTACGCCTGCATGCCAAGGGTCTTTGCTATAAGGACATCAGCTTCGGCAACGTCTTCTTCCAGCCGCGATCCGGCGAGATCCGCATCTGCGACATCGACAATGTCGACGTGAATGGCCGCCCGGGCGCGATCATGGGCACCCCTGGATTCATCGCGCCCGAGGTGCTGCGCGGCGAGGGTGTGCCCAGCACCCAGACCGATCTCCACTCGCTCGCCGTGATGCTCTTTCAGTTGCTGATGAAAGGCGATCCGTTGGATGGAATGCGCGGCGTGGGCCCGTTCGACGAGGCGATGCGGATGCGGCTCTATGGCCTCGATCCTCTCTTCATCTTCGATCCGGCCGACCTGTCCAACGCGCCCGTTCCCGGCGAACAGGATTCTGTCGTGATCGCCTGGGGACTATACCCGCAGTTCATCCGCGATCTCTTCACGCGAGCCTTTACGAGTGGCCTGTGCGACCCGCTGAACGGCCGCGTACGCGAGAGCGAATGGCGTGAAGCGATGTCGCGCTTGTACGATTCCCTCTTCTCCTGCAGCCGCTGCGGCGCCATCGCGTTTTACGATCTGCAGTTGCTTCGTCAGACCGGAGGAAAGCCCAACCCCTGCTGGGGATGCGGGCAGGAACCGCCTCTGCCTCCACGCCTGCGTTTCGGAAGCCACGTGGTGGTATTGGCCGGCCACACACGCCTCTTCTGTCACCATTTGAGCCGCCAGAGAGGGTACGATTTCGACAGCCCGCTCGCGACGATGGTGGACTCACTAGCCGGGCTCAGAAATCTCTCCACGGAAAAGTGGGTGATTAAGCATCCGTCCGGATCTTTCATGGATGTGCCTCCCGGTGGTGTCGCCCCGCTCGCAAACGGCGCCAAGCTCTTTTTTGGTGCGGTAGAAGGCGAAGTGCGCATGTAAAACCGCCCCCTCGGCTGGAAACCTGGAACTTACGCCCGTTCCTACGAAATCACTATCAGAATGAAAACAATGCTTAGGATGCTTCTGATGGCGGCTGTGGTCTTGATGATGCACGCTCCCCTCCGTGCGGCGGATGTCACGGGCAAGTGGGTGGCTCAAGTCACAGGTCAAAATGGCAACCAGCAACAGGTGACCTTCAACCTGAAGGCTGACGGCAATACTCTGACAGGCACCGTGACTGGCGGCGGAGGTGGAGGCCGCGGCGGCCGGCGTGGCGGAGGTGGTGGCGGTAATGCTCAGGCGCGTGAAATCTCGGACGGTAAGATCGATGGCGACAACGTCTCGTTCAGTGTCAAGACTGAGGCCAACGGCCAGACGCGCGTTACCACATACACCGGCACCATCTCCGGCGACACGCTGCAGCTCAAGCAGTCTCGTCAGGGTCGCAACGGAACGCAGACGGCCGATCTGAGTGCCAAACGTTCGACCACTTAGACCGCTGCTCTTGCCGCGATCTATCGGCGCGACTATTCGCCCTTCGGTCCTGGACCCGTATAGCGCGCTCGTGGACGAATCAGTTGATCCGACCCGTACTGTTCGATCGCATGCGCGATCCAGCCGACCACCCTGCCAAGTGCGAACAGAACCATAGGCGATTGGTCAGACAATCCAAAAGCGCGGGCCACCGCTACCAGCCCGAAATCCAGATTAGGATGAAGCTGCAGCAGCTCCCAACCCGCCTTTGCCACTTGTGCCACCAGCCTTCTCTCGCGCTTACCGGCGCCCGCCCCCGCCGTCTTCAATAACAACGCGGCGCGAGGATCGCCGTTCGCGTAGAGCGGATGGCCGAATCCGGGAAGGGCCTCACCGCGTCGCAACCGGCTGCCGATCACTATTCGCGCGCGTTCCGGCCGGCCGATCTCAGCCAATAACGCAGCCAATCGCTCCGAGGCTCCGCCGTGTCGATGCCCCTTCAACGTGGCCAATGCAGCCGAGACTACCTCGTAAGGCGAAGCGCCTGCCGACGCGGCGCATCGCGCAACAAACGTCGACGCATTCAGCTCATGATCGGCGCACAGAACCAGAGCTATCCGGATTGCTTCGGCGGCGGCCGCATTCTGAGGAGCCCATAACGCTCCGAGCGCGCGATGAACCGGCATCGCCGCCTGCCTTCCTGTGAGCGCCGCGACCAGAGTCCGCAACAAACGCGATCCCGTCAGACGGACGCTCTCGGGGCGAAGATCTCCAGATGCCCAATCTGCCCCTCCGGCCAGCGGCAAGACCAATTGCAAGAGCGAAATCGGATCATCCCCAGCCATCGCGTGCAGACGTGCCAATCGCGCCTTCGAGAGCACCGGAGGCTGACTGAACATTCGGCTTGCCCCGTCACCCCCCGCGTCCCACAGCAGTCCGGCAATCTCTTCGAGACTCCGCTCGCGAGCCAGATTTTCCACGTCTTCGCCCCGGTAATAAAGCTTGCCCTCGTGAATCAGTGTGAGGCTGGAATCGAGCACCGGGCTGCCCCAGTGGAGTCCACCGCGCGCGGCTTTGGCGGGGTCCCGCCGCGCTTCTTTGCGCTCGCGCAATCTTTCGATCTCCTCGCGTGAATAGTGGCGCTCGCGGGGACTGCCGTGAACGGGCTCCGATCGCAGTTGTCCGCGGCTGGTGTAGGCGTACAGAGTGGCTCTCGTAACGCCCAAGGCGGCAGCCGCCTCAGCCGCAGTGAGGTGAATCTTCGGCATTATGTTGATTCTATAATCAATATTGACAATATATTGGGCCTCCGCGGAAGATGAAGGCATGCACCAGGGATTGGAGGATGTGGTAGCCGCTTCGACGCGACTTAGCGATGTGGACGGGCTGGCAGGACGCCTGACGATCGCCGGTTACGCAGTGGAGGACCTGGCGCCCCACGCGAGTTTCGAAGAGGTCGCGTATCTGCTCCTGCACGGACGCCTGCCGGACTCACGGGAATGCGCCACGTTCGCGGCAGACCTCGGCATGAGGCGTGACCTTCCCCACGCCGCGATGGCGGTCCTCACCGAAGCAGCATCGTCGGCGGTAGCACCGATCGATGCATTGCGAATGACAGCGCCCCTGCTCAGCTTGGGCCACGCCGGGGACCCACTCGACGACGCCCTCAGAGCAATCGCCGGCTTCCCGACGATTGTCGGCGCTTACTGGCGCCTCCGTCATGGGCGTGATCCCGTTCCGGTGCGGCGCGATCTCGGACATGCCGCCCACTACCTGCATCAGTTAACTGGCGCCGATCCGCAACCAGAGCGTTCGCGAGCTCTCGAGACGTACCTGAACACCGTCTGCGACCACGGCTTCAACGCCTCGACATTTGCCGCCCGCGTAATCACATCGACGCGAACCGACCTCATCTCCGCGATCGCCGGTGCGGTGGGTGCCCTGAAGGGTCCGTTGCACGGCGGCGCGCCAGGTCCCGCCCTCGACATGGTGTTTGAGATTGGCGACCCCTCGCGTGCGGAAACGGTCATTCGAGAAAAACTCGAGCGCGGAGAGCGTCTGATGGGGTTTGGCCATCGCGTGTATCGCGTGCGCGATCCCCGCGCCGACGTGCTTTCACAGGCCGCCGAGCGCTTCTATTCCCATGAAGGCGACCGGCATCTCTACGAATTGGCGAAGGCCGTCGAGGCCACTGCACTCCGCCTGCTTCGCGAGCACAAACCCGACCGGCGGCTCGATACCAACGTCGAATTCTACACGGCACTCCTACTACACGGCCTGGGACTCGAGACCGCCCTCTTCACCGCGACATTCGCCGTCGGACGCGTGCTGGGTTGGGCGGCGCACTCTCTCGAACAACTGCGCGAAGGCAAGCTGATCCGGCCTCAATCGAAGTACGCCGGCCCGGTCGGGTTAGTCTACCCCCACGCGACCGCCGGCGTCAGTGGTTAATGGAAAGCGATTGCTCAGATGCTGCGAAACCCCGGGAGCGCAGGCGCGCTTGCGGGCGATTCTTTCACGTCGCCACGCGCAGTGTCTTGCGCGCCGCGACCGTTATCGCGCGAACGTATTTGGGTAGCTTACGAGCCGCGACCGTAAGGGAGCGTCCCTCCATGCTCAAGTTCCGCGCGCGACTGATCTACCTGCAATTCGGCGTTCAACGCAGACCCTGCCTCTTCAAGTACGCGATCAACTCCGCGGGATCGTCGCTGATGATCGCATCCACTTTCGCCGCGATCATATCGGCCCAATCCTCCGGCTTGTTTACGGTCCACGGGATCACCTGCAGCCCCGCATGGTGCGCCGCTTCCACCTTCTGCGGAGTAACCAGCCGATAATACGGCGAGATGATCTTCGCCTTGCCCGCCTCCGCTGCGATTGCCGCGAAGTCGCGAGGATCGTCTTCCGTAAGTGCAGCCAGACGGATTTCCGGTGCCAGTTTTCGCATCTCCACCAGAGTCCGAAAATCAAATGACTGCAGAATCACCCGCTTCTCCAGGTGATATTTCCGCACTTTCTCCAGCACCAGCCGCACAAACTCAGCGGGCGCGGGACTATACTCCGGCTTCTCGGGAAAGCTCTTGGTTTCGATGTTGAAATCGAAGTTGCCCCGCCCCGCCAGATCGAAGACTTCATCGAGCGTTGGGATACGCGTGCCTGCAACGGTCTGTTGGGTCGGGAACAGCGGATTGCGCACGGAGCCGCAGTCCCACTGGCGGACCTGAGCCAAAGTCAATTCGTGAATCACCGCCGTTGGCGCCGGACCTTTGCAGATCGGACCTTCGAGAATCGGGTCGTGAGAGATCACCACGACGTTGTCCTTCGTCACCGCCAAGTCCATCTCCAAAGCGTCCACGCCCTGCTCAATCGCATATTGAAAAGCCGGAACCGTGTTCTCGGGCCTGCGGGCACGCGCCCCCCGATGGCCGTGCACCAGGATTTTCGGCTTGCTCGCCACCTGGCAGAGAATCGGAGCGCAACCGCAGATCGCGAGGATCAGAATCTCGAAGAGCCACTGACGCTGCATCGGCACCAGTATAGCTTTCCTGCGCGATCGATCCGCGGGAGGAGGGTATGGTATACAGAACGTTATGCAGACCACCCATTCCCTTACCGAAAAGCTGCTCGATCAGCGCCGGCAGTCAGTTCCGCGCGGAGTGCCCAACACCCACGCCATCTTCGCCTCGCGAGCCGAAGGGGCACGGATCTGGGACGTGGACGGCCGCGAATACCTGGACTTCACCAGTGGCATCGGCGTCATGAACGTGGGACATAGCCATCCGCGAGTGATTCGCGCCGTGGAGGAGCAGTTACGGCACTTCACGCACACTTGTTTTCCGGTGGTGATGTATGAACCGTACGTCGAACTTGCGGAAAAGTTGAGCGCTTTGGTGGGAAGCGCCGGTGAATATCAAACGCTCTTCGTGACTACCGGTGTGGAAGCGATCGAAAACGCCGTCAAAATCGCCCGGGCGTATACGAAACGGCCCGCGATAGTGGCCTTCACAGGGGGATTTCACGGGCGCACCTTGCTGGGTTTGACATTGACGGCGTCGAGCACCGGGTATCGCCAGAACTTCGGACCTTTTGCGCCCGAGGTCTACCACATTCCATTTCCGTACGAATATCGCGGCGGCACGACGCAGCGGTCGCTTGATGCGCTTTCGGAACTTTTCGATACCACGGTACCCGCGGAGAATATTGCTGCGGTCATTATCGAGCCGCAACTTGGTGAAGGTGGCTTCGTCCCGGCGCCACTCGATTTTCTGCGAGAACTGCGGCGCATCACACGCGAACGCGGCATCCTGCTGATCGCCGACGAAATCCAGACCGGCTTTGGACGCACCGGCAAAATGTTCGCCTTTCAACATGCCGGCATCGATCCGGATTTGGTCGCCATGGCCAAGAGTCTCGCGGCAGGACTGCCGCTCTCGGCAGTTGCCGGCCGAAAGGAAGTGATGGATGCGCCTGCTCCTGGTGGCCTGGGCGGTACCTACGGAGGCAATCCGCTGGCCTGTGCAGCAGGACTGGCCGTGCTCTCTATCTTTGAGGAGGAACGACTCGTGGAGCGCGCCGCCAGATTGGGAGGCCAACTGCGCGAAGGCCTGCTGAAGTTGCAGACACGTTGGCCGCAGATCGGAGACGTTCGCGGGCTCGGTGCGATGCTGGCGATCGAACTGGTGCGGGACCGCGACGCCAGGACGCCCGATGCTGCGCTCACTCAGAAAATTCTCGATCGCGGCCGCGAACTCGGACTGTTGCTCCTCAAATGTGGACCGCTCAAAAACGTCGTGCGATTCCTGCCCCCGCTGATCACTTCGTTAGAGGAAGCGCAGCGCGCGCTCGCGATTCTCGACAAGGCATTCGAACAGGCGGTGTGAGCTTTAACTCGCCCCGGTCTGCGGCAAGCTGAAGGTCACCGCATTGGCAGCCATATCCGGCGAGTAGACCTCCACACGATTGCGGCCGTTGCGCTTCGCGGCGTACAGCGCAGCGTCGGCTTCGCGCAGCAGTTGATCGGAATCAACCGCGGCGCACGTGCCGCTCCACGCGAGTCCGAAGCTGCACGTGGCCGGACAGTTCGCTTCTTCCGCGATATAGGGCTGGCACGCGACCACCTCGCGCAGTCTCTCTGCTACCGCCACGCTCGCGGCCAGGTCGCATCCCGGAACTACGATCAGAAACTCCTCACCGCCGAATCTTCCCATCGCGTCATACTTGCGCAGGACCGCGCTCATACGATGTGTCGCCTCTCGAAGCACGGTGTCGCCGGTGATGTGCCCGAAACGGTCGTTGATCTGTTTGAAATGGTCGAGGTCGGCCATGATCAGGCTGAGCGAAGCGCCGCAGCGGCTGGCACGCGCCACTTCGTTATCCAGAATCTGAATCGTGGTGCTGCGGTTCCAAAGTCCTGTAAGACTATCGCGTGTGGCTTGCTCGTAGAGTTCCTCGTGCGCCAACGCCAGTCGTTCCTGCAAACGGATGATGCGGCTTCCCACATGCAACCTCGCTCGAAATTCCTGGGGATGGAACGGGCGCGTGATGTAATCGTCCGCACCCGCATCCATTGCGGAAACCAGATCCTCTACCGATCCGGTCTCGGTGAGCAAAAGAAGATAGGCGTAGTTGAGCTGATTCAGTGCTCGCACGCGACGGCACACTTCCACTGCGTTCAGCCCCGGCAGTTTGGAGTCGAGGATGGCCATCCTTGGACCATGCTCTTCTTGCAGGACGGAGAGCGCTTCGAAGCCATCGGCCGCGACCGTTACCTCGTAGCCCCAGTTCGAAAGCATGCCGTACAGTGCCGTCTGGCACGCAGGGTCATTTTCGGCGATCAATATCTGAAATCGATTTGCCATTTCCTGCCTGAGAGTAAGCACTTGCTTCACCACACTTAAGTCGCAGAAAATAAACCGCCAAGTATGTGGTCATGTGTGACAACTTGTCATCTCGGGACGGCTGGACTGCCGATCTGGTACGGTCCCTCCGCCCTATTCCAAAACTTCAGTCAGAACGTGACCGATCGATCCGGATGGTTGCTCCACTCCCAAGATCGTGGCCAATGTCGGTGCAACGTCGTTGACGGCGATTCGCCGCGAGTGGGCTCCCTTTTTGATACCCGTCCCCCAGAACAGCACCGGCACGTGCGAATCGTAGTCGTATGGAGTGCCGTGTGAGGTGCCGGTGGCATCGAAGAGATAGTACGGCTCCTGGAGAATCGCCAGATCCCCGGATCTCGCGGGGAAAAATCCCATCGTGAACGCGCGGCCGATCTCATCGTTTTGAACGGAGCCGCTCTGTAACTCGCACCACGTATAGACCCGCGCAATGTGCTCCTCGCCGCGCGCCGCCTCGGCGGCCACGCGCTCCACTTCGGCCAAATCGAGCTTGCGTGTCCGGATCAAGTCCTGGTTCAGGTAAGGCATCGAAGCAGAGCCAGGGAGGAGCCATGTGCCGGCTCCGAAGCGCTTCGTGAGTGCGTCCGTAATGCGGTTTGCCAGGCGATTATCGGACAACCGTCCCCCGGGCATGTGACGCGCCCGATTCACCTCCGGGACCGGAGAAACGCCATGGTCGGCGCTCAGAACCACCAAGGTTTTACCGGCGCCCACCTGCTGCTCTACATAATGCAACAGCTTCCCCAGCAGGCGATCGGTGCGGATCGAAATGTCCCGCACAGCGGGATCGTCCGGCCCGACGGCGTGACCCACGTAGTCGTTCGCGGAGAAGCTAACGGCCAAGACGTCCGTGCCCGAATGGCGGCCCAGATTCTCACCTTCGATTGCCCGCTCGGCAAACTGCTCGATCATTTCGTTACCCCACGGAGTCGCTTCCAGTCCGCCGCAGTAACGCACATCCGTGCCCGCCACCATCGTGCAAAAAGGCGTTGCCGAATCGTCTTTCGCATCGAACGGCAACCACTTCGCGCCGATGTATTGCTGCGAAATCTTTTCGCCGTTCAGTTTGCGAACCCACTCCGGCAGTTCGCCGCGATAGTAGGTACTGGTCACCCAGTGAGCGCTGTCCGTGTCGTACCAATACGCGCCGTCCGCCATGTGCCCCACCGGCAAGATCGCGCTTCGATCTTTAATGGACACGCCGATGACTTTCGATACCGGCGACCGCATCTTGAGTTCGTCGCTCACCGTGCTCACCAGCAAACGGTGCGGAGAGGAGCCTGTGGCGCCCGGAACCCCACCCACTGTCTTCGTCAAAGGATCGCTCACGCTGGTCACGGTCTTACCGCTTGCCCGGTCATACCACTCGTTTCCGATAATTCCACTCACAGAAGGAGGCGCTCCACTCAAGAAGGTGGAATGGCCAACCGCGGTCACGGTGGCTGCTTGCGGATAATGCGCGTCTTCGAAAGTGGCCCCTTCTTGCAGCAGCCGCGCGAGCCCCGAATTGTACTCGCCTCGAAAACGCTCCAGGTAGTCGTATCGAAACTGATCGATGACGATCGCCAACACCAGCCGGGGCTTTTCGGGCGCAGACGCCATCACGCCAGCCGACACAAGGAAACAGAAGAAAGCTCGCACGGTACGGTTCAGCATTAAGACACCTCGGCCAAAATGAATCAATCGTTGGAACGCCCACACCTGAGGGGTTATCATGGATATATGGAACCGGAAGAATCACGAAAGATCGCCTTAGTGGTTGCCGACAATCAGGAGACGGTTCTCCGATCGGTATCTGCCACGCTGGAAAGGGCCGGTTTTGACGTATTCGCGACCTCCAGCGGATCGGAAGCGCTCCTGTACTGCCGTGAAAGCTCCCGTCCTATTCAACTTGCAGTAATCGATTCTGAGGCTGTTGGAATCAACGCTCCCGAGTTCGCCCGGAACTTGAATTCCGTCTCGCCGGCGACACGCACACTTTTGTTGACAGGCGATGACGGGGAAGATACATTGCACGACAAAGCTGGGTCGAGCCGCAATTTCGGCGTACTGAGGAAGCCGTTTCGAAGGTCCCAGTTATTGGGGCACGTCCTCGAAATCATGGACCGGCCGAAATTCCTTACTGCCTGAAATGCGTCTACCGGAAGCGGTACACCGGATCCGACTCCACCAGCATTTTCAGCAGGCGTCCCACCCTCATCAGCATTGCCAAGGCTAACCGGAACATCTGTCGGCGCCTCCTTCCCAATCGAACTCTGAGTGCAGTATCCCCCTTTCGCGTTAGAAATGCAAGGATAACTCCGGCCAGCAGCAACAGCGTTTATGCGTGATCTTACTTAAATCGCGCCCGTCTGCTCGGCGTGATGCCGGACGTCGACTCCCTTTACCAGGAAAACCACGTCTTCCGCGATATTGGTGGCGTGGTCGCCGATGCGCTCCAGGTTGCGTGCGACAAAAATCAGATCGATGGCTGCGGGAATTACGCCGGGATCGCGTTGCATGATCTCCTGCAACTCCGTATAGACCGCGTCCCGCAGCGCATCCACCTCGTCGTCTGCCAGCAACACCGAGCGGGCCAGCACGTCGTCACCATTTACGAAAGCGTCCAGACACTTCAGCAGCATCGACTGAACCAGCGACGCCATTTTCGGGATGTCGATCATCGGCTTCACCAGCGGATGATGCATCAGCGAGATGGAACGCTCGGCCACATGCTGGGCCAGATCGCCTATGCGCTCCAGGTCGGTATTGATCTTCAACGCGGACATCAGAAAGCGGAGATCCCGGGCCACCGGTTGGCGGAGTGCGAGCAGACGCGTCGCCATGCCGTCGATCTCCATTTCCATCCGATTGATCTTCGGCTCGTCGCGAATCACCTGTTCGGCGAGTTCTTTGTTCTGGTCGACCAGGGAGCGAATGCTGCGGCTGATGGCGGACTCCACGAGTCCCCCCATCTCCAGGAGCTTTTGATTCAGCTCTTCCAGTTCTACCGTAAAATGACGCAAGTCAGTGTCTCTCCCTTCGCGCGACGCCCCTGCAACTGATCATAGCGAAAAACATCCAGCTCTACCCGAATCTTCCGGTGATGTAATCTTCCGTCTCCTTACGGGATGGGTTTTTGAAGATAGTGTCAGTCTTGTCGTATTCAATCAGTCTGCCCAGCAGGAAAAACCCGGTGTTATCGGCCACTCGCGCGGCTTGCTGCATGTTGTGCGTCACGATCACCATGGTGCACTGGTCCTTCAAGCCGAACATCAACTCCTCGATCTTGGCGGTGGCAATCGGGTCCAGCGCGGAGCACGGCTCGTCCAGCAGCAACACTTCCGGATCGACTGCCAGGGCGCGCGCGATGCACAATCGCTGCTGTTGTCCGCCGGAAAGCGCGTAGGCAGATTCGTGAAGCTTGTTCTTGACTTCCTCCCACAAGGCCGCGCGCTGCAAGCTTTGCTCCACCCGATCTTTCATCTCGCCACGATTCGCCATCCCGTTGATCCGCAGTCCGTAAGCGATGTTATCGAAGATCGATTTGGGAAACGGATTGGGCCTTTGAAATACCATGCCCACACGCCGCCGCAGATTGGTCACGTCGAGATTGCGCACGTCGTTGTTATCGAGCAGGATCTGGCCTTCCATCCGCGAGTTACGGATGGTATCGTTGATCCGGTTCAGGTTCCGCAGAAAGGTCGACTTGCCGCATCCCGAAGGCCCGATCAGCGCCGTCACCTGATTGGTCTGCATATCCAGCGAGATATTGTGGAGCGCCTGGAACGAGCCGTAATAAAAATTCACGTTGCTGGCACGCAGTTTGGGGACGGATCCGGACAGGGGAGCCACCTTTGGACCCTCGCTTACCTTTGGTTGGGATGTATATTCAGGTGCCATGCTCATATGCGATTGCGGGCTCCTAGCCGCGCGGAACCGAAACTCCTCTGGCTAACACCAACCGGGCAAGGATGTTGGCGGTCAGGACCATACCGATCAGCACCAGACCCGCTGCCCAAGCCTGCTGGTGCCAGTCATCAAAGGGAGAGGTTGCGTATTTGTAGATCATCACCGGCAGCGAAGACGTGGGCTCGTTGATACCGCCCCAATACTGATTTCCCAGCGCCGTAAAGATAAGCGGAGCGGACTCGCCGGCAATCCGCGCGACGCCCAGAATCATCCCGGTCAAAACACCCTTGCTCCCCGCGGGCACCACCACCGTGGCGATCATCTTCCACTTGCTCGCGCCCAGAGCCAGCGCTCCTTCGCGAAGCGAGAGCGGGACCTCTCGGAGGAACTGCTCAGTCTGCCGCGTGACGATCGGAATCAGCATCACGGCTAAAGCGATCGACCCTGCAAGGGCCGAATTGTGATGCATCGGCAGAACGACCAGCGTCCAGGCCAGAATTCCTACGACGATTGATGGGACACCGTTCAGGAGGTCGGCCACGTAGCGAACGACGAAGCCAAACTTTTTGTCGTCGTACTCCGCCAGATAGACACCCGCCAGGAATCCGATGGGAATCCCGAACAGCGCGGCCATGCCCACAATCTGCGCCGTACCCACAATGGCGTTCGCCATCCCGCCGCCCAATTCGCCAACCGGCACGGGCAACTGAGTGAAGAAATTCCAACTCAGCGATTTGCCGCCTTGATAGACCAGGCATCCCAGAATGACAAAGAGTGCGGATACCGTCACCACGGTGCAAATGCCCGTCAGTGTCAGCATCACGCCATTAACGATTTTTCGCCAGAGTAGCCGGTTCATGCGCGTTTCGACCCCTTGCTGGTAGTGGCGATAATCATCAGGCGCGCGAAGCTATTGATCAGAATCGTAAGACAGAAGAGAACCAGGCCAAGTTCGACCAGCGCCGCGGGATGTATCGTTCCACCCGCTTCGCTGAACTCGTTCGCAATCACGGCAGCGATGGAATACCCGGGTGCCAGCAGCGAGTAGTTGATCCTTGGCACATTGCCGATCACCATCGTCACCGCCATCGTCTCTCCCAACGCCCGCGCGAGGCCCAAAAACACAGATCCCAGAATCCCCAGCTTGGCGTACGGGACGACGATCTGCCAGGTGCTCTCCCAACGCGTAGCTCCCAGTGCGAGAGCCGCTTCGCGTTGTTCCCGCGGGACAGCCAAAAGCGATTCGCGCGAAACCGAGATGACGAACGGTATCGTCATGATGGAAAGGACCAATCCAGCCGTCAGGTAACCCACACCATACGCGGGTCCCTTGAAGAGGGGGAGAAACCCGAGGGTGTGCTTCAGGAACGGCTCCACATAAAGGCGCATCAGGGGCACGAGCGTGAAGATCGCCAACAGGCCGTAAATCACACTGGGTATGGCGGCGAGCAGTTCGATCACGAAGGTGAGCGCGTTCGAAATCCGTGCCGGTGCCAATTCCGAGAGAAAAATGGCGGCGCCCAATCCCATCGGCACTGAAATCAACAGGGCCACTAGCGAGGTGACCACGGTTCCGTAGATAAAGGGAGCCGCCCCAAATTGATCCGTTACCGGGTTCCATTCACTTGATGTGAGGAACCCAAAACCCAATGCAGCCCGAGCGGCGGCAGAACTCTTATAGAGTTGATAGACAAGTAAGAGAGTGATGGCAAGAATCGTGGCGGCGAAGGTAAACGTGACCACACGGGCGATGATGTCGCCCGTGTGGGTTGCGATCTTTACCGCCGGTTGTTGCTCTGCAACTACTGCCTGGCTGGCCATTTGGTCTCGGGAAATGCGATTCCCATCCGGCTACTTGAGCATCGCGAGCTGCTTCTTCTCCTTCTCAACGACCGACGTTGGCAACGGCGCGTAATCCAGACCAGGAGCGCTCTTCTGCCCATCGGTCAACATCCACGCCAGGAATGCCTTCACTACCTTTCCCTTCGCCGCATCGGCAAACTTTTCTGGAATCAACATGTAGGTATACGAGGAGATGGGATACACCTTGCTGCCGGGCGCATTGGTGATCGAGACGCGGAAGTCGGCCGGGATTTCCTTAACGCTGGCCGCTGCTGCCGTCACCGAAGCGATATCGGCCTTGATATATTCGCCGGCAGCATTCTTCACTGAACCATAACCGATCTTTTCGTGAACTGCGTAGATCAACTCCGCGTAGCCGATCGAGAAGGGAGTATTTTTGACCTGCCCGGCAACCCCCGCGTTTTGAGCCCCGCCTAATCCGACGGGCCAGCTCACGCCCTTCGCGAAGCCGATTTTCTGCTTCCACTCCGGGCTGACCTTTGCCAGAAAATCCGTGAAGACATAGGTAGTGCCGCTGTTGTCTGTCCGGTGGACCGGAACGATGTCTTCGTTCGGCAGCTTAACGCCCGGATTCTCCGCGGCGATCGCCTTGTCGTTCCACTTAGTGATCTTGGCCATGTAGATATCGGCCAATGTCTGCCCGCTGAACTTGAGATCTTGTGTGATGCCTGGGACGTTGTAGATCGGCACCACCGCGCCTAACACTGTTGGGAAGTGATACACCTTTCCCTTGAGCGCCGCGATTTCGGTGTCCGACATCGGCGGATCCGAAGCTCCGAAATCAATTGTTCCATCGGTGATTCCCTTGACTCCGCCACCGGAGCCATTCGGGTTGTAGCTGATCTGCACTTCCGGATGAGCTTTGTGGTAGTCGGCGAACCATTTCTCGTAAATCGGATCCGGAAAGCTCGCGCCTGCGGCGTTGATCTTTTGAGCTGCGGCGAACGGTGCCGTAACTCCTGCGATTAGGCCTACCAAGGCCAATATTGATGTTCTTCTCATACTTGTTTCACCTCGATTTTGGCACCCGATTGTTACAGTCCGGTTACGGAACGCTGAAGTTCTGGCTATTACTTAACCGGCGGAGCGCTTCCCGGAAGCGTGTAGCGAACGTTGATGAAAATGGTGTTGTCGTGAGTGCCTTTTGGAGAATTCGGCGCGACGTACCATGGATCGCGGAACAGATATTGATATTGCCCCATCAGGTTGAGCGCCCCGTACTTGGGATCGGCCCAAAGGGTCTGGTTGAATCCGAAAGTACCTTCCTGGACTGTCTTGTTCTGGCTGTTTGCGGAACCCCGATAGCCATAACCGATTAAGGTCGTGCCGTTCGCGTCGAACGCTACATTGCGGCCGATATACAAGCCACCGTAGTAGGCATACAACAGCAGCTTGTTGTTGTTCACCCGGGCTTCAAAGCCATCCACGGTGCCACCAGAGTGCATCGGGCTTACGGTGCCATCGGCACGTACGATGAGGTCGGGAGCATTGCCGAAGAAGTATCGGCCGACACCTTCGCCCCAAAGATTGTTGGTGATCAGGCGGAAGTTTTTGGCCACCTCGAAGTTCCCGTTAATCGCGCCTCCCCCGACCGCCTTGGTCGAGTACTGACCCGAAGTGGGTTGGCCCGTTGTCGTATTCCACACTTTAAAGGTCCGCTCGATCCCGGCAACCTCAAAGTGAACTCGCGACGTGGGGTCGAATGCCAGCTTTGCAATGATATCCGGATGAACGTTGGGAATATTCTGCACCGCGCCGGCGGTACCGGATGGGTTGTCCAATTGCGTGTTGGAGAGACCCGCCAGAGCAGTGGGAAGAACTACGCTCGGTCCACCGCCCGAACCGCCGATATACTGATCCGGATTTTCGAGAGAAAGACCGAAAGTCACCCGCTCGTTGGGGTGATACAGGAACCGCACACCCGGTTGGCGCGTCCATGGCAATCCAATCACATAATTGACGTCGACTACCTGGCTGTAGAAGAGATCGCCTGGCAACGCGGAGATGCCTTTGCGATTAGGCGTCAGCATGCTCCAGCTTTGGCCGGCCAGGAACTCGAATTGGTCCTTGCGCACATCCACCCAGAAGAGCCGCAGACGGGGGACAAAGGCTCCGTTGGTGACGGACATATTGAAGGCGCCGCTGGTGCCCAGGAAGTCGAACTCGTTATAACCCATGAAATGGGCGCCCTTCCAGTTGCCATCCACTCGAAATCCAATCCGCGAGTTCTGTGGACTGAATCGAAGTTCAGTGAGTTTGGCGGTAGCGGCGTTGTTGTAGGGAATGCTTCCGAAGTTGCTGCCGAGCGACCCGCCGGCATTCTTGTCCTTGAAGGACATCGTCAAATCCATGAATCCGATGGGCTGGATTGTGGTATCGCCAATGCGTAGTTGCAGAGGCGCGGATTCGGGAGCAGAGGCCGCCTGCGGAGTAGCGGTGCGGGCAGGTAACGGATCTGGCAAGGTCATCGGCGAACGCGAGGGCGCCGGCGCCGCCGTAGGCACAATCATGGGAACCGCGGAGGCAGTCTCTCCTACCGACTGGCTTTTCCGCTCGGGCGCGGGAGCCGAAGCCACAGCGCTGGATTGTTCGAGCATTTTTTGCTGGGCCTCCAGCATGGCGCGGAGCTTGTCGATTTCCTTCTGTTGCTCGTCCAACTGGGCTTTCAATTTGGCGACGTCCACGGTGGTGTTACTCGCGGGAGTCGCAGGTGGATCGGCTGCCCATACTGGCTGAAGCAGCGTCGCCGCTACACACATCAACCCGATACTCTTGCTTCTCGATCTGATCATCTTACCTGCCCTTTTTTGAAATCGTACTGAGAACGGTTTCGGCGCCGGGGTAGAATACTTCCCGGCCGCCTTGTTACGGCTTGGTTACGATTGCTTGACGACAAAGTTACGTACCGAGAGCACACACTGGCTGAAGCTCTGCCAGGAGGATCGATTTACCAGGCTACGAGCGCTCATGTTACGCCCGGATTGTTAGAGGACGATGACTAGGAGGTGAAGGAATTATTTACTGCCGATGGTACCGAGGAAGCGTAACCGTGAATGTCGACCCCTCCCCCAGTTGACTCCTTACCGTCACCGCACCGTTCATCTGTTCCACCGCGTGCTTCACAATCGAAAGCCCTAGACCAGTACCACCGACTTGCCTGGAGCGCGCCTTGTCGACCCGGTAAAACCGCTCGAAGATCCGGGAGAGGTCTTCCTGGGGGATCCCCACGCCCGTATCGGAAATGCGGATCTCAATCTGCCCACCCCTCTCCTCGGCGGCTTGCACACGAACTTCTCCGTTCGGCTTGTTGAACTTGACCGCGTTTGCCAGAAGGTTCAAGACTGCCTGTTCCAGCCGAATCCCGTATCCCAGCACCTGCAAATCCGGCATGGGGTAGCATCGGATCTGCACTCCCGTCAATCTGGCGGCGGGTTCAATCGCGCGGATCGCGTTGCCCAGAACATCATTCAACGAAATCGGACCGGGCTGTGGCCCCGGGCGTCCCGATTCCAGCTCCGAAAGGCTCAGCAGATCGGCGGCAATGTTGTTCAGGCGAACGCCGTTGGCTTGTATGATCTCCACGAAACGCCGGCTGTTGCTCTGATCCTCCAGTCCGCCGCCCAATAGCGTCTCGGCGTATCCACAGATGGTGGCCAGTGGCGTGCGGATCTCGTGCGAGACGTTGGCGATGAAGTCCCGTTTGGAGCGTTCCAGGCGCTCTGACGGCGTCAGATCGCGAAGAATCGCAATCGCCCCACGCGAGGTGGTGCTGTTCAACGGCGCCGCATAGACCTCGTAAGACCTGGTTCCCACCGCGGCCAGGTCGACTCGCTCGCGCACCGCACTCTCTGAATCCAGCACGCGCTTCAAGATCTGAAACAGCACCGGATCCCGCACCACCTTCAGGAGCGGGACGTTTTCGAAAGCGCCATGGTATCCAACCGCCTGCAGGAACGCCTGATTGCAAAAAGTCACCATCACGCGCGCGTCTACCGCCAGCACCGCGTCCGTCATGCTCGCCAGAATCGCTTCGCGGCGGGTCAGTTCCGTGCTCACGCGATTGAAGAGCTCCTCGATTTCCGGCGTGATCTGAAGCAAGGATCGAGCCAAAATGCCCAACTCGTCGTCACTCGTTTGTAACTTGGGATGGGGCACGCTCGGGTCGAGCAATCGGTTCACGAAGTCGGTCAGCCGCGAAATACGCCGGGAAAGCGATCGCGCCAAAAGGAACGTCATGAACACGAGCACGATTCCCGAGACCAGCGAAACCAGCCTCACCGTGATGCTATCGACGTACGTCAGAATCGCAATCACGGGAGGGGCGGCGACGACAACGGCTAACAGAGAAGCCTTACGTGCGATCGAATCCGCCATTCGAATTTTCCCAATCGTAGCACGGGTCCTGGCGATCAGCGCGACAGATGCTCACTTGCGATCTGCATGAAGTTCTTCACCAGGACTTTTTCGGATCCTACCTTGACCCCGAGATCCACTGTCGTGCGGCAAGGGGCGTGTGGATCGCGGTAGACGGCACCCGGAATCTTCACACTCCCGACACAACCCGGCGCCAGCGACACGCCGAGCCCTGCCGCAACCAGACGAACCAGCGTGGGCCACTGCGGCGCATCCTGCACGATGTTCGGCCGGAACCCGCTTCGTTCGCAACACGCCATCGTGCGGTCGAAGGCCAACGGGCCCATCCGGCGGGCGAAGAAGATGAAAGGCTCACTGCGCAGATCGCTCACGCGGAACGCCCGCTTGCGAGCCAGAGGGTGAGACTGCGGAAGCACTGCGACGTAGGGCTCCTTCAACAAAGTCGTCATCTGGATGCCCTCGGTAGGGTCGCCATCTCGCAGGAATGCCAGGTCGAGCGTGCCATCCAGGAGCGCCGGAATTTGCGCGCCTGTCGTCGACTCGCGCAAGCGCAACTCCACCTTTGGAAATCGCCGGCGGTACGCCTCGATCGCAGCCGGCAGATTCGTGAACATGATGGAACCGCTGAAACCAACCGTCAGCGTGCCCTCCTCGCCGCGCCCCAGCCTCCGGACCTGTTCGAGGTCGTCCTGCACCTTCTCGATCGTGCTGCGGGCACGGTCGGCGAGCAACTGCCCGGCGAGCGTGAGCTTGACGCCTCGCGTCGTACGGTCGAACAGACGGTGCCCGACGAGTTGCTCCAGGCGCTTGATTTGATGACTGAGCGGGGGCTGCGCCATCCCCAGACGCTCCGCTGCCTTGCTGAAATGGAGCGTCTCTGCCACCGTCAGAAAGTAGCGAAGATGGCGCAGTTCGATTTCCTGATTCATACCGATACCGTATCAATCAGCATATTCTAACTATTGGACATCTGGAAGGGCGTGCCGTAATTTGGAACATAGGAGGGGCGCTCATGCAGACAGGCGATTCAGAATTGAGCATTCGGGAATTCATTCCCGGCGACGAGATGGCCTTCCGTCAGCTCAACGAAGAGTGGATTGTGCGCTACTTCGTCATGGAATCGAAGGACGAGGCTACGCTTGCGAACCCGCAGCATTACATCCTGGACCGCGGCGGCCGGATCTTCCTGGCATTCCGGCACGGAGAACCGGTGGGCTGTTGTGCACTCCTCGCCATGGGACCCGGCGAATACGAGTTGGCGAAAATGGCGGTCAGGGAATCGTATCAGAAGGCGGGGATTGGACGCGGTCTCCTCTCCCGGGCGATTGCGGAAGCACGTGCTTCAGGCGCCAGCCGTCTCTATCTCGAGACCAATCACATACTCACGCCGGCGATTCGGCTGTACGAGTCGCTCGGATTCCGCCACCTTCCGCCTGAACGCGTCATTCCCTCTGCCTACGCTCGCGCCGACGTCTTTATGGAAATGCTCCTGGAGCAGCATATGACTCACGCGAGTTACTAGACGATGTAAGAACTCTCCGTCGGAACTGTGGCGCAAACACTCCTGTTTGCCGCGTCGACACTCATGTCGACGCTTTTCGGACCTCCACCGAGTCTGCAGCGCGAGCCAAAATCGCGCTTCTTACCAGGTGTACACTTAAGCCGTATGCCGTTTGCGCCGCCAAGCCCGTTTCTTACTGCCGAGTGGCGCAATCTGGCCATGCTGAATTACTCCGTCGACCCCTCCTGGTTGGCCGCCCTGGTCCCCGCCGGCACCGAACTCGACGAATTCGATGGCAAGACGTACGTCAGCCTGGTGGCGTTCCGTTTTCTACGGACCCGTGTTCGCGGAATCTGGATCCCCTTTCACTCCGATTTCGACGAGGTCAACCTTCGCTTTTATGTCCGCCGGGAGTCTGGTGGAGAGGTGCGGCGCGGGGTGGTATTCGTCCGCGAAATCGTGCCCCGTTACGTCATTGCGAAGGTAGCCCGGCTCGCCTTTAATGAAAACTATATCTCATTGAAAATGCGGCATAAGATCGTCGAGCCAGTGTCGGAGTACGGGCGCGTACAGGTGGATTACGGCTGGCACCACGCAGGCAGGTGGAATTCCGTGCAACTGGAGTGCGAAGGGCGGCCGGAACCGGCTGCCGAAGGGTCGCTCGAGCAGTTCATCACCGAACATTATTGGGGATACGCTTCGCAGCCTGGCGGCGGGTCCCTCGAATACCAGGTGGAGCACGTGCGTTGGCGCGTCTGGAAGCCGATTCGGGCCCGATTCGAAGGCGACGCGGCCGGTTTATACGGCGCCCAGCTCGCAACTTGCCTCAATCGCGAGCCAGATTCCGCCTTTCTGGCAGATGGATCTCCCGTCGTCGTGTACTCCGGGCAGCAGCTCCTGAACTAGGACACTTGATTAGACGTAAGCTGGTCCTTCCCAGTTACATCAAACATCGCCCCACCCGAGTTCACATTCTATACAAAACCTTACAAGACGAAGTCGATATTTCTGCGTCCGTATAGGTGAAGGTACTACAGAAAGTGAGTTCGGCCGCTAGGAAACGGCCAGTAACAGAGTAAGGGAGGATCGATGAAGATACAAGGTTTTTGGGGGCGCCCGGCGGTTATGGTACTGGCAGCGGCGCTGGGTTTAGGAGGTGTGGCGCTTGTCGGCGCGGACCATATGGGGATGCTGAACCCGCCGGCAACCATGAAGTTTGCGAGCCCGGATGAACCGGCCAGTCGCAATACCTTCGCCCCCGTAGTAAAGAAGGTGCTGCCCGCCGTGGTAAGCGTCTCGTCGTCCAAGATGGTGAAGACGGGGTTCGCCGACCAGGGCGACATGGATATGGATCCCTTGTTCCGGCAGTTCTTCGGCGATGGCCAAGGACAGGGACAGGGACGGGGTCAAGGACGGCAGTTCAATGTGCCCCGGCAGCGTAAGGCGGAAGGGCTCGGATCGGGAGTGATCGTTAGCCCGGAAGGCTACATTCTGACGAACAACCATGTGGTGGATGGATCCAATGACGTCCACGTGACCCTGAGCGACCGGCGCGAATTCAAGGCCCAGGTGATTGGGACAGATCCCAAAACCGACGTTGCCGTTTTGAAGATCGACGCGCCTAATTTGCAGCCCATTGTTATCGGGGACTCCGACCGGCTTCAGGTGGGTGACTACGTCCTCGCCATGGGCAATCCGTTCGGCCTCGGAAAGACGGTAACCATGGGAATCGTGAGTGCCACGGGCCGCGGGAACCTTGGAATTGAGGAATACGAGAACTTTATTCAGACCGACGCTTCCATCAACCCCGGTAACTCGGGCGGAGCGCTGGTGAATGACCGCGGTGAGTTGGTCGGCATCAACACGGCTATCCTGAGCCATGGCTCGGAAGGCAATCAGGGGATCGGTTTCGCCGTCCCCGTGTCAGTAGCACGCAACGTGATGGATCAGATTCTCAAGACCGGCAAAGTCACTCGCGCCTATCTGGGTGTCGTTGCTCAGGAAGTGACTCCGGCGATTGCCCGGGCGTTCCACGAGCCTGAAGTTCGCGGCGCGCTGGTGGGCGACGTCAGCCCCAACAGCCCCGCCGAAAGGGCCGGACTGCACAAGGGCGACATCATTCTCGAAGTCAACGGCAAACCGGTGAACGATGGTGCGCAACTCCGCATGAACATCTCCTTGATGGAGCCCGGTACTACAGTCGGCGTCAAGGTGCTGCGTGACGGTTCGCAAAAGGACTTCTCGGTGCGCCTGGCGGAGCTCCCCACGGAGCAGGCCAAGGTGGAGAAAAACACGGAGAGCACCGATACTGCGATGGAAGGCGTGTCCGTGGAGAACCTGAATGCCCGGAGCGCTCGTGAACTGGGCTTGCCGGCGACAGCCACCGGTGTGGTGGTCACGGAGGTGGAACCGGGCAGCCGCGCCGCCGAATCCGGACTGAAGCGCGGTGACCTCATCCAGGAAGTGAATCATCAGGCGGTCAAGAACACCTCGGATTTCGAGCGCGCCCTCGGCAACTCGAAAGACGAAGCTCTTCTGCTTGTGAATCGGCAGGGCAGCACACACTACGTGGCTGTCTAACATTAGATCGATCGCTGGCAGAATACAACCGGCCCCGCGTTCCTCCGCGCGGGGCCGGACTTTTTTGTGGCGCAAAGACTCCTATTTGCCGCGTCGACGCTCCTGTCGGCGCCTTTGGGTGTTCCACCAAGTCTGGCGGACCGCAGATCGGTGATCTGCCCAACATGGCCTAGTTCGCGGACGCCTTCTCCACCTTATCGATCACCATCACCTCGACAGGCGTTTTCACCGACTCGATCTTCAAACCAAGCTCTTGCAGGAACGCCGTAAACAGGTCCGGGGGCGCATCCGCACCTTCCGGCGTCGGGGGAGGATTCGAACCTGCGGCCGATTGCACCGAGTCTGGCGTCCACTTAAGCCCGAAGTCGAAGCGATCCGTCAAGTTGGTTTGATCGACCACCGGGCGCTCGAGAATCCGGCTTTGCAGAAATCCCGCAAATTCCGTCATCGTGGCATTCCGAACGATGATGTCCCCAGGCCCCCTGCCGCCAAAGCCCGGCAGGCTTCCTGCATTGTTCTCCGTCTTCTTGATTTTTAATCCGCTCTTTCCGATCGTGATCGCATACGCGGACATCTCCCGCTTTTCCTTATGAAAAGTGAGTTGGAACCGTTCCTCCAGCATCTTCTGAACCATCGACTGGAGTTGCACGACATTAGGAATACCGGCCGTGTCGGGTTTCCCGCTGATATCGTATTTTTCCGATTCCATCCATCCCGGTCCGCCTGCCACCTGCTTGGTGTGCAGACCATAGGCGAACACAATCAGGTCCTTCAGAGTCGTGTTTGTGGTGGTGAAGAGATTGCCGCCTCCCCGGCCCACCAGAATGGACTGCCCGGGTTGGTCGGGATTGCTCGGCTTGATGGTCGCCACCTCGAAGGTCGGCTTCGCGTCGGCAGGCATCAATCGCGGAGGCGGCGGCGCATCCGGGATCGCCCATGCCGTCTCGGCGGTCGCCCGCAGAAGATTCAGGGGTATGGGAACGCCCTGCGACCACGTTCCCGTAATATTGTTGCCATCCGCCGCCAATTTTCCTTCGTACGATCCCGCGAGCGCGGGGATATCCATCTTGAGTACTGCGCCCTGCAGCGCCACGGAACTCACGTTGATCGGCGGAGCAGGCTGATCGATGCTGTAGAAGACTGCCTTCAGGCTTTCGTTGTCCGCCCGCGAAATTTTGACGACGATCCGCAGCGGCCTGCCTTGGGGAGGCGTTAAGGTACCTTGCCAGGTACCGCTGATGTTTTGACCGTACAGCCCGCCCATAAAACTGGCGGCGAGCGCAATAGTCCGAAGTAGCAGTCTTTTCATGCGTGTCCTCGTTCTGGCTCTAACGCCGAATCGTTCCGAAATGTTCCATCCAAGTTGGGCCCTCCGCTTGCGATAGAATAAGAGTTACCCCACACCTTTCGGAGGAAGATCCAAACTTGAACCCTGCAATCCTCGCCCTGGAAGACGGCACGGTCTTCGAGGGCAGGAGTTTTGGTGCGCCTGTCGAACGCTCAGGCGAGGTCGTGTTCAACACCGCCCTCACGGGCTATCAGGAAGTATTCACCGATCCGTCATACGCCGGACAGATTGTCATTCTCACCAACCCGCAGATCGGCAACTACGGCACGAATCGCGAGGACAACGAAGCTGGCCGGCCTTACATCGAGGGATTGGTGGTCCGCGAATTCTCCGCGCTTGCCAGTAACTGGCGCTCGGACGAAGCTGCCAGCCACTTTCTCGTCGAGGCCGGAATCCCTGTCGTCTCCGGTCTCGATACCCGCGCTCTCGTCCGCCACCTCCGCACCCGCGGCGTGATGCGCGGCGTGCTTTCAGGGGCGGCATCCGACTCCGCCGCCCTGGTGGAAAAGGCGCGCGCTATTCCCACCATGTCCGGTCTCGATCTCGCCAGCCGAGTCTCCTGTGCCAAGTCCTACCACTGGGACCAGCCAGTCGACCCCTGCTCGCCCTCCGAACAAATCGGGCGCGCCAGGGAGCCTGGACTTCACGTGGTTGCCTACGACTTCGGCATCAAGCGCAACATCCTACGCCGCCTGGTCCATGTCGGGTGCCGGGTCACCGTCGTGCCTGCCCTCACGTCGGCCGAAGATGTCCTGTCCCTCAAGCCCGACGGCATCTTCCTCTCCAACGGGCCAGGCGATCCGGAACCGCTCGAAACCCAGGTGCGCAACATCCGCGGGCTCATCGGTAAGAAACCGATCTTTGGGATCTGCCTCGGCCACCAGTTGCTGGGCCTCGCCGTCGGAGGCAAAACCTACAAGCTGAAGTTCGGCCATCGCGGCATCAATCATCCAGTACGCAACGAGCTCAATCAGCGGGTCGAGATTACCTCACACAATCACGGCTTCGCTGTGGACCCGGACTCGCTCAATCTCAACGACGTCGAAATCACCCACGTGAACCTCAACGACCAAACACTCGAAGGCTTCCGGCACCGCAGCCATCCGGTCTTCTGCGTGCAATACCACCCCGAGGCCGCACCCGGCCCACACGATTCGCACTACCTCTTCGACGATTTCGTCGCCCTCATGCAGCAGCACCAGGACGGGAAATAGCCCGATGCCCAGACGCAACGACCTTCATCGCATCCTGATTATCGGGTCCGGTCCCATCATCATCGGCCAGGCCTGCGAGTTCGATTACTCCGGAACCCAGGCCGCGAAAGCGCTGCGAGCCGACGGTTATGAAGTGATCCTGGTCAATTCGAATCCGGCCACGATCATGACCGAT
>DATGIL010000062.1:0-51156 GCA_035295745.1 Bryobacteraceae bacterium | reverse complement strand
CTCCGGTCCCGCTACCAGCATAAACCGTCCAACCACAGTCTGCAAGACGAGAATACCTACGATCCTTACGCCCCTCCACGCGCGGACAATGCGATTCGATGGATCACTTACTTCACGGCCATCGTAACTGCCGGGCTGATTGGGCTGGTCTGTCCCGCCACGCTGATGACAACCGGCACCGCGTCACCGTCACGATCCCGGAGGGCACCACGGCGTTGATTCCAAAGACATCCGCATCGGCACCGGAGGTTAGGCCAGAATAATTTTCGGAAGAACCCAGTCCCATTTCCGGACACTGGTGGCGTCGCAGTGGGACATTGAATGGTGGCGCCCCAAGCAAGAGTCTGCGTCGCGCCGCGAACTCCAAGCCGTAACGCCCAATCCGTGCTTTCCAAAATGTCTGCGCCGCGATTGTTGTTGACATCCTACACCAAGCAGCCGTACTCTGTTGTAGGGACCCGACACTATGAAGCAATCGCCGCGGCTCGATCTTCTCCAGGGCACTCTCGACCTCCTGATATTGCGGGCGCTGCGGAACGACCCCATGCATGGGTGGGCCATCTCCGAGCGGATCCAGCAGATCTCTCAGGACGTTCTGCAGGTCAATCAGGGCTCGCTCTACCCAGCCCTCCACCGCCTCGAACATCAGGCCCGCATCACCGCCGAATGGGGCGTCTCGGAGCTCGGACGCCGCGCGCGCTTCTACCGTTTGACGGCGGCCGGCAAAAAGCAACTCGAACTCGAGACCGAGCAGTGGGCTCGCCTGAGCGCTGCCATCGGCCGCGTGCTGGAGCTCGCCTGAGATGAATTGGACCGATATGCGTCTTCGGCTGCGTGCTCTCCTCTTCCCGCAACGCGCCGAGCGGGACCTGGACGAGGAGTTGCGATTTCACCTCGAAATGGAAACGCGTAAACACCTGCAGGCAGGCATGGACGCACGCGATGCGGCTCGCGTGGCCGCGCGCAAGTTTGGCGGCTTCGCGCAGGTGCAGGAGCAGTGCCGCGACTGGCGCGGTCTTGCCTGGTTCGACTCCGTCATGCTGGATATGCGCCACGCGTCGCGCGGCTTGCTCCGCACGCCGGCATTCACCGTCACCGTGGTCGGCATCGTCTCTCTGGCGCTCGGTCTCAATACGGCGTTGTTTACTCTCTTCAATGCCTATGTGCTGCGCCCCCTTGCCGTTCGTGATCCTTACAGCCTCTACACTCTCGGCAACGCCAACGGAGGCGATCGCCGGCTTTCCTGGGGCGAGTTTCGGGATCTCCAGGCGCAGGCTGGAGCATTCCAGGATGCCGCGGGCGGAGCCGTTCTGCTCGCGCGCGGCGACGGGCACGTGCTGTTGGGAAACCTCGTGACCGGCATTATTTTCAGATGCTCGCAGTCACCGCATCGCGCGGGCGGACCTTGCTGCCGGACGATGCGGCGGCGCCAGGTTCCTCGCCGGTGGTGGTGCTCAGCTTTCTCGCGTGGAGGAACAAATTCAACGGCGATCCCGCGATCGTGGGGAAGAAGATCGCCGTCCGGGGCTTTCCGCTGGAAGTGGTGGGCATCGCGCCCTCGGACTTCACCGGGACGATCGGTGTGCCGCTCGATTTTTGGGCGCCCATCACCCTGGCCCCGCAATTGTCCGATGGTCCAAGCCTTTTCGAGCAGATCCGTGTGACCGGCCGATTGCGGCGGGGTTGGAGCGTGCGGCGGACAGAAGAAGAACTCAGTGCCTGGCTCCGCGCACGAACCGGCCGGCGGATGACCGGTCCACGCGCGTGGTCCTACATTCGCAATCGGGCAGCGTACCACTGCAACCGGCAGTGATCGCGGCCTTCTCGCCGCTGATCGCCGGATTCGGACTGGTGCTGCTGATTGCGTGCGTGAATGTCGCCAACATGCTGCTCTCGCGCGCCATGGCGAGACAGCGGGAAATTGGAGTCCGCCTCGCACTGGGGGCGGGACGCGGGCGGCTGGTCCGGCAGTTGCTGACGGAGAGTGTATTGCTGGCGCTGGCCGCCGCAGCCTTGGGTTTTCTGATCTCGTACGCTGCCATCGAGTGGGGTGTCCGTCTGGCGATCGCCACCATTCCTCGCGATTATGCGGAATTCGTCACCCTCGCGCCGCATCAGGTCGACTGGCGGGTTTTGGCGTTCATGCTCTTCGCGGCACTCGCGGCGGCGTTGTTGTTTGGATTGGTTCCGGCCATCCAGGCCACGCGCTCCAACGTGATGCAGGCGGCACGCGGCGAGTTTACCAGCGACGTCCGGTCGGCCCGGCTGCGCAACGCGCTCGTGATTGCCCAAGTCACGGCCTCGGCGCTCTTCCTCATCTGCGCAGCGTACCTGCTCGGCGCCAACCGGCAGTTCGCACATTTGGATTATGGACTGCAGACCCGGGGCGTGATCGAAGTTCAGGCGCGGAGTTCGTCGATCCCGCAGGCCATCGCGCAGTTGCACAGCGATCCGGACGTCGCTGCGGTAGCCGCGGCCAGCAAGGCCCCATTCGAGGGCGTGCTTCCCTGGACCGTGGTCGCGCCGGAGGGCGCCAGCGAGTTGTTTGGCGCAGGGTATCTCTACGCAACGCCCGAATACTTCCAGGTATTCGAAATTCCGATTTTGCGCGGCCGCAATTTCACCGAAGCGGAAACGCGCCATGGCGCACCGGTCGCCGTGATCAGTCAGCATACGGCGCAGACCCTCTGGCCCGGACGCGATGCCCTGGGGCAGTCTTTCCGGATTCCGAAACACGGTTCTACCTCCAGCCAGTTCGCGCAGACAGGTGCTCCCGTGCCGGAGTTCGCGGTGGCCCATGTCATCGGCATTGCGCGCGACGCCGTCAACGGTTGGATCGGTTCCGGGCAGAGCGATTCCACATGCATCTACTTTCCGCGCGCCGTGGACAGTCGCGGAAATGTACTGCTGGTGCGCGTCCGCGGAAATGGCGACTCGGTACGTTCGCGGCTCGATCCAGCGTGGGAGGTCCACTCGATGCAGGAGATTTTGGATTTTCAGCTCTATCCATGGCGCGCGGTGTATTGGATTCTCTCCGCGGTGGGCGGGCTGGCGCTCTTATTGTCGCTCTCCGGGCTTTACGGCGTATTGTCGTACCTGGTGACGCAGCGGACCAAGGAGATTGGGATTCGGATCGCGCTCGGCGCGCGGCCGTGGCGGGCGGCGGCGATCGTCTTTGGACAGTGCCTGCGTTTGGCGGCCATCGGAGTGGCGGCCGGGGCGCTCGCTTCGCTCGGCGTGATCCGGCTGTTGGCTTCGCAAATGGATCTGCGGATGTTTGGCGCGTTGGACAGCGCGGTCGCGATCGGCTTGCTGCTCGTATTCGCCGCATCGGCGGTGGCGTCGTGGTTTCCCTCACGGCGTGCCGCGCGCATCGAGCCGCTTGCGGCGCTGCGCTGCGATTGAACATCTGGAGTCGTTCAACATGTACACGGTTTCAGAAGTACACCGCTGTATCGCCACTACCGCTAACTGAGTCTTGCCGAGGGTGTCGCAGGCGATTTCGCCGCGTGCCAGATTTTCGCAGCGTCCGACGCGCGCCGCGCAGGTTAGGCGCGGACGGAGCGCTCGAGATGTTGCTGCGACTGCAGCGCAACATCGCCCGCCTTGTATTTCAGGGACCTCGCGGGGATGATCAAGCTCTGAGATCGATAACCAGTCTTTGCAACCGTCGTCGTGTTGGAATACCAGGACTTACTCTTGGATCCGCAATTCCCGGCATTGTCCTGAAACTGAAGCTATGATTAGTGGACGTGAGAAGTCGACTCCATGTCGCATGTTCCCCAAATCATCACGCCTGCCAAACACGGGATTACGAAACGAACCCAATCCCATTTCCGGGCACAAACGCTGCGCTGCGATGGAACGGTGGGAGTCGTTACCATGAGGGCATGCGAATTCTCGCGGGACTCCTGCTCGCGGCCTGTGGCTGCGCGCAAACGGCGCCGTTCACAATCGATCAGATTTTGGGATTCTCTTTTCCCACGGACCTGACGGCTGCCCCTGTCGGTGGCAAAGTGGCGTGGGTCTCGAATCTCCGCGGCGTCCGCAACATCATGGTCGCGGAGCCGCCGCGCTACGCCGCGCGCGCGCTTACGGACTTCCAGAAGGACGATGGGCAGGAAATCCAGCAGCTTCGCTGGACTGCGGACGCACACGCGATAGTCTACGTGCACGGAGGCTCCGCGAATCCGGACCTCAATCCGAGCGGGGTCTCGGAAGAAGTCTGGATCGCCACGCTCGATCGCACGACTCCTCGCAAATTAGGCGAAGGCTATGATCCCGCGGTGTCGCCTCGCGGCGAGCGCATCGCGTTCGTGCGCAGCGGCCAACTCGTGGTGGGTGCGATTGACGATCTGCCCGGCAAGTCTGTAGTCGTCAAAGCACGCGGCAATTGCTCGCACCCGCGATGGTCGCCGGATGGGACTCGCGTCATCTTCACCGAAGCGCGAGGCGATCACTCGCTGATCGGAATGTATGACACGGCCGCCGGGTCGTTGCGCTTCCTCGATCCGAGCACGGACTACGATAGCGAGGCGGAGTGGTCGCCGGACGGCCGCGGCGTCGCCTTCCTGCGGATCCCCAGCAGCGGATTGCGCCCGGTGAGGCAGGCGGAGCGGGAAGGATTGCCGTGGTCGATCCGCGTCGCCGCAGCGGACACCGCCACGGGGCGCGAGATCTGGCGCGCTCGCGAAGGGCGTGGCAGCGTCTTCCGCAACGTGACTGCGGCCAACCAGATTCTGTGGACTGGGAACGGAAGGATCGTCTTTCCGTGGGAAGGCGACGGTTGGACGCATCTTTATTCAGTGGCCGTGGAAGGCGGTGCGGCAACCCTGCTCACGCCTGGAGATTTCGAAGTGGAGGACGTCGCGCCGGCGGCGGGACGCCGCGAGATCGTCTTCTCGTCCAATCAGGGCGACATAGACCGGCGGCATCTGTGGAAAGTCGCGGCAGCGGGCGGGTCGGTCGTTGCGCTTTCGTCAGGACCAGGTATCGAGTGCAAGCCGGCTCCGGCCAGCGACGGGAACACGATTGCTTTTTTGCGGTCCGACGCGCAGCACCCGATTCATCCGGCGATTCGCGTCGGCTCGGAGACTCACGACCTCGACCCCGGGGCGATTCCCGATTCCTTCCCGACGCAGCAGATGATTACGCCGCAACCGGTGTTGTTCCGCAGTGCCGACGGGCTCCAGATCCACGGCCAGTTGTTCCTGCCGCCACGCAGTGCGGCGCCCGGCCGGTCCCCGGCGATCGTCTTCTTTCATGGCGGACCACGCCGCCAGATGCTGCTCGGGTGGCATTCGATGTACTACTATTCGAACGCCTACGGGCTGGATCAGTATCTCGCGAACGCCGGGTATGTCGTGCTCTCCGTGAACTTCCGAAGCGGCATCGGATACGGACTCGATTTCCGGGAGGCGCTCCATTACGGTGCGTCCGGCGGGGCGGAGTTTGCTGACGTCCAGGCTGCCGCCGAATATCTGCGCACACGCCAGGATGTCGATGCGGCGAGGATCGGAACCTGGGGCGGTTCGTACGGCGGATACCTGGTCGCGATGGCTCTCGCGCGGGCAGCGGATCGCTTCAAAACGGGTGTGGATTTCCATGGCGTGCACAACTGGGCGACGGAACTCGGCATTCCACCCACGGAGCCTGATTACCAGGTGGCGTTTCGGGCCTCTCCGATGGCCGATCTGTCGAAGTGGCGCGCACCGGTGTTGTTGATTCAAGGAGATGACGATCCTGATGTGCAATTCAATCAGACCGTCCGGCTGGCCGGAGCGCTGCGCAAACAAAAGGTGGACGTGGAGGAATTGGTCTTTCCCGATGAGGTGCACGACTTCCTTCTATATCGCAGTTGGGTTCAGGCGTATGAGGCGCTGGTGAGCTTCTTCAAGAGGAGGTTGTGACACCTCTGTTGCATTCCGCACCAACGTTGCGGCTAAAGTTTTCCATCGGTCCAGCCGAAAGTAAAGCTGAGGTGACTATTGACGCGCACCGCCAGGAATGCAGATAATAAATCCGTTAAGCTCAAAGTTCGCGGAACGCGCCACAAATGAAAGGGTTTGCTCTCTTTCCGCTGCTTCTGGCAGGTCTCCTCCAGATTGCCGCTCCCGCCCCCTCCCAGATTCAGAAATCGAGTCCCTCGTCTGCTGCCAGAAAAAGTGCGGTTCCAGCCAGAAAGACCGTCCGCCGTACGGTTCCGCTGGTGGATCCAACCGAAGGCGACATCATTGATGGCGACGATCTCACGATCCGGCGGGCTGCGGTGGCAGGTTTAGGTCCGGTGAGCGGTAGCGTGGTAGTGGTCGACCCGACCAATGGGCGGGTGCTCACCATGGTGAACCAGAAGCTCGGGCTGACCAGCGGTTTCATCCCCTGCTCCACCATCAAACTCGTAACGTCGCTGGCCGCTCTTACCGAGCACGTGATTACGCGCGACTCGGCCATCTTCACCAGCAGGTACATCAGCTACAATCTCACCAGCGCGATTGCGATGTCGAACAATCAGTATTTTTCGATTCTCGGCACACGGCTGGGGTTCGATCGGGTCACGCGTTACGCTCAAATGCTGGGGCTGGGGGAAAAGGCCGGGCTCGACATTCCCGGCGAGCAACCCGGTGTGATCCCGGAGGAACCACCCAAGGCTGGCGGCATGGGCTTGATGACTGCCTTTGGAGAGGGCTTTCTCATGACTCCTCTCGAACTGGCCGCGCTACTTTCGTCGATCGCCAACGGCGGTACCTTGTATTACCTTCAGTATCCGCGCACAGAAGCGGAAATCGAGCAATTCGTTCCGAAAGTAAAGCGAACTCTCGATCTCGCGCCCAACGGCATCTCCGATATTAAGGAGGGAATGCGGGGCGCGGTGGACTACGGTACCGCGAGGCGAGCCAACTACGATCCAACTGAGCCAATTCTGGGCAAGACCGGAACCTGCACGGATTTCCGGGTTTCCAGCCACATGGGATGGTTTGGCTCTTTCAACGATGTCGGCAAACATCAACTGGTGGTGGTCGTGATGCTGACCGGTGGATCGAGCAGGACCTCGAATGGCGGCGTCGCGGCGGGCGTAGCGGGGGCGATCTATCGGAATCTTTCCGAACAGCGCTACTTCGCTTCCGACGTCAGGAAGAACGGACTTCCCGATATCACCACGACCTACCCCTGTTGCACTACCGTTGCTCCGCCCAAGAATTAAGGCAGTTCGTCGGCACCAAGTCTCGTAAGCAAACTGATCATAAAGGTTTAGCGGACCCCCGCCGATATGTTTGGTATGGCGGAACGACGTTCGGAAGTTCGCATGCTTTGCGCGGATATGGTGGAGGTTCACTGGAAGGAAAATTCCGGCCGAAGACGGAGGGCAGTCGGTCTACTGGAAGACATCTCTCCTTCTGGCGCATGCCTGCAATTGGAGTCTGCCGTTCCCTTGGGCGTCCGCATCCACTGGGATTGCCCCAACCAGGAGTTCATCGGACAGGTACAGTATTGCGTCTATCGGGAAATCGGATATTTCGTCGGCGTGCAGTTCGATTCGCGGTCCAAGTGGTCGAAGAAAGCATATTGCCCGCAGCACCTGCTCGACCTGCGGCAATTGGTAGCCCGCGCCAGGAAGTAAGTCTCAAACGCTCTTAAGCTGAATCAAGCGCGCCAGAACATCCTGCGAGAATCGTCCGGCTTCAGATCGCGAACCGACCACACCTTTGCGGAGCGCGGCCTCCAGCGCCGAACCAGTCTGGCGAAAGATCTCTCCCGGTCGCCCAAACGCGATGCCGATCCACAGAGCGCAACGTGCCGCCACCCACAGCCTTCATCGCCAGACGCTGCGCTCTTCGCAAGTGGCGCCTTGGATCAATCGTGTTTGGAGGACTGTCCGTTCCATCCGGGATTGCCGTCCCTGCCGGAGTGAGCTACAGTTTCAGATACGATGCCCCGAGCGAGCTCACTAACTTCGGTCCATCTCGATGTGGGCGAAGAGCCGCGCGAACTGTCGCGGCCTGAACCCGATGGACCATTCCGCATTCTGCTGGCCGGCGATTTCAGCGCCGGAGCGAGCCGGATCCGCAAGCCAGTCCAGGTCGATCGTGACAATTTCGAAGATGTGCTGGAGTTGTACAAGCCGGAGATTCGCCTGGTTGGCGGAGACTCTCCAGTTGCGATCTCCTTCCGGGAAATGGAGGACTTTCATCCCGACTCGCTCTTCGAGCGATTACCCTTGTTCCGGTCGCTGCGAGATTTGCGGCAGCAGTTGAAGGATGGGATGGTTGCGTTTCCCAAGCTGGAGCCGAAGGCCTCGGGCGCCAGTCTGCTGGCTGACATGCTCGGCGAAAGCGCCGCAGTTGCACCCGCGCCTACACGCAATGCCTGGGACTCGATGATTGAGGATATTGTTGCTCCGCATATCGAACCAAAACAGGATCCTCGGCAGGCCGGCATGATCTCGCAGACCGATGATGCGGTCACCACCGGCATGCGCGCCCTGCTGCACTGCCGGCCTTTTCAGGAACTCGAAGCGCTGTGGTGCGCCCTGTTCTTCCTGGTCCGCCGCTTGGAAACGAGTACGGATCTGAAGGTGTACGTGTGGGACATGCCGCAATCGGATCTGGTCGGGCCCGACGGCTTGGCGGCGCTGCGGCGTGTCATGGTGGAGGAAACCGTGGGCACTCCGGGAGCGGACCGCTGGTCCGTGATCGCGGGCCTCTACTATTTTGGCAATGAGCATGAATCTGCGCTGTCGCAGATCGCCGCGATGTCGCGAGCCGCGGGCGCGCCGTTCCTCTCCGGTGTGGCGAAGGACTCGGTGGTCTCCGGGCAGCTCTTCCCCACGTTGCGCCAAACGCCGGATGCGCGCTGGCTCGGTCTCGCGATGCCACGCTTCCTGTTGCGATTGCCGTATGGCGAGAAAACCGGGAGCACAGAACGTTTCCGATTTGAAGAGATGCCGGAAGTGCCCGAGCATGAGAGCTACCTGTGGGGCCATCCGGCAGTTGTATGTGCCTACCTGTTAGGTGAGGCCTTTTCACGTTCTGGTTGGGACATGCGGCCTGGAGAGGTCAGCCAGGTCGAGGGCTTGCCTGCCCACGTCTACCAGAAAGACGGGGAGCCGGAATTGAAACCGTGCGCCGAGGTACTGCTGACCGAGAGTACGGCGGAACTCCTGATGGAACTGGGACTGATGCCCCTGCTCTCCCTCAAAGGCAGCGACCGGGTGAGACTCGCGCGGTTTCAATCGCTGGCTCATCCGGTTGCCGCTCTCAACGGACCGTGGCAATAGGAGTAAACATGGAATCGCATGTGAAGACACTTGGCATTCTGCACATTGTGCTTTCGTCGATGGGCGTGCTGGCGGCGATCATAGTGCTGCTGGTGTTCGGCGGGCTTGCAGGGCTGGTTGGATTTAGCGAGCACACCGCCGATGCGCAGGCGGCGGTGCCGATTCTCGGCGGAATCGGCGGGATCATCGCAGTGATCATCCTGGTAGTGTCGCTGCCGGGGTTGGTGGGCGGAATCGGACTCTTACGGCTGGCGCCGTGGTCGCGGATTCTGATGATCGTGATCTCGGCGATCGATCTGCTGAATATTCCGGTGGGCCTGGCGATTGGGATTTACGGGCTCTGGGTGCTGACGAAGCCGGAGACCCAGGCATTGCTCGATCAGCGTCGCTATCGGCCGGTCTATTAGCCTGTAGCCGAGGCGGTTACTGCAGCGGCGCAGCGATCACGAGAGGCATCGTGGGCTCCTGCGCGCCGGCCGCATCTTCCACGGTGACGGCGACGGCGGCGGTAGCGTTGAGGTCTATCGAACCTCGCTGGATGTGCATCGCCGTCCCGTCCTGGTCGGATTGGAACAGGCCGGCAGGCACCGGCTTTCCGCCACCCTTCGGAACGACCCACATCTCATACTTCTTTCCTTTGGGGGCCGGCTGCAAGTTGGACGCGATCAGCAACACACCCTGCGACGGGTTCATGAAGACTCTGCCCTTGGATGAAGCATTGGAACCGGTGCCGAAGGAGACCGACTTGGTGTCGGGTCCATTCAGTATCGAGAAAGCTTCGCTCAGCCGAGTCAGCTCGACGTTCTGCTTACCCAACTGCTCGCGCAGATTGGTGGCGATCAGGGCGACATCTCGCTCGCGGGTGCTGAAATAGACAGCGGCGAAGATCGACATTGCGGTAGCGAATGCCATGAGGGGCATCCAGGAAAAGCGCCTCTGCTCGAATCCGACCGAGGCAAGAATGCGCCGGCGCAGCATGGGCGATGGGACCATGGGCGGCGCCGTTCCGCCCAGGAAGGAGACGATACTCCGCGCCCTCTTCATACCAGCCATACAGTCCTCGCACCCGCGATTCAGATGTTCGCGGATCTCGCTCTTCTCAGGCTCCCCGGCAGCGCCCATCGCGTACAGTTCGTAATACTCGTTGAGCTCTTCGCAGTTCATGCCGGCACCGCCGATCCCAGTTGGTCACGCAGGTTCTTAAGCGCCGCGCGCACCCAGGTCTTCACAGTGCCGAGCGGCTGCCCCATCCTTTCGGCCATTTCGGTTTGCGACAGTCCTTCGAAGTACGCGAGCTCAATCACCTCACGCTGGTGAGGAGAGAGCTTCTCGACGGCGGTCTTCACGCGGCGGGCCTTGTCGGACGAGAGGATGTCGCGTTCCATATCGACGTAGAGGGCGGGATGATCGGTCTCCTCGAAGTCGAGGGCATTGCGCTCCCGTCCGCCGGCGGAACGAAGGTAGTCGATCGAACGATTGCGGGCGACCGCGAGGAGCCACGGTCCAATCGCACCCTTCTGCGCGTCGAGGCCTTGCGCACGATTCCAAACACGCATAAATGTCTCCTGTACGAGGTCTTCGGCGACACCCGTATCGCGCACCACCCGCAGAATCAGGGAGTATGCAAGGCGCCCATAGCGATCGTAGAGCTCAGCGAGGGCCTGTGGATCATGGCGCTGCAAGCGTTCGATCAACTCCGCGTCGCTGCCGGTGACGTGGATGGCAAGCCACAAGGGAAGAAACATCATTCTAAAGTTATCGCGTCCTCAAAGCCGCGTTCGGACCAAATGTTCTGGCGCGACTATTGTATATACGAGAGGAGGAGGCGATCAAGATTTAACGGGAAGCAGATTCCTGCGGTGGCGAAAGCGCGCCTCATCGTGCTTCACGCAACTCGAAAGGAGCCGAAAGCGATGACGGTTGCATTTTTTTCTTGACTTTCCTCACGAACAACCTTATATATGAATCACATTGCGATTTTCGAGTCGCAAAATTTTGATGTTTAGGGAGAATCAATCGATGAAGAGCGCAACCAAGAAAGCAGCCCCGAAGAAAAAGGCCCCCGCCAAGAAGAAGAAGTAACGCGGGCGTACCAAAAGGGCAAACAGATTCCACACAGGCCCCGGTTTTCCGGGGCCTTTTTCATTTTTCAGGCTTTTCTCTCCGGTTTTCCCAACTCCCACCGCCAAAACATGAGGGGCTCTTCCTGTTCCAGGCCATTCCGCCTCACCCGCTTCCGTTACTTCCGCTGCAGCAGCACCCGGTAGGTCTCTCCCATACCGAAGAGCAGTGTTTTGAGCTGCAGGCGGCGCCGCAGATCGTCATCCGGCGTCAGCACGCTGGCGAACTGATCGGCCTCGCCGGCCGCCAGCAGCATCTGCGCGAGAGTTTCGAAGCGTTCCTCCCGCAAGCCGTGGACCGCGCCCCGTTCCACAAGTGCGGAGAAGTTAACGTGTGCCGTGACATCACGGTTACCGGGATCCTCCAGCACATCTTCGCGCGCCGTGTGGCGGCGGTATCCCATCAGCGTGCCTGCCGGGAAGCGCACCGACTCGGTCCGCGTGTATCCGTAATCGATAGTTAATACCCAGCCAGATACCAAAGTGCTCGCAATGCGATCGAGCCACTCGAGAGCGTCGAGGTTGGCCTCATACCATCGCCCTTCCTCCGGTGGAGGAAAGTAGCGGCGCAGGTACTCCTCCGTTTCTCTCGAGACCGCGGGACCACTCTCCCATTGAAACCGCCCGTTGGCAAAGGTTACGAACTTCTCGCGGAACGCGCCATCGTGGTACACCGCTGCTTCGACGGGCAACGCATCGAAGAACTCATTGGAGAAGACCACGCCGGTGAAGGCATGGGGCAACTGGCCGGAATCGAGATCGACCGGGATGTACGTCCACTCTCTGAACGCGTCTGCCATTTCGCGGCGCCCGGCCCCCAGTTCGACGACCACGAAGTCGCGAGGCTCCCCCATGGCGCGGTGGAGTTGCCGAATGCGCGCGGCCACCAGAATTCCAAAAGCCGGCTGGATCTGCTCGGCGGTGAAGAAGTCGCCCTGCTTGCCGAACGGATCGCGAGGCTTACGGTAATAGCCGTGATCGGGATGGTAGAGCGCCAGCTCCATGAAGCGGTGGAACGAAACCGGCCCATCGCGCCGGATCTCGGCGGCCAACAACTCCGCGACCGGCGTCATGAAGGGCGGTCCAGGCTTTGCGGAGTGTAGATGAACATCTCCACCAGGTAGTCGTGCATGCAGTCGTACAGGTAACGCTGGAAGGTCCAGGGAAATTGCGGATGCTCGATGTCGCGAGCATGGATGGGCGCGTAATACGTGTGCAGTCCCAGGCCGCGATCGCGGAGTTCGATGACGAGTTCGATGGTGCCCTGGTGCTCGCGTGCCGAGAAGGCGAGGAGAGCATGCTCGTAGCGGGCCAGTTCCGCGTGCACCTTTTCGAGAGGGGTCACGGACTTATGCTAGCGTGAAATCAAAGTATGGCGTTACCCCAGACGGTGCGGGTCAAGCTCAGTTCCGAAGCGGCGGAAGCGATCTCGCTGACGCCGGTGGTGGTGCAGGAGATGCCGGTTCGCGAGTTGGTGGAGCATATGCTCGGCGTGACCGGCAAAGACCACGCGCGGATTCGCGAGCTTCTGATGCGCGGGACGCTAGTAAGCGGCGCTTCACGATTCCGGTGGGCGGGATGGGAAGCCGACGCGGAAGGTCTCCACCAGATTCTGGCGACGTTCCCGGATCCGGAACCGGAGCGTCCCTTCACAGCGGAGCGCTGCATTCGAGCGACCTTGCGCGGCGGACGGCTGGCGATCGAGATTCCGCGGGAGGCCGCGGTGCGCAAGGGACTGTTCCAGCGCCAGACGTTCTGGGATTTGCTGATGGACGTCGTGGGACAGGATCGTATGACGTACAGCGGGTACTCATATCGGGAGCGGGCCGACCGTTACCTGCGCGAGTTGTCGATTCCGGAGACCGCGCGCCTCCGCGAGAGTAGCGGGCTGGTGAAGTACAGCACGCTCAGCGAGCAGATTCGCTCGGTAGGGTTTCTGCAGGCGGAGCTTTGGGTGGCGAGGTAAGGGTTCGCGGGCGGTAAGTTCACGGATGGAACTGCCAGACGCTTACCGAGGGAGCGTCTTCGCCGTCTGATGAGTGGTCGCTTGCTGACGCGCGCGGCTCGTCAGCATCTTACGCCGCGACCGTGAACGAGCGCGGCTGTATTCGAGCCGTGAGTGTCAGAGAACTTCTTGCGCAGGCGCTATTCCGCGTCCCCCGTATCTTCGGCGCGATTTTCGAACTTCGTTTGCGCGTGCAGGAATACCAGATTCACCGTGCCAACCGGACCGTTACGCTGCTTGGCCACGATCAGCTCTGCCAAACCGCGCAGGTCTTCGCGGTCGCGGTTGTAGACTTCTTCGCGGAAGATGAATCCCACCACGTCGGCGTCCTGCTCGATACTGCCGCTTTCGCGAAGGTCGCTGAGTTGCGGCCGATGGTCGCCCTGTCGAGTCTCCACCGCGCGGCTTAACTGAGACAAGACCATCATGGGTACGTTCATTTCCTTGGCCAGCAACTTCATGCCGCGGGAAAGCGCGCTGACCTCCTGATTGCGATTCTCGAAACGTCCCTGGCCGCTCATCAACTGAAGGTAGTCGACAATCACCAGGCCAATATTCTCGCGCTCGGACTGAAGGCGCCGCAGTTTGGCGTGCATCTCCATGAGGTGAACTCCGGCGGAGTCGTCGATATACAACGGGGCCTCCACCAGTTCGTGAAGGGAGTGATTCAGCTTGCGGCGCTCCTCCTGATTGAGGTAGCCCGCGCGAAACCGCTGGCTGTCGACCCGTGCCGCGGCGCATAACATGCGGGTGAGCAGCGATTCCTTGGACATTTCCAGCGAAAAGACGGCGACCGTCTTGGACAGCTTGAGCGCGACGTGCTGCGCGATGTTCAGGGCAAAAGCCGTCTTGCCCATGGAGGGCCGCGCCGCCACGATGAACAGATCGCCGCCGTGGAGCCCGCCAGTCATCTCATCGAGCTTGGTGAATCCTGTGCTGATTCCCTTGATGCGCTTGCTCGGATCGAGGAAGGCGTTGATGCCGCCTTCGTAATCGCGCAGAATTTGCTCGGGATTGATGAGTCCTGATTTGACCTGGGCCTCGCCCAGTTTGAGCAGCGTCTCCTCCGCCCCTGCCAGAATCTGGCCTGGCTCCTCGGCATCCAACAGGCAGCGGTTCATCATGTGCTGAGAGGCCAGGATGATCCGCCGTAACAGAGACTTGTCCTTGACGATGCGGATGTAGCTGTCGATACTGGGAAGCTGCGGAAGCCCGTCGTCGAGCGAAACCAGGTAGCTGAGACCGTCGCAAGCCTCGAGCTCATTGCACTTCATCAGCTCGTTGGCAACCGTAATGCGATCGATCTTCTCATTGCGCTCCTGGAGGTCGCCCATCCGTTTGAAAATGCGGCGGTGCTTCTCCAGGCTGAAATCTTCGGGTTCCAGGCTGCCGGCGGCCTGCACGTAGAAACTGTCGTCCAACAGGATGGAGCCCAGCACGAAACGCTCGGCGTCGACGTTGGTCGGAAGACCCTTTTCAACAGAATTCTGCACAGACATGGCTCGAATGACCTAGCTTAGCGTGCCGGACCGTAACCGCGCGCCGGAGAATTGTCCTCCCATTTTGAACAGTTTACCCTGCGGATAAACCAGCTTGCAGGGCAACGCCGGAGGTTTGCCTGAAATCTTGCAGAATCATAGCCTAGAGGCTCTGTTTCCTGCCGCCCGCCGGAATTCCACAGGGTTTCAACAGGCTGAAACATACGAAACCGGTTCTGTTTTCCAGAATAATCTCGGAGCCGCGCTGCAAAATGGGGATAATCGGCAGGTAAGGGGAATGTGATGATGATAGCCGGCTGGCTGATATCGGATAAGATGTGGCACGAGATCTTCGCACTCGGAGTGCCGGTAGCAGAGAAGATTTTGCGTCCCGTGCTGGTCTACGTCTTTCTGGTCGTGGTGCTGCGGGTGTTCGGCAAGCGGGAATTGGCGCAGCTCAATCCCTTCGACCTGGTGGTGCTGCTGTCGCTGTCCAACACCGTGCAGAATGCGATCATCGGGGACGATAATTCGCTGACTGGCGGACTAATCGGTGCATTCTCGCTTTTGGGAATGAATTACCTGGTGGTGCGGTTCCTGTTTCGCCATCGGCGCCTGGATCAAGTGCTGGAAGGGAAACCGACGGTGTTGGTGGAGCAGGGTCACCTGCTGCGGCACAACCTGGCTAAGGAACTGCTTACACGGAGCGAGTTGATGACGGTCCTGCATCGCCAGGGATTTGACAGTCTCGAAGAGGTCGAACACTGCGTCCTGGAGCCCGGCGGGACCTTTTATATACGGCGGAAGCTGCCGGCCACCGAGCAGTTACAACATCAGGAATTGCTGAAGAACCTGGACGAGCTAAGGGGAAAGGTGGATCTCCTGTTGGAGAGAAAAAGCACCGCCTGAGCCGGCCGGGTATAATAAGGTTGTCGCCAGGGCCCGGAGGAATGGGTGAGTGGTTGAAACCGGCGGTCTTGAAAACCGTTTGCGGGGCGACTCGCACGGGGGTTCGAATCCCTCTTCCTCCGCCACTTCAGTTGCTGAATCGATCGTGGTGCTCTTGACGTTTTTGCTGCTTCGCGTTTCGACCATCATCGGGAACAGCGCCTGGTGCTTTGCCCCTGAACACTTCCCTGAGTCTCCGCGCATATCCCACCGACGACAGAATTCACGATCCCGAGTCTGACCGCCACGATCCGAGCCGCCCGGACTGCAACGGTCGCATCGTCGTTTCCGGCAAGTTGAAGAATGAGGAAGGGTGCATTCTTCATCGCTCGACTGGCACGAAGGACTGGAGCAGGCACCCCGATGCCGAGACCTCTGGCTGACTTGGGGCCAGTCCAGGGCTCCTGATCGTCCCTTGGCGAAGTTTGAATTCGACCACCGTCACCACTGTACATTTCAACTCTTGTCCGACATGCGTGGGTGCCATGCAAGCAGCTTCTGAATACCAAGATGCCCTGTACCGTGTCCCCATATTCTTCCTGCCCCCACCATGGCTCTAGGTGATTATGGTCTATGAAGGGATGTTCAAATTGGGCAAAAAGGTCACTGTTGAGGATTACGCACAGTTGAAGTCACGCATTCAGGGCTGGCCTTGGCCACAGCGAGTCGCCCTTGCGGCCGCGATCGCCCATCGATTGCTGAATCACAACCAGGGCTTGCCCCTGAAAGACCAGGACCGGCTAGCTACCGGTCTCGACGTCCACTTAACAACGCTGTGGAATACACTCTTGTCGGGCAATAAGGCAGTCGATACAAGGCTCAAAAAGCTATACGTGAAGCTCTACGCGAAGTTGACCGACTACGACGCCGAGAAGGATCAACAACCCCCGGACGACAACAACCCGACTGCAGCGTTTACATATGCACTGCGGGAATACTGCTATCGAGACGGAAAGTATCCACTAGCTGCGCCAAGCTGCCTGATGGAGACGGCGGTCCAGCCAGTCGGAACATGGGCTGAGATGTCAGGACTGGATCTAATGTCTGATAAGGTGCAGGCACGAATGGATCTGTTTGCCCGGCGCGAGTTTGATAGGGTCCTTTCCATGGCAAGCATCATCGAGGTCCAGGGTATTACCGCTAAGTCCACTGAGAGGTTACGGCGTTTGAGCGCCCGCGGTGCCGTTGGAACACCATGGAGAGGGACCAGGGGGGCAAAGTCGTGATTTCGCCTGCGGAATCTGGCTATCAACGGAAATATCGCATACATCTGCGACGACAACGAAGTCCCGGTCATCGACATGACGAACCCGGCCACGCCGAACTTGCTGAACACGGCACTCTCGGGCATCATTCAGAACTCAGGCAATATTAGTTGCACGATCCGTCAGAATGCACTGGTCGCTTTCTCCGACGCTATCAATTCGCAGGTCAACGGGTCGCCCGCGATCATTGCATTCAGCCTCACCAATCCCACCGCGCCGCAGTTGATCGCGGCCACACCGTTCAACCGGCGATTCTTTGAAGAGCCGTCTTACGTGGGGAACGTGGCGTTCGTGCCCACGGGACTCTATCAATACACCGTCGGCACCCTGGGGAGACACGAGTTTTGTGGCGTGCGCAGCTATGTTGATACAAGAGGTCGGCGACATTTCTGATCGGGCACCAATGACAAGGAAAGACTGGGGAACAATTGGCGGTTTGGTGCTCGCTTGTGCGGTCGCAACTATTGCTTCGATTGTGGAGGCGGGATGGGTATGGCATCGTCACGCCGGAACCGGTGGGCATTGTTGGTTCTGGCGGTCGTATGGTTTGTTGGCGGTCTTGTGCTGGCTCCTTACGGGCATACGCCAGCGCTTTCCCGTACGATTGTATTACATCTATCCCAGGACTTTCGCTGGTGAGTGGAGGACGTGATCCAGAAGTCTCTGTCTCCGGTGATTTTGGGCATCGGGGCGGTACGGTCCCACAATGCCGGGAGAGGAGCCGACTGGCTGGTCTGCTCCCAGACGGTCATAAAGGGTATGTCGATGTCTTCCGTTACCCGGTCACGATCGAAGCGCCGGTGCACCATCTTCACTTGGGCCGGAGTGCCAAACTGAGTCCGGGGCAGCCTGTGCCGAACGATCGGGGCGGATTCTATATCCACGGCCGCGGTCCTCGCGGAAGTGATGGCTGTAATGTCCTGATGGAGCCGGCCAAGTTCCAGCAGTTGATGGGCGGCCTAACGGTGAGCCACGGCGAGGTGTTGATGGCCATAGAGACCATCGATGGCAGCCGCTTCGCCTAATCGTATCCGCACAAGCCCTAAAAATTTCGCTTGCCTTCCTAACGTTTTCTGACATAGATTGTCTATGTGATACGAGGACAACGCGACGAGATCCCTCCCGGGACGCTCGACATGCTGATTTTGAAGACCCTGGCGCGGGGCGCCGAGATGCACGGATTCCAGATCGCCGAATCGATCCAGGCAATCTCCGAAGAGGTGCTCCAGGTCGAAGAGGGCTCGCTCTATCCGGCTTTGCAGCGCATGCTCGTGAAGGGATGGATCACGGGCGAATGGGGCAAGACGGACGAGAATCGCCGCGCCCGGTACTACCGCCTCACCAAAGACGGGCGGAAACACCTGGAGCAGGAGTTGGAACGGTACAGCCGCGTGGCGAAGGCCATCGCGCGCATCCTGCAGCCGGCTTGAGAATCGAGGAACCCGAATGACGCTTCGCGAGATGTGGCGGCGCGTGCAGTACTTGCGGCACCGTGATGAGTACGCGGACGAACTGCGTGAAGAGATGCAGCTTCATGTCGAACTGCGGGCGCGCAAGATGCGCGGCCAGGCAGTAGCTGGCGCGGAGTTCGCCGCCCGGCGGCAGTTCGGCAATCCCACCCTGCTCGCAGAGGCCAGCGCCGGCGCCTGGGGCTGGGGCGCGTGGGAGCGATTGGCGCAAGATCTGCGGCATTGCTTCCGGGCACTCCGCAAAACGCCGGCGTTCACAATCGTGGCCGTGGTCACTCTTGCGCTTGGCTTGGGAATCAACAGCGCGGTCTTCAGCGTGGTGAATGCGGTGATGTTGCGCGGCCTGCCGTACCCGGATCCGGCCCGGCTGGTTCAGTTTTGGGGGCTGTTCCTGAATCCGCCACCCGGATTCGTAAGCCCGGAGGCGCGCTTTGGCGGCCCCGCGCGCACCAACAATCTCTCCGCGCCGGCGTTTGTGGAATTTCAACGAGGGGCGAGCAACTTTCTGGACCTGGCTGCCTTCACGCGCTCGCCGCATAATCTAACCGGCATCGGCAAACCGGCGCAGGTATGGGGCGAGAGCGTCACCACCGGATTCTTTTCATTGCTGGGCGCGAATGCGGCGCAGGGCCGCGTCTTCCTATCTGAAGACGAGCGCGCCGGCGCCGGCCCGGTCGCGATCCTCAGCTATGCCTTCTGGCAACGCCGTCTGGGCGGGGACGCCGCGGTATTGGAACGAAGCATCGTTCTCGATGGCCAACCCTATCGTGTGATTGGAGTGCTTCCGCCGGACTTTCAATCTCCGGGGCAGATCGCTGAGGCGGATTCCAGCGAGTACTTCTTGGCGCGTCCCTATCAAGATTCGGATCTGAAAAACTACGGCAGCAGATTTCTGATTGTTCTGGGGCGTTTGAAGCCTGGTGTTTCGCTGTTGCGGGCGCAAGCGGAAATCGACGCCATCGGCGCACGTCTGGAGGGGTATTCGGGCTCGAAACGAGGCTTCCGCACCATGGTGGCGCCGCTCCAGGACGATTTGGTGCGTCACGTCGGCCGCTCCCTGTTCGCCCTGCTGGGCGCCTCCGCCCTGATCGTCCTGATCACCTGTGGGAACGTTGCCAATCTGCTGCTCGTGCGCGCCATCGCCCGGCACCACGAGACCAGTGTACGATTCGCGCTGGGAGCGAGCCGCTTCCGCGTGGTGCGTCAGTTCCTCATGGAGAGCCTGGTCGTGGCATTCACGGGAAGCGTGGTGGGACTATCGCTGGGCGACGTGCTATTGCGCTTGCTGATTGCGATTGCTCCTGCCGAAATCCCGCGGATCCACAGCGTGAGCATGGATTGGCGCGTGTTTGTGGTCTCCGCCGCGTTGGCCACGCTCACCGGTATCCTGTTCGGACTGGCGCCCGCATGGCGGGCCTCGCGCACCCGGCCCGCGGCATCGCTCCGATCGACGAAGCAGCCGGGCGGCGATCCCAACCAGGCGCGGTGGCGCAGCGGATTGACGATCGCGGAAGTCGCCTTGTCGATGATGCTGCTGGTGGGCGCGGGGCTGCTGATCAAGAGCTTCGTCCGGCTCGCGGGCGTGGATTTGGGATTCCAACCGGGCCACGTTCTGGCGATGAGCGTAAACCTGCCCGACGCGAGTTATCGCACGCCGGAGAAGCGGCTGCAGTTCTTCCAAGAGTTGGAGCAGCGGACTCGGAATCTGCCCGGTGTACAGTCGGTGGCTTTCGCGAATCGCATGCCGCTGCGTGGAGGATGGAGCACCGGGGTCACGCTGGTCAGGCCCGCAGACGAGATTTATGTGGGGACCGATGGCCAGGCGGTGAGTCCGGGATACTTTGCGACCGTCGGGATCGTGCTGCTGCGCGGACGGCTGATTACGGAGGCTGATGGAATCGAGCAGGAGCGCGTGGCTGTCGTGAACCAGGAATTTGCGCGCAAGTATTTGAAGGATATCGATCCGATCGGGCGAGAGGTGTACTGGAACAAGCAGACTCCGTTAAAGATCGTGGGCGTGGTGAACGACATCCGCCGCGCAGGCAAGGACGCGCCCATCCGGACGGAGCTTTATGTTTCGGCGGCGCAAGCCGACCTCTACCCGGTGCGGCTGGGAGATTTCGCGATCCGGACGACTGGAGACCCGCGACTGCTCAAAAGCGCGATTCAGGCACAAGTGTGGGCGATCGACCCGGACCAACCCGTGACCAGCGTCAAAACGTTTGACCAGATCATCGACGACGATCTCTCGGGGCGCTGGTTCGACACGCTGCTCCTGGTGATCTTCGCGGGAGTGGCCGTAGGAATTGCGGTGATCGGCGTCTTCGGCGTGCTGCAGTATTCGGTCAGCCAGCGCACGCCCGAATTCGGGATACGAATCGCGCTGGGCGCGCAGCGGTCCGGAATTCACGCGCTGGTTTTCCGGCAGGCGGGCCGCCTGATCCTGGCTGGAGTGGCGATCGGGCTCGCGGGTGCGTTCGTAATGACGCGCTTTCTGGAGAGCATGCTCTTCGAAGTTCCGCGTCATGACCTTTGGACGTACATTGCCGCCGCGGCACTGCTGGCGGCGGTATCGGCCACCGCTGCCGCCGTTCCGGCGCGGCGCGGAGCCAGCGTAGATCCGATCGTGGCCTTGAGGTACGAGTGATGGGCATCCACGAAATGACGCGGCGCCTCGTCCATCTGTTCGAACGTGACGAGCGCGCGAGCGAACTGAACGACGAAATGCGCCTGCACATGGAGTTGCGGGCGCGTAAGTTGCAGCAAGAGGGCGCATCACAGCAGGAGGCGAGATTCATGTCGCAACGTCGATTCGGCAATCCGGCCATCGTTCACGATCTGAGCTCACAGGCATGGGGCTGGACATCGTGGGAGCGCCTGTTTCAGGACCTTCGCCTCGGTGCAAGAACACTGCGGAAAACACCGGGCTTCACGGCCGTCGCCGTGCTGACGCTGGCTCTCGGACTCGGCATCAACACCGCGGTCTTCAGCGTAGTGAACGCGGTGATGATCCGCAGCCTGCCTTATCCCGAGCCCGGCCGGTTGATTTCGCTTTGGGAAGAGACCAGCCGCCAGCAACTGCGGCAGTTCAATAGCTCGGGCAGTTCCCTAGGATCGGCGGGCGGTGCGACCCGCACCACGGTTTCGGTCGCGAACCTGGTGGATTACCGGGCGAATAGTCACGCCTTCACGGGGCTCGCGGCATTCGCGGTGACGCCCAAAAATCTGACCGGCGACGGAACGCCGGAGCGGCTGCAGGGCGAGACTGTATCGTCGGACTTTTTCACGGTGCTCGGCATCACCCCAGCACGAGGCCGCGCGTTTTTGCCGGACGATGATCGGGAGGACTCCGCGCCGGTGGCACTGATCACCGACGGCTTCTGGCGCCGGCGACTCGGGGCGGATACAGGAGTGCTGGAGCGCTCGATCCTGCTCGATGGCAAGCCGTATCGCGTGATTGGTGTCCTGCCGCGCGACTTCGAGTCTCCTGCGCAATTCGGGCAGAAAGACCGCATCGAATTCTATGTGCCGGCGCAGTTTTCCAAGCAACTGCTTTCCTCACATGGCGATCACGAGGTGGGGGTGGTGGGGCGCCTACAGCCCGGGGCTTCGCTGCAGGCCGCACAGGCGGAGCTCGACTCCATCTCGGCGGGCCTGGCGAGGCAGTATCCCAACTCCAACGGAGGCCTGCGTGCGGTGATCGCGCCGCTGCATGACGATCTGGTGAATGGCGTGCGCGATTCGTTGCTGGCCTTGCTCGGAGCCTCCGCACTGATCGTCCTGATCACTTGCGTCAACGTGGCGAGCTTGCTATTGGTCCGGGCCGTGGCCCGCCGTCACGAATCGAGTGTGCGCCTGGCACTCGGCGCGAGCCGCTTTCGCATGGTGCGGCAGTTTCTGGCGGAAAGCATGCTGGTGGCCGCGGCGGGATGCGCCTCTGGCATTTTGTTAGGGCGTTTGCTGATGGGGGTGCTCCTCTCCATCGCGCCGGCCGGAATCCCGCAGATTCAAAGTGTGTCGATGGATTGGCGCGTATTCGCCGTGTGCACCGTCATCGCCACGATCACGGGACTCGCATTTGGAATCGCGCCCGCGTGGCAATCGTCACAGACCCAACCAGTGGAGGCATTGAAGACAACCTCACGGAACACCGGCGCGAAGTCGCAGGTCCGGTGGCGCATCTCGCTGACGGTGGCGGAAGTGGCGCTCTCGATGGTTTTGCTGGTGGGCGCGGGTTTGCTGCTCAAGAGTTTCGTGATTCTGATGGGTGTGGACCTGGGATTCCAGCCGGATCGTGTGCTGGTGATGAACATCAGTCTGCCTGCCATGCGGTATACCTACCAGGGTCAGAAACTGCAATTCTTCGAGCGCTTGGAGGAGAGCGTCAGGACCCTTCCCGGCGTACGATCGGTGGCCACGTCGAATCGCATGCCGCTGCGCGGCGGATGGGGCACGGGGATCTATGTCGATATCGATCCGGCCGCGGGCTCGGATGTCGACGCGCAAGCGGTCACTCCCGGCTACTTTGAGACGCTCGGGATCCCGCTGATGCAGGGGCGCCTGTTGACTCCGGCGGACCGCAGCGGTGCGATGCCTGTGGCGGTAGTCAACTCGGCCTTCGCGCGCTACCTGCTGCCCGGGAAGGATCCTCTCGGGCACCGCGTGCAACGAGGCCGCGGGATGTGGATGACGATCGTGGGTGTGGTGAACGATGTGCGCCGCGGCGGGAAGACCGAGAACATCAAGCCGCAGATCTATATCCCGGCCGGTATGGTGGAGTTGTATCCCGTGCAACTCGCCGACCTTGCGGTACGCACTTCCGTGGAGCCGCGCCAACTGGTGAATGCGATCCAGAGCCAGGTTTGGGCCCTCGACAAGGACCAGCCCATTACGACGGTGCGCACCATGGAAGAGATCATCGATGCCTCCGTATCGCAAAGGCGCTTCCAGACGCTGCTGCTGGTAATCTTTGCGTCGGTCGCAGTGGGACTGGCGATGATTGGAATCTTCGGCGTTCTGTCGTACTCGGTGAGCCAGCGCACGCCGGAACTGGGGCTGCGCATGGCGCTTGGCGCTCAGCCGCGCAACATTCTCGGCATGGTGCTGAAGCAGGCGGGCACCCTCATCGGCGTGGGAGTGCTAATTGGGCTCGGCGGAGCGTTAGCCCTCACGCGCTTTGTCGAGACGATGCTGTTTGGAATTCGGCGCACCGACTGGTGGACCTACCTGGCGGCGATCGCGCTACTCAGCACGGTGGCGCTGATCGCGGCTCTGATTCCCGCGCGGCGAGGATCGCGCGTGGACCCGATCGTGGCATTGCGGTACGAGTGAGCGCACGCATGACTTCGGTGAGACGGCCGTGGAGAGCCGGATCGGATCGGCAGGCTTCTGTAGGGCTATCGCAGGCTTGTGCTTGGGGAGGTGAATTACGGTCGTGGAGGGTTAAGCAAGCGATCTGGCGACGTCGTTTCGTTGATACCGCCTCGTGTTCAGGCAAGAAACACTCCCTTACGGTCGTGGCTCGTTGAGGCACGAGGGTTAGCAGGCGATCTGGCGACGTCGTTTCGTTCATACCGCCTCGTGTTCAGGCAAGAAACACTCCCTTACGGTCGTGGCTCGTTGAGGCACGAGGGTTAGCAAGCGATCTGGCAACGTCGTTTCGTTGATACCGCCTCGCGTTCAGGCAAGAAACACTCCCTTACGGTCGTGGCTCGTTGAGCAACGAGGGTTAGCGAGCGATCTGGCCGCTCGTTTCGTTGATACCGCCTCGTGTTCAGGCAAGAAACACTCCCTTACGGTCGTGGCTCGTTGAGGCACGAGGGTTAGCAGGCGATCTGGCCGCTCGTTTCGTTGATACCGCGCCGTATTTAGGCAAGAAACACTCCCTTACGGTCGTGGCTCGTTGAGGCACGAGGGTTAGCAGGCGATCTGGCGACATCGTTTCGTTGATACCGCCTCGCGTTCAGGCAAGAAACACTCCCTTACGGTCGTGGCTCGTGGCGAGCGCAGGCGATCTGGCCGCTCGTTTCGTTGATACCGCCCCGTATTTAGGCAAGAAACACTCCCTTACGGTCGTGGGGCGTGGCGAGCGCGCATTAGCAAGCGATCTGGCGACGTCGTTTCGTTGATACCGCCCGTATTCAGGCAAGAAACACTCCCTTACGGTCGTGGCTCGTTGAGGCACGAGGGTTAGCAGGCGATCTGGCCGCTCGTTTCGTTGATACCGCCTCGTGTTCAGGCAGAAAACACTCCCTTACGGTCGTGGCTCGTGGCGAGCGCGCGTTAGCAGGGGATCTGGCGACATCGTTTCGTCGATACGATAGAATTTCGGGATCACCATGAGAATTCTACTTCTGCTGCTTTCTGTCACAGCGGCGCAGGCCGCGGACTATCAACTCAAAGCCTCGCCCAGCACGGTGGCCTGGGGCTACTACTGGTACAACGCCAAACCCGTACTGCGCATCAAGTCCGGCGACACGGTCGAGATTCAGACTATGACGACCAGCAGCCCCACGTCGCTGGCCAATGCGGGCGTCAAACCAGAGGACATACAGCCCGAACTGAAAGCCATCTACGAAGGCGTGAAACGCGAAGACCGAGGACCTGGCGGACACGTTCTCACCGGCCCGGTATTTATCGAAGGCGCCGAGCCGGGAGACGTTCTGGAGGTGCGGATCCAGAAGATCCAGCTATCCACCCCGTACGCGTCGAACGGCTTCAGCCCGCAGCGCGGCGTCCTGCCGGCCACCGATTTCGAGCGCGGCCGCACTAAGATCATCCCCCTGGACATGCAGCGCAATGTCGCCAGGTTTGCCGACAACATCGAGATTCCGCTCCACCCGTTCTTCGGCAGCATGGGCGTGGCGCCCGACGAATCGAAAGGCAAGCTCAACAGCGCGCCGCCTGGCGATCACGCCGGCAACATCGATAACAAGGACCTGGTGGCGGGCACCAAGCTCTTTATTCCGGTGCACGCGCCGGGGGCGCTATTCGAAGTCGGCGACGGCCACGCGGGGCAGGGCAATGGAGAGGTGGACATCACGGCGATGGAGACGTCGCTGGTAGGCACCTTCCAATTCATCGTGCACAAGGATATGCACCTGAAGTGGCCGCGCGCCGAAACTCCGACTCACTGGATCGCCATGGGGCTCGATCCCGATCTGACTCAAGCGCTGATCCTCGCAGTCCGCGAGACCATCGATTTTCTGGTGACCGAAAAGCACCTCTCGCGCGAGGATGCCTATGCACTCGCCAGCGTGGCCATCGATTTCAACGTCACGCAGGCAGTGGATGGGACCAAGGGTATCCACGCCATGATCCCCAAAAGTATCTTCAAGTAAAAGGCCCGCTCAGTTTGACTTGGCGACCGTGACGTCGCCAAACTTCTTCAGAATATCGGTGATCTTCGACGCATCGCCCACCACGACAATGGAGGCATCGCCGGGAGCCATGTACTTTTTCGCGGCGGCCAGCACCTGGTCGGGCTCTACCGAGCGCATGCGTGTGGTGTAGGTTTCCAGGTAGTCATTGGGCAGTCCCAAAACCTTCATCGTGGAGAGCTGATTGGCCAATCCATCCTGGGTTTCGAGGCGAAGCAGATACATGCCGGCGAGGTAGCCCTTGATGCCCGTGAGTTCGTCGGCGGCCACAGGGGCGCCCGACATGTGATCGAGCTCGGCGAGAACCGCCTTCAGGGCAGGCTCGATGACGTCGTTGCGCACCTGGGTGACGGCCTCGAAATCTCCGGTGTCGCGATGCGTGTCGTACTCGCTATGGGCATCGTAGGCGAAGCCTTCCTTCTCGCGGATATTTTTAAACATTCGCGAATTGGCTCCGCCGCCCAGAATCGTGTTGCCCACCATCAGCGGGAAAAATTCCGGCGTCGTGCGGGCGGGAGCCAGCTTACCCACGTGAATATCGGCCTGCACGGAACCGGGCCGGTCGACGAGGACGATCTGACGCTTGGGAGCGGGCGTATCCATCTTGGGAACCGGCGGGAGTGCCTTTTGCTGCCATGACCCGAACTGCTCGGTGATGGCCTTCATGACCTCGGCGCGCGCAGGCAGTTTTCCGATCACCACCAGAGTGGCATTGTTGGGGACGAGGTAGGTGTCGCGGAAGTTGGCGAGCACCTTGGGATCGAGCTTGCCGATCGACGCCTCAGTTGGGGCGATGTGGGCGTAGGGCGAAGATCCGTATAAAACTTCGGCCATCTTCTCCTCGGCCAGGAAGCCCGGCTCCGAACGCTGCTGCATCAGGTTCTGGACGCGGTCCTGCTTGTGGAGATTGACCTCGTCCTCGGGAAATGCGGCATTGCGCGTAACATCTGCCATCAGGACGAGCAGTTTCGTGAAATGCTCGGAAAGCGCGCCTCCGGACACGGTCAGGGAGTCTGCGCCGGCGCCGGCCGCGAGCGATCCGCCGATGGCGTCCGTCTCCTCGGAAATCTGGCGGGCCGAGCGGGTCTTGGTGCCTTCGGTCATCACAGCGGCCACGGCCTCGGAAAGTCCCGGCAGATCTTTGGGGTCGTACTTCGAGCCCGCGAGAAATGCCAGTCGCGCGGTTACCAGCGGGAAACGTGTATCTTCCACCAGGAGCACACCCAAGCCGTTGGGCAGTTTGGTTTCGTAAACCGAGGGCAGTTTATACGATGGGATGGGGCCGGTCTGCGGAGGCTTGGTGCGGTCCACAGTCTGGGCGCCGAGGGCCAATGCGGCCATGGCAACGGTCAAGATCGATCGCTTCAACATTATTTCCCCTCCTGCTGGTCGCCGGGCTGCCCGTTCGGGGCGGGTTGAATTTCCATGACGGCGCGCTTATCGGGCACCAGATACTTCTTGGCGGCGGCCTGAATCTGTTCCGGCGTGACCGCCAGCATGGCGTCCAATTCGGTATTGATCAGCTCCGGGTTGCCATCGGCGAGGGCATACTGGGCGAGAGTCTTGGCGCGGTTGAGCGAGCCCTGCATGTCCTTCATGGCTCCAGCGCGAATCAAAGTCTTGACACGCTGCAGTTCCTTGGCATCTACGGGCGTGCTCTGCAGCCTGGTCATTTCCTCCTGCAACTGATCGACAATCTGTTTCGCGGTGAAGCTGGGGTTGTAGAGAACGAACATGGCGTAGGGCTCGGGGTCGCGGAAATCGAGCGCACTGGCGAATGGCCAGCCGAGCTCGGCTTCGCACTGCAGCACGGACTGCTTGCCCTTCACCAGGTCCTGGCGGATGCGGGAGCTGTCGCCGCCGGTGAGGATGGCATCGATCATGTGCAGCGCGTAGTAGTCAGGCGAACGGCGCTTGGGTCCGGGGAATCCGATCACCACACCCGGCACGCGCGCCATCGGGTCCTTCACCACCTTGGTGGCGGCCTGGAATCCCGAGGGCTCGGCGAGGTCGGGGTGCTTGGGCTGGGGCTGCGAGGGGATGTCGTCGAAGTAAGTCTCGATCAGCTTTTTGGTTTCGGCCGGCTGGATGTCGCCCACAATCACCAGGGCAGCGTTGTTGGGCGCGTAGTAAGTTTTGAAGAACTTCGAAACATCCTCGACGCTGGAGGCATTCAGGTCTTCGAAGGAGCCGATGAGGGAGTGCGAACTCTGCCAGTTGCGGTACATCACCGTGGGCCAGACGTCCACAATCGCGGTCGCGTAGGGCTGATTGTCGAAGCTCAGGCGGCGTTCCTGCTTGACGGCCTCCTTCTGATTCTTGAGGTTCTCGTCATTGATGGAGAGGCTGCGCATGCGGTCGGACTCGAGCCAGAGGGCGGTGGCGAGCTTGTTCGAGGGAAGGATTTCGTAGTAGTCGGTGAAGTCGGGGTGGGTGGAGCCGTTGAGGGTGCCGCCATTCGATTCGACGGCCGCGAAGTGGGTGCCCTTGGGGGCGTTCGCAGAGCCTTCGAACATCATGTGTTCGAACAGGTGGGCAAATCCGGTGCGGCCCTTCTCTTCGGAGCGCGACCCGACATCATAGATCATGTAGACGGTCACTACGGGGACCGCGTTGTCCTTGGAGAGAATGACTCGAAGGCCATTCTTCAATTGAAATTTTTCAATTGGAATGGTCACATCCGCGCTGCGGGCGGATTGAGCCAAAAAGGCGCCGCAGAGAAGCAGGCCACAGGCAATTCGCTTTTTCATGGATTTTGTACTTCCTAGGGGGCAGGCGGGAACGTTGGATTCCGGCCATGTGCCATATTTCTAGAATAACATCGCCGGGTTAAAGGCCGGTTTGGAAGTGCCGGTTTACGGTTAAAAGGAGGGCACGGACCTCTCAAGTGAATGAATTGACGTGGAGGATTGAGGGCGCTGAGGAGGCCGAGATAGTCGGAGGGCTTGCGCGGTTGTGGAGGGGCGTTGCGGGTCGAGGGCTTGGCTCTTATCGCCGAGGAAGCGGAGACGCCGAGGCGCTGAGAATCAAACGCGGAAGAAAGAGAAAATCGAGGAGGCTGAGGTAGTCGGAGGGCTTGCGCGGTTGTGGAGGGGCGTTGCGGGTTGCGGACTTAGCTTTCATCGCCGAGCAAGCGGAGGCGCTGAGGCGCTGAGAATCAAACGCGGAAGGAAGAGAGAGCCGAGATATTGCAGAGGGATCCAACTGAAGTCCCCAGCGCAACGCGACGTCCCAAGCGCGTCAGACCTCCTGCCCGCATTGATTTTCAGCGAGTCGACGTCTCTGGTTCCTCGGCGATAAATGCGGCATCCTCAACTGCAACGTGCATCGGCCATCTAAGCTAGGGCTCCCGTACCGTTTTTCTTTGGGATAAGATAGACGGCCATGAAAGTCGCCATCACTACGTGCGTGATGGGCGTGGCGGTTCTGGCAGCAGGGACGGAACCTAAGACGAAGCTTCCCAACAGCCGCGCCGATCTTGCGAACGGGGAAAAGCTGTTTCAGGTGCAATGCGCTCGCTGCCATGGCCCCAAGGGCATTGGCGGACGTGGGCCGGCACTGACTCGAGCCAAACTACTACACGCGCCGGACGACGGGGCGCTCATCAAGGTTCTGGAGGATGGGATTCGCGGCAGCGAGATGCCCGGAGCGGGGGCCATGTCGGAGCGCGAAGTTCGACAGACGGCCGCATACGTGCGATCGCTTGGCAAGGTGGCGATCAAGCCGGTGCCTGGCGATGCCGCTCACGGCGCCGAGATCTATCGGGGAAAGGGCTGTGCGGGATGCCACGGCGTGCACGCCGAGGGCGGGATCGAGGGGCCGGATTTGGCGGGAATCGGGGATGGGCGGAGTGCCGCCTACCTGCGCGAGTCGATCGTCGATCCGTCGGCGTCCGTGCCCGAGGGGTACCTGCTGGTGACTGTGGTACCGAAGGAGGGAGAGCGTGTAACGGGCGTGCGGGTGAATGAGGACTCCTTTTCGATTCAGGTTCGTGACCGGACCGGCCGCACCCTCACGTTTTGGAAAGCAGAGGTGCAGCAGATCGAGAAGCAGCGCGGGAAGTCGGGCATGCCGTCGTACCGAGGGCAGCTTTCGGAGGCGGAATTGACGGACCTGGTGGCCTACCTGGCATCGTTGAAGGAGGAGAAATGAAACGTTGGGCCTGTCTTTTCGTTCCTGCCGCGCTTCTGGCGCAGGTGAATGTGCCGTTCGACCGCATTCGGGATGCGGACAAAGAGCCGCACAACTGGCTCACGTATTCGCGCGACTACTCCGGGCAGCGCTACTCTCCTCTGGACCAGGTGAATACGTCGAACGTGAGCAAGTTGCGAATCGCCTGGATGCGTCAGGTGGATGAGACGGACACCTTTGAGACATCGCCTCTGGTGGTGGATGGGACGTTGTATGTCACGGAGCCACCCAATCTGGTGGAGGCGCTGGACGCGGTCACAGGACGGCCGCTGTGGACCTGGCAAAAGGAATTGCCGAAGGATCTGCGTTTGTGCTGCGGGAAGGTGAATCGCGGGCTCGCGATCCTGGGGAACACGGTTTACTACGCCACTACAGACGCGCACCTGGTGGCGCTGGATGCGCGCACCGGCACGATGCGGTGGGACGTGACGATGGCCGATTATAAGAACGGCTATTCGAGCACCGGAGCGCCGCTGGCGGTGAAGGACAAGATCATCACCGGTATGGCGGGCGGCGAGTTCGGGGTGCGCGGCTTCATCGACGGCTACGACGCGAAGACGGGAAAACGGCTGTGGCGGTTCAATACGATTCCGGCGAAGGGCGAACCCGGAAATGAGTCGTGGGCGGGCGAGAGTTGGAAGACCGGATCGGCGACTACCTGGGTGACGGGCGTTTACGATGCGGAGACGAACACGGTGTACTGGGGCACCGGCAATCCGGGACCTGACTGGAATGGCGACGTGCGCCAGGGCGACAATTTGTACTCAGACTGCCTGATTGCGCTGGATCCCGATACAGGCGCGAAGAAATGGCACTTCCAATACACGCCGCACGATATGAATGACTGGGATTCGACACAGACACCGATTCTAGCCGACGGCATGGTGTCCGGTCAGTCGCGGAAGATGGTGGTGCTAGCGAATCGGAATGGATTCTACTATGCCCTGGATCGCGTCACCGGGAAGTTCATCGCGGGGCGGCCGTATGTGAAGCAGACTTGGGCGACCGGACTGGATGAGGCGGGACGTCCGATGCGGGTTACGGATGCGCAACCGACGGTGGAGGGTAAGTTGATCTGGCCGAGTTTGGGCGGCGGGTCGAACTGGTATAGCTCCACATTTAGTCCGAAGACGGGACTTTACTATGTGAATGTCAAGGAAGAGGCAGGAATTTATCACAAGGGCGAGGCGGAGTATCGGGCGGGAGCGTTCTTCAATGGAGGCGGGCAGAGTGAGTACAAGGGCGAGGAGCCGTACGGCGCGGTGCGCGCGCTGGACGTGGGGACGGGGGAATTGCGCTGGGAATTCAAGCTGCACCGGCCTTCGCATGCGGGTCTGATGACGACAGCGGGCGGGTTGGTGTTCGGATCGAATCTCAGTACGTTCTTTGCGCTGGATGCGAAGAGTGGAGGGCTGTTGTGGAGGTTCGAGACGGGCGGCAACATCGATGCGAATCCGGTGAGTTACATGCATGCCGGCAAGCAATATGTCGCGATTCCGGCGGGTCACGCACTGCTGGTGTTTGGATTGGATTGAGTAGAGACACTAGTCTCTAGGGCTGTGAGGTCGAGGTGAAAAGGTAGGACGTGGCGGCCCTATGATTCGAAGTCCCCCGTTTGCGGTGAGGCGCGCGGGAACTCAGATTCCACCTGAAAATGCAAGGTATCGTGGCAAGGATAAAGATGATGGTATCAGGGGGTGTCAACGGGTTTTCGGGAGTTCGGTGAGGGCGCTGAAATGGGGGGGTTAGAAGCGAAAAAGAACGGCAAGATGATGTGAATCGGTTGTCAGACAAGGACGCGATCTTGTGGTTCGGAATCAGCGGGCGTCCGGAAAAGCGTCGAGTTGAGTCTCGACGCGGCAAACAGGAGTGTTTGCGCCACGTTGTTGTTGTGGGAGTTCGTCCCAGGTGCGGCCTTCCAGTTCGCGGCCGGTGCGCTTCTTGAAGACGCCACCCCATTGCTTGAAGAAGAAGGCGACGCCCGCGGTGGTGCATTGGTCGCGAATGTCCGTCACCCACGCGGGATCGAGGGGACGTGCTCCAGGGCCGGATTCGCCGCCGAGAATTACCCAATCGATTCCAAGCAGATTCAGATGCGGGAGCGACCCGAGCAGCGGCTCGATGGAAAGAAACTTGATGTGCGCGGCGGTTTCGCGCAGGTGGTCGATGCGCATGGAGTAGTCCTCGCTCTCCACGCTCACACCCATCCAGATTTGCGGCACCCACTCTAGAAGCGGGCTGGTATCGCGCAGACGCTCCGATCGCTTGGTCAACACCTGGTACTGATGCCAATGCGCGCGGCGCATCACCGCGAAGACGTCCTGAATATAGGAGAGCGGAACGTCCTCGTGGAACAGGTCGCTCATCGAATTGACGAAGATGCGGCGCGGCGACTTCAGACGCAGAGGCAACTCCAGCATGTGCGGCTGCAGGGTGACATCGAACCCGTTGCGGTAATTGCGCTGTCCCATCGCCTGGAGTCGCATCGACATGCGCTCGGCATAGCAGTGCTTGCAGCCGGGGCTGATCTTGGTGCAGCCGGTCACCGGATTCCAGGTTACGTCGGTCCACTCAATTGGCGAATTGGTACCCATGCCGATGTCCCCTCGCTTATACGATAGCGAACTCGTGCCCATTGACACTGCCCTGCGTTTCCGCGTAATATATCCGTGACGGATGTATTATGACGAAGACGCAATCGCCTCAGGAATTGCTTCCGCTCACGCCTCCGGTATTCCACATCCTGCTCGCTCTTGTGGATGAAGAGCGGCATGGATACGGAATCATGCAGGACGTGGCGCGGCAGACGGATGACGCGCTGCAACTCGGGCCAGGCACGCTGTACGGATGCCTGAAGAGGATGCTCGCGGCAGGTCTCGTGGAGGAGTCGGAGGAGCGTCCGGACCCGGAACTGGACGATCAGCGCCGCCGTTATTATCGAATGACGCCGCTGGGGCAGAGCGTGGTGAGAGCAGAGGCGCAGCGACTGGCCAATGCGGTGGTCGCGGCCCGGTCAAAACGGTTGCTCGAACGTGCCAAGCCCAACCTGGCGGGAGGGAAAGCGTAATGTCTACATCTGCTCTGGTTCGATGGTTCTGTCACGTCTATTCGCTGCTGCTCTACGCCTATCCTCGCCAGTTTCGCCTGCAATATGGCGGAGAGATGCAGCAGGTATTCCGCGATCGCTGCAGTTACGTGGTTCGAACGCAGGGGCGCCGGCGATTGTTTCGATTCGCGATCCACAGTGCGGCGGACTGGATGACCACCACGTTCCGCGAAGGCACGGACACGCTCGTGGAAGCCGCACCGCGCGCGGTGCGGCATTTGCGCTCGGTGTGGGTGACGGGGCGGAAGCGTGCTCCGCGCGGCTTTGTGGCCGAGTGGGCGATGACCATTCTGATCTACCTCTTCGCAACGACCACTCTGGTGCAAGCTTACGTCGTCCCGACCGGTTCGATGGAGACCACGCTGCGCATCGGCGACCACATGCTGGTGGATCGCATGGCGTATGCCGATCCGGGCTCGGTGGGAAGGCATCTGCTGCCGTATCGCGAGATACGGCGCGGCGATATCGTCGCGTTTACGTATCCGGAAGATGTGCGCGAGACCTACGTGAAGCGCGTGATGGGCTTGCCCGGCGACCATATTCGCCTGATCAACAAGCAGGTGATGCGCAACGGGCGGTTGTTGGTAGAGCCCTACACGCAGCATATCTCCGCGGTGCGAGAACCTTACCGGGACGATTTCCCGATCGCGCCGGACGCCTTTACGACGCCGCGAGGCCGGGCGATGTTCGAGCATGATGTCAGAAACGGGGAAGTGGTGGTGCCGCCAGGCAAGCTATTCGTGATGGGCGACAATCGCGACAACTCGGCCGACAGCCGGTCGTGGGGATTCGTGCCTCGCGAGTATGTGGTGGGCAAACCCCTGGTGGTGTATTGGTCGTACGATGCGCCCACGGAAGAACTACAGGAATGGTCGGTGGGGCATGTTCTGGATGTCACGCTGCACTTCTTTTCGAAGACGCGGTGGGATCGCATGTTCCTGGTGCCGCGTTCGCAGGCGGCGCAGGAGACGGGCGGTACGCAATGAAAAAATCTCGACCCGTGCCGGTGATTGCGCTGGCGATTGCCGGCTGGCTGGTGCCGGGCGGCGGGTATCTGCTCATCGGACGCAAACAACAATTCGTGCTGTTTCTGTTGCTGGTGACAATCGCGTTCGCGGCGGGAGTGGCATTACAAGGCGGGATGCTCTGGCCGCAGGATGCTGAACTGCACGGGCTGGATGGATTCACGAGTCTGCTGGCCCAGGCCGGTACTCTAGTGAAGATGCTGGCGGGCGGTCCCTACCTGCTGGCGCGCTGCCTGGATTATTCACAGACCTTTGTGCAAGGCCGATTGCATGAGTACGGGACGATTCTGCTGGTGATGGCAGGTCTTCTCAATGTGCTCGCTCTTGCGGATGCCTGGGAGTTGCGAAAGGCGGAGCAGTAATGTCGCATCCGGCATACACTTTGTTGATGGCAGTGCTGGTGGCAGGCGCCGGGGCGGTGACGGGCAGTCGCACCGGCCGCGAGCGGGTCTACGCGGCGGCGTACATGTTTCTCGTTTGTATCGCGAGCGTGGTCGCGGGCGGCTGGTTTATGTACCTGGTACACGGCTAATAGCCAGCGGCCCCTTAGTAAGTGACCGCCGCTTTGCGTCCCGACTGTTCGCCACGAAGCCACACATACAAAGGCGCGTGCGGACCGGGGGCGGGCCACGACATCACGATTTGCAGCTTCTGACGGGTGGAGTCGCCGGGAATCGGGGCAGGAATGAAGCCAACCGGGATGCCATTCTTCGCGTCCCAGCCGACCTTGTCGATGACGTCCAGGTCGCGGCCTTCCAGGAAACCGGTGTAGCTGGAATCGCCCACCTTTTCCGGCGTGAGCGTGAACTTGTCAACGCGGGGAAGACGAACCACTCGTCCCAAGACGGACGGTGCGGATCGGCCTTCGGGTTCGACAATCACGGTGGCCGTCAGGCGGCATCCAGCGTAGCCTACGATGCCCGGGTCCACGGATAGATACAAGGCGCCGGGCCCGGCGAGAGTGAGGCTGGCGCCGTGCAGGGGCTCACTCGGGGAGAGCGTCAATGGCTGGCGCATCTCGCCGGTGGCGCAACTCAATTCCAGGCGCGGCTTACTCGCCAGGTCGAGATCGTCCACGCGGAGTGCCAGCCCCGCGGCGGTGCCCGCGGGCAGCTCGTCGCTGGCAACCTCGATGCCCTGGTCGGCGCTTTGCGACTTCTGCACCGATACGATGCGCGGGCGCGGTCCCACCATTTCCAGGGCGTCGGGGACGGTCACAGGGCTCGAGAGGCCTTTGACTTTCAGACACAGAGAAAATTTTCGGCCTTGCGGCGGCTCGCCCTTGAGCACGATCTCACCCGACCAGCCTTGGGCTCTCGGCGATCCGGTGATGTCGCCGGCATCGGAGGAGACGGATTCGATGCGGTCCAACCCGGTTCCCGCCAGGTGAATCGGAGCGCGCGTTTCGCGCACATTCAGGCGGATTGGGAGATTGGTCAGGTGCGGATTGGGAGGCAGAACGGCGACGGGCACGGTGTGGGAAACACCGTCGGCCTGCGCGAGAAGAAGCTTGTAGGCGCCTGGCTTTTCAGTATCCAGTCGCAAGATCACGGAACTTTGTGGACCGGCCCGCTTCCCCAACGGGAGATGAAAGTCGACGTCCGCGAGCTTGGCACCGCGCGCGGAAGATTCGATCTGCACTTTTTCGAGGAACTCGAAATCGGCGCCGGCGAGCGCTACGGAAACATCGCCATCGCCGTCGCTATTGCCGGCGATCAGCTTGTCGCGCTCCTCGGGCGGGAGCATCACGTGCGTGAAATCGTCGAAGGGATGGAGGTGAAGGGTACCGGCGACCGTCAACTCGCTCCAGTCCCAAGTGGTGGACAAGCGATACTCGCCGGCATTGGCTTTGGCCTTCGAGAGGTCGAGCTCGAGCGCGCCAGCGGGCGTCTGCTGGATGGTTACGGGGATGCTCAGGCCGCCTGCGACTGGTGTGACGCGCCAGTCTCGCGCCAGTGCCAGATCTTTGGCTGCAAATCCGTCGGCGATCTTGACGGGAAGCGGAGACTTCGCGGCGAGAGGCAGGTAAGGCGTTCCCACGAACGTGAGGACGGGCTTGTGAATCTCGGGAACGCGATAGGCCCACAGGTAGGCGATACGGGTCTTAGCTTTGGGAGCGGGATTTTTCGTGCAGAACATCAGCGCGTCCTTCTCAGCGCTCTGCGCGAAGGCCGAGCGGAACTCGGTGTTCGGGAACATTACTGTTTTCAGATTGGAAAACAGCGCGGCGCCACCAGCGGCCAGGGCTACCGGATTGCCGAAGAAGAGCCCGGCCACTGAGGCGGCCAGGCCGCCGGATTGCTGTACCTGCGAATTTTGCGCGGCCAGAGGGTCGTAGGCGCTCACCGAAGGGAGGACCGCTTTCAGAAGCAGCGCGGCCTGATTGTCGGAGCCCTGCGCGGTGCTCAATTTCTGCGGCGTGACGCCGTACCTGGCGGAGATTCCCTGAAATACAGCGTCAGGATGGGCGCCCGCCTGTTCGGCATTCGAGAGGTCCTGAATCAGCGCCTCGACCTGCGAACTCTGCTCGGCGTAGTCGGCCAGTTGTTTGAGGAGTTCGCGATTGTGGGTGACGAGCGAATTGATCTTGCCTTCGCTTAGACCTTGGGGGCCGTAGATGAGGGCGATGACTTGAGGGCGTTCCGGCAGTTGCCACTCGGTGCGAGTCTCGGCCTTGCGTGGTTCCAACGTGAGGATCACATCGCTTTCGTGCGCAGGGACGAGAACGGCGGCGATCTCCGCGTTGTGCGAGGGCATCGGGAAAAGGTGGGAAGGGCTCCAGATGAGCACTGAGCCTCCGTGAATCTCTGCCACGGACTTCAAGGACAAAGGCGCGCCTGGGGAAAATGGGCGAACCAGAAGTTGAAAGGTGGCAAGCGACGTCCCGCCGGCACACACCACCGGCGTGGGGGTGGACGCTAGCGCTGCCGCGGATAGACACAACGCTCCCATCAGAAATCGGGTCACTATTGTGAGATGCGCGAGGAGGGCAGAAAGTCAAATGATGGAGGCGTGTGTGAATCAGTTCGTACAAATGACTCGGCCGAAAGGGTCGAGCAGGAGTGTCGACGGAAGAAGAGTCTTGCGCCACGTACTACCGGCCGGCGTGGGTGAAGTCGGCCAGTGCTTCTACCTTACCGCGAGCGGCGCCGCTATCGATCGAGACCACCGCTACCGCAACTCCTTCAAGGAGAGTCTCCACTTTTCCCGCTACGAACATGGCAGCGGCGGCATTGGCGAGAACGATGTCGCGGCAGGGGCCGCGCTCGCCGGTCAAGACCGACTTGGCGATTTCGAGATTGCGCGCCTTATCGCCACCGAGCAAATGGGCGGGGGCGGCGGTGCGGACGCCGAAGTCGGAGGGCTCTAATTCGCGCTGCTCCACGGTTCCGTCATGAACTTCGAAAGCGAGAGTCGGGCCAGTGGTAGTAATCTCGTCCATGCCGTCGGAGCCGTGTACCACGAAGCCGTGACGCAGACCGAGCGCGGCCAATGCACCGGCCATCAACTCCGCCGCTTTAGGCGAGGGGGCACCGACGAGTTGCGAGGTTGCTCCCGCGGGATTGGTCAGCGGACCCAGCAAGTTGAAGACGGTGCGCATTTTGAGCTCGCGACGCACGGGTTGGGCGTACTTCATGGCGCTATGCACTTCCGGAGCGAAGAGGAAGCCGATTCCGACCTCGCGAATCGCACGTGCGGCCTGCTCCGCTTCAAAGGCGATATCGACGCCCATCATTTCCAGCAGATCGGCGCTTCCGCAAGCCGTGGAATTGGAGCGATTGCCATGCTTGGCGACGCGTATGCCGGCGCCGGCCACGACGAACGCCACCAGGGTCGATATGTTGAAGGTGCACGGACCACCACCGCCGGTACCGCAAGTGTCGAGCAGAGTTGCGTTGCTCAGTCCCGTATCGACTGGCGTGGCCATCTCGCGCATGGCGCGCGCGAACCCGACCAGTTCATCGACCGTCTCGCCCTTCATCCGTAAGGCCATCAAGAAGGCGGCGATGAGTGCCGGCGTGGCCTCCCCTTTCAGGATGGCGAGCATGGCGGTCTGCGCGGCCGCGGCAGTTAAATCCTCCCGCTCGACAACCCGCTCCAGGTAGGGTAAAAGGGACATGATATATTGGAATTTTGAACTCTCGCCATACTAGCACAAGCGGAATTCCATGAAAATACACGAGTATCAGGCTAAGGCCATATTGGCCCAATACCACGTTCCTGTGCCGCGCGGAGAGGTTGCTTTCTCCGCCGATGAAGCTGAGGCCGCAGCCAAAAAGATCGGTGGAAGCGTGGTGGTGAAGTCCCAGATTCATGCCGGCGGACGCGGCAAGGGTGGCGGCGTGAAGGTAGCGAAGGATGCTGCCGAGGCCGCTGCGATTGCGGGCAAGATGATGGGCATGAAACTGGTGACGCACCAGACGGGTCCCGAGGGCCGCATTGTTCAGCGCCTGCTGATTGAAGAGACGCTGCCCATCGAACGCGAATTGTACCTGGGCATTGTGCTCGATCGCGTGCAGGGCAAGCCGGTGTTTATGGCGTCGGCGGCGGGCGGTATGGAGATCGAAGAAGTCGCGGCGAAGACGCCCGAGTTGATCTTAAAGGAAACGCTGGAGCCTGGGTTCGGGCTGTCTCCATACCAGGCGCGCAAGCTGGCGTTCGGGATCGGGATCCCGGCGGCGAGCGTGAATGGCGCGGCTGCGGCGATGGGGGCGCTCGCCAAGGCGTACACCGCGATGGATATGTCCCTGGCGGAGATCAATCCCTTCATTCTCACGAAAGACGGCAAGGTTTACGCGCTCGACGCCAAGATCAACTTCGACGACAACGCGCTCTATCGCCACAAGGAATTGCTGGAACTGCGCGACATCAACGAGGAGGATCCCCTGGAAGTCGAAGCATCCAAGTTCGGCTTGAATTACATCAAGCTCGACGGCACCGTGGGCTGTATGGTGAATGGCGCCGGCTTGGCGATGTCCACAATGGACATCATTAAGTACGCCGGTGGAAGTCCCGCGAATTTTCTGGATGTGGGCGGCGGCGCGAGCGCGGAGCAGGTGAAGAACGCGTTTCGCATTCTGCTCTCGGACCACAATGTCAAAGCGGTGTTGATCAATATTTTCGGCGGCATTCTGCGCTGCGACACACTAGCGAACGGCGTGGTGGGAGCGGCTCGCGATTTAAACATCCAAGTGCCGATTGTGGTGCGCATGGAAGGCACCAATGTCGAATTGGGGCGCAAGATTCTGGTGGAGTCGGGTCTGAACTTTACGGTGGGCGCGGATATGCGCGATGCGGCCGAGAAAGTGGTCAAGCTGGCTGCGTAATCGGGGCCGGTCATTGACCGCCTTTTGAGGAAAACATGAGCGTACTTGTAGATCGAAATACTCGACTGATCGTGCAGGGATTCACTGGCAAGGAAGGCACTTTTCACGCGCAGCAGGCCATCGCATACGGCACCAAGGTGGTGGGCGGCGTGGTGCCAGGCAAGGGCGGCACGAAGCACCTGGATCTTCCCGTGTTCGACACAGTGGCGCAGGCCGCCAAAGAGACTGGCGCCAACGCGTCGGTGATCTTTGTGCCGCCGCCATTCGCGGCCGACGCGGTGATGGAAGCTGCCGACGCTGGTATCGCGCTGGTAGTGTGCATCACGGAAGGCATTCCGGTGCTCGATATGGTGAAGGCGTGGCAATTTCTGCAGGGCAAGGGGACGCGCCTGATCGGGCCGAATTGCCCCGGCGTCATTTCTCCGGGTAAGTGCAAGATCGGGATCATGCCGGGCCATATTCACAAGGAAGGGAAGGTCGGCGTGGTTTCGCGCTCGGGCACCCTCACCTATGAGGCGGTCGGGCAATTGACCAAGCTGGGGATCGGCCAATCAACCTGCATTGGAATCGGCGGCGATCCGATCATCGGCACGAACTTTCTGGACGCGTTGACGCTGTTTAACGAGGATCCGGACACCGAGGCGATCGTGATGATCGGCGAGATTGGCGGCAACGCGGAAGAGACTGCGGCGCAGTACGTCAAGGAGCACGTGAAGAAGCCGGTGGTGGGCTTCGTCGCCGGGCAGACGGCGCCTCCGGGACGCCGCATGGGACACGCGGGCGCGATCATCGCAGGAGGATCGGGCAAGGCGTCAGACAAGATCAAGGCGATGGAAGAGGCGGGTATCACGGTCTGTTCGTCGCCAGCCGAGATAGGGGAGAAGGTACAAAGCAGATTATGAGTTTGGAACGGACGTTTTCGATTATCAAGCCCGATGCCGTGGCCGCGGGGCAAGCTGGTGAGATTCTGAGCATGATCCAGCAGGCCGGCTTCAGAGTGCTGGGGCTGCGCATGACGCGCCTTACGGAGGCGCAGGCGCAGGGCTTCTACGCTGTACACTCCCAGAGGCCGTTTTTCGCCGGGCTGGTGAAGTTCATGACGGAAGGGCCGATCATTGTGATGGCCCTGGAACGCGAAGATGCGATCAAAAAATTGCGCGAAGTGATGGGCGCGACGAATCCGGCAAATGCAGCGGAAGGCACGGTTCGAAAGCGCTTCGCGGAAAATATTGAGCGGAATTGTATTCACGGCTCAGACGCGCCGGAGACGGCGGAGGTCGAGCTGCGGTTTTTCTTCAGTACAGCGGACTTGATCTAGGCGCATTCCTACCGCCGAGACGCGAGGACGCCGGGAAAGACGAAAACTCTGCAAACTCAGCGGGCCCCGGCGCCTTCCGCGTAACGGCGGTGATTCTGTGGTCGTCGTCTGAAGGTAGGTCAGGAGAACGTGGGCATCCAAGTAGGCATTGTCTCGGAAGTGGCGCCGGGCGAGCGGCGCGTAGCATTAGTTCCGGGCGCTCTGTCGGTTCTTGCCAAAACGGGCGCGGAGTTCACCATGGAGGCAGGGGCTGGCCAGGATGCCGGCTATCCCGACTCTGAGTACGCGCAAAAGGGAGTTCGTTTCGCCCGCCGGCAGGAGGTCCTGGGTAGCGCGGACGTCGTGTTACAAGTGCGCAGTCCTGGCGCTAACCCGGAAACCGGAAGCGCTGATCTGGCGCTGTTCCACCGAGGGCAAACGGTAATCGGGTTCGGAGAGCCGTTGACGGCGATAGAGGCCGCGCGGAGTCTGGCCGATCGCGGCGTCTCGTTCCTGGCCATGGAACTCATGCCGCGCATCACGCGGGCGCAGAGCATGGATGCGCTTTCCTCGATGGCGACAGTCGCGGGCTACAAAGCCGTGCTGCTGGCGGCCGACTCCTTGCCGCGGATGTTTCCCATGCTGATGACAGCGGCGGGAACGGTGGCGCCAGCACGAGTCCTGGTGATCGGGGCGGGGGTCGCGGGGTTGCAGGCGATCGCGACGGCGCGGCGGCTGGGCGCGGTGGTCAGCGGCTACGACATTCGCGCGGCGGTGAAGGAGCAGGTGGAGAGCTTGGGCGCGCGGTTCGTGGTGCTCGACGTCGGCGGCGCGGCGGCTGAGGATAAGGGCGGCTACGCCAAAGCGATGGGCGAGGAGTTCTATCGGCGGCAGCGCGAGCTGATGGCGGGCGTGCTGGCCGAACAGCACGTGGTGATCACGACCGCAGCGGTCCCGGGAAAGAAGGCGCCGGTCCTGATCACGCGCGAGATGGTCAGCCACATGGCTCCCGGTTCGCTGATTGTGGATATCGCGGCGGAGCGGGGAGGCAACTGCGAACTGACGCAGCCCGGACAGACGGTGGAGGAGGGCGGGGTGCGCATCCTGGGGCCGGTGAATCTGGCGTCCACGATTCCGTATCATGCCAGCCAGATGTACGCGAAGAATATCGCGACGTTTCTGAAGTACCTCATCAAAGACGGAAAGATCACGCTCGATCGCGAGGACGAGATTGTCCGCGAGACCCTGGTGACGCATGCGGGCGAGGTAGTGCACCCCCGAGTCCGGGAATTGATGGGGTTACCCGCGCCGCAGACGGTTTGAGAGGAGCGCGAATGCCTACGAGTCTGGAAATCGGACTTTACGTTTTCATGCTGGCGACTTTCGTCGGCCTCGAAGTGATCCGCAAGGTTTCTCCGCTGTTGCACACGCCGCTGATGTCGCTCACCAATGCGATTTCGGCGATTTCGGTGGTGGGCGCGATTCTGATCATCAGCAATGATGAGGCGACGACGCTGAGTAAGGTGCTCGGGTTCGTTGCGATTACAGCAGCGGTGACCAATATCGTGAGCGGATTCCTGATCACCGACCGCATGCTGAAGATGTTCAAGCGGCGGCCAGCCGAGGAGAAGAGATGACAGGCTCGGTGGTCAATTACATCTACATTGTGGCAGGCGCGCTGTTCATTCTGTCATTGAAGTGGATGAATACGCCTGCCACTGCGCGGCGAGGAGTTTTCGCAGGCGAACTCGGGATGCTGCTGGCGATCGGCGGCACGCTGGTGGGCCATCATCACAATTGGGAGTGGATCCTGGCGGCGTTCTTCATCGGAACTGCGGCCGGGGTTCCGATCGCATACATCATGCCGATGACGGCGGTGCCGCAGCGGACGGCGATGTCGCATGCCTGCGGGGCTCTGGCCGCGGCGCTTGTGGGAACGGCGGAGTTCTATCAGCGGCAACCTAACGCCGGCACGGAACTGCATGGGTTCGTGATGGTCGCGTTGATTATCGAGACGCTGCTAGGCTTTCTGACCTTCACCGGCAGCCTGATGGCCATGGGTAAGCTGCAGGAGGTATTGCCGAGCCGTCCGATCACGTACCGCAATCAGAACCTGATTAATTTCGCGTTATTTGTGATTGCGTTGGGTCTGGGAGTCCGGCTGATTCTGGTGCCCACAGACACAGTGCTGTTCCCGATCTTTGCGGGCCTCTCGCTGTTGTTTGGCGTGCTGCTGATCATTCCGATCGGCGGGGCGGACATGCCGACTGTGATTGCGCTGCTCAACTCGTATGCCGGGCTCTCGGCGTGCGCCATGGGATTCGCGTTGAACAGCCAACTTTTGGTGATCGCCGGAGCGCTGGACGGTTCGTCGGGACTGATCCTGTCGATCATCATGTGCAAGGCGATGAACCGGTCGTTCACCAATGTGCTGTTCGGAGCTTTCGGACAACTCCAGGTGGCGCAAGGAAAGACCGAGCAGCGTACGGTGCGGAGTGCCAGCGCGGAAGAAGCGGCGTCGATTCTGGAGGCGGCCAGCAGCGTGATCATCGTGCCGGGATATGGACTGGCGGTGGCACAGGCGCAGCACAAGATTCGGGAGCTTTTCGATTCGCTCACGCGCCGCGGCGTAGATGTGAAGTTTGCGATCCATCCGGTGGCGGGCCGGATGCCCGGGCACATGAACGTGCTGCTGGCCGAAGCTGACATTCCGTACGACAAACTGGTGGAGATGGATGACATCAATTCCGAATTCGCGCAGTGCGATGTGGCGTTAGTGATCGGCGCGAACGATGTGACGAATCCCGCCGCTCGGAATAATAAGTCGAGTCCGATTTATGGCATGCCGATTCTGGATGTCGATAAGGCGCGCACGGTGATGGTGATTAAGCGGGGAATGAGTCCCGGGTTCGCGGGCATCGACAATGAGCTGTACTATATGGATCGGACGTTGATGCTGTTTGGCGACGCCAAGGCTTTCGTCTCTGAGATTGTGAAGGAACTTCCGGCGCGCGTGGCAGCGTAACTACCGACCGGCTGGCATCCATCATGATCGAGTGTATGGATGAGCGTTCCGAGTTTCCGAAGCCCGGAAAACAAGTCAAGGCCAATTGGTGCAAGACGCGACATACAAGCAGCAGCGCTGAGAACCCCTCCTACAATCAGACTTGATGGACACCCGAAAAGCGTCGACAGGAGTGTCGACGCGGCAAACAGGAGTGTTTGCGCCACGACTACGCTGTTGCGATAGAATCGTCTGCACGATGAAGTTCATCCCAATCTGTCTCGTTTTCGCCGGAGTTGTGTGTCCGCTACTTCGCGCCCAGTCCAAACCCACGCTCAGTCCCGCTGATTACGGCAAATGGGAAACGCTTGGCGCCGGCACACTGTCGCCTGATGGCAAATGGCTGGCCCACGAGATCCGTCGCAGCGACCGCAGTGACGAACTTCGAGTCACGCCCACCTCCGGCGGTAAGACCCACGTCATCGCCTTCTGTTCTGGCGCGGCGTTCTCCGCGGACTCGCAATGGCTGGCGTGCGAGACCACCGTATCTGAAGCGGAACAGGATCGCCTCCGCAAGGCGCGGCGGCCGATTCAGAACAAGCTGTCGGTGCTCGAGCTTGCGACCGGAAGCGTCACTACTGTCGATGAGGTTCAGTCCTTCGCCTTCTCCGGAAACCAGGCGTATGTGGCGTTCCGGCGCTATCCACCCGCCCGCGAAAACGCAGCCGCCCCGGCGGCCAACGCTCCCGCCGGGCGTGGCGGACGTGGCGGCGGACAAAACTCGGATGGCGAGAGCGATCCTGTGGGCTCCGCGCTGACGGTACGCAACCTGGCCACCGGAATCGACACGACTTTCGGCAATGTCACCGCGTTCGCCTGGCAGGATGGCGGCACCAATCTCGCGGTGGCTATTGGAATCGAAGGACGCGCTGGGAATGCGCTCCAGGTGTTCGATCCGCGCGCGGGCTCGCTGAAGGTGCTCGACAGCGGACCCGCCCTTTTTGCGGACCTCGTCTGGCGCAAGGAGTCGAGCGACCTCGCGGCACTGCGGTCCGTCAAGAAGGAAGGCTATGAAGGCGAAAGCTACGCGGTGCTTGCGTGGAAGGGACTCGGCGAGAAGCGCTCGGCGCAGGTGGAAGCTCCGAAGCGGATCGTCGCGGCGCGCGCGCCGCAGTGGTCGGAGGACGGTAATACCGTCTACGTCGGCGTCGCCGAGTGGCTGAAGAAACTCGAGACGCATCGTTCTGAAGACGATCCGTCCACGGTGGAGGTCTGGCACTGGAAAGATGTGAACGTGGTCAGCGAACAGCGGCTGAACGCCGCACGCGACCGTGATCGGAACGCCCTGGCCGCCTGGCATATCGCTTCCGGAAAGCTGGTGACGCTGGCAGCGAACCCGAAAGAGGATGTACGGCTTTCAAAACGCGGGACGCGCGCTTTGGCGCTGGATGGTGTGCCGTACGAGGTGGACGGCGAATTCGGACGACGCTATAGCAATGTGTACCAGGTCAATCTGGAGACGGGGGATCGTGCGCCGGTGGCCACTCATGTCGTGCCCCCCGTCGATTTCAGTCCCGGCGGACGATACGCGCTGCAATACAAGGGCACCGATTTCTGGGTCTTTGATCTGGAGGCTAACAGCAGCCGCGACATCAGTAAAGAAGCTCCCACCAGCTTCACCAACAAAGAGAACGATCACCCGGTAGAACAGAAGCCGTCATACGGTATCGCGGGATGGACGAAGGACGATCATAGCGTGATTGTCTACGACGCCTACGATCTGTGGGAACTCTTCCCTGACGGCAAGACCAAACCGCGGCGTCTGACCAATGGCGCTTCCGAGGAGATCCGCCATCGCTACGTGCGCATGGAGCCGCGTGCGGCAGGCGGGGGCCGCGGCGGGCGCGGCGGACGAGGCGGCGGCGAGGATCCCGAGTGGATCGACCTTTCGAAGCCGGTGTATCTGAGCCTGGAAGGCCGGTGGACGAAGAAGACCGGGTACGCCCGCCTGGCCAACGGCAATGTCGAGCGGCTGGTGTGGCTCGACAAGGGCATTCGCGGTCTGGAGAAGGCCAAAGACGCGGACGTTCTGCTCTATCAGGCCGGGTCGTGGGATGATTCGCCGAACTTCTTCGTCGCCGGCATGGATCTGAAGAATCCGCGCAAGGTCAGCGACACCAATCCATTCGCCGCGCAATATGCATGGGGACGGGCGGAGTTAGTCGATTACAAGAACTCCAAAGGCGAACGACTGCAAGGCGCGCTGTACTATCCCGCGAACTACGAACGCGGCAAGAAGTACCCCATGATCGTGCAGATCTACGAGATTGAGAGCAACCAGTTACACAACTGGACCGCGCCATCGGAACGCGCCACTTACAACGCGCTGGTGTGGACCGAGCGCGGGTATTTCGTTTATCGTCCCGATATCACGTTCCGGCCGCGGGAGCCGGGCATTTCGGCGCTCGACTGCGTCACGTCGGGAGTCAAGAAAGTGCTGGAGACGGGAATGGTGGATGCCAAGAAAGTCGGACTGGTGGGCCACTCGTGGGGCGGATACGAGACCACGTTCATCGCCACGCAAACCGATATGTTCGCAGCGGCGGTGGCCGGCGGGCCGCTCACCAATCTGGCGTCGAGCTATGGCGAGATCTATTGGAACAGCGGAGGTCCGGAAACCGATCACGCCGAGACTGGCCAGGAGCGAATGGAAGTTCCGCTCTACGAGGATCCGCAAGCGTACATCCGCAACTCCGCGGTGTATTTCGCGAACAAGCTGCATCCGCCGCTCCTGCTGAGCGTCGGCGATCACGACGGAGCATCGGACTGGCACCAGGATATAGAGCTATACAACTCCGCCCGTCGTGCCGGCAAAACGGTAGTGATGCTGGTGTATGAGGGCGAGAATCACTCGGTGGCGCAGAAGGCGAACCAGATCGACTACCATCGCCGCATCAACGACTGGTTCGATCACTACCTGAAGGGCAATGACCCCAAAGACTGGATCACCAAGGGCGTCACGGTGCTGGATCGCGAGCGCGAGCTGAAATCCAACGGACAGACCGGGGGCCGCGGCGCCGTCAATGCGTCGCCGGTGGGCTCGGTGACCGGCGGCGGCCAGAACTAACCGCGCATCGGCAGATCGATGGGCGTATTGGAGTTCCTGCCGGCCCCGCGCAAGGTGCTGCGGCTTCTGGCGTCGGATCCGCAAGAGTTCGCGGAAGAGTATGGGGTCAAGCTGCATGAGGTAGCACAGACCGTAGCGCAGCACAGTCTGGAATTCATGCGGACCTTCTCGCTCGAGACGCCGCCAGAGTGGTTCGGCCACTTCGCCATCGAGGGAGAGTCGCAGCAGATGGTAGGCGTGTGCTCGCTGAAGGGACCACCGGATGGTGGCACGGTCGAGATGGCTTACTTCACGTTTCCGGGATTTGAAGGACGCGGCATCGCGACGGCCATGGCGCGATTCGTTCTGGAGCGCGCGCGCACGCTGCCCAAGGTGAAGGTAGTGATGGCGCATACGGCTCCCGAGTTCAATGCCTCGACGCGGATATTGGAGAAGATCGGGATGCGCCGCGTGGGTGATGAAGAAGAGGACGGAGCGGTCGTGTGGCGATGGGAGATCGCGGTATGAAGTGGACTGCGCGGGTGGGCCTCGGAGTCCTTGCGCTGGCGATTGTCGCCCTCGGCGTCGAGAATCTGGTGTGCGCGCGAATGGGTCACGCGCACGCTCGGTCCCGAGTACTGCGTTGCGTGCCGTGGTTGGCCTATGGGTACGGCATCGTGCAGGCCTGCTGCGGGGCAGGTTGTTGTTTCGGCGAACGACGGGTACGGCCGCGATGGCTCTGGGCTGCATGCTATTTCTGTGCGTGCTGATTCTGGAAGCACCGAAATATGGCGCACAGATCGGGAGTATTTCACTGCGTACGATTGTTTTTGAGCCTCTCGCTTTGGCCACGTTAGCTTGGCTGCTGCCGCAATGTAGCGCCCCGCGCGCGCTCGTGCTGGTGAGCCGGTATCTGCTCGCGCTCTCGCTGATCGTCTTCGGCGTTGACCATTTTCTGGTGTGGATATTTATCGCAAATCTGCTGCCCGCGTGGATTCCCTGGCACATGTTCTGGGTCGCATTTTTCGGGGCCTCCTTCCTCGCGACGGCCTTGAGCATGGTACTGCGGATACTGCCCCGCGAGGCCGGCTTCGCGATGGGGTTGATGTTTGCGATCTGGGTGCTCACGCTGCATCTGCCGAGAGTCTTGGGACTCTATGGCATTCCAGGGGCGATGATGAATCCCGATGAGTGGTCGAGTCTGTTCATCGCCATGGGATTATGGGGCGGCTTCTGGGCGGCGAGAGTGTAATGGATCGGGCTTCTCCGGCATATTCCACCAGGAGGAGGAAGTTCAATGAAATTTCAGAATTCGAGAATGATGCGTGTGGTGATTTGCGCGGCGATGGGGTGCATGGGCGCCTTCGCGCAGAGTGGACAAACGGTGTCGGTGGCGACAGTGAATTCATCCTACCCGGTTCCAAACCAGACGCTTAGTGGATATAATTTCGCGGTGGGGTTGGGTGTGAGCTACCCTGTCGGGCTTTCCGCAAGCTCATACGTTTCCGGCAAACAGCTGGCTGCCGATCTTCAAGGCTTCGTGTCGGGGTATCCGAACCCGAGCGATCCGCCCGAAGCGATCTTTTCCACGGCTCTTTCGGCGCTGCTGGGGAAATATTCGCAGATTGCCGCTGGTGCCCTGACGGCCGAGGTAGCTCCCGTCGTAAGTGGCGGAGTATTAGTCGTAGGCCCGACGATTACGGTTGAGATCGGCACGGTTTCTACGACTGCGGTTCTGGGCTCTGCGCAATCCGCACTCAAGAAGGCGACGTCACAACAATCGGCCAAGTAGATTGAACTAAGTACACCGTTTCAGAAACACGGTCTCGTATTTTTGGCAAGAACACTCCCTCACGGTCGTGGCTCGTAAGCCGCGCGCGTCAGCAAGCGATCTGGCGATACGGCGGCGGACTTCTGAAACCAAGTACTAAGTTAGCCGTCAAGCTTCAGTTTGCATATAAATCCGGGGGAAACTCTCCACCGTTTCCCCTGCTTCGATCCGCCCGAGCCGCTCTTCTGCCTGAAGATATAAAAGCGCCGTATCGATTCCTTCGCAGGTCGACAGGTACGCGGCGAGCTTGCGAAGAGCCTTGCGCAATTGTCTCGATGCGCCAACGGGATTCCCTCTTTGGCAGTGATAGAAGCCCACTGCAACATGAATCAGCGATTGCAGGAAGAGACGCCGTGGCCCGAGCTGCGGCGTCCACGCTTCCTCCAGCACCTCGTGGCATTCGAAGAATTCACAGCGGTTGAAGAGGCGGATTCCTTGTTGCAATAGCGGGTCCATCAAGTCTATTCGCATCCGAGCGTGAGAAATGCCGCTCGCATCTTTGGATGACGCTGCATGAGGCGAAGATACTCGGCCTCAGAGCCTTTCTCCTTGGCACGCAGAATTTTGACAGCCGCGGCCTTTTCCGCCGCGCTCCACTTTGGCAGGTCACCAAACAGACTGAGCACCAGCGCGAGCTGGCTGGAGCTTTGCACCCCCGGAGTCCGATGCAGCGAAGCCGCCGCGGCGTTCCGCATCGCGTCCGGATCTCCCCGAAAGCGCGACGAAATCTCTCGGGCGACCGCCAGCCCGACGTTGCGGACGCGGAAGCGATCCCACCTGCGGCCCTCATCCGCCGATGACGAGTAGAGCAGGTAGCCTTCGGCCAGTTTCTCGAGGGATGCCCGTGAACTGCGGTATCCGGGTGTTTGGCGCATGCGAAGCTCTTCGCGTTCGACTAGCCTGGCGACGGACGGATCGGAAGGGCGAAAGCCCAGCTTACGGTAAAACCAGAATGCGCCCGATTCTACGGCTTCAGGATTCTCGTGGCCGATCTGATATGGGTCTACGGAGAAGCAAGTCACGCCCAACACCTGCCGGAAAAGCCGGAGAATCCGCGCATAGATCCAGGCGGACTCGCCCTCGCGAAAAGTGTAGTACAGATTGAAGCCGACTTCCGCACGCTCAAACAGCGACAGTAACTCCACATATCCTGCCGGCACGCCATTCTTGAAGAACATCCCAGCGTGATACGCTCGCAGCGGCAGGCGCCACGACGGCGGGACTCCGCCGAAGAATAGTTCGACGCCCCGGCCCAATTCCGCGCGAAAGATGCCGGATTCCTCCGGGTGACTGAAGCCGTAGAGTTCGCGAAAGCGCATTGCCGAGGTGTCGAGAATGAGGTTGAGGATCTCTCGTGCTTCCGAGCGGGGCAGTTTCTTGACGGGCAACGGCGGGCCATCCAACTCGCGCACGAGTGAGACGTCGCTCCGCCTCAAGAGAGGCTCCTGATGGAGAAAAAGCTTGCTCCCTGGTAGCCGTAGGTGCGATCGCGAATTCTCGAGATTCCCGATGCGCCAGAGTACCGGCACACTGAAGGAGTTGTAGAGGGTCGCTCGTTCCCGCTCGGACACAGGCAGCGTCTCCACCCCCGCCAACAACCATGCCAAACCGGAGGAGCCGGCTGGCCGCATTGCGTCGACCCATTTGCGAAAGGGCGCGTGCGCCTCCACCGGCCAGTCCTCATCGAGCAGCGGCGTAAAGCGGGGCATCCCGAAGCCGAGTTTCTCCGAATCGTCGTAGCGATCCCAGGCGATTTCGACGCTGCGGGGATAGCGGGAGGCGAGGGTGCGGGCCACCTCGTAATCGAAGACGGCCGCAAGAGAGGTGCCGGCGATTCCCGAGATCTCGGGGGCTTCGAAATCATCTACGCTCTCGCCTGCGGCCTGCAGTCCGGCGACGCGCTTGGCGAAAGCGAAGAGGATGGCGTCCGCGAGCTTGGCGGCTTTCAGACTTGGCGGATAGGCACGAAGAAACAGCAGCGTCTCGTGAAGACGAATGAGGGATGCCGCGTCGCCAAAACGCTCTGTGGCAATGGTCGAGAGTAACTGCTCCAACCCGGTGACGCCGGGCGAGCCGAAGCGGCCCTTCCATTGGTCGAGCCGATCCAGAAGCTCCGTGGCATTCAAGCCGCTCAGGATAGCACAGCTAGTGACTTGTCGCGCTTAGAAGGTGACGCTCCCTTACGGTCGCGGCTCGTAAGGTCGCGGCTCGTAAGGTCGGGCTCGTGAGGTCGGGCGCGTAAGGTCGGGCGCGTAAGGTCGCGGCTCGTAAGGTCGCGGCTCGTAAGGTCGCGGCTCGTAAGGTCGCGGCTCGTAAGGTCGCGGCTCGTAA
>DATGIL010000061.1:0-163385 GCA_035295745.1 Bryobacteraceae bacterium | reverse complement strand
GACTTTTTCCGCGGAGGCTTGGCGGCGGCCGGCATGGTGACTCATCGTCACCTACTTCTCGGCCGTCCTTTTTTCCTATGCAAAGGTGAGTGGGTCGGTCTTGGCTAGCAAGTCTGGACTATTTCTCGAGAGCGCCGAAGTATCGGAACTTACGAGCCGCGACCGTGAGGGAGCGTTGCCGCGACGCCGCTAAAAGCGGTCAAAGATCGCTTGCTTACGCGCGCGGCTCGCAAGCGCACGTATCGCGAACATACGAGCCGCGACCGTGAGGGAGCGTTGCCGCGACGCCGCAAAAAGCAGTCAAAGATCGCTTGCTTACGCGCGCGGCTCGCAAGCGCACGATCGCGCGAACTTACGAGCTGCGACCGTGAAGTTCCGCTAGCCGAGCTATGCTCCAATCTGCGGACTCAGCCAGCGTCCGAATCCGGCATCCGTCAATACCAATATCTCGACGAGCATCAACCGCTTGTGCGCTTCAGGTGTCGACAGTTCCGGCACGACCTGTTTAGCTCCAGTAGTTCCGATCCAGGCTTCTGTACTGCACGGCTTCCGCTAAATGCTTTGCGGCCAAATGTTCCTTCTGGTCCATGTCGGCAATCGTGCGCGCAACCTTGAGGATGCGGTCATGTGCACGCGCCGAGAGTCCCAATCGGCGCACCGCCATTTCCAGCATTCGTTCGCCGGCTTCGTCCAGCTCACAGACCTTCCGCAGGAGCGAAGAGGGAAGATGCGCGTTGTAGAACCCTCGATCCCGTTGAACGGAACGTGCCTTCTCCACACGTTGACGCATCTCCGACGAGGACATTCCGTCGCTCTTCTCCCGAAGTTCCCGATACGGCACGGCCGGAACTTCGATATGAAGATCAATTCGGTCCAGTAGCGGACCGCTGATCTTATTCAGATATTGTTGAACTTGTCCTGGAGTGCAGCGGCATTCGCGGGACGGATCACCAAGATGGCCACACCGGCATGGGTTAAGCGCACACAGAACGATCAGGCTTGCCGGGAACTCTAGAGTCATGTTGCTTCGCGCCAAAGTAACCGACCGGTCTTCTAACGGTTGTCTCAGCATTTCCAAAACATTGCGGGCAAACTCCGGGAGTTCGTCGAGAAAGAGCACTCCGTTGTGCGCGAGGCTTACCTCGCCAGGACGGGGCATCCCCGAGCCGCCCCCGATCAGGCCAGCATCCGAAACCGTGTGATGCGGAGCCCGAAATGGCCGTTGTGACATCAGCCCGGCGCCCCTCGGCAGCAGACCTGCGACGCTGTGGATCTGCGTAGTCTCCAGTGCTTCCTCGAATGTCAGCGGTGGTAGGATACCGGCGAATCTCTTGGCCAGCATTGATTTGCCCGATCCTGGCGGGCCGATCATCAACACATTGTGGTGCCCTGCCGCGGCAACCTCCAGAGCACGCTTAGCTGTTGCCTGGCCGCGAACATCGCGGAAGTCTGGGACAGAGGCATCCGGCGAGAACGCAGTAACCGGAGGCGCCAAATAAGAACAGAATCGTTCCGGTTCACTGAGATAGGCCACGACTTCGGCGAGGTTCCGCATTCCAAACACACGGATTCCTTCCGTTACTCCGGCTTCGGCCGCATTGTCCGCCGGGACCACCACGTTGGCAATACCGAGCCGGCGCGCGCACGCAGCGATCGAAAGCACTCCGCGAACCGGACGGAGTGTCCCATCGAGCGACAGTTCCCCAACTAGCAAGTGCTGATCGGCGGCTTTGGCCATGCCCATAGCACCCAGAATGCCGATTGCCATGGGTAGATCGAACCCGACACCCTCTTTGCGAACGTTGGCGGGTGCCAGGTTAATCGTCACCGACTTGCTCGGGTAGCCGAAACCGGAGTTCAGGAGCGCAGATTTGATGCGTTCGCGGCTTTCGCGGACGGCCGTATCCGGCATTCCGACGGTAACGAAGTCCCGGGCCGATCCGTTGTACATGTCGACTTCCACATCGATGACATGAGCTTCAATGCCATAGACCGCCGCAGACCGGGTTCGGAAAAGTGCCATGACTTGGTTAGTGCCCACGAGCGGCCGTTCCTCTCAGAAATGTCGCTTCAAGAAGGATTTGACCGCTCTTGGGCCTGGACCAGATCTGGGGCTAGCGGTGCAAACAGATTACTGCCAACCGGGTCGGTCACCTTGACTCGTAAGTTCGAGCGGCCCATATCCACGACAGTTCCGCTATCATTAGGATGTCCGGTTCCGGCCGCTCCAAACCACTCGAGTGCCGAATGTTAAACGTTCTGCTCCAAGCCGCGAATCGTGGGCACTCCATCCTTTCGATATTCCGCCACCTGGGCGCATTCGGGCTCTTTTTTCTCACTATTCTCGATAGCTCTCCACTGCCGACTTTTGGCGGCCCCGACATCCTCATCGCCATTCTGGTTTCCACCCACCGCCTGCCGTGGTACGAGTATGCCGCCGTGGCAACGGTGGGCTCGACGATCGGTGCCTACATCACTTTTCGACTGGCGCGCAAGGCCGGCCAGGCTTATCTCGACAGTAGATTTGGAACAGCCAGGGTGGCCGCATTCCTGGACATTTTTAAGAAATGGGGGACGGGGACCCTGGTGGCTTCCACGGCCATTCCTTTTCCCTTCCCCACCAGTCTGGTTTTCGCGGCCGCCGGCGCTTCGGAATACCATTTGGGCCGGTATCTCAGCGTGGTCTTCATCTGCCGGTGGGTGCGGTATGCAGGCTTGGCTCTACTAGTGGAACACTTTGGCCGTCATCTGGTGCGAGTAGTAGCGCATCCGACACAATACTGGGGCTGGTTCCTGCTGTTCACTGCCGTGATTTTCGTTCTGATTGGCGGCGGGGTTCTGATCAATCGCCGGTTTTTGACCGTGCCGGCACAATGAGGAGGCGTCCAGATTTCCAGGACGGATTGCTATTAGTGCTTCTCATCGGAAAAAGCGAAAAAGGCAGCCCTTCACCGCTATCTTCTCGCCTGGAGCTTTGCCGATCGATCCGTTCCCAAGCTTCCTTCAAGCCGTATAGTGGCTGACCACGTAATTGTTGAGGATGTCGATGAATTCACCCACGATGCGCTCGCCGCGTAGCGTAGTCATCAGTCGCCCGTCCACGTAAACCGGTGCGGTCGGCTCTTCAAAAGTCCCTGGCAGCGAGATCCCGATGTTGGAGTGCTTCGACTCTCCCGGCCCGTTCACCACGCATCCCATCACCGCCACCTTCATCGTCTCCACGCCTGGATGCGTCGCTTTCCACTTGGGCATTTCGTTGCGGAGGTAGGTTTGAATCTCGTCAGCCATCTCCTGGAAAAAGGTGCTGGTGGTGCGGCCACAACCAGGACATGCCGTCACCTGCGGGGTAAAGCTGCGAATGCCGAGCGATTGCAAAATCTGCTGCGACACGATCACCTCTTCGGTGCGGTCGCCATTGGGAAGAGGCGTGAGGGAGGTTCGGATGGTGTCGCCGATGCCCTCTTGCAGAACGGGCGCGAGTGCCGCGGTGGTGGCGACGATTCCCTTGCTGCCCATGCCGGCTTCGGTTAGTCCGAGATGTAACGGATAATCGCAGACCTCGGCCAGCGCGCGGTACACGTCGATGAGGTCTTGCACGCCGCTCACTTTGGCGCTGAGGATGATCTTGTCGTGGGCGAGTCCGTGGCGCTCCGCGGCGCGGGCCGATTCGACGGCGCTGACCACCATGGCGTCGAGCGTGACCTCGCGGGCGTCCTTTGGTTCCGGCAGCCGTGAATTCTCGTCCATCATGCGCGTGAGCAACGCGGAATCCAGCGACCCCCAATTCACGCCGATGCGCACTGGCTTATTGTTCTCGACGGCGACCTCGATCATCGCGCGAAAGTTGTCGTCGGTCTTACGGCCGATATTCGCGTTGCCCGGATTGATCCGATATTTCGACAGCGCGCGCGCGCATTCAGGGTATTTTTTGAGCAGGATGTGGCCGTTGTAGTGGAAGTCGCCGATGATCGGCACGGGTACGCCGAAGAGGCGTATGGTCTCCACGATCTTGGGAACGGCGGCGGCTGCCTGTTCGGTATTGACGGTGATGCGGACCAATTCCGACCCGGCGCGCGCGAGCGCCATCACCTGATTCACCGTTGCCGCAACGTCGACCGTATCGGTGTTCGTCATGGACTGCACGACGATGGGGTGGTTGCCCCCGACCTTCACACCCCCGACATCGACTACAACCGCCTTGCGGCGGGGTTTCACTGCCATTCCGATTCTGCCTCCGAAAATCTAATTTTAGCAGGCGATGCGCAAACGGCTGCGGGAGCCGACCACCGTGGGTCTGCTCGCAGAAGCGCTACTGGTCGCCCGGCGCCGCGCTCATGCGAATCAACTGTTCCGCGTGCTTCAGCGCTTCCGGCGTGAGCTTCTGGCCCGAGAGCATCCTGCCGACCTCGTTCGTCCGCGCCGCGAGATCGAGCTCTTCGATTACCGCCACCGTCCTGCCCTTCGACTCCTGCTTTTCGACGCGATAGTGGTGGTCCGCGAACGCCGCGATCTGCGGCAAATGCGTTACACACAGCACTTGATTGGCTGCCGACAGTTTCTTCAGCCGGCGGCCGATCCCTTCGGCGGGGCCTCCGCCCACCCCCGTGTCCACTTCGTCGAAGACCAGCGTGCGAATGTGCGCGTTGCGTCCTCCCGCCAGGCACGTCTTCAACGCCAGGGCAATGCGCGAGATCTCGCCGCCGGACGCTACCTTATCGAGCGGCCGCGGCTCCTCACCGAGATTTGGCGACACCAGAAACTCCACCCGATCGGCGCCCGTGCGCGACCAAGGCGCCGGCGTCAGCGCGATCCGGAAGACCGTGCGCTCCATCGCCAACTGCGCCAGCTCCGCCGCCACACGCTTCTCCAGTTTGCGCCCTGCAGCGCCCCGCTTCTCTGTCAACTCCGCCGCCAGTTTCTCAAACTCAGCGGCAAGGCGCTTCTGCTCCTTGCGCAGCACTTCCATGCGCTCGCCGGCGTCTTCCACTGACGCGATCTGGCGGCGCACCTCCTCCAGGAAACTCAGAATCTCGGGGATCGACTGCCCATACTTGCGCTTCAGCTTGTCGATGCCCGCGAGTCGGGTCTCCACTTCTTCCAGGCGTGCTGGATTGGCTTCCAGTCCCGACAAGTAATCGCGCAGACCGTAGGCCACTTCCTGAAGACTGATATCGGCCTGCTTGAGATGCTCGCGGAGCCCGTCGAGCGAAGCATCGATGCGGCACAGGTCATCCACGCGCTTGGCCGCCGTTCGCGTGCGCGTCAGCGCCGATTCGGGACTGTCGTAAATCGCGGCGTAGGCGGTCTCGGCGCTCTCCTGCAAGCGGCTCACGTTTTGCAGTACGCGGCGTTCGTTCTCGAGTTCCGTCTCTTCGTCGGGTTGCAGCGCGGCGCTCTGAATCTCCTTCCGTTGAAACGACCAGAGATCGAGCAGGCGCAACTTCTCCTGTTCCGTGCGCTCCAACTCCTCGAGTTCCGATGCGGCTTGCTGCCATTGCCGGTGAACCCCAGCGACGCGGTCCACCAGGTCGCGATGATTCCCGAAAAGGTCGAGCATGTCGCGCTGCGACTCAGCCGAGAAGAGCAACTGCTGATCGTGCTGTCCATGAATATCGGCCAGGAAGGGCGCCACCTCCTTCAGGAGGGAGACCGCCACCGGCCGGCTACCCACAAACGCCCGCGATTTGCCTCCCGCCAGCACTTCGCGCTCGATGAGCAGTTCGCCATCCTCCGCCTCGATTCCCGCCGGCTCGAGCAAAGCGCGGATGGTGGCTTGCTCGCGAACATCGAAGATGCCCGCCACCCGTGCGCGAGCCTCACCGGTTCGGACCATGTCGGCCGAAGCGCGTCCACCGAGCAACAGTCCCAACGCGTCCACCACAATCGATTTGCCGCTGCCGGTCTCGCCAGTCAGCAAATTCAAGCCCGGATGGAAGTGGACGCGCAGGCGCTCGACCACGGCGTAGTTCTCGACTACCAGTTCCAGGAGCATGCGCGAAGCCCGATTATAACTTGTGGCGCGGAGACTCTTCTCCGCCGTGTCGACACTTTTGTCGAGACTTTTCGGGTGTTTACCAAGCCCGCACGACGAAAGGGTCTTCGATCCCGCGGATTTGCCCTTTGGCTACCTCCGCGTCCTCATCTCATCTTTGGACAGCCGGAATGAGCAACCTGCCTCGATGATAGAATCGGGCCTGCGACCAGTTTACTTACTCGTATCGCAGGGCGATAGTCGGGTCCACCCGCACAGCCCGCAGCGTCGGAATCAGGCAGGCCGCCACCGCTACCGAGGCGAGCAGGAACGTGACCACGCCGAAGGTAATCGGATCGGTCGCCGTCACCTCCCACAATTGCGACGAGATGTAGCGCGTCAGCGCCGACGCTCCCGCCAAACCCAGGACCATTCCTCCTGCGATCAGCACGAGCGCCTGGCGAACCACCAGGGTCAAGACGTCCCAACCCCCGGCGCCAAGAGCCATTCGGATTCCGATCTCACGGGTCCGTTGCTCCACCGCAAAAGCCATCACCCCATAGATCCCGACCGCTGCCAGCACCATGGCGACCGCCGCAAACAGTCCCAGGAGCATGGAGTAGTAGCGGGGATACTGGACCTGTTCCGCCATGTATTGCTCGACTGTCTTCGGATCGACCAGCGGCCGGTTCGAGTCGATCTCACTCACCGCTTTGCGCATGGCGGGCATCAGGCTCATTGGTTCGCCGAGGGTTCGCATCACGAGCGTCAACTGCGTGGGCAGATTTGAGTACGGCCCGATGATGCGCGGTCCCATTTGGCGGAATGGTATGTACATGGCGGCGTTCTGCCTGGTCTGCGTGCGACTCGAAGGGGTGTCGTGGACAATCGCGACCACCTCCCGGGGCTGATCGTCCGGAGACAAATCGATTTTCAGCCGCTTCCCAAGGGGATCCTCATTGGGCCAGAAACGGTGCGCCATGGTTTCGTTAATGATCACCACTTGTGGGCCGGTCTGGGTGTCCCGGTCGGTGAAGTCGCGTCCTCGCAATACCGGGATCTTCATGGTCGCGAAGAAGTTGGGAGTGATCGGGTTAAACTCGGCGCTGAGTGCGTCGGTATCCTGGGCCGGTCGGCCCTCGATGGTAAAGGGTAATTCCAGTGCGCCGATAAAAGGCGGTAGCAGTGTGCCGGCGGCCGATACCACGCCGGGCACTGCTTGGATCCGCTCGTAGATCCGTTGGATCGACTCGGCGGGAACCGGGCTGACCTCCCAGAGGGGCAGTCCCTGGTATGTGCTTACCGGCTTGCTGAATTGGGCTGGAGGATAGTGGATGCCGAACGTCAGAACGCCCCTCGGGTCGCAGCCGAGATCGGCACCCTCAATTCTCGCGAAACTGCGAATCAGCAGCCCGGCGCCAATCAGCAACACCAGCGCCATCGCAACTTGAAGAGTGACCAACACGCCTCGTAGCCGGTGCCTCGTGGCGCCCGAGGTGCCCCCGCGTGCCGCGTCCCGCAGAGCATCGATCAGGTTCGCGTGCGATCCCTGAATCGCCGGGCCAACGCCGAAGATGAGGCCTGTCAGTAGAGAGAGCCCGGCGCTAAACCACAACACACTTCGATTGATGCCAATTTCGTGGAGACGCGGGAACCACGAGGGCGCCATTGCCACCAGCGCGCGCACTCCCCACCATGCCATCAGAACCCCGATCACTCCGCCCATCAGCGAGAGCAGCACGCTTTCCGTGAGGCATTGGCGCACGATGCGTCCTCGGCTCGCGCCCAGCGCGGAGCGCACCGCGATCTCGTTGTAACGCGAGGAGGCTCTTGCCAGCAGCAGCGCCGCCACATTGGCGCACGCAATCAGAAGCACGAACCCCACCGCGCCCTGCAACAGGAGCAGCGGACGGCTCATGAATCCGAACAGTGCCTCGCGCACGGGTTGAATCTTAACGCCCCATGGCTTGCCGTGGTCGGTGTCGCGCTTCGGGAAGTCGCGGGCCAGACGGGCCGCGATCGAATCCATATCCGTCTGGGCCTGCTGGATGGAAACGCCGCGCCGGATCCGGCCGATTGCCATCATGAAACGCGCCGAACCTCTGAGCTGGAAGCTGTTGAAGCGCATCGGCGCCCAATAATCAGCGTCGTCATCGGTGATGCGGAAGTTAGGAGCCATCACGCCGATGATCTGGCTCTTGATGCCGTTCAGAAGTACGGAACGATTGAGAATTTCGGGATCGGCGCCAAAACGGCGCCGCCACAGCCGGTAACTGATAATCGCCACAGGGGCGGGGTGATCCACCTCGTCTTCGTTGGACTGGAAGAGGCGCCCCATCAAGGGCTGTGCTCCGAGGGCCTGGAGAACACCCGGGGAGACATCTTCGCCCTGAATGCGCTCCGCGGGGAAGCCGTTCTGCTCGGCGCCGAAGTCGCGCACGTTGTTCGTCATGACACCAAGGGCGTCAAAGGTGCGATTGTCGTCGCGCCAGGCGATGAAGTCCGGGACCGAGACCGGCTGCAACTGGTCGGAGTGCTGCGGGGGAACCGTCCAGATCGCCACGACACGGTCAGGCTCGGGATACGGCAGGGAGCCTAAAAGGATGGTATTGATCAGGGTGAAGATTGCAGTGTTGATTCCAATGCCCAGAGCCAGCGACAAGACGGCGATCGCCGTGAAGGCCGGTTTCTTCATCAGGACTCGAAAACCGTAGCGTATATCCTGCAGGAATACATTCATGTCGCGACTCCTAAATATGGATCGGGTAATCCGTTGATCAGGATAGGGACGCGGGACGGGACGAATTGTGCCTTTCGCTGAAGGTTAAGAGTGGGATTTTTCGGTAAATTGCGGGCGAAGCAAGGGTGGCCGTCCCTTGCCGGACGGGAGTAAAGAAAAAGTTCTCGAATTATGTTCCAATCTGCTTTAGAGCCCATGTCCTTCATTCACGACGATTTTCTGCTGAGCAACCCCACTGCCCGGCGTCTTTACCACGGCTATGCTGAAGCCGAGCCCATCCTGGACTACCATTGCCACCTCCCGCCGCAGGACGTGGCCGCCAATCGCCGTTTTCAGGATCTGTTCGAGATCTGGCTGGAGGGCGACCATTACAAATGGCGGGCCATGCGTGCCAACGGCATCGCCGAGCGCTATTGCACGGGGGACGCGTCTCACGAGGAGAAGTTCCGTGCATGGGCACGCACCGTCCCCGACACCCTGCGCAATCCTCTATACCACTGGACCCACCTGGAACTGAAGCGCTACTTCGGAATCGACGAACTCCTCAACGAATCCAGCGCCTCCCGCATATGGGAGCAGGCCAACGCCCAACTGGCCACCGACAGCCTGACCGCTCACGGCATCCTCCGGAAATTTCATGTCAAGGCCGTCTGCACAACGGACGACCCGACCGACGATTTGGCCTGCCACAAGGCGATCGCGAAGTCGGACCTGGAGACTAAGGTCTTCCCGTGCTACCGCCCGGACAAGGCGTTCAATGTTCAGGCTCCCGAGGTGTTCAACGCCTGGGTCAAACGGCTGGAAGCCGCCAGCAACGTCAGCATCGCCAAACTGGCCGATTTCACCGAGGCTCTTCGGCGCCGGCACGATTTCTTTCATCAGATGGGAGCCCGGCTCTCCGATCACGGACTCAACCATGCGTACGGCGAATTCGCGAGTGAGCACGATGCTTGTGTGATCTTCAGCCGGGCGCTGGCGGGACACACCGCCACACCCGAAGAACACGCCCGCTTCGCCGGGTACCTGATGCTCTTCTTCGGCGTCCTCGACTCCGAAAAAGGCTGGACCAAGCAACTGCACCTCGGCGCCCGGCGGAACAACAACACGCGCCGCTTCCGCGAGCAGGGACCTGACACGGGCTACGACTCGGTCGGCGACTGGCCCCAGGCAGATGCCCTCGGCAATTATCTGGACCGGCTGGATCAGGACAACGCCTTACCCAAAATCATTCTGTACAATCTCAATCCTGCCGATGATTATGTCCTCGCCACCATGATCGGCAATTTTCAGGACGGCAATATAGCAGGGAAGATCCAATTTGGCAGCGGCTGGTGGTTTTTGGATCAGAAAGAGGCAATGCAGTGGCAGATGAACGCCCTCTCGAACTGCGGCCTCATTTCCCGATTTCTCGGCATGCTGACCGACTCGCGCTCCTTTATGTCGTATCCGCGGCACGAGTACTTCCGCCGCGTGCTCTGTGACCTGTTCGGGAAGGACATCGAGGCCGGTGAGATGCCGGACGACGAGGAACTGGTGGGCTCGATGATCCGCAATATCTGTTATCGCAACGCGAAGCAGTTCCTGGGGCTCGATGTAGCGTAAAGCAGCGCTGCCTCGGGTTCCACATATAATTGATCGCCAGGCATGCCACTCTCAATTGCGTGCCGGACGCGTATAGCAAGCGCAGCTTTCCTACCGCATGCTTGCCGTTGACCCCGCTTTCGCCCATCCCGAGGATTTTGTCGTCGGAAATTCGCCGAAATAACGAGGCCGAGGCTTTTCCATACATTGACCGCGGGAGCGGCCGGCTGCCCTGTTTTCGATACCGTGTTAATGTCAGGGAGCTGTCGTGGCGGGTTCCGGAAGCGCGTAAAACACCACTGCCAGGATCAGATAGACCGCCAGCAGTTGCACGCCTTCCAGCCAGTTGGACTCGCCGTCCGACGCGATCTGCCCGGTGATCAGCACAGCGAGAAACACCGATAGCACCTCGGCTGGAGTGAACACCAGATCCATCGGATGCGGCCCGACAAAGTGACTCACCAGCACCAGCACCGGCGCCACGAAAAGCGCGATCTGCAGGCTGCTGCCGATCGCGATCCCCATGGACAGCTCCATGCGATTGCGCAAGGCCATCAGGACCGCGGTGCTGTGCTCTGCGGCATTTCCCACCACCGCCACTACAATCACGCCTACGAAAATGGGAGTCATCCCAAATGCTGCGGCGGCCTCCTGGACCGATCCCACCAGGATCTCGCTGACCCATGCGATGAGCGCGGTAACGCCTATCAGTGTGAGGAGCGATCGCTTCAGGCTCCATGGCTTCTCGTTTGGCTCTTCCTCGTCGGGCGCCTCGCCGGCGAAGAGTTCCTTGTGGGTGTGAAGGGAGAACCAGAGGTGAGCGCCGTAGCTCAAAATCAGGACGATTGAAATCTGCAGGCTCAGATCGCTCTCGTGCGATTGCCCGGCGGCGCCGGTGAGATAGTGGTATGCCGCGGGCATGATCATGGCAATCGCGGCGAGGGTCAGAAGCGTGGCCTGCGCCCGCGCCGCGGTAGTATTGAAGCGCTGCCGCTTGTGCTTGATGCCACCCGCCACGACCGCGAATCCCAGCACCAGGAGAATATTTCCGATGATCGACCCGGTGAGCGAAGCCTTCACCACCGGATAGAGTCCCTTGCGCAGGGCCATGATGGCGATGATCAGCTCGGCCGCATTCCCCAGCGTGGCATTGAGTAGTCCGCCGACCCCTTCGCCCGTGTGCCGGGCCAATTCGCCGGTGGCATGACCGAGCCGTTCGGCAAGCGGTACAATCGCCAGGCATGCCGCCAAGAAGATGAGGGAGTGCGATTGCGGGGTAAGAAACTCCAGTCCGATTGCGACGGGAACCAGGATCAGCAGCCAATTCAGCATGGGAGACTCCTCCCATTGTGGCGCGTCCCTTCCACTTTTGGAGTAGCTAGACTCGCAACCTTACCCGCCCCACTTCACTGGATCGCTACGGTGAGTCCGGCCTGGCTCGATTGTCCGCCGGCCTGAAGGACCACTGGCACGGGACCGGAGCCCGCCAATGCGTCGGGCACCCTCACATTGACTTGTAGCACTCCGGCCACCAGTCCGGGCGCGCCACCAGCGTAGACCACCTCGGCGGGAATGCCGCCCATCGCGACGGTCACGGGGAGGATTGGCACGGGCAGCAGATCGGCACTCACCACCGATCCGTCGGGCAGTATTGGTGCGGTCTGACCAGCACCGGTTGCATAGAGCACGATCACGGTGCCCGCCTGCGCGGAATTCGAGCCGTTGTTGACACTGCCGTCCTGATTGCTCGCAAGCGCCTGGCCAGTGCCTGTGCCGTCGGCCGAGAACAGCCCGGGGGTTGCGGGGACAACCGTCATCGGAAATGTGACGGATGCCTGCCCCTGGTACAGTACCTGTACTTGAGTAGTGGATGCCGACAGGCCGAACGGCACGATCGCGCTCACCTGATTCGAGGCAGCGTAAACCATGGGTGCGGGTACTCCATCGAACTCCACCTGCGTATTGGAGAGAGTCGTGGCCACCTTTCCGGAGGCATCCAATTGAAGGCCCGCGCCGATGGTCGGGCCGAGATCGGCACCGAACAGGGTGATCAGTTCGCCGGGGGAAATGGCCACCTGGCCATAGCTGGCAGCGTTCAACGCCGCGGCGACCACCGGCTGGGTACGCCCCGAGGGGGTTCCCGCCAGCAGTCCATATACTGTTACCGATCCTCCGGCTACTGTGTACACCTTGCCATTGGCTACCGTCGGGCTGACAAACTTCACGAAGCCGTTGAGACTGTCTTGACTGGCAATCGCGCTATTCCAGAGCTCGTTTGACAGATCGGAAGCGTTGTAAGCGTGCAGGATTCCGGGAGTTGAAGGGTCGCGGTATTCGCCGGTAGTCACCCAGAGTATGCCGGTGCCATCTTGACCACTGTTCGCGGAAAGGGCCATGCCGATGCGAGCCCCACCGCCAGTCAGTGAGCTGCTCGAAACGGGATTGGGGTCGAAGTTCCCTCCGACTATGCGAAAGGCCGTCATGGAAGCGTTCCCCTCCCGCACATACAGGTAGGTCGCATCTGGGCGGTTCCACAGCGCCAGAGTAAAGATGAAACCGTTGACCGCCGGGAAGACTTGCACGGCACTCCCGTTGTCGAGGTGTCCCATGCTGTCGCCGTTGATGAGGTAGAGGAAACCCGCTTTATCGCCGCCAACCAAGGTGTGAGTACCGGGAATCAACGCCGGGCCGGCCGAAAGATCGTAATCATTGTCAGCTAACATCTCCCAGTCCGCGGGGGTATACCAATCCGAGAGTGCCAAAGAGCCGCTCCCCAGTTTGACAAAGGTCTCGCCGAAGTCCCGAGTGCCGTCATAATCGCCATTGCCAGTGATGAAGTAAGTGTTGCCGGCGTCGTCAGCCGCAAGACCATGTCCGGATTGCCAGACCGCGCCGCCGAGTCCGTCGGGGGTGACTGAGAACGTACCCAGTTGCTTCGTCAGGTCGGATGCGTTGTAGCTCATGACCCAGCCGTGCCACATACCCGAATCGCCGTGCGAACCGAATGCGATGGATACAGCCCCATTGGCCAGAAGGAGTCCGGTGCGCTGCAGGTGGTTGAGCGGATCGAACGGGAGTATCCCATCACTCGTGGATCCCTGTCCGGTGCCGGAGACAATGCCCGAGATGGTGACGGGGCCGTTCATTCGCTCCTGCCCGTTGGCGAGATCGAGCGCGTGGAGTTGAAAAATCGGCCCCCCTTTGCTCAAGGTCTCGGCGACTATGTAGACAACCCCGGCTTGCGGATCGACTGTACCGGTACTGAGAATTCCGACTTCAGGAAAGACATCCGTGAAGGCTCCAGTGTCGCTGTCGAGCGTCGATGAAGGCACGGAAGGTCCCAGATTCACTCGCCACAGCAGGACGGCGGGCGCCGTCTGGTCCGCATCGTAGGCGTAAAGGCTGTTGTGCTGAGTCGCAATTAAGAGGACGTTGTGGGTACCCTGGCCGTCAATATTGACGCCACTCACGTAGAGCGGTTGAGCGAAGATCTCCCCATCCGCCGGCAGCGTGCCGACCTTGCCGAAGCTGCCAGGCGCCACATTCGCGGTAGTCAGTAGCGCTTCCTGAAGATTTGCGTTGGCTCGGTCGTTTCCGTAGTTGGCAGTAAGTACGTTGACTTGGGCAGGGAGGAGCGCGCTATAGAAAATTGACAGAAGTGGGGTTGCAGCCCGGCGCATACTTGTAGAACACCCCGCGTGTATAAAAGGTTTCCGTCAACTTATTTGGTGTGTACTGCTTCTTACTTCAGTTTCACTAAGTTAAGCAGAATAATGGAACTCTTGGCCGATCTTCTGTAATGCAATTCGATCGGTATTTCTGCCGGCAGCATCGCAGACGCGCTGGATTGGTTCCAGATAAGGTTCGCGGCTGAGTGAGAAGGTCTGGTGGTGAACGGGAAGAAAGAACTCCGCGCCGGCATCATCCGCCATTTGCAGCGCCTGCTCGGGCGTGCAGTGAGCATGAATCCACGGGTCGTATGCTCCGATCGGCATCACTGCCAGATCGAAAGGGCGAGAGTTCTTGAGCGGCTGAAAATTAGTCGTGAAGGCGGTGTCGCCGCCGAACAGGATTCGGTAGCGTCCGGCTTCGATGGTATAGCCGTTGTATCCGCGATAGGTGTCGCTGCGCATCCGCGCGCCCCAGTGCCTCACCTGGAAGGCGCGCACTTCCGCGGGGCCGACGCGGACGCGTCCTCCCCAACCCAGTTCACTGACTTTGCGGTATCGATTCACGCGCAACAGATCGGCGGTGCGGGCGGCCGTGACCACCTCGGTTCCGCGGTTTTCCAGACGCCTCAACGTGGGCAGATCGAAATGATCGAAGTGCGCGTGCGACAGCAGTACGAGGTCGATTTTCGGTAGATCCCGAACGGACAACGCCGGCGCCACCAGCCGTTTCAACCCCGGAGTGAACAGCTTCAGGTCGATGCCGACTCGCATACTGAGTACCGGATCGGTCAAGATGGTGAAACCGTCGATCTTCAGCAGGACGGACGTGTGTCCCAGCCACGCCGCGTACAAACCGGAGTCGCTCCAGGCAGCCACTTTGGGCCGCGCCGGAGCCGGCAAAACGATCCGCTCACGCTCGTTGGAAAGCTGTTCCCAGTAACGGGGCGCTGCACGATATACCCAACTCCCCATACCGGCAAAAGCAGACAATCCCGCTCCCCCAACCACCGCTCTTGGTTGCATCTAATACATGGGATGCCCCGCAAGGTACTTGGGTTGCGACGTCCTACTGTGGCGCCTTCGCCTTAGCGTCGTGGGCGCGGGCTTCGTTATAGTAGTCGTTTCGGTAGATTCGCAATGCGCAAAGGTTGGATGCTGCTGGCGATTCAGCTCATTGTCTACATTGGGCTGAACTTTGGGTGCCTGTTGATCTCCACTCCACTGTTCCTCTGGGTGGGAGGCTACCTTGCGGGCGTTACCTGCGCGCAGCTCTTCGCGGCCGTCGCCGCCAACTGGCTGACATTGCGGATTTATGAGAACGCGCGGTTGGAAGAGTTGGGACTCTTATGGAACCGTGCTTCACGGAGTAACCTGCTGTGGGGGCTGATTGGCGGGGCTGGGTCGGCTTCGTTGGTCCTACTGCCTCCGCTGATGGTGGGCGCGGCTCACCTGGCGCCGCTCCCCGCGGAACCGTTGAGCGTTGGCACGATTCTTTTTGTCACTTTCTCCTTGGCAGTTGGCGCCGCGGGCGAAGAACTCCTGTTTCGTGGATATGGTTTCCAACGTTTGCTGGTGGTGCTTGGTCCATTTGCCACCATACTGCCAGTGGGCGTGGTCTTTGCACTGCTGCACGAAGCGAATCCCGATGCCAGCCGATTCGGGATCGCGAATACTGCCGGCTTCGGGGTCCTGTTTGGCTATGCCTACCTGCGCAGCCGCGATTTGTGGTTGCCGATCGGCCTGCATTTCGGCTGGAATGTTACTTTTCCCCTGTTCGGCGTGAAACTGAGCGGGTTGTCGATCCGGGTGACCGGCCACCAGATGCTGTGGACGGCGGGTTCACTTTGGAGTGGTGGAGAGTATGGCCCGGAGGCTAGTCTGCTGACGACGTTCGTCCTGGCGCTACTCTTCGCGTACGTCTGGAAGGTGCCGATCCGACGGCAGCCGTCCCGGATTACGGATGAGCCGGCGGAGACTCCGCAACCGGCGCCGCCCACCCCTTTGCCGTCCCGTTGAATCTATCTGTACGCGCGAACTGCCCCAAGGGAGTTAATGCGGGGCAGCCCGACCCTTCCCGTGAACACCCGGCAAGGAGTGGTGCTACCTCTCCTGCCGGTGCCAATGGGTGCAATGCCGCCCTATTTTCGGCTCGCGCGGCACACACCGTGGAAGCTTTCGGAGCTCAGAATTGCAAACTGGGCTTAAAATAAGATTGTCTGCCTGCGGAGAGCACCACATGCGAGCCATCGCCGCCACCATTATCCTTAGTCTGCTGCCGGCGCTTTCGGTAGCTGCCGACAAGAAGAAGGCCGCTGAATCCGATGCCCCGGAAAAGCTCACGATGGAAGACCGCGTCGAGCTGACGCGCGGCCTGACCGCCGAATATGCGACAGTCAAAGTCCTCCTGCCGCGTTCCAAAAAGCCTCTGGAGTTCAATTCCGACGGCACGTACGACAAGAAAGCCTGGTCGGAGATCGCCAAGGAGAGCGGGCCTGCCGCGCGGAACGGAGACTCCATTCAGATCACCAAGATGGTCCTGGAGCACGACCGCATTCTGTTCGAGATCAACGGCGGCTTCAAGGGCGGGCGCAAGTGGTACCAGGGCGTACAGGTGGGTGTGAACGGCGGCTCGCCTACTCCGGTCAGCAATAACGACAGCAATGCTCCCGGCGGCACCTCGCTGGCGATTCTCTTCCACAAGCCGCTGGAACCGATCAAGTCGTCGGAAGTGAAGAAGATGCTTGCTCCGGTCCTGGATTTCGAGAAACACAGCGTAACCGAGCTCTACTCCGAAAGTTTGCCGCCCGAAGTACAAAAGGCCATCAAGGATAAGCGCGTCACCGAGGGTATGAATCGCGAGCAGGTGGTCATGGCGCTGGGGCGCCCCCGGCTGCACGAGCGCGAGACCAAGGATGGTTTGGAACTGGAAGACTGGATCTACGGCGAGGCTCCCGGGAAAATTACATTCGTAACGTTTAATGGCGACAAGGTAATCAAGGTCAAAGAGGCCTACGCGGGCCTCGGCACGGTGTCCGACCCGGTGATCAAGTAGGTCGATGCGTTGGTTCAGTGGTGTTCTCCTCCTGATAGCCATCGGTTGCGGCCGTCCCGCGAATCCACCGCCGTCCCGGCCTGCCGATTCGGTCCCGCAACCGGTCAGAATCACTCAATTCTACGCAACCGAACCTAAGGTGGCGCCCGGCGACAAGGAATTGCTCTGCTACGGCGTGGAGAACGCCAAGACCGTGTCGCTTTCTCCGCCACGGCAGGAGCTTTCGGCATCGCCATCCCGTTGCGTGGAAGTGAATCCGTCGGCAACCACCACCTACACCCTGACTGCCGAAGCGCCGGGGAGCCCACCCGCTACCAAGGAGGTGACGGTGACGTTAGGAGCGGCTCGCGTCAAAATCATCGAGGTCAAGGTCAGCACTCTCGATCTCCACCTGGGGGATCAACTCAGCTTCTGCTATCAGGTGCAAAACGCCAAGTCGGTAGTGATCGAGCCGGTGCATTATCGAGGGGGTACCAAGCCGCAGTCCTGCTTTATGACCTCACCCACCAAGACGACCACCTACACGGTGACGGCGACTGGTGCGGATGGCGACACCGATCAGGAACACGTCACCGTCAAGGTTCGATAAGTCGAGCTAACCGCGCATCGGTCCGCGCGTCTATGGATTAAACGTTCCTAGCCCAAAGAAGGACGGACCCGATGAAGAACGATAGCCTCTACTACCTGGCCGCTGCGGTGTTGATCGCGGGATGGGCTCTCATGCCCCCGAGAAGCCACGCTGCGAAGACCCGCAACCTGAGTATCAGCGTCGAGGGAAACGCGGAGCATTGTTCCGATTTACGGGTCCGTTCGGATGGCCAGTTTTCCCAGGTGAACGAGACCTTCACGCTGCAGAAGAGCGAAGCGCCCATCCTCGAGATGGTGGGGATGGATCGCTCAGTTCTCAGCGTGCACGGCTGGGACCGGGCCGAGTACTCCGTGGAAGCCTGCAAAGTGGCGGTGGCGGAGACGGCGGCGCAGGCCCAGCAGGTGGTCCACGGTATCTCGGTGACGCATTCCGCCGGCCAGTTCTCCAGCAGCGGTCCCACTACCGACGATGCCAACTGGCAGGTGTACTTCCTGGTGCACGCCCCCAAGGACGCCAATTTAAACCTGGAAACCAAGAACGGGCCGATCAGCGTCTCCGGCGTGAGTGGCAACGTAAAGCTGCGTGCGACCAACGGACCGATTGCGGTCAACGATGGCGGAGGCATGCTGGAGGTTCACACCGCCAATGGCCCAATCTCATTCAACGGCAATGGGGGCGAAGTCCACCTGGTTGCGCAGAACGGGCCGATCTCCCTGAATTTGAAGGGCGAGGTTTGGAATGGCACCCTGCTCGAGGCGCACACGGTGAACGGCCCGGTCAGCGTGAATATGCCGGAGACGTTCCGTTCGGGTTTGCGGCTGGAGACAGCGGGGCACTCTCCCGTCAGTTGCAAGGCGAGCGCCTGCACGGCTGCTTGGACGGACACGACGTCGAATCAGCGGGTGATTCAGCTGAACGGGTCAGACACGATTCGAGTGTCGACGAACAACGGCCCGGTCTCGATCAACAACGGCGGCAATCGCAAATTCATGTAGCCGTAGCCGGCCTATACGCTGAAATGCTTGCGTAACACCAGCGCTACCGTGCCTCGCAGACGCGCCATTCCGTCTTCATAGGCGGGAATCACCTTCGGGGCACTGCCTCCCGGAAGCACTTGCGCCTGCACAGCCGCTTCGATAATGCTGCCAAATCGGTGCCACGAGCGGGTGAGATCGCCGACCACAACAATCCGCTCCGGAGCGAGGCCCGCCACGATCAAACGCATGCCCCGTCCGAGATAGTGCGCCATCCGGTCGAGGGCCTTGCACGCCTGGCTATCACCCTGATCAGCGCGGCTGAGCAGATCGGCAAACGTAAGCCCGTCGATCTCGGCATGCGATTCGAAGTAGTAACGCAGTGCGGCTCGATTGGATCCGAATACTTCCCAGCAGCCTCGGCTGCCGCATCCGCACAGCGGACCGTCCGGTTCGAGCGGCACGTGACCGAACTCGCCCGCCATGCCGTTCAAGCCGCGCACCAATTCGCCGTTCGCCAGCAATCCAGTGCCGATGCCCTCGGAAACCGTGAGCACCACCAGATTCCGGCACTCCTCCAGCCGATTGAACCAGACCTCGGCCAGCACACAGGCATTGGCGGCGTTCTCAAGCTCAACTTCGAGACCCGTTGCCGAAGAGATCGGATTGCGAATATCGACGTCGCGCCACTTCAGATTCGGGGCAAACACCAGGCGATCGGCGGTGTGATCGAATCGTCCCGGCAAACTGATGCCCACGCCTTCGATCATCTTGCCGTGGCACGAGTGGATAATCCGATGGATGCACTCGACGAGTTGATCGAGCGTGATTTTGGGGTCGTCGGAAGTGGCCATCATCTCCTGCGAGATGAATCGCCCGTTCGCATCGGCCAGGGCTACGGTGGTCTGCGTGGGGCGGACATCCACGCCGATGATGACCCGTTCATCGTTCAATCGCAGAAACGTGGGACGGCGGCCTCGCGGCAGGCGGCCGGTCGGCCCTTCCAGCACCCAGTTCTCCTGGATCAACTGTTCGACGATCAGCGAAATGGTGCTGCGCTGGAGGCCGGACAGCCTGGCGAGGTCGGCACGCGAGATGGGATGGCGTGTGCGAACCAGGTTCAGCACAATGCGGCGATTGATGTCGCGCGCTACCTCGCTCGACGCACCCTGGCTCCGCTTTGTGACCGACGAGTCCAACATGTGCGATGTCAATCCAGTACCTTGGGATTACCCCAGAGCTGCAGCCTGCCGGTGATGACCCCCGTGGTGGCTGCGTCCGCGGGACCGTGGAAGCCTGGCTGCTTTCCGCCGGCGGTAATCTCGAAAACGCCCGGCCTGGCTACCGCGTGTCCGTCCTTACCGACGCTCGCGAGATCGCGGGCCGCTACATCGAAGCGCACTGTTTTCTTCTCTCCCGGCTTCAGCGCGACGCGCTGAAAACCGATCAGCGAGCGAATGGGAGCATCTGCCGGAGCCCCCAACTCCTTGGAATAGAGTTCGACGACTTCATCACCCGCTACTTTGCCGGTATTCACCACCTGCACCGTGATCTGAATCGGCTCGCCGGCGTTCGACTGCTTAGGAAGTGTTAAGCCGCGATACGCAAAGCTAGTGTAACTCAGTCCGAAACCGAAGGGATACAAAGGCTCTCCCTGGAAGAACCGGTAGGTACGACCCTTCATACTATAGTCGGTGAAGGCCGGCAGTTGGTTAGCTCCGGTGTAGAAGGTCACCGGCAACCGCCCGGCGGGATTGTAGTCGCCGAACAGCACGTCGGCCAAAGCGGTGCCACCGCCCTGCCCCGGATACCAAAGCTCCACGATCGCGGGCACATGCTCATGAGGCCAATTGATCGATAAGGCACTGCCATTCACCAGAACCAAAATAACCGGCGTTCCCACCGGCGCCGAGCTCACCACGCGTTCGAGCAGTTCCTCCTGCACGCGCGGAATGCCCAGGTCCACCCGATCGCCGCCCGAAAAGCCCTCGACCGGAACCTTCATCTCCTCGCCTTCGAGGCGCGGCGACAGGCCTAGCACTACGATCACCGCGTCCGCTTCGGTCAGCACATTGGCAATTTCGTCGGTGCGATTGACGCGCGGCGGCGACCATACCAGCTGAATGTCGGCATCGTTGACGAACTCGTGGAAATCGAGGCGGATGGGGTAATGCCTGCCCGCTTCCAGGTGTACCGCCTCGTAGCGATACCGGCGTCCGTGGATATTGCTGAAATCCAGGAACGGCTTGCCATCCAGGTAAAGCTCGAAGGCGTTCATGCCGATGGCGCCAAGCTGATAATCGCCGGTAACGGGCGGGGTAAGGAATCCATTCCAGCGGATGCCGAAATCATCGTCATGCATGTCGGCGCGTGGGGCGCCGTCCCACCAATGGAAGTCGATCTTCGGATCGATGCGGGTAAAGAGAGGATGCGGGTCGCGCGGAATGTCGCCCGCCATCTTCCCCGAGGTGGGATAGGTCAGCTCTCGCGGACGGTGCGCTTTGCCGTCGAAATTGCTGGTGTTGTAGTACTCGCCGAACATCCCCGGCTCGCCGCCTTGCAGCGTAGTGGAGAGGGCTGACGACGGCACCACCTGAAAGGCCGGCATGTTGGGCGCGAGGTCGGTGCCACGAGCGTACTGCACGCGCGCTCCGGGTCCCAGTTTGCGCCTGATGCCTTCGAGCGGCGTGACCGGAGCGGTGGGCTCGCCGTTATAATTGCCCAGCAGCACCTCGGGATCGTCGGCATTCGGCCCGATCACGGCGACGTTGCGAATGCTCTTCTTAAGCGGGAGCGAGCGATTTTCGTTCTTCAGCAGGACAATCGATTTGCGCGCGGTCTCCGCGGCCAATTCGCTATGTGCGGGACTATCGTTGACGCTGTAGGGAATCTGAGCGTACTTCACCATCTCGGGCGGATCGAACATGCCGAGCTTGAAGCGCGCGGCCAGCAGGCGGCCGAGTGCCTGATTGATATCGGACTCCGCCAGGAGCCCACCTTTTACCGCTTCGAGCAGGTTGACGTACTCCACGCCGCAGTTCAAGTCAGTGCCGGCTTTGAGGGCGGCGGCCACACCCGCAGCGGCATTGGGAGCCGTCTTGTGATTCAGGTAGATGTCGCCGATGGCGCCGCAGTCGCTCACCACATAGCCGGTGAAGCCCCACTGCTTGCGCAGAATATCGTTGAGCAGTTTGGGGCTGGCGCAGGCGGGAAGGCCATCCACGCGATTGTAGGCACACATCACGGACTGCGCTCCCCCTTCGCGGATCGCGGTCTCGAAATGCGGCAGGTAGGACTCGCGCAATTCCTGCTCCGGGATCACTGCGTCGAAAGTATGGCGCAGCGATTCGGGTCCGCTGTGGACGGCATAGTGCTTGGCGGTCGCGATGGTCTTCAGATACTTGGGATCGTCGCCTTCCAGCCCTTTGATGAAGGCGGTCGCCATGTGGCCGGTCAGGTAGGGATCTTCGCCGTAAGTCTCCATACCCCGTCCCCAGCGGGGGTCGCGAAAGAGATTGATGTTGGGGGTCCAGAAGGTGAGGCCCTGGTAGATATTGTGCTTGCCGCGGCGGAGGAACTCGTGGTATTTGGCGCGAGCCTCGTCGGAAATGGCGGTGGAGACGCGCTGTAGAAGCGCGGCGTCCCAGGTGGCAGCCATGCCGATGGTTTCCGGATAGACGGTGGCGCGGCCGGCGCGCGCTACGCCGTGCAGACACTCATTCCACCAGTTATAGGCGGGGACGTCGAGGCGGTCAATGGCGGCCGAGTCGTTCATCAACTGGGAGATCTTCTCTTCCAGAGTCATGCGGGAGACGAGGTCGGCGACGCGCTTGTCGAGAGGGGCGGCGGGGTCTTTGTAGAGGGGTTTCTGCTGGGCAATGCAGATGGAGAAAAAAGCGGCGAAGGCGGTGGGAATCAGACATTTCCGGTAAGAAGGCATGGTTGTCCGCTATTTTAGTTGTCGCACCAAACTATAGTTATTCTCAGGTAGGAAATCAAGCCGGGTCGGGTCACGGCGCTGAGGCCGGCCGGAATTCCGCTGACTGTTCAAGACTCCAAGATAGCGCACCGCATCCGATCGGGAGTGCGCAGTCCGCGTCGAGGATGCATGACCATGGGCCTGCTGGAGTTCGAGGCAGGGGAAAATGAAGGAACGAAGCCAATTATTTGTTGAGCGGATTGGGGTTGCGCGAAATTGGGTTTGGCTTCCGGCGAGGAATCGGCGACGGGCGGCGGGAAACTGAAAGGTGGTGCGGGGGATAGCGGCGAAGGAGCCACTCGGCATCGAAGAGGATGGCAAAGAGGCAGGAGTCCCCGAGCGGGTTCCAGCGGAGAGAGTATTGGCCAGCGACGGGCGGCGTTCGGCGGGTCTTCGCCGGCGATGGTTTGCGGGCGTAGCGGCTGGTTTTGACGGAATTGACTGGGAGACGGCGTTGCCCAGGGCGGAGGACTTTGGGAGGAGGTGGCGTCTGGCGGTGCTCATCTACCAGGAATAGCAGGGCTGTGGGCTGGAGTCTGAAATGGAAGGCTGCAGGTGTTTGAGGACATTGAGAGAAGATTCCGTGACTGTTCACCGGGGAAAAGAAGCAGACCAGAGTCTGGCCGGCGGACGCAAGCGGTCCCTCGTTCCTTACTCCATCACAACTTCGCGAACCGGTCGCATGTCAGCGGTCCACGTCGAGTGCGGCCCGCCCGGCGGACCAGCCGGCGCCGGCGTAACCCACCGTAGTCAGAGCAAAGCTGACTGTCAAAGCGGCGCCGAATGGGCTGGTTGGGGTGTTGACGAAAAGTTCGGCTTGACGGCCAGCGCAAGGATCCAACGGGGTTCCCCAGCGATCTTAGGCAGATCGCCGCCAGGATGACTGGCGATGCCGAGAAATGCAATTGTCGCAAGGAGCGCCACGCATTGCTCTGGTCCGGCAGGGAGCCGGGAGCTGAGAGCGACATGCGCGGCGCCGATACCTGCACCTAATTGATCTTGCAACTGCAAATGGGAGAGCAGTTGCATCTATCCCCGCAGTTACAACCTTTAGTCTGGCTTGCCGCGATGTCATCGACATTGGAATCTCCTTTTTCACTCTGAGTTGGATTGCGTTGGGTTGCGCCAACGACTGAAGTGTCGCATCGGAGCCGCCGATCGGGATTGTATGAAGCGGCTGTTTTCGATGAACGAATCGGCTATCTGATGGGCGGTCCGGGAACCGGCGCCGACGCGAACGTACTTCCGCCGGATCCAAAGAACGGGGAGCGGATTTCAGCGAACTTGCCGCACATCAATACCGAGGGAGCCATGCCCACCATTTGATAGAAGGTGCGCGTCAAATGAGCGGCATCGGCAAAGTCCGCGGCCTGTGCGGCAGCCGCAATCGTCCGCTCCGAGGCGATCGCAACCATCCCTCGTGTCAACTTGCGCCACGGCATGTACCGGCTATAGGGAAGACCAACCTGGTCTTTGAACAGGTGCGCGAAACGGCTGGGGGACAGGAAGGCCAACTGCGCCGCATCATCCAACGACATTCGCAAGTCATCGCGAGCGCGGATGGCTTCGAGAACTGTGGTGATCCGCTGGTCCAGGCGGCGCGCCGGCGGCGCACCAGGGCTCAGCGCATGCACGCAATGACGGATCAGCTCTCCGACTTCCATGCTCTCGATCGGCCGCTCGACAAACGTGCGCAATTCGGACACGGACGAGGCGAGCCGGGCGTCCGGCACCAACGCGATTTCCTGTTCGAGTGCGCGATGCAGCCACGCTCCTTCGTTGGATTCGGGGTCGACGAATAACATGGCGCCCATCGCCCCATTGCAATCGAACGAGTGAACCACGTCGGGTTGCACGATGATTCCGCTTGCCTGGCGCCATCGGTTGTCCTCGCCGCAGATGGCGACCGTGCCATCGAGCGCAACTACAATCTGGATGGCGTGGTGCTCGTGAGCCGGCACGACGCCCTCGGCACGCGCAATGAGCAGGAACCCGCCCTCCCATAAATACCAGCGCGGCTCGCTTAGTACACCGTTTCAGAAATACGGTCTCGTATTCTTGGCAAGAACACTCCCTCACGGGGCGTGGCTCGAAACTTACCCCAATACGTTCGGCGAATGCGCGTGCTTACGAGCCGCGCGCGTCAGCAAGCGATCTTGACTGCTTTAGCGGGGTGGTGGCAACGCTCCCTCACGGTCGCGGCTCGTAAGCTACCTTCGCGGGATACGTGCGCTTGCGAGCCGCGTCTCGTTCGAAAAGCTGGCGGCCCGGCTTCACGGTGATCCCGACATCGTAGTGGTTCCAGGGCGACGCCACCCTCATCGGCCGCGACGTCCAGGTTCCTCGGCACGGCCACAATGAGGCGCTATGGTTCCGGGCCTGAAGTCCGCGCGTGAAGAACGGCGCGAATCAGGCCGGCCGGAGAGTCAAGGAGCTCACGGCGGCAAGGCCGCCGCGGCCGAGTTCCCGATCCGGCCGCGCTCAACGGGCCGGCGCTGGCGGCGGAGGGGCGCTGACGGGCGGCGACTTCGATCCCGGCCGGGCGAGTGCGTACATCTCCCATGCGATGGCCTTGTACAGGCCCCAGAGGTCGTCGCCCATGGTGTAGAGGTCGAAATGGCCGCGCCCTTCGACGTAGCGGAAGTCTGTCCTGGCCCCGAGCCCCTTCATCGTCGCTTCCAGCAGGTGCGCCGAACCGTCGAGATAGAAGGTGTCGGCCGAGCCGACGGTCAGGTGGATCTTGCCGTCGAGATCACGCTTCAACTCCGGCCAGTGGCGACGCAGGAGTTCGGCCACGTCGTAGTGCTCCTTCCAATAGGCGATCACGGCGGGGTCCACCGTGCCTGTCGTGCGGTCGAACATAGGGACCGGAAGCCCTCCGGCGCCGCGTGGGGAGAAGACCCACTCGAACGAGGCATACTGGCCGCCATACTCCCCGACCACGACTTCCCGGCGCGAGTAGTCCTCGACGGCGACCAGCATTTCGCCCTTGTCGCGCGCCAGCGGCCAAGGCGTCCCATCGGGCTTGCGATAGACGTTGGCATTAGGAGCGTAGAGATTGATGCCCAGGAAGTCGCGGAAATCGCTGGGGTCGGGCGAGGTAGGCCAAGCGCCGCCGAACAGTTTGGGATAGGTCACCTGCAGCCACAGCACCGCCCAGCCGCCGGAGGAGTGTCCGGTCAGCAGGCGTCCCGAGGGCTTGGCGTCCATGCGGTATTGGCGTTCCAGGTCGGGGATCAGTTCGGCCGTCAGTGCCTGGCCCCACGGCCCATTGTTGACGCTGTTGACGAACTCACTTGTGCCGGTGGGGCTCGACTGGTCGACTCCCACCCAGATCATCGACGGTGCCTTGCCAGTCTTCATCTCATCCCACCGGGCGACGGCAACGTCGTGCAGGGAGCGCAACGAGCCGCCAAAGCCCTGGGTATAGTAGACCGTCGGATAGCGCTGGCCGGGATGGGCCGCATAGTCCGGCGGGGTTACCACCCAGCCGCGCAGGGCGACCGGCCGGCCCCAGAAGCGGCTGAGCGCCGGGCTGGTGAAGTCGATCGGGTGGATGTCGGCCTTAGCCGTTGCATAAACCTCCTTCAGCGCCGCCGGCACGTTGGACAGGGGCTGGAGGGGATCGGCTTCAGGGATGGCGGTCGCAAGCGTCAGGAGTTGGGCGGTGTCGCCGGGCAGGTCCATCTCCACGACTCCGCTCACGAGATCGCCAGGGCCGCGTCCAGTGTAATTGTAGCTGTGGTCGCGATCGAGCACTGCCTGCACAGCATAGTGGCCGGGCTTGAGGTGCGAGAAAGGTGTAGGGAAGGCCGTGACGTCCGCGTCGAGCTCGACCGTGGCGCCGGGCTTAAGGTGCGCCACCTCCTGAGCGGCGATGGCGGTCGCGTGGGTATCGATCTGGTCCATGTTGACCGCCGCGACGGGCCTCTTGTCGGCGGGTCCGAGTGGCTTGGCGAAGACCAGCAGCCGGCCGGAGACCGACGTCGGCGAGGCTTGGCCCAAGCTCACATGAAACACCACTTGCGCGGGCAGGGCGGTCGTGGCGAAGACGGTCGCCGCGACGGCCAGCAGGTTGTGCACGCGCCGCCAAGGAGGAGCGCCGGCCGAACGGATGGCGAGCTTCATGATCTTGCTCCAGAATCTCCGGGGGCCGCGTCTATCGCCTGGGGCGCGCTTTACAAGTGAAACGTAAGTGATGGAAAACATTAGAACTTTTAGGATAACTTGGTTTCCGCATCCCTCTGCACACGGGAAGGGGTACACCGGCGTCACCGCAAAGTATGAGAATGTCGGGAAGTAATTTCAATCGGGTGCGGCTGCTTCGGTTCCGCTACAAAAACTGCGGACGTATCGTGGAACGGCAGGATTACGGGATCCGCCAGGGTCTGATCAAGCTCTTCGGGGATCTAATCTCGGATCTCTAACGGCTGGGGCCGGATTTTCCTGGGTGACCGTCCTACCAAGAATCGAGCAAGCATCCGAGAACAGGATCAAGAGCCATGGGGTTCGCATCCGCACGGGCCGGCGGCGATGACGGTTCGTTGCTTTAGGAATGACGAGTTCGGCTTGGCGTCCGAACGGCTACACGGGAGGATCGGCTGTGCCATTATCATATAGCTATGCTCCGCTACCACGTTGCATTCTACCTTCCGAAGGCATCCGGCGACATGGTTGTAGCGGAGGTGCTCGATTTTCCCGGTGCAGTGACCCAAGGCTTCGACCTGCCGGACGCGCGCCTAATGATTTCGAGCGCTCTCGAAGACCTGGCGCAGGCGCTGCTTGAAGAAGGAAAGCCGCTCCCGGTGCCGTCAGAGGAGCCGCACGGTCTCGATGCTGACCTGATCGAGCTGGTGCCATTATCGGTTCACGCAGGGATCGCTCCGAAGTGAAGCGTCACGAACTGCTGGACCACCTGCGCCGGCATGGATGCGTTCTTTCGCGGGAAGGCGGACGTCATTCGATCTTTTCGAACCCGGCTACGGGCACAAAAGCCCCAGTGCCACGCCATGCCGAAATTGACAATCGCCTCGCTCGGAAGATCTGCGATCAACTCGGCATTCCGTCGATACGCTGATACAGCGCGTCTCTCAGTACTAATCCAGCAGTCCGGCTTCTGAGGGTACCTTTGTCCGGTGGCGCGTGAGAACTAACCCGCTGGCGCGGCGGGCGCAGTCGCGTTCGTCAACCTCGGTGTGTATCCTGCGTGTATGGATCTGACCGTTTTGTTCCGCCCCGTCGGGCAGCGGGAATACGAACTGATCGAAGCCGCCGGTTTCCGTCGATTCCCGCCTCGACTAGCCGAGCAGCCGTTCTTCTATCCAGTGACCAACGAAGATTACGCGTCCCAGATCGCGCGCGACTGGAATACGAAGGACGAAGCGTCGGGATGGGTCGGCTATGTTTTGCGGTTCAGCATTCAGTTCGGAGTTTCTTCAGGCATACCCTGTCAGAACTGTTGGTTCGGCGGTGCATCAAGAGTACTGGATACCAGCGGCCGACCTTGACGTCATTCAACGATCACATTGACGGGTTGATCCAACCGATCGCCTGCTTCCGCGCTTAGCCCGGCGCTCGCCATTCCTTGTCGAGAACTCCAGCTCGCACCAGCAGGGCCCCAAAACAGAATTACATTCGGATTGCCGCGCGCCACAATTTACTCCGCGGACATCAGCAGCTCGCGTTGGGGAAAGTTCCCCTGGGAGTGACCCATGCCGCGGTCCGCACGCGGTCAACTCCTGAGTGACGGCGCCAACTGGAAGTTGGGCAGAGCCGTCAAGTTGACGGGAAACCCGCTACCCGCGGATGTGCGCCGCCGCCGCCGCGTGTATTGGTCACTCGTATAACGGGATGTTCCGCGGCCCGACAGGGACCCATAACTCATAACTCGGCTTGGCCTCCGGAACGGCTATACGGGAGGATCGGCTGTCCACGCGCGTTTATGGGGACAATCCCCCAAAATTTTACAAAACGGTGTGGGATGGGCGCTTTGGGCTGCTCTCGTCAACCGACTTTCAAGCCTCTTTCCGGGGACTTGTCCCGCCGTCACAGGCGGCCACCATCAATCCGCTTTCAGCGCTTCTACCGGATTGACAGCCGTGGCGCGAGAGGCCGGCAGAAAGCTTGCAAGCGCCGCGGCCAAAACCAGAATCAGCGGCACGACGGCAAAACTCAGCGGATCTAACGGGCTCACACCAAATAAGAGCGTTCTCATCAGTTGTGCGACCCCGGCAGCCGCCCCGAGACCGATGATCACACCAATCCCCGTGAGAGCTAAAGCAGAGCGCACGAACATCAACCGCAATTCGCGGTTCTGGGCGCCGAGTGCTACGCGAATGCCGATTTCGCGCGTGCGCTGCGATACGGCGTAGGAGATGACGCCGTAGATGCCAATGATGCCGAGGGCCAGTGCCATTGCGGCGGCAATTCCCAACATCACGAGCGTGAAGGAGGTACGCGCCAGCGACTTCGAGTAGATCTCCTCCATGGTGCGTGGGGAGGCCACCGGCAGGTCAGCATTGACTTGCCAAACGGCCTGCTGCACTTCGTTGAGGAAAGCCTGAGTTCCCGCGCGACTGCTGCGCACTGCGAACGTCACCGAGCGAGGTGGGAACTGAAAGGGACCGGCTGTCAAAATGGGCCAGTACACAATCGCCGGCGACTTTTGATCGACGCCGTTCTGCCGCACATCCTGCGCCACGCCGATTACCTGGTACCAAGGCAGACCGCGGCCTTGCTGAATCCGTTTGCCGATGGCTGCGCCGGCACTCCCCCATTCTTCCCGGGCAAGGTTTTCTGACACGATCACGTTTGGCCGAAGGTCGTAGATCTCATTCCAGGCGAAATCGCGCCCTGCGATCATTCGTGTGCCGAGAGCCTGAAAGTAGCCCGGTGAGACGTAGTTGTAGAACCGAATCGGGGGATCGCCGGCATAGGTCCTTCCTTCCGCAATAATTCCATCCCAGCCGTGCCCACCGTCTTCCATCGGCACGATTTGGGCAAAGCCGGCGGCCGTCACGCCTGGAATGGAGGCGAGCTTATCTGCAATATTGTTCTCGACGCGGGTGACCATCCCCTGATCGCGAATGGAAGTCTCTGGAATCGCGACGCGCAGAGTCTGCAAACTGGCCGCATCCGTAAATCCCGGATTGACCATTCGGAGTTGCTGGAAGGTGCGGATCATCAGCATGGCGCAGATCAGAAGCACAAGAGCCATGGCGACCTGAGCGACAACCAGAATATTGCGGGACCGGTTGCGCTCGCGGCTCGCGCTCACGCTGCGTGTGGCGCCGAGATTCACATTGGTTTGACTCCGGGAGTACTTCCAGGCAGGAATGAAGCCGAGGAACAGCCCTGATAGGATCGAAAGAACCATCGTGAAGAAGAGCGAGTCTGCGTCGAGCGAGACTTCATTCAGGCGCGGCAGATTCGCTGGACCGATCGAAACCAGGAAGCGCAGGGCCGCAGAAGCAACTCCGATTCCCAATGCTCCCCCGAAGAGTCCGAGCAGCGCACTTTCGAAAAGCAGTTCACGTGCGATCCTGCCGCGTCCAGCACCCAGCGCCGCGCGGATTGAGAGCTCAACCTGGCGCGCCTCGGCGCGAACCAGCAGCAGATTGGCTACGTTTAAGCAGGCGATCAACAAGACGATTCCAATCGTGCCCATCACGACCCAAAGGACACTACCCACATTCCCAACAACCTCCTGCTTCAGGGAATGAAAATCCGGCGTGATCCTCCATTTGATGTACCAGTGCGAGTCGGATCCGGGGCCGTTGGAGAATGAGTCCATCCAGACGGGGATCAAGCGCGCTATGTCGGCGTTCGCCTCGGAGATGGTTACCTCGGGTTTGAGGCGCCCGATTCCGTGCAGTCCGAAGCCGGCCAGCGTTTGCTTGTCGCGCTCGAACGCGAACGGCACCAAGACATCGAAGTCGTGGTCGACGACGCGGAAGCCGCGCGGCATGACACCGACAATCGCGCGCACTTGAAAATCGATGACGATGGTGCGGCCAATGACAGAAGGATCGCCGCCGAATCGCCGCTGCCAGTATCCATAGCTGAGCATGACGTTCTTTGGACCGCTGGGCATCTGATCGGCTGCGGTCAGCTCTCGGCCCGCAAACGGGGGAACCCCGAGCGTTTCCAGAACTCCGTCGGTGACGAGGACGATATTCACTTCCTCAGGCCGTGCCAATCCGGTGACGTTGGCCTTCTGCGCGATCCATGTTCCCAGCGATTGAAAGGTCCGGTTGTTCTCGCTGAACGTGAAGTACATTGAGGCAGAGAGCGGCAGGCCCTTTTGGAAGTTTGCCAGGCCCGCCGCGCCGGGAGCGTTGAGCCAGAGTGAGACAAGCTGGTCGCCATCAGGGTAGGGGAGCGGCTTCAGGAGTACGCTACTGACGACACTGAAGACCGCGGTGTTGGCGCCGATGCCGATGGCGAGCGTGAGGAGCACGGTGCCGGCGAAGCCCGGCGACTTTCTCAATCGGCGAAATGCGAACTTCAAGTCGGTAAGGACCGACTCAAGCCTGGACCATTGCCAGACCTCGCGACTCTGTTCCTCGAGAAGGGTCAGGTTCCCAATGGCGCGAAGGGCCGCTTGTCGAGCTTCCGCACGGGGAAGGTTCTCGAGACGCATCAGCTGCTCAGTTTTCTCTTCGACGTGCTCATGCAACTCCTCCGCCAACTCGTCACGAAGTTGCCGGCGATAGAAGACTCGCGCTAACCAGCTCATCGTACAGGACCTCCTAAGGCTTCGCGGCTTCCTTCGCGGGCCCGAGCACCATCTGGATGCCCTCCAGCATGCGGTCAAAACTTGAGATCTCGCGCTCGAGGTGCTTTAGACCGGCTCGAGTGATCTCGTAGACACGCACGCGCCGGTTGGTCGAGGGTGACACCGTCCACTCGGCCCTGGCTAGCTTTCCCTTAAGCAGCCGTTGCAGCGCTGGATATAGCGAGCCCTCTTCCACCTGAAGCAGGTTGTTGGAGCGCTGCTGGATGTGCTGAACCAGCGCATATCCATGGGCAGGCTGACGACGGAGCGATTCGAGGATCATCATTTCCAGCGCGCCGGGGAACAAATCGCGCGATGTGTCTTTGCTGTTTTGCATAAGGCATGTTCAGAACATGCCTAGAGTAAACAAGTAACAACCAAAAGTCAAGCCAATCAGAAACGGCGAGTTGCAGATGTGTAGCTGGTCACAAGATGGCTCGGGCTTGAAAGAAACGGCTTCCGGAGTTGCTTTCGGGCTGCTGTTTTGCAACGAGTGTGATCGGGCACCGCCCGTCGCGCATCGACCTGGAGACGGCAGTGGCACAGCAGCGCATAGTGGCGAGCACGCGTTGGTCGCGCTCGAGGCGCGGCCGGCACGGCGACTGCTTTCGGCCTCATGTACGGACTGGGCGGCCCCCATCTACCGCTCCTGAGCAGGTTTTTGGACCTTCAGAAAGGTCTTCGTCGCCTCTCGCGGCGTGTAAATCTCACCGTCAATTAGCATGCGTCCCGTATAGCCGCCGCCCGGTTTCTCGAACTCCCAGGCGATGTCATGGCCTTTCCGGGCCAGCTTTGCCCATTTCGATGCTTTCGCCCGATTCTGCTCGAGCCATAGATGTCCATCGGCGTCGGTGAAGGAGCGCAGGCCGGTATGACCGAGCCGGTCGGTCCATGTCTTCATGTCCTTGAGCGATGATTCAGTGCTTCGGGCCATTGGTATCGATCATAGTCCGGTATTCCGGCGGCTCGGACTCGCAACTGGTATTGAGTATTTGCTGCTGCGGTCGGGGGCGATTCAGGTTGGCAGCCCGGCCGGCCCTTGGCCCAACAAGACTTCCTGTCCGAATGGGCGGGATTCCGACGAGTTGCGTGTTTGGTGGCAGTAGAACAGTGGCGCGTTCCTTGCAGTGTTCATCTCATGTATTTCCGGTCTAAAAAAGACAAGGTTTACAAAGGACTCATCGCCGGGGGTATCGGCGGGTTGGTCGCATCGTGGATCATGCCTAAGTTCCAGTTCCTCTTATCGCGCGCTTTGGGCCACTCCGATCCGCATGAAGGCCAAGGAGAGGATGCCACCGTCAGAACCGCGCAGAGGATCTCGTCCGCAATGTTGGGCCATCCACTCTCCGCAGAAGAAGAGAAGACTGCTGGCCCTCTGGTGCACTACGTTTACGGAACCGGGATCGGAGCGCTATACGGTGGTCTTGGGCAGAAGCACGAAACCATCACATTGGGATTTGGCGTTGCCTATGGGGCAGCCGCCTGGGCGCTTGGCGATGAAATCGCGGTGCCTGCGCTCGGGCTAGCGAAAAAGCCGGCGGAAGTACCGGTGTCCCAGCAACTTCAGTTCCTGGCCGCCCACCTTGTCTATGGCATCACGCTGGAAGGTGTTCGCCGCCTGGCTCTGAAGGCGTGGTGAACGAATCCGAAACTCTGGGAAACGGCTTCCGCGGAAGTGTGGGCGGATCAGTAATGGGAGGTCGGCTAGCTTCCACGATTATTGAGTGGAGATCGACCGGGACCTGTGGGGTGCCCGCTGGGTGAACGTTTCTCGAGGACGCTGTGAATCGGCTATTCTCTCCCTATGTCATCCAATCTCCCGTACCGCTCTCGCGCCGTACGCGCTATGGTGCTGCTGCACGAGGAACATCTGCGCGGCTTCGTCCAGACGTGGCGGCTGGCTCTGGCAGTCCCTGTGAGCCTCCCACCGTCCGCCGACCCTAATTACGCCTCGCTGAGCGTGTTGGGCCGACATGTGTTCAGCGCGGCCGGCGGATACCTGGTCTGGACGTGCGAGGCATTGAGATTACCTGATCCCGGAGTTCGACCCGCCCCGGACGCGACCGCCATAGTCCGCGATGCGGACGACTATCTGGAGCACATTCTCGAGCGCTGGCGGGCCGAAGCGCTCCGGGAGATTTCCGACGAACAATTGGAGACTCCCGAGTACCCGACGCGTTGGCGGACGCGTTACGCGATCGATTCAATGTTAGAGCACGCGGTCATGCATCCCATCCGGCATGCCTTTCAGTTGGATGAGTTGATCAAGATCTCTCCTGCGAGTTGATCGGCCGCGCCCAGACGGCCGGGGCCGGTCTGACGAACCCACAGTAAGCTGCGTTGCGGGCCTGGGCGCCAAGACGATTCCTGCCGAGCGGATGATTGAGGGCCATGTCAGGCGTCCGGGTTGGTCTTCCACTTCCCGCCGCCTGTTGGGTCGCGCACGAAAACCCTCACGTTGACGTATTCCCACGTCTTCGTCCGGTCGTTCCACAGAAGCACCTCGGTGTCGGCGTGCCATGCGGAGGCCATTGCGTTGACGGCTCGGTGGAAGGCGCCGAGGGGCGGACGGTAGTGTCCGCTGTTCGCACTGATCTTGCGAAGGCGGCCAGCCTCCACGATCCACTCCCCCGCACAGATTACCTTGCCGCCGGCCATAAAGGACGAGTGGTGGAACCGGCCGCCCTTTCCGACATGAGAAAAGAAGCAAGCCAATGCGCCCTGGCCTGTGTTGGAACCGGGCTTCACGGCTAACACCCAGATGAGGCTGTTCCATGCCCACTCGTACATGAGGTCGCCCGCCTTATGGACACTGCCGCCGTTACGCATTTGGGCGATCGCAAGCTGAGCCGGCTGGTTTCCATATTTCAACGGCCGGTTGTTGTCTTGGCTCTTATCAAAGAAATATTTTTTGATGCTTGCGGTGTCAAACTGAGTGCCCCGCCGCGTCATGTTTTGACCCAGCCTTACCCAGTACTTGTCGACCCGTTCGTCTTGGTCCGTGAGGTACTTCACACCGTTGCGGTCTTCCCCAAGGTTGCGCGAGTGCATGTCGATTTCAGGGATAATCCCGCTGCTGCTGGAAGTCAAGGTTGGCTGCTGCGTGGCAGGTTGTGGGCTTTGCGGCATGAACTGCGATGTCGGACCCGGTGGCATCATCGATGCGGGCTGAGGCTGGCGACCGATTTGCGCTATAGGGGTTCGGCCCGGCGAAACCGTAGCTCCAGTCCAGCCAGGCTTGGCGGCATGGCCGATCTGTGCCCGGGGGACACGGCCTGACGGCGCCACAGCGTTCGTCCACCCGGCTTGTGCCGGCTTTCCGGCCATGAGGTTGTACACGGGGGGCGGCGGCATGGTGCCGTAAGCCGGATCGGTGTCTGATGTATCGAAAAGACCCAGGATGCTATCGCCCATAGGTCCTCCAGCGGGGTTGGTGCATCTTCATGAATTCCTCCTCACCCACAACCTTGGGAAACGCGCGGCGGTTGTTACAGCCGGGCCGCACACCTGTAGTACAATCGGCGGGAAAGACTGCAGGGGAGACATGTCCGGCCGGCCGTCCGCAGCCTTCCCCACCACCCGATGGACCTTGATTGCATCGTTGGGCTCTCCCGCCGGAGCGCAACGCGACGAAGCACTGCTGGAGTTGTGCCGCGCGTATTGGCAGCCGGTTTACTGGTTCATCCGGCGCTGCGGACATCCGGCGGACTCTGCGCAGGACCTGGCGCAGGACTTTTTCCTGTGGCTTCTCGAGAAACCCTTTCTGGAGAGAGCCGAGCCTGACCGCGCCCGCTTCCGTTCGTATCTGCTGGGCGGGCTGAAGCACTTTCTCTCCGATGAGTGGGACCGCCGCCGGGCGCTGAAACGGGGTGGTTCCCACCTGATTCCCGTGGATCTCCAGGATGCCGAGGAGCATTATGAGCGGAGCCTGCGCGACACCGAAACGCCGGAGACCGTGTTCGACCGGAGGTACGCGCTCACGATCGTACACCGGGCCACCGGAGAGCTGCGGGCATCCATGGCACGCGAGGGCAAAGAGGAACTCTTCGGGAAGCTACAGGGATACCTGCCCGGCGGATCGGAGCAAGTGCCGTATGCCGAGATAGCCGGTCAACTGGGAACCACCGAAGGCGCGGTGCGGGTGACGATTCACCGTCTTCGCCGCCGCTGCCGCGATCTGATCCGCGCAGAGATTGCCAACCTGGTGCTCGATCCTTCGGACGTGGATTCGGAGCTGCAGTTCCTGATTCAAGCCCTCTCGGCAAAGTGACATGGAATCCTGCAGCCGTTGCGGTGCGGAGTTCGACGGGTCTGGGGAGGTTTCCCTGTGCCCCGCCTGCGTTTTGCGACTGGCAGCGGAGCCAGTAACGCCCGAGCCCGACGGGGACTCATTCGGCAACTACGAGGTCATTTGCGAAATCGGTGAAGGGGGCATGGGTGTCGTTTACCTGGCGGAGCAGACGCAGCCCATCCGCCGCGAGGTCGCGCTGAAGGTATTGAAGGTTGGTATGGACACGCGAGCCATACTGCGGCGTTTCGAAGCGGAGCGGCAGGCATTGGCGCGAATGTATCATGCCGGCATTGCGACCATCTACGACGCGGGCACGTCGGCAAAGGGCCGCCCCTACTTCGCCATGGAGTTTGTAGACGGCGTGCCGTTGACCACGGCTTGCGACCTGCGAGGGTGTACGGTCGCCGAACGGATTGCGCTGTTCCGTGACATGTGCCTGGCGGTGGATCACGCTCATCGCAGAGGGATCGTGCATCGCGACCTCAAACCGTCGAACATATTGCTGACCGAGATCGACGGCCGCCCAGCGACGAAGGTGATCGACTTCGGGATTGCCAAGTGGGCAGCGGAAAGGCTGCCGGGACAGACGCAGGAGACGGCGGTGGGTGAAGTTTTGGGCACTCCGGGGTACATGAGTCCGGAACAGGCGGCGTTCGACCAGCGGGACATCGGGCCGGCGTCCGATATTTACTCCCTAGGAATCGTGCTCTACGAACTGCTGGCTGGTGTGTTGCCGGGGAAAGACGATCCGCCCCCGTCCACGAAGCTGAGGCAGTCCACTGCAGCGGCGGAGATCGCCGGGCGGCGGAGGACCAACTCGCGAACCCTCATTCGCGTCCTTTCGGGAGATCTGGAGCGCGTGATTGGTGCGTGCCTCCAGATCGAGCCGGCGCAGCGCTATCGATCAGCCGCGGAATTGGGCGCCGACCTGGATCGATATCTCCGCGGCGAGCCGGTTCTCGCGCCGGGTGCGCAACGCTTCAAGCGCGCATGGCGCTGGTTGCGCCGGCATCGTGGATCAGCATTGCTGGCTGCCGCCGCATGTGCCGCGGTGGCAGCCGCGATCTGGATTCCACGCCAGGGCGAGCGGACCTTGCTGGAGGCGATCCCGATCACCAGCTATCCCGGGGCCGAGGCCTCGCCCAGCTTTTCGCCGGACGCAATGAGTGTCGCATTCGCATGGAACGGCGAACGCGAGGACAACTGGGACATCTACCGCTTGCGTATTGGAGACACTGCGCCGCAGCGTCTGACCAGCGGCGTCGAGGCCGAGTACGCGCCGGCATGGTCGCCCGACGGGAACTGGATCGCCTATCTTTCCGCCGGCGACGGACAGACGCGAGTGAAGATAATTCCCGCCGCGGGAGGTTCGCCGCGCGTCATTTTGACGACACAAATCAACCTTCAACCGCGAAAGAGATGGCTAGCCTGGTCGCGGGATGGCAGGTGGCTCTTGCTCGCGCACCGCACTCCTTCCACGCCCCACGCGAGGATCTTCGCAATCTCGGCATCCAGCGGCGAAGAACATCAGGTCACTGGGTTGCGGGATGTGTCATCCACCGACGGACAGCCGGCCATTTCGCCGGATGGCGGCACGCTGGTGTTCGCCCGCGACGCCGCTACACCGGGCCAGATCTGGACCGTGCCTCTCTCCGGGGACATGCGCCCTGGAGGCGAGGAACGCCGCGTGCCGATTCCGGGATTTGAAGGTGTGGAGTGCAGCGTCCCGACGCCACTTTCGTCACACGAGATGCTGATGCTGGCGCCGCTGCGTTGGGTGCGCGTGATGTGGCGCGCATCGCTCAACGGAAGAGGCTCACCGCGTCAGTTGGTGGAACTCGGATCCAACGCCTCCGCCCCGGAAGTGTCGCGCGATGGGAAGAAGTTGGTTTATGCGCGGGAAGGCTACGATACGAACGTCTGGCGCCTGGATTTGGATCAGCCCGGCGGAAAGGAGACGGCGCGCCGGAAGGTTCTCGGGTCCACTTTGTGGGACCAGAACGCCGCCCTTTCCCCGGATGACAGCCGGCTGGCATTTGAGAGCAACCGCGCCGGGTCTCCTGAGATCTGGGTGGCCGATGCCGGGGGGACGAACGCCCGCCAACTGAGTTCCTTGAAGGATCTGACGGCCTCCCCCCAATGGTCTCCGGATGGACTGCGGATTGTGTTCTCGGGCAACGCCGGGGGCTTGACCGACGTTTACGTTGTTCAGGCCGAAGGTGGGTCGTCCGTGCGACTGACACACGACGGGCGGGAGAACCTGCAGCCGGTATGGTCCCCGGACGGCAAGTGGATCTACTACTCCTCGATGCGTTCGGGTGAGCGGCAGTTGTGGCGGATTCCCGCCACTGGGGGCGAGTCCGTCCTCATCACCCGGGAAGGCGGCTTCGACGTGGCGTTTTCGCCTGATGGCCGATGGCTCTACTACAGCCGGGTGCGTGGGCCGAGCGCCGATATCTGGCGGATGCCGGCGGAAGGAGGCGGAGAGATTAAAATGATCGACAACGCCATTCAGGGGCATGTATTCGCCACATCCCGGGGACTCTATTTCAGCCAGCGATCGCCCGGCTCGAAGATTTGCCGGATTCAGTTCCTGGACCTGGCTTCGGGCCGCGTTCGTACGCTCGCCACCACAGATCACCTGATACAGAACAGGATAGTGGTCACGCGCGACGAACGGTCGATCTATTACACCCAACTGGACGACGACGGGATGGACCTTATGCTGGTGTCGGACTTCCGGTGATTGGTTGACGAGGGGTCCGGCGACTGGCAATGAAACGTCCGCAACCCCACCCTGACCCAACCGCTGACCCCCAACCCTGCCTTGGAAGGGTGATGTATCATGGGCAATCGCCCTTTCGTCATGATGCCCCGTGTCTACCCGATTCTCGACTCTACATCGCTCGAGGCTCGCGGCATCGCGCTGACGACTGCCGCGGCAGCATTCCTTGAAGGCGGAGCGGGCATCCTGCAGATCCGGCACAAGGGCCACTGGAGCCGCGAGTTCTTCGATTCGGCCAAACAGGTGTCCCGCTTTTGCCGCGAAAGCGGCGCGGACCTCATCGTGAACGATCGCGCCGACTTTGCGATGCTCCTGGAGGCCGGCCTGCATGTCGGGCAGGACGATCTCACACCGCGCGACGTGCGAAAGCTCATGGGGCCGGATGCGGTCATCGGCTACTCCAGCCACTCGGCGCACCAACTTGCCGCGGCCGGCGGAGAGCCGGTGAATTACGTGGCCCTGGGGCCGATTTTTGGCACGGTGTCGAAGCAGAATCCCGACCCGGTGGTCGGTATCGAAGAAGTGCGTCGCTGCCGGCCGCTGATCGAGCAACCGCTGGTGGCGATCGGAGGCATCACGCTCCGCAATGCGCTCTCAGTTCTCGATGCCGGCGCCGATTCGTTAGCTGTCATCGGCGGCCTTTTGCCGGACGCGGATCACGCGTACCCGGCCGCTCAATCTCTACGTCAACGGATGGAAGAATGGCAACAACTCGTGAAAACGGCCTAGTCAAAGGCTTGGGCCTGCTCGACTCAACGACTCTAGTGATGGGGTCGATGATCGGATCGGGCGTGTACATCGTGGCAGCGGATATTTCGCGGCAGGTGCAGTCCCCGGGCCTGCTGATCATGACGTGGGTCGTGACCGCGATTCTCACCCTGACGGCGGCCTTGAGTTACGGAGAACTGGCGGCAGCCATGCCGCACGCGGGCGGACAGTACGTCTACCTGCGCGAAGCGTTCGGCCCGATGTACGGTTTCCTCTACGGCTGGACTTTGTTTATGGTGATCCAGACGGGCACGATCGCGGCAGTGGCGGTGGGATTTGCGAAGTATACCGGCGCCTTCGTTCCCTGGATCTCGGCCCAGAATTACCTGGTGGGCAGCGGCAAGGTCGGGCTCACTACGCAGCAGTTGCTGGCGATCCTTCTGATCGTCTTCTTAACCTGGTCGAATACCCGCGGCATTCGTACCGGCGCGATGGTGCAGAACGTCTTTACGATTGCCAAGGTGGCTTCCCTTTTGGGACTGGTAGCGATCGGGTTTTTCTTCGGACGCAATTCCGAGGCGGTGGCCAGCAACTTCACTGGCTTTTGGCGCAACTCGAGTTGGGGCTTCGAGACGATCCGCCTGGTGGGCGTGGCGATGGTGGGATCGCTCTTTTCGGCGGACGCGTGGAATAACGTCACCTTTACCGCCGGCGAGGTCCGGAATCCCCGGCGAAATCTGCCGTTGTCGTTGGGCATTGGAGTGGTGGTGGTTTGTGCGCTCTACATCGCGGCGCAGTTCGTCTATCTCAATGTGCTGACGTTTCCGGAGATTCAGCACGCCGACCAGGACCGCGTCGCCACGGCGGCAGCGTTGAAGATGCTGGGGCCCGTCGCGGTGCAGGTGATGGCTGTGGCGATCATGATTTCAACTTTCGGCTGTGTGAACGGCCTGGTGCTATCGGGGGCGCGGGTCTATTACGCGATGGCCAAGGACAAGCTCTTCTTCCGGCGCGCGGGCGAATTGGATCCAGTACATCACGCTCCGGTTTTCTCGCTGGCGGTGCAATGCGTTTGGGCGGTGCTGCTCACCTTGAGCGGCAGCTACAATGATCTGCTGGATTATGTTATCTTTGCCGTACTGCTCTTCTACATCCTGACGATCGCGGGACTTTTCGTGCTCCGGCGCACACAGCCCAATCTGGACCGGCCGTATAAAGCTTTTGGATACCCGGTTCTACCCGCGGCGTACATGGTGGCAGCAGGCCTGATCGAGGTTTTGTTGTTGCTGTACAAACCGAACTACACCTGGCCGGGACTGATCATTGTGCTGCTCGGCCTGCCGGTTTATTTTATTTGGCGAGGGAAGGCGACCGTATGAGTTTATTTGCAACGAAGTCACTGGAACGAATCAAGGCCGAATCGGAAGGTGGCGAGCATCACCTCAAAAAGAGCCTCGGCCCGGTTAATCTGGTCGCTCTCGGGATCGGCGCCATCATCGGCGCGGGACTGTTTTCGCTGACCGGTATCGCCGCCGCGGATTATGCCGGCCCCGCAGTGGTTTTTTCGTTCGTTGTAGCTGCCATCGGATGCGCTTTCGCCGGCATGTGTTATAGCGAATTCTCCACGATGATCCCGATTGCCGGGAGCGCTTACACTTACGCCTACGCCACAATGGGCGAGTTGCTTGCCTGGATTATCGGATGGGACCTGGTTCTCGAGTATGCCGTGGGCGCCGCGACTGTGTCCGTCAGTTGGTCGAGTTACGTGCAGAAGTTACTGCACATGTATGGCATCACGCTGCCGGTTAACCTGACGCATTGTCCCTGGGATACGACTCCGGGGCTGATCAATCTGCCGGCGGTGTTGGTAGTGCTCGCTATCTCGACGCTGCTGATCATCGGGATCTCGGAATCGGCGCGGGTGAACGCGGTGATCGTCATTTTGAAGGTCACAGTGGTCATCGTGGTGATCTGCGTGGGCTTCGGGTACATCAACAAGGCCAACTACACGCCATTCATTCCGGATAACACCGGCACGTTCGGCGAATTCGGATATAGCGGCATCATGCGGGCCGCAGCGGTCATCTTCTTTGCGTACATCGGATTCGATGCAGTGTCTACCGCCGCGCAGGAGGCTCGCCGTCCCCAGCGCGACATGCCCATCGGGATTATCGGCTCTCTTTGTGTATGCACTGTTCTGTACATCCTGTTCGCCCGTGTGCTGACCGGTATGGTTCCGTACCGGACTTTCCACGGTGATGCGTCGCCGGTCGCTACCGTGATCGCGCTGTTTCCGTCCGCCGCGCTGCAGACGACAATTGTGGTGGGAATCATCTGCGGATACACCTCGGTGATTCTGGTGATGTTGTTGGGACAGTCGCGCGTGTTTTATTCGATGTCGCGAGACGGTCTGTTGCCCAAGGTCTTCTCCGATATTCACCCGCGCTTTCAGACACCCTATCGCTGCAACCTGATCTTCATGGTTTTTGTCTCCCTTTTCTCGGGCTTCCTGCCGATCTCGAAACTCGGAGAAATGACCAGTATCGGTACCCTTTTAGCGTTCGTAATCGTGTGTATTGGCATCATCATCATGCGGAAGACGAATCCGAATGCGCCGCGGCCCTACAAAACTCCTCTGGTGCCGGTGGTCCCCATTCTTGGGGTGCTGGTCTGCTTCGCCATGATGGCGTCACTCGACCTTTTGACGTGGACCCGCCTTTTCGTCTGGCTGGGGATCGGGCTGTTGATCTACTTCCTCTACAGCCGGCATCACAGTCACCTGGCGATATCCAATAAGGCCGCAGTGAAGCGGTGAGCAAGAGGAGCGGTTTGCGGCTGTGGATTGCCGGCGCCCTTGCCCTGGGCGCTGCTTCCGCGCAGCAGGCGCAAAATCCGTCACCCATGGTGGAGCACACCCGTGCCCACCTCCGATTGCACGACGAGTCTCCACAGGGACGCCGCGTTTCGTTGGACCTGGGTACGCTCTTTATACCCGCCGGCATCAAGGCGCGTACCGGCGTTCCCGTGCTGTTCTTCTTTCACGGGGGGCCTTGGCTACCCGAGGTAGCGGCGGCGCGCAACCGCATCGCCGTCATTCACATTCAGGCAGGAACAGGATCCGGCACCTACTCGCGTTTGTTCGAGGACCCCAAGCGCTTTGTGAGTCTCGTGGAGGACGCTGAATCGAAAGGCGGGGTGCACTTTGGCAACATAATGCTGGGCGGGTGGAGCGCGGGATGCGGCGCCGTTCGACAGATCCTGAAGACTCCGGCTTCGTACGATCGCGTCTCCGGAGTGCTCCTGATTGACGGAATGCATACCGATTACGCCGAAGGGAAACCCGGGCCGCTCGAATCCCAACTGGATGCCTCGAACCTGGAGGTTTGGTTGAAACTGGGACGGGATTCCATCGCAGGCCGGAAGCGCGTGGTGGTGACGCACTCCGAGATTTTTCCGGGGACTTACGCCAGCACTACCGAGACGGCCGATTATCTGGTGGCTCAGCTTGGACTGAAACTGCGGGCGGTACTGAAGTGGGGGCCGATGGGCACCCAGCAACTCAGTGAAGCGGTGTCCGGCAAGTTCCGGCTGCTCGGTTTCGCCGGCAATTCCGCTCCCGATCATGTGGACCAGTTGCACTCGCTCCCCGTCTTCCTCAAGTGGCTGCATTAGCGGAGGCGATGGCGATCAGGGCAATCAGTTCACCGGTGGCCGGAACGATCGGCGTCATCGTCCATCTCAATTCCTTTGGAACGGCATTCGGCGCCTCGCACGAGGTGTGCAACTGGACGACATCGCGGGTTTCGGTAGCGCGACGAAAAGCTCTTTCGATGGCTTCCGGTCCGTGCAGTACCGCAATGCTGGTTTCCCAGAGGTACGCGCCGGCAGCGAGTGGCGGGTCCTGCACCGGGGACTGGCCGATCGCATTCATTCTCTCGACTTTTCCCACTGGGTCCACCAGTAGATAAAGCAGGCCAGCGACCTCGGCGATGGCGGAAGTGCAGAGCGCGTGTTTCTGTACCTCGGCGATGGCTTTGTAGTGGTTGGTGAAGTCCACCAGGGTGCCGATGAAGCCGGCAAAGGTGTTGTCCTCGCGAAACCTGGGGACGCCGCGGCACAGCATCCAGCGGTACTCGCCGTCATGGCGACGCATCGGAAATTCCACCGTGACCGGCTGCCGCGCCTGAAATGCCCGCCAGTATGTTTCATAAACAATCTTCCGCGAACTGGGATGCACGGATGCGAATCCGCCATCCGCCAGCGCGGCCGCCAGGCTCATTCCGGTGAACTCCAGCCATGTCTTGTTCACGAATGTGGATGCTCCATCCGCTCCGCTGCAAATGATCAGTACTGGCGCACAGTCTGCGATGGTCTCGAAACGCCGCTCGCTTTCGCGCAGTGCGAGATCCGATTCGCGAGCGTGGAAGGCGAGGAGCCGTAGTTCCATTTTCGCGGCCAGAACGCTCGCCAGGTCTGACAGAGCGTTGATATCCTGCTCGGAGAAGTCCGGTCTGAGGCTTTTGTCCGCAATCACCAGGGAGCCGAGCGAGACCCCGCTGCTGGTCATCAGAGGAGCCGTCGCCGCGAATTGCAGATCCCCGAATCTGCCGCTGGAATCGCGCACCACAGCTGCTCTCCACATAGTAAGCGCCATGGGGAAGCTACCGAGCATTGGCCAGTATTCCTGGCCGGAACCGATCCGGGAAACGACTGTGGACGCGTCGTCCATTAATGCCAGATAAGCTACGGGCACTCGGAACAGATATTCCGCAAGCGTCGTCAGGCGAAGGAGCTCCGGCCGCTCGGGGCTTTCCAGAATGTGCTCGATGTAACGATCGGTTTCAACGAAGCGCGTGGCGGATGTGGGCAACATATCTTCTGATTCCCTTATCGGCGGAAGAGGCGAAGAACTTCAGAGAACATGCTAATGGAATTCCCGGGAAAGGCCGATAACTCCTATTGAGAAGGTTGTGATCTCACTCAAGAAGTTCCTGGCAAATAACGAAACCGAAGCGGCGCTAATGCGCATGGTGAAGCTCCTGCTTCAGGGCATCGTGCTGCACGCTATCGAGGGTAATCCCGTAGACCTCGCCCGCTTCCGCGACAACGTCGGCAAGGTGGAGCACCGGATGGATGAGGAGGTCCCCGCGGCCGAACTGTTGGTTCTTGCGGGTGCGGCGATTCAAGCTCTGGAGGATTACAATCGCCGTACCAACCTATACTTGCGGCAGCAAGCAGTGGAGTTGCAGACCATGGTGAAGATGTTGACCTCTACGGTCAGTGCGATCACCGCCTCCGGGGATGCCAACGTGCGGCAGTTGCAGGAGATCGAAAGGCAGGTGGAGGCGGCCAATGAAATTGAAGATGTCCGGCAGATCAAGACCAGACTATCCGAGTGTCTGGAAGCGATCCGCCGCGAAGCCCAGCGGCAGCGCGCGGAAACTGCTCGAACCGCAAACGATCTGATGCGTGGATTGGCCTCCGCACAAGACTCGTCCGCAGACGATTCGTCGAGCGCTCCTGACCCGGTCACTGGATTGCCGCGGCGCAGATTCGCGGAGGCCGCCATCGCACGAGCCTGCCAGGAGGGAGCCCAGGCGTATGTGCTGGCGGTTGTGGTCGATCGCATTCAAATCCTGAATACGCGGTTCGGTTACGAGGTGGGCGACGAGATCATGAGCTATTTCGCCGAGTTCCTGAAGAGCCAGTTGGATCGCCGCGATCAGCTTTTTCGTTGGGCAGGCCCGACCCTGGCCGGCCTGCTGGTTCGTGCCAACCGCCTGGAGCGGGTCCGCGACGATATCGGGCGCATCATGGAACTGAAATACGAGCACACGGTTCGAACCGCATCGCGGACGATTCTACTTCCGGTCTCCGCACGGTGGGCGCTGTTTCCGGTGACGTCCTCACCCCGGCTGGTGACTCAGAAGATCGAGAACTTCATCAATCTGCAGAGCTCGCATGATTAAACTCTGTATCAATCCCCGCGCAGGGCCGTCGCCGGATCGATCTTCGCCGCGCGGTGCGCCGGTACCCAACTGGCGAGCAGCGCCACCGCCAGCAGAATCGCCGGAGCGGTCGCGAAGATCAGGGCGTCCGTGGGAGTAGTGCCGTAGAGCAAACTCGCCAGCAGGCGCGTGAGTCCCAGCGCCCCCAAAATGCCCAGGAACACGCCCAGCCCTGCGAGAACCAACCCCTGTCGTAAGATCAGTGCCAGGACCCCTGCATAGCGGGCCCCAAGCGCCATTCGAATGCCGATCTCGTTGGTCCGCTGCGCCACGAAGTAGTGCATCAGGCCGTAGATGCCAATGCCCGAGAGTACCAGAGCGATCAGGGAGAACAGCGCGATCAGTGAGGTCTGAAAGCGCCGCTCGCCGGTCTGCTCCCCGAGTTGCTGTTCCGCGGTGGTCACCTCGAATTTGGCGACGCTCCGATCCATCGATTGAATCTCGTCGCGAACCACCGGCGCCATGGCTCTGGCGTCAGCCGATGTGCGCACGACGATCTCCAGCATGTCATCCGTCTCCTGCGCGAGCGGGCGGAAGATCTGGGGAACCGTTTGCTTCTCCAGTCCTTGCCGGTGCATATCGCCTACTACGCCGACCACCGTGACCCAGGCGCTTGCACCGCCAGGGAAGCGAAATCGCTTGCCAATCGGGTCTTCGCCAGGCCAATACGCGCGGGCCGCCGTTTCGTTGATGATGGCGGTTGGCAAAGAGTCGCGCTGGTCCTCACTCGAGAAGAAGCGGCCTCGCTTGAGCGGTATTCCGGCGGTTTCGAACAAGGGACCCTCCATCGAATCCTCGCAAGGGCCCGGCCGCTGAGGAGGACGTCCTTCGATTTCAACGGACTCTTCCGGGTCGGAGCGCAGGAACCCGGTGATGGCACCAGCCGAACGCACTCCCGGAAGATTACCCACACGTTCGATCGCGTCCTGAAAGTAGCGGACCTGCTGCGCCGCGGTTCTTCCGACGTGCAGGTCGACGCGCATGACCAAAAGCTGATCGGGCCGAAACCCGGGATCGACGGTGCTCAGCCGGACAAAACTCCGGATCATCAGGCCAGCGCCGGTCAGCAACATTAAAGCAATCGAGAACTCGGCGATCACCAGGAGATTTCGCAGATTGCGGTCGGCAATCGTGGTCCACTGGCGGCTTCGCGCGAGGCCGATCCCGCTGCGCATCGCGGGCCACAATCCAGAGACCACGGCGGCGAACAGCGAGAGGCCAAAAGTAAACAAAAGAACAGTGGGATCGATGCGGGCGTCCGCGAGGCGCGGAATCTCCCGGGGCCCGAACGCCACCAGGGCCTTCAATGCAGCGTACGCGAGGGGAAGTCCCAAAAGCCCGCCCGCAGCCGACAGCACGAATGCTTCCGTGAGCAATTGGGCGGCGAGCGTTCCACGTCCGGCACCCAAAGCTCTACGCAAAGCGAACTCGCGTTCCCGCGCCGACCCTCGCGCGAGCAGAAGATTGGCGACGTTCACGCAAGCAATCAGCAGCATCAGAAACACGGCCCCGAACAGTACGGCCAGCGGGCGCTCCACCCGCCCGGCGGTCTGGGTGCGCAGCGGGACCACGCGGATATCGGGGAGGTTGCGGCTCTCGGGATGCTCCAGGGCGAGTTGGTGGGCGATGTCTTGCATTTCAGTCTGGGCCTGCGCCAACGAAGTAGCCGGTTGCAGGCGGCCGAGGGCGAACCAGACGGAGAACGAGCGCGGGCTGGCACGGTCGCGGGCCGCCCAATAGGGGTGCGCCGTGATCGGCTCCCAAAGCTGCGTGTCGGCAAAAGGATATTGAAAGGACGCCGGCATCACGCCGATGATTCGGGATTTGCGCCCATCCATGATCAGGTCGGAGCCGAGCGCTTCCGGCGAGCCGCCGAAGCGACGTTGCCAGAAAGCATAGCTCAGCACTACCACGCGTTCGCCGCGCTGCTCCTCAGCCGAGGAAAAGACGCGTCCCATCGTGGCCTCGACTCCCAGGAGCGGGAAGAAATTCGCGAAGACGCGGGCCGAACGCATGCGCTCCGGCGGGCCGCTCCGATTGCCCAACAAGAAGGTCTGGCCGACAAAGGCGGTCATGTCTTCGAAGGTGCGGCTGCGGCTCTTCCAATCAGCGAAATTAAGAAGCGAGACGCGACCCTCCGTCAGTCCGTGGGCGAAATCTTCTGACCACAGCAGGGCCAGACGGCTCGGGTCCCGATAGGGCAGGGGCCGCAGCAGTACGGCATTGACGACGCTGAAAATCGCCGAGTTGGCGCCGGCTCCGAGCGCCAGCGTCAGCACCACGACTGCGCTGAATCCGGGACGCAGCCAGAACATCCGCAATGCCAGCCGGAGATCGCGCGACAGGCGATCCCAGAACTGCGCGCCTTGCCGGAGGTATAACTCCTCCTGCGTCGAGGTGACATTGCCGAACGACCGGCGGGCAGTCATCTCGGCGTCGCCGCGCTGCGCCCCGGTTCCCTCCAACTCGTCCGACTCGTGCTCGAGGTGCGAACGGATTTCAGCGGAGAAGTCGTCAAAGGATCGTCGTTTGCGCCACCACATTGTGTGAGGTCCCTTGGGAAGGCATCCGACATGAGCATAGATCGATCTTGGGTCGGATGTCAACAGGAGCGGCCGGATGAGTAAGCGGAACGGGGGAGCGGGCAAGATCTCACCGCGGAGACGCGAAGGCGCGGAGCAGAACGCGGAGAAGTCGAAGAAAGAGGTGGCGGGCCTCCGCACAAAGTTAAGCACCTGGCGCCCAGCCCTGCTCAATCGTGACGCAGCGCCTCCATCGGATCCAGGCGCATCGCGCGCCGCACCGGAAGCATCGCCGACGCGACCACAGCCGCCACCAGGAACCCGGCGACTCCTGCCACGACGAGCGGATCTGCCGGACGTACACCAAAGAGAAAGCCGGCGAGCAGCCGCGACGTCCCCGCAGTTCCCACAATTCCGAGAGCCGCCCCCGCGATCGCCAGCCGCAGCGTCTGCTTGATCACCATGCTTAAAATCGAGGCAGGCGACGCTCCGATCGCCATCCGTATGCCGATCTCCTTGGTCCTTCGTGCTAGCGCGTACGCAGTCACGCCGAAGACGCCCACCGTCGCGAGGACGATCGCGAGACCTGCGAACAGGCTCAACAGCAGCGTGTTCAGCCTTCGCGCGGCGAGCTTTCGCGAGACCAATTGCTCCATGGTGAACACGTCTCCGACCGGCTGATTCTTGTCGATTTCGGCTACGACGCGACGCATCGCCGCGGCGATCGGGGCTGGTGGACCCGACGTCCGCGTTACCAGCACCACCAGCCGCCCGAGGTCCTTGCCTTGGGTCTCGATCGGCAACTGGTCGTTGACCACGTAGATGGTGCCGCCTCGCGAACCGCGTTCCGGCGAGTATTGCTGCACGTCTCGCACGATTCCCGCGATCGTAAACCACAAACCGTCGAAGCGGATGCGGCTGCCGAGCGCATCTCCAGCAGGCCAATGTGTGCGCGCCATCGATTCACTGATCATCGCGACTAGTGGCGAGCCCGGACGATCGCCCGCTTCGAAATCGCGGCCGCGCACCAGCGGGATGCCCATTGCGTGCAGATAGTCCGTGCTGACGTCGGCCCGGTCCGCGAACGGCGGGTCACCGGCGGTATTGGGGCGGCCTTCGATTTCGAAATCGGTGCCCTGCATGATGGTTCCCATTGGCAGGGCCGAGACAGTGCCCGCATACTGCACGCCGGGCAGGCTCTGCGCGCGCCGCAACAACTCCGCGCGGAAAAACGCCACCCGCGCGCCATCCGGGTAGCGGCTCTTGTCCAATTGCAGCCGCATCGCCAGGGTGTGCTCTGGATGGAAGCCCAAGTCCACATGCGCCGCTCGCCGGAAGCTCTCGAGCAGCAATCCTGCACTCACCAGTAGCATCAACGCGAGCGCCACTTCCGCAGTCACCAGCAGGTGTCCGGCACGCTTCCGCGCGATCACCGCCGGCGTCATTCCGAAAAGCAACCCGGCGAGCAGTGAAACGCCCAGCGCGAACACCAACACCTTGCCATTCACTGCGATCTCGTCGACTCGCGGCATCGCCGCAGGCAGTATCAACCGGAGAAACGGCACTGCACCATACGCCAGCAGCACTCCCGCCAATCCGCCGATCAAGGCCAGGATCACGCACTCCGTCAGAAGCTGGCGCAGCAAACGATACCAGGTTGCACCCAGCGCCCGCCGCACCGCCATCTCGCGTTCGCGTCCAAAAGCGCGCGCCAGCAGCAGATTTGCGATATTCGCGCAGGCGATTAGCAGGACCAGCGACGCAGCGCCCATCACCAGCAACAGCGCCGGCCGCACCTCTTCGAGCGTCCTGCCCTCATTGAGGCTGCTGACCTTGACTCCCCAATCTGTGTCCTCTGGCGGATGAGCTTTCGCCAACCGGGCGGCGATCGTATCCATCTCGGCCTGGGCCTGTTGCAGCGAGGCGCCCTCCCGCAAGCGCGCAATTACCGCCAGAGAACGGGCGGCCCTGTCGCTCTCCTGCTCACGCGAAAGATTCAAAGACATCCAGATCACCGGGCGGTAATCAGCCGAGCCCATGGGCGGGAACTCAAAGCCACGCGGCATCACACCAGCGATCGTGAAATCCTGGTCGTCCACACGGATCCTCTTGCCGGCGATGCGCGGGTCAGCACCGAAACGACGCGTCCACCAGTCGTAACTGATGAGCGCCTGACGCGGGCCGGAGCTTCGGTCCGCCTGTGCATCCAAAGGCTGTCCCAACACCGGGTGCGCGCCGAGCAAAGCAAAGAGGTTCGCCGAGACCCGGTGGCCGGTCACCTCCTCGGCGCCTTCCTCTCCGGATACGTTCACCTGCCGGGCGTATCGATGAGCGCCGAAGCTCTCCACTGTCGTGGCTTCCAATTTCCAGTCGGACAGATCCGCATAGGATGTGCCTCCGAGGAACCTGCGGCCCGTGAGTTGCTGTCCGCTGAAATCAGCCAAGCGGCCCGGCCGGACATACTTCGCCGGGGAAAGCCACACTCCATAGAGCACGCTGAAGATCGCGGTAATGGCGCCAATTCCCAACGCCAGCGTGAGGATCGCTACGGCGGCGAACCCTGGGGCACGGCGCATGCTGCGCATCGCCCACCGCGCATCCTGGATGAACTGCTCGAGCAGTCTCATATTGGGTTAACGGTTAAAACCCCAGAACGTTGATGCGGAGTAGAATCCTTACCCGCACCGCAGCGCGGACGCCGGGTCCAGCCGTCCAGCCCGAAACGCCGGCGCGATTCCCGCGAATACAGCAAAGGTCAGCAGCACTGCCACAGCGATGGTGAAAGCCGGGACATCGAACGCACCTACGCCGTACAGTAGCGCGCTCGAAACACGCCCGAGCGCCAGGACGGGCGGTATTCCAAGGACAATCCCGATCGCCGCCAGACGAATCGCCTCCTTCAGAACCATCCCGACCATCTCGCCCCTGGTCGCGCCGAGCGCCATGCGGATGCCGATCTCGCCAGTTCGCCGCGTAACTCCGTAAGCCAACACTCCGTACAAGCCGATGCACGCCAGAATCAGCGCCAATGCTCCGAACGCCGTCGACAACGTGGAGACCAGCCGCTCCTTCATTAGTGAGAACTGCACTTGCCGCTCGATCGTCGAAATGTTGGTGATGAGGAGACCGGAACGGGTGCCCAGTATTTGCTTCACGGCTGGTGCGGCGGATGCCATGGCGTCGTTTGAGCATCGCACCGAAAGCGTGAGACGGTTGATGCGGTCAGGGGCTTGTTGGATCGGAATAAAGAGAAAGCGCCACGGCTTGCCGCGCAGGCTTTGATGTTTCGAATCCTTGACCACGCCCACGACCTCATACGTGGGTGTGCCCTGGATGGTGGCGAACACCATCTTCCTGCCAATAGGATTCGCATCGCCGAAATAGAATCGCGCCGTGGTCTCATTGATCATCGCCACCTTGGGAGCATTCGCGCCGTCGCGCTCGGTAAAAGTCCGGCCGAGGAGAAGCGGTATGCCAAGAGTCGTGACATACTCGGGCGAAGCCGCGACCAAATGTACGTGCCTGTCGGTCTCGATGCGCGGCGAGAATCCCGGAACATCCAGAACCTCCCCGCGGTCGCGGCCATTCAAGGGCGTCATCGTCGACCAGGCAGCCGACCGGACACCCGGCATGCGGCGAATGTGATTGAGAATCTCGGTCTGCAACGTTAGCCACTGCTGACTGCCAAAGAGCGCTCGTTCCGGTGCGACATCCATCGTGAGAATGCCCTGTCGCGTGAACCCGAGGTCGACCGATTCGAGTTGGCGCAGGCTGTGAATGAAGAGGCCCGCGCCGGCCAGCAGCACCATGGAAAGCCCTACCTGCAGGGCGACCAGCGCCCGGCCGAGCCGCAGCGAAGAGCGGCTGCCGGAGAGGCTCCGGGAACTCGCTTGCATTCCGGCGGCGGGATCGACTCGAGCCGCGCGAAGCGCCGGCAGCAGTCCAAATGCAACCCCTGTCAGGATCGAAACGGCCAGCGTGTACAACAGAACCCGCCCGCTCATCGAGAGGTCGAGGATGATCTGATTGTTGCCCTCGGCGAAGTAGGCCGCGAGCGCCGATTCGCCGCGCAGCGCGAGTATCGTGCCGAGTGTGGCTCCCACTCCCACCAGGACCAGGGCCTCGGTTAGTGTCTGGCGGATGAGACGTCCTCGCCCCGCTCCAATCGCCAGCCGGACGGCGAATTCTTTCTGGCGCGCGGTTGCGCGGGCGAGCATCAGGTTCGCCACGGTGACGCACGCGGCCAGAAGAACCAGCCCGGCGAGAATCAGGAGTGCCGTAAGCGGCTTTGAAAACGTCTTCCGTAGTGAATCCATCCCGGCTCCCGCGGGCGCCAGTTCGATATGGTCGAACGCGATCCGGCGGATGTCCGGAGAAATGGTGAGCTTCGTCATGAAGCCCTGGAAGAGCGCGTCGGATTCGGCCCGCGCCCGCTCCGCCTGGATTCCGGGTTTGAGGCGTGCCACCACATCCAGCCACCACGCCCCACGGTCGCGGAGCGAAGCCGGGTCGGAGAGCATCATGGGAACGGCGATGTCGATCGGGCGTCCCGGTTCGAGGGACATCACCTCGGAGGGCATGATGCCGACGATTGTCGCGGTGGAGTCGAACAGGCGAATCGTCGTGCCCAATACGGCTGGGTTGCCGCCGAATCGCTGCCGCCAAAAGGCGCGGCTGATGACCGCGACCGGACCATCCGGGCCGCCTTTCCCTACCGTCTGATCGTCGGCAGCAGAGAGCGCGCGGCCCATGAGGGGCTTGATGGCAAGCATGCTGTAGAAGTTGCCGGAGACGTACACGCCGCGGACCTGCTCACGGTCGCCGTTGATCCCAATCTCCATATTGGAACGGCTGAACGCGGCCATTTCTTCGAAGCTGTGTGCCATGTCCCGGAAGAGCTCGAAACACGGATATGGCGGGCCCCCGTTAGCGCCTTGAGAGCCCACGTTCTGAATGAACACCAGGCGGCCGGGATCGCGCACCGGCAAGAGGCGAAGCATGACGGCATCCACCAGGCCGAAGATCGCCGTGTTGGCGCCGATGCCAATCGCCAGGGAGAGGATCGCAATTGACGAAAACAGCGGGTTCTGTCGAAGCGCGCGGAAGGTGTAACGCAGATCCGCGCGAAGGTCGTCGAGGCGCTGCAGGCCCCAGGCCTGGCGGCATTCGTCCTTGGTGGCCTCGACCGCGCCAAATTCAACGCGAGCCCGGCGCTGGGCCTCGGCGGGATCCATGCCGGAACGCACCAGGTCTTCGATGTAGGCCTGGATGTGAAAACCGAGCTCGGTCTCCATCTCACTTTCGAATTGATGGCGGCGGAAGATCTTCATGGCTTCTCCGGGAGGGCACCGAGGATTCCGGCGACGAGTGCCGAGAAACGACTCCAGGATTCAGTCTCCGCCTTGAGGCGCTTGCGGCCGATGGCGGTGAGGGAATAGAACTTCGCCTTGCGTTTATTCTCGCTCTCGCCCCACTCCGATGCGATCAGCCCCTGACGCTCCAGACGATACAAAGCGGGATATAGGGAACCCTGTTGGATCTGGAGTTGGCCGCCGGTGAGTTGTTGGATGCGTAGGAGAACGCCGTAGCCGTGGAGATTGCCGAGCGAGACGGCTTTGAGGATCAGCATGTCCAGCGTGCCCTGGACCAGTTCGACGGGTGGATTCAATTCCTTCATTCCTAGAGCGCCTAGGAGAGATAATACACGACCTTTCCTAGAGCGTCAAGGAGAGTCCGCTCACTCGCTCACTCCTGCCGAATCGCCGTTAGCGGGTCGATCCGGGCTGCCCGTCGCGCGGGAATGTAGCTGGCAGCGATTGTCACGATTCCCAATAAAATCGTCACCGCCAGATAGACAAGGGGTTCGTTAGGTCGGACCTGAAACAGCATGCTTGTCAGCAACCGCGTGCCGGCGACTGATGCGGCCAGACCGATTCCCAAACCGGCCACGGCAAGGATCAAGCCTTGTCCGAGGATGAGCCGAAGCAGCGAACCGGTGCTGGCGCCCAAAGCGATCCTCAGTCCGATCTCGCTCGAACGGTGTCCTACTGCGTATGCCATCACGCCGTAGACGCCGGCCATGGCGAGGCAGACAGCAATTCCAGCAAACAGGCCAAACAGAACGCTGCGAAATCGTGGCGCGGCCACGTTCTCGGAAATCAGAGCTTCCATCGTGGTGAATTGTAGCGGGACATCCGGCGATCTCTCACGGGCCACACGGCGCATGGTTTCCGACAGGGCAGTTGGATTGCCGGTTGTCCGGACGACGATGCTCAACGTGGTTCCGTATTGGTGTTGCTGGTACGGCATGTAGCACTCCGGCTGCGGCTGGCTGGCCGGACCAAACTGGCGTACGTCCCCCACAACGCCAATGATCGTCATCGCAGGAGCGGCATCGAACGGACAGAAGATCGTCCTCCCAATGGGGCTCTCGCCTGGATAAGATTTTCGAACTAGCGCCTCATTGACCACGGCAACCGAAGTCTTGTCGAACGTATCGCCGTCGTTGAAGTCGCGGCCGCTCATCAGTGGAATTCCGAGCGCCGCGAAGGTGCCTGGCGCCACGATAGAAAGCACCGTGTTCGGCGCCTGGTAGTCGAGTTTTGCCGGCATGTAGCCGGCAAAATGGGAACCGAACGCCCCGACCTGTCCTGGGGGCGTCAACGTTGCTCCGGCGGCGACCACCCCAGGTAGGGCGGCGAACTGGGAAAGCACCTCTTTGAGGTTCTGACTCTCTCGCCTACCCTGGCTCTGTGCGCCCGCCCGCGGAACGGTCGCCTTGATTACGAGCACGCTATCCGGTCGAAAGCCCAGGGCCACGCTGTTTAATGCGATAAAGCTCTTGATGAGCAGACCGGCTCCGCAGAGAAGCACCACCGCCAGCGCGACCTCCGCGACCACGAGCGCTCCGCGTATTCGAGTCAGTCCACCACCAATCACCGACCGCGTTCCTCCCTGCTTTAGTGCATCGTTGACGTCAAGTCTCGAGGCGTAGAGTGCTGGAACCATGCCGAACAGGAAACTTGTGGTCAACGAGATGCCGAGAGTGAACGCAAGCACCGATCGATCGATGCCAGTCTCGGCAAGCCGGGGCAGATCGGCCGGCGCCATTGCCACCAGCGCCTTCGATCCCAGATATGCAAGCAGAAGCCCTGCGACAGCCGCGAGAACCGCCAGCAGCAAGCTCTCGGTGACCACCTGCCGCATGATCCGCCGGCGGCCGGCCCCCAGCGCCACACGAACCGCGATTTCCCGAGTGCGAGTGGTTGCCTTGCCCAACAGAAGGGTCGCGGTGTTGGCGCAGGCGATCAGCAGAACTACGCTCACCGCGCCCAACAAGAGGTAAAGCGTAAGGCGGACGTCACCCACCATCTGATCCCGCATTCGCTCCACTGCTACACCCTGACCTTTGTTGCTTCCCGGATATTGCTGCTCCAGGCTTCGGGTGATGGAAGTCATCTCGGATTGCGCCCGATCGAGGGAAACGCCGGGTTTGAGCCGGCCAACGGCGAGATAGTTGTGCGCGGCGCGGTATTCGTTCGTCGCTCTCCGGGGAATCATCAGCCAGAAATCGGTCTTCGCCGGAAAGCGGAAGCGCGGCGGCAGAACGCCAGCAATTTGCACCACTTGGCCCTCCATCCGGATGCGTTGCCCTACAACGCGAGGATCCCCACCAAAACGGCCCTGCCAGTAGTCGTGGCTGATCATCACCGCCACGCGGCTGCCCTGCTCCACATCGTTAGCCATCGGGAACTGCCCGACAAGCGGTTCGACGGCGAAAACGCTAAAGAACTCAGCACTCACCATGGTGACCTGCGCATACTCAGCAGTCGAACCTCGCATCACGGAAGTCTCACGCGTCCTGTAGTACGCCATCGCTTCGAACGACGAACTCCGGTCGTGCCAGTCGAGGAAGTCCGGGCCCGAGACGGGCGCCAGCTGATTGTGGGGTGGATGCGCACCCCCGTCCGCGTCCGAGGTTCGAGCGCCGGAGAGTGTCACAATTCGATCCGGATCGCGATACGCCAGAGGCCGCAAGAGCACGGCATTCACAACGCTGAAGACCGCTGTATTGGCTCCAATGCCGAGCGCCATAACCAGCACAGCCAGCGCAGCAAAGCCTGGATTCCGCCGCAGAGATCGCCCTGCGTACCGGAGATCCTTCTTGAAATCGTCGATCAGATTTAGACGGCGCATATCCCGGCATGCCTCCTGAAACTGGCTCACTCCTCCCATTTTTCGGAGCGCCGACTTGTGGGCCTCACGGGGCGGAACTCCGGCAGCAAGCTCCTCTTGGATGAGTTGCTCGAGATGAAAACGTAGTTCGTCGTCCAGTTCACGTTCGATGTTCTGGCGGGCAAACAGCGATCGGAGCCGTAATCGGATTTTGTCCAGTGCGCGCATATCAAGCCTCCTGGACGACCAGGTCGATCGCCGCCGACAGGCGATTCCAGTTCGCCAGTTCCTTCTCGAATTGCCGTCGGCCGGAGGGTGTAAGCGAATAGAATTTGGCCATGCGTCCGGCCTCGGTCTGCCGCCATTCGGACTTGATCCAGGCCTGCTGCTCGAGGCGATGGAGCGCGGGGTATAGCGAGCCCTGCTGAATCTGTAAAACCTCGCGCGAGATCTGCTGGATCCGTTTGGCAATCGCCCAACCGTGCTGAGGTTCGAGAGAGATCGCCTTCAAAATCAATAGATCGAGGGTGCCTTGCACGAGGTCTGTGGGCTTCGCCATAATTTGTAGACTATCTGCAATTGTAGACGGTCGAGAGGATAAATGGTGAGCTGCATTTCGCGAGAACCTGGCTCCCGGGCCAAGTCAGGTAAGCGAGGCAGAAGAGCCTCTCAACCCCGTTGACACCTCATTGAAAGATATTCCATACTTTAGCTGTCGGTATTCGACATGTCGAAACCAATTGCAGAAGTGCCCTACGGAACACTCGATCTTCTGATCCTCAAGACTCTGGAAGGGATGGGAACGTTGCACGGCTATGCCATCGCCCGCCGCATCGAGCAGGTCTCGGGCGAGTCCTTGCGGCTCAGCCAAGGCTCCGTCCATCCCGCTCTCATCCGCCTCCAGCAGGAGGGCTGGATCCAAGTCGACTGGGGGATTTCGGAAACCAATCGAAAGGTCAAGTTTTACTCGTTGACTAAGGCCGGGAGGAAACAACTCGCTGTCGAAGTCGCGAACTGGGAGAAGGCCACAGCCTTTATCGCCCGATTCCTGGAGGCATCGTCATGACCGTCCGCCGCCTGGTGGAAGGGCTCCTCGCCCTGGTGCGCAAGCGGGATCTGGAAGGCGAGCTGGAGAATGAGATCCAAGCCCACCTGGAGCTGGCCGAGCGCGATGCGCTGGCCCACGGCCTGTCTGCCGATGAGGCCCGCCGCGCGGCTCGCCTGGGCTTCGGAGGAATTGCACAGGTGAAAGAAGAACATCGGGATCGTCGTAGTTTTCCCTGGATCGAAACGCTACTGCGGGATGTTCGATACGGGCTGGCTTCATTGCTCCGTGCACCCGGCTTCACTGCCGTTGTAGTGGGTGTGCTGGCACTCGGCATTGGCGCCAATGTGGCTATGTTCAGCGTCGTCGATGGCGTCCTGCTCAAGCCCCTTCCGTTTCCGGATCCTGACCGCATGGTTGGCGTGTGGGAGGCTCCGCGGCCCGGTGTGTCGAATGCGGCTAGTGCTCCCGACTTCCAGGATTGGAGGCGGCTCGCCACGGTTTTCGAAGCGATGTCCGCTGAACAGTCGCTGTCCGCCGCGATCATCGCACAGGGCGAACCAGTCCGCTTACCCGGCAAGGCCGTCACCGCCGATTACTTCCGCGTGTTCGCCGCCAATCCGTTGCTGGGCCGCACCTTCACAGCCGACGAGGACCGGCCCGCAAGTGCCCGTGTCGTCGTCCTCAGCCACGCCGCCTGGCAGAATTACTTCGGTGCCGACCCGGAAATCCTGCATCGGGAGATCCTGCTGGATGGCGAACCGCATCGCGTCATCGGAGTCCTGCAGAGCGGCGCGTTCGACCGGGACGACACGCAGTTCTGGAGACCGCTGGTCTTCACGCCCGACCAAGAAGTGCGCGAAATCCACTGGCTCACCGTGTACGGGCGTCTGCGGGCGGGCACTTCGCTGGAAGAGGCCCGCCAGCGCATGCAAGCTATCCACGCGGTCCTGCTGCCGTTGGAGCCCAACGATAATCGCGAAGGGACCATTGTCGTAGAACCGCTCGCCCGGTTGCTGGTCGGCGCAAATCTCGAACGCTCTGTCTCCGTTGCCTTCGGTGCGGTCGCTCTGGTGCTGCTGATTGCTTGCGCCAATGTCACCAGCCTGCTGCTGGCACGCGGCGCCACACGTCGCAGGGAACTGGCGGTCCGGGCCGTGCTAGGCGCGGGCCGCAGTCGTCTGGTTTCGCAATTGCTCACGGAGAGCCTGGTTCTCTGCCTGTTGGGCGGCGCAGCGGGTGTGGCCGTTGCCCACTTCCTGATCCGCGCCGCGAAACCGATCCTGTCGCAGGCGCTCCCATTCACTTCCGACATTCGTGTTGACCTCCGCGTGCTGGCCTTCGCCGCCCTCGTATCCCTGGCAGTGGCGATGCTCGCGGGAGCTTTCCCCGCACTCCAGACCTCCTTCGGCAACCTGTCGGAAAGTTTGAATCGCGCCGTCCGAGGCTCCTCCGCCGCTGGTGCAAGGGTGCGCCGCGCCATCGTGATCGGGGAGGTCGCAGTGTCCCTGGTGCTGCTTTGTGGTGCCGTGCTCCTTTTCAGAAGCCTGTTGAAACTTCAGGCGCTCGATACCGGCGTCCGGATTGAAAACGTGATTACCATGTCCGTGGATCTTCCGGTGCGCGCCTATCCGACTCCCGCCAAAGCGGCGCTCTTCTACCAGGCGATCGCCGAGCGACTCCGCGCCGCCCCAGGCGTCGTGCAGGTCGGCCTTTCCAGCCACTTGCCGCTCCGGTGGATCGCGAATGGCGAAGGGGTCAAACCACCCGGGGCGGAGAAGTTCACCTTCGTCCGCTTCAAACGGGTCGATCCGGGTTACTTCCGTACCTTGGGGATTCCCGTCCTGACGGGTCGCGGCATCACCGCTCAGGACCGGGAAGGAACTCCCCGCGTCATCGTGATCAATCAGGCGCTGGTGTCGCGGCTGGCGGACGCCGGCATGACAGATCCGGTCGGCAAGACCGTCCGCCTCACATATCCGGGATACGTGGAGAAACGAGTATTCATGCCGGAGGTCCAGATCGTGGGCATCATACGCAGCGAGCGCGTCGCATCAGCCGGTACCCCCGATCCCGCCGTAGTATATGTGCCCTTGGCACAAGCGCCTTCCCCGCAGGTCAAGCTGATTGTGGGAACTGCGATCGGAGCGTTCGCTGTCATGCCCGCCATCCGCGAAGCTGTGCGCGAAGTCGACTCCAACCTGCCGCTGGCCGACGTGGCGTCCATGGAAGAAGTCCGGGACCGCGCGCTTTCCGGATCGAGCCGTCCCGCCTGGCTCATCGGCGCCTTCGCGGGCGTTGCTGTTTTGCTCACCGCCATTGGCCTTTATGGCGTACTCTCGCATGCGGTCACCCAACGCCGCCGCGAAATCGGCATCCGCATGGCGCTGGGAGCGCGGTCTTCCCACGTAGTGTCACAGATATTGTGTAACGCTCTGCATATGGTCGGGGTGGGCCTTGCCCTCGGAATGCTCGGCGCCGTCGCGCTGACCAGAGTCATGAAGAGCCTGCTCTTCGAGGTGTCCCCGCTCGATCCGATTGCCTTCATCGTCGCCTGCGGCTCCATCGCAATGGTCGGTTTGTTCGCGGGATTTCTTCCCGCCAACCGAGCGGCACGCGTTGACCCGGTGGTGACGCTTCGCGACGAAGGCTGACTTAACCGGTTGCATCAGGTGAAGTCTGTTCCCTCTTGTTCCAGCCATGCGAAGACGCCGCGTCTTCAAGGCCGTCCTCGACGTCCTCGGAAGCCGTCGAAGCGCCCACTAGAGAGGTTCGATTGCAGTGCCAGTCATGTCTCGTTGTCGCTGATGAGCACTCAATTCTCGGTAGGTCTCTCCACGTGATCGATCACGAGGACGTCCACAGGGCCTGTGGACGCTTGCAGTTTCAGGCCGAGTTGTTCTTGCAGGGCAGTACGTATAGTGGGTCTGGCAGCGGGATCCGCTGGCTGGCCAGAGGCATCTGGCCCCGCGGGATTCGGGAGTCCGGCGAGGGCATCGTCCATGGCGAACTCCAGGTGAAGAGCGAACCTTCCAGTGAACCCGGTCTTGTCAATCACTTCCCGCCCCATCATTGTCGAGAGCATCTTTGCGAACGCCGGCATCGACACGCTGATTCCCTCCATGTTCAGCCCTGTCCCAGCCTGTACCACGCCCGGGCCGCATGGTGGAGCCGGCCGCGCCTGGCCCCGCTCGGGCAATGCCGTAAGAACCTCGGAACAAGTACCTCCCTGCGGGGCCTGCAGTTTGGGCCCACTCTTCACCGCCTGCAAATCGTAGACCGGGAGATCTCTTGTCTCATGGTGAATCGCCAGCTTAAACCGGTCGGCCAGGAGCGTTTGCAACATCAGCCACATCCGCTGCGGATCGATGTTGCCCTCCGGTTTGGCCTCGATATCGTAGCCATCAGTGCTGACCCACGACGGACCGCCTACCACCCGAAAGCCCTGGACCGAATATGCCCTTTGGATGAGCATCGTCAACGGGGCGTTACCCGCACTCAAGCGGCCGCCCGGGCGCCAGCCCACTCCCATCGGGACCGCCATCGAAAGCTGTTCACGAGCCGGGTTGCGTTTGATGGATGCGACGGCAAATCGCGGGGGATCGGCGGATTGTCCGAACATTCCACAGACCGCGACCATTAGCAGACTTGCGATGGTGATCATGCCCGGCTCCAGGCCGGTAAGGAGGGTTGGCCCCGAGTGACGCAGCCGCCTTGCGATGTGGTTGGCCCTCGATGGGCCGTTAGCGGCGCTTGCGGCACTCCGGTGCGCCAGGCCGTACGACCCCAACTTCGCCAGTATTTGCATGGATTTCATGACGAGCTTCCTTTCTCTCTCTACAAACGAATCGACCTTGTTACGGATTTGGTCCGGTCTTTCGCGCGAGTCCCTGTGCGCCGCAAGCCCTCCCATCACCGAGGTCCGGGCGTACCGAAGGAACTCGGCAAAAATCCAAGATTCGGCACTGGTTAGAATTGCCATTGGCGGTCGGTTGCTGCCCGAAGAAATCATCTGAGGTAACAATACTACGATTAAAAACGTAATTCAACGATAATTTACGTAGCGAGAGCCCGAAGTCGTGCAAAAAGACCCCTGCTGCCTCGCAACGGCGTATCGTTCAACTCCCATAGCGAGATGACGGACCGCATCGCGCTGTCAAGGCGAATGGGCGCCGTGACTTTCGTGGGAGTTGAGCGGAACAGCCGACGTCACCAATACAAGTGTCACGCCCACCGGCACGAGTGCTGGTAATCCCGAAATGCACAGAGACTGCGTCTCCGCAGCCCAAATATTCCTAACCTTGTCCATTCCTAAGACGTCTTAATACCGAGAAGACTTAGTATTGAGCCGGAACCAACCATGTCATTGTGGTCGCGCATTGCCAGTACATTCCGCACCGATCGCGTGAGCGGCGAAATCGACGAAGAATTGCAATCGCATATCGACGAAGGCATCGCCCAGGGCCGCGATCCCGGCGAAGCCCGCCACGCCCTCGGATCGCCGCTTCGCTACCGCGAGGAGAGCCGCGACGTCCGCGTGCTCGCGTGGCTCGACTCGGTGCGCGCCGACGCGATCTTCGGCTGGCGCCAACTGATGAAGCGAAAGGTGACCTCCGCTGCCGCCATTCTCTCGCTCGCCCTGGCGATCGGCGCCTGCACTTCCGCATTCCGGCTCATCGACGCTCTGCTGCTGCGGCCTTTGCCTGTCGCCGAACCAGAGCGCCTGTACGATCTCTATCGCACCGGAATCGGCTTCGACGGCAAGCCCAGTACCTTCGACGGCTGGGCGCACCCGTCATTCCGGCTTATGCGCGCTGCGGTGAAGGGCGAGGCGGAACTTCTGGCGGTCTCTTACGCCGAACGCATGGACCTGACGTACCAGTCCGACGAGGAAATGGAAAAAGCCCACGTCCAGTACGTTTCCGGCTGGATGTTCGATTCGTTCGGTCTGCGACCGGCGATCGGACGGCTCTTCACCGAGAACCACGATTCGAAGCCCGCAGCCGCTCCCTACGCGGTGATCTCGTACGACTATTGGACACGCCGTTTCGCCCGCAATCCGCAAGTGGTTGGGAGGACGTTTCATCTCGACGAGCGCGTTTTCGAGATCGTGGGGGTGGGTCCCGAAGGCTTCACCGGCACCGAAACGGGCATCGCCACCGACGTCTTCCTGCCGACCATGATGCATCCGGCAGCCATCCGCGACGACGCCACGTGGCATCGCACGCTGGTACGGCTGAAGCCGGGTATTGCCGTGGAACCGGTGCGCGCCAAACTGCATGCTACCTCGCGCGCCTTCGAAATGGACCGGGCCAAGGGCTTCACCGGCATGACCAAGGAGAGCATCGATCGATTCATCGATCAGAAGGTGATGCTGGAGCCTGCTTCCGCGGGCGCATCCGGAATGCAGAAGGACTATCGCGTCGGGCTGATTGCCATCGGCGTGCTCGTAGCCCTGGTGCTCCTGATCGCCTGCGCGAATGTCGCGAATCTGATGACTGCGCAGGCTGCGGCGCGGTCGCGAGAGATGGCCTTGCGCGTTTCAATCGGCGCCGGACGGCTGCGGCTCGTCCAACTGGTACTGATCGAAAGTGCCTGGGTGGCTTTGCTCGCCGCATTGACTGGTGGGTGGTTCGCGTATTGGTCCGCGCCATACGTCGTTGGTCGCATGAACCCGCCGGATAATCCGGCGCACCTCGCCTTGCCTGCGGACTGGCGAGTCTTTGGATTCGGCGTGTTGCTGACTCTGGCGGTCACGCTGCTGTTCGGGTTGGCGCCGGCGCTGCACGCCTCCGCGGTCAATCCGGCAACGACGTTGAAAGGAGGCTCCAGCCCGCACTCCCGGCGGCGTTGGATGCATTCGCTGATTGCGTTGCAGGTGGCCTTCTGCTTTCTGGTGCTGTTTGTGGCAGGTCTGTTCAGCGCCACTTTCGACCGGATTTCGCACAAGTCCATCGGATTCTCACCGGATCGCGTACTCACCGTGGAGACTGTGGCGCAGAATGCCCAGCCCGCCGCCTACTGGGACCAGACCGCGGAACAACTACGTCATTTACCGGGTGTCGAGAGCGTCGGCATGGCGGCGTGGCCGTTGCTCTCGTTGCAAGGACGCAACGGTTTCATCGGAGTGCACGGCCAGTCTCCGGGTCCGGTCCTGGCTTATTTTCTGGATGTGTCGCCCGACTGGATTCAGGCGATGCGTCTGCCGTTGCTTGCAGGCGGGGACCTGCGGCCGAGCGATGTCACTCCAGGCGCTGCGCTCGTCAATGAGACCTTCGCCAGGCAGTTCTTTGGCAGCGAGAACCCCATAAGCCAGACGTTCACGCGAGGAACGAGTCGGTATGAGGTGGTCGGGTTGGTCCGCGATGCGCCTTACCGGCACATTCGCGAAGCTACCCTCCCGGTGGCGTACGTGCCCCTGCACCGGATCGATTCCAACGGAACGATGGCGCCGATTCGGCGAGCCAGTTTCATTGTGCGCACCGTTGGCTCCAATCCCCAGGCGCTCGCGTCCATCATCCGCCACCAAGTGCCTAAGGTACGGCCTGAATTCCGCGTGAGCGAGGTTCGCACGCAATTGGAACTGTTTCAGGGGCAAACCGTTCGCGAGCGCCTGCTGGCCATGCTCGGTCTGTTCTTCGCCGGGGTAGCACTGTTGCTGGCGGGAATCGGTCTCTATGGCGTGCTCGATTATGCGGTACTGGAAAGGCGGCGCGAGATCGGCATTCGGATCGCGATCGGAGCCGAATCAATGGAGATTGCGCGCCAGGTGACCTCGGATGTCTTCCGCATGGTGCTGCTGGGCGCGGCGGCAGGCCTCGCCTGTGGACTGACACTGGTGCGCTCCATCGCGGCACTTCTCTATCAGGTGAAGCCGGCTGATCCAGGCATGCTGGCGTTCCCCATGGTGGCGATCATGGCGCTGGCGCTGATCGCCGCCCTTCCGGCTGTCATCCACGCCTTGCAGACCGACCCCGTGGCGATGTTACGTGCAGACTAGGGTTGGGTGTCGCTTGCTTACGCGCGCGGCTCGCAACGATCCACGACCGCGGCTGGAACATCGCTTGCTTACGCGCACAGCTCGCAACGAACCACGACCGCGGCCGGGAGTCGCGTGCCAACGCGCGCGGCTCGCAACGAGCCACGACCGCGGCCGGGACGTCGCTTGCTAACGCGCACAGCTCGCAACGAGCCACGACGGTGAGATGACTTGAAAGAATCCCGCAAGCGGGCCTGCGCTCACGGATTTTGACATCTCCCCGAGGGCGCAACTTCAATCACATCACACGAGCAGAGCACGGGAAGCCTTCACAAGTGCCCGTGATCCTAGCGAAGCGTGACGATGGTTGCGCCCCAGCCGCCGGCCTCCGCCGGGGCGTCTCGGAATTCGATGACAAATTCGCTGCGGGCCAGAACCGAGCGGACGATTTCGCGCTGCACCCCGATGCCGCGACCGTGAATGATTCGTAGCGCTTTGAATCCCAAGTGGTGAGCTTCCTCGAGATACGCCTCGACCACCGCCTTCACATCCCGCGGAGGAATGCTGTGCAGGTCGAACACGTCGCTGATGGGGATGCGGACGGGTTCCGCATCGAATTCCGGGTCAGATTCCATACCCCTAAAAAGCATAAGGCCCGGTCAGCCTGAGGCCAACCGGGCACTGATTACCGCGAACTACGCGCACCTGACGTTAAGCGACCTGTTGCGAACGATATTCGCACATGATCGCTTCCATCTGATCCTTCAACCGAAGTTTCATCTTCTTTAAACGCGTCTCCTCCAACTGTTCTTCCTCAGTCAGATGGGGATGCGCTTCCAGGGCGTCCAGCTTCTGCGCAAATTCCGCATGCCGGCTGGCGAGCCCTCGAAACTCCTCGCTCGTCGCCATCAGATGCGCTCTCAACTCTTCCAGTGCGTTCCGTTCCATATTGGGCAATTCCTCCCAGTGAGGTTGCCACGCCGAGTCGGTTGGTTCGGAAACAAGGCTCGGTGGGTAATCTCGATGCATTTGGTCAACAGACGGAATCTGACCGTCTATTCGCCACCTTAACATGAATGAAACTTCATGACAATAGCCGTCTCGAGGGGGTTTTGGTAATATTCTCGTCGCCTGCCTACCTCCTTAAATCCCATAGACTTATAGATGTTTCGCGCGGCTTGATTGGATTCGCGAACCTCCAGAAAAACCGCTCCCGAGAAGCTTTCTAATAGACTTGTCAACAACTCGCGCGCGATGCCGCGGCGCCGAAATTCCGGCGATACCGCGAGATTCAGCAACTCGCGCTCATCCGGGGCGACTTCGCGTGCCACCAGGAACCCGGCGACGCGTCCGTTGAGGATCGCAACCGTGAATTCGTACTGAGAGTACTCGTTTACGTTCCATAACGCGGACTCGGGGCTGGCCGCCTGAATCGCTGCGACCTCCTCCAGGTCGGACGGCTCACCGCGCCGGATTGCTGTCATATTGGTCTTATTATGCATGTGCTCCTCCCCTTGCTCTTCTTCCTGGCACAGCCGTTCTGGGAAGCCAAGCCTCCAGAGAAGTGGACTAACCAGGAGATCGAGATTCTGCGCACCAACAGCCCGTGGGCGCAGGTGCTGGGTCCTAACCCCGGGGTGCTGGTCTATCTCGCGACTGCAGCCCCAATCGAGGAAGCCGAAGGGGAATTTCGCTTGCGAGCAAAGAACGCGTTGCGCGAGCCGGACGCCGATTACCTGACTTATCTGAGCGAGAATCGGGACAAGCACCTGGTTCTGGCGATTCCCTATGACAAAGTGACCCAGATGCAAAAGGCAGACGAGTCGCGAAAGATGGAGTCGGAAACAATGATGATGATCGGGCGCAAGAGTTACAAGATGATCGGGCACTTTCCTCCAACACCCTCCGACCCGGTGCTGCGCCTGGTCTTCCCGCGAGAAGTCCAGCCCACCGATAAGAAGGTCGTATTTCGGCTTTACCTGCCGGGAGTGGAGTTCCCGGAGAGGGAAGCAGAGTTCCAGGTCAAGGAGTTGCTGTATCGGGGGAAGCTGGAGATGTGAGTGATGCGGCCTGCTCACGCAGGGCTGCCGAAACACAACTGCCACGAAATGTTTTCTTAAAGACGATTCAGGAGTACACTGAGAACAGATTTTAAAGGCGGCGATGCTCGATCGCTGCGGCCCGGCTCGCGACGAAAGGAGAGAGCAGATGCCTCAATCTGGAATACCTCGGTGTGCAGTAATCCTTCTAATTTTTCTTGCCAGGCCGGCACTGGCGCAGTATGCGCAGCAAGGAAGCAAGTTGGTGGTAAGCGGGGCCGCGGGTTCGCCGACGGTCGGTACCTCGGTGGCGGTTTCGGGCGATGGCAACACCGTGCTGTTGGGAGGTCCGCTCGACAATAACGGCGCCGGCGCGGTTTGGGTCTACACGCGAAGCGGCGGCAGCTTCGTACAACAGGGTGGCAAACTGGTCAGCAGCGACAGCGTCGGTGTGGCCGCGCAAGGTAGCTCGGTGGCGCTTTCCGCGGACGGCAATACCGCCGTGTTTGGCGGCATCAAGGACAATGATGGCACTGGCGCCATGTGGGGCTACACGCGCACCAACGGCGTGTGGACCCAACAGGGTCCCAGACGATGGGGAACGGTGATCACGGGGATCTCCTATCAAGGCATTTCGATTTCACTATCGGCCGACGGCAACACGGCGCTGCTGGGCGGCTATTGGGATAGCGGCGAACTGGGCGCGGCGTGGGTCTTCACGCGCGCCAACGGAGTATGGAGCCTGGTGCCGACGAAACTGGTCGGCAATGGCGTGGGGCGCGCGCATATCGGAGCGTCGGTGTCGCTCTCCGCTGATGGGAATACGGCGATCCTGGGAGGGCCCGGCGATAGCAACGGCTCGGGGGCCGCGTTCATCTTCACTCGCTCGGGCGATACCTGGACGCAGCAGGGCAACAAGCTCACCGGTTTCACCGCCACCGCCAACGCGAGCTTTGGATCGGGTGTGGCGCTCTCGGCAGACGGCAATACTGCCGTCGTCGGGGCCAGCGGCGACAACAACAGCGCCGGCGCCGTGTGGGTGTTCACGCGCTCGAACGGGCAATGGTCGCAGCAGGGCGGCAAATTGGTGGGAAGCGACGCGGCTGCCTCGCGGTACCTGGGGCAGTCGGTGGCAATTACGGGCGATGGAAACACGGTGCTGGCGGGTGGACCAGGCGGCGTTCAGACTGCGCCCTTTGGCAGGAGCCCTTCCGTAGGCGCGACATGGGTATTCGTGCGTTCGAACGGCAACTGGACGCAGCAGGGCGTCGAGTTCACGGGATTGGGCACTGCGGGCGGCGATGCGCTGCAGGGATCTGCCGTGGCGGTGAGTTCCGACGGGACGACGGCCGTCGTGGGCGGACCGACTGACAACGGTGGCTTCGGAGCGGCGTGGATCTTCTCGCGGCCGGTCACGGCAACTCCTCCGGCGATTACCACGCAGCCTCTCGGCGGGACCGTGCCCAGCGGACAATCGGCGACGCTCAATGTGGTGGCGACCGGCACCGCGCCGCTGAGTTACCAGTGGTATCAGGGCTCGAGCGGCAATACGTCGACGCCGGTGGGAACGAATTCTCCATCGTACATGACGCCCATCCTGACGGCGCCCGCCAGTTACTGGGTAAGGGTGAGCAGTCCGTATGGAAGCGTGGATAGTGCTACCGCGACTCTGATTTTGACCGCGGGCGGGCCTGTGATCACGCAGGTGCTGACGGTGGCGAACCACAGTTCCACGATTGCGCCCAATACGTGGATCGAGATTCACGGGAACAACCTGGCGCCGCCCAACGACACGCGCTTGTGGCAGACCTCGGACTTCGTGAACGCACAGTTACCCGTGCGGCTCGACACCGTGGCGGCGACGGTGAACGGGAAGAGCGCATACGTGGAGTACATCAGCCCGACACAGGTGAATGTGCTGACGCCTCCCGACAACATCACTGGCCCGGTCCAATTGTTGATGAGTGTGGGTGGGGTGAATAGCGCTCCGTTTCCGGTAACGGCCACACCCGTGGCGCCGGCGTTCTTCGTTTTTCAGGGCGAGCCGTATGTGGCGGCGGAGCACACCAACGGGACGTACCTGGCGCCGGCGAACCTGTTCCCCGGTGCGACACCTGCGAAGCCCGGCGAGACGGTGGTGCTGTTCGGCAGCGGATTTGGGCCGACTACTCCCGCAGCGGTGAGCGGATCCCTGACGCAGAACGGGATTCTGACGACCCCGCCCGTGATTATTATTGGGGGCATCGCGGCAGCGGTGACGTTCGCGGGTCTGGTTATTCCCGGGGAGTTTCAGTTCAATGTGGTAGTGCCCGCCGGAGTGCCGGATGGAGATAATACGGTGACGGCTGTCTACAACGGGATCAGCACGCAGTCCGGATTGGTGTTGCCAGTGCAGCACTGACAATCCGGAGCGCGCGGACGGCGTAAGGGCAGATCATGATGGATGATCTGCCCCACTTCTTACGCGGCGGCGGACCTTTCGGACCCGGTCCCCACCTGCGGTGTCGGCTCCGAGAATTCCTTCAGGAAAATCGCGCGCGATCTGCCAGGATCCAACTCGACCGTCACGTGGTCGCCACTCTGCACCTGCCCGGTGGCGATCAGATTGGAGAGCGGCTGCACCAGCACCCGTTCCACAGCGCGTTTCAGATGGCGTGCGCCGTACCGCTGGTCGGTGCCTTCCTGCAGGATCAGATCCTTCACCTGCTCGGTGACCGTGAACTCGATGGTATTCGTGCCCGTGGCACGGAAGACGCGCTCCTGCACTCCACGGAGTTCCAGGTCGACAATCTGCCGAAGGTCAGCCGCGGCCAGCGAATTAAAGACTACCGTCCGATCGATCCGGTTCAGGAACTCCGGCGTGAATTTACGCCGTGCGGCATCCACTCCGGCGCGCGAAACACGATCCGCCTTCTTGTCATCGAGAGGCTCGCGCTCCGTCTCGTGCGACGTGAATCCCAACTTGGGCTGGAGAATCGCACCCATCTCCGCCGCTCCCAGGTTGCTCGTCATGAAGATCAACGCCCGCGAAAAGTCCACCCGCCGGTTGTCGCCCAGCGTGAGCGTGGCCTTATCCAGAATTCCGAGCAACAGGTTCCAAAGCGCATCGCTGGCCTTTTCAATCTCGTCGAACAGCACGAAGCTCACCTTCACGTCGGCCGTATGATGGGCGTTCAGCACCTCCTGGCTCAGCAGGGGATGCGTCTCGCGATGTCCCAGATATCCGGGAGGCGAACCGATCAGCTTGGCGATCTCATGGCTATGCTGGAACTCTGCACAGTCGATCTTGATCACGGCACGCGGGTCGCCTACCAGGCTTTCGGCAACCGCTTCCACCGTTCGCGTCTTTCCGGAGCCGGTCGGCCCAAGGAAGAGCAGGCTCCCAATCGGCCGTCCCGGACACGACATCCCAGCCGTAAAGGTCTGATAGATGCCAGTAATCTGCCGGATCGCCGCGTCCTGCCCGATGATCCTCTGGTGCAAGTCGACTTCCAGTCGTTCTGCTTCCCGCCCCACCCTGGTGGGGTCCAACATTACTTTTAAGCCAGCCATCTGAGTCCCCCTCCAATCGTATGGACGCAAGATTTCACGCCAGGACTCACGACGTTTGTAAATGTCTGGTAAATAGGGATTAAACGGGTACTAGCGGGCGCGTTTTCTGAACGAGTCTTAATCTCGGAGTCTCAATTTAGAGGAGGTCCTGCTGGAGAATGGGTCCGAGGACGCGATCCAGTTCGCGGTCAGTCCACTCAGACACATGAACATTCCGGTAGAGACTCCAACGCTCCGTGTGGGTCGCGGTCTGGCCTGGTTGGAGTACAGTCAGCGGGCCGAGAGTCTCTAATTCCAGAAAGTCTTCATTGGTGAAGGTCTCGAAAGAGCATCCGTAATCCGGATAGGAGGAGGCCTGTCCATGCGGACGAGTTCGCTTCAAAAAGACCTCCTCATTCAAGAGGTAGGCGCCCCAGGTGTCCGCGTTGAAACTGCCAAGTTTCTGCGGATTGGCGTTGTTCGGATCCTGGCACAATACCAGATACTTTTCGAGTAACATCCAACGGGTGTCGGAAAGATTGGTAAACGCCCACATGACCAGAGGATTGGTGGGAGCCAGTTCCTCGGGATGCGTGCCGCGCGGCGGGAATCCATGGATCCCGATTCCCCCAGGCGCCATCATGGTGAGGGCCCACGGCGCCAGTTCGAACGGCTCGCTGCCGGCATTCCGGATGTGGTGAACCACTTGGACGCCGGTGCCGCTCTCGGACATCTTTACCACGATCCGTTTTTCCAGACCGGTCCAGGCTTCCACGCGCCCGACGGCTTCCAGCGAATTCCCGCCAGTCTCCACGTACACCGACGCGTTGTCGGAGGCGTAGGTCCTCACGGGATCCTCAGGGGCAAACCAGAGGCGGTGTCCCCCGCGCGGTTGCCAGTCGCGCTCACCTGATTTCCCCAACTGGTCGGCGAACAGCTTGAAGAGGTTCTGCCCGCCCACGAAACCGTACCGCATGATTCGTGGGCCGACATCGCCGGTAACGATCAGGTCGACCGTTCCATTGGACATCCGATAGCTGTTGGGCCAGCCGCGAAAATCTACCTTTTCGATCGTGACAGAAGACATTTCCTCACGATGGTAGCAAACGGGATCACTTTTGCCCTCAGGTGTTTCGCGTAACGTATCCATGGAGGCCGGTCGGCCGGGAGATGACCCGGCGGACGGTGCCGTAACCCAATCCGGTCGCCTTTGCGATCCTACGGAAGCTCCAGCCTTCCTTCCTCAGTTGATACACCAACAGAACCGGTGCATTCCGGACTGGCCGTCCGACCGGCCGTCGCATAGTTTGAAGAGACTCAGGCATATTGAACCGTTCCTCAACCAGAAAGCGCATTTTTTAGAGGAAGAGTGCCAAGGTTTTTGGGATTTTTTGCAGAATCCACCAACTTGGGCCCTCCACCCCCACGCTCTCTTTTTGTTTATGTCGGCGCGGCGGTTATCATTACGTGGTATGGGTGATTCCGAAGCCAGCAGCGGCCCGGATTTCTCGGCAGAGGAGCGGGAACTCGTCAGCGAACTGGTTTTTCAAGGCCAGTCGGAGAATCCCGACTACCTGGAGGCATGGCTTGATGCCCAGAATCCTCCGGAACGCGTCCGGCGGGAGGTAGAACGGCTCTTGCGTGCAGCGTTCACCTGTGCCCCGAGTTTTCTGGAGCAGCCGGCTGCCGATTTCCACAGCAGCAGCCCACGCAAATTACCAGAGCGGATTGGCCCGTACCGGATCATCGATGAACTCGGCTCTGGCGGGATGGGGGTCGTATACCTGGGTGAAGATGAAAAACTGAAGCGGCGTGTCGCGATCAAGGTGCTCCGTGCGCGGAGCGCAGACGACGAGGAGATGCAGAACCGGCTGCGTTGGGATGCCCTGAAAGCTGCCGAACTACAGCACCCAAACATCGTAACCGTACACGAGGTGGGTTCCGACGGCGATACGAGCTACGTAGTAATGGAATACATCGCTGGAAAGAGCCTGGGGCGGATGATTCCCAAGCGGGGCATGAAGACGGTGGAAGCTTTGGGATATGCGATTCAGATTGCCAGCGGACTCGAAGCCGCGCACGCCAGGGGGATCGTGCATCGCGACGTGAAGCCCGGGAACATCATGGTGACTCATTCGGGCGTGGTGAAACTGCTCGACTTCGGGCTCGCCAAGGACTTGTGGCAATCGACGACAGGGGGGGAGTTTCCGCCGACGGTCCAGGGCAAATTTGCCGGCACTCCGACGTACACCTCGCCGGAGCAGGCTGAAGGCCAGCCAGTGGACGTTCGTTCCGACATCTTTTCGTTTGGCTCCGTGCTGTTCGAAATGCTGACGGGAGCTCGCGCATTCCCCGGCGAAACGCCCGGGTCCGTAATCGGCTCGATTCTGCGCGATGAACCACCCAGCGCGATCGGAGCGCATCCGCAGATCGATGAACGGCTGGATGAGATCGTGCATCGTTGCCTGCGCAAGGACCGGGCACGGCGCTTCCAGAGCATTGCCGAAGTGGCGGTACGCCTGCGGGAAGTCAAGGATGATCTCGAGCATCCCAAGTCCAAAATCGATTCAAATCGCGGCCTGTTTTCCAGAATCGCGAGGAATCCGTGGGCTCTGATCGGCTGTGGTGCCATCCTGGGCGCGGGATTGTCGGCCATCTGGGTTTCGTCGCGGACCTCGAATGAGGGCCGGTGGATGGGATTCGACAATTTCGTCCTCACAAAGGCCACGACCGATGCCCGTCTCACGCAATCCCCTACGCTGTCACCGGACGGTAGGCTCTTGGCCTATTCATCTAACGCCTCCGAAGAAGGCAACCGTCAGATCTTCCTCCAGCAATTGAGGGGCGGCTCGATCCGGCAAATCACGCATGGGGATTACGACAACTACGCCCCCGTCTTTTCTCCGGATAGCTCGCAGATTGCATTTCGATCCGACCGCGAGGGCGGCGGTATCTACGTCATGGCGGCCTTCGGTGGTAGTGAGCGGTTAATCGCCAGCAAGGGATCGGGGCCGCAATTCTCCCCCGATGGGCAATCGATCGCGTACTGGACGGGTCGAGTCGGCGCGACGTTGATCGCCGGTTCCAGCCAAGTCTACATCGCGTCGCTACGATCGGGGACAATCCAGAAGTTCCGCCCGGAGTTCGTCGCATCGGCATACCCGTTCTGGTCGCCGCAGGGCGACCGGCTCCTGTTTCTCGGCCGTGACGCGCACGACGCGCGGGGTGATTGGTGGTTAGCCTCAATTGACGGAACCTTCACCCAGCGCACCCGCCTGCTGGATGAACTGAACCACCTGAAGCTTCACAAACCGCCCGGCGAAAATTGGTTTGGTCCGAAAGCCTGGCTAGCGAGCGGCAGGATACTGCTCCCGGCAAGTCTTGGTGACACCACCAATATCTGGTCGATGGACTTTACGGAAGAGGGCGTGATTTCGAACCCGCGGCGGCTCACATACGGGACCACCCTCGAAAGCGAGCCGTCCGGTATCGAATCGGGCGGGCGGCTCGACCTGGCGTTTGCAGCGGAGTCGGTCACCAATGACGTCTGGCAAATTCCTTTGGACGCCAATGGGTTGAGAGCGGGGCCTCCGAAGCAATTGATTTCCGGCTACGAGGCGCTGGCTTCGCCCTCCATCTCCTGGGACGGCGCTCGTTTGGTATTTGCCTCGAGGCATGCGGAGGGGGAGACGGCAATCCAGTTGTTTGAGCCGGCAAGCGGCAAATTCAGCCTTGCATCCACGGTGCGGACCGCTAATGCGCGGCCCATCCTCAGCGGAAACGGCGCATTTGTCGTCTATAACAACATGAAAGCGGGATACCTGGTGCCATTTTCAGGTGGGGAATCTCTGAAGATCTGCGACAAATGCAGCCCCGCGATGCATATCGACTTCGAAGGCCGTCAAGCTCTTTTCGAGCCTCTGGACGAATCGGACCAGGCGTGGCTCTGTTCGAACCGCGGCGCACGCAGATCGCTGATCCGCTGGCAGGGCAAGCCGCTCTTAAAGCAGTCCGGAGCGCGATTCTCTCCCGATGGACGATGGGTCGTCTTCTCCGGCACCACGTTCGACTCGCCGGAAAACCGCCACATTTGGATTACACCTGTTCGAACGGAGCCGGTCGCCGACAAGGACTTGATTCAACTCACCGAGGGAACCGATGCCGAAAGCGAGCCCTATTGGTCGCCGGACGGCCACACCATCTACTACCTTTCCAATGCCGACGGATTGCTGTGTATCTTTGCCCGTCACGTGAATCCTGCTACCGCTCAGCCAGTGGGTGCGCCGTTCGTCGTGCTTCACGCCCACGATGCATCACACAAGATCCAGAGCCCTTCGGCTTATCCCGGAGATATCGGCCTTTCCGTGGCAAGGAACTCGCTGGTCCTGATGATGTCAGAGCATCGCGGCGCCATCTGGCTGCGCCGGGAGTAGTTCGCCCGTGTTTTAAAAAACCAGATGACAGGGGCCCGCTGGCTGCTGTAAGCTTAGTGACACATGTTCGAGGCCGAGTCAAAGGTGGAGTTGCCCCTCAAACCGCGGATTAGCGTTGTCATTATTAGCCGTAATGAAGGGCAAGAGCTTAACGCAACTGTCACTAACCTTTTGGATACTCTCCCTCCCGATCAAAGAGAACTGATTGTAGTGGACGATGGATCGACTGACGGCTCGACCGATTTTCTAGCGCAGCTCGCGGAAGCGCGCGTGTTTCGCTCGGATGGAGTAGGCGTGGCCCGCGCCCGGAATTTCGGTGGATCGCACGCGTCCGGAGACATTGTACTGTTCTCCGATGCTCACATGCGGACTCCGCCGGGTTGGCACGAACCAATCATCGAGGCTTTGCGGCCGCCTTCGGTGGGTGCGGTTGCTCCCGGCGTTTACAGCCTGAACGAGCCTAAGTGCAAGGGCTTCGGCCTCTATCTGAGCGGACCCGATTTAAAGGCGCAATGGCGCAACCGGCAGGGCAGGAAGCCGAGTCCGGTGCCCATCCTGCCCGGTTGCTTTTTGGCAATGCGCCGCGAGACGTTTATCCGCACGGGCGGTTTCGATCCCGGCATGCGCCAGTTGGGCGGCAACGACAATGAGATCAGTTGCCGGTTCTGGCTGTTGGGATACGAGTTGATGGTGGTGCCGGAAGTGGAAGTAGGCCATCTCTTCCGCAAAGTAACTCCCTACGAAGCATGTTGGGCCGCGCTGGTACACAATCGCGTGCGCATGGCCCTGATTCACTTCTGCGCCAGCCGGGTAGAGCGTGTAGTCAATGCGCTTCGTGCCTACAATGCCTTCCCGGCCGCCATGGCAATGATGCTGGAAAGCGACGTATTCGCCCGCCGCGCGATGATCACCGGCATGCGGCGATTCGACGATGCCTGGTATTGCGACAAGTTTGCTTTAAATTGTTAATGAAAGGACCCCCCGAACCATGGATACGATCCTCGAGATAGAAGAACACCCGCTGCCTCCCGACACTTGGGGCGAAGCGCCCGCAACACCACTTGACCAGGCGAACGAAAACCCGCCGACCAGTTCGTCTCCCACGCTGCCGCCGAATATTGAGCCGTAAGAATCAGTCTGGATTATTTTTGGAAGGTTGAGATTTGGAACGGGAACTGAGCTCGGCGTGAAGCCACAGCCGAGCCACCTCCCAATCCCTTTTCACGGTGCGGACGGAGATTCCCATGATGGCGGCAATCTCTTCGATAGTGATGCCGGCGAAGTAACGCAGCTCTACGATTCTGGCCTGCCGTTTATCCTGCTTCTCCAACCGGGCCAGCGCCTGATCGAGCGCGATGTACATTTCCAGATTGCCGGTGGTGGCGTTCACACCTTCGTCTAAATCGATCCGTTGGGCTTCGCCCCATCGCTTTACGGATTTGCGCCTTCTTCCGTGATCGACCAGGATATGACGGATGGTGCTCGCCGCTACCGCAAAAAAGTGGCTTCGACTTTCCCAGGAGCCTTCGGGCTGTTCCTGGAGCCGCAAGTACGCTTCGTGAACCAGGGCCGTCGCTTGCAGCGTATGATCGCACCGCTCCGAGGCCATCAGGCGTTGGGCAATGCGCCGGAGTTCCTCGTACACCATCTCCGTGAGCCGTTCGCAGTCCCTCAGGTTTCCCTCCGGGTGGTTGATCAGGAGCGTCAAACTATCCTTGGATGTCGGCTCCATAATTGTTCGAAAGCGTACAGTTAGTCTATCAGATTCTTATTTTGAAATGCTTAGAAATATCAGACAAAGGGTAGCAGACCCCTGCGGCCTATTGCACCTTTGCCGTGAAGATATTGAATTCGTAACGCTCCTTGGCGTCCTTGTCCGAGCAAAATACCAGCGTCTTGCCATCCGGCGAATACTCCGGAAATGACGTAAAGCCCCCGAAGTTGGTCACGCGCTCGAGTCCCGTACCATCGAGGTTGATCATGTAGAGTTCGAAATGTCGGCTGTCGCAATCGTGCTTGTTTGACGAGAATAGAATGCGCTTGCCATCGGGCGTGAACGTGGGAGCGAAGCTGGCGCATCCGAAATTGGTGATGGTTCGGGCATTTCCGCCCTTCGCGTCCGAAACCACCAGTTCCATCTTCATCGGTGTGGTTTGATTGTCTGCCAGCAACGACTTGTATCGGGCCATGTCCGCTGGCGTTTTGGGATAATTGGCGCGCCACACAATCATCTTGCCGTCGCGTGAGAAGGCCGGCCCGCCATCGTACCCGACCTTGGATGTGATCTTCTGCTTGTGCGAACCATCCGCCCGCATGGTCCACAGATCGAGATCGCCGCCGGCGAGCGAGGTGAAGACGAGCATTCCCGTCTTCCAGTTGACGGTGGTCTCCGCATCGTAGCCGGGCGCGTCGGTGAGGCGCTTTTCAATCTCCCCGGTATCCTTTGCCAGGAAGATGTCGAAGCCTGCATAAATCGGCCAGACATAGCCTTTACTGCGGTCGGGAGGGGTCGGACAAGCGTCGCCGGCAAGGTGGGTGGAGGAGTAGACGATGTGTTTGTTGTCCCCCAGGAAGTATCCGCAGGTGGTCTGCCCTTTTCCGGTGGAGACCAGGTGCTGGTCGGAGCCATCGGCGTTCATGATGAAAATCTGGTCGCAGCCGTACGGCGGACGGGTGGTCATGAAGATCAGCCGCTTCCCGTCAGGCGACCAGTAGGCTTCCGCATTCTGTCCGCCGTGGGTGAGTTGACGGAAATCGCTGAGTTGTGGCGTTTGCGCCGCGGCCAGTGTGGCGGCGAGCGGTGCGGCAGCCAGGATCGCCAATCGCAGGTTCGTCATAGCTTGACCCTGACAGTATACTGTGGAGCGTGCTCCGGATTTCGACCTTTCTCCTGGCCCTCTCCCTTTTCGCCGCAGCGCCTCCCGCCCGGTTTGCGGAACATGTGCTGGCCACCGACCTTCGCGGCGGTTATCAGGTCGTGGTGGCCGACCTCAATCACGATGGCAAGCCCGATCTGATCGCATTGGCAAGCGGCATGACCGACCTCGTGTGGTTCGAGAATCCCGGCTGGCAACGCCACGTGATCGCTTCGGGACTGTCACACATGATCAATTGCACGACGATTGCGTTGCCGGGAGACGACATCCCGCAGATCGTCCTGGCCACCGAGTTCGCCAACCAGGCGAAGGACAGCATCGGCATTGTCTCCGTACTTCGCCACCAGGGCGACCCGCGGCAGCCGTGGAGCGTCACCGAAATCGATCGGCTGACGACCTCGCATCGTCTGCGAACCGCCGACATCGACGGCTCCGGACGCCGCGTGGTCCTCAATCAGCCGCTCACCGGCGCCAAAGCAGCGGCCCCCGACTATCAGGATCAGACGCCGTTGGTTTTTTACCGGCCCGGGGAGTGGAAGCGGCAGGTGATCACGACCGAGGATCGGGGCGTGGTGCATGGCATCTTCGTCGTGGATTGGGACGGTAATGGGCGCGACTCCATCCTGACAGCGAGCTTTACCGGCATCCATCTCCTGCGATTCGGAAAAGACGGGACCTGGAGCCGCACGGAAATCGCCAAGGGCGATCCGGCGGAGTGGCCCAAATCGGGATCGAGCGACATTACCGTCGGCCACTTGGGCAAGACGCGGTTTCTGGCCGCAATCGAGCCGTGGCACGGGAACCAGGTCGCTGTCTACCGTCAGCGGGGCGGGGCTTGGGAGCGCCAGGTGATCGACTCGAGTCTGGTGGACGGCCATACCATTGCCACGGCGGATCTGAATCACGACGGCTCGGACGAGATCATCGCGGGTTTTCGTGGGAAGGGCCGAAGCGTTTACCTCTATTATTCCGATGATGCCGCGGGTGAGCACTGGTCACGTCAGGCTCTCGATGACGGCGGCATGGGTGCGGCAGCGTGCGCGGTGGCGGACTTGAATGGAGACGGACGGCCGGACATCGCCTGCATCGGCTCGGCGACTACGAACCTGAAGTGGTATGAGAATTTAGGGCCGGGCGGGGCTAAATAGGGGCGGACGTGCGCCCCTCATGCTGCGGGTTGGACGAGGGATGCGATCCGCGACTGCTCGATCTGCAAGCGGTTCACGATCTCGCCAAATTCTAAGATGGCCTTGCTCATGGGTGGCAAACGCTGTTCGAGACTCACGATACTTGCCGCCATCATCGCGAGGCGGCTGTCGATGATCTCCAGCCGGCCAATTGTTTCTGTGCGAAACTCTCGAACGTAACGAGTCAAGGTGCCGAGATCATGGGCCAAGGTGCTGAGATCTTGTCTCGCCTCGCCAATGGATTTCTCGATTCGATCCAACCGTTCGTCTGTGGTCATCGCTTCGCCTTACAGTATAGCGCCGCAACGCCCGCTTTTCTTGTGTCTGGACGCCGGATACGCCGCATCGCGCCAGTCAGGCGCAAAAGGAAACCATACGAAAAAAGGCCGCGCGATGTTGGCATCGCGCGGCCCCGGAGGTTGGCAGGTTGGGTTTAGAAGATTCTCTGGTGTACACGATCTACCGAGAATTCCTCGCCAGCGGAATGGCAAGCCGCGCAGCTCTCGCCTAGCGTCGTGGTGTTGGCCAGCGCATGGGAAGCCGTCGCGATGTCGTCATGGCAGCCTTGGCATGCGGCTGAGATGGGCGGTGTGGTCTTCGTGAAACCGCCGGGGCTGGCAACCGCGGCCTTGGCCGGAACATTTTCCACAAGGTATGTGCCGGTAAGGTGACAGGTGGTGCAGTCGCGGAGATCGCCCGGGAACTTCACATCCTGGTAATTGGTAGTGCCCAGGACGTAAGGATTCGCCAGGTTTTCGCCGCGATGGATGCTGTGGATCTGCGTCGCGAAGCTCACGCTTTGACCGGAGGTGCCGTCGGAGAGGCCCGGATTATGGCAGATCACGCATTCCTGCGTGTTGGCGCGAGCTCCGCCATGCACGAAGCCGAGATCGACGTGGCATTCCGCGCACTTGGCGGTGGAGACCACCTGCCGCCGCGGGGCAACCGCGCTCTTGTCCACAGAGAAGTAGAACTCCACAGGCTTGGCGGCGTCGACCGCCGACTGTGCCTGGAGGGTGTTCGGCATGACGGTGACCGTGTTGGTGGCTTCGATCGAGATGGTGTAAGAGCCGGTGGCCGCTGTCGGGATCTTGTTCGTCATGGTGTAGACGTAGACGCCGTTGGCGTCTCCCTTGGTCTGGTTCGGATTCTCGGAAACGCGCAGCCCACCCGGCCCGGTGTTGTAGTCGCCATTGGGGCCGCCAAGCACAAGGCGGATGGTAGTGATCTTGCTGATGTCGACGGGCGTGCCTGAGTTGTTGAGCACGCGGAAAGTGACGACGGGATTGTTACCAGGAGTCGCGTTGTCGACCTTCAGAATTGCTGGAACGATTCCGGGGAGCGAGGTAGAGTTTGTCGGGATGGTATGCGCACCCGGGATGGAAGCGTCGAACTCATGCAGGGCGGTAGAGGTGTGGCAGCCCTTGCACTGGTTGTCGTCGGGTTGCGGCAGGTTGACGTGATTCAGGCCAGTGGCAAAATTAACGTCGTCGTGGCAAGAACCGCAAACAGCCGCGCCGGGATTGGTCTTGTAGTTGTCGGCCTGGGTGGCGCTCGTACTGTGGCAAGTCGTGCAATTGCGGACGTCCTGGGGGAATACGACGTCTGAAAAGTCGGACCACGCGCCGCGATGCCAGATACGGTACGGTGTGCCGGCCTTCACGCTGGGGAGGCTCGATCCCATGTGAATTTTGTGGATCAGGACCTTCATGTCCTGTGTCAGCCCCGTGTCCGGATTGATGGTTTGGGGTGTGTGGCACATGATGCAGAGTTCCACCTTGACGCGTGAGCCGCCGTGGCCAAACAGCGGATCGTGGCACTGATTGCAGGCGTCCGTCGTGACCACCGAACGCGTCGTCTTTACGGGGGTGCCATTCGGGACGAAGCTGAACACGTCGTTGGAAGTCTCGCTCCATTCATCGAAGGTGCCGAATTCCGCAAGGTTGCGCTGCGCGGAGACGCCGATCGAGTGGGTCACCGTCGAGTCGAAGTTCGCCGGCGCCTTGGTTTTGAAGGTGTAGGTGTAGTCGCCAATCGCATTGGCGGTGAACGTTCCGCCGGAATCGTTGGCGGCCTGTGTTTGCGAGGGGTTGTTGTTGATCGTCGCTTTCGCCACCGAGGTGGTATATGAGACGTATTGGCTCTGACCGGCTGGTATGTATGCGGCAATGAAGCTCAAGGACACCGGGCCCTTGGTAACCACGCCCAGGCGATCGAGGGGAATTCCGTCTGAATCCACAATAGTGGCCCGGACGGTGATGGTGCCGTCTTTAGCAATGGCGGCGCTTTGGATTTTTACTACAACACCGGTTTTCCCGAGAGAGGTAGTGCTGCCGTTCAGCCTGGCAGTAGCCGTAAAATCCACGGTTGGTTTGACCCGGTGGGTGTCGGCGGAGGCGATGTTGAATAAAACAACAGGGGCTAGGGCAAACAAAGCGCTAGCCAAGTGCATTCTCATGGATCGGCTTCTCCTAAAATCAAATACAGGACTACAAGATCCTAAAATATAGAATTTTACAGCAGTTTTCTCGCCAGAGCCGCGGGTGATCGATTTCGCTACGGTGCATTGAGGCGACTTTGGGCAGAAGTCGCTAAGTTCCAATAGATACGGGACCGCAGCGACGAAGTTGGTCGGATTTCCGGTTAACGGAGGAAGAACGCCAGGAGAGTGGGAATTGCGAGCTTTCGCGCAGTGTGGGTGGGAAATGGCCGAGGACATGGGTTAAGAGCCGATCTGTGGGACGATACAATCTCCTGGGAGGTCTAATTTGGATCGCCGTACTTTTCTGGCGGGCACCGCTTTCACTACGGCGCTCGCGCAAGCTCAGAATCCGCCTGCGGTTCCCCTTCGCCGCGTCTATTCGCTGAATCGCAACTGGCTGTTCCACAATCAAGTGGCGGCTGGCGCGGAAGGGCCGGGATTCAACGACTCGGGCTACCAGCGAGTCACCCTTCCCCACACCAATATCGAGTTGCCATGGCACAGCTTCGATGACAAAGCCTACGAGTTCGTTTCGTCATATCGGCGTCATTTCCGCGCCCCGGCGTCGTGGAGCGGTAAGAGGGTGTTGGTGGATTTTGGCGGCGTCATGACCGCCGCTAAAGTTGCGATCAATGGCCATTCGTTTGAAGAGTATCGAGGCGGCTACACGCCCTTCTCCTTCGAACTCACCCCCCATCTGAAGCTGGGCGCCGACAATCTGCTCGCCGTCGCGGTAGATTCGACCGAACGCGCCGACATCCCGCCCTTCGGCGGCAGCATCGATTACCTGACGTTCGGCGGTATCTACCGCGATGTGGAACTGCGTGTAGTGCCCCAGACGTTCTTGGCGAATGTGTTCGCCAAGCCGGTGCGGGTGCTGTCCAAGGACCGCGCATTGGAGGTGCGGTGCTATCTGGACGGACCTGTCGAGAAACCCATCACCCTCACCGTCGAACTTCACGACGGTGACCGGCTTTTGAAATCCGCAACGGCCACCGTTAGATCCCAGGCTGAGCACCACGATGTGACCTTGTCTGACCTTGGTGATCTGGTTCCGTGGGATTTGGCGACGCCCAAGCTCTATCGCGTGACGGCCCGGTTGGATAATGGCGACGCGTTCTCCACCCGGGTGGGCTTTCGCGAGGCGCGCTTCACGGAAAAGGGCTTCTACCTCAACGGACAGCATGTGAAGCTGCGCGGCCTCAACCGCCACCAGACCTACCCTTATACCGGTGGAGCAATGCCGGCGAGGGTGCAGGCGCGGGACGCCCTCGTCCTCCGGCGGGAACTGAAATGCAACATCGTGCGAACCTCGCACTATCCGCAATCGCCCGCCTTTCTGGACGCCTGTGACGAATCGGGGCTGCTGGTGCTCGAAGAGATTCCCGGCTGGCAGCATATCGGCGAGAACGCCTGGCAAGACCTGTCGGTCGACAATGTAAGCCGCATGATCCGGCGCGACTGGAACCATCCATCGATCGTGCTGTGGGGAGTGCGCATCAACGAGTCGGCAGACGATCACGCCTTCTACACGCGCACCAATGAGGCGGCCCGCGTGCTGGACGATTCCCGCCAGACTGGCGGCATTCGCAATCGGTATGACTCCGAACTGCTGGAAGACGTCTTCACGATGAACGATTTCGGTTTCCCGCTGCGTCCCCCGAATCATCCGGCATACCTGAATACCGAATTCAACGGCCATATGTACTCGACGAAGCGTTTCGACAATGTGGAGCGCGTGGCGGAGCACGTGACGCGGCACGCGCGGGTGCACGACCAGTTGGCATCCGACGATCGCTACGCCGGAGGCATCGCGTGGTGCGCCTTCGATTACGCTTCGCATCGCTACTTCGGCTCAGGCGACCGGATCTGCTACCACGGCGTGAGCGACATTTTTCGGCTGCCCAAGCCGGCGGCGGGATTTTACAAGTCGCAATGCGAGCCCGAAGAGGAAGTGGTGATCGAGCCCGGCTTCTACTACGCGTGGGGCGACAAACCCGCGGGCAACGGTCCCGGCGTCGTCCCCATCTGTTCCAATTGCGATCACCTCAAGATCTACTATGATGGCAAGCTGCTGCTGGAGGCCGATCCCGACCGGAAGACATGGCCGCACCTGAAGCATCCGCCATTCACCGTGGCACTCAACCGGCTTTCGTTCGGCTCTTGGGGCGACTTGAAGATCGAAGGCTATATCGACGGCAAGCTGGTGGGCTCGAAGACACTTTCGGCGGGCGGCACGGACGACCGGCTGGTAGTCAAGCCCGACGATGCCGAGTTGGATGGCGACGGCCGGGATGCCACGCGCGTGGTGCTCGCCGTCACGGATGTCTACGGGAATCTCCGTCCCTTTGCGACCGGCGCAATTCAACTGGCCGTGACTGGACCTGGAGAAATCGTAGGCGAGAATCCGTTCTCGCTGAGCGGAGGCGCCGGCGCGGTGTGGGTTAAGGCCAAGGAAGGCGCGGGGACGATCCGTTTGGAGGCGCGTCACCAATACCTGGGTAAGCAGACCGTGGAGCTTCAGGTACGCCGCGTCGAGCGTGAGTGGGTATAAGCTGTTCCCAGGAGTCTGATATGCACCCATCGAAGAGCGGCGTCTTATGCGCCGTGGTCTACCTCGTGGTAGGGGCCACCCTGGCGTGGTCGTCAGCAAGTCGCGTGAAAACAGACAGCGGAACCGTGGAGGGCGTCTCGGGATCGGGTGATTCGGTCCGGATCTACAAAGGGATTCCTTTTGCCGCGCCACCGGTTGGGGACCTCCGCTGGAAGGAGCCACGGCGTCCGGCGGCCTGGAAGGACGTACGGAAGGCGGACGCGTTCGGTGCGAGGTGCGCTCAGGGCAACATGTTCTCCGACATGGTATTCCGCGACGCGGGCATGAGCGAGGATTGCCTCTATCTGAACATCTGGGCTCCGGCGAAGGGCGCGCGGATGCCGGTACTGGTGTACTTCCACGGCGGGGGATTCGCCGCGGGATCGGGTGACGAGCCTCGCTACGATGGCGAGAACTTCGCCCGCAAGGGCATCGTCGTGGTGACGGTGAACTATCGCCTGGGAGTTTTCGGGTTCCTGGCGCATGCGGAACTGACCGCGGAATCGCCGCACAAAGCTTCGGGAAACTACGGCATGCTCGACCAGGTAGCGGCGCTCGAGTGGGTAGAGCGGAACATAGCGGCGTTTGGCGGCGATCCGAAGAAGGTGACGATCGGAGGCGAGTCCGCGGGTTCCTTCGCGGTGAGCGCTCTGATGGCCTCGCCTCTCTCGCGGCAACTCATTGCCGGCGCGATTGGAGAGAGCGGCGCCATGTTCAGCACAGGCTCGGGAACGCTCGCCGCGCAACCCTTGGCCAAGGCGGAGCAGTCGGGCACGGAGTATCTGACGGCCGCAGGGGTCAAATCGATCGCGGAATTGCGGAGCAAATCGGCCGACGAGTTGCTGAAGGTGCCGACACGAGGGCCGGGTCTGCGTTTCGCCCCCATCATCGACGGCTATTTCCTTCCCGATACACCGGCTTCAATCTATGCGAAGGGTCAGCAGAGCCACGTGCCCCTGCTGGCTGGATGGAATGCAGACGAAGTCCGGATAGGCGTCCTGGCGGCCAATCCGAAGCCCAATGGGCAGATCCTTACCGCGCGCCTGAAGACCGCTTTCCCGGATGCGCTGGACGCCGCACAGAAGGTGTACGCGGCCGCGAACGACGAGGAGGCGCTGCGAGCGGCGGGCGATCTGGCAAGCGATCAGTTTATCGATTACTGCACCTGGAAGTGGATCGAGGAGCAATCCAAGACTGGAAAGTCACCGGTGTACCGCTACGAATTCGATCGGCCCGTACCACTGCCGGCGGGCACACCCGATCGCGGCGTCAAGGGGCTGGCCGGACATTCGTGGGAACTGGAGTACGTCTTCGGCGCATTGGATTCGAAAAAGGCGGCATGGGAGCCAGAGGACCGAAAGACCTCGGAGACAATGGCCAATTACTTTGCAAATTTCATCAAGACGGGCGACCCCAACAGCAGTGGTTTGGCGCCCTGGCCTCCGTTCTCCAAAGGCAACGTGGTGATGCACCTGGACGCGAGTAGCGGCGCCTCCGCTGAGGAGCATCGCGACCGGTATGTATTTCTCGACGAGTATTACCAGAAGCACCAGTAGAGCCTGCAGGGGCGGCCGGGGATGCGCACCCTCCCGTGACCGCCCGTATTCCAACCGTTTGCTCAGTTGCCGCTGATCTCCTGGTAGCGGTACACCGTATATTCCTTTGCGGCTCCAGCGATGAATCCATTGATCGTGCTCTGGGTCTTGCCGTAGCGAATCACGGGAATGTAGTCGAACCATTGCCCATACGTGAGGTTCTCGGTGCCGGGAAGGTCGGCGTAGTAGACCTGGCGAGTGGTATAGCTGGTGTCCCGCTTCAACGGCACCGAGAGCGGGTTAATCAAAACGGTGTTGGTGGTGGCGAGGAGCCGGTATTCGATATCGCCCTCTACATAGTCGGCAGTCGGTGAAACCTCGATGACGATCCGCTTCTGATCGCCGATGTTCTCGTGAGTTACCTGATTCTCGAAGGGCTCGACGGGAGGCGCGCTCGCGATATCGAACAGCTCGACGATCTTCTTCTGCAGCAGCCACTGATAGGCTTTTTGCCCAGACTTGTTCAGGTGGGCCGTGCCGTCCACATCGCCTTGCGTCTGAAACGAGAGCTTCAGAGTATTGTCCCAGGGCTCCTTGGCGCAATAGCCATGCGGCAAGGTCATTTCGACCATCCCGCCGACGTAGATCCAGCCGTCGGCAGCATGCCGTTGCGCAGCCTTTGACAACTGCAGATTCAGCGGATTGATCAGGCTGTTTTCCATGAACTGGGCCTCGTTTTGCAGCACGTATTTCATCGCGCCGCCGGCTTCCAGCCATTTCGCGATTCCGGTTTCCGGCTCGTACGCGCCCGAAGTCAAATTCTGCTGGATGACCGAAAACTTTTCATCGTAACCGTTGCAGAATCGGCCCTGCTCGTCATGCAGCGGATTCGGATATTCGGTAATCAGGACATAACGCGGGTTCAACTGTTGTTTGATTGTGCTGGCAAGTTCGTCGAGCGCCGCGGCCAAGTGATTGAGTCCCCCCACCTCTGTTTCATTGTCCGGATCGCCGTTGGCTATCAGGTGGATCAGGTCGGAATCCTGAGCGCAATCGCCTGTATTCCAGGAGGGAAACCCTACGAACGGATTCAGACAGGAGCCAACTACCTTTCCGAAGCCGGCGTCGTTGATCCCGATGGAGATGATCAGCACGTCGAGATTTTGGCGTCGCGAACTGGCGTTCATCCAATCCCTGACTTGTTGGACCTGAGAATGTAAGGCTGGTAGAACTGCAAGGTTCACGGGCATCCCGACGTAGGGCCCAAGCAGTCCGACGTTGATGCTGGCACCCGAACACGCGAAGTTGCTGTACTCCAGATTAACGAGAGAACTGAGGGCGTTGGCTGCCAGGGTACGGCCGCTGTTCTCAGAGCGGTGGCACTGGGCCAGGCTCCAGATCGACGGACTCGAACCGGCCGCGTTGGGCGCGCCTTCTCCCGATGCATTCGAGTCGCCGATCGAGGCGATGACGAGTGGATTGTTGAACTGGATCACGGGAGGCGGGATCGTGGGCATGGTTGGGAAAGTCGGAGTGATTGGTGGAATGCCACTCTGGCAGAGGACGGGAGCGGCTGCGAGAACCGCCAGAATCAGGTTCCTAACGGTGTACTGGGACATGGGCGTTCGGTCCTTTCGAAATCGTTTTGGAGAGCAGCTTTTGCTGTTCTCGAATCGATCCTGCCGCGAGAGGCCCCGTCAACGATGGAGGAATTGCAAAAGTATTGTGAAGCGGCGGAATACCCAAACCAGGGATTGTTTGCGCGACATCCCGCGGCAAACTCTAGCACTGCGGCCAAGTACGTTCGCCAGGCGTTACCCTCAAGACCGGCACCCTCGCGGCAATCGGGTTACTGAGCGATATCGCCGCGCGGCTTGCCCTGGCTGATCTCGGCGAAGGCATCCTTGATCTGTTGTTTCAGCGAGTTTTCGCCGACCCAGTCACTCACGGACGCGGGCAGGCGGATGGAGGACTGGAGTTCCTCGACTTTCTTGCCCTGGTCGATGCCGGCCTTCACGGACTTGTAGAGTTCCGACATAAATTGCGCCTGTCCGGTGAGCAGTTCGCGGCCCGCAGGCAAACCGTGGCCGGGTAAAACGAACTTCACTTTGAGCTTCTCGGCGGAATGCAGCACCGTGGGCCAGTTGCCGATGTTGGCGTCGGCAGTGTTGTTGTATGGACCGTTGACTGCGGCGTCGCCGGTGCAGAGGACCTGGTCCTTGGGTATGTAGACGAAACCGTCGCCGCGCGTGTGCGCCCATCCGTAGTGGTGGAATTCCACTCTGCGTGCGCCGTCGTTCAGGACGAACATCTCCTCGTTGATGTCCTTTTGTGGCGGCTCGGGCGCATCGCGTTTGGTCTCGGCGACGTCGGCGCGGGTCTTGGCTGCCGCCAGCCAGCGCTGCGGCTCGAAACGCTTCAACTCGTCGGCGACTTGCTTGAAGGCCATGGTGGTGGACCCGGCCTGAGTCCAGACCACGTTGCCGTAAAGGTGGTCGCCATGATGGTGGGTGTCGAAAACGTACTTGACCGGCTTGGGCGACAGGCGTTTCACGTCGGCCATGGCGCCGTGTGCGCCGCTTGGATAATTGGCGTCGACGACAATGAAGTAGTCCTTCATCTCGATCAGGACGTTGTTGCAGTGGCCCTGCTGCATGTCGCCCTCGCGGAACCAGACGCCCGGGGCAATGATGCGAAGCGTCTCGGGATTTGCGTCGGAGCGGGAAACCAGCAGGGCAAGGCCACCCAACGCGGTAAATGCCAGCATTAACACGGCGCGAAGACGTCTCATGACGACCCCCTATCCGGTCTACTGTACACCCATTCCTCAAAGAAGCGTAAGGAATTTAGGCTTCAACCGCGGAGACCACCACATCGTGTTCCACGGGGAAGTTCACCGACCGCGCGAGACAGCAGACCTGGTGGGCACGCTCGTGAATCGCGGTGGCATCCGCGATGCGCGCTGGGTCGGTAATCACCACACGGGGATGCAGGACCACGCGCGTGAATTCACCAGAGCCATCGGGATGCTCCGCCATCTCTCCGGTCGCCTCGTCGGCGTATTCGGTAATCACAATGCCGGCGTCGGCGCACAGATGCAGGACCCAGAGCATGTGACAAGTGGAGAGTGCGCCGACCAGCATCTCTTCGGGGTTGTAGCGCGAGCGGTCGCCGCGAAACATCGGGTCGGAGGAGCCGCGGATGGGCTCGCTCTTGGCCTCGCTGCTCACCTCGCAATTGCGGCTGTACTCGCGATACCCGGATGTGCCCGTGCCGAGATTGCCGGTCCACCGATTCAGAATTTTGTAGTGGTGGCGGCGAGTGCGTTCCATAGACCGAGCTTACCAGAGCACCACGGCGTCGCCGAAGGCATCGTCTAGGCGCCTTCACTCCAGGCGAGCGCGACGATCGAATGGAGGTCACGTGCATAGATCCGGCGGCCTGTGAACGTTGGAGCGGTCCATGAGGGGGACGCGAGTATAGCGAGCCTGCCTCGCACCTCCACACCGGTCGCCGTCGGCGACGCCAGGGCGAGAGTGCCGTCTTCATCGAGAACCAGGAGTTGCGTTCCCACGGCGAGCAGAGAAGAGCGGGTAATCGACCTGTCGCGCCAGAGGACGCGCCCCGTCGCAATGTCGGTAGCCGAAAGCGGCGTCGGGCCGAGGTCGCCCGTCGAGGCGTAGATGGTATTGCCAATCCGCACCGGATTGGAAAAATGGATCCGCACCAGGCGTTGGCTCCACAACTCCTCAACCGCGGTCCTGTTGACGCGTAGCATCTTGGCGGCGCCGCTGTAGGCGCAGCTGAGGAACAGTCGGCCATCTTCGAACCAGATGGGTGACGCGACATTTACTTTCTGATCGTTCGCATGGGGATGAGACCACAGCAATTCGCCAGTATCCGGATCGAGGCCGGTCACCTCGTCGGAAAACTGCGCGATCAGCAGTCCGTGCCCGCCGGAGTTGACAATGAGCGGCGTAGCATACGAGACAACGTACGAATGCTTCTTCCACACGACCTCGCCCGTCGACTTGCGCAACGCCGCGATGGCAGCTCCTGGGGCGTTGGGCATGACGATTACGGTATCGCGCCACGAAATGGGGCTCGGCGCATATCCGTTGACGCGGAGCGAGCCGTGAAAATCCGAAATCAGGTCGCATTTCCAGACGACCTTTCTTGTGGTGCGATCGAAGCAATGCGTCTGACCGCCCGCCCCGATCGTAAAGAGGAAATTGCCGTCGATTAGAGGCGTAGCGCGGGGCCCGGTGCCATGGCTCCGGTCGTAGTCATCGGGGAGCGGAGCGTCGTAAGAGAATTCCCAGAGCGTCTTTCCGGTTTGCGCATCCAGGCAGACCACAACTTCCCGAGTCTCGTCGCGGCGAAACATGGTGTACAAGGAAGAGCCGTCCACGACGATTTCCGAATACCCCGGACCCAGCTCACTCTTCCAAAGCAAGCCTGGGCCCTTCGACGACCACGCCAAGGGCGGTTCCGGCGGGGCGATCGCGAAATCGCCGTTCGGTCCACCGAACCGGGGCCAATCCGCCGCGCACAAAGGCGAGCAGACGAATCCGAGAAAGGCGCGCCGATTCATGGCAGCCGGGTGGAGGCACTCAGCCTGGCGTCGATGTCGGTGGGATTCCAATCGTAGGACTCCACGTGAAAGGACCGGCTTCGGCCGGGTTGGTCCTCGACGCCGATCTCGACCTGGAACGGCAAAACCAGCCCGCCGGTTTCGCGGAAGTCAGAGTATCGAGAGCGGAAATCGTTGAAACCCGATGGACCGCGGCTACGCCACAGCATTCCGTCAATCCGGTGTGAATCCGGATTGATGAGCAAGGTGCGCCGAATGCCGTCCTCATTAATTTCGAGGCGATCCATGCCATCCTGGCGGCCGGAGTAGTAGCAATCGAAGCCGGATGCGTTGCGATCGAGAAGCAACGGGACAATTGAGGTTTTCAGATCGGCCAGAAGCGTCTTGGAAAAGCTCTGAGGTTCGGGGAAGGTTTGGTCCCCTGCAAAGCGGAGCGCACTCGAGGGCGAAACCAATTGGCCGAACTGAAGCTTTCCGTTCTTTGTGAGCCGGACAAACGAGCCCGGGAGACGGGCTGTGGTCCGTTCGGTCACCACATTCGGCCCAGTCGTCACCTGGCGCGTTTCGGAATAGCTGCGGATCTTGTTCCAATTGGCTCCCCCGCCCATCGCCGCCAATGCTTCCTCCAGCAACTTGCGGCCTTGTCTACGCTCGGCCGAAGTCGGGTTCCATGGCACGTTGGGCTGTTCGGATTCCAGATATTGCTTCGGATTTGCCGTGAAGGCCTTGTAGCAGTCGGCGCTCCCGAAGATGTAAATCCGCCCGTCGTACACGTAATACGAGTCCGGCAGCCCGACCACAGGGGCGCCCATGCGGGCGCAGGCTCCGTCCAGTTGAATGGCGAATCGGGCAGGATCTTTGAGAAACCGGTCGCGTGTCTGGGGGCTCGCAAACCGATAGAGGAAAAGCCCGTGATGGACCGTAATCGAATCCTTTCCAGGCTCCTCTTTGCCCTGGGTCAGGAGGACGGGGTCGAGGCCTTCGAGAGCGGCGTTTTCGGTAGTCTGCGCGGCGGCTGCGATGACGAGTATCCAGAATGCGAATGTTCTGATCATTTGCTTACTCCACTCGGGGTAGAACCTCTTATCTCCATCTTTTTCGAGGCTGGCCTGACGTGTATAGAACCAATCCAACATCCGGCGAGAACGGCTGTCCCAACGAAAGGGCGCTTGTTGATGCGGGCTCTCCACCGGACCATAGTCCAGTAAGTCGTTATTTACGAATGAATTACGTCCGAGACGTCGAGCAGGCGAGCCCGCCCGTCGTGGTTTCGGCAACCCCTGCCACACGATCGTTGGCCGCGTCCGTCTAAAGATTAATGAGCGGCGATCTCAGGGCGGGGCAATATTTCGGCGCCATCTCCCGCAAGACCGATTGCGCCGGTGCGATTCTCTCTCAAGTCGTCCATACCTCCGGGCGCAAACTGCCCCGGCATCAACACCAACTCGGTTACCTCTCCTTGCTGCTGGCGGGCACGTACGTGGAGCAGTGCGGGAGACAGACGCTCGAATACTCTCCGTTCAACGTCGGATGTCATCCGGCGGCGTTGGACCATCGGGACGAAATCGGCAGCGGAGGAGCGCACTTCTTCTGCATCGAGTTTCGAGAAGACCTGATCCGCAGCGCGCGGGATTTTGGTTCGCCGGAGATGTCGTCGCCTTGCCTTGGAGACCCGCACGCGGCAGCACTGGCCGCACGGTTGTTCTGCGCCCACTGGCGATCGAGCCTGTCGGACCTCCCCGCCGAGGCGCTGGTGTATGAACTGCTGGGCTGCTATATGCGGGCTCGGGTTCCAAACGAGGCGCGTCCCCCGGCATGGTTGCGGCAGGCGATCGAACTGGTGCGAGCCGAGTCTTCACGGCCGCTGCGATTCGCGGAGATCGCCCGCCGAGTGGGCGTTCATCCCGTCCATCTTGCCCGCGTTTACCGGAAACTGCACCGCGAATCACTGGGCGATCTGCTGCAGCGGATTCGCATCCAACACGCGATGCGCCTCCTACATGGAGAATTCGCCAGCATGGCGCACGTGGGTGTGGCGGCGGGCTTTGCGGATCAGAGCCATTTCATCCGAGTCTTTCGCAGCCACACCGGGACCACTCCCGGCGCCTTCCGCCGGATGTTGACCACCTGATCGGACCGACACACTCTGCGAGCCGCGCGCGTAAGCAAGCGATCCGCCGACATCGTTTCGTTGATACGGCTAGGTATTCAGGTAAGAACACTCCCTTACGGTCGTGGCTCGTTGCGAGTCGCGCGTCAGCGAGCCGTGCGTTAGCGAGTTGTGACGCGCAAGCGTGCGAGCCGCGCGCGTCAGCAAGCGGCCTGTCGATACGTCGGCTCTGAAACCACGTACTAAGCTGGAAGTATGGTAGTCGCCGGCCGGCGTAAATCGATCGCCTTTTTCATCGCTCTCGGCATCGGTCTGATCACGGTCATTGTTCTTCTCTACATCGGTTGGGGATTGTTGAACTGGCGGCATGGCATCCTCCTGGCGCTCGGCATCCTGCTGGTGCTTGTGATCATCAGTGGTGTGGGACTGAACACAGCGTTTCTAGTCCGCGAGATCCGTCGGAACGAGCAGCACGACGCCTTCATCAACGCCGTGACGCACGAGCTGAAGACACCGGTCGCCTCGATTCGTCTCTACCTGGAGACACTGCAGACGCGTCCGGTCGACGAGGACAAGCGCAAAGAGTTTTACCGAATCATGCTGGACGATAGCGACCGCCTCCTGTCCACCATCGAACAGGTATTACGCACCGGCCGCATGGGGGCGTCGTATCGCAAACTCAATCTGACGCGCATCGAGATGGACGCTCTCATCGAAGAGTGCATGAGGCGCGCCCAGAACCTGCACAATCTTCCGCCGGAGTCATTGCAGTTCCATCCCGGTCCGCCGGTCGTGGTCCTGGGGGACGCGGAGGAAGTGCGGGCGGCAGTTTCCAATCTGATTGACAATGCGGTAAAGTATTCCGGGAACCGCGTAAAAGTAACCATCGAGACCTCCAAGGTGGATGGGAAGTTTGTCTCGGTGCGGGTGAGAGACGAAGGTGCGGGTATTCCCAAGACGGAACTGAAGCGAGTATTCCGGCGATTCCATCGCGTTCCGGGCCCTCTCGCCTCACGTGTTAAAGGCACGGGCTTGGGACTGTACATCGTTCGTTCGGTGGCCAAACGGCACGGCGGACGCGCCTGGGCAGACAGCCCCGGACCAGGACGGGGCAGCGTGTTCGTGCTGCAATTGCCGATTGCCAAATGAGCCGAATCCTTATCGTAGAAGACGAGCAGCACCTTGCCGACGGGCTGCGTTTCAACCTGGAAGCGGAAGGCTACCAGGTGCATGTGGCCGATACCGGGGAGGCGGCGTTGGAAGTCCTGGCCGCGGCCGATCCGTCCTTCGACGTGGTGGTGCTGGACGTGATGCTGCCGGGCAAGGACGGATTTGCGGTGATGTCGGAGCTCCGGCAAAGCGGGCAGTTCATTCCGACCCTGATGTTGACGGCGCGCAATCATCCCGAAGACGTGTTGAAGGGCTTTGCGGCGGGAGCCGACGATTACCTGACCAAGCCGTTCGAACTGGCAATTCTGATTGCGCGCATCCGGGGATTGCTGCGCCGGCGCGAGTGGCTCCGCGCATCGATTCCCAACGGATCTCCTCCACCCGAACCTCAAGGGACCTATCGCTTCGGAGAAAAGTCGGTCCATTTCGACCTGCTGGAGTTGCACGTGCGCGACCAGGTATTTCCGCTGACCCTGATGGAAGCGAACGTCCTGAAGTACCTGATCCAGCGCGAAGGAAAGCCGGTGTCTCGCAAGGCCATGCTGGAAGAAGTCTGGGGCCTGCACGAGGACACGGATACGCGGGCCATCGACAACTTCATCGTGCGCCTTCGGCGATATGTGGAGGACGATCCTACGAAGCCGCGGCACCTGCTGACGGTGCGGGGCGTGGGATACCGGTTTCTGTCGACGCCCAAATAGTGGGTCGTCCCGGAGTGCCAGCCTTCTCCGCGGTCTCAATTTGGGCATTCATTCCTACTTGTTGCATCGTCGCCCCAAACCGTTGCCGATCATGAGGGCCGTACCACAGGCGAGTGTATTCGAGATCAACGCCCACGCTTTACTGGCCAGCGCATCCGCCGCAGGGCCTTGTTCACCGCTTCCAGGTCAAATTCCTCCGCATGGAACGTACCGCCAGACCAGCCGCGGAGACGAGCGAACTCTTCGTGCCCCGGCTGGAAGATGACCTCTAAGAATTCCTGATAGCCTGGAGCACCGCCCACATCCTCTGGCGGGCACCGACGTTCACCCGCGAGGCATACCGGTTTCAGAGAGGCAGCGTCAGAGGGGAGAATCTTCTCCAGCACCACTTTATGCCGCCAATCATCCCCGAAATCGTACAGGTAGCTCATTGAGTCGCCTTCGGCAATCAGCACGGTGTCCAGCTCGACGCGTCGTTCATCGATGATGTCATCATCGAGTCCGTCACGCTGAGGCACACTCCAGCACATCCGGCCCTTCTCGAACTGGTGCATGTGGCTGTTGGTCCAACCCATGGCGGTTTGAAAAACATCATGAAGGCGAGAGAGCGGAATGTTGCTTGGGACCTGGATACGCCGCCAGATCGGTCGGATGATGTCGAGGAGGGTGATGTTCAACTGATAAACGGACGGACCGGTTTTCGCGGTGGCCATAAGGGACATTTTTGCATCAAAACGGTTCGGCGCTGCCGATTGAAGGCGAATTGCGCGACTTGATCGCTTATGCAGGGCAAACTAGACCATAAGTGGCGCGGACACTCTTGTCTGCAGCGTCCCGACTCTTCGGGACGCTTTCGGAACAGCGATGCGCTTGGGACTGCCGCCATTGTGGACGCGCGCGAAAAGCGGGAGCCGGGGACGGTGCCGGCGGGTTCGGTCCCGATGTGCGAAGGCCGCCCCAAAACAGGTCAGCGGTCGAAATCGACGGCGGTAGTGTTTCCCCCGCAGACCAGAATCCCGACGCGCTCGCCTGCCGCGGGCACGTAGCGCTTCGATAGCAACGCCGCCAGAGCCGCGGCGCCTCCCGGCTCCGCCACGATCCGCATTACGTCCCAGAGCACGCGCTGCGCGTGGCGAATCGCGTCATCGGGAACCAGCAACACCTGCTCGACATAAGCCCGGGCGATGGGAAACATGAGTTCTCCGACGCGTTTGGGCGCCAGCGAGTCTGCCGCGATGCCTCCCGCCTCGGCGTCGACCGGCTTCCCCGCCGCAAATGCCCGGGTCAGTGTCGGCGCGGCTTCGGGCTCCACCCCGAGGATACGAGTGCGCCCGGCATACCATGCGGCTACCCCTCCGATCAGCCCTCCGCCGCCCACTGCCACCAGCAGCACATCGAGATTGGGATCCTGTTCCTCGAACTCCAGGCCGACCGTTCCCTGGCCCAGGAGCGTCTCGGTCTGCTCGTAGGCGTGCACCGGGAGCGCTCCGGATCTGGTGCTGAATTCCCGGCTGGCCATGAGTGCGTCGTCATAGCGATCGCCGGTAATCACCAGGTCGGCGCCATAGCCGCGAATCCGATCGATCTTCGCCTGCGAGCAGACGCGCGGAACGAAAATCGTGGCGGGCTGGCCGACCTTTCGGGCCGCAAACGCCACCGCCGCGCCGTGATTTCCACCCGAAGCCGCGACGACTCCGCCCGCCGGGATCTCCCGCGAGAGCAGATTCGTCAAAGCTCCGCGGGCTTTGAACGATCCGGAATGCTGCAGAAGCTCCAGTTTGAGAGACAGCTTCACGCCATCAAGACCGAAATCGCCCCCTTCGGCTTCGACTACCGGCGTCCGGCGGATGTGCGGCCGTATGGTTTCGTAGGTGCGTGCGATCCCCTGCGGCTCGATCGCGAACGCAGGCGCGGTGAGCGAGCTATGCGGCGGCATGGAAAGCGATGGTTTCCAGTTGGCGCAAATGATTAATATCGTGGCCGCCCATGGTTTCCACGACCGTCTGGAAGGTCATGTCTCCGCGTTCGGGATGGTTGAGGGCCTTCGCGAACTCGGCGGGCGTCACGGTGTCGAGCAGTGCGAGATTCCAACGGCGTAGCGACGTAAATACCGCGAGCGCCGTCTGCGTGTCCGCAGTAGCATACCGGCTTGCCCAGGCATCCTGATCGAAAGGCTGAATGACATGGTACGGTTCGGCGAGTGCCTGCCGGAGGCGAAACGCAAAGACGGCTTCGCAATCGGCGAGGTGGCAGATGATCGCGCGTGCCGGCCACTTTCCCGGGGCGAGACTGCGCTCCAGCCCATCAGGACCGAGCTTCGCTGCTAAGGCTGTCAATTGCTGTGGAGTTTCCGCAATGACCTCACGAGGATTACGGTCGCCAAGGTAGCTTGCGTAAGGGTTCACAGAAATTATTGTATCCTGCGAGGGCAAACGATCAGGCCGCGCTGACCTGGCGCGACGCTTGAAGCAAGCCAAGCTCGTCTTTCTGAGTCTGCCGCTTGAGGGTCGTGTCCGCATGCGTGGCGCGCCCCGGCTGCACGAGCACGTGGCGATGGGCCGATTCCACCGCGCGCTCGACCTCTTTCCGTTCGAATGGTTGTGCCAAAACGTCGAAGGCCCCCATATTGAGCGCCTCCGCCCAGAGCCGGTCGTCGGCGTGACGCGAGGTGACGATCAACTGCGGCGGCTGTTCGCGATTCTGCAGATCGAGCAGCACCTTTTTCCAACTCCAGCCATCTAAGTCGGTTTCGGCGATTACCACCTGGATGGGATAGCGATCGAGGAAGTTGAGGGCGCGATGGCGATCGTGTGCCTCGTACAGGCACCAGCCCGTTTTGCGAAAGATTTCTTGAATCAGTTGCCTGTCCCTTTCAAATGCGCCCACCAGCAAGGCGGACACGGAAACCTCATGATGATGGTTTGGCGTCATGGGACACGTCTCCTTACGTCGATGCTTGCGGCCAACAGGGAGTACTCAACTGAGAGCGGAGGTTTGCCGAATTCTTAGCTTACTTGGGCAGTCGCGGCTTTACAATACGGCGTTTGTTCGATTTGATCCACTGGAAGTGCATAAACTAACGTTGTCAGCGGGGTGTAACTCAAGAACGGTGCGATCACGTGCAACCACATCCCCTTTGGTACGCGGCGCCCCTGAGCTATACTGCACGCGATGCCTACCAGCCCGTCCGCATCTCCCATGAAGGATCCCATTAGCTGGCTCTATCCTCCGATCGAGCCCTATCACACTGGCAAGCTCCGGGTCTCGCCATTGCACGAGCTGTATTACGAGGAGAGCGGCAATCCGTGCGGGAAAGCGGTGATCTTCTTGCACGGCGGTCCGGGTGGAGGCTCCGACCCGAAGCAGCGCCGGTTTTTCCATCCGGAGAAGTACCGCATCGTCAACTTCGACCAGCGTGGGTGCGGCCAGAGTACCCCCAACGCGAGCCTGGAGGCGAATACCACGTGGGACCTGGTGGCCGACATCGAGCGGCTTCGCGAGCACCTGGGACTCGAACGCTGGCAGGTTTTCGGCGGGTCATGGGGCTCGACGCTTGCCCTGGCCTATGCGCAGACTCATCCCGAGCGCGTCACCGAACTCGTGCTGCGCGGGATCTTTCTGTTGCGCAAGCAGGAGATCGACTGGTTCTATCAACGAGGCGCGTCGGTTTTGTACCCGGATGCGTGGGAGCCGTATCTGGCGCATATTCCGGAGGGCGAGCGGGGGGATCTCGTCACGGCATACTATCGCCGCCTGACCAGCGAAGACCCCGTGGTACGACTCGCCGCGGCCAAGATCTGGAGTGGCTGGGAGGGTGCAACCTCCAAACTGATGCCGGATTCCGCCTTCACCAGCCACTACGAAGAAGATGAATTTGCCCTGGCCTTCGCGCGCATCGAGGCCCACTACTTCCATCACAAGGGCTTCTTCGAGACCGACGATCAGCTACTGCGCAACGCTACTCGGATTCGCCACATTCCCGGCGTGATCGTGCAGGGCCGCTACGACGTGGTCTGTCCCATGGAGAGTGCCTGGGAGCTTCACCGGGCGTGGCCTGAAGCGGAACTGATCATCACGCCGGATTGCGGGCATAGCGCTTTCGATCCGCCGAACAGTCGCGCTTTGGTGGCGGCGGCCGACAAATTCGCCGGCTGATTCAGACGGCCGCAGCGTCTTCTGATTATCGGCGCCATTCACTGCAATGGCAAAGTAACGGACGAGGCGGAGTAACGAGTGGCAGCCGCACTGTGCCGCGTCTTATCGCAATATAGGAACGTGATTCGGGTGCCGGCATGCCAGAGACGCGTATTCCGTCGGACACAAGCCCGAGAATGCGCGGAAATCGTGATTGAAATGGGCCTGATCGAAGTAGCCGCCGTCCAACGCGACCTGCGCCCAGTCCAAATCCTGGCCTCCCGCAATCGATTTCACCACCTGTTGGAAGCGGCGGACCCGGCAGTAGAGCTTGGGCGTCATGCCGACCTGCTCCTTGAATAGTTCGATGAACCGCCGGGAACTGAGACCGATCTGACCGGTCACCTCGGCGATAGTGCGCATCTGTGGTCCACCGCGGAACTCGTGGAGCGCGAAACCAACTGCCGGATGGAGAGCGTGCACCCGGCGCAGACGCGCAAGCAATGTGCTTTCCAGGATCTCCAACCGCACGCTGGCGCTTCTGGCTTCGAGCAGTCGATCCCGCAGCGAACGGGCGAAACGGCCCCACAGCGTGTCCAAAGAAACATGCTGGTCGTGCAACTCGCTCGCCGGCATGCCGAGAAACGCAAATGCGCCACCGGGCTTGAAGTGCACCCCGATCGTGCAGTTCTGCCCCGCCGTATCGATCACGCAGAATTGCGAATGCGGGCCGGCCACGATGCAGCCCGAAAACGTCTGCACGGTCTGCTGATTCTCACGGCCGTAAACGCGCGCGCAATCCTCGGCGAGGTTGATCACCAGTTCCACCGACCCGTCGGGCAGAAGCCGCTCGAATCCATGGGCAGGAGAATGCCCGTCGAACGACCAGAAGACTTCGACGAACGGCGCGAGAGCCGGGCCGGGAGTACGGGTGCGCAGCAGCATCCGATTTCATGAGATCAGACTCGACGCCGGATCTCAAGCACCAATCGCGCCGAGCCGCGCCGGCCTTATCGCGATAGTCCTTCTTTCGCTTCCTTCCAGAGCGAGAGGAACTGCGCATTGGGGCGCGAGTTGATCCTCGCCAGTTCGTCGCCGAGATCGACCGCGCGGCGGTAATAGCGGGTCGACTCGGCGGAGCGATGCTGTTGGCGGTGCAGCCTGCCGAGCGCGCAGAGCACATACAAGAGCCGATCCTTGGCCTGCTCGTCGCGATTATCGCGATGCACCAGGTCCTCGCGAATCAGGAGGACTTCCTCGAATTGCCCAAGGCGCGTTCGTCGTCGTGCACGTTCTCATGCCAGGTGGCGAGCATGCTGAGATCGAAGGAGAGTTCCAGCCGGGCCTCGCGGTCGATCGGCTTTCGTTTCACGCGGCGGCGATCGATCTGCCCGGCGCGATCGATTAGAGCGCGCTGCTTCGCATAGTCGTGGCGATCGCCGGCGTCACTCGCCAGGATGCGTGAAACCAGGGCGATTTCGCGTGGGTAGATTTCGTTCGAGGGGTCGTGAGCGGCGAGTTGCTCGTAGAGGGAGAGGGCGCGATCCATGTCGTGCTTGTAAAACATGGCACCCGCCAGTCCTCGGATCGATCCGCGCAAGGCCGAAATCGTCGAGCTCCGATCCTTCGGCGGCCTGAGCGTCGAAGAAGTTGCCGCCACGCTGGACCTGTCCGAAGCTACCGTTAAGCGTGAATGGTCCGTCGGCCGAATTGCGCTCGGCTTGTCCGGTTTCAAGGTGCCCGCCTGTGCGATCACTTTGCCGATGGTCAGGTCGTTGTAGCGGAACGGCCGTACACTGGACCGGGGACAGCCTCTCGGCACGGTCACTCCGTCCTTGAGTCTCGGAGCCGGAAAAGAGAGCTTCGTGCTTCACATGACGCCTCTGACGGTGGCTTCGCTGTCGGTGACGGCCAACTATTCTGGAGATGCAACCTACCATCTCGATTGTCACCACGCCTATTCCGGTGAACGTGCAGCGAGCGACTCCCACTCTGCAGATCGACTCTCCACCGGCCACATTTGTGTGCGGATCGCCCACGACATTCACAGCGGATCTGGCGTTTCCGCCGACCCTTGGATTGATCAATCGCAACGTGAGCCTGATGCTGCCGCCGACCATCGGACAACTTGTCAATCCCGCAACGACGTTGCTGGCACAAGGGACCTTGGCGTTGAGCACTGTGGCTGCCGGACGAGCGACGGCGAGTTTGAGCGCTACGCTCCCCAAGAACACGTCATCGGTTCTGCTAAGCTTCGCCGGAGATACCTTGCTGAATGGCGTCAACTCTGCGCCGGTCCCGATTCATGTGCAGCCGCTGCCCGTGATTGTGCAGCTGACGGCGACGCCGCAAGGAGGCGGAGTGTAGTTGACTGCGACGGTGAATGCCGAGACGCCATGCGGTGCGCCGGGGCCGACCGGCACAGTGGCCTTCCTGGAGGGCACTACCACTCTGGCGGCGCTTCCGTTGCCCGGGGTATTGCCGCCCACGCTTACGGACGGTACGTCGAATACGATTCTTCTCAACGAGAATGCGGTTTCGGTGACAGTGGCGAGGTCGGCGGGCGTGCACACGTTCACAGTTCACTACGCGGGCGATCAATTCCATCAGGCCGCGAACTCGGCGCCGCTGCAGGTAACGTTTCAGTAGCGTCTGTGAAAGACGAAGAGTCCTCACCGCGGAGGCGCGGAGACACGGAGAAACACGCGGAGCAAAGAGCTACATTGCTAAAGCACTTTCAGACCGGGGTCCGCCTTAGAGCTTCGAGAGATCCGGCGTCGTCCTCGGTCGTTTCCCCAAATTCGAGACCGCACTTCTGCGGCTTTCCAGGCCGCCTGTTTTGTACCTTCACTTAGCCTCTTTCACTTAGCCTCTTTCTTCGTCTTCTCCGCGTGTTTCTCCGCGTCTTCGCGCCTCCGCGGTGAGGATCTCTTCGGGAGTAGCGTGTATGAACGTGGAAGAGTCCTCACCGCGGAGGCGCGGAGACACGGAGAAACACGCGGAGCAAAGAGCTACATTGCTAAAGCACTTTCAGACCGGGCCCGCCTAGAGCTTCGAGAAATCCAGCCTCGTCCTCGGTCGTTTCCCCGAATTCGAGACCGCACTTCTGCGGCCTTCCAGGCCGCCTGTTTTGTACCTTCACTTAGCCTCTTTCTTCGTCTTCTCCGCGTGTTTCTCCGCGTCTTCGCGCCTCCGCGGTGAGGGTCTCTTCGGAACTTTCGAATCCCGTCACGCACCCATCGCGGCGCGAGCGAGGGAACGTACGTGTTAAACTTCAAAAAGGAATGCTCTCCGACCTGAAGTTGGTGATCCGCCTGCAGGATATTGATCACCGTCTTGCCGAATTCACACGTGAGATTGCCGCACTCCCGAAGCACATCGCGGAAATCGAGAAGAAGCTCGTATCGCACGAGCGCAAACTGGAAGCCGATCGCGCCGCACTTCTGGCCAATCAGAAGGAACGCAAGAAGTGCGAAGGCGACATACAAGTTCAGGAAGCCAAAATCTCCAAACTGAAAGATCAGATGCTCCAGGTGAAGACCAACGAGCAGTACCGCGCCTTTCAGTCGGAGATCGATTTCTGCAAGGCGGAGATCCGCAAGGCGGAGGATCGCATTCTGGAACTGATGACCGAGTCCGAACCACTCGATAAGAACGTGAAAGTGGCGGAATTGGCGCTGAAGGCTGAAAAGATCGAGGTGGAGTCTGAGAAGCAGCAGGCCCGGGAGAAGACCGCGGTGGTGCAAACGGCGGAACGGGAACTGCAGCAGGAGCGGGCTTCGATTGTCGCGGGAATCTCGCCGGGAACCTACAAGACGTATGAGCGCGTACGGAAGGGGCGTCGCGGCATCGCGGTGGCGGAAGCCGTCGACGGGCGCTGTAGCGTATGCAACATGGCGCTGCGGCTGCAATATTTCCAGGATGTGAAAAGGGGAGATCAAATTCTATTCTGCGAAAGCTGCCAGAGGATCCTGTATTACAACCCCCCGGTTTCGGTCGAAGCTACCCCGTAAATGCGTGGCAGATCGAGGTTTTTCAGCACACGCTCGACAAGACGGCTGGCCATTTGCTACCATACAAACTAGATCTATTGTGGTAGTCTGCCCGTTAACTTTTCCCTCATCTCGTCGTCACTCCACATCCTCTGCCACCCATTTGAGGAACAAAGCGTAAAAAACATATGGCTTCCAACACGTTTTCCCAGGGTGCCCAAGTCGAACATTTGAAGTTTGGTTTGGGAACCGTGATGTTCAGCAATGAAGAACGCATCGTGATCAAGTTTGACGATCACGGCGAGAAGAAGTTCGTCACCACGATGGTGATGGGCAGTCTGAAGAAGAGCGACCGGCAGCCGCCGGCCGAAAAGAAGGGCGCCAGGAAAAAGAAAGTGGTCGCGCCCGCCACGGCATAGACAGGTAGTATTGAAATTCGAGGAAATTTTCAGTTGAACGCTCGCCAAAAACGCATGTTTGAAGAGGCCCGGAAGCGCAATCCGGACATGAAGATCCCGTCCGCGAACCAACCCCCTGCGGACTGGAGCGAAGCCGACCTTGCTTTGGTAAAACAAGGCGTCGGCGACAAATCCTCTAAACCCTCCCAGTCAGCCGCGGAAGCTGGGGATGCCGCCGGCGAAGCACCTTCCGGCGAACAGACCGGCGCGGTAGTTACCTACTTCGAAGCCAAAGGTTTCGGCTTCTTGCGGCCGGACGATGGAGGAAGAGATATCTTCTTTCACGTGTCCCGGCTGGTGGAGGGGTTGGCTACGGATTTGCGGCCCGGGACCCGCGTGCTCTATGAATTAGGTATGGACCGGACCGGCAAAATGGCAGCCAGCAGCATCCGCATTCCACCTCCCGCTTCATAACCGGCTATAATAGAGAAACCATCTGCGCGCAAGGACAGTATTTTTGTGTCCACTGGTTCGGCACGCGTGTAGTGATGGAACCGACGCAGGCACAGCATCATGTTTGACAATCTATCGGAAAAACTGCAGCGGGTTTTTAAGAACCTGCGCGGCGAAGGGAAACTTTCGGCCGAGAACATGGAGAGCGCTCTCCGCGAAATTCGCGTAGCGCTACTCGAGGCCGACGTCAACTTCCGGGTCGTCAAACAGCTCATTGAAAACATCAAAGTGAAGGCTTTGGGGGAGGAAGTGCTCGCTTCCCTCTCCCCCTCGCAACAGGTCATCAAGATCGTTCACGAGGAACTGATCAAGATCCTGGGGAGCCACGAGTCCAAGCTGCGGTACGCGAACGAACCGCCGAGCGTGTTTCTGATCGTCGGGCTTCAGGGCTCGGGGAAAACCACATCCACCGGCAAACTGGCGCGCTGGCTTTCGCGAAACGGACATCGCCCGATGGTGGTCTCTGTGGACGTCTACCGGCCCGCGGCACGCGAGCAATTGAAAGTCATCGCGCGCGAAGTGGGCCAGCCGATTTACGAAGGCGCGGCTGGCGAAACGCTGCCGCTCGATTTGGCAAAATCGGCGCGGCGCGAGAGCGTCAACAACGGCCGCGATGTCCTTTTGGTGGATACGGCCGGCCGTCTGCATCTGGACGATCAGCTCATGACGGAGCTGCAGCAGTTGAAAGAGCAGCTCAATCCGGTGGAGATTCTGTTCGTCGCGGACGCAATGACTGGACAGGACGCGGTCAAATCGGCGGACGAGTTCCACAAGCGTCTCGGGATCACGGGCGTCATCCTGACCAAGATGGATGGCGACGCGCGCGGTGGCGCGGCGCTGTCGATCCGGCACGTCACGGGACAGCCGCTCAAGTTCGTCGGCGTGGGGGAGAAGTTCGATGCGCTCGAACCGTTTCACCCCGATCGTGCGGCCAATCGCATCTTGGGAATGGGCGATATTCTCTCGCTCATCGAAAAAGCCAGCGAACAGATCGATCAGAAGAAGGCTGTGGAGATGCAGCGCAAGCTGCTCGAGAATGACTTCACGCTCGAAGACTTCCGGGACCAGTTGAAGCAGGTTCGCAAATTAGGACCGATTCAGAATCTGCTCGGCATGATGCCCAAAATGGGCATGCTGAAGGATCTGCAGAACGTCAAGGTCGACGAAAAAGAGATCAATCGCGTGGTGGCCATCATCGATTCGATGACGCCCAAGGAACGTTACAATCACATGATCATCAACGGCAGCCGCCGGCGGCGTATCGCCAAAGGCAGCGGCACGTCGGTGCAGGATGTGAATCAGTTATTGAAGCAGTACGCGGAAGCCCGAAAGATGATGAAGATGGTATCGGGCGGCCTGAGTGGCGGAATGCTCGGCAAGAAAATGGGGAAGATGAAGCTTCCGCCGGGCTTTCCTTTTGGAAGTATGCCCGGCCCGCCGGGACGTTAATGGAGTATAAATGCTGATGATTCGTCTGGCGCGGTTCGGCGCCAAAAAGAAGCCGTTTTATCGTGTAGTGGTGATTGAGAAAGAGCGCGCCCGCAACGGCCGCAATCTGGAAGTGGTCGGACACTACGATCCGCTCTCCCATCCCGCCAAAGTGCTCTTGAAGCACGATCGGCTGGATTACTGGACCAAGAACGGTGCACAGATGTCCGATACCGTCCGCCGCTTGGCCGAAAAGAATCCTGCCGCCGCCCCCGCACCTGTGGCGTGAGGGACTTGAGATCTCTTCTAACTGTTAGGAACAGAACGACTACGACTGCTTACGTTGTGCTTTTAACGATCCTGCCAGCTACGTTTCGCTAACATGAGATGGGAGGCGGGGTGGAATGAAGCAGTTAATCGAAGACATTGCCAAAGCTCTGGTTGACATCCCGGAGGAGGTTGCGGTCCGAGAGGTTTCAGGCGAGCAAGTCACGGTTCTGGAATTGAAGGTAGCCCCCAGCGATCTGGGTAAGGTGATTGGGAAGCAGGGCCGTACCGCCCGCTCCATTCGCACCATATTGGGAGCGGCCGGAATGAAGCTAAATCGCCGCTTCACGTTGGAAATCCTTGAATGATCCCGTAGACGCTCAGTGGGTTACGATCGCCGTTTTGGGTAAAGCCCGAGGCAATCGTGGCGAAGTCACGGCGTGGAGTCTCAGCGACAAACCTGAACGATACGAACGCTTGCATGAAGTGTATCTTTTCGGTGCGGTGGAGGGGCGTTTCGAGGTGGAATCGACATGGTTTCACCAGGAAACGCTCATCTTCAAGTTCCGCACCGTGGACACGATCTCCGATGCCGAGCGTCTGAACGGGTGCGAAGTGCGCCTTCCGATTGGAGAGCGCACACCGCTCGAGCCCGGCGAGTTCTTTCAATCGGACCTCGTGGGATGCGAGGTGGTCGATCGCCGGACTGGCGATTTGCTGGGACACGTCTCCGGCTGGCAGGACTCTGGAGGTCCGGGGTTGCTGGTGGTGGACGGCGACCTGCTCATTCCGTTCGCCCGAGCGATCTGCGTGGAGATCAATCCGGCGGCACGCAGGATCGCGGTGGAACTGCCCGAAGGTCTGAAGGATTTGAACCGTCCGTGATTTTCCACATACTGACGATCTTCCCGGAATTTTTCACGGGACCATTCGCCTATGGCGTCGTGAAACGTGCCAAAGACGCCGGAATTCTCGACATTCGCGTTCACAACCTGCGCGACTGGACATTCGACCGCCATCGGACTGTGGACGACCGTCCACTGGGCGGCGAAGAAGGCATGGTATTGAAGCCCGAGCCGATCTTCCTGGCGGTGGAATCGATCTGGCCCGAGCGGAAGCCGGACCAGGCAGTCCTGCTGCTTTCTGCACAAGGAAGGATGTTCGACCAGGCTGTGGCTAACCGTCTAAGCCAAAATGCGGAACTGTTGCTCATCTGCGGCCGTTACGAAGGCGTCGACGAGCGAGTGGCGGAGCACCTGGCGGATGAAGAGATTTCGATCGGAAATTATGTTTTGAGCGGCGGCGAGTTGGCGGCGGCGATTGTCGTGGACACGGTGGCGAGGCTGTTGCCGGGCGTGCTGGGGAATGAAAAGTCGGCTGCGTTCGAGTCTTTTCAGGATGGCGGGCACGGCGAAGGATTGCTGGATTGCCCACACTGGACGCGTCCTGCCGACTTCCGGGGCTGGAAGGCTCCGGAAGTGCTGCTGAACGGAAATCACGCGGAGATTCGCAAGTTCCGCAGGCAGGCGGCAATGGAAAAGACAGCTCGCTTGCGGCCCGATCTGCTGCGCAACTCCGGCGATTCGGGCGGCGAAGAGTAAGCACCTCCCAGGTCATCGGCGAATTCCTTCCGGAGCATGGAACATTTTCCAATCGAAAAATGATCATGAAATCGGGTGAGGTCCGGGAGGTGCAGCGGCGGTCCTTTCGTTGAATTCTTGAGACTGGGTTGCCGACTAGGTGGAGGCTCTTCGGGGCCTGGCGGGTGTTTGGTTTTACCTGCAAAGGAGGGTTTTGATTTTCTCTGCGGACGACCACTGGAGCCGCAGTGCCGACCAACGGGAGGCCCTCCGGACCCGCGTGGGTGTTTGGTTTTATCTTCAAAGGAAGGTTTTGATTTTCTCTGCGAACGACTATTGGAACTGCGATGCCGACCAACTGGAGGCAAGGCTGCGGCCGGTACTCAGCGCTCCGCCTGCTTCCGTTGCCCTGGCGGCTGGATGCAGCAGGATTCTCACCGCAGGCCGGCAGTGTCTGAATGGGCCGGGGTACTGTCGTCTGTCTCAATGAAACCGCGGTGGAACGGGGCATTCGATCTTCACCTCGCGCAGCAGATTGTCCTTGGCTGCCGTCATCTTTCTGGCCCACTCGGTATCGCTCATCCGTTTCGCCTGTTGCTCCAGAAACTCCAACGTCACACCTTCCTTCAGGTAGCCCGCTGCATTGGCCAGACGCTTGAGCTTCTCGTAGGGCGTCGCGTAATCCTCCCTCTTGTAGATCCTCTTCCGCTTGCCTTTCTCGTCGTACTTCACGGTTGCGAACCCACATGGCCGATGGTAGTTCAAGTAGGGATTCAGTAGCCCCGTATAGAACTTGTGCAACTTCTCGGCGTCCTCTCCCGGAATGTGCCCGTAGCCAATCATTTTGCGGATGACGGCCCCGTTCTTCCCCTCCACCAGCGCGTCGTCCTGACTCCGGTTGGCCCGGCTCTTGGTGAACTCGATCCGCAAATCCTCCAGGATTTTGGCCACCCTGTGGTTGATGTATTCCGATCCGTTGTCGCTGTGGAACCCCCGTATCCGGAAGGGAAACTGGTGCAGGATCGCCTCCAGTACCGGCTCCAGATATTCCTCGCTGATCTTCTCCGTGCACCCTACCACCTGCCATTGCGTCACCGCATCCACGGCATTGATGTGATATACCCCTTTGGCCCCGTCCCAGTCGCCCTGATGCACCGTGTCCACACGCAGATACCCTGGCTTTCCTTCCGGCTCTGGCCGCCGCCGCTCCCCAATGCTCACTGCCGTGGCTTGCGTGGGCTGATAGGACACTGCCTTTCTGCGATACACCGCACTCCCCCGCAGGTTGTACAGGTGCCCAAATGAGATTTGTGCCAGTCGCACATATTCCCCCTTGCCGTAGCAGGTGTACTCTCGATTCAGAATGTGTCGCGTGGCGGGCCCGCTTAGCCACCCGTGCGCCTGGTCGACCTCCACTAACAACGCGATGTCCTCGTTGGTATAGACCCTCTCGAATCTCCGTCGCCGGTAGGCCTGTCCATGCCCGGATGAGCCCCCGCTGTTTCTTCCCCTGCTGCAGGAATTCCTGCTTCACCAGGACTCTTTCCACGAAGCCGTACACCTCCGCCTTCGTATGTCCCTCGAAGACCAGCCCCTGGGCACCCTTCAGAAAATCCGTGATCTGGTCTGCTGAACAACAACTGCTCGTTGCTCTGCATGTGCAATCGCATCCAGCCGCAGAACACCGACCTCGTTTACCCCATTTTCATGATCATCTTGTATTGGAATCAAGATCGATTTCATGATCATCTTGTATTGGACAATTCTGCCCTAAAGCTGCCTAAGGAGTTCGTGGTACACTCGCTGAGGCACACGATTTTGACCCGGTTGGGCGAGCCAGGAACGGACGCGTTCACCATCATGCGGATCGCAGGCCAGGATAGTGTAACGATATCGCAAAGATACTTCCATCCGACCCCGGAGGGCATTGAACGCGTCTTCGAGAGACTTCAGAGTCTCAACGATGAAAACGCTAGGATAGCCGAGATGGAAATTCGGGCCGAAGGTGGAGAGTCCCGCGAGTTACCCACAATTTCCGCTACGGCCAAAAAGCGACGAACCTTAAAGTCTTCGCAAGTTCTTGATATTAAAAGAGCGGGCCCTTAGCTCAGCGGTTAGAGCAGCGGACTCATAATCCGTTGGTCGTAGGTTCAAATCCTACAGGGCCCACCAAACATTTCAGCGGGTTGCAGGCTACTGAATGTGGTCCGGCTGTGCCGCTACAGGGACACCGCAGAACGATCGGAATGGCCTCCTGACCTGGAGCCCTCTATATTCGGTACTCGCGCACCCGACTCCCGCCCGTTCAGTGTCGGGTTTGATGGGCTGCGGCTTCCCAGCGCCCAACCAGCAGGTCGACCAGGCATAGCCAGGCGCCTTCTGGGCGCTCGAGTTTGCGAAAGAGCGCGACGTATTCGGGCTTCTTGAGGCCCATCCCCGCGAAGGCTAGCAGATCGAGACTATCGTTCTGGAATTCGGCAGCCTGCTCTTTACTCCATTTGCGCGGGTCGGCCAGGTAGGGCTGCAGACTGTCGATCGCCGTACCGATCGTCGCACCGCTCCGGGTACGGGACGACCACAGGTCGGTATTGTGCACCTGCGCGATGCGGCAGATCATGGTGAATGCCTCCAGGTTGAGAGCAGAGTACGGTGTGGTGCCGCCATCGCCGCGAATCTGGCGTGGGAAGACGCGGTCGCGATAGTAATTGAAGGCCATTTGTGTGGCGGCCCGGTCTTCCACGAAGGTGGACGCCGCCGCTACCTGCGCGGTCCACCAGGATGCATGATTGCCCCCGCTGCGCTTTTCTTCGGTCGCGTTCTTGCTGTCCGTCAGCCAGCGCAGATATTCTTCGAACCATTTGTGCGCCGCGACTTGGTCCTTGCTATCCCAAGCTCCGGTCTGCGCCAGGAACTCCATCCCTTGAATCGCGCGGATCAGGGCTCGGCCTTCGAGAATGGCGCCTTCCCGCCCATCGGGTACGCCCGGGATGGATTGGGCGTGGTCCATCTCCGGATTCATGCGGGTTTTGGGATTGATGAACCAGGTTTGAATGACGCGCGCGGCTCGCTGCGCATAACGGGTATCGTCCAGGAGAAAGGCAGCGGTGCCGAGAGCCAGGACGGCATCGCACATGGAGTTCAGCGCGCTCTTGTTCGCCAGAAAACGGCTGGGATTGGCCTCGCCTTCGCGACGCAGATAGCCGCCATCGGGATTCTCCGGATTCGGCCACCAGTAGGGAGCTTCGCTGTAATACTCGTGAGGGTCCAAATCCACCCCTTTTGGACGCTCTGCGGTGACCGTCCAGGGCCCTTCCCGCATGCGCCTGTCGGCTTCGGCGCGCAGCCGCCGGACGGTGTCGAGAGTCCAGGCCTCTTTTCGCACAATCGCACTGTGGATCGGTTCAGCCTCGTCTTCCGAGACGAGCGTCATCGGAAAGTCCGCGGCGTGGGCCATCGACAGGACCAAGGCGAAGATGATGGCTGACCTCACTTCTGAAATTGTAGCGGATGGCGCGCACCGTCGACACCGACCGTCAGCGGAGGCTTCGCTCGTATTCGGCGTTGAACTCACAGCCGATCAGGGCAATGATCGCCATCAAGTACATCCACACAAGCAAAGCAATGCCTGCACCAACCGACCCGTACATCACGTTGTAGTTGGCAATGTTGCGCGCGTACCAGGCAAATCCGGAGGTGGCGGCCAGCCAAAACAGAGTTGCCAGAACGGCGCCCGGCAAAACATATCGCCATTGCTGGCGCCGGTAAGGTCCGAAGTAGTACAAGACGGCAGTCACGCCAACGGTCGTCACGAAGGCAAGTGCATAGCGCGCCAGCCGGCTGATCCACTGCCAGGCCCAGGCCAGAGGGTCGCCTCGCAGCGCGTTGAAGATGACGCGCTCCAGTTGCCCGCCGAAGACCACCAGCAGGGACGCGCACACCACGGGAATGGCGACTCCCAACACCAGCGCCACGGCGACCGCGCTCTGGTGAAAGAAATTGCGGTTCCGGGGAATGCGGTAGGCCGCGTGAAAACCCTCGATGAGACTTTTGATGACGCCGGACGCTGCCCAGAGTGAGATCAGGCCGGCCACGATCAGCAGCGAATTGTGCCGCGTTCCGGCCACGCGAAACTGCTGCACGACCAAGGGTTCGGAGTCGGGAGGCACGATCTCGGAAAGAGCGTCCTCAATGGTGCGTGCCACAAATTCGGCGCGCGTCTGGACCAGGATTGTGGCGGCCGAGGTAATTACCGGAAAAAATGAGAGCAGTGCGGAATACGCGGCACCTTTAGCCGTGCTGATACAGCCGTCGTCGAACGTGGCGACCAGGCTGCGGCGCAGAAGCCACCCGAACTTTCGCAGGTTCAGACGCACAAAAAGTAGTGTGGCACAAGGCTGGGGCTTTGGGGAACGTGCAGGGTACCGGTGCAGTCTAAAATGCAAGGTAGACTGCAAGTGGGATCTTCTGCGATGTTGCTGAACGTACTCCAGGTAGGCGAACCAGTGCTAAGACTGCAGGCAAAAGCGGTGCCGATCGAGCAGATTGTAACCCCCGCCATCCAACAGCTGGTGGAACACATGCGCGAGACCATGCGTGCGGCCCCGGGGGTGGGACTCGCAGCGCCGCAGATCGGGCTGCCCTTGCAACTGGCGGTGATCGAGGATCGCGAGGAGCTTCTCAAAGATGTGGATCCCGAACTGCTACGCGAGACGGAACGGCGGCCGGTAGAGTTTCACGTGCTCATCAATCCCACCATCACGCTGGGCGATGAGAAGGTTGAGTTCTTCGAGGGATGCCTGAGCGCCGCGGGTTTCGGAGCGCTGGTGCCGCGGGCGCGAACCGTCACGGTCGATTACTGGAACGAGCGCGCGGAGCGGGTGCATCTCGAAGCGACCGGATGGTATGCGCGCATCCTGCAACACGAAATCGACCATCTGAACGGGCACCTCTATCTGGACCGGATGCGATCGCGCAGCTTCATGTCGGTGGAGAACTACGGCAAGTATTGGAAGGCGAAAGGCGTCGCCCGGATACGAAGGGAACTCGGGCTGGACGGCGGCGAGTGAAGACGGCGGGACGGCCTGGCCCTGCGCTGCCTGGCTCTGCCTGGACTGGGTTCGATCACGCCATGCCCGATTTTTCGCTACCCTAAAGGTTTGGGCGGTTACACCCCCTCCTTCAAAAACCCATGAATTTATCGTATCGATTCGTTGCTCTTGTCTTGACCGGCTCCGCGCTGGCTCTCGCATGCCTGGCGCAGAACACGTCCCCAACCCTGGCCGGACGCTGGCAAGGCAATTACAAGATTCCCGGCGGCCAAGACTTGGGCGTCATTGTGGACTTAACCAAGAATCCCAAAGGTGCGTGGGTCGGGTCGTTCAGCATGCCTGAGTTCCAGGCGAACGACATCCCGGTGGAGCAGCTTTCGGTTACCCAGAACCAGGTACATTTTGTGGTGTCGGGCGTCTTCGGAAACCCTGCGTTCGACGGATCGCTCGGTTCCGATGGAAAACTGAGTGGCACCTTCGGCGATCCGCAGCACAAGACTCCGCTGGCATTGAATCGGACGGGAGCGGCGCAAGTCAAACTTCCGGAACCGAGCACCCCAATCGGCAAAGACGTGGAAGGTACCTGGCACGCCACGCTCAGCGCGGGCGATACGCAGACCCGCATGCTGCTCAAACTGAGCCGTGCGCCCGATGGCACTGCGACCGGCATGATGATCAATGTCGACCAGGGCAATCGGGAAGTGCCGCTCACCAGCATCCATCAGAAAGACCAGACTCTGGAGTTCGAGATTCGCCCCGCAGTGGTGCATTACCGTGGCACGATCAAAGCTCCGGGAGGGCCCATCTCCGGAGATTGGACACAAATGTCGCGATCCGCTCCTCTAACATTCGAGCGCGGACCGTTTCCGGCGAATTCTCAGTTGCCCAAGGCCTTCGAGGGCACCTGGCAAGGCACTCTGGACGCAGGGCCGGGATACCAGATCAATTTGGTGATGACCTTGACCCGGGCGGCGGATGGCAGTGCGGTCGGGGTATTGAAGATGTCGGATGGCAATCGCGAACTGCCGGCGAACCCGATTTCTGTGAAAGGCAAGTCGTTTGGATTTTCTGTAGCGGGGCTCGGCGCCACTTTTGCTGGAAACATCAACGATGCCGGGACTGAGATTTCCGGCACATGGCTCCTTGCGGGCACCCCGATGCCGCTGGTTCTCAAACGGCCCACAGCGGCGAAGAAGTAGAAAGCTTAAGGCACAGGCTGGGGGCGCCCTACGTCACGCGTCGTGTCTGGAAGTCCCGATTCCGGTCGGCACTCGACGGACCTCCATACTTCGGCGTCCCGGCGCGCCGCGGATCCCAATCCCACCCCAAGTTTCAAGCCAGATGTTATGATCGCGGTAGACGGAGGGCCTTGCCTCTCGTCAAGTTTCTGCTTCCGCGTTGCGAGACTGCAGCCGATAAGGATTATATCGCTCATGAGTCCGCACACACGGGAACTTTCCACGCAGCTGTTTGCCGGTAATTCCTTTGACGCCCTGACTGCCGCTGTACCCGATATGGTCTGGCTCAAAGATCTGAATGGCGTTTATCTGGCTTGTAACTCCGCAGCCGCGGATTTCCTGGGTCTACCCGAGTCAGATGTGATCGGAAAGACTGACTACGATCTTTATCCCAAGGACGAAGCGGAGACTTTGCGCTCGGGGGATCGGACCGCGGCGGCGTCCCCGGAGCCCATGATCGGATGCGGCTGGGCCACCCAACGCCGCCACGGCCGGCGCGCCCTCCTGGAGATTCTTCGGAACCCCGTGCGTAACGCCGAAGGCACGGTGACCGGCGTGGTTGGCGTGGCGCTTGATATTACGATCACTCGCCAGGCCGACCTCCTGGCCGCGCAGGAAGAGGTGGGGAGAATTGTGGAGGCCGTGCCCGGCGTGATCTTCTCCTATCGTTTGCGGCCGGATGGGACGGCCTATATTCCTTTTGCCAACTCGGCGATCGAAGAGATCTGCGGAGTCCGGCGGGAGGATGCCGCCCAGGACGCCTCGTCGGCGTGGGCCATGGTTCATCCGGATGACCGCGGCGCGCGGGCTGGTTTCGAAGCGGCCATGCGCTCCCTCTCGCCGTGGCAGGGTTCCTTCCGGATTCGCCATCCCGTCAAGGGCGACGCGTGGCTGGAGGGCCATTCCATACCGGTGAAGGAAGCCGACGGGAGCGTGCTGGCGCATGGTTTCCTCACGGAAGTCACGCGCCGCAAGCGGCTGGAGAAGGCCCTGCGCGTAAGCCAGCAGCAGTTGAACGAGGCGCAGAGGCTGGCGGGGATTGGTAGCTGGACGTGGGACGCAGACACAGGCCAATCAGACTGGTCCGAAGCTCTCTATCACTTGGCGGGCCGGGATCCCCGAAGCCCGCCACCCACTCTTGACGACCTGAAGGCGATTCACACACCTGAGAGCTGGCGGCGCTTATGGCAAGCACTTGAGCGTGCGCGGGATACCGGGGAATCTTATGAACTGGACCTCGAGTTGGTGCTGCCGGACGGACAGCGCGCGTGGAGAACGTCTCGCGGGGCGTGTGTCCGGGATGCGAACGGCCGCATCGTCGGGCTGCACGGGACCTCGCAGGATATCACTGCCCGCAAGCTTGCTGAGGAGAGGACCAGGGCGGCGCACGCGGAACTGGGGGCCATTCATGCGCACTCCCCGGTGGCTTACCTGGTAGTCGACCAGAACCTGAAGGTGGAGAGAGTGAATGAGGCTGCGACCAGGGCGGCCGGCCGTCCTCCATTGGAGATGATCGGCCTGGCGCCGGGTGGCTCGATTAACTGTGCAAACTCCATGGCCGATCCAAGAGGCTGCGGCTATGGCCCGCCTTGCGGTGCATGCGCGTTACGCCGGGCGGTGACGGAAAGCGTGCAGCAGGGGAAGCGCTGCGAAGGGATCGAAGCTGCCTTGCCGGTGCTGACGGCGGGAGGGGTACGGCAACGCCAGTTGCTGGTGTTCACGGCGCCTCTCGAGATCGATGGCGAACGCAAGGCTCTGGTTTCGTTGCTCGACATCACCGATTGGAAACGGGCCCAAATTGAACTGGAAGCGAGCGAGGCGCGCTTCCGCCGGTTGATGGAAGATGCGCCCATTGCCATCTCGATGTCGCGCGATGGCAGGATCTGCTATGCGAACCCGATTTGCGCGCGCATGTTCGGCTTCCGGAATGCGGGCGAGCTCGACGGACTTCCGGTGATGGAGTGCTTCGCGCCTGTCTGCCGTGGCTCCATGCAGGAGATCAACGAGAGGCGTGCGGAAGGGTTGCACGTGCCGCGCGAGTTCGAAGCCACGGGCTTGCGAGCCGACGGCTCGGAGTTTCCCATGCTGCTGGCGGTGATCATGATGAACTTCGTGGAAGGCCCCGCCAAGGTGGCGTTCATCACCGATTTGACTGCGCTCAAGCATGGCGAAGAAGAGCGGTTGCGGCTCGAGCAGCGCTATCGTCAGGCGCAAAAGCTGGAAAGTATCGGAAGGCTCGCGGGAGGCGTGGCGCACGACTTCAATAATCTGCTCACTGTCATCAACGGCTACTGCGCGATGTTGCTCGAGCAGGTGAGCAAGCTCGATCCGATTCGCGAGGGCCTCGAAGAAATTCTTCACGCGGGCGAGCGTGCCGCGGGGCTCACGCAACAACTGCTGGCCTTCAGCCGCAAGCAGGTGCTCGAAGTTCGCGTGCTTAATCTGAACCAGGTAGTGGGCGAAATGCGGCCGATGCTGTCTCGCCTGCTCGGGGACGATGTTGTGTTGTCGGTGAAGCCGCATCCGCGGCCGGCGATTGTTCGCGCCGACCGCCACCAGTTGGAACAGATCGTGATGAATCTGGCGGTGAATTCGCGCGACGCGATGCCGCACGGCGGTGAGATTCGGGTCGAAACGGATTGCGTCTTCTGGGATGACGAGGAGGGGCACCTTTACGGCGCTCCCGCTGGACCTTATGTGCGGCTCTCGGTCAGCGACAATGGCGTCGGCATGGACGAGGAGACGCGGCAGCGCGTCTTCGAGCCTTTCTTCACGACGAAAGAAGTGGGGAAGGGCACCGGGTTGGGGCTATCGATGGTCCAGGGAATTGTCGCGCAGAGCGGCGGTGTCATCGATGTGCAAAGCGAACTGAACTGCGGCACCACATTCGCGATCTTCCTGCCTCGGGCGGAAGAGACCTCCGCCGAAGTCAGCCTTCCAGACGCAATCGATGCAGCCATCGGAAGCGGAACGATTCTGGTGGTGGAAGACCAGGCGGAGGTCCGCAAGTATGTCGCTCAAGCCTTGCGGGCCCGCGGCTACCAGGTGATCGCTGCCAGTCGGGCCACGGACGCGATTGAGATCTGCGAGCAGCCACAGCAGCGAATCGATCTGGTTTTAACCGACGTGGTGATGCCGCAAATGAGCGGCAGGGCGCTCGCGGACCAATTGCGGAAACGCTGGCCCGCTCTCCGGGTTCTGTTCACGTCAGGCTACACGGATGACACCATCGTACGGCATCGGGTGTTGGAGAACGATGCCGAGTTCCTACAGAAGCCATTCAGCCCCAGCGAATTGGCAGCAAAGGTTCGCAAGCTGCTGGCGCCGGCTGCCGCTTCCGGCCGGATCCTGGTGGCTGATGATGACGCCGGGATTCGCCGATTCCTGCGCAACCTTTTGGAACGTGGCGGATACGCGGTCTTTGACGCGGCGGACGGCAAGGAAGCGGTCCAGGAGGCCCGCGCGCGGCCACTGGACCTGGTGATTACCGATTTGGTGATGCCGGAGCAGGAAGGTATCGAAACCATCCGAGTGTTACGCGCCGAATTGCCGGACATCGGAATCATTGCGATCTCCGGAGCGTTTGGAGGGCAGTTTCTAAAAGTGGCCGAAGTGATGGGAGCGGACGCGGTCATGACGAAACCGATCAGTCCAGAAAAACTCCTGGCCAAAGTTTCGGAGATACTGGCAGTGCGGCGCTCGACTGGTTAAGCCGCCGCGGCTCGCCGCACTCCGCGTCGAACCGGAGAACCGGCCGATGCGCGTGGCATGTATCAGCGTTGCGTGCGCCCGGTGCGACCGGACTGGCGAGCGCAGTTCTCTGGCGCCTTCACCACGGAATGCTACGATAGCGGCGTGAGAGCCTCCATACTGGCATACGGTTGTCTGTTCGGGCTCCTCTATTGCACTTGGATGCTCTATCGGGCACGGAATTCGTACTTTCCGCTGAACTCAGAAGACAAAGTCGAAGTCACGATTACCGTGACCGGGCCGGACGGGCGGATCATCAAGCCTATCGCGCGAGCGCCGGGCCAACGTTGACCCTCAGTGGATCACGTACAGGTCCAAATCCACGGGCAGGTCACGACCTTCCTCGGTCTGGACCGAATGTGCGTTCGCGGCATCGAGAGCGGCGGTTTCGGGCGTTTGAAACTCGAAGGAGCTGAGGATGCGATAGTTGCCCGGGGCCAGTCCGAAGAACTGATACTGTCCGCGGATATCGGTTTGGGTCACGCGCAGGTCGGTCAGGCGCCGGCGGGTGGCTGGGTCGTAGGCTTCCAAAAAGACAGGGACGCCAGCGACGGGATCGTGATTGGTATTGGAGACGGTGCCGTGAATGCGCGCGGGAGTGGATGAGAGAACGAATTTCACGAGTTCCTGGCCAGGTCCCAAGAGCATAATCTCGTTCCACCCGTCGGGTCGTACCCGCTCCATGCTGTCGTTTCGTGGGCCCGAGAATCCGGCGACGTAATAGGAAGCGGACGGCGCCATCGAGAGTTCCCACCGGCCCGGCATGATCCTGACGGCGCCCTGCAAGACTCGGAGGTCTTCGGCTGAACCTTCTCCGGAGAGGTCTTTGCGCCGGATCAATAGCTGCACTTTCGCCGGATCGATGGCCTGGCCTTTGGTGTCTTCGACGACGAGCCTGACGTCGGGCGGAATGCCCAGGTTGATGCGGTTGTCGGTGCGTTCCCGGTCTACCAGAAGCTGCCTGTACCCGGCGATGACGCCTCCGCCACGGCGATCGCTGCTTACCGAGCGTGCGTAGAGTTCATAATTTCCCGGCGCCTGTGGCGGAAATTTGAAGTTGCCGGAGGCGTCCGAAGTCGTCTGCTCCGAACCCATCTCCGAGATCAGTGTGATGTTCGCCTGGACCCCTGGCAGGGTCTGGCCGCCAACCACGAAGAGTTGGCCGGGGAATGGCCGGACACCGGCCTCTTCTACCTGCTGGTCGAGATTCACGTCGAACGGGCGCGCTTCTTCGAGCCGCGCGGTCTCCTTGGCGAAGGTCGGCAGGTATCCTCCATCGTCGTATTGTTTTCCGACCGTGCGAATAATATAGGACCCGGGTTCCAGACCACCGATCCGATAGACGCCGCGATCGTCGGTGCGCGCCCGCCCAGCGAGTTCGGGAGGCCGGGTGTTGCGGAACGCCGCCACGTCGTGATCCGGCAGACCCACGTCGTTTTCATCCACGACGGTCCCTGTAATGGCGCCATAACGCTGCAAACGCAAGTTTAGGAATGGGGCAGCGGTTTCGTCCAGGACGATTGGAAAGCCTGCGGCCTTGTAGTGCTTCTGTCCGTACTGTGCGGGAGCGAAGGCGCGTTTCTGCGCGGACACCAGGTACACGCCCGGTGCCACCTGCGGAAACTCGAATGCGCCGTAGGCATTCGTCCGGACCGAATGCGGCGAGCCGGCGGTACCGGCGACGGGTCGGACGATTACCAACGCACGCGCCAGCGGTTTGCCGGTCTGATTTTCGACCACGGATCCGCGGATTACCGCAGCCTCCAGGGTGCCTGTCGCCAAGGCCAGAAGGAACCATCGCCGCATAGATTTCTGACCCGAATGACGCAGCGCTCCGGGAAAGAGTGCAGGCGAAAACGCTCAATTCTGAATCGGCTTGGAAAGTGGAATCGCCGGAGACTCGATTGGGATCGTGCCGACTTTCTGCAGGATCGACTGCACGTAGTCGCGAGTTTCGCGAATGTTCGGCACTCCTCCGGCCTGGTCGACTGCCGCAGGCCCGGCATTGTAAGCGCCCAAGGCTTGTCTGAGATCTCCCTTGTATCTGTCGAGCAATTGCCTCAGGTAGCGGGCCCCCGCCTCGATGTTTTCTTTGGGATCGAAAGGATCCGTCACTCCCAGGTCGGCGGCGGTATCGGGCATCAGTTGCATCATCCCCTTGGCTCCCTTGGGAGATACCGCGCAGGGATGAAATCCGGACTCCTGCTCGATTACCGCGTGAAGCAGTTCCGGTTGGACGCTCTGGGCCTTGGCAGCTCCATCAATGATCGCATTGACGGACTCGCCCGCCAAGGAATCGCAAGGCACTTTCCCGGGGGGCGGTTTATCGGGAGGCGGATTCGGTAATTCCTCAGTGCTGTCCGCGTGGACGAGGCCAACTTCGCTCGCGGGCACCATCCACGATCCCACGGACTCGGCTTGTTTTTTGACCGATTCCCGCTGGAGACCCATGGCAGCCCTCTGTTTCTCCATCGCGGCACGCATGGGATCTTTGGCCGGATCGCTCGCCTTGGGGACATTTTGCGCCCAGGCGGCGACACCGGAGAAAAAGGCGATCAGTAATGCGAGGATGCGCACATAGTAGAAATCGGCGGAGCTTGCCGAAACTTTAGAGCGCTTCTCTAGCAGGCTACTGAAAAGGATCCAAGGCGGCTCGTAGCCTACACGCTCGCGGAATAGTGCGCTTGCGAGCCGCGCGCGTAAGCAAGCGATGCCCGATCGCCCGAAAAAATCACTCCCTCACGGTCGTGGCTCGTTGCGAGCCGCGCGCGTAAGCAAGCGATGCCCGATCGGCCCGAAAATCACTCCCTTACGGTCGTGGCTCGTTGTGAGCCGCGCGCGTAAGCAAGCGATGCCCGATCGCCCGAAAAATCACTCCCTCACGGTCGTGGCTCGTTGCGAGCCGCGCGCGTCAGCAAGCGATGCCCGATCGCCCGAAAAATCACTCCCTCACGGTCGCGGCTCGTAGCCGGCGCCTACACGCTCGCGCGATAGTGCGCTTACTAACCGCGCGCGTCAGCAAGTGGACTTTCGACTCTTTTCAACAGCCTGCAAACCTAGGATTCGTCAAAAGCGATGCGCATAGCCGCACCAGCGAAACCCAGAGCACGTAAGCCAGGAGTAAGTGGAGTAACTGCGTCCAGACCGGCGCCAACAGCAACAGATTGGTCGCACCCGCCACAAGTTGGACCCCCACGCAGCCCACGACCATCCAGGCTTCCGTCCGCACGCTGCGATTTCGAGCCGCGTTCGAAACCGCGTAATACAGCAGCCATCCCGCTGCAGCGACGGCCAGGAGGGGATGCAGCCCGCGCAGGCGCAAAAAGATGTTGGCAGACGGATCCCAATCCTGAGCCAATCCCGCTGCCAGGGACGTGGAAGGAAAGAGGGTGTCCCCCAACGCCGCGACTGCGCCGCTCACGCCCAACAGCACCACCACCCCCAAGCTCAAGGCAGCCAGCCAGAGCGCGCGTCCACGCAAGGTGGGGATAGGCCGTCCACTCGCGAATCGAACGGTCAGAGTCAGACAGGCGAGCAAGGTCAAGGTATTGATCAGGTGGGTGGAGAGCGAATAGGCGCGAGTGACAGAGGCATTCTTCTCGACATGCCCGAGCAGCACCAGGGCAGCTCCGATCAGCGCTTCGGAGAACACGAACACCATCGACAGCACAGCAGCGAGCCGCGCGGGATGTCGCCGGGGGAAGGCGCGGAAGGACCACAGCAGCAGTACCGCGACCGCCAGTAGACCGATTCCGCTGGTAGCCCGATGAGTGAACTCAATGATCGTGGCGATGGCGGGCGAATGCGGCGTCACCTCGCCGTTGCACAGCGGCCAGTGATTGCCGCATCCCGCTCCAGAGCCGGACGCCCGCACATAAGCGCCCCACAGGGCTACGGCCACGTTGAAGACAAGCACGGCCTTGGCGTAGCGGACGAACCCGCGGGGAGTGCCTGCCGCGGATCCGGTCAACGCCGGTTCCTGCCGGACTTCGGCTTTGATCATGGAAATCTTATTGTAAGCCCAGACGTGGCGCGTGGCTGCCCACGGCGGAGCACAACACCTACGACAGCGTGTTGATCGAGCCTACCCTTTGCGATTCAAATGCGGCGATATCCGCGGCATGCTGCAAGATGTAGCCCAGCTCATCTACACCCTCCACCAGGCAGTGTTTCGAGAAGCTGTCGACCGGGAAGTCCACCGTGCGCCCCGAGGGCGTCGTGAGCGTCTGATTCGGGAGATCGATCTTCACTTTCGCATTCGGGTCCGCCGCCACGGCGCCGAACAACTCGTCGTGAACATCCTGCGGAACGCGAATCGGCAGCAGTGAATTCTTGAGCGAGTTCTGTTGGAAAATATCGGCGAAGCTGGTGCTGATCACCGCGCGGAAACCGTACTGGGTGAGCGCCCAGGGGGCGTGCTCGCGGGAGCTGCCGCAGCCGAAATTGTCGCCGGCCAGCAGCACTTCCGCGCCCCGCACCTGCGGCTGATTCAGAATGAAATCGGGATCCGGATTGCCCTGCGCATCGTAGCGCCAGTCGTTAAAAAGCTGCTTGTCGAGGCCCTGCTTTGAGGTCGTCTTGAGGAAACGCGCCGGGATGATCTGGTCGGTATCCACATTATTGATTGCCAACGGCATCATGCGGCTTTCGAAATTGGTGAACGGCTTCATAGCAGTGTCCTCACGTCGGTAACCACGCCGGTGATCGCGCTGGCAGCGGCGGTCAGGGGACTCGCCAGGAAGGTGCGCCCGCCCTTGCCTTGGCGGCCTTCGAAGTTGCGATTGCTCGTGGAGACGCTATACTGTCCGGGCGAAAGTTGATCGCCGTTCATGGCGATGCACATCGAGCATCCGGGCTCGCGCCACTCGCAGCCCGCCTCGCGGAAGACCTCGGGCAGCCCTTCGGCGATCGCCTGCCGCTTCACTTCCTGCGATCCGGGCACCACCAGGACACGCACCTTAGAGCTGACCTTGCGTCCCTTCAGCAACCCCGCGGCGATGCGCAGATCGGAGATCCGGGAGTTGGTGCAGCTTCCGATGAAGACCACGTCCACGGAGTGGCCGAGGAGCGGTTTGCCCCCTTCGAGCCCCATGTATTTCAAAGCCTTGGTGATGGAATCGCGTGCCATCGGGTCGGCCACATCCGAAGGGTCCGGCAGGCTCGCGGTGATCGGCATGCCCATGCCGGGATTGGTGCCGTAGGTGATCATGGGCTCGAGCGCATCGGCATCGATGGTGACGCTGCGATCGTAGGTGGCGCCGGGGTCGGTGGGAAGCCGCCGCCAGCGGGCCAGCGCTTCGTCCCATGCAGCCCCCTTGGGGGCATGTGCGCGGCCGCTGAGATATTGGAAGGTGGTATCGTCGGGCGCCACGAGTCCGGCGCGCGCGCCTCCTTCGATCGACATGTTGCAGACGGTCATACGCTCTTCCATCGAGAGGCTGCGAATGGCGCTGCCGGTGTATTCGAAGACGCTACCGGTGCCGCCGCCCACGCCGATCCGCGAGATCAGCGCCAGAATGATGTCCTTGGCGGAAACGCCCTGCTTCAGCGTGCCTTCGACATTCACCTGGAACGTCTTCGACTTGCGCTGCAACAGGCACTGCGAGGCCAGGACGTGCTCCACCTCGCTGGTGCCGATGCCGAATGCCAGCGCCCCGAAAGCGCCATGGGTAGCGGTGTGGCTGTCGCCGCAGACTACGGTCATGCCGGGCTGGGTGAGTCCCAACTCCGGACCGATGACGTGCACGATGCCCTGTCCGAGGCTGTGAATCCCCAGGCACCGGATACCGAATTCCGCGCAGTTCGACTCCAGTTGCGCGAGCTGTTTGGCGGCAATTGGATCTACGATCGGCAATGTCCGGTCGGTAGTGGGGATGCTGTGGTCGGTGGTGGCGATGGTCAGATCGGCGCGGCGTACTTTGAGGCCGCGCTCGCGCAGACCGTCGAAGGCCTGCGGCGAAGTGACTTCGTGGACCAGGTGCAGGTCGATGAACAGAAGCGTCGGTACGCCGGTCTGTTCATGCACGACGTGGGAGTCCCAGAGTTTTTCGATGATGGTTTGAGGCATGGCCTGTCTTCTATTATCGCGAACTGATTTTGCCGAGTGCGGACCGGTAAGCCCGCACTCAGCCCATCGCGGCGCACACGGCTTCACCTACCTGTTGGGTGGTGGCGGGAGTGCCCGAAGGTCTCAAATCCGCAGTCACTTTTCCACTGCGGAGCACGGCTTCGATGGCCGCGTCTACCGCAGCGGATTCTTCCTTTAAGCCGAAACTGTATTCCAACATGGCGCCAACTGAGCCGATCGCGCCCAGCGGGTTGGCCTTATTCTGCCCGGCGATGTCAGGCGCCGACCCGTGAACTGGCTCGTACAGCCCTACCCATGCGCCGGATGGGCGGCGGCCGCCGATCGAAGCCGACGGCAGCATCCCGATCGAACCCGCCAGTACCGCGCCTTCGTCACTCAGGATGTCGCCGAACATGTTCTCGGTGAGCACGATATCGAACCGCCGCGGATTCAATATCAGTTGCATCGCGCAATTGTCCACCAGCAGGTGATCGAGCTCGATGTCCGGAAATTCGCGCGCTACCTCCACCACCACGCGGCGCCAAAGTTGCGAATTCTCAAGTACGTTGGACTTGTCAACCGAGGTCACTTTCTTGCGGCGCGCGCGCGCCAGGTGGAAGGCCATGCGGGAAACACGCTCGATCTCCGAGCGTGTATAAGTCATGGTATTGACCGCCCGCGTCTCCGCGCCGTCCTCAAAAATCCCACGCGGAGTTCCGTAGTAAATACCGCCCGTCAGTTCGCGGACGATAATCATGTCGGTGCCTTCCACCAGGTGGTTCTTCAGTGGCGAAGAATCCAACTGAGACGCGTACGCTCGCACAGGACGCAAATTGGCAAAAACGCCCAGCGCCTTGCGAATACCCAACAATCCCTTTTCCGGCCGCTTTTCGGGCGGAGCTGTATCAAATTCCGGCAGCCCGACAGCGCCCATCAGGGTCGCATCCGCCGCGGCCGCGAGCTTAGCGGTCTCATCGGGAAACGGGGTGCCCGTCTGATGAATCGCGACGCCCCCCAACAACCCTTCTGTCAGTGTTAACTGATGATGCCACTTCTCGGCAACATGCCGGAGAACGCGGACGGCTTCACGCGTGACTTCGGTGCCGATGCCGTCTCCCGGTAAAACCAGAACGTCCAGCTTCATCGGCCTAATCCGCCGCCGCTTGCATGACGCGCTGCCCTTCGTGAATCAGCGCCAGTATTTCCTCGTCCATAAGACCTTTTTTCCGATGATCGGCGACGGCGGTGAAGCGATGGTACAGACTGTCCAACTCCTCGCGGGTCAGGTCGAACCCCATCTCCTTGCAGCGCTGGTTGAGCGCATGCCGTCCACTGTGCTTGCCTAGCACCAGCTTACCTTCGGGAACGCCCACACTGTGCGGATCGATGATCTCGTAGGTGCTTTTTTCTTTGAGATACCCGTCCTGATGGATGCCTGCTTCGTGCGCGAAGGCGTTGCGGCCGACGATGGCCTTATTGGGTTGCGGTCCGAAGGTGATGATCGAGCTGAGCAGCTCGCTGGCGGAGAACAGGTGCTCGGCGTGGATACCTGTGTGGTACGGGTAAGAGTCGGAGCGAGTCTTGAGGATCATGACGATCTCTTCCAGGGAGCAGTTGCCCGCGCGCTCACCGATTCCGTTTACGGTGCATTCCACCTGGCGGGCTCCGGCCTCGATCGCGGCCAGAGAATTGGCTACGGCGAGTCCGAGATCGTCGTGGCAGTGCACGCTCACCACGGCGCAATCCCCGAGGGCCTGGGCGATGCGGCCAATCAAGGCGCCATATTCTTTCGGCGTCGAGTATCCCACCGTATCGGGTATGTTGACCGTGCGCGCACCGGCGGCTACTACCGCCTTGGAGATCTTCTCCAGAAAATCGCCTGCCGTGCGCGCGCCATCCTCGGCCGAAAACTCCACATCGTCCACATGGCGCCGGGCCAGTTCGACAGCTGCCACGGCTTCATCGAGCACCTGATCCTGCGATTTCTTCAGTTTGTATTTGAGGTGAATGTCGCTGGTGGCAATAAAGGTGTGGATTCGCGGACGGCGCGCATGAGCCAGAGACTTGGCTGCGCGCTCAACGTCCAAGGTGCAGCAGCGCGCCAAAGCCGCGACGTTGGCCCACGGGAATTCACGGCTGACCGCAGTCACGGCCTCGAAATCACCTTCGGATGCGATGGGGAAGCCGGCCTCCAGGATGTCCACTCCGAGCTCCACCAGTTTCCTGGCCATCCGCAACTTCTCGGGAACCGTCATGCTGCATCCGGGCGATTGTTCGCCGTCGCGCAACGTAGTGTCGAAAATGTATACGCGGTCGCTCATATGTGATCCGTTAGGAGCATTATGCAGTCGCCGGTTAAATTTAGCAAATTTATAATATTGAAGGGTGGTATTAATTGATATTATAACGTGGGGTTCGAGGGGGCATGGAGCTTTATTCTCTGCAGGTGTTTCTGACGGTAGCAGTGGAGAAGAGTTTTTCAAGAGCAGCGGAGAAGCTGTTGCGCACCCAGCCGGCGATATCGCTGGCAGTGCAGAGGCTGGAACAGGAGTTGGGAGAAAAGCTCATCGACCGCTCCGGCAAAGACTTGATCCTCACCGATGCGGGGCAGAATGTCCTGGAATATGCGCGGCGGTTTCACAGCTTGCGCCAGGAACTCGACAATTCGCTGGCGGAACTGCGCGATGCCTCATCGGGACGGCTAAGCATCGGCGCGAACGAGTCAACCGCGTTGTATCTGTTACGCTACATCCAACGCTACCGGGAACTGCATCCCAAGGTGAAGGTGCAGATACGCCGGAGTCTTTCAAGTAAGGTTCCCAATGAGCTCCTTGACGGCAATCTGGAGCTTGGAGTCATTAGCTACGATCCTGCGGACGAGAGACTCCAGTCGAAAGTCATTTATACCGATGCTCTGGCCCTGGTAGTCTCTCCTCGTCACCGTCTGGCAGACCGCCGCGCCGTTTCGATCACCGAGTTGGGCGCGGAGAACTTCATTGCCCATAACGTACTATCACCGTATAGGGAGGTGGTACTGCGTGAATTTCAGGCCCACAAGGTGCGGCTCCTCATGGATGTCGAGATGCCGACCATTGAGACGATCCGCAAATTGGTCGAGAGCAACCTCGGAGTGGCGTTTCTCCCACGGATGTGCGTGGAGCAGGAGATCGAGCGCGGGACGCTCTGTGAGGTGCGGGTCGAGGAAATGCACGTGGAGAGGAAAATCAGGCTGGTTTATCCGACGAAGAGGGTCCTGAGTCATGCCGCTCAGGCATTTCTGGAGATTTTGGGGTAAGACGCGACCATTTACTGGCGCGGGTCTTCAGCTTTGTCCGAGCGCCGGCTCTCCCAATATTTCTTCATGCGTTCGGAGACCTCTTTGCGTTCCTTGGAGCCCATGGATTTCCGTCCGCGGCGCTTACCTGGGGGTGGAACTCCGGTGAGAGCGCCGGAGGTCCGCTGTAATTCTTCCAACGAAGCAATTACTTGCTCGAGTTTCTCTTTCTCGGCGTACAGGTTCTGTATCGCTTTATATAAGTCCATCGCATCTCAATATGCCGGTAATAAGGTCGCGCAAAGGTACGCGATCACACCGATCTTACATCGGATGCGACCTGAATTCCACGAATTAATGACGCTCAGCGAGTCAGGAACGGCCAGTGTGGTACTGGTTTGTAACCGTATTTAGTAATAGCCAGGTATAGCACTCCCGCTACTAGCAGTAGTACGCCGACCATGATCATAATGGCGGTTCGCCACGGGAACTTGCGGTTCTCGCGATGCAATACCAGCAGGTAGCTCGCGAAGATTCCGACGAAAAACAGCAGGCACATCGGCGTCGCGAACAACATCAGGTTGAAGACATCGGGCGTGGGAGTTACGATGGCCGCGATGATGAAGATACCGAGAATGGCATACCGGCTGTGATTCAGAAGAAACACCGGACTGACAATTCTCAACAGGGTCAGGAAGAAGATCAGGACGGGAAGTTCGAAGACGAGGCCCACGCCCACCACTACGTTGAAAAACAGCTCAAAGTAGTGACTCATGGAGATCATGGTCTTCACGCCGTATCCCTGCCCGATACTCAACAGGAACGTGAGACCGTAGCGGAAGACGACGAAATACGCGAAAAGACCCCCCGCGATGAAGAGGCCCGCGGAAATCAGGATGAACGGCGCCGCCCAACGTCTTTCGCGGCGGTACAGGCCGGGGGAGATGAAGGCCCAGACCTGGTAAAGAACAATCGGAGACCCTAAAAAGATCGCGCAGATGATGGGAACTTTGAACCAGATGATGTTGAAGGCCTCCATGGGCTCGATCTGGACCAAGTCCGGTTCGTAACCCAGGGAAGTGAGGGCAGCTTTGGCCGGCTGTCTGACCACGTCCCACAATCGCCCGCTGAAGCTTAAGCTCACAAGGAAGGCAAGGCCGACGCCGCCGAGCGCCCGAAAGATGCGCGATCGCAGTTCCTCAAGATGCTCGAGGAACGACATGCGGAGCATGCCGTCGTCTTCGTCGTCTTCCTCGTTTTCCGACGGCGGAGAGGAGGGAGGAAGTCCCCCTCCTCCCATCCTCCGGCTAACCTTATCGATGGCTCCCTTGATCGACGCAATTCCAGTACCGGGAGCGCCGACTCCCTTCGATTCTTCAGGTGGGTTCATTCGCTATGCGCTGTGCTCAGCCGTAGCCGAAGAGTGCTCCGCATGCCCGTTCGTAGCGGCATTTTGCGGATGCTCGCCCGGTGCGGGAAGTGCGGCCAGTTCGGTGCCATGGGCAATCGTGCCTTCCGGCGGAACGGCTGACGGTGACTCAGCGCCCTGAGGTGCGGATGCGCTTGCAGTGGATGGGGTGGTGGCAGCAGTGGATTCGTGGGTTTCGGAGCCGTATGAGCCTTCGTAGCTGTTCTCATACGACGAGTAATCGTAGTTGTAAGTATCGTACTGATACTCTTTGGTGACTTCCTTTAACGACGCGGTCTCCTGCTCCAGATTTCTCATTTCGCGGTCGAACGTAGATTTCAGCTCGGCCTGCGCGCGGCGGAATTCGGTCAACGCCTTTCCGAAGGTCCGCCCCAACTCCGGCAATTTTTTCGGACCGAAGAGGAGCAAAGCCAGGATGAAGATGACAACAATCTCCTGCATGCCCAGCGTTCCGAACATTGGTTCTCCTCCTTTTGGGGATTCTGACCCATGGTAGCACAGGCCGGAAACGATGGGGTTGGTGGTTTAGATTCGCGGGTTTACGCGTGTGGACACCATCCCGCTCGCGGATCTGCAAATTTTGGCTGACGCGTTCGCGGCGTTGTATCCTGTCTCTTGCTGCAGTCGAATCCAGACCTCCCCGTGCCGACCGCACAAATGGTGAAGAGTCGCCAGCGATAGATATGGCCGCCACTCCGTGCTTATTTTGCCAGATCGCAGCCGGAGAGATACCTGCGTCCATCGTCTTCGACGACTCGCGGATGCTGGCCTTTCTCGATCACCGCCCGCTTTTTCCAGGACATTGCCTGCTGATTCCCCGGCAGCATTTCGAAACCATCGCCGACCTTCCAGCCGAGCACGTCGGCCCTCTGTTTGAGATGGCACGTACACTATGCGTGGCTGTAGAAACAGGACTGGGTGCAGAGGGGTCATTTCTGGCCGTGAACAATCGCGTCAGCCAGAGTGTGGCGCACCTTCACATTCACGTGGTGCCGCGCCGCAAGAAAGATGGACTGCGCGGATTTTTCTGGCCGAGAGGCAAGTATCGCGATGAAACAGAGAGGGACGAAGTAAGAGATGTCCTGCGACGAACACTCGAAAGTCTGAAAAAGCCCGCCGCCTAGAAAGCTTCTGTTATACACGATACCAACGCCTTGCCAGTGGTGACGAGCCTCACCGAAGTAATTGTATCGTTTCCCTATACTGCACTTGCGGGACCGAGTTCGTCCCGCGCCACAACATCTGGTACAGGGAGAAGCGAAACAAATGACACCGACTCTAAAGACACTGGTTCTCGCAGGGCTATTACTCTGCGTCCTCACTTTGCCCCAGGCTTCGTATGCCATTACGGGTTGTAACAACGCAAAGTTGATGGGTACTTATAATGCCCAGATCTCGAGCGCGAGCTTCATGAATGTGCTGAACACCCTCAATACGAGCACAACAGGAACAACCGGAACAGGAACAACCGGAACAACGGGAACGACCGGAACAACGGGAACGACCGGAACGACGGGAACGACCGGAACGACGGGGACCACTGGCACCTCCAGCTCGGCGTCTTCGACATCCCTGCAAGGCGGATTCGGCGCTAACACCAGCAGCCTTTCCGGAAGCATGCCGGGTCTCGGCCGCTATTTCTTCGATGGTAATGGGAACATCGACGGGATTGCGCCGGGCGGCAATGGCTACGTGGTAATTGGCTCTTACACCATCAACGACAACTGCTCGGCAACCATGAAATTGAATTCTGGCCAGTCCTATGACGCGGTCGTGGCAGATGGCGGCGCACGGGTGCTGTTCGTCGAGACCGATGCGAACGGTGGCGGCGCGACTGGTGAACTGGATCTTTCCACCAACGCCTGCATCTCGGGAGGCACACCCGCATCGTTTGCGTTTAGCTTCTTTGGCGCACAGAAGGTAAGCACTTCGAGCAGCGGCACGGGCACTACAGGAACTACGGGGACAACGGGCACGACGGGAACAACTGGAACAACAGGAACGACCGGAACGACCGGCACAACAGGAACGACCGGCACAACAGGAACAACCGGCACGACCGGAACCACGGGCACCACTGGAACAACCGGAACAACTGGAACGAGCGGCGCGGCGAGTTTCCAAGCCACCTCCGGTATCGGATCGCTCGCGCTGGACGGCGCCGGCAGTTTCACTTTGACCGAGTGGGTCTTTTCCAGCGGCACGGTGAAGCAGAGCACCGCCAGCGGCACCTACACCTTCCTGCCGAACTGCTCTCTGCAACTGACCTTCAATAGCTCGAGCGGCGCCACTACTGGCAGCACGGGCGTGAACAACTTCCAGGGTATTCTGCTGAACGGCAACGGCGGATCGCTGGCATTGCAAACCGACAGCTTGCCAACCGACTTCGTACTCGGTCCGCTAGTTGCGCAGTAAGTCTGGTTGGGGCAGGGGCTTCGCCTGTCCAGGGCAGAGTCGGTAAGCGCCCGAAGAGTCCCGACATCCGTGTCGAGACGCAAACAGGAGTGTGTACGCCACGTCCTCTAAGGCAACGTCTCGCGTAAGACTTTCCGACTTTGCTCCGCCCGGAAATTGCGCAATTTTTCGCGCAATTCCGGGCGTTGGTTTGCCAGAATAGCAATCGCCAGAAGTGCGGCATTCCGCGCACCTGCCGGCCCGATCGCCAGTGTCCCCACCGGAATTCCGGCAGGCATCTGCACCGTGGAGAGCAGGGAGTCCATTCCCTTTAGCGACGCGCTCTCCATCGGGACACCCAGCACCGGGAGGATGGTATGCGCGGCACACACACCTGCCAGGTGTGCCGCTCCCCCCGCTGCCGCAATCACCACTTCAATCCCCCGCGATTCGGCCGCACCGACGTACTCGGCAGTCTCTACCGGCGTACGGTGCGCCGACAAAACGCGGCATTCGTGTGGCACTCCGAAAGTGGTGAGCAGTTCGTCGGCCTGGCGCATGGTCTCCCAGTCCGACTTGCTTCCCATGAGTACAGCGACTAATGGGGAATCAGCCATAATTACTGTCCCTGTGCCAGCGTGAAGCCTGGCTGGTTGTCGAAGGTACGCAGCGATTGTGTTAGGGCAATATCGATGCCCGCCTCTGCGATTCGCGAGACGATTTCGATTAGCCGGCTCATCGGCACCGGCGTTTCCGACATGAATCGGCAGCGGAAGCTATCGGTGCAGAAGGTCTCGGCACGGCCGGCCGGCCAGACTTTGACGCCCCGGTTGTCAATCATCTGCAGCTTCAGTCCATCGCCCGCCATTTTTGCCACGGCATCGGCCAGGTCGTTGGGGTTACGCGACGGCCACGCGACAAACACGTCGATGCCCTTGAGTTCCGTTTTAGGATTGGTGGCCGCGCTGGTTACCGATTTGGCAGTATGTTCAGGCCGCTTGGCATAGGCGACCGGCTTCAGGCGGTTCGGTCTCTGACCCACGCGTGCAACCACGGCCTCAGCGAATTCCTTGGTCCCGACCTTTTGTGTGCTGATGCCGTCCGTGAAGATGTCATAAGTGTGAACGCCATCTTCGATGGTGCGCAGCCAGGCATTATGCACGCGCTCGGCGACCTCAGGCTGGTTGATGTGGACCAGCATGAGCACCGCGCCCAGGAGCAGGCCCGAAGGATTGGCCAGATTCTGATTGGCGCGCCGAGGCGCGGATCCGTGGATCGCCTCGAACATCGCGCATTGGTCGCCGATGTTGGCGCTGCCCGCAAGTCCCACCGATCCCGCAATCTGAGCGGCCACGTCCGAGAGGATATCGCCGTACAGGTTCGGCATCACGATTACGTCGAAAGCCTCAGGCGTATCGGCCATCTTGGCTGCGCCGATGTCCACGATCCAGGCTTCCTTCTGAATATCGGGATAGTCGGCGGCAATCTCGTCGAAGACCTTGTGAAAGAGCCCGTCGGTCATCTTCATGATGTTGTCCTTCATGAAGCAGGTGACCTTCTTGCGATTGTGCAGCCGCGCGTACTCGAAGGCGTAACGCACGATCTTCTCACTACCCGGCCGCGAAATCAGCTTAATGCAGGAGGTGACTTCCGGCGTCAACTGATATTCGATTCCGGCGTACAAGTCCTCTTCGTTCTCGCGGACGATCACCACATCCATATTGGGATGCTTGGTATCGATGAACGGGTGGTACGAGACGCACGGGCGGACGTTGGCGTATTGGCCCAACGTCTTGCGTGTGGTCACGTTCAAACTCTTGAAGCCGCCGCCCTGGGGGGTGGTGATGGGGGCTTTCAAGAAGACTTTGGTCCGCAGGAGCGACTCCCAGGAACTCGGTTCAATTCCGGCGCTATTGCCGCGCAGATAAACCTTTTCGCCAATCTCAATGGTCTCGATCTCGAGAGCCGCGCCTGCCGCCTCCAAAATCTGGAGCGTGGCGTTCATGATCTCCGGTCCTATGCCGTCGCCATGAGCGACGGTGATGGGAGTTTTGTTGGACATAACGGAATATCCAGCATAGTTGGATTGCTCCACAACACGCAACAGGACTCGGTAGTCTTTTTCTACATTTGCTGGGAAACCGCTGGAAACGGCCCTTACTGGCCCAACTGGAACTCCAGAGTGATCGTGGAAACCGTCTCGACAGGCTCACCGTTGAGTAGCGCCGGCTTGTACATCCATCTCTTGACCGCATCCAAGGCTGCCGTAGCGAGGCGGGGGTCGACGGTATTCCGCACTTCCGGATTCAGCACCGTTCCGTCCTTGGAGATGATCGCGGACATCACAACCGTACCTTCCACCCCGAGTTGCTGCAGCTCCGGAGGATAGACAGGACGGGGCTGGCGAATGAGTTTGGCTGGTTCGACGTTGCCGCCCGTTGCAAACGCCTGAAACGCCTGGACGGCGCTCGGCGGTGCTGTGGCCGAGGGGGGTTTGGGAGCGCGGACGACCAGCATCTCAGAAACGGCGCCAAGCTCGAGTCTGGCATCTACACGCGCGGTCGCGCCGGTTCCCAGAACGGCGGGGACCTTTGCCATGGCGAACCCCGGGACCACGAATTCCATCGAATAGCGGCCCGCGGGGATGAAGTCGAAGCGATATTCGCCTAAGGCATCAGTGACCGTGGTCTCCTGATTGGTGCCGTCCTGATTCCTGGCGATGACCCGGCATTGCGGAATGCGTGCCCCGCTCGGGTCGCTGACGGAGCCGGTCATCCAGCCGCGAGCCTGCTGAGCATGAATGGCCGCGAGTGGCGTCAAGACGGCGACGAGCGCGGTCGCTGTCGTCAGGGCGGCGCGGAGCGTCAAGGGGCAGCGGTTGCGATTGCGGTCGAGCAGAGCGCGCACGCGCGATTCGAGATCGGACGATTCGGCCATGGCAGGAGCGTCGGCCCAACGTTGACGCCGGGCGGCCATAGTGCGGACCAGGTCGAGAAGGTGACCGGCATATTCGTGGGCGGCGATCCCGCGTGCCAGTACCGCGTCATCACAGGCATGCTCGCGCTCCTTACGGAGTTGCCGCCAGCCGACCCACGCCAGGGGCTGAAACCAGTACAGCGAGCAGGCAATCTGCGCGATGGTCTGCGCGAGCAAATCGAACCGGCTCACATGGATCAATTCGTGGAGCATCACGGTTCGCATGCGCTCCTCCGGCCAAACCGAGGCATTCTCGGGCAGGAGCACTACGGGACGAATCGTTCCCCACGTGAGCGGCATTGGGACCGCATCGCTTTGCAGAGCGCGGACGCGCCGCCGGATGTGCAGGGATGCGGCCAATTCCGTGAGCATCGGTTGCGCGTATACGGCTGGCGTGGCGCGTCGGACCATCCAATATGCGGCCGTCGCGCCCGCGAGAAAACGGCTGGCGACGGCGAGGCACCCGATCAGCCAGATGAATGAGACTATTTCGGGCGCGCGCGAGGGCTCCGGCGGAGCGCTTTGGCCGCTCGCGAGGACACGAACAGGTGCTGAGGACGGAGCGGTCGGGACAGTCTGAGCGCGACTGGCCGGGCGCATCTGGAGTAGTTGCCAGTGCGGCAGGAACGAGATCGCAAGGGGCAGGCCCGCCAGCGAGACGAAGACGATTACCCATACGAAATGGCGTATCGAGGCGGCTTCGCGGCGGAGCGCCGCTGCCGCGATGCAGGCGGCCAACAGAAGCACAGTGCCTTTCCAGGCGCTCTCACCGAGCAACATGGTCCATGACATATTTAATCTCCTTCCTTGCGGGCTTCTTCCCGGGCTCCCTGGACAAGGTTCGAGATTCGGTCCAGGTCTTTCTGCGAGAGGTTAGCTGCCGAAAGATCGAGAAGCGCCGCGACGGCCTGTTCCACGGAGCCTTCGAAGAACGTGGTGACGAGGTGGCGAAGCGCGGAGCGGCGCGCCGTGTCGCGGGTCACTGTGGGGACATAAACGTAGTGGAGCGACTCCTCTTCGTGCCGCACGTGGCCTTTCTCTTCGAGCACGCGCAGCTTGGCGCGCACCGCGGAGTAGGTGGGCGGGTCGGGTAAAGCTTCCAGGATCTCGGCGGCACTGGCGCGTCCGCGCTGGTAGAGGATGTCCATGATCTGGCGCTCGCGCCGGCTGAGGTTGCGATGTCCGTCTTTACGCATATGCTGCTATTACAACAGGATGTTGCAAAAATAGCACTTGAGACGGGCGGAGTCAAGCCGCTATACGGCGTGGCCCGCTCAGAAGCTCAAAACGAATAGTACCTAAAACACCGTGGCGTCAGACCAGACGAGCGCGCAGCAATAACAGGGCGAGGTCAACAACTTACCAACCGCTTGGTTTAGTGAATCAACTCTTCCAGCAGCCTATGGACGGAGTGGAACGTGGTCGGCTGCAGAATCATCGCCGCCAGCGACGCCAACAGCACTGCGCCACCTGCGGGAATCATCGGAAAACGTCGCTTGGAGCGCACTGGAGCAGCGTTGAGGAGCCGATCCACACGCGCCGCGAGATCGCGTCCTTCTTGGAACAGCGAGGCGATCATTGGCACCGGACAAGCTGCGGGAGCCAGGCGCGCCACGCGAACCAGTGCCGATGCGAGAGCCAACGAACGCTGCGCATCACCTTCTACAGAGCGATCGTCGGCAGCCCATTCCGCAATCCGCGACCAGTGCGTTTCGAGCGAGTCGAGACCCCGAAAGAACGGCAGAAGCCCCGGCGCGAATAGCAGCAGAACGCGCTTCGAATTGTCGTGCGACTGAAGATGCGCCACTTCATGACGAACCGCCGCCTCGAACTGCTCCGGCGTCAGCGCCGCCATCACGCGCTGCGCCACGAAAATGCGTGGGCGGAGAACGCCGGCGAGCATGAGGGAAGCGCTTCCCTCACCCACCATCCACACCGGCAGGCGGCATCCGCGGAGTTTCATCTGTACGCCCGCGCGCTGGAACGCATCGACATAGCGGGAAGAGCGAGCAGCGATCCGAACCGAGCGGACCATCGCGAGGATCCAAACCATCGCACCCAGCACCGCTGCCAGCAGGCACGGGACACCGATCTCTTCAGACGCAGCTTCCGGTTCCAGCCAGAGATAGCTGGGCACGCAGAGAGCCGCCACGACGAAAAGCGCAATCGCGGGCGGCGCGAGTCGCAGGGCCAGGAGCCAGTGGGCTGCGGCACGAGCCGGCATCCGCTCCGCCCAACGAACCGCCGCCGCAGTCGCCGCCCGCACCGCGAGGCCGAGCACCAGGTTGACCAGGAAAAACGTCGCCAGGCAAAGGCACAGCAAGCGGAAGACGTAGGACAGGGTCATGGCTTTCCTTTCCGGCACAGCTCTCTCCGCTTCAGGCGGATTTTGCGCTCCAGTTCGTCGAGCAGAGCGGAGTCCTGCTGACCGACCGCCTCCACGAGGCAGGAGATCAGCAGTTCGCTGGATGGCTGCGGCCCGGAGAAGAAGCCGGCCACGAAATCACCCGCGCGTTTGTGCTCCCACTCGCGGCGCGAAAGGCGCGGCGAATAGAGAAAGGCGCGCTCGGATTTGCGGCGGTCGAGCAGTCCCTTTTTGAAGAGCCGGTCCAGAGTGGTCATCACCGTCGTATAGGCGAGCGGGCGCGCCAGCTTCTGCACCACGTCGTGCACGTTGCTTTCGCCGCGGTCCCAGAGAATCTCCATGACGGTGATCTCCAGATGCCCCAAGGCGGCCGGAGCCGGCGAAGATTGGTCGATAGATGGTTTCAGAAAGCTCATGTGACGACGGGGCCTGTAAGGATGAATTGTACCGTGTCCGCCCTCCGGATTTATACCGTGTCCCGCCACGGGGTGCGCGGCCGCTGTAAGCTATGGGAATGCTCCGGTGGCCGCGCATAAATTGCAAATCCGTCAGCGCGGCGCATGGGCGGACGAGCTTGGCGTCCAGGCGGTGCGCTTCAAGCGCCACCGGTGGCGTGACATGGTAAGGTGCTTCGAGCCGCGCATTCTGGGACGGACGGGCCTGCGGGTGGGACCTCTCGGGGTAGCGGCGTCCTATGGCGTTCCAGCGGCGGCCGTGGAGCGCGCCTTCGACCGCGGAGTGAATTATCTGTACTGGGGCAGCATGCGGCGCGCGGCGTTCGGCGAAGCGATTCGCCACCTCGCGCCCCAGCGTGACCGGCTGGTGGTCGTGCTGCAATCGTACTCACGAGTTGGGGGATTGGTTGGGTGGAGCATCGAGCGCGCTTTGCGTTCGCTCCGGCTCGACTATGCGGATGTCCTGCTGTTGGGCATCTGGGGGAAGCCCGTTTCGGGCCGAATCCTGGAAGCCTGCCAGAAGGCGCGGCAACGCGGGCTGGTGCACTTTCTGGGCGTTTCGACGCACAATCGGAGCCTGGTTCCGCACTTTGCAGCGCAATTCGACGTTGTCCATTTCCGTTACAATGCGGCCCATCCGGGCGCGGAGATGGACATCTTCCCGCACTTGCCGGCCAAGAACCGCGCGGGGACGGTGTCGTTCACGGCGACGAGTTGGGGACAGCTTTTGAAGGGTGGAAAGCTGCCGGCTGGCGAGCGGGTTCCAACGGCCTCGGATTGCTATCGCTTCGCGCTGACGCGCCCGGAGGTGGATGTGTGTCTCACGGGACCGGCGAATGCGGCGCAGATGGACGAGGCGCTGAAGACGCTGGAACGAGGCCCCATGAACGAAGAGGAATTGGCATGGATGCGGCGGGTTGGACAAGCAGTGCGCGGGGGCGTCACAAGCCCAGCTCATGCAGGATGACAAGGTCGACGATCTCGATATCACCGCAACCTGTTCTGAACTGTTCCAGGATCCGGCGGACGGCGTCACTCCTCCGCGATCACCACGCGGAATCGAGGATTGACCCCACGTCGGTGGATTCCACGGCCGGCGGTTGCGAACGGTCTCCTCCACATTCTCGGCGAAGTCTGCATCGAGCGCGGGCGCACTCAAGTTTTCTTCTCATGGGCTTCGGCTCGATTAATGCTCTCGGAGACGTCGCATCCGAACGGCGGGGGTAGGTCGTTGAAGTCCAACTTATTCCTGCGTAAAAACAATACGACGTCGGCGCGATGGGCATGTCCGAGGATGCCTTGAACATTTGGGGCAGATCTGTGATCTGCCCCTCCGCAGGCGGAAGCGCCGGCTCCACCACTCCTACAACTGAACGTAACAGTTCCGAGCCGGACTACATTCGAAATCGTCTACCAATTTCCCGTCTGGCCCGATGCACTTATCGGTTTGCAGACACCACATCGCGCTATCGTTGCTGTAGTCGTTCTCCGGATCGTAGGGCACGTCGAGATAGAGCCCCTTCCAGCGCAGATTGGCGCAGCGATTCATGCTCGCCTTCTTCTTCATTCCAGGACCCGGCATACATCACGCCTTTCTGGCCTTCGCCGCGTCGAGCAATGCGCGCTTTACCGCCACCTTCGCCAGATTCACCTTGTAAGCATTCTGACTGAGCGGCTTGGCCCCTGCGACTGCCGCCTTGCCTGCGGCTTCCGCAGTATCCTGCGTGATCGCCTTGCCCTTGATTGCGGACTCGGCGCCGGCAGCTTCCCACGGCGTCGGTGCCACGTGCCCGAGCACTACCTTCGCCGCCGTCACCGTATTGCCGTTCATCGTCAGTGCCACCGATGCCGCGACCAGGGGCCAGTCGAGCGCCTCCTTCTGCCGCACTTCGTACGTCGACGTGTGCACGGTCGCGGTGGGGATTACGATCTCCGTGAGGATCTCGTTTGGCATCAGGACGATCTCGCGCGCGTTGTCGTTGGCCGGCGTGACGAAGAACTTCGCCACCGCCACCTCGCGCGTGCCCTTCGCCGATACCAGCTTCACCTTGGCGTTCAACGAGACCAGCGCCGGTCCCAGGCTCGACGCGCTCACGAAATAGGCCGGCCCGCTACCGAAGATGGCGTGATACTTGTTCTCGCCCTCCGGGATCAGCGACTTCCCATCCTGCATGCCGAGCAAGCCGAAGCCTTGGCGGTAATACCAGCACCGCGGCCGCTGGCAAAGGTCGCCGCCCACGGTCCCCATGTGGCGGATCTGCGGGCTGGGAATGCCTGCCGCCGCGTCAGCCAGCGACTTGTAGGCGGCAAGTACGTCGGCGTTCTTGGCGAGCTCGTCCATGGTCACCAGGGCGCCGATCCGCAGCCCGTCGGCGGTTTTCGAAATGCCTTCGAGCTCCTTGATGTTCTTGATGTTCACGACGCGCTTAGGCTCATGAAGATGCTCCTTCATGAGGCTGATCAGGTCGGTGCCGCCGGCCAGCACGTCGGCTTGGCCCCAGCGCGTGCCGAGCAATCCCAGCGCATCGGGAACGGTGGTCGGATTGGCGTATTCAAAGGACTGCATTATCCGTTCCTCCCTTCGAGCGCGGCCAGCACATGATCGGGAGTCATGGGGATGTTGGGTACCCTCACGCCGATCGCATTGGTCACGGCATTTCCTATGGCGGCGCAGATCGGGATCGCAGGGGGCTCGCCCAGTCCGATGACGCCGCGCTTATCGTTCTCCGGCCGGATATCCATGTGCACCACGATGTTGCCGATGTCCGCGATGCCGGCCAGCTTGTAAAACTCCATGTCGGGGTTGAGTGTCTTGCCGGTTTGCGCGTCCATGATTCGCTCTTCGTAGAGCGCCGTGCCGATGCCCATGATCACCGCGCCGTACACCTGGCTCTCCGAGAGCCGCGGATTGATCACCAGTCCACAATCCTGCACCGCGACGTAGCGATTGACCTTGACGATGCCGGTCTCGATATCGACACTGACATCGGCGATCTGCACGCCCGCCGCGCCCTGCGTGTTCAGGCCTTCCGCTTGTGCCTGACGGGGCACATTCTCCCCCATCTCGGCGATTTTGGTTGTGCCGAGCTTGCGGCATGCCGCCTGCCAGGTGAGGCTCTTGTTGGGACTGCCCTTTACGCGGATATGGCCGTCCACCGCCTCGAGTTCCTCGGGTTGCGCGCCCAGGGCGGGCGCCACCACGTCGTAAAGTTTCGCGAGCGCGTTCAACGACGATTTGCGCGTGGTAGTAGCGACCGCGCCCACCGTGCTCGATCCGCCTGAACCGCCGTCGGGAGGCAGATCGCTGGTGCCCATCACCAGCTTGACCTGGCTCATGGAGAGACCCAGACTTTCCGCCGCCACCTGCGTGATGACGGTGCGCGTGCCGGTGCCCAGATCCTGTGAGCCGATCTCGACCGAAACCGAACCGTCGGGGTTGATCACCGTGCGGCATTGGCCCGCGTGGCCGGCGCCGCCCCAGGCAGCGAAGGCAACCCCCAATCCGCGCTTCATCGTGCCCGTGCCGTTCTGTCCGCGCGGCTTCCACAGCTTCTTCCACTCGGCCAGTTCCGCGGCCTTATCGAGCTGATACCGATACGTGTCGACACGCGCGGAGGGCGCATACTGCGCGTTAATCTTGAAGACTTCGATCGGGTCCATGCCGACCTTGTGCGCGAAGTCGTCCAGCGCGCAGCAGGTCAGGTAGGATGCCTGCTGATTTCCGGGTGCGCGCCAAGCTCGCTGGGTCCCCGCGTTGACGGCGACATTGGTGTGGACCTGGTGGATGTTCGGAATGTTCGTGTAGACGTAGGGCTGCGCCGGAGCATTCACCGACTGCACGCCGCCCGTTCCCCACGATTCCGACTGCCACACGGTGATGGTGCCGTCCTTCTTTCCGCCGATCTTGATCTTGGCGTATGCCGAGGGACGATTGCCGGCGATCATCAACTCGGCATCGCGTTCCAGATAGAGCTTTACCGGCCGGCCGCCGGCGTTCTTCGAGAGATTGGCGCCCACGATAGCCCAAGCGTCCGGATTGAACTTGCTGCCGAATCCGCCGCCGATGTAGTCCATCTTCACCTTGATGTTGGTCGCGGGAATCTGGAGGCGCTGCGCGAGGTCGGGCGCGTAGCCGGGAACGTTTTGCGTGGATGGCCACACGTTGGCGGTGTCGCCCTGCCACTGGATGATCTGCCCGTGGGGCTCCAGGCAGCAGTGATAGACCACCGGGATGCCGTAGTGCCCTTCGGAAACTGCGTCGGCTTCCTGCAACGCTTTGTCGGGGTCGCCGACCAGCTTTTCGAGGCCCTGCTTGGCGTTCGCGCCGGCGTTCGCCAAGTCCCAGTCCTTGACGTAGTGCGGCAGCACGTCGTAGTTCACTTTGATCTTGCGAGTGGCCTCGCGTGCTATCTCTTCGGTGGTCGCGGCGACGGCGGCCACTTCCCACCCCTCCCATTGGATCTCGGTACCGGCGGGCGCCGCCACGTAGACGGACTTCACGCCGGGCACCTTCTCCGCGTCGCTGGTATCGATGCTGGTGACTTTGGCGTGCGCGTGGGGACTATAAAGATAGGCGCCGAAGAGCATCCCCGGTACTTTCAGGTCGGAAGAGTACTTGGCGCGGCCGCTCGATTTCACGGGGCCGTCGAGGCGCTTGGGTGAAGTGCCGATCACCTTACGCTGGTCCATTGGCGGCCAATGATAGTCGGGGGTGTTAGCCATTTTTCGACGCTCCTTTCATTTCTTTGGCGGCCTGGATAACGGCTTTGCGGATCCCCATGTAGGTGCCGCAGCGGCACAAATTTCCGCCCAGTCCGTGCTTCACCTCTTCCTCGGTGGGATTGGGGTGCTCGTCGATGAATCCTTTGCAGGCCATCACGAAACCCGGAGTGCAGTAACCGCACTGCTGTGCGTCGTTGTCCCAAAATGCCTTGGATACCGGGTGCAGATTGCTTCCGGTTGCCAAGCCCTCGATGGTCTCGATGTTCTTGCCCTGGGCGTCGATGGCGAGCACGGTGCAAGAGTAGACGGTCTTGCCATTCATGATGACGGTGCAGGCTCCGCAGGTGGCGCGGTCGCAAACGCGCTTGGCGCCGGTTATGTCGAGGTAGTTGCGAAGCGCGTCGATGAGCGTGACACGCGGTTCCACGGTCAGGTTGACGGGCTTTCCGTTGATGTTCAGGCTGATCGGCACCGCCCCAGGGCCAACGGTCGCAGGCGGCGCAGCTACCGCTTCGGTTTCGAGCAGGCCCGTTCCCAGCGCGCCGCTGCCGATGCCCACGCCGCGCATGAAGCCGCGGCGAGAGAAGCCGGTCTTCGGCTGAACCGGGAGTTCGGAATCTTTTTTAGAACTCACCAGACACCTTCCTTAGTTTTGCGTAGAAATTCGAGTTAACTATATCAAAATTAAGAGGCGGCGGGAAGGTCGAAGGCCGGTCGCAAGGGGTATGAAAACGAACCCTTGAGCATTGACGAAGCCTTACATTCCGGGTCGGTAAGGGGGGGCGTCTAATAAATTGGAGGTGGAAGATGTTGAAGAAAATCGGGCTTTCCGCGGTTCTGGCCGCCATGCTGATATTGGCCGTCCCGCCTCAGGCGAGCGCCAGGGTGCGATTTGGAGTCGCCATCGGCGGCCCGGTCTACACTTACCCGGTAGATCCGTATGCGTATCCGTACAATTACCAAGCGCCCTACGCTTATCAGGGTGACCCGTATCTTTACCCGGCGGTCCCCTATGCTTACCCGACACCGGGCTACGTGAGCCCGTCGCTCTCATTCGGCTGGGGTGGGCACGGTTGGGACCGTGACCATCACGAATTCCGCGAGGATGTGGAGCGTGGACGAGTTCACGAGTTTCGAGGTGGCAGCGAGCATTTTCACGGCCGCCGCTAAATGAGCGTAAATTTAGGAAATCTGGGAGGCCCCGGCTTTGATTGCCGGGGCCTTTTCTTTTGCTCCATCGAAGGGGGAGGGAAAGCTGCACGACCCGGTTTGCCCTTGCCCGGTGAAGGCTACGGCTTCGAGTGAATCTACCGACGACGTAGATCACGGTTGCGGCTCGTAAGCTACCCAAATACGTTCGCGATAAGTACGCTTGCGAGCCGCGCGCGGAAGCAAGCGATGTCCGGATTTTTCACAGCTTCTTACTCTCAGACTCAGCACAGGGGCGCTGCTTCGCAAGGCGAGCTTTCTCGCAGTCCGAAACGTTGAAATCGAGGGTCAGCCACCCGTCGGCTGGTTAGGCGGCATTGCGCGGTAAAGCGTACCGCGAACCTTGATGCCCAGCGGCACACCCCCCGCCGCCCGTGCTGTAAGACGATCCACTTCAAATTCCCACATGCTATAATGTGATGGTTCTGCCCGACAGCCCAAGTTGTGTTTATGTTCCTTAGTGTCAAAGAGATGGAGCTGCGGAAGATTCGTTTCGACGAGACTTTCGAGCCCAGGCAGATTGATTTTGCGGGCGAAGACCTGGAGCAGAGTTCCCCATTGCACGCCGTGGGTTCCGCGGAAATGCTGGATGGTTCGGACGGGGAGCTTCGTATTCAGGGGCGGTATACGGTGGAAATGTCGGCCCAGTGCGATCGCTGTTTAGTACACGCACAGTTTCCTCTGGACGCCCGTTTCGATCTGTTTTACAAACCCACTTCCGCCATCGCGCGTGAAGAAGAAGTGGAGATCGACGAGGGCGAAGCCGAGATGGGCTTCTACGAGGGCGACGGCTTGGTACTGGAGGATATCCTCCGGGAACAGGTGCTGTTAGCTTTGCCGATGCAGCGGGTCTGCCGTGACGACTGCAAGGGAATTTGTCCTGCTTGTGGCAGGAACCGGAACGAGTCCATGTGCGATTGTAAAATCGAGACGACTGATGATCGCTGGGGGGCGCTCCGCAACCTGGAACTCTCGTAGTTCCGAGACCAATAAATACGCGAAAAGCGAACGAGATTTGAGTTAGAGGTAGCAATATGCCGAATCCCAAACGTAGACACTCTCAGAAGCGGACCAGCACCCGCCGCGCTCACGATGCGCTGAAAGCCTCCGGCCTTTCGGAATGCCCGAATTGTCATGAACCTAAGCTGCCGCACCGGGTGTGTCCTCACTGCGGACAATACAAGGGCCGCGAAGTGGTCGAAGTCGCCGAGGAGTAGCCTGATCGAACATGATGACCATTGCGCTCGATGCAATGGGCGGAGACCACGCCCCGAAAGCTGAAGTGGATGGGGCGATCCGCGCCGTTAAAACCCTCGGGGTCAAAGTCATCTTGGTGGGACAGCAGGATGTGGTCCGGCAGGAACTATCGCAGCATGATGGTTACCAGGACCTGCCGATCGAGATCGTTCACGCCAGCGAGCGCATCACCATGGAGGATAGCGCCGCCCGCGCGGTGCGCAACAAGCGGGACAGTTCTCTCAGGGTGGCGTCGCGCTTAGTGCGCGATGGCGTGGCGCAGGGCTTCGTGTCGGCCGGAAATACCGGCGCTGTGATGGCCACTGCCAAGATGGTGCAAGGCGTTGTGCCGGGAGTGGAACGTCCGGCACTGGCGGGCGTCTTCCCGACGGTCAAACAGGGCTCGCCGGTTGTCGTACTGGATGTCGGCGCCAATGTTGACTGCACCCCGCGGATGCTCGCCCAGTTCGCCGTGATGGGGGAGATCTACTCGCGCATGATTCTGGGCACGTCCAAGCCGCGCGTGGGACTTCTCTCGATTGGAGAAGAGGACCACAAGGGCAACGAAGTGACCTTGTCGGCAGCCCCGCTGATCCGCTCGCTGGAGTTGAATTTCATTGGGAATGTCGAGGGCGGGGACCTCTATGGCGGCGGAGTCGACGTGATTGTCTGCGACGGCTTCATCGGCAACGTGGCGCTCAAGGTCAGCGAGGGGCTGGTGGACATGGTCAAGCACGTCCTTCGCGAGTCGCTCGAGGCCACCATCAGCGGCAAGATCGGATATGCGCTGTCGAAGAGCGCATTCGGCAACTTCCGGAGGCGTCTGGATTATGCGGAATACGGCGGCGCGCCTTTGCTGGGTGTTCGCGGCGTTTGCATCATCACCCACGGACGCGGCAATGGAAACGCCATCAAGAACGCCATCCGCGTGGCGAAAGAATTCTCCCACACGAAACTGAACGGGTTCATCGAGGAGCAACTGCGAGGGAAAGGGCGCAAGGCAGGAGATTGATCGGGTGAAGCTTTCCCGGCGATTTCACGTCTAAGTCCTCAGGACGCCAAGGAGGCTGACGAGAACATGACGAAGGCGGCCTTCCGGGCCGGTTCGGCCATCGCCCTTTTTCTGTTGCCGGTATTCTGCGCATTCGCCCAGAAGCATGAGTATGTTACCTGGACTGTTTCCACGGATTCTCCCTCGGTAGCTCCTGGCGGCACCGTTCTGTTGCGGATCGCGGGACGAATCGATTCTGGCTGGCATCTGTATTCCGCTTCGACGTTGGGCGGCATTCCTACTTCTTTTCAGGCCGGGCCGGAGACGGTGATCGAAAGCCAGCGACTCCTGCAGCCTGCCCCTAAGCGCGCCTTCGATAAGAATTTCGGCCTTGAAACCGAAACTTTCGAGGGAGAGGTGGCATTCCTCCTGGAACTGCACATCCGCAAGGATGCGCCTGCGGGTCCTGTCGACCTCACACTGCGCTCGCGCTATCAGACTTGCAACGATACCCAGTGCGTTCCGGGAAGGTGGACCGGGACCGCCAATCTGAAGATCGACCCTGCGGCCGCTGCGGCGGCGATCGCCATTCCATCGGGCTATGCCGAAGGCAAGCCTCCCGCGCCCGACTCGGCGCAAGCACCTGCCTCCGGCCAGGATCAGGGAATCGGCGCCTTCCTTCTAGTGGCATTCGGCTTCGGCCTCTTGTCTATCTTCACACCTTGCGTTTTCCCGATGATCCCGATCACCATGTCGTACTTCCTCAATCAGCAGACCGGCGGAAGGCGTGACAGCGTGGTGCAGGCGATCGTCTTCTGCCTTGGCATTATCGTGTTGTTCTCGGGAATCGGTCTGCTGATTACGGCGGCATTGGGTCCCTTCGGCGTTGTGCAACTCGGATCCAACCGCTGGGTGAACGGCTTTATCTCCGTCCTGTTCATCGCCTTCGGATTGTCGCTGTTAGGCGCGTTCGAGATCACCATCCCGTCGTCGATTCTTACGCGCCTGAACCGATCGTCGGAAAAGGGTGGATTCGGCGGGACTTTGCTGATGGGGCTGACCTTCTCGCTGGCATCCTTCGCCTGTGTGGGTCCGTTCGTCGGGACCCTGCTCGCAGCATCGGTGGGCGGAGGAGGATCGCGCCCGGTGTTCGGAATGCTCACTTTCGCGACGGGACTGGCGCTGCCGTTTTTCGTCTTGGCACTCTTTCCGTCGTACTTGAAGAAAATGCCGCGGAGCGGTGGGTGGCTAGCGCGGGTGAAGGTCGTGATGGGCTTCGTGATCCTGGCGTTCAGTCTCAAGTATCTGAGCAGCCTCGACCAGGTGATGCAGTGGGGACTTCTCACGCGCGGCCGTTTTCTAGCCGCCTGGGTGGTGCTCTTCTCAATGGCCGGCCTGTACCTGCTCGGCTATGTCCGGCTGGAGGGCATCAAGCCGGATGAATCGATGGGGCTGGGCAGACTCTTGTCTGGCATGGCGTTCCTGATCTTCGCGATCAGCCTATTGCCGGGGATGTTCGGCGGGCGGCTGGGGGATCTGGACGCTTACGTTCCGGTGGCTGGCCAGGAGTCGGGCGGCCTGGCTGGCGGCGGTTCCGAGACTGCGCTGGTCTGGATGAAGAATCAGTATCGGGATGCGCTGGACCGGGCGCGTCGCGAGGGCAAACTGGTGTTCGTTAACTTCACCGGGTATGCCTGCGCCAATTGCCATTGGATGAAGGCCAATATGTTCACCCGTCCCGAAATCGCGGCGGCGTTGAAGGGATTCATCCTGGTGGATCTATACGCGGACGGAACCGACCAGGCGTCGATCGACAATCAGAATCTGGAGCTGGCCAAGTTTCAAACCATCGCGGAGCCATTTTACGCGATCATGGACCCGGACGAGAAAGTCATTGCCACGTTTCCGGGACTGACAAAGGACCCGCAGGAATTCTCGGCTTTTCTTGCGAAGGGAGCCTCGGGCGCGCCCTCGTCCCCTGCTCCAGTCAACGCCGCGACGCCGGCTCCCACTTCTGGCCAAGATTCCAGCCTGCCCCACGTCAACAAATTAGAGGGCGGCGCGCTGGATACGGCGGCACTGGGAGGAAAAGTGGTCGTAGTGAACTTCTGGGCCACCTGGTGCGTGCCCTGCATTGAGGAGATTCCCACGTTCAACAAGCTCCGCAAGGAATTTGGGGCGAAGGGCGTTGAAGTAGTGGGCGTGTCGATGGACCAGGAAGGCGCCGAACGAGTCCGTCCCTTCCTCAAGAAGCACGAGATGAACTACACCGTAGCGCTTGGGTCAGACGCGATCAGCGATCAGTTCAAGCTGACGGATCTGCTGCCGGTCACCGTGGTGTTCGACCGTTCCGGCAAGCAGGTGAAGCGTTTCGACGGCCTTGTCTCGGCGGCCGATCTGCAATCGACCGTCGAACACGCGCTGCTCTGAGGCCCTACTGCACAATCAGAGCGTTCGGCATCGTGGCCTCTTCCGTTCCCGTCACTGCGGTCAGCGAGTAGGGCCCCGGCGTTGCGGCCGCCGGCACCGTCACTTGTACGGTCAGCGTGTTGGCACTCGTGACGATCACGTTGCTCGCGGTAATTCCAGGGGCGGTGTTGACCTGCGTAGTGCCGTTCACCCAATTGGTATTCTGCCCAATCAACGTGACGGTGGTTGTGGACCCGCGATATCCCAAATTGGGCGACAGCGACGTCACAATCGGCGTCCCTGCCGGCAGCAATTGATTGAACGCGCCGCGCATCAGGAACACCGCCATCTCTTCTCGGGTGACCGAGTCTCCGGGGCAATACGTGGTCGGGCCGCATCCCGAGGTGATGCCGATCTGCTTCATCTTTTGAATCCAGGAGTAGAAGCTGTTGTCCGTGGCGACGTCTGTGAAGTAGGCCGTTTGCGGGAACGTGAACGTCGTGGTGGCTCCGAGGCGCGCCCGGATGATGAACACCGCCATTTGTCCACGCGTCACCGGATCGTTGGGGCAGTAGGTGGTTCCGCCGCATCCCGAAGTGATCCCCAGGTCTCGCATCTTTTGTACCCACTGGAAGTTGGGATCGTTGGAAGGTACGTCGGTGAAATACGGAGTCGTAGTGAAGCTGAAGTTATCGCCTCCCATGATTGACCGGACCACAAACACAGCCATCTGTGCGCGGGTGATATTATCGCCAGGGCAAAACAGAGGCGGGGCCGCGCCACAGCCGGAAGTCACACCATACTCCCGCAGCAGGTCGATCGCCGGAAGGAACGCGTCGCTGTTGCTGACGTCCGAGAATGGTTGAAGAACGGTGGTGCTGTCGCTGCCATTGGCGGAGGGGGAATTGCCTCCCGCGACGGAGACCGAATTCGTAACCGGCGATGGCGCGGCAGACGGTACGTTCACCATGAGGGTCACGGGCGGGTACGCAGCGTTCACTGCCAGTGCATCCGATCGCGTGCAGGTGAGCGTGCCCAGGGTGCAGTTCCATCCGGCTCCGGCCATGGACCCCGCGGTGAATCCGAGGGGGAGCGTATCGCTGACGGTGACCGTTCCGGTACTGGCTGCCGATCCCGCGTTGCGAACTACGATTGTGTAAGAAGCGCCATTCTGCCCCTGCGTGAAGCTCCCGATGTGACTGGAACTCACCGTAAGTTGCGGTGCGGAAGAGCCGCCGCCAGTTACTGAAAACATGTACCCCGGGTCAGCCAGCGGCGCCCCAATATACACGAAGCTCGTGCCCACTACGCTCGTGAGCTGCGCCGGGGTCATGGCGCTGTCGAAGCTGAAGCCCGAGAAAGTCTGGCCGGCCGGCAGATAGTAAACCGCATAGGGAGTCGTCCACTGAATCCCGTATCCATCGCTCCCACCCCCATGCGTTACAGAACCAGTCCAATAGATTGGCGCGTTGATATTGGTCGGCGCACTGGGCATGTAGTCGACGCCGGGAACCCAAGCAAACCAAAACGTACCAATGGTGGTCGTGCCGGTATTCTTCAGCACGATTTCATAGTGGTAAGTAGTGGCGTTCAGTTGCGTTGCCGTAAAGGTGCCGCTGGCTTGCAACTGGGCATAAAGAGGTGATGAGATTGCACACAACGCGATAGCAAGAGGCAGCAAACGGACGCTCAAACTGAGTGAGATCTTTTTGAACACGAGGACTCCCGACAAACGAATCCTAACATCGCAGATTCTGATAATGGATTACAAGAAATCGAATTTACAGACTATTCACGCTTGTGAAGGTTTCGAATCGCCGATCAGACTCATTTCGGATAGACGCGAAAGTCGTCGAAGTAGGTCACGGAATCGCCTACCGTCCAAAGTCCCACTCCGCCGGCGGCAAGGAACGTGCGGTCCTGTCCTTGTAGTATACGGCGGTGGTCCACGTACACCTGGAAACGATCTCCATGCACTGAAACCTTCAAGATGCTCCAGGCATTCATCGGAATATCGTGCTTCGCCATCGCTAGCACCTGGGATCTCTGGCCGTTTTGGACGCGATAGACGGCGACATTCCTTTCCAGAGTATTGGCCCGGACGACATAGTAGTTGTTCTCGTCGCGATAACGCCAAACCAGGCCGCCGCCTTGGTCGTCGTGGCCGCCCACCGGCTTTAAACGGACGCTCACATCACCATCCCGGAGGCTCATCCGATCAAGAATCGCAAGAGGTGCGCGGTTGCCGCTGGGATCGTTCGAGACCTGTGCCAGAACATAGGGCTGCGTAGGCGCCGATTGGTCCTTACGGACCTCCCACTTCGGCGGACCGCCCCGGTTCGTCATGGCAACCACCCAGCCCGGAGGCACCTTCCCCAGCGGCGCGGTATCGAAATTGATCACGGTGCCGCTCGAAGCGCCCAAACCAAAGGCAAACAACCACGTTAATGCATTCATACTTCTCAGGCTCAATCGAGCGATCGCCCGCGAGCAATAACCACCCTTTAGTCCGATTTTACCCCATTGCAGGCGCCGTTCGCTGTCCGGCAACCCACAAATACCCGTAGCCGGGTAACCTCCCAGCAAGGGAAGACCCACTTAGTATATCGGCACAACTCGCCACCATCTATATAGATCTTTGTTATTCCGCCGATTCGAAATTGCGGAGGATCACCCTTCCGCTTTTCCGGACACGATAATAGACAGACCCAAGTCGCCAACCTTCACATTCAAGACGACATCGTGGTCTCCCTCTTTGGTGACGGCGGGAAACGCGGAACCTGCTGGCGTCTCAAGGGATAGTACCGCAGGATGAGGCGTACCGGAGGTCCTGCTCTGTTCCACCAGTTTGTCGAAATTCGGCATGGCGGCAGGATCGGGATCGTTTGCAATCGGCGTTAGCAGTGCAAAATCGCGCTGGGGAGCCACTCCCTGGTGGGCGCCATCCACCGGGTAGTCGCTATACCGCATCGTGTAAATGCCCGGTTTCAAGGATTGATCGCGCCTGTCTGCCGCTTTGCCCGGGAAACGAATGACGCCGAGCAGAGTCCCCTGCGCGATAGATAGGGTGATTGCGGGATCAGATGATTTCGGTCCAGCTGGAATCGACTTGCGAAACCATACCTCACACCAAGGGCCTGAAGGACCCACCACCCGATAGCCTTTGGTATCCAGTACGGATGCGTAAGCGGCGGGAACATCCGATGCACCGGCTGCGATCGGTTCCAGCTTGTAGTCCTGCGCCCAACCGAGCGAGACACACGACAACAAAAGCAGGTACTTAGTCATGATGGCGGGGATCGGAAACATGGAGCGGGAGACCGGATTCGAACCGGCGACATCGACCTTGGCAAGGTCGCACTCTACCAGCTGAGTTACTCCCGCCCGCCAGAAAACTCTATTTTCATCCAGAACTGCCAGCGCTGTCAAACAATAACGATAAACGATTGAAAATTAATCAGTTATAAACTTGTGGGAAAGTCTTTTCGGTGTGTTAGACTACTTCTCGTTGAACGTTTCGGGGTGAGTTTTACCCGCTGCGTGGAAGCGGGTGACGCCTCACGATCCTTTCTACAAGACTGAGCACCAACCCAGCTCCCAAAGTTGTGGAAATGTTGTGGGAAACGTGTGCTCCTGGTGTGCAAAAGTAGATGAACTTCTGGGACCAAATCCTCGCTGCCCTGGAGCAGAGCGTCAGCCAGGAGAGCTACCAAAATTGGCTGAAGGGAACTGCGTACGTCGGCATGGACGGGGAAACCCTACTCGTCTCCGTTCCCGACCGCGAAACGCGAACCTGGCTCGAGACCGAGTACGCCGGGATGATTCGTAGCACGATCCTGAATCTGCAGTTGCCGGTGCGGCATGTGAGTTATGAATCTCTGGCGCCGCGGGGGGTTCTCAATCAGGCGCTGGCGGCTGTAGATGGGGAACTCGAATCGGGTGCTGGAGCATTGAATCCCAAATTTACCTTCGGTTCGTTCGTGGTGGGCGCCTGCAATCAGTTCGCTCATGCCGCGGCACGCAGCGTCGCGACCAATCCATCGCGTAGCTACAACCCGCTATTCCTGTATGGCGGCGTGGGGATGGGCAAAACCCATTTGATGCACGCCATCGGCCGCGAATTGATGGATAAATTCGGCTCGATGCGCGTGATCTACACCTCGAGCGAACGCTTCATGAACGAGATGATCGCGTGCATCCGAACCGAGCGCATGCAGCAGTTCCATCAGCGCTACCGCGAGGCAGACGTCCTTCTCATCGACGACATCCAGGTACTCGGAAACAAGGAACGCACCCAGGAAGAATTCTTCCACACTTTCAACGAACTCCACGATCATCAGAAGCAGATCGTGATTTCGAGCGATTCCCCGCCGAAGGACATACCCGGACTACTGGAACGTCTGCGGTCTCGTTTCGAGTGGGGACTCCTGGCCGATCTACAGCCCCCCGACCTTGAGACCAAGATGGCGATTCTCGACAAGAAGTCGCAGGCCGAGGGTGTCACACTCCCCGACGATGTCCGGACGTTCATGGCGTCGAAGACGAAGTCGAACGTGCGCGAACTCGAGGGGGCGCTGATCAAGTTGATGGCGTACTCTTCCTTAACCGGAACACCGATCCACCTGCAGATGGCGCAGCAGGTATTGAAGCACCTGGTGCACGTGCAGGATCGGCGGGTGACCATCGACGCGATCCAGCGGGCGGTGGCGGATCGGTTTCAGATCAAGCCGGCGCAGCTGAAGGAAAAGAGCAATACGAAGAAGGTCGTATACCCGCGGCAGGTAGCGATGTACCTGGTCAAGGAGCTGACGGAGGCGTCGCTGCCGGAAATCGGACGGGCTTTCGGTGGCAAGCACCATACCACCGTGATCCACTCCGTAAACAAAATCGAGCAATCGCGTACTCATGATGCGGAATTGAACAGGCTACTCCACAGTTTAATGGACTCATTACAATGAAGTTACTGGTCTTTTCCACATTGGCCTTTGGGGCCGCTTGTCCAAAACTGTGTAAAAAGCGTGACAAGCCCGGTTTTGCGACTTTTGCACACTCGCTTTCCGCAACTTCCTGTGGCGAAAAGTAGTTGAATTTCGTATAATTTAGGTAGCCTTCAACAGTTTGCACAGGCCCGATGAATACGGTTCTTATAGTGCATATCTCAACAGCTAGCAAAGAATAGGAGCTGTGGCCATGGAATTCACCGTCAGCAAAGCCGATCTCGTCCGAGAACTAAGCCTCTCGCAAGGCGTAGTGGAGAAACGGACTACCATTCCGATTCTGTCGAACGTGCTTCTGGAGGCTTCTGGCGATCGTGTGACGCTGTCGGCTACAGATCTGGAGTTGGGGATTCGGTGTTCCTGTCCGGCTCGCGTGAAGAAGGAAGGTGCGGGAACGGTGCCCGCCCGCAAGCTGCTCGATTATTGCCGTCTGCTGCCGGAAGGCGACGTCAACATGAAGTTCCTGGAGAACCACTGGGCGAACATCACCTCGGGCCGTTCACGGACGCGCATCGCAGGAATGTCGCGCGAGAGTTTTCCCGAGTTGGCCCGGATGCCGGAGCGTATCGCGGAAATCCCGGTGAAGACGCTGAGTTCGATGATCGCACGCACGTCGTTTGCGATCTCGATGGAAGAGTCGCGTTTTACCCTGAATGGGGCGTTGCTGTTGACGCGTCCCGAAGGTCTGACGATGGTGGCCACGGATGGGCACCGGTTGGCGTTTGTGCAGGCTTCGGTAGCCGAAAGCGGCCTCGTAGAGCAACAGTTCCAGGCGCTGGTGCCGAAGAAGGCGATGGTCGAGCTGGTGAAGCTCTCGGACGATGCGGGCCCGGAAGGCAAGGTTCTGTTCGCTGCTGACGACAATCATCTGTTCTTCCAGGTGGGCCACCGGCTGCTGATGACGCGCAAACTGACCGGCAACTTTCCGGACTACCTGCGGGTTTTGCCCAAGGATCACCAATATTCCGCGAAGCTGCAGAAGGACGAGATCCGTTCGGCCATCGAACGCGTCGCGCAGTTTGCCGATGAGCGTTCGCGTGCCATTCGCGTGCAGTTCGCCGCTAATGAAGTGAAAATCTTTTCCTCGTCAGTGGAAATGGGCGAGAGCGAAGAGACCGTCAATACGGAATATGAGGGTCCGACCCTCGAGATCGGCTTCAACGCACAATACCTGCTCGACTTCCTCCGCGCCATTCCTCAGGATCACGTTTCGTTCGAGTTGAAGGACCAGAAAAGTGCCGGCGAGATGCGTCCGGGGGGCGACAACGTCGCGGATCAGTACCGCTACGTCGTCATGCCCATGAGAATTTGAGGTAGGAGATGGCAAACCTGGTAGCGCCGCCCCCGTTCGAAGATGATGACGAAGGCAAAGAATCCAGCGGTGAGGCGCGGTCAGGCAGTCAAGAGCAAGATATGGCAAATGATTTAAACACAGGTTCCACCGGCGGCAACGTTTACGATTCCACAAGTATCAAGGTCCTCGAAGGCTTGGAGGCTGTGCGTCTCCGTCCGGCCATGTACATCGGCTCGACTGGCGAAATGGGTTTACACCACCTGGTGTACGAAGTCGTGGACAATTCTGTGGACGAAGCGCTGGCGGGCTATGCCAACGAGGTGAGCGTCACGATTCACGACGACAACTCGATTACCGTGATCGACAACGGACGCGGCATCCCTGTGGACATGCACGAAGAGGAAGGCGTTTCGGCGGCCCAAGTGGTGATGACGAAGCTCCACGCCGGCGGCAAGTTCGATTCCAAAAGCTACAAGGTATCGGGCGGATTGCACGGCGTCGGCGTGAGTTGCGTGAATGCTCTGTCGGAACGGCTGGAACTCGAGATCTGGCGCCCGGAAGGCGAGTCGGGGCCCAGCTACACGTGGCAGCAGGAGTACGCTTGCGGCTTTCCCAAAGGACCCCTGACCAAGATGGGCAAAGCGGGCCGCAAGACGGGAACCCGCGTCACCTTCAAGCCTGATCCCACCATCATGCAAGAGACGGTGTTCAACTATGACACCCTCGCGACCCGTCTGCGCCAGTTGGCGTTTTTGAATAAAGGCTTGAAGGTCACGCTCACCGATGAGCGCGCCGAGCCCGATCCCATCACGGGAGAAGCCAAACACGCGGAGTTCCAGTATACCGGTGGAATTGCGGAATTCATCAAGCTGCTGAATAAGGGCAAAGAGGTTCTGCACGAAAAGCCGATTCACTTCGAGACCGATCGCGATCTTCCCAACAATGCGGGCACGCTGACCATGGAGGTCGCGCTGCAGTATAACGACACCTACTCGGAGAATGTCTCGAGTTTCGCGAACAATATCAACACCGTGGATGGCGGCACGCACCTGACGGGATTCAAGACCGCGCTTACCGGCACGATCAATCGCTTCGGACAGGCGCAGGGCTTGTTCAAGGACAAGCAGGACAACCTTACCGGCGACGATGTCCGCGAAGGTCTCACCGCGGTGGTGAGCGTGAAGGTCCCGCAGCCGCAGTTCGAAGGGCAGACCAAGGGCAAACTCAATAGCGATATCGCGGGCTTCATGACGCAGTTCGTCAATGAGAAGCTGGGCGAATATTTCGATAAGAATTCGGCGATCGGCCGCAAGATCGTGGGCAAGGCGATCGACGCCGCACGGGCCCGCGAGGCAGCGCGCAAGGCGCGCGACATTACGCGCAAGGGGGCGATGCAATCGGGCGGCATGCCGCACAAGCTGGCTGATTGCCAGGAGAAGGATCCGGAGCGTTGCGAGCTCTTCCTGGTAGAGGGCGAGTCGGCCGGTGGGACCGCCAAGCAGGGCCGCGACCGGCGCTTCCAGGCGATTCTGCCGTTGAAGGGTAAGATTCTCAACGTCGAGAAGGCGCGGTATGACAAGATGCTCGGGCACGAAGAGATCCGCGCCATGATCACGGCTCTGGGCACGGGCATCGGGAAAGACGATTTCGACGCCGCTAAGATCCGCTACGGAAAAATCATCATCATGACCGATGCGGACGTGGACGGCTCCCACATCCGCACACTGCTGCTGACCTTCTTTTTCCGCCACATGCAGGAGTTGATCAAGCGGGAGCACGTCTTCATCGCGCAGCCGCCGCTCTATCGCATCAAGAAGGGCAAGAGCGAGAAGTACATCAAGGACGAGAAGGAATTCACCAAGGAGATCATGCGGCGGGCCACCGAGAATCTCCGGCTGGAGATTCATCCCGACGGCAATGGCAACGGCCCGAAATCGACGCTCGAAGGACAGGAGCTGCGCACGTTTCTGTTGAATCTCGACGAGTACGAGCAGAACTTCCACAAAGTGGAGCGACGGCTGCGCGATGCGCGCGTGGTGGAGATCCTGGCGAATGTCGATCTGCGCCTCGACAACAAGGCGGATTTCCAGGTTGAGGCTAACTTGAGAGCGGTTTTCGAAGCCGTGGACAAACTCGGTCTGAAGCCGGTAATGCGGCTTGACGAAGAGCACTCGGCCTATGCGGTGGTGTTCCACGATTCCACGAATGCCGAACGCTCGGTGGGCCTGGCGCTTCTGAGCCAGCCCGAATACCGGCGCTTCCGAGCGCTTTCCCGCTCGCTCTCGCGGTACAACGATCCGCCGTTTGTGGTGGTAAAGAACGATCATCGCCAAACGCAGACGAATTGGACCGACCTGTTGGAGTACGTCAAGACCGAGGGCAAGAAGGACGCCTCCGTTCAGCGCTACAAGGGTCTCGGCGAAATGAATGCGGAGCAGTTGGCCGAGACGACGATGAATCCCGAAAAGCGGACACTGCTATCGGTGCGTCTGGAAGATATCGTCCAAAGCGAAGAGATCTTTTCGACGCTGATGGGCGAAGACGTGGAAAGCCGTCGCAAATTCATCGAAGAAAACGCGCTCGACGTCAAAAATCTGGACGTTTAGACCGTGGCCGAACTTTCGTTCGGCAGATCGGGTAGTCGCCGTCTTCCCTTCGGCTCGCCTGGGTCCTGGATCACGCCCGTCCCGCGCGAACAGAGGAGCCAGGTCAGTCGTCGTTTGGCCGGCCGCGCAGTTTCTTAGAGGAGGATCGTTGCGATTTTGCCGTGAGACGACGGACCTTCGAGCCGTGCGTGGGCCGACTGGGGCGGCGGGCTTTCGGCACGACTTGGGCGCGGGCGATCAGTTCGTTCAGTCGCGCCCTGGCTTCGGCTCGATTGGCTTCCTGCGTCCGGTGCACACGGGACGTGATGATCAACACGCCGTCTTGCGTGGCGCGATTGCCGGCTAATGCGAGGAGGCGCTGCCGTACGTCGGCGGGAAGCGAGCGCGATTGGCCGACGTCGAAGCGCAGTTGGACGGCAGTGGAGACTTTGTTGACGTTCTGGCCGCCAGGACCGGAAGCGCGAACAAAGGTCATTGTAAGTTCGGAATCTGGAATGAAAATGGCCAAATGCTACTTCCAGAATAGCCCGCAAAGGGGGTAGCTGCACGCGCAGAGAATAGTGGCGAGCGGCCTTGGCAGGCGTCCGCGGAGAACGACAAGGCGCAGCTTGCCGCTGCTCAAGGCTCGTCACTCTCGCCCTTGACGAAGAAGGGTTCCATCTCCTTGAACTCCAGGATCTTCACGGTCGCCTCCTTCGGACCATCGCCCGGCGCGATTGCAAAGAACGCCTGCTCCGACTGCGCCACCATCGCGCGTGCGAGGTCGTTTTTGTGGATCGAGTGGTACTTGGACGGCATGGCCCAGTGCAGCAGTGGCATGAAGTAGCCAAGGACGCCCGGCGTGTTGGAGTTACCGAGAATGACGGCGGGACGATACACGCCCAGGAAGTCGAACTTGACGGCCTCGACAGCCTGTTCCTTCTCGCCGATGATCTTCGCGTACTTCATCCCGGCCTCGGGGTCCGCGCCCACTGCTGTCATGACCCCGCACACACGAGCGCCTCCCGCCTTGGCGGCGCGGCAAAACGACTGCGGGTAGGCGATTTCGATCTTGCGCACCTCCTCCTCGGGCATCTTGGCGCTGCCCTTCCCGACACCGAACGCGGCGAGCGCAATGTCGACTCCCTGGGCCCACGAAGCAACCTCCTCCTCGAGTCGGTCCATGTTGGCAACCACCTCGGAAACCTTGGGGTCGGCGAAGGCGTCCGTCTTGCGGCGCGTCACTACCACCACCCTCTTGCACAATGGATTCTTGATCAGAATCTGCACGATGCGCCCGCCCACGTTCCCCGTCGCGCCCAGCACGATCGCCGAGTACTGCGCCTTCGCTTCTGCCATAGTCACGTCACACGCACGCGGAACCAAAAATACACGCTAGGTCCGGAGTCTGAGCGGGTGGAGTTTTGGTGGGCCGGGCGATTTCTTCGCATCATTTCTAAGTTCACCCTCTTCTTATCACGAACAGCGACTCCTGAAGACCAGACCAAAGAGCGCCGATTGAGGGTCCTCCAGGAGTCCGCAGCAATGGAGAATTCGCGGACCCCCGCGGACAGACGGACTCCCGTCCCTATGCCATCTTGAGCGCGGCGCGTAATCCGGGATCGTGCCGGACGCGCCAGATTCTGCTGTCCAGATAATAGTGCGTCAACCCGAATCCGCAGAAGAAACCAAACGCCAGGTCTGAGACCTGTCCCAGACGGAATCCGGGAATCCGGTAGGCCAGACTAAACGCGAGGCCCACCCCCAGATACATCAGCAAACTCCGGCTTACCGCCGCCGGAATTCGGCCGTATTTCTCCTCGCCGCGGTAGCGATTCCGATTGTGGAACCACACCAGCGCGTGATACTGCAGATTGTGGACGATCGTCACCGTGGGCACTGCCGCCTGCCAGCTCATGTAGGCGAACGTAAACCAGTGCAGCGGAATCACGGCGCCCAGCAGCAGGAACTTGGGCATCCCGGCGGGCATTCCGGCGCGCCATCTCACAATCTGTCTCGCCGCCCAGACCAAACCAGTAGCGCCCACCACCACCCACAACCCCACTTCCGCCCGCGGAAACGAGAAGGGAAGGCCAAGCTCCTCGGGATGGTGAATGAAGAAGCGATGGAATGGCGGCGCCACCATCATCACTCCGAGCAGCACGCGGTCGAGCAGGTTGTCCAGGGGCGCCAGGTCGCGGCTCTTCACCTTGTAGAGCACCATGAAGCCGTAGTGCTGGCGAATCACGTGATAATAGGCCCACACGCCTACCACCAGATAGAGCAGCGCCTTCAGTCCCGCGAGCACCATCAACGGACCCAGCGAAAAGAACACCAGCAGACTGCCGAAGAGCAGTTTACGATCGCGCACGCGCGCCTCGCTGTCGAAGAACGTGCGGGTCGCGGTAGCGAAGATGTGTGTCCCGTCGAACCCGACCGACCAGAACCACCAGAGCCACGTGATCGGCACATGCATCGCCGCATACAGCAGCAGGTAGCCGTATCCCGCCACTGCGCTGCCGATGACCAGTGTGAGGTCTACACCGCGGCCGATGATCCAACGCGAATGGAGCTTGGGGACAGAAGGGGCAGGGACGGTCGCGGCGGCCATAGACTCTATAATCGCCTGTTTCGAGCCGCCGCGTTCCTGGGGAATATCGGGCCTGATTACCGTCTACGCGAACTTCGCCTTGGTGGCGCCGTCCTCCCAAATCACCTTTTTCTGATTCTTGTACGACAGCGTCGCCATGTGGCCGGAAATCGCGGCCTGCTGGCCCACCGGCGGAGGCGCGACCACTTTCTCCTTACCCAGCACCGCCTGGATGAAGTTGCGGAAGTGATTGATGGCGCCGTCGTTCTCGTGGTATTCCTGCGGTCCGTTGATGTGAATCGCGGCCCGCGATTTGATCGCCTCCGGAGCGCGGTTGGGCGCGTTCGGCCGGCGGGAGTTGTACATCTCGGGTTCGAAATACAGGTCCTGGCGATTCATCACGCGCAGCGTACCCTCGTTGCCGAAGATCTCCTCCCCGTAGCCAAAGAATTCGTTGCCCAGGTAGCAACTGTAATTGATCTGGAAACGGTCGGGGTAGTCGTAGATAGCACTCAGCGTGTCCGGCACATCGCGATCGTCCGTCTTATCGGTCCACCGGTAGATACCGCCCGACGCCATGCACGATCGTGGCAGCGTCTTATTGAGCATGAAATTCACGATGTCGGTCTGGTGAACCAGGAGGTCGGTTGAAATACCGCCGGAATAATCCCAGTAGAGGCGCCATTGGAAATAGCGCTGGGGATCCCAATCGTGTGGCGGCGCGGTGCCCAGGAAGCGCTTCCAGTCGGTATTCTGCGGGTTGGCTTCGGGCGGAATCACGTAGCGCCACGACGGCTCGTTGGGCAGTCCATTGCGATACCAGAAGGCGCGCACGAAATGAACGTCGCCCACCATTCCCTGCTGCACCAATTCTTTGGCTTTCTTGTACAGAGAGGAGCTGCGATTCTGCGTGCCCACCTGCACGATCTTGCCCGCTTTCTCCCACTCGCGTACGATGTCGAAGCCCTCTTCGATCGTGTGGGCCAGCGGTTTTTCGATGTAGACATGCTTGCCCGCACGCAGCGCCGCGATGGTCATATCGTGGTGGAGGTGTTCCGGCGTCATGATATAGACGGCGTCGATGGACTTGTCGGCCAACAAATCGTGATAGTCGACGAACGTCTTGGGAGTGGTGCCCCAGACCGTCTGCATGCGGTCCTTGGCACGGGCGATGTAGCCCTGATAGGTATCGCAGATCGCGGTGATCTGCACATCATTGGCCGCCGCGGTGTGGAGCCAGTCGAGTCCTGCATATCCGCGTGTACCCACGCCGATCCAGCCCACGTTGACCTTATCATTGGCCGCACGCCCCGAAGCCAGAGCCGGCCCAGCCGCCAGCGCCGCGGTTTTCAAAAAAGTCCGGCGATTGAGTTCTTCCGCCATTGAGACCTCCACATCCGATGATAGCAACCGTGGATGACGGCAGGGAAAGCGCGTGGCGCGCCACGACCGTAAGGGAGTGATATTCGGAGCGATCTGGACATCGCGTGCAAACGCGCCACGAGCCGCGACCGTAAGGGAGCGATATTCGGAGCGGTCGGGACATCGCGTGCTAACGCGCGCGGTGCGCCACGAGCGACGACCGTAAGGGAGTGATATTCGGAGCGATCTGGACATCGCGTGCAAACGCGCCACGAGCCGCGACCGTAAGGGACCGATATTCGGAGCGGTCGGGACATCGCGTGCAAACGCGCCACGAGCCACGACCGTAAGGGAGTGTTCCTGCCTGAACCGGGGCCACAGCAGCCGATCGCCGGCAGATCACTCCGGCCATTCACCGAAGTGACTCGTCATGATTGCGTTGACTTGCTCGCGATCGCTCCCTTTGAGCCGTATCGAGACTGGAGGCAGAAACCGGATTCGCCGGTGCAAGTGCACCACCAGCTTCACGAGTTTGGCGGAACCTGTTAACCGAACCAGCCGGGTAATCCACGAATTCCCAGGTTCGGATACGACTCCAGCGCAGAAGGTGACTATCGGTGACGATTCCCGCCTGGCGGATCTCCACTCGATCGCTCAGGTAAATTCCCACGGAGATCGCAATCTGCTCGAGTTCATACGGTCCAACCGCTTGCCACGACTTCTGCCCCTTCCATACCTCCTGCGTGGCACTTACGAAACCGAATACCGCGGCCAAACCAAAAACGTCCCAATTCGCGGTCTGTGGCGGCCCGCCACAGGAGCAGCAGAACGGCTGCACCCAGCGCGTAATAAAGTGCGCACAAGTGTAGATTTACGGCCCCGCTGAGGACCGCGACAATCGCTGCCGCCGTCCCGATGACCATTCCCCGATGGCGTCCGAGCAAAACCCCCAAGCGACGCCACCAGTAGACATCTCGGGCCCACACCGGCTCGCCTGTCAAGTGCCGTTTCAAGTCGTCGCCCAGTTGCTCGGCTGAAGGGTAACGATCGATTGCCTGCTTCGCGAGAGCCCCGTGGCGATTGCCCGCCGGGATTGGGACTTCGGACGCGCGTGGATTCTGAAGAGCCTTCGCAATCACGCATGAACGCACCTTTGATCCTACAGGCACCGGGAACGCATTACCTGCATCGGGGGACTTGGTCGACTCCCGAAAAGTCTCGACAAAAGTGTCGAGACGGCTAAGAGGAGTCTTGCGCCACGGGTAGTCCAAAAGTTCCATAACAAAAGAGATTAATAATGTTTGAAGTATGTCGATGGTAAGTTGGGTGAGCCAAAAGGCGTAAATTGCGGCATTAGTTCGGTTGCCACATTTGACTCACAGTGTAAGGGCGCTGAAGTGTACACTGGTCATGGAAGGCCATGAGGAATCACTGCTTTTATCTGGTGCGGATTGTAGTCACGGTCGGCATAGCGGGCCTGCTCCATCCAGTTAACGCATTCGACGGCAAGTCGGACCCCAAGAAGTCACAGGCTGCCTATCAACGCGGAGTGCGCGCGGAGCAGGCAGGCAAACGCGACGAGGCGATGGCTGCGTACGAGGAAGCCATTCAGTTAGATCCGGCTAACGGGGCGGCGTGGCGTGCGCGAGGTAAAGATTATCTCGCCGCGGGTGAGTTGGAAAAAGCCAAAACCGATCTCGAAGAGGCCGTCAAATTACAGCCTGGCGAAGGTCAATCTTACGCGGCGCGTGGTGAGTTATTTCTAGCCCTGAAAGATCCCATGCGTGCCGCTCAGGATTTCGACACCGCCGTCAGCCTCAAACTCGAGCACACCGACGTCTATACCGGACGAGGCAACGCCTATCTGGCACTCACACAGTATGATAAGGCGATCGCCGATTTTACGCAGGCGATCAAACTGCGGAACGACAATCCGGAGCCTTACTTGGGCAGGGGCATGGCGCGTTCCGCGCTTCGCCAGTTCCGCGACGCCATCGATGATTTCGACATCTGCCTGAGCCGCAAGCCCGACTACGAAGACGCCTGGCTGGAGCGCGGTCTCGATTATGCCGGCATTGGCGATTACCAGAGAGCACTGGAAAACTTGAACGCGGCATTGAAACTGCGTCCCGACGACTTGCGGGCGTCGCGAGCGCGCGGCGCCGTCCGGGAGCGGGGCGGCGACGATTACGGCGCCCTGGTGGATTATGGTGAAGCGATCCAGCGCGACCCCAAGGATCCCCGGTTGTATCTGGCCCGCGGCGCGGTCTATGCCCGGCTGAAGAAGTTCCAGGAGTCGCTGGCCGATCGCAATCAAGCCGTGCAACTCGATCCCTATAATGTAGAGGCGTACGTGGCCCGCGGCAGTTCATACCACCTGATGGGTGAGCACGAAAAAGGCATCGCGGACCGCACCCTGGCGGTGACCATCGACCCGAATTCCGTGCTGGCGTGGACGGCGCGGGGCAATGCCTACTATCTCCTGGGCCGCTATGACGAAGCTCTCGCGGATCTGAGGCACGCCCAATCGCTGGATCCCTCGAATCAGAATACGGCGCAGCTCGTGCAGCAGGCGCAGTCGAAGGTTGAGGAGCTGGTGCATCGGGCGCTCGCACAGGAAAAACAGGCCGACACTGGCGTGATGGTCCTGCCGGGGACTGCGGAAGTGCCGCCCCGCACGGAGCCACCTGCGAGACCGGAGACGGCGGTCGTCGAGAAGCCAGTCGAAAAGCCGATTGAGACCAAACCGGCGGAAGTTAAGCCTGTCGAGCCCCCGGCCGTCGAGACCAAGCCTGTCGAGACCAAGCCTGCCGAGACTAAGCCCGTGGAAACGAAACCTGTGGAAACCAAACCCGCGGAGACCACGGCACCCGAGACCAAACCGGCGGAACCGAAAGGCATCGAAACCCAACCAGCAGTCACCGCCGTAGTCGCGCCCCCCGAGACCAAGCCGGAACTTCCCGCACCTTCGCCTAAGACGCAACCGGCGGAGATGCCCAAAATGGCAGCGACGCCCGAGGCTCCGAAGATGACCGGCAGCGCCTCCGAATTCCACGCTCGCGGCCGCAAATTCGCACAGGACGACCACTACCCCGAAGCCATCCAGCAGTTCAATGAGGCGCTCAAGCTCGACCCCTCGTTGACGCTGGCTTACAATGCCCGCGGATACGCCCATCTGCGTCTGCGACATTTCCCGGAAGCGATTGCGGATTTCGACCAGGCCATCAAGCTGAACCCGGCATACTCCAATGCTTACATGAATCGCAGCGCTGCCAAGCGGTCCATCGGCGATATTGCCGGGGCGGACGCGGACATGGCCAAGGGCCGCGAGTTGGCCAAGACCAAGTAGAGACTGGCGCGGCCATAGCCTCGAATGATCTGGGAACCAACACGCGAGTTCATCGAGCAGACGAACGTCTGGCACTTCATGGCGCGGTTGGGTTTCAGCGAGCTGGAACCCTTCCTGCGCTTTTCGCGCGAGGAACCAGAGCGCTTCTGGGACGAGCTGATGCGCGAAATGCGCGTCGAGTGGTTCGAACCCTATCGTCAGGTGCTCGACACGAGCCGCGGTCCCGAATGGGCCGAATGGTTTCTCCACGGCCGGCTGAACATCGCGCACAATTGTCTCGACCGCTGGGCCGGTGACCCGTCGCGCGTCGCCTGCATTTGGGAGGCCGAGAACGGGCAGACTCGCACGGTCACGTTCGCGGAGTTGCGAGCCGAAGCGAATTGCGTGGCCAACGGCCTTCGTACACTTGGCCTGGACAAAGGCGATCGCGTGGCGTTGTGCCTGCCGATGGTTCCGGAGATCCTCTCCATTCTGTACGGCTGCTTCAAGGCGGGACTGATCGTAGTGCCCATCTTCGCGGGCTTCGGCACGGGCGCGATTGCGACGCGCATTGCCGACTCGGGCGCGCGCGTGTTGTTCACGGCCGACCATCTGGAGCGTCGCGGCAAGCGACTGCCGCTCGCCGGGAAGATGCCGCCTGTGGAGCACACCATCGTGATGCCGGCGGGTTGGAAGGAATTTCTCGATCGGCAACCGGCCGACGCGCCAACCGCATCACTGGCTTCCGAAGACCGCGCCTTCATTCTCTATACATCCGGCACGACGGGCAAGCCGAAGGGTGCAGTTCATACGCACGCAGGATGCCTGGCACAGATGGGCAAGGAGATCTGGCTGGGCTTCGACCATCGTCCGGACGATCGTTTTTTCTGGCTCTCGGACATCGGCTGGATGATGGGTCCGTGGACGATTCTGGGGAATCACCTCTTCGGCGGCACCATCCTGCTCTACGATGGCGCGCCCGACTACCCCAGTCCCATGCGCCTCTGGGAGGTCATCGAACGCCACGGCGTCACGACTTTCGGTATTTCGCCGACGGCGATTCGGATCCTCGCGAAATCGGCAGGCGAGCTGCCCGGTATGCCATCCCTGCGGCTTCTGGGCTCGACTGGCGAACCGTGGGACGAGGCCGCGTGGCTGTGGTTCTTCGAACGCGTGGGCCGCGGGCGGTGTCCCGTCATCAACATCTCGGGCGGGACGGAGATCGCCGGCAGTTTCCTGTTTCCCTTGCCGATCCAGCCACTGAAGCCGTGCTCGCTGGGCAGGCCAGCGCCCGGAATGGCCACGGAAGTGGTAGATGAAACCGGTGCGCCGGTGCGCGGGCGCAAGGGTTACCTGGTGTGCACGCAACCGTCGCCTTCGATGACTCGTGGAGTTTGGAACGACCCGAAGCGATATCTGGATACCTACTGGTCGCGATTTCCGGGCTGGTGGTATCACGGCGACTGGGCCAGCGTGGATGATGACGGCCACTGGTTTGTGCACGGGCGCGCCGACGAGTCGATGAATGTGGCGGGCAGGAAGGTCGGGCCCGCCGAAGTGGAAGAAGCGATGATGCAGCACCCCGGTGTCGCGGAGGCCGCGGTGATCGGTGTGCCGGACGAATTGAAGGGCGAGGCGATCGTGGGATACGTCGTCGCGAAGGGCAATACTGCGGTGGACGCGTCCGGAGTCAGCGCGACGGTGGTCGAGGTATTGGGCCCCACTTTCCGGCCACGGGAAGTGCGTGTGGTGGCCGAATTGCCGAAGACGCAGAGCGGGAAAATCGTGCGGAGATTACTGCGGCAACGGTATCTCGGAGAGGAACTGGGCGACTTGTCGACCGTGGCGAATCCCTGGGCATTGATGTAAGCAGGCCCGCGGAAAAGGGTCGAAGACTGCTTACTGGCGTCCCGGGTTTTTCACACCTTCTGACCATGACGCGCGAGTTTTGCCACGAGCCACGACCGTGAGGGAGTGATACTTTCGGAGCGATCAGGACGTTGCACGGTTACGCGCGCGGCTCGCAACGAGGCACGGCCGTAAGGGAGTGATTCTTTCGAGCGATCAGGACGTCGCTTGCTTACGCACGTTTCGCCACGAGCCACGACCGTAAGGGAGTGATTCTTTCGGAGCGATCAGGAGTCGCAAGCATACGCGCGAGCTTCGCCACGAGCCACGACCGTAAGGGAGTGATTCTTTCGGAGCGATCAGGAGTCGCAAGCATACGCGCGAGCTTCGCCACGAGCCACGACAGTAA
>DATGIL010000060.1:0-108242 GCA_035295745.1 Bryobacteraceae bacterium | reverse complement strand
CCGAGTGGCAACCTCGGCAAGAAATAAAGACGCCTGAGCATTTAAAGAATTCCGAGGTCTATCGGTATGGCACTTTCGCGACGACATTTCTTCTTCGGCACCCTGCTTGCCGGAGCTGTCCCTACTGGGGGATTCGGCAGTACGCCGTCCCTCAAAATGATGGGCTACAAATCGCCCAATGAAAAGCTCAATGTGGCATCGATCGGGTGTGGCGGCAAAGCGTCCAGCGATATTCGCGGTTGCGCTGCGACGGAGAACATCGTGGCGCTGTGCGACGTTGACGACAAGCAGGCAGCGGGCATCTACAAGCAGTTCGACAAACAGCCGAAATTCAAAGACTACCGCAAGATGCTCGATCAGGAGGGCAAGAACTTTGATGCCTGCATCGTGACCATCCCGGATTTCATGCACGCGGTAGCGGCCATGGCTTGCATGGAGCGCGGAAAGCACGTGTACGTACAAAAACCCTTGACGCGGACCGTGTGGGAAGCGCGCATGCTCCGCGAAGCCGCCGCCAAGTACCGCGTGGCAACCCAGATGGGTAACCAGGGATACTCCAACGAAGGCACGCGTCAATGCGCCGAGATGATCTGGAACGGGGAAATTGGCGGCGTCACTGAAGTACATGCCTGGACCAACCGGCCGATCTGGCCGCAGGGCGTGAAAGACATCCCCGAACCCACTGCGGTTCCTGACACTCTGGATTGGGACCTGTGGTTGGGCTGTGCCAAGCCGCGCCCCTACACCTCGGGCGGGCAAGGCTATCCTGCCGGCTACGCGAACGGCAATTTCTACCAGCCCTCCAATTGGCGCGGCTTCTACGATTTCGGCTGCGGTTCCCTCGGCGACATGGCGTGCCATATTCTGGGCGCGCCCAATCTGTCACTGAATCTCAGCAAGCGCGCGCCCACCAGCGTCGAGTGCGTGAAGAAGGAAGGCGTCAGTGGGTTCATGTTCCCGCAACAGTGCGTGCTGCGTTTCGATTTCCCGGCTTTCGGGAACATGCCGCCGGTGAAGGTGTTCTGGTATGACTTCTTGAAGGAACAGCCCAAGATCAACGGCGTCCCGGAAGGCGAGTACCTCGGCGATATGCCGCGTCCAAGCCGTCCGCAAGGGCAGCAGGAGGGGCAGCAGGGACAGGCGCGTGGCGGCCGTGGACAAGGCGCCGGACGTGGCGCCGGCGCACCTCAGATGCCGCGCAACGAAGGCACCGGCCAGGTATTTAACTGGGCGATGGTCGAGGCGCTCAAGGCGAATCCCCCGGCCCGGACGGAAGCCAACGGCAGCCTCTTCATCGGCGAGAAGGGCATGATCACCACCGGCACCTACGGCGAGCAGACCCGGCTCATCCCCGTAGACAAGATGCAGGATTATCACTTCCCGCAGGAAATTCTGAGCCGCTCCCCTGGGCACTATCACGACTGGATCCGCGCCTGCAAAGGCGGCGAGGCGGCTTGCTCGAACTTCGATGTGGCCGGCCCGTTTGTCGAGTGGATGTTGCTCGGCGTGGTAGCCCTGCGCGTCGAAGGCAAGCTGGAGTGGGACGCCGCCAAGATGCGCTTTACCAACAACAACGAAGCCAACCAGTACCTGAAGCCCTTCTACCGCAAGGGATGGGCTCCCAACTGGAAAGGCTGATCGAGTCGAGTCTCTCCTCCCATGGGGCCGCATTCCACCGCGGCCCCACTCAATCCCCCTCTATCTTGTTCCTCGTGAATCCCCTCACCCTCTTTGGACTCTTTGCCGTTTCGGCCATGCTCATCTGCTATGCGCTGGAGAAGCGTAGCCACTGGTTCATTCTGGCGTTTGCCTTCTCTTGCGCGCTGGGATCCGCGTATGGATTCCTGCAGGGCGCATGGCCATTCGGCCTTGTCGAAGCTGTGTGGTCGGTAGTGGCTGCGCGCCGATGGTGGACGACGAAACGAACCTGACTTCGGTGACCGCGGCTATTGGCTTACCACCGCGTCTTCCGGGTACGCCTGCATGCCGAACTCGGGCACGTCGAGCCCCTCGCGCTCCACTTCCGGTGGAACGCGCATCGACTTGATCTTGTTTACGATCGTGAAGACGACGTAAGTCGCGCCGAACGCCCACAGCGCGCACAGCGTCGCCCCCATCAACTGGCAGAGGAACTGGCGCGTGTCCCCGTGCAGCAGACCGGTGACGCCCTGGCCCGCGTGCCCGAGATAGGTCGACGCACCGACGCCGTTCCATCCGGCGCCATAGGTGCCATCGGCGAAAATCCCGACGCATACGCCGCCCAGCCAGCCGCAGAAACCGTGCACCGAGATCGCGCCACACGGATCGTCGATCTTGGTGATTCGCTCATTGAAGAGAACACCGAAACAGACCAAAGCGCCCGCAAGAATTCCGATGATCACCGAGGACGTCGGCGAGACGAAAGCGCATGGTGCGGTAATGGCCACCAGTCCCGCCAGCATTCCGTTGCAGGCCATGGTGACATCCGGCTTACCGAACATGAAATACCAGAGCAGCAGAGCGGTCGCTGAGCCGGCGATCGCCGCGAGGTTGGTGTTGACCGCCACCACGGAGATGCGAAGGTCCGTCGCTCCCAGGGTCGATCCGGGATTGAAGCCCATCCAACCGAAGAGCAGCACGAAGGTTCCAGTCACGACGTAAACCAGATTGTGTGCGGGGAACGCGCGCGGCTTGCCGTCCTTGCCGTACTTTCCGAGTCGCGGGCCGAGAATCACCGCTAAGGCCATCGCGCAAAAACCACCCACCGCATGCACCACGGTCGACCCGGCGAAGTCCACGTAGCCATGACCTAAATTCAGCGTGGCGCCGATCTGCGAGAGCCATCCGCCGCCCCACACCCAGCAGCCGAAGACCGGATACAGAATCGCGCCTACGAATAGCTCGCAAATCAAAAACGCCCAGAACGTGATGCGCTCACAGATTGCGCCGACGATGATGTATCCGGCGGTCTCCATGAACACGACCTCGAAGAGCATTAAGCAATTACTGCCCGCGTCGTATGCGGGGCCGGTAAGGAAAAATCCACGGCCGCCTAGGAAGCCCCACTGCCCGCTGCCGAGCAGGAAGTGATTCAAAGTCGGCGTACCACCGAGGTTCGAGGGCGCGGCGTTCACTGCCACGGCGCCAAACTGGAACGCGTATCCGAGAGCGTAGTAGGCGATGAAGGCGAAGACGTAGGCCGCGAAATTGAGCATCATCAGGTGGCCGGCGTTCTTCTTGCGAATCAGGCCACAGGTGAGCAGCGCGAATCCAGCCTGCATGAAGAGCACCAGGTATCCAGTGTTGAGCGTCCACGCAAAGTTGGTAGCCACGCGGATGTGACCCACGGAATCGGCAAGCTTGACGGCGAGAGGCTCCTTGGCTGCCTGTGACTGGAAGTCGTCGTAGTCCTTCTTGTTCTTCGCGAAGTCGGGGGAGTTCGGGTCGGTTGGCGCGGGGGCGGCAAATGGATTGCCGGCCGCATCCACCACCGAGCCTTTATCGCCGGTGGCAATGCCGGCCGGATCGGCTTTGGGGTCGTCCGCCCAAGCCGCCGGCGATGCGACCAAAAAGCCGGCCCAAAGAAGCACGGCGGCACGACATAAGACACCATTCTTCATCGTTGGATTCTCCTGCCTCAGCTATCGAATTGGCGCGGCGAGGCGCGTGGAAATGTGCTGACGACTCAGTCAGCCTGAACTCTCAGATCGCGGAATTACCGCGTTCGCCGGTGCGGATTCGCACGACTTCGTCCAGGGGAGTCACGAAGATCTTGCCATCGCCCATTTTTCCAGTGCGCGCGCCTGTGACTATGGCTTCCACCACATCGTCGACGCGTTCGTCCTGGGTGATGATTGTGACCATGACTTTTGGAACAAAGTCTACCGCATATTCGGTGCCGCGGTAAATCTCGCTGTGTCCCTTTTGGCGGCCGAATCCCCTGACCTCGGTAACCGTCATCGCTTCGATACCGATCGCGGCGAGCTGCTCCTTCACCTGATCGAGGTTCTGCGGCCTGATGATGGAATCGATCCGTTTCATCTATGTGTCTCCATTCCGTTGGATTTGGAGCATTCGGCAGGCTGAGGATAGGGCGCTGGCCTGTGACAGCCCAGAAATCGTTAAGTGTCCCAGTATACGGGTGCATGAATGAAAAAGTCATAAAAGCCGTGAAAAAGCCATGAACGATAAATTTTCTAGGCCGGATAAAAACTTTCGATGCCCGGCCAATGTCTCTGTATCCGGTTTCCTAATGAAATCCCGATGGGATCTTTATGACTTTTTCATGCGTTGCTGTGTACTCTGATCAGACGCAATGCTGAGCGAGGACAGCGTTCGCAAAATCGTCAGGCAGATTGGGCTGGGACTACTCGGTGTCGCGGCCGTTACGGCGGTGTGCTTTCCGCTGCACCTCGATTTCGCAATCGCGGGATTCCTCTACCTGCTGGCTGTGGTGCTATTGTCACCCGCCGGAGGATTCGCCTCTTCCGTGATCATTTCGCTCACCGCGGTTCTGTGTCTCGATTTCTTCTTCACGCCGCCGATTTTGCGCCTGGAGGTGGCCAGCCCCATCGATGCCGTCGCGCTGGTGACCTATCTGGCAACAAGTTTGATCATCACCCGGCTCGCCTCGCAGGCGCGGCAAAAAGCTCTCTCGGAAGAGCGGAAGCAGAAAGCTGTTGCCAAGCTCTACGAGACGGCGTTGCGGTTATTCTCGATGAAGCCCGAGGCCGCATCCATACGCGGCACGTTGCAGATCTTTCACGAAGTTCTGGAAGTCGAAGCCGTGTGCCTGTACGATGCCTCCATCGACGTGGCGGACGCAGCGGGAGCGCCAAATCCTCACCTCGAACAGTCAATTCGACAAGCGGCCAAAACGGAATGCGATTCTGACGACGGGCCCGCCGGCGCCACAATTCGACGTCTCCACGTCGGTGGACAGCGGATCGGCGCGATTGGGTTTGTTGGCCTGGCAGACGCGGAATCATTGGCTGCTCCGCTGGCGACTCTCGCAGGCGCGTCTCTTGAACGGGCACGGGCATTCCAGACTGCCAGTGCGGCCGCCGCCATTTCTCAGGCCGAGATCCTGCGCACCGCGATCGTGGACGCGTTTGCGCACCAGTTCAAGACTCCGCTCGCGGCCGTCCTGGCCGCGGCGGGCGGAATTTCCGAGGCCGGCGGCCTGACGCCCGCGCAGTTGGAACTGTTGGAAATCATCGAGTCCGAGGGGATTCGCTTGAGCAGAATGTCGACACGACTGCTGGCCACTGCCCGCCTCGATCATGCGGAAGTGCAGCCGCGTCTCGAGCCCACCGATCTCAGTGAACTGGTCCTATCGATTGTGGATCAGGCGCGGACCGGCGCGCATGCCATACGATTGCAGTGGGATGGCGCGCCGATCGTAGTGGCTTCGGACCGCGAGCTTCTCGCGCTGGCGGTGACGCAACTGCTCGACAACGCGCTGAAGTACGCTCCGCGTCATAGCCCTATCGAGATCCAACTGACAGCACGGGAGGGAGAGGCTCTGGTGAGAGTGACGAATTATGGCAACTCCATCGCGCCCGCCGAACGCGAACGAATCTTCGAACGATTTTATCGGGGCGCATCGGCGCACAGTGACGCCGGCGGCGCCGGGCTCGGGCTATATGTCGCGCGGAAGATCGCCGCTGCGCACCTGGGCACTCTGGAATTGGAAGACCATGGCGGAGATAGCGAACGCACAACCTTTTGCATGAGGCTTCCTGCCCGGGCGATGGCGCCGCAACATGCCTGCAAAACCGCTTAGGATCCTGGTAGTGGATGATGAGCCCGCCATGCGGCGCGCCCTCAGCGCTTCGCTTGCGGCGAGCGGATATTCCGTGGACGACGCAGCTTCGGGCGAGGAAGCGCTCAAGAAAATCGCTCAGCAGCCCTTCGAACTCGTGCTGCTCGACATCAACATGCCGGGCATCAGCGGCATCGAAGTCTGCCGGCGGATCCGTCCTCTGTTGCCGAACGCGGGGATCGTGATGATCAGCGTGTTGGACGCGTTAGACGAGAAGGTCCGCTCGTTTGATGGCGGGGCAGACGACTACGTTACGAAGCCGTTTCTGCTGCGGGAGTTGCTGGCCCGGCTCCGGGCACTCGTGAGACGTTCCGGCTTGGAACAAACCGCCGAGGCGGACGTCTTACGGATCGGCGCCCTCGAACTGGACTTCCGGGGACGCCTGGTCCGTAAGGAGGGGCGCGAAGTTCATCTCTCACCCACGGAATTCGACCTGCTGGCCTACCTCATGCAGCATCCCGGAGTACCCATCGACCACACCAAGCTGCTACAGACGGTGTGGGGACCTGAATATGGTTCGGAGCTAGAGTATCTCCGGTCCTATGTGAGGTTTCTACGCAAGAAGATAGAGACAGACCCGGCACATCCAGAGTATATCCTGACGGAACCATGGGTCGGTTATCGTTTTCGCGATCCATCTGCCAGCTCTCCCGAACCCTTATAAAAGCTTTACGGCTGACTTACATCTTCCTTATTGGGCGTCCACTAGACTCGTATAGCACGACCTTCGCATTATGGGCTCCATAGAAAGTATCGATCCGTCTTTCATGCCTTTTTCACGGGTCGCATCCCACAATCATACGAAGCTTCGGCACTAAGAAGAAGGCGATCGCAAGGATATGAAAATCCCTACACCTACTCGAATTATCCTAATTACCCTGTTGGGCAGCGTACTTGGCCAGTCGTCGGTCTTCGCTGCCGATCCTCCTGCGGCCAGCCCACCGGCATATGGGTCTCTTCATGGATTGACACTTGACTCTTCGGGACGCGCCGTGGGCTTGGTTAATGTCGCGATACACAACATGGAGAGCGGCGTCGATCGCGGGGTGAGCAGCGATGCCGATGGTCTGTTTGTCGCCGACCAACTACCCCCGGGTGCTTATCAGGTGGTGGCCACAAAGGGTGCCTTACGCAGTGCGCCCTTGGCTACGGTAGAAATTGCGCAGAACCAGGTGGTGCGAGCGAGCCTCGTACTTCGAGTCGCTGATACGCCGTCCCCTGCCACGCCGACCACGGCGGCGACTCCAACACCAACGCGGACGATTGAGCAGGAACTGGAAGCGATGAAGGATCGCATTGCCGCTCTCGAGGCGGAGCTCAGGGCTCGCCATGAGGCGGAACCAGCGCCGGTAGCGGCGCCGGTTGCAATGGCCTCGCCCGCGCCACCAGCGCCCATGCCCGCGGCCGCCCCCATGCCCGCGGCTCCTGCACCGGCGGCTCCGCAAGGTTCTCCGGCTGCCCCTCCAGCGCCCCCAGCGCCTACGGCGCCCGCGATCCCGGATGCACTGCTGGCAAATCAGTCTGCACCGGGCGTCGACAATTTCACCCCATTCGCATTCGGCGACTTTACGTGGCTTAATGGCACGCCGCGCAATCACGATACGGTGCTCGATACGAAGTTCTTCACTCCGGAGATCCGCTTCGACACCCACTTCATGGAGGATTTCAATCAGCCCCGCGACCACTCGATGGGCGGAGCAACGGAGTCTTTCCGTTCCGGCGAGTTCCAGGTGGAACAGATCAGCGTAGGCGGCGATTTCCACTGGCAGAATGTCCGCGGAAGAATTCTTACCATGAACGGACTGTTTGCCACCACCACCCCTCGTAACGACGCTAGCGCCGGGGTCGGTCAGTGGGATGTCCGCGGCGCCTATAAGTACGTTTCGGAGGCTTACGGCGGCTATCACTTCGATGTCAATCACGGGCTGAATGTGGATGCGGGTATTTTCGTCTCCTACATCGGCCTTTTCAGCTACTATAACTTTGATAACTGGACTTATCAGCCATCGTTTGTGTCGTCTAACACGCCATGGTTCTTCAATGGACTCCGCATTCAGTGGTTTCCCACCAACAAGTTGAAGATAGAGCCATGGATTGTCAATGGCTGGCAGTCGTACAACAAATTCAACGGCCATCGGGGCCTTGGGGGTCAGATTCTGTATCGCCCCAAAGAGTGGCTCTCGATGGTTTTCAATAACTACGGAAACGGCACCGACGATCTGGGTATTCCCGGCCGGTCGCGGCTGCATACGGACGACAGTATCGAGGTGCGTTATTACAACAATCCGGAGTCTACCGGCGTCTCCAAAATGGCCTTTTCGCTTACCGGCGACGCCGGCTGCGAGTATGGCGCCGGCGTGACTTGCCACGGGGGAAAAGGCGGGCCGAAGCAGGCGTTCCTCGGATGGATGCTCTATGACCGGACCTGGTTCGGCAAAGACAAATACGCGTTGACTCTCGGTGGCGGCAAGATGAACAACCCCGGCCGCTACCTGACACTGCTCCCGCCGATCAACGGCGCGGACGCCATTTCCGGATCGCCCTACTTCACGGCGAATCCCGGCGACAAGGCCCACATGTGGGATAGCTCGATGAATTTCCAGTGGATGCCGAAGCAGTACATCACCTGGTGGGCGGAAGCAGTCTATCGCCATTCGGATGTGCCCTACTGGACGGGCCGCGGCGGCATCACGCCTCCTGGTGGAAATAACGGGGTGCCGACCCAATTTGTCTGCTCGTCTGGCGCCGCCTCCGGAACGAACGACCTCGCCACCGCCTATTCGAATTGCGGCGGGCCGGGCAGCGTTTGGTTCCCGGATCTGCGCCGCGGACAGATGACCTTCAGCGTCGGCGTAATGGTCAAGTTCTAGCGGTGAATAAGGCTCTGGCGTCTCGACCGCAAGGTTTAGATCGATTGGGGCGTGAGAGGCTGTGAAAAATCCGAACATCGCTTGCTCACGCGCGCGGCTCGCAAGCGCACGTATGCGCGCGAAGGTGTGCGGGTAGCTTACGAGCCGCGACCGTGAGGGAGCGGTTTCCAGAGTGCGCTGGTCATGAACAGGTCTGGGAATAGTGGCCTTCGGTGACACATTATGACGGGAAGATTCTTGTGGGGCGGCGCCTTGTTCGCGACCTCGGCCCTTCTCATGTTGCTTAGCGGCTGCCGCAGTGTCCGTGCGGACGCGGAAGCCGAGGCGCCTCCAACGGCGAAAGTCGTCCCGGTGGGAGATCCCAGTCTCTTCAGCGTGGATAACCCCGAGCAATTCCCGTTCGCGGAAGCGGTCGCGCGCCAGGCAACCACCGAGCTGGTGGTGACGGGCGCCGTGACCCCAGACGTGTCGCGCAATGTGCCGGTAGTCTCACTGGTGTCGGGACGCGTGACCTCGATCCACGCTCGCCTCGGCGACACCGTAAAGAAGGGACAGTTGATACTCACCGTCCGCAGCGACGACGTGGCCGGAGGGTATTCCAACTATCGTAAAGCGCTCGCCGATGAGACCCTCGCCAGGACGCAGTTGGAGCGCTCCAAGGATCTCTACGAACACGGCGCAATTGCCCTCAACGATCTGCAGGTGGCGCAGGACACCGAGGACAAGGCCAAAGTGGACGTGGAGACGATGGCCGAGCACCTCCGCCTCTTGGGCAACGATCCCGATAAACCTGTCGCCATGGTGGATATCTTCGCGCCGGCCTCCGGTGTGATTACCGATCAACAAGTGACCAATTCCGCCGCCGTGCAGGCATTCAATTCTCCGAGTCCTTTCACGATCTCCGACCTTTCGTCGGTGTGGGTGATCTGCGATGTCTACGAAAACGATCTGGCAAGCGTGCGAATCGGCGACACTGCCGAGATTCGCCTGAATGCCTATCCCGATCGCGTTTTCAAAGGCACCGTGAGCAACATCGGCGCCATCCTCGATCCCGCGATCCGTACGGCCAAGGTGCGCGTCGAAGTGGCCAATCCGGGAATCATGCGCATGGGGATGTTCGTCAGGGCGACTTTCCGGGGCCAGCAGCAGGAAACGCATACCATCGTCCCTGCCTCGGCCGTACTGCATATGTTGGACCGCGACTTCGTCTTCATTCCCGCGCCCGACAGGAAGTTCCGGCGAGTCGAAGTAGTAGGTGGCGATCTTCTGCCCGACAATCCAGCCCTCCAGGAAATCAAGTCAGGACTCGCTCCGGGCCAGCAGGTAGTTACCAACGCGCTGACCCTGGACCACGTGCTCTCGCAATGATCCGCGCTCTCGTCGATTTTGCTCTCAACAACCGATTCGTCGTTCTGGCCATCGCGGTCCTGTTACTCGGCTGGGGCGCGATCTCCTTCCACAACCTGCCGGTGGAGGCGTATCCCGATATCGCGGACAACTACGTCACGGTCATCACACAATGGCCCGGCCGTTCCGCCGAGGAAGTAGAGCAACAGGTGACGATTCCGGTCGAGATTCAGATGAACGGAATTCCGCACCTCACTTATCTGCGATCGGAATCGATCTTCGGCCTGTCGTTCGTGATCATGATTTTCGACGACAGCTCCGTGAACGACTGGAATCGGCAAAAGGTGCTGGAGCGGCTCACGCAGGTGAGCCTGCCGACGGGCCTGCAGCCGCAGATCGGAACCGATTGGAGCACGGTCGGACAGATCTACTGGTACACGCTCCGCAGCACCAATCCGCGATACGACCTGATGGAGTTGCGCGCGATCGAAGACTGGACGCTCCTCAAGGAGTTCAAGTCCGTGCCCAACGTCGTGGATGTTTCCGACTTCGGCGGCACCGTGCGTGAGTATCAGGTGCGCGTCGACCCGAACAAGCTGGTGTCGTACGGCCTGAGCATCGGGCAGGTGGAACAGCAGCTCAGCAACAACAACATCAACGCGGGAGGGAGTTTCGTCGAGATCGGTCTGCAGCAGATGAACGTGCGCACGCTGGGACTCTTCGGCAACGTCCACGATATCGAAGAGACGGTGCTCAAGACGCAGTCGGGAACCGCGCTGCGCGTGAAAGACATTGCGGAGGTCTCGCAGGGGCCGAAGATTCGTCTCGGCCACATGGCTCGTGCCAACCACATGGAGGACGGGAGGATCGTCGACGAGCCAGATGTGATCCAGGGCATCGTCCTGATGCGCAAGGGGGCGGAAGAGGAGCCGACCCTCGCCGCGATCCACAAAAAGGTGGAGCAGCTCAATAACGGGATCCTGCCACCCGGCGTGAAGGTGGTTCCCATGCTGGATCGTAGCGACCTGCTGCACTTCACCTTGCACACGGTGATGCACAATCTGACCGAAGGAATGATCCTGGTCAGCGTCATTCTGTTTCTCTTCCTGCTGAACGCAAGGGCAGCGATTATCGTGGCGCTCACGATCCCGTTTTCGCTGCTGTTCGCATCCATTTGGCTGGACCTGAGCCATATTCCGGCCAACCTGTTGTCGCTCGGCGCTCTCGATTTTGGAATGGTGGTGGATGGCGCGGTGGTGATGCTCGAGAACATCATGCGCCACCTGGGGCGGCGACGGAATCCCGCGGCATACGGGCCTCCGAAAACGACCGGCGAGATCATTCGCGACGCATGCCACGAGGTGCAGCGGCCGGTATTCTATGCGATCGCCATCATCATCACCGCCTACATGCCGATTTTCACTCTGCAACGGGTGGAGGGCCGGCTCTTCCGGCCGATGGCTTGGACGGTCGCCTTCGCGCTGCTGGGTGCGATGACGTTTTCCATTTTGATCGCTCCCGTCCTGGCAAGCACGTTCTTCGGTAGCGGCTTCCGTGAGCGGCGGAACCGTGTGATGGAGTTTCTCGCCGAGGCGTATCGCAAGCGGTTGCGATGGGCAGTGCATCATCGATGGCTGGTCGCCTGTGTGGCGCTTTTGTCGCTGGCAGGCACGGTGTACCTTGGCTTCGGCGGCGTCATCGGGGCGGAGTTCCTGCCGCATCTGGACGAAGGAGCCATCTGGGCGCGCGGCACGCTGGCCAACAGCACCAGCCTCACAGAGGGGGAAAAGTTCACCACCAACGAGCGGTATGTGTTTGCTTCGTTCCCCGAGGTGAGCAAGGTGGTGTCGGAGGTGGGCCGCCCGGACGATGGCACCGACACCGGAGGATTCGGCAACACGGAATACTTCGTCGACTTGAAACCGAAATCTGAGTGGCGCCCGGTGTTCCACGAGAGCAAGGAAGAGCTGATCGCGGCGATGAATCGCGCGGCGCAGAAATATCCGGGAGCGGTCTGGAACTTCTCTCAGCCTATTGAGGACAACGTCGGAGAAACCCTGACCGGGACGAAAGGGCAGCTTGCCCTGAAGGTCTTTGGGACTGACTTGAAGCTGCTCGAACAGAAGGGCGAAGAGGTGGCCAACACGATGTCGGCAGTGCCTGGCCTGCACGACGTCAAACTACTCCGCGACTTCGGCCAGCCCAATCTCGATCTCACCGTGGATCGGCGGCAAGCCGCGCGATTCGGCATCAACGTCGCCGACATTCAGGACGCTATCCAGACGGCAGTGGGCGGCAATGCCGTGAGCCAGGTGCTGATCGGCGAGCAGCGTTACGACGTGGTGGTCCGGTATCAGGCTCCATTTCGCAGCACCGCGCAGGCCATCGAAAAGATCCGCTTGGTCTCGCCTACCGGAGAGCGCGTCTCACTCGCGCAGTTGAGCAGGGTGGAAGTGAAAGATGGTGCGTACGACATCTATCGCGAAGGCAACACACGCTATGTGGCCGTGACCTTTAACGTGCGCGGCCGCGACCTGGGCACAACCGTCGAGGACGCAATCAAACGGATCAATGAAAACGTGAAACTGCCGCCTGGGTATCGCGTGGAGTGGTCGGGCGAGTATGAGAGCCAGAAGCGCGCTGAAGCCCGCCTGGCAGTGGTAGTCCCGCTCACCATCCTGGTGATCTTCATCATTCTCTACACCATGTTTCGTTCCTACAAGTGGTCGCTACTGATTCTGCTGAATGTCGGACTGGCGCGGATTGGCGGGTTGCTGGCGCTGCTGGTTACGGGAACCTATTTGAGTGTCTCCTCCGGAGTCGGCATGCTGGCGCTCTTCGGCGTCTCGGTGCAGACGGGCGTCATCATGGTGGAGTACATCAACCAACTGCGGGCGCGCGGCCATTCGATTGTAGATGCCGCAGTCGACGGAGCCGTCTTGAGACTGCGCCCCATCCTGATGACGATGCTGGTTGCGACTCTAGGATTATTGCCCGCGGCGTTGTCGCACGATATCGGGTCGGATTCGCAGCGGCCCTTCGCGATCGTCATCGTCGGCGGGCTGATTTCCGACCTGTTGCTGAGCATCGTTCTGTTGCCCACTTTCTACGTGTGGATCGCGCGGGATGGCGATCAACTTCCAGCACCGGAAGGGTCATTCGAGGGCTGATGAAAACTCCGATTTTGGACAGGTTGCTGAAAAGGGTGGCGGATGCGTTCGCTCCCTTACGGTCGCGGCTCGTCACCTACGCAAATACGTTCGCTCGATACGTGCGCTTGCGATACGTACGCTTGCGATACGTGCGCTTGCGAGCCGCGCGCGTCAGCAAGCGATGCCCCATTTCCAGGTGGGGCAGGCGCTCCCGGATTTTTCACAGCTTCGCTCCCTCACGGTCGCGGCTCGTCACCTACCCAAATACGTTCCCGCGATACGTGCGCTTGCGAGCCGCGCGCGTCAGCAAGCGATGCCCCATTTCCAGGTGGGGCAGGCGCTCCTGGATTTTTCACAGCTTCGCTCCCTCACGGTCGCGGCTCGTCACCTACGCAAATACGTTCGCGCGATACGTGCACTTGCGATACGTGCGCGTCAGCAAGCGATGTGCCATCGCCGGGTGGGGCAGGTGCTCCCGGATTTTTCACAGCTTCGCTCCCTCACGGTCGCGGCTCGTAGCATACTCCGAGCGCGCGGCACGAGGTGCAAGTGTGAGGGAGTTGCCCGGACAATTTACCGAATCGGTCCGCGTTCGATGCCTGGCCCTTTTCCGAAAACCTGCGAAACTCGTCGCCCGTCTGGTGATGGGTGCTGCGCTGTCGGGTTCCGTTCTCGCTCAGCAGGTCCCGGTCAAGATTAGCCTCGAAGAGGCCATTCAGATGGCTCTGCGGCACAATCATACGCTGCAGGCCGCCCGTACCACGATTCAGCAGAACCAAGCCGCCGAGATCACTGCGAACCTGCGGCCGAATCCGACTTTCTTCACCGATTGGGAGTATCTGCCGCTACTGCCTCACCCGCAAGGCGAATCGCTATCCGATTACCTGCAGGCGTCCACCGAGGGCGATTTAGGTTTGAGTTACCTGATCGAACGCGGCCACAAGCGGGCGCGCCGGCTGGAGGCCGCCAAGGCCACCACCGCCGTGACCCGGTCGCAGGTGGCCGATAACGAGCGCACCACGGCCTACCAGGTGGGCTCGCTTTTCGTCAACGTGCAACTTGCGGAATCGACGCTTGAACTGGCGCAGACTGACTTGAAGAGCTTTCAGGACACCGTCGCCATCAGCGAGATCCGCCTCAAGGACGGCAGCTCGAGTGAAAACGACTATCTCAAGATCAAGCTCCAATTGCTGCAGTTCGAGACTGATGTGCAGCAGGCGATGTTGAATCGTGCCCAGGCATTGTCCGACCTGAGACAGCAACTGGGGTACGAGTCGGTGCCTGCCGATTACGATGTTCGCGGAGATTTCGAATACCGCCCGCTCGTAATGACGTTAGACGAGTTGCAGGCCAAGGCTCTACAGAACCGGCCCGATTTGCGCGCGGCCGCGCTCGGCATTACGGCCGCGAACAGCCAGTATGCGCTCGCCAAGGCGAACGGGAAACAGGATCCCACCGTCTCCGGCAATTACTCGCACGTTAACGGCATCAGCGCGGCCACCTTCTCGTTCAGTATTCCCCTGGCCATCTTCGACCGGAACCAGGGCAACATCGCGCAGACCCGAATCGCCATCCGGCAGGCGGAGGAGCAGCAAAAGGCTGCCAACGGGCAGGTGCTTACCGATGTGAGAGACGCCTACGAAGCGCTGCAAGAGAGCGCACGGATCGCGCAAATGTTTCGCGGGAGCTATCTGGATGTGGCGAAGAGAAGCCGCGATATCAGCGAATATGCGTACCGGCGAGGCGCCCTTGCCTTGCTGGATTTCCTGGACGCGGAGCGGAGCTATCGCGCGACGCAGCTCGCTTACCGGCAGGCAGTCGCGGCGTGGCTGACCGCTCTCGAGCAGCTTCGCCAGGCTGTGGGCACCAGGGACCTCTTATGACCAGGGAAGAAGTTCGCGCGCGCATCCAGGAGATTGGCATTATCCCGGCGGTCCGTTTGTATTCCGCCGAGGACGCGCTCTTCGCCGCAGAGGCGGTATGCGCGGGCGCGATTCCGATTGTCGAAGTGACGATGACGGTGCCGGGTGCGGTCGAAGTCATCCACCGTCTGACGCATGAGAACACCGGAATCCTGGTGGGTGCGGGCACGTTGTTCCATGTTGATTCGGCGCGCCGCTGTCTGGACGCCGGCGCGGCCTTTCTCACGACGCCCGGGCTCGATATGGAGATCGTCAACTTCGCCCTCGGACGAGGTGTGGTGGTCTTCCCCGGAGCGCTCACGCCGACTGAAGTGATGGCGGCGTGGAAGGCCGGCTCCGACTTCGTCAAAGTCTTCCCGTGCGCCGCCAATGGCGGGCCCAGCTACATTCAGGCGTTGAAAGCGCCGTTCTCGGAGGTCCCTTTGATCGCGAGCGGCGGAGTGAATCAGACCAATGCCATGGATTTCATTCGCGCCGGCGCCGTCGCTCTGGGCATCGGGCGCGATCTGATCCACCAGGATGCGATCCGGCGAAGAGAGCGCGGATGGATCACTGAGCTGTCGCGGCGCTATTTGAAGATGGTCGCGGAGGCGCGGCGCATGCAAAAGGAGGCCGGAAGATGAGGGCCGCACTGAGCGTCCTGATATTCGTCGGCGTGGTGCATCCGGTCCACGGCGCGGAGCCCAAGCGGAGTTTCGAAACGGCCTCGACCGAGCGCGCGACCTTTCCTGCCAGCGGCTTGATTCGCCTCGATCATTCTTACGGTTACCTGGTGGTAGAAGGCTGGGACGAACCGGTGGTCGAAGCCACGGTCACCAAGTCGACCGACTGGTTTGGCGATTCGATCCGGCAGGAGAAGGCGGACCGCCGCTTCGACGAGGTTCGGGTCGCGGTCGGGCATCCGTCCGCGAGCGAGCTGACCATCTCCACCGCGCTACCGGTTCGCAACAGTCTGTTCTCTTCGGTGCTCCCCTCGGGCAAAGTGGTGGTGACCTCGCCGCTCCCGCCCAACAACAAGCGAGGAGTCACCGTGGAGTACCGGGTGCGCGTGCCGCGCAGTTCGCGGCTCGAAGTGCATCAGGACAACGGCTACGTCTGGGTGAGCGATTTGAATGGCGACATCGAGGTGCACAGCCACACCGGCGACATGATCGTGATGCTGCAGGAGGCGGGTGGGTATTCGATCGATGCGAGGACCGGAGTGGGCAACGTTACCAGCGATATCGCCGGACAGATCAGGCGGTATCTGCTGGGCAGCCACCTGACTTATGCCGATGAGGCCCCGGCGCATCGCGTCCTGCTGCGCATGGGGCGCGGCAGCATCACGATTAAGCAAGACTCACCAGCGAGGTAGCACGCGCTTCCAGTTGGGATCGACGTGCTTGCGCATTTCGGCCTCATCGTCACGTTTGCGATAGGGAATCTTGGCGTAGCGCTCGCGTCCGCGTGCAACTTGATCATAGTCGAGGTCTACGCCTAAGCCCGGGCGGTCGGGGATGCGCACGCAGCCATTGGTGAAGGGAATGCGCCCGCCAACCACGATTTCGTCTGCTGCTGTTTGCCAGGGATAGTGCGTATCGCACGCATATGTGAGATTTGGACACGCCGCGGCCACGTGCGTCATGGCCATCAGGCTCACGCCCAAATGGCTGTTGGAATGCATAGATAGTCCCATACCAAGCACGCCAGTCAGGTGTGACAGGTATTGGACGTTGCGCATGCCGCCCCAGTAGTGCGGATCGGAAAGTACGATCTGGACGGCATCGAGTTCCTTGGCGCGCGGCACATCGGCGAAGCTGGTGACCGCGACGTTGCTGCCTTGCGGCGTATGGTTGTCTTCCGCAAGCAGCCGGCGGCGTACTTCGCCCATGCCTTCGAGTGTGGCGCAGGGATCTTCCAGATAGCCGCCGTCGGAGAGCTCGGCCTTGAGCTCGCGGCCCACGCGCACGGAAGTCTCGACGCTCCAGGCGCAGTTGGGGTCGATGCGGAGCGGATACGACGGTCCAAACGTGTCACGCAAGGCACGAAGTGTCAAAATTTCCACGTCCGGATCCAACACACCTCCCTTCAGCTTGATCTCACGGAAGCCATACTTGGTGACCATCTGCCGGCATTCGCGCACGCAGGATTCGGCACTGAGCACTTCGCCGTACTCATCTTCAGGGCCGGAAAAAACTCCATGCTTATAGAAGAGATACGCCGAGAAGCTCACTTCATCGCGGACGCGTCCGCCGATTACATCGCAGACGGGCTTGCCCACAGCTTTTCCGATCAGATCGAGGCAGGCGATTTCGATTGCTGCATAAGTGCGGGCATGCCGGTCGAGTGGATTCTCTCCAGGCACCAGGTAAGTCTGGCTGCGTCCGCCCGGCGTAGACTCCATCTCCGTCGCGGCCATGGCGTTCAGGTCTCGAGACAGGCCCGCAAGTTGGAAGGGGTCCATGCCGGCGACACGTTGCCGCACTGCTTCCAGTCCTGAGAGGGGCCCATCGCCGCCGTAAGTTTCGCTAATGCCGGTAAGTCCGGAATCAGTTTTGAGCTCTACGATCGTGCGCAGCGCGAACGGCGCGTGAAGGCCGTAAGAACTGCGCAGCGGCGGATCGGTGATGGCGATGGGATGGAGAACAAGCTCGGTAATCAGCATGGCACGCAAATTGCTCTTGTTAAGAGCGGAAAGGGTTTTAGAACCATGGACGCCTTCTTGATCGCCTCAACTTTAGTTGGAAGTTTCGTGGGAGCTTTTGTCCTGCAGAAGGCGGCGCTCGAAGGTTTGTTCCGCATGATGAACGCAGAGCGCCGCAACCAGCGGTAAGCCTTGTCTTACTTGCGCGAACCGCGTTGTGGGTTCTTAAGCTGCGTCTGGCGCATCTTGATCTTTTTCCGCTTCGGCTTGCTGATCACGAACGTACCACTTCCCAGATACTCGGCTTTATAGAGCTTGTCGTCTGCCAAAGAATTCTCCTCGAAATTGCGTTACAGAATAATTCCTGATTGTACCGCGTTTCGTAGCACCGGCATTTTGACGCTTGAACGGGGAGAGTCAATTCCGTCGGAGTCCGACGGAAATTCTCTGTAAGTGATTGAAAGTAAAGAAGCGGACCCGTCGGACTCCGACGGGTCCGCCTTCGCTATCTGCGATTTTCCAAGCGAAGTCCAACCAACAATCCCAGGTAGTCCTGAGGGGTCTCTCCAGTAAAATGTGGCGGACTTCCCGTTTGTGGTTACACACCCGGCTACGAAACCCTGGTCGATTCAATCCAGGAATGCGATCTGGGACGCATGCGCCGCGAATCGTTCCCGATTCAGATACACACGGTGCCAGATGGGCAGATGGATGGTCTTGTGGTCGGAGTGGCGGACACGCCCGCGGGCATATACTTCGGCGTCGCGGGTCATCCGATCCCAACGCAGTTTACTCGCACGCGGATCGCGTTCGAGCAGTTGGTTGTACTCACCTTCCGTAATTCCTTGGGGATGCCCGGCGGACACCATCACGGTAACGCCGTTATAGCGCATTAACTCGTCGCAAAGATGCGGCTTGCTGCCCGCGCCACGGCGGAGTGGTTCATTCCGATGAATCACGCGGGGTTCTTGCACATCGGGCGCGGGCAGAAAAAACCACTCACCCTGTCGAATTGCATGGCCACCTCCGATTTCCGTGGGGCGAAGGCTTTCCATCGCGGTTTGCACATCGCGCACCGCTGCGCCGGGGACTGCGGATGCGAACCAGTGGCGCTCATCGTGACCTAACAAAAATTTGTTCTTGGCTTTGCCATCGCGCACCATCAAAACCAGATGGCGCCGCGCGGGACGAACATCGAGAACTTCAGGGATGACGCCGTCAAGGCAGCGAACATCGAAGAACTCGCCCCACTCGTCACGGCTTATGTTGATGCGCACTTTCTCCGTCTGGCGCGTTTCGGGCTTCTGGATCTTCACGCGCGCGCCCATACGAGAGAAGTGACGGCACAAATACTCACAGGTCGACATAGACTCCTCACTCTGATGGTTGGTTGACTCAGTACGTCGTTTCGTTGATACCGCCCCGTAGGCAAGAACACTCCCTTACGGTCGTGGCTCGTAAGCTACCCAAGTACGTTCGCGCAACACGAGTGCTTGCGAGCCGCGACACGCTTCGTTGATACCGCCCAATATTCAGGCAAGAACACTCCCTTACGGTCGTGGCTCGTAAGCCACCCAAATACGTTCGCGCAACACGTGTGCTTGCGAGCCGCGCGCGTAAGCAAGCGATCCGCGACATCGTTTCGTTGATACCGCCCCGTATTCAGGCAAGAACACTCCCTTACGGTCGTGGCTCGTTGCGACAACGTCGGACTTCTGAGAGCCCGTACTTAGTTGGCTGTTTAGACGCGAGCGAGGGAAGCAGAGTCACCTTGCGCCGCGCCGGGTCTGTGACAGTCGGTTAATCGTGAATAAGAGTTGACTGTGCGCAATAAGTGGCTCCTTTCTGAGACAGATTACCACCAGCCCGGGGAGGTGGTCAATTGCCCCGCGAATTATTTCTCATTAATCTTGAAGAAGCTGATAAGTAAGCTCGCCACCCGCTCGGGCTCGTCATGCTGTACCCAGTGTGTGGCCTGTTCCAGATACTCGAGACGTGGATTGACACAAAGACTCGCGCTCTCTTCCGCCAACACCGGCTCGGCATAGGCATCGTGCTTGCCCCAAGTCAGGAGGCACGGAGGAGTGATTCGAATCTCGGGCGTCAGCGAAGGCGGCTGCTGGAGAATGGCGCGATACCAGTTGATCATCGAGGTGATCGCCTTGGGCTGGCGCCATGCTGCGCGGTAGAGGGCCAGATCTTCCTTTGAGAACGCATCTTTCCGGCTACAGGACGCGAAGGCTTTCGCGAGGCCGTTGTAGTTGCCCGCGCTCACCAGGAACTCCGGCAGCCAGGGAAGTTGCAGGATCCGCACATACCGGCTCTTCTTCCGTTGCACGGGATTGTGACGCATCGCGTGAATCCAGACCGCGGGATGAGGCGCATTGAGAATCGCCAGACGACTCACGCGCGCCGGGTACTTTTGCGCCAGCCACCAGGCAACCCCGGCTCCCCAGTCATGCCCTGCGACGCTGAACTGCTCGCGTCTGAGCCGATCGGCAAGTCCCACAATGTCGGCTGCAAGATCGTCCAGGTGGTAGCGATTGATACCCTGCGGTTTGTCGCTGAGGTTGTAGCCGCGCTGGTCAGGCGCGATGACGTGGAATCCGCTCTCGGCCAGAGCCGAAATCTGATTCCGCCAGCAGTACCAGAATTCCGGGAATCCGTGAAGCAGGAACAGTAGAGGACCATCCTCGGGGCCCGCCTCTGCGATATGCAGCTCGATTCCATTGGTGGCGGCTCGCGAGAACCGCACGGGAAACTGCTGCGCTAAAGCTTCTTCCTGTAGTTCACGCACCGGTCCACCACCTCAAACCCGAGCGCTTCATGGACCCGCTGCGAATCCAGATTGTCGATCCAGGTATCGGATGCAAGCTCATGGCAGCCTTGCGCAATCGCCCATTGTTCCGCCGCGGCGAGCAGACGCGCGGCAATACCGCGCCTGCGCTGCGATGGAACCACATACCAACCCTCAATATATCCCACCGGATGGGACGAATCGCATCCGTCGGCATGCGACCGCAGGCCGCAGTCGATGAAGCCGGCGACCGATCCAGTGCTGTCCTGCGCGATCAGGATCGTGGCCGGCAGCGTCCCACGATTGCCCGACAGTAACAGCGCCGCAAGTTCACGAGCGTGCTCATCGATACTTCCATCCGGCCAAAGCGCGTGACAGAGCGCCGCGATCTGCGGAACATCGCGCGGCTCAGCGGGCCGGATCGTGACCGTATCCACGAACCCCTACACCTTCTGCACGGTCACCATAATCTCTTCGCCGCCGAGAGAAAGCTTCACTCCGTTCGACTGATCTGCTGAGGGTTCCAGACGCTCCGCCAACAGTTCGTTCTGCAGGTACTCGCGGTGTGCCGCGATTGCCGCGGCGATTCGCGGCGGCGCACAGTAGGTGACCACGATGCGGTCGGAGATCTCCAGGTTCATAGCTTTGCGCTGATCCTGGATCAGGCGGTTGAAATCGCGAGCCAGCCCTTCCTGCTGCAACTCGGGCGTGAGTGTCGTATCGAGCGCCATAAAGGTGCCCTGTTCCAGACTGCACTTGAGATTCGCCGGCCCTTCGAAAGAGATTATGATTTCGTCGGCCGCCAACTCGAATGTCTGCCCTTCGACATTTACCGGGTAGGGACCGCTCTTCTTGAGAATGGCAGCGTCCGTCTGCTCGAGTGCCTGCGTGAGCGCTTTGAGATACTTGCCGGCACGCGGTCCGACTTTCTTGGCGTCGGGCTTGAGCCGCACCTTCACCATCGCCGCCTCGTCCTCGATGAGCGCCAGCTTTTTGAGGTTGCCTTCTTCGAGGATTTGGCCGGCGTAGTCCGAATTCTCCAGTACGCGGCGGTCGGCATCGTCCTTAGGCCGCACGTACAGCGTGCCCAGCGGCTGCCGGATCTTCACCTTGCTCTGCGTTCTCAGGTTCAAGGCCAGATTCTTGAGGCGAATCACGGCTTCGATGCTCTGCTCCAGTTGCCCATCAATCAGCGCTTCGTCCACTTGCGGATACGGCGTCAGATGCACCGAAATCGGAGCCGCGGGATCGATAGCGCGGACCAGGTTCTGATAGATCTCTTCCGTGAGGAACGGCAGCGCGGGCGCCATCACGCGGGTGACCGTGAGCAGCACTGTGTACAGCGTCTGGTACGCATCCGGCTCGCTGTCCCAAAATCGGCGCCGCGATCGCCGCAGATACCAGTTTGAGAACTGCTCGTCGAAGTCCTGAAACGCCTCCACCAGGCGGTAGTGTTCGTAGCTCTGGAAGGCGCTGTGGGCCGCCGCCACCAGGCGCTGCAATTTCGTCAGCACCCAGCGATCCAGCTCGTTGGTGACGGGCACGGGGTCGCCTGGCGTCCACTTGTCGGCCGTCGCATACATCACGAAGAAGCTGTAGCAATTCCAGAAAGTCAGCAGCTTGCGCCGCGCCTCGCCGTCGATCGTATGGCCGGCACTCCCCGCGGGATGCAGGTCGGGGAAATTCAGATGCTGCGCAGTCTTCTGCTCCGCGTAGATGTAGCGCATCACTTCCGCGCCAAAGACCTCCGCCGCCTCATCGAACGCGATCGAGTTGCCCTTCGACTTATGCATCTCCTCGCCGCGCGCATCGCGCACCAGCGCGTGCCCCAGCAGCGATTTGAACGGCGCACGACCATCCATCATGGCGCTCATCGCCAGCATGGAGTAGAACCAGTTGCGGAACTGTCCGGGAAAGCTTTCGAGCACCAGGTCGGCGGGAAACCACTTCTCCCAGGTAGCCCGGTCCGTGGTGTAGCCCATGGTGCTGAAGGGCACGATGCCGGCGTCGAGCCAGGGATTCCCCACGTCTTCAATTCGAGAGGACGTTGCACCGCATTTCTCACATTTGATCTTGACGGCGTCGATGTACGGGCGATGGGGCGAGTTGCCCTCGAAAACATCCCAGCCTTCGACCGCGCGCGACTGCAACTCTTCGCGGCTGCCGATCACGGTGAAGTGCGCACACTCGCTGCAGACCCAGATGGGCAGTGCGAGTCCCCAGAAGCGCTTCTTCGAGATCATCCAGTCGCTCATGTTTTTGAGCCAGTCCAGCTCGCGAGCCTCGCCCTCGGGCGGAATCCACTGGATGGTGGGCACGACGCGCTGAATGCGGTCGCGCCAATCCATGCGAATGAACCACTCGTCGACAGGGCGGAAGACGAGTTCCTCTTTGCAGCGCCAGCAATGCGGATAGACGTGCGGATAGCGCTCGCGCGCGGCCAGCAGACCGGAGGCCTTAAGCGCCGCGATCACTGGCTCGGCGACTTCATTGCACTTCTGTCCCGTGAACGGCCCGAAGCTCTCGAGGAACACCGCCGATTCATCCAGCGGTGCGACGAACGGAAGCAGATTGTCTTTGCCGAGCTCCTGGTCCTCAGCGCCGCATCCGGGCGCGATGTGGACGAGACCCGTTCCTTCCGCCTCGCTGATCGCGCTCCAGGCAATGACACGGTGCGATTCCGCGGCCGTCTTACCTTCCCCGGTAGTTCCGTAGGGAAACACGCCCCCCGGAGTATTCTGGGCGGGTAGATCGTCGAAAGGCCCGCGGTACGCGAGGCCCAACAGTTCGCTTCCGGGCAGTTCCGACAACACCTCCACTGGCCCGCTGCCCTTCAGGATGGTGCGAATCGAAGGTAGTTTGTGAGTCTCGTGCTTGCCTTCCACCTGCAGGTCCTGCACGCGATCGTGTTCGAAGTTCGCCTTGGCGACGTAGTAAATCCAATCGCCGTGGCGTACCTTGAGGTAGGTCATCGCTGGATTCACGGCCACCGCCACGTTCGAGGTGAGCGTCCAGGGTGTGGTCGTCCAGACCAGTAGCGCGGTGTGATCCTGGCCCTTCACCGGGAATCGCACAAACACCGAGGTGTGCGCGGTGATGCGCCGGCCCTCGGCGACTTCCATTTGCGAAAGGCCCGTGCCGCAGCGTCCGCACCATGGCATCACGTCATGGCCGCGGTAGATGAATCCTTCGTCATTGCACTTCTTGAGAAATGCCCAGATGGTGTAATTGTTCTCGTCAGAGAAGGTGAAATAGCTGCCGCCATACTCGGCCGACCCCAACTTGCGGATGATCTCGCTCGCACGCGCCGTCTCGGTGTGCCCGCTCGGCAGCGTCGCGGTGATGGTGCGGTCGCCATCTTCGAGCGCGTCGCGCAGCGTGAGCAGCAGCGTGGGGTCGTCCCAATCGCACCAGTACCCCAGGCGGATCGACTGCTCGGTCTGCCTGGCGGCATAGGTCAAGACTCGCTCTTTGCAGGCGCGGACGAAGTTCGCCATGCCGTAGCTATGGATTTCGCGCTTAGTCTGCAGGCCGAGGCTCTTCTCCACCTCGACCTCTACCCACAGGCCTTGGCAGTCGAAGCCGTTCTGGTAGCGCAATCGCTGCCCGTTCATGGCGTGATAGCGCTGATACATATCCTTGAGCGAGCGCCCCCAGGCGTGATGCACACCCATGGGATTGTTCGCGGTAATGGGCCCATCGAGGAACGACCAGCGAGGACCATTCGCGGTCTGCTCGCGCAGCTTGTCGAAGACGCGATTCTCTTGCCAAAAGCGCAGGATTTCTCGCTCGATTACAGGAAATTCAGGGACTCTCGGTACGGGCCGATACATGTACTTCCATGATAGCTGTGCCGGCAGACGTGGCGCAGAGTCTGTCGATTCCGGGGCAACGAAAGCGTCAAGACACGCCGCGAACCCCCAACCCCTTACCCCCAACCCCTAACCCCCAACCCCAACCCCAACCCCCAACCCCCAACCCCTGCTTTCAACGGTGTTCGCGCCGTGACGCCACGGACTACAGAGTGAACTTCTTGACCTGGATCTTCTTATCGTCGAACACGCCGAGTCCCAGCGAGCCGGCGATTTCGATGTGCTCCACCTGGCAGTTCAGGAAGTGGCTCGCATCGTCGGGCTTCGAAAGTGCAATCGAGGGCATTCCCATCTTCGTGCGCTGCGCGTCGATCACTTTCAATCCCGTCTTATCGAGCGCTACCGGGTCCGTCGCAAAGTAAATCGTCTTGTGCTCCCACATGAACTGCGGGCGTGCCGGAGGTCCGCCGTGATACGACGCCTTCACCGCATCGCAAATATGCAGCACCGCCTTTTCGCGAATCACCGGCAGGCTGACTACCGACGGAATGAACATCCCGCACGCGTTGGCGGTCGGCGTCAGATGGCTGCGATTGACGTTGTTCACCATGCCGTGTGACATGTTCTTGAGCGCGATCGTCACGCCGGCCGACTGATGATGCTTCAACACCGGAAGATTGATGAACTTGTTGACCTGGCGCGTGATGGTCCTGGCGACATACGAACGCCGGAAGTGCGGATCGCTCCAGTTTTCGCCCGGCTTGATCAGCGCGATCTCCATGTAGTGATCGGGATCGTAGCCGTCCATATCCAACTGGGTGTCGTTGTACGCCTTGGACCCAAACTCCATGCGGACCCCTTTGGGGACCCATTGATCGATTCCCGCGTCCAGCGTTTCCTGCCGGTAGCGGTTGTACACGATCACGTCGCCGCCGGTGACTCCGGCCTCTTTCAAGCCGTCGAGAATCGAGTGCATCACGGTCGCATCGGAACACAGCGTTCGCCCGCCCACTGGGCTGACCTTGATCCCCACCACGTCGCCCTTCTCGAACAGTGAGCGCCAGGCTTCCGCCCAACTCGGCGCACCTGTGAGGGCGGTCATGCCCTTCTCCATCACCTTGCGAACGGGGTCGGCCTGGTAAATTCCATTGGCAATCACGCCTGGATGTTCGACACCGACTACGAGTCCGGGGAACGGTCCGGGCATTCCGGGTTTGGATGTGGCGGCCTTACTGCGCGGCAGCCCGAGCGTAACAGCCCCGGCTATCGCAGAATACTTCCAGATATCGCGCCGAGAGATCTTCACGAGCGCTATTTTACTCCTCGGCAATGGCTGTTGACGCTCGTGCAGTTACCGTTGCGTGAGGCCGGCCTTCACCTTGCTCGCCAGCGTACGAATCGTGTAGGGCTTCTGTATGAACCCGGCCAGCCGCTGCCCGGTGAACTGCTGGATCACATCCGTCTCGTGGTAGCCGCTCGATAAGATGACGCGGACATCCGGGCGAATCGCCTGCAATCGCCGCAGCGTCTCTTCTCCTCCCATTTCGGGCATCGTCAGGTCCATGAGGACCAGCACGATGTCATCGGGACGGTCCTCAAATAGTTCCACCGCCATGAGACCATCGCGTGCAACCAGAACCTGGTAGCCGTAACGCTCCAATGCCATCTTGGCGGTGCGGCGAATCGTGGGTTCATCGTCCACTACGAGAATCAATCCATGGCCGGCGAGGTCGCCCTCTTCTGTGGTCTCTTCCTCCGCCAGCACCGTGGTATCCAGAGCTGGAAAGACCACCTGGAACGTACTGCCATCGCCGGGGCGGCTCTCTACCTGCAGAGCGCCGTGATGCGCGCGGACGATTCCGAGAACCGCCGAGAGCCCCAGGCCGCGGCCCATGAATTTCGTGGTGAAGAAGGGATCGAAGATTCGCAAGCGCGTCGCTTCATCCATGCCTACGCCTGTATCCTGAATCTCCAGGCAGACGTAGCTGCCGGCCTCCAGTTGACCCGCCCCGAAATGCGCGCGAATGTACTCGGCGTCGATCTCCTGCCTGGCCGTCCGGACGACCACCACGCCAGGAGTGTTTGGCGGAATGGACTCCGCGCCGTTGATCACCAGATTCATGATCACCTGCTGAATCTGCCCGGCATCCGCGCAAATCGCAGGGGCGTTATCGTCCAAATCGAGACGCACATATACTGTCTTCGGTATCGATGCATGAACCAGCGTGCTGATTTCCTTCACCAGAGCGGAGAGGTTCACCGGGCGCATATCGAAACGCGCCTGGCCTGCGTAGGCCAACAACTGCCGGGTGAGGTCGGCGGCCCGGTGACTGGCCTTTAGGATCTCGAAAACGGTCTCGCGATAGACGTCGGTGAGAGGCGCGGTTTGCAGCAGGCTGGCGTTGCCCATGATTCCGACCAGCAGATTGTTGAAGTCGTGCGCGATTCCCCCTGCCAGTACGCCCAGGCTTTCCAGCTTCTGGTTTTCCAGGAGCGCCGCTTCCGACCGTTTCCGTTCCGTGATGTCCGAAACGAAGGCTAGCGCGCGCGTACCTTCGGGGGCGTGCACGAAGCTCACTCCCATTTCGACGGGGAATTCGTGGCCGTCCTTATGACGGGCCGTCAATTCCAGCCCGGTGCCCATCGCCCTCGTCTTGGCGCTGCGAAAGAGGCCTCCGATGCGGCGCCCGTACTTCTCGCGCATCTCATCCGGGATGAGCATCGTCACCTCGCGGCCGATCAACTCCTCCCGGCTGTAGCCGCAAAGCTCTACGAATCGCGCATTGAGTTCTTCGATCCGCCCGTGTTCATCAACCCGCACGATGCCTTGCGACGCCGTCTCGAAGTAGGCCCGCAGTTTCGCAGCGCTCACCGCGATGGCGTTCTCTGCCGATCGCTGCTCCGTAACGTCCGTAAATGTTCCGACCCATTCACGAAATGAACCATCCTCGTTGGTCACCGGAATCCCACGTGCCGTGATGTTCCGGTAGATGCCGTTCCACATGCGGACGCGATACTCGCTCTTGAGAGCGCGCTTGGCCTCGATTGCTTCCGTCCACTGGCCCTGCACCCTCTGACGATCGTCAGGATGTACGGCATCCAGCCAGTTCCAACCGTCGCTCTCTTCGCGCGATTGGCCGGTGAGGTCGGTCCACCACCCGCGGCTGGTTTCGTCGCGGCGCCCGGTGGCGTCCGCGGTCCAGACCACCTGTCCCGATGCTTCGACAAGCGCCCGATACCGCGCTTCGCTCTTGACCAACTCCCACTCTGCCTGTTTCCGTTCCGTCACATCGCGGCACGAGCAGAAGTACAGACCGGGAAGATAGCGAGAGGAAGAACTCCACTCCAACTCGACCTGGTGCCCGTCCGCCGCCCGTAGCGGGAACTCCACGGCGATCGAACAGCTTGAGCGCAGCCGCGCCATGGCATCCACGGTCTCGGATAGACGCCCGGGGACAACGAAATCCAGAAATGGTGCGCCTATCAGACGTTCCCGCGCAACTCGGAGAATCCGGCAAAAGCTTTCGTTCACATCGACGAACCGGCCTTGGCTGTCGACGATGAGAATCCCATCCTGGGTAGCCTCGAAGAGCGCCCGGTAGCGTTCTTCACTGGCCCCGAGTGTATCAATCACCTCAGGCACTAGCTAACATGATAAAGACCGCCACCCCCCAGGGACAACCGGGTCGGCGCAGCATGTACGAAATCAGACTTTATTACACGCTCCACCATCGCATGGTGGCACGGTCGCGGCTCGCAACGTTCGCGGGATCCGTGCGCTTTGCGAGCCGCGCGCGTGAGCAAGCGATCTTGACTGCTTTTCGCGGCGTGGTGGCACCGCTCCCTCACGGTCGCGGCTCGTAACGTTCGACGATCCGTGCGCTTTGCGAGCCGCGCGCGTGAGCAAGCGATCTTGACTGCTTTTCGCGGCGTGGTGGCAACGCTCCCTCACGGTCGCGGTTCGTAACGTTCTACGATCAGTGCGCTTTGCGAGCCGCGCGCGTGAGCAAGCGATCTTGACTGCTTTTCGCGGCGTGGTGGCAACGCTCCCTCACGGTCGCGGCTCGCAACGTTCGACGATCCGTGCGCTTTGCGAGCCGCGCGCGTGAGCAAGCGATCTTGACTGCTTTTCGCGGCGTGGTGGCAACGCTCCCTCACGGTCGCGGCTCGCAACGTTCGACGATCCGTGCGCTTGCGAGCCGCGCGCGTGAGCAAGCGACCTTGACTGCTTTTCGCGAGGTGGCGGCAACGCTCCCTCACGGTCGCGGCTCGTAACGTTCGACGATCCGTGCGCTTTGCGAGCCGCGCGCGTGAGCAAGCGATCTTGACTGCTTTTCGCGAGGTGGCGGCAACGCTCCCTCACGGTCGCGGCTCGTTGCGAGCCGCGCGTGAGCAAGCGATCTGGCGATACGCCGGTGATTTCTGAAATCACCTACTTAGCTGGCCATCTTTTCAGTTTTCCGACGCCGCGCCGGCGGGCGCTTGTCTGCGGGCTCGAGGTTGACGGAGCCGCCCGCGTCCTCAATTGAAACCTGTTGGATTAGCGGATCGGAAATGGCGGTCAGCAGGAAGTCGGCGCTTTGTTCCTCGCCGAGCGTCTGCGACAGGAGACGCGCGCAACCGTGCTCGCCGAGTTGGCGGGCGAGACCACGAACGGTTCCATAGCAGGCGATTTCATAGTGTTCCACCCGCTGCGCGGCGGCGATCAAAGCCAGGTCGGCGGCATAATCTTCTTTCTCTGCGCCTTCCTCGATGGTCTCCTCCCCCTCTTCGATGAGGCCCGCCATGGCCTTGCAGGGTTTCGGCTCGGCTTTCTCCCCGAGAGCTTGAAAGACCTGCTTCAGCCGCTCGACATGTTGTTCGGTCTGCGCGAGATGCTTTTCGAACGCCTCTTTGAGCCTGGGGTGATTGGCAGCCTCGGCCATTTTGGGCAGGGCGCCCGTGAGCTGCGTCTCCGCATGGAGCAGGTCCTGTAGTTGTTCTACCAATAGTTCCTTGATCTGTGGCATAGAATTTATAATTCCCTTCCTTATCGTTTTGAACTCGGCGAGGATTTGCCCGCGCCTCCGTTTGAGCCTTGCCGGCGTGTTCCTGCTTCCTGGGATTCGAACTCCTGGAAAGCGGGTGCAGTAACCAACTCCCAATCGCCGCCCTCATTCCAAGGCCCGCGAGCGTCGGCCTCTCCGCGATCTCCGTCACCAGTCGAATCATTGAAATACTGGTCGACCAGCCCCGGGGTCGGCGGAATTCGTCCGATGGAAAACTCGGGCTTGCCCATGCTTTCCAGTGCGGCCGTAAATGCTTTCATGTGGGTGATCTCGCGGGTCATCAGGAACTGCAGGGCATCGATGGTTCCCTGGTCGTCGGTGAAGTTGATGAGCCGCTCGTAGACGATCTTGGCGCGCGCCTCTGCCGCGATATTGCTGCGCAGATCGACATCCAACTCTCCCGTAATCTTCAGATAGTCGGCTGTCCAAGCGTCGCCCATCGAGTTGAACAGCCCGACCCCGCCACCCCCGGCGATAGCGATCAGCGGATCCGCATGGGCGGCCCGCCGGTCGTTCTTTAGCGGTTTCAGGTGCATGCGAGCGAGCGTGCCGACCACTTCGAGGTGGCTGAGTTCCTCGGTGCCGATGTCCATGAGAAGATCTTTGCGCTCGGGGTCGTCACAGTTCAGCCCCTGAATCGAATATTGCATCGCGGCCGCCAGTTCGCCGTTGGCTCCCCCGAACTGTTCCAGCAGCATGTTTCCAAAACGGGGATCCGGCTGCCCGATGCGGACCGTGTACATCAATTGCTTTACGTGGTGATACATGAACCCCGGAAAAGCACGTGGTTCGCCATAGGCGGTAAAGACCCCATCAAATGGCGGATGGAAACGGATAGGCGGAAGTCAGTCGGGCAGATTAGTCCCGATCGTGCGATTGCGCGCTGATCGATCCGCCGGTGTAGATCGCCCGGCGACAGGTCAGATTGTTTCTGGAGGCGTCGTTTTCCGCTAGACGATTACTGGCGCATCATTCAGTCTGCGCTTATCCCGGGAACCAAATCGAGCAGCCTCTTCACGATTCCACCCAGTTTCATGAACTCGGCGTGTTCGGAAGGTTTGCGAAAATACCCAGCCACGGAAAACCCCGCCACCGCTTCACGGTCCCGCTTGGATTCCGAGGAGCTGACGATGAGTACTTGGGCATGCGCGCAGCGTCTGCTATTTCGCAGATGCTTGAGTACATCGTCGCCGCTCTTTTTCGGCAGATTCATGTCCAGCAGGATGAGATTCGGACAGGGCGCGTTTTCGTCGCGGTCGGCCGCATCCACAAACTGCGTCGCAACCTGGCCGTCGTGAACCACGAAGACGTCGGCATCCACGTGCGCAAACTGGATCGCCTGGCGAATCAGAAACACGTCCGCTTTGTTGTCCTCAACCACCAGAATCTGCCGCCTTTTCGTCTCCGATCGATCAAGCGGGGAGTGTGAAGTAGAAGATGGATCCTTTTCCGGGTTCGGAGTCGACCCAAATTCGCCCGTGATAGCGCTCCACAATCCGTTGACAGATGGCCAGCCCAATCCCGGTCCCGGAGTATTCATCGCTGGTATGCAGGCGTTTAAACAGTCCAAATATCCGCTCCTTATATTCGGCTTCAATGCCGATCCCATTGTCGCTAACCGCGAAAAGCCAGTTGCTATTTTGCCGCTCCGCCGAGACGTGCACGACTGGAGTAACTCCCTTACGCCGGTACTTGATGGCGTTTCCAACCAGGTTTTGAAAAATCAATTGTAAGTGAGTGTGGTGCACCCGCACTAAGGGCAGGTCTTGGGCATCCACCGTGGCGCCACTCTCCGAGATGGCCCCCGCCAGCCCAGCAAGCGCGGTTTGGAGCGCCTCGGCCGCATCGGCGGTCTCCGCCGGTTCGTCCACGCGCGCCGCCTGGGTATACGCAAGCAGGTCGCGGACCAGCATCTCCATCCGGGTTGCGCCCGTGCGTAAGAACTCGAGAAACTCCAATTCGTTTGCGGTCAGCTTCTGGCGGCAGTGGGCCGCCAGCAATTCGCTATAAATCCTGACGCTTCGCAGCGGCTCTTGCAAATCGTGGCTGGCGGAGTAGGCGAACTGTTCCAGGTCCTCGTTGGCCAGGCGCAATTCCGCGTTCAATGCCTGGACCGCCTCACGAGCTTTCACCTGGGCTGAAATATCGCGGAAATAGCAGACCACGCCGAAGTGACCGTCGGGAAGGCGAATGCGCTCGATACGCCATTCATAGTACTCTCTGGTCCCGCGATCGATGCGGTTCTCGATGCGTTCCGGCGCGATGTAAGCCTGGCCGGTCTCCAGGGTGTGACGGAACAACCGTACCAACTCGTCCGCGTTCTCTTTGGACCACAGCAGGTGGGTCACTTCGTCGAAATCGCGGCCGATCAGCTCCCGGATGTTGCCGAAGAGCGGCCGCGCCGTGGGGTTCACCTGCCGGATCCGAAAATCGGCATCCACCAGGTAGACTCCCATGGGTGCGGTATTCAGCAGCATTTCAAACTGTGCCCGCGCTTCGCGCCGCACCTGCTGGAGTTCCAGCGCGGTCTGCACCCGCGCCATCAGCTCTTTGGCGCTGAACGGCTTGGTGATGTAGTCGTCGGCTCCGGCGGCGATCCCCTCGGTGCGCGCCTCTTCGCCGGCGCGAGCCGAGAGCAACAAGACCGGCAACTCACGCAACTCCGGATCGCGTCGCAACTCGGCAAGCAGGCCGAAGCCATCCAGCCTCGGCATCATCACGTCGGACAGCACCAGGTCCGGCTTGGAACGGCGCGCCGCGTCCAGGGCCGCGAGGCCATCCGCCACAGCTTCGATCCTGTAATGCGATCCCAGCGTGTGCGCGATGTGTTCCCGCATATCGGCATTGTCATCAGCGAGGAGAATGCGGGGACGGTGTTCGAGCCCTGCCCCCGTCGCCAGTTCATCCGGCAATTCGTCCGAAGGATTCGCCAGACGGTCTCGCGCCACCCACATCTCCGCCTCTTGGGTGTACGCTTCCGCGCGCAGCGATGTCGCAGCTGGGGCGGTATCCGGTGCTCCGATGCGATCGTGCGGCAGATGAGCGCTGCCAAAAGGCAGGGACACAGTAAAGGTGCTGCCCTTGCTCAGCACGCTCTCGACTTCCGTAGTTCCGCCATGGAGCCGGACCAGTTCCTGAATCAGCGCCAAGCCAATGCCCGTCCCTTCGTAGGTGCGCCCCCTGGTTCCTTCCACTCGATGAAACCGCTCGAAGATGTGGGGAAGTTCGGATTCCGGGATGCCTACACCCGTGTCGGCGACGGTCAGGACCGCCTGATTGTCCCGTTCCTCGAGAGTTACGGTCACCTGCCCCTCAAAGGTGTACTTGAAGGCATTCGAGAGCAGGTTCAGCACGATCTTCTCCCACATCTCCCGATCGATGTAGACGGGCTGAGACAGAGGCGCACAGTTCACCACGAGTTCCAGGCCGCCGGCGTGCATCGCGGAACGGAAATTGGAAGCCAGGTCGCGGGTGATCGTCGCCAGGTCGACGGGCTGGTACAGGGCCTTCACGCGTCCCGCCTCAATGCGAGAGAAGTCGAGCAGGGAATTCACGAGTTTCAGCAGCCGGAGGCTGTTGCGATGGGCCGTGACGACCTGTTCGCGGGCCGCCGGGCTAAGTGCGGAGGGATCATCCAGCAGCGTTTCGATGGGCCCGAGCATGAGGGTCAGGGGCGTGCGGAATTCATGGCTGACATTCGAGAAGAAAGTGGTCTTGGCGCGGTCAATCTCCGCCAGCATATCGGCCCGCCGTCTTTCGTCCTCTACGGAGCGGGCATTCTGAATGGCGGTGCCCAACTGTCCGGCGACCAGTTCGAAGAAGGTCTGGTACTCCGCGTCGGGGCGGCGCGTCGGATTCACACCCGCGATGAGGATGCCCAGGGGCTTATCATGCAGGCGCGACACGACGGGCAGAACCATGGCCTCCGAAACCGGCTGGTCGGCGGCGCCGCGGGGAAAAGCCTCGGAACCACGCACTGAGACACGCTGCGGCAGGCCGCTCAAAAAAACCTGCGCGACGGGCCACCAGGTGTCGCCGTTGTTCAGTTGCGTCAGATCGATGGACGCGGGCGTCAGCGATTCGGGGTTGATCACACGAACCGATTCCTTCAGCACGGCAAGTGTGCCCGCGGCGTTTACCAGATACAGAAGCGCAAACGGGGTGTCGTCGGGATTCTTCGCAAGCGTGGAGGCAAAGGTCGCGCATGCCGCATCGGTGGTCCGCTCCACAAGCGAGTTTCCGGAGAGTTCGGAAAGCGTCCGCAGCCGGCGCGCGTTCAGGACCTTCGGTGTGACATCGTTTGAGGGGCAGAAGAGCCCCTGCACGCTGCCGGACTCGTCGCGAATCGGGCTATACGAAAACGAGTAGTAGGTCTCCTCCAGGAAGTCGCCGCGATTCATGAACAGCCGGACTTCGTCGACAAAGCTCGCCTGTCCTTCCCGGAAGACCTTCTCCGCCAGCGGACCGCAAACATTCCAGATCTCGCTCCACACTTCTTGCGCGGGACGGCCCAGCGCCCATGGATGCTTGGCCAATCCGAGCACGTGCAGATACGCGTCGTTGTATAGAAAAGAAATCTGCTCTCCCCAGCCAATCCACATGGGATGCTGCGAGTTGAGAATCAGGCTGACTGCGGTTTTGAGGCTTTGCGGCCATTTATCGGGCGCTCCGAGAGGGTGAGCCGACCAGTCGAAGGCGCGGATCCGCGCGCCCATTTCACCTCCGCCTGCCAGAAAATCCGGTGGCGCTTGGGGCGCCGTCTCGATCGTCGTCAAGCAGTCCCTCCGCCGGTCACATAGGAACCATCGGGCCCGATGGTGGTCTTGAGGAGCACGTCCCGAACCATCACCCCTAGTTGCATGAAACCGTCCAGGCTGGCCGGCTTGGCGAAGCAGTGCAGCGCAGAGTGCCGTTCTGCCGTAGCGCGATCGCGCGGCGCGACGGATGAGGTCATCACGATCACCGGCGTGCGGGCGTTCCGAACCGTGGCTCGAAGGGCGTGCAGAATCTCATCGCCATCACACTTGGGGAGATGCATGTCGAGCAGCACCAGATCGAGGCGAGGTGTTTGGGAATCGTCTGGCTGCTGGAGAAACGCGATGGCCTTTGCGCCATCTTGAATGACATGGAGATTGCATGGGATGCTCTGCTGCTTGAGCGCTTCGCGGACGAGTGTGATATCCGCGAGATTGTCTTCCACCAGGAGGATTTCGAAGATCTCATGCCGAGGAGTCATAGTGGACCTCGTCTTCGCACACGGGGCACAATTCGGATGCGTGACGAGTTTAACCCATATTCTTATTTACCAGAAGGTAACACCATTGAGAACCGGCCTGAATGCCGAGCGGCAGTGATACCTTTTCGGAAACGAGTGATTGCACACGAATTTCATCTGACGGCCGCTCAGGTGGCGCTTGGCGAGGAATGCCATCATGCACGCCAGCCGCGTCGAACCTCCGCGAAGGCAAGCTGCCCGATTTCGTTGACCTCTTCCAGTGACCTTCTACCCGATGATCTCGTTAACGCTGCCGTTGTCAAAACCAGTGCGGTAAGGGATCGAAGCGGCATGACGGCCTGCGGCGCGGAGTAAGGCTACAGCCGCACGCCGGCTTCCGTTTTCGTGCGCCACGGACGCCGCTGTATGCAAAAATATCTTGAGTCGATGGCAGCGAAAGACACATGGACATTCAAGGCCCGGCTTCGTGTCAGGGCATTCGGATGGAGGGGTTCGCATCTCGCCTGCCAGCGCCTGAAGGAAGCCGTTACGGAAATCAAGCAGGTCGCCAGAAAAGATCCCGTGACCGCGGGTGACGGCGTCGTGAGTCTGATGGAGAGGATCTGGCCGGCGTTCCAGGATGTCGATACTTCATCCGGTGCTCTCTGCAGCGCGGTCTACTGGGCGCAGGACGAATTGTTGCCGATCGCGATCAAGTCTCCCGCGGACCGAAAGACTCGGGACAAATGGCTAGAACGCCTCTGGCAGGCAATTGAGGATGATGGCGTCGATTACCTTTCCCTGGTCCGAGACCGATGGGGCGAGCTATGCGGCTCCCGTGAAGTCGCCTCTTTCTGGGCGGACCAATTCCTCGGCTTGCTGCGGACTGCCTGGTCCGATCCACGGCCAGGAAAATACCTTCGTGGATCCAGCGTATGCCTTTCCAGCCTGCTGGCCGCCGGCCGCCACCAGGAACTGCTTGAGGTGCTGGCGCTTCAGCGATATCCATTCTGGCATCACCGCAAGTTCGGCATGCAGGCGTTGGAGTCCGAAGGTCGCATGGATGAAGCACTAGCTTATGCAGAGGCTTCCCGCGGCCTGAATCAGCCGGATGCGGCCATCAATGCCGAATGCGAGAGAGTCCTTCTGGATCTCGGCCGAGTGGATGAGGCGTACGAGAAGTATGCGCTGGCTGCGAAAGGCTCACCAACAACAGGCCTCGCCACCTTCCGTGCGATCGTCAAGAAATATCCCGGTCGCGACCCGAGGAAGATCCTTTTGGATCTGGCCACATCGAGCGGCGAGCCCGGCCGGTGGTTTGCCGCGGCGAAAGACGCCCGCTTTCTCGATCTCGCCCTGGAATTTGCCAACACAGGCCGCACCGATCCGCGGACGCTCAGCCGTGCATCGCGCGACTTGCTCAAGGAAGACGCCCAATTCTGTCTGGAGGTGGGGCGCCTCGCCATCCAGCGAATGCTCGAAGGGTACGGATACGAACTGACCGGAATGGATGTCATCGATGCCTACAATCACTTCATGGTTGCAGCCCAGACACTCGGGATCGCTTCGCAAGCCCGCGGCGATGTGCTGGTCATGGCGGCGAAACAACCCGGAGCGCTCAGCGATATTCTCATCCGCCAGTGCTCGGTGGGCGCACACGCAGGTGGGGCACCGGCAAATGCCACAATATCAGTGCAACGGACATGGACCAAGAGAAGCCCGACGAGGCACTGAGCGGCAGGCCCATCGCCAAGAGGGTCATTGCCAAGTTGAAGCGGCATCAGCGCGGGAAGGTCGTCGACATCAAGAACGTGATCGGCTGCCGCGCCATGGCGGAAAAGCTACAGAAGACCGTCGTGAGCGAGAAGGAGCTTGCCGGCTTCGATCCGGCTCATGCCGCCTACGTCTACACTCAGAACCAGGTGTCGGTCATGTCGGAGCAGCTCACTACCTTGCAGGAGATGGCGCCGTTCGCGGACATCATCTCCAGGGCCGAAGACCTCTACATGCCGAGTGGACCGCCGATGAGCCCTTCCGAGATATCCGAGGAGAATGGCTGGAAGGCTCCGGCCTTCCTAAGGCAGAAGTAGCCGGAGTGCGCCCAAGCTATGGACGACGTGATTTCCGATTGGCGCCGAAAGATTGGCGTGACCATCCAGTTTGAAAGTCACCGGGTTGAATTGGCAGCGATCTACGCGATGGAGCATGATCCGCTCACGTTGCAATTTCCGACCAACCGCCTTCGGTCATGCGAATCGGGCATCGCTTGCTTACGCGCGGCTCGCAACGAGCCGCGACCGTGAGGGAGTGTTCTTCTGGAACGGTGTATCAGAGTTGAGTAGCCCCGGGGAATCTCACCCCGATGCCCTCTCAGAACCGTACTTGAACCTCTCAGCTCATACGGCTCCTGCCATGGAGCCACGCCGTCGAGCCGAACTGGAATCTCGTCGAGGACTTCTCATTTTCTTAGAGAGTTGTCGAGTCGGCGCGGGCCCATGGGGCGAGCCGGGATACGAGAATGGAATTATGGACGGCGTGAGGATTGATAAGTGGCTCTGGGCAGCCCGATTCTTTAAGACGCGCTCGATGGCCCAGCGAGCTTGCGAACTGGGCCGGATCGAATTCAATGGACAGCCGGTCAAGCCTGCTCGCGAGGTCCATCCGGGCGACTTACTCAAGATCAAAACGGAGGGCGGGGAGTTTCAGGTGGACGTTCTGGGATTGAGCGAGATGCGCGGCCCGGCTGCCGTGGCACAGACGCTCTATCGCGAGACCGAGCAGAGCAAGGAAATGCGGCTCCGGATGGCGGAGGAGCGTAGAGCCGCGGGCGCGTTCGAGGGATTCCGCGAAGGCCGCCCATCCAAGCGCGATCGTCGTCAGATCGGCAAATTCCGCGGCAGGCTGTAGCTCACTTTGCGGCCTACTTGCCATCCACCGAGAAAGCCAGCAGCACATTGCCGGGCTGGCCAGGTGTCCTGCCATAACCCGAGTTCACATAGAGCATGCCGTTGGCGATGGTAGGCCCGCCGCCATCCATCATGCCGCCGCGCGCGGCAATTCCGTTCACGGTGTCCCACGCCTTCTGCGCGGTATCGAAGTCCCAGAGGATCGCGCCGTCTTCGGTGGAATAGGCTCTCAGGTGCCCGTCCTGACTGCCCGAAAAGACTACTCCTGGAATCACGCTGATTGCCGCCGCCTGCGAGTGACTGCAGGTGCGGGGATTCCAACTGCACGGCGATTCCGGCGCGGACACGTGCCACAGTTTCTTGCCGGTCGCGATCTGCAGCGCCGTGAGCCCGGGTTGCGCACCCTCCTTCACATTCACATCCGACACGGGAACGTAGACGTTCTGCTGGTCCGCGGCGATGCCCCACTCGATTCCGCCCAACGATCCACCTTGCCCCACCTTGACCTGCCACAGAACGTGGCCGCGATCCTGCGGATCGGCCGCATAGATGATGCCCGATTTCTGACCCGCCAGCAACACCGGACGCCCTCCGGAAGAATTGCGCAGAATCAGCGAACTGCCGAAATCAAAGTCGGGACCCATGTTCTGCGGGCAGTTGCCTTCGCCCGGCTTGGGACAGACTACCCAGTTGTCATTGGCGGTGACTTGATTGAACCATTTGACATTGCCGGTCTCCAGGTCGAAGGCCACGATGGCATCGGTCATCTTGGTTTCGGCATCGGTGTAGGAATCGCCAGTGCCCGCGTAGATGAGCTTGCGAGCCGGGTCGATGGTGGGAGCTGCCCAAATGCCGCCTCCCGCTGGCCCGTACATCTGTGTGCCGCTCGAGTTCTTGCGCAGGGGCTGCGGCTTTCCGGGAATCGAGTAGGTCTGCCATAGCGTCTTTCCGTTGGCCGCATCCACGGCGACCAGGCTTCCGCGGAAGGTGCAGCATTCGTATTCCGGCTTCGACGCGGAGACCTCTTCGAGCGACGCGACCGGCACGTACAGGCGATCGCCATGAAACACCGGAGCGCCGGTAATGCGCGCGATGGGATGGCTTTCCACTTGCGTCTTCCATATTTGCTTGCCGGTCTGCGCATCGAGCGCGTAGACATTGGCCTTCTCGTCGCCGAAATAGGCCGCGAACTTCGCGGGAGAGGAGTGCGGTAGCACGGCGATGCTGACTGCGGTGCGAGCGGGCGCCGCACTTTCGAACGTCCAGTACGTGCAGCCGCTGCGCGCATCGAGCGCATAGACTTGCCCCGATTCGCTGGTAACGAAGACGCGGTGGCCCACCACGGTCGGCTGTCCATTGGCCTTTCCGGCGCCGTAAGCAAATGCCCACTTCAACCTTAGCTTCGAGACCTGCGCGAGTTGGAATCCGGGGTCGGGCTGATAGTGGGAATTATCCAGATCGCGTCCCCATCCATTCCAGATGGAGCCCTTGAGCACGATCGGCCCGCCATCGTCAGCACATGGTTTCGGAGACGCAGCGGGCGCCGTCTGGCCGAGCGCAGAGGCAATGAAAAGAGTGTAAACGGGCAGGGCACCACACAGCAGCATGCGGGACATGGCGCGATCTTCTCACAAAGACTGGGGGACAGCAAATCGAGCGGGCTATCGCCCGGTGAGTTGGCGAATCAATGCGATGCCCGAGCGCATGTCTTCGAGGCGCTGCGCCTGATCTTCGGTCTCGCGCTCCACGTTGAGGGAACCGCGAAAGCCCGAGGTTTCGAGCGCCTGAACGAAGCGTTCCATGCCGACCGATCCGTGCCCCAGGGGCCGCTCTTTTCCCAACGCTCCGGCCACGCCTTTCTCGGGCCAATCGCCATCCTTCGCGTGCACCGAGATCACCCAGGGCGACAACTTGCTCCAGGCTTCGATCGGATCGCCGGTTCCGTAGAGGATCATGTTCGCGGGGTCGAAATTGATGCGCAGATTGGGACGATTCACATCGTAGATGAATCGCAGCAACACGTCCGCCGGTTCCTGGCCCGTCTCCAATGCGAATACCTGCTGGCGAGCTGCGGCATGATCGCAGATTCGACGGACTAGCTCGCGGACCTCCACGTAGTCGCTCTTGGACGCGTCTTCCGGCACGAAGCCGACATGGCAGGCGATGCTCCACACACCCAGCCTTTCCGCGAAATTGCTCACTGCATAGGTGCGGCGCTCGCGCTCCTCCCGGGTGGCTTGGGGAATGAATCCGACAGTCCGCTCGACGGTCGGTTTGTCCGCATAGTCCTCGCCGTTGTACGCGGCGAAAACCGTGGCCAGTGAAAATGCTTCGCGGTGGAGTGCCGCTTTCCATTCGTCAGCGGCCGCTTCGGTGAGTTCCAGATCGCCTGGAATTCCGAGTTGGCCGCAGCGCACGCCGAGTGCTTTCATCTGGGCAAGGTCGTCGCGGCCGGCCCAGAACATCACTCCGGGCTCCAATGGCTCTACATTCGGCATAGCATCTTTCTCCCGCTCCGGTTGCGAGCTTCGAGCAACAGCAGCATCAGCTTCACGGCATCCGCGGATTCGCGAGGCGGGCACAGTTCCGGAGCCCGCTGCGCATTGCAGCAATCCACAAAATATTCGATCTCGGCGGCGTAGCCGTCGCGCGCTCCGCCATCCAACTCGGTCGCGGCGCCATCCGGCGTGTATAGCGTGGCCGTCCGCCCCGTCGAACTGTAGTCGACGGTGCCCCCTTCCAGAGTCACCGTGTATTCCATCGAGAACGGATATTTCCCGGGATGGTGCCATCCTCCGGCGATCGAGACTACGCCTCCGTGAGGATAGAACAACTGGGCATCGATGCAGTCGATTCCCGAGGGCAAATCGCAGAAGCCGGTGGCGCTCACCGCGTCCGGCTTGCCGAACAGATGCAGGCACATGTCTGCGTCGTGGATGAGCAGGTCGAAGACGCCGCCCCCGGAGCGTGCGGCATCCTGCAGCCAACCGCTCCAACCAGGCGAGGCGCATCGGCGGCGGAACATCGCGTAGCGCAGCAGGCCTAATCGATTGTTCTCTGTGACCTGGCGCAAAGCCACATAGGCCGGCACGAAGCGCAGAACGTGCGCGGTCATCAGAGTGCGCTTGTACCGCGAGGCCGCGGTGAGCATGCGATCGACGCCGTACGCGTCCAGCGCCATCGGCTTCTCCACCAGGACGTGCTTGCCCGCACGCAGCGCTTCCACGGCGACCACCTCGTGAAGATCCGTGGGAAGGCAGACGTCGATGGCCTCCACGTCGCGATCGGCGAGGACATCTTCGAGTTGGCGATGTTGCGTTATTCCCCGTAGATCGACTTTCTCGCCGCCGCCACCGAGATTGCCGTGCACCGACCTGAGATCGCCCGCGAGCTTCTTCTCGTCCTGACTGTAGACCGCCACCAATTCGGCCCCGCGGACCCCGCTGAGGGCCTTCAAATGGGTGCTTCCCATGAACCCTAAACCAAGTACCGCCAGTCTCACCGCACTACCTCCAAATCCTTTCCGTAAATCGTCTCTCCATCGAATTGTCCGCGAACTTCCTGCAGGACCTCGTCGGGCGTCTCGCCCATTGGCAATTGATGATAGAGCACTAACTTGCGCGGCCGCACCTGCGCAGCCACGCGCCCCACGTCCGGGCCCGAGGTGTGGAACGCTTTATGATACCGTTGCCAATCGGCCGTCCGGCGTTCCAAACCTCTCTGAGAATACACCTCATGAACCAGGATGTCGCAGTTCTCTGCGGCCGCGACGAGGCTTGGACTGTAAGTCGTATCGCCAGAGATCACGATGACCTTATCCGGAGCCTCAAAGCGGTAGCCATAGGCGTACTTCCAACTGCCATGCTGTACGGCGAAGGCGGTCACACGCATTGCCGCGTCGCGATAAATCTCGCCCGGCCGCACATCGTGCGCCTTGACGATGTAGGCGCGTGGCACCGCAGGTTCAAGGCCATGCAGGCGGATCTGCATGTCTTCTTTCCAGGCTTTCTGCACATGGCTGGTCATGGCTCGGAGGCCGGGAGGTCCGTAGGCTTCGAACGGCTCCAGGCGGCCGGTGACCGCCGGAGTGAAGATGAGGTCCGGATATCCGGCAGTGTGGTCGGAGTGCAGGTGCGTGACGAAGAGGCGAGTGAGTTGCGTCATCTTAAGGCCGGCCTGCGCGGCGCGGCGCACCACGCCCGGGCCGCAATCGACAAGGTAGACGCGATCGCCGGAAACGACGGCCACGGCGGGCCCGCTTCGATCTGGCTCGGGGTTAGGATTCCCCGTTCCCAAAAGGATCACCCGCGTATCGGGCGCGGCCTGCGGTAAAGGGGTCGCGGCATGGACAGCAGCGGCCACGAGTGCGATTAGAGAATGGGCGATTCGCATCCGGTCGTCTGCCTCATGGGACAATAATCGCATGTTCAAATCTGTGCGGCTCGGCGTGTTTCTCTGTGCGGTGATGACGTCGGGCGTAGTGTCCGCGGCCGACAACCAATTGACGTCGGCGGAGAAATCGGCCGGATGGAAGTTGCTCTTCGACGGCAAGAGTTTTGCCGGTTGGGAGGACCCGACGAAAAAGTCACCTCCGGGCGATTCGTTCGTCATCGAGAATGGATGCTTGAAATCGACCTCGCACCCGAAGATCGTGGAGGATCTGTTTACGACGGATACCTGGGGCGATTTCGAACTGGAACTGGACTGGAGGATCTCTCCAGGCGGCAACAGCGGCCTCAAGTACCGCATACAGGATCGGGTTTTTCTGCTCGATATGAGGACGCCGAAATTTGAGGATCGCGTCAATGCCTCGCTGAAGAATCGGCGGACGGACCGGCCGGAGAAAGACCAGGAATACGTGATCGGTTTCGAGTATCAGATTACGGACAACGCGACGAATTCCGACGCGCAGCACAACGGCGCGCGCCACCAGACAGCGGCGCTTTACGATATGTTCGCTGCGTCGAAGGATGTGACGAAGCCGGTGGGCGAGTTCAATCATCTGCGCCTGGTGGTGAAGGGCGATCACATCGAGCACTGGATCAACGGCGAAAAGGTGGTGGATGCGAGTCTGAAGGCTCCGGAGATCGCGGAAAGCGTGGCGCATCGTTGGGGCAAGGAGTCGCCGGTTTACGATCTGCTGGTCAATCAGCCACGCCAGCGCTGCCAGATCTCGCTGCAGAATCACGACGACGTGGCTTGGTTCAAGAATATTAAGATTCGGCCGCTGTAGTGTGGCTGTAGTGTGGCGCGGACACTCCTGTCTGCCGTCTCGACACTTTTGTCGAGACTTTTCGGGCGGCGCACAATCTCGAATACACGATCGAAAATCCCTTCGTGCAGCAGACTTGGTGGACACTCGAAAAGCGTCGAGATGAGTCTCGACGCGGCAAACAAGAGTGTTTGCGCCACTTGACGCTGCCTTCTTCTTGCGCTACTCTTCTCCTAGATATCTAGGAAGCGCATGGGAAAAGGCAAAGAAGATGTTCTGCAGGGCACGCTCGACCTGCTGATCCTCAAGACCCTCTCGCATGGCAAACAGCACGGTTACGGGATCGCGGTCCACATTCAGAAGGTCTCCAACAACGCGCTCCGCGTAGAGGAAGGATCGCTCTACCCCGCGCTGCACCGCATCGAGCAGGACGGCTGGATTACTTCCGAATGGGGCGTCTCTGAGAATGGGCGCAAAGCCAAGTTCTATCAGATCAGCGCGCGCGGACGCCGCCAGCTCGAGCTGGAAGAGCATAAGTGGGAGAACCTGACTGCGGCGGTGGCCACCGTCTTGCGATTCGCGTGAGGAAGCTTCATGTCGTGACTCGGTAAATTGCTCCGCACGATCCCCTTTCAACGTCCCGACGCAGTGGTCTCGGCGATTCGCGAAGTCTGGTGCGCCACCGGCATTTCCCGCTGTGAAGCCAGGCGCTAGAATCGGGATTCCGATAAAGGAGCCCGATGAACCGCCGTTCTTTCGTCCAATCCCTAAGTGGCGCGGCTGCCTTGCCGTTGTCGCAGGCCGCCGCGCAGCCGGCAGCCCGCAAGACCAGAATCTATCGCATGGATTATCTGGATTGCCGTCAGGGCAGCCAGACCACTCGCCTCCACGAATTCCTCTCCTCGCAGACTCCGCTTCTGGCCAAGAATACCCAGGCCTTCGGCGTCTTCACGTCTCTGATGGGCGCCCATCTGCCCGCCACCATAGTGCTGTCCGGATTTCCCAGCCTCGAAGAGATGGAGGCGGCCGACGAGCGCCTGCGCCGCAATGGCGATTATCAGCGCGCGATGGAGAAAATGGAGGCCGGCTCCGACCCGCCTTACGACCGCGCCGAACGGGTGCTGCTGCGCGCTACAGAATTCTCACCCGAGATCACGCCGCTTGCGGAAAAGCCGAAGACTCCGCGCGTATTCGAGCTGCGCATCTATCACTCTCCCACCGAGCGCCAACTGCGCTACTTGCATGAGCGTTTCGCAGGTGCCGAAATCGGCCTCTTCCATCGATCCGGTATTCATCCCATCCTATACGCGGACACTCTGTCCGGCCCCAACATGCCGAATCTCACGTACCTGACGCCGTTCGCCAGTTTGGCCGAGCAGGAGAAGGCCCGGGACGCGTTCGCGGCCGATCCGGAGTGGGCCAAGACTCGCGAGGAGTCCGTCGTCCACGGCGGACAGATTGTGGCCGAGAGCCAGATCACGTTCCTGCGGCCCACGCCGTTCTCACCTATCCAATAAAGCCTGTCTCAGGGATTCAACCCGGTGCGCGCGAGCCGACCCATGTGCTAACTTGCGATGTCCGGGAGGAAGCCATGACCCGACTATTGTTCGCCGCTCTGCTGCCGGCCGCGCTGTACGCCGCTGCCGGCCTCCAACCGCAACAACTCCGCTGCGAGTATCGTTCGAATCCCATGGGCATCGATGTGGTGGAACCGCGCCTGAGCTGGACGCTGGCGTCCACCAATCCCAAAGCGCGCGGCCTGTACCAGACTGCCTACCGAATCCTGGTCGCCTCGAGCGAACAGGAACTCGCGGCCGGGCATGGCGACCTGTGGGACACCAACAAGGTCGCCTCCGACCAGTCGATTCAGGTGGTCTATCACGGGCACCCGCTCACGTCGCGCGCGGCCGCATACTGGAAGGTGCAGGTTTGGGACCAGGACGGCCAGCCTAGCGAATGGAGCCAGCCGGCCCAATGGAGCATGGGCCTGCTGCGACCCGAAGACTGGCACGGCGCCTGGATCGGACGGGATGAACGCGGCGTGGTGAGAGATGCCGGTAGCGCCTATCGCATTCTGGAAGGCGCCCGTTGGATCTGGAACACACCCAACGCGCAGACTGCGGCGCCCGCCGTCGCCCTCTACTTCCGCGAGACCTTCACCCTCCCGGCAGGACACCCCATCAAGAGCGCCCTTTGTATCTTCGGCGCCGATAACCAGGCACAAGTCTTCATCAACGGCACGCTCGTGGTGGAGGGCGCCGACACCAATCTGCCGCCTGTGAAAGAGGTCGCTCCGTTGCTGCATGCGGGCGAGAACGTGATTTCGATTCGCGCCGCGCATGGCCGTCCGGATACGCGCGCCGGTCTCATCGGAGCGATCGAGGTGCAGTTCGCATCCGGCGAGCCGTTGCTGGTCCAGACGAATGGCCATTGGCACGCGACGGCGAAGCCCGAACCGGGTTGGGAAAAGGCCGACTATCTGGACGCAGCGTGGCCCGGCGCCAAGGAACTCGGCGAATACGGCATGGCGCCCTGGGGTGCGGCCGGTTTCGTGGCGGAGCACCGCCTTCCCGCGCGCCTGCTGCGCAAAGAGTTCACCGTGACCGGTAAGGTGCGGCGCGCTACCGTGTCGTATTCCGGGCTGGGACTTTCCGAGTTGTACCTGAATGGCGCAAAGGTCGGAGATCACGTACTTTCACCGGGACTTACCGACTACGACAAGCACGTCCTCTACGAAACCTTCGATGTCACCAGTCAATTGACCACGGGTTCAAACGCGATCGGCCTGATGCTCGGCAACGGCCGCTATTACGCTCCGAGATCGCAGCCCGGTACGCGCAATTTCGGCTTTCCGAAAGCCATCGTGCAGCTCGATATCGAGAAGGAAGACGGCAGCCACTCCAGCGTAGTTTCGGACGAAAGCTGGAAGTTCTCCACCGGGGGGCCGATTCGCGCCAATAACGAATACGATGGTGAAGAATACGATGCCAGCCGCGAACTGCCGGGCTGGAGCCGTCCCGGTTTTGCCGAAACCAATTGGGAACCCGTGCAGGCAGTCGCAGCGCCGGGCGGCGTCCTGACTGCGCAAATGGCCGAGCCCCTCCGCGTCACCGAGACCATCCGTCCCACGAGCATGAAGGAACTCCGGCCGGGAGTCTACATCTTCGATATGGGTCAGAATATGGTGGGTTGGTGCCGCCTCCAGGTGACCGGGCCGAAGGGCACCCGCATCACCTTGCGCCATGCCGAGACGCTCAATCCCGATGGCTCGCTCTACACCGCGAACCTGCGCACCGCGGCCGCTACCGATCTCTACATCCTCAAAGGCGGCGGTGCGGAAATCTGGGAGCCGCGCTTCACCTATCACGGGTTCCGCTACGTCGAAATGACAGGCTTCCCTGGCGTTCCGCCCGCGGGCGTGCTCGAAGGCCGTGTGGTGCATGACGACATGGCCAAGACCGCCGACTTTACCAGTTCCAACGACCTGCTGAATCGCATTCACCACAATATGTTCTGGGGAATCCGCGGCAATTACCGCAGCATCCCCACCGATTGCCCGCAGCGCGACGAGCGCCAGGGCTGGCTCGGCGACCGGTCGCAGGTGAGCCGCAGCGAGTCGTACATGTTTAATGTGGCTGCCTTCTACTCTAAATGGGAGACCGACCTCGCCGACTCCCAGCGTCCCAACGGCAGCGTCCCCGTGGTCTCGCCCAATTACTGGCCCAACTACTACGACGATTTGACATGGCCGAGCACTTTCCTGTTCGTGCCTGGCATGCTCTACGAACAGTATGGCGACCGCCGCGTCCTGGAACAGAATTACCCGGCCATGAAGAAGTGGATCGATCACGAGCGCACATTCCTCATCAAGGGCCTGATGCCGAAGGACCAGTACGGCGACTGGTGCGTTCCACCGGAAGATCCCAAGTTAATCCACTCGCAGGATCCCGCGCGCATCACGGATAAGACGCTGTTGGGAACGGCCTACTATTACGAGCTGCTGCGCCTGATGGCGCACTATGCGCGCCTGCTCGATAAGCCGCCCGATGCCGCCGATTTGGATACTCTTGCGGACCAGGTGAATGAGGCCTTCCAGAAGCGCTTTTTCCGTCCGCTCGATTTTCGCTACGACAACGGCACGCAGACTTCCAGCATCCTGCCGCTGTATTTTCAGATGGTGCCGGTGGAGAGTCGTGCCGCCGTGCTCGCCACGTTGACGAAGAAGATCGAACAGGAGAGCCATGGGCACGTCGGCACCGGGCTGGTAGGCGCGCAGTGGCTCATGCGCACGCTCTCCGACAATGGACAGGCCGACCTGGCGTATCAGATCGCCACGCAGAAAACGTATCCGGGCTGGGGCTACATGGTGGAGAAGGGCGCCACGACGATCTGGGAGCTGTGGAATGGCGATACTGCGGACCCGGCCATGAATTCCGGAAATCACGTGATGCAGATCGGCGACCTGGCGGTGTGGATGTACGAATACCTGGCGGGCATCCGCTCGGACCCCGAGAATCCGGGCTTCCGCCACGTTCTGATCCATCCCTATCCGGCGGGCGATCTGACATTCGTGAAGGGCTCGCACGAGTCGATGTATGGAACCATCGCGAGTTCGTGGAAACGCGAAGCGGGCAAGTTCACGCTCGAAGTCTCCGTGCCGCCGAATACGACGGCCACGGTATGGGTGCCGGCGAAAGACGCTTCCGCGATTACGGAATCGGGTCGACCGGTGAATGAGGTCGCCGGCGTGAAGCCGCTCCAGACGAAAGCTGGCTACGCCGCGTTCGAAGTGGCATCGGGATCTTACACGTTCCGATCGGTGCTTTGATCGATCGATGCCGCGCAAGGAGCACTATCAGATCAAGGTCAATCGTGTACTCGACTACATCTCCGGGCATCTTGATGGCGATCTGTCGCTGGCGCGCTTGTCCGGCATCGCAGCGTTCTCGCCCTTTCACTTCCACCGTATCTTTCAGGGCATCACGGGCGAGACGCTGAACAGCCACGTGCGCCGTGTGCGGTTGGAGCGGGCCGCCCTGCTATTGAAGACATCGCCCGGCAAGCGCATCACCGACGCCGCTCTCGAGGCCGGCTTCGCGGGCACCGCGGAATTCTCTCGCGCATTCAAGAATCACTTCGGCTGCACCGCCAGTTCCTGGGACCGTCGAAGCCCTCTGCAAAAAAGCAAGATTTGCAAAGTGCCGGAGATGCCTCCGCAGCAAACTGTAGAAGAGTTGCAGAGTTGGAAGGCCGCGGCGAAAAACGCGTGCGTGCGCGTCCAGACATGCAATGCCTTACGCTATGTCTACAGCCGCATCTACGCGCCTTACGCCAGCACACGCCTGGTGGATGCTTACCACGCGCTCATCGCATGGATCGCGAAGCGGGGCACCGATCTGCGCAGCGTGGTCGTCATCGGTATGTCTCTGGACGACCCCGCCATCACGCCCGCCGAGAATTGCCGGTACGATCTGGGCGTGGCGTTCCCGCAGCAGCCCGGCGGGATTCTGGGCGACATCATCCACTCGCGTGGCCGGTCGGCGGAGCCTGCCCTCCCTACCCAGTCGGAGTGCGATGAGGCCGCTCTCAGCATGCGCGATTTCGAACCCCAGCAGATCGTTGCGATCCACTGCGTTGGAGATCTCGGCGAGGTGGGCCGCGCCTGGAACTATCTGTACCGGATCTGGCTTCCCGCGGGCAGCTACGAGCCCGCCGACCTGCCCGCCATGGAGATGTTCGTGCGCTTACCGGAGGAAATAGGATGGACGACGTTCGATCTGCGAACTTGTATACCCGTCGTGCGGCTCTGACGATGGTGACCGCGGCGATACCACTTTGCGGCCAATCGCAAGACTCAACTCAGCCTGGAGGAAAAAACGTGGGACAACCTGTTGTGCATTTTGAGATCGGGTGCCGTGACCGTGCCAAGACGGATAAGTTCTTCTCGGAACTGTTCGGCTGGAAGATTCAGCCGGGTCCGGCCGGGTCCATTGAGACCGGCAGCGGCAAGGGTGTTCCGGGACACATCACGTCGCTCGGCCACGAGCCGGAACACTACACGATGTTCTATGTCGAAGTGGACGATGTGAAAGCATACCTGGATAAGGCCGTGGCGCTCGGCGGGAGAGTGGTGGTCCCGCCGATCAAGATCCCGACCGGCACATTCGCATGGCTCGCCGATATCGACGGCAATACCATTGGGTTGCTTCAACCGCCGAAGTAGGAGAGCCTGAAGACCGAGGGTATATCCGTGAGCGCAGATCCCCTGCTGTTCACACCGGGGCCGCTGACCACCAGCGCCACGGTGAAGTCCGCCATGCTGCGCGATGCCGGCTCGCGCGACCGCGATTTTCTGGCCGTGGTCCGCGAGATTCGGCGCCGCCTGCTGGCAATCGGCGAGGCAACGACGGTGAGCGGCTACGAGTGTGTCCTCATGCAGGGCAGTGGGACGTTCGCCATCGAATCGGTGATCTCATCCGCCATTCCACGCGATGGCCGATTGCTGGTCCTGGTGAATGGCGCCTATGGCCGGCGTATCGCGCAGATCGCCCGCATTCACGGCATCGTCACCGAGGTCATGGAGGCGCCGGAGAATCGACGCATCTCGCCTGGGGAGGTGTCGGCTCGCCTGGCAAAGGCGCCGCCGACGCATGTCGCCATCGTTCATTGCGAGACCACCACAGGCATTCTGAACCCTGTCGAGGAGATCGGCGAGATAGTGGCGGGTGCGGGCGCTGCTTACATCGTGGACGCGATGAGCAGCTTCGGCGCGATTCCGATTGGCATGGAGGTTGTGCACGCCGATTTTCTGATCTCCTCGGCGAACAAGTGCATCGAAGGCGTGCCCGGCTTCGCGTTCGTTCTGGCGCGTCGAACGGCGCTGGTCGCGGCCAAGGGACAGTCGAGAACTCTGAGTCTCGATCTGCATGCCCAGTGGGCCGGGCTTGAGAGCGATGGGCAGTTTCGCTTCACGCCGCCCACGCACGCGCTGTTGGCATTCCATCAGGCGCTGCTCGAATTGGAAGCGGAAGGTGGTGTCCCCGGACGTGCAGCTCGTTACCGCCGCAATCAGGAACTGCTGGTAAAGGGAATGGTTGCGATGGGCTTCGAAGCGTACCTCGCTCCCGAAGATCGGAGCTACATCATTACCACTTACCGCTATCCCGCCGATCTGGAATTCCGCTTCGAGGAGTTCTACCAGCAACTCAGCGAGGCCGGTTGTGTCATCTATCCTGGCAAGCTGTCACAGGAGGCATGTTTCCGCATCGGTACCATTGGACGCATTTTTGAGGCTGACGTGCAGCGGCTGCTGAATGCGATCGCTGCGATTCGCAATACAGAGTGATGTGACGCCGCGAACCCCCAACCCCTAACCCCCAACCCCTGCTTTCAAGGTGTTTGCGCCACCTCTGCCGACTGAGTTACTTGCGCGCTCCCAGATTCACAGTGAGATACTCCACGATCGCCTTGACCTCATCCGCATTCGCCGCGGCGCCGCGTCCGAGCATGTCGTCGACCTCTACCTTCCATCTCTCCCCGCTCATGCGACTGCGCGCGAAAGTCTCCACCCCGTGGCATTCGCTGCAGACGCGCACCACGAGCGCCTTGCCCGGCGCTTCCGGGAGTTCCCCACTCACCGAAGGCGCAGTCGCCGCCGGCATCGCCGTCACCTCACGCGGCCCAGATTCATCCTTCCCGCCCAGCGAGAAGGCGATCAGCGTGTCCGCATGATTCGCCGCCATGTTCCCGACATTGCGCAAATTTGCCGGACCGCCGGCCGCGATCACCACATATTGCTTGCCATCGCGGCCCATATAGCTGATCGGCGTTGCATTACCGGTAGCGTCCAGTCGTGCCGACCAGACTTCCGCGCCAGTGCGTGAGTCGAAGGCGCGTAAGCGAGCGTCGCTGGTCGCTGCCACGAACACCAGTCCGCCCGCCGTCGCCATGCTTCCACCTACATTCGGTGTCCCGGTGTCCTTCATCCCCAGCTCGTCGAAATTCCCGAGGGGGACCCGCCAAGCGACGTCGCCCGTTTTCGTGTCCACAGCGCTCAGTTCGCCCCAGGGCGGCTGCTGGCAGGGATAGTGATCCTGGTCCGTGAAGCGCGCATATCCGCTCTCATTCCGATACGGCACCAGCGCGTTGCCGGGCGCCGGAACGAGGTGGCCCATGCCGCCCAGGCTCGTAGTGTTGACGAAGATGTAGCCGAGCGTCGGATCGAACGAGACGCCGCCCCAGTTGCCTCCACCCATCGAGCCCGGAAAGACCAGCGTTTTGCGGCTGTCGAACGGTGTGTACAGAGCGGCGCCGTGAAGCTGGTCGAACAACTCGCGGCAATAGCGCTCAGCTTCGGGAGTTCGTTTCGTCACTTCGTCGCGCGTCATCCGGATCCGCGCGAGCGGCGGCGGTTTCAATGGAAAAGGCTGCGTCGGCCACGACTCTTCACCCGGGATATCGCTCTTGGGCACCGGACGCTCCTCCTCGCCGTAGACCGGCTCGCCGGTGAGACGATCGAGCACGAACAGCAGCCCCATCTTGGTGATCTGCGCGACGGCCGGAATCTTGCGCCCATTGCGTACCGCCTCCACGAGCGCGGGTCCGGCGGGTGCGTCGTAATCGAAGATGTCGTGATGCACCAGTTGGTGATACCAGCGAAGCTTGCCGGTAGCCGCGTCGAGCGCCACTATGCAGTCCGAATAAAGATTGGCGCCTTTGCGGTCGCCGCCGTAGAAGCTGTCGGCGGGATTGCCTACCGAGAGGAAGACCAGTCCCCGGGTGGTGTCGACCGTGATCGGCCCCCACAGGCTCGGGCCGGAGCGGTCCTTCCAGCCATCCGGGCCCCAAGTCTCATTGCCCGGCTCGCCCGGTTGCGGCACGGTGTGGAAGCGCCATACCAGCTTGCCCGTGCGCACGTCGAAGGCTCGTGGATCGCCGCTCGGCCCTTTCGACGGTCCTTCGGGCGTGTTCGGTCCGACGATCGCGAGATCGCGATAGATCGCGGGCGGCGACGTGATGGCGTATGTGGCATTCGGAAAATGATCGGCGACGCCGGCGCGCAGATTGACCTCGCCATTGTCGCCGAAGCTCTCGACGCGCTTACCGGACGCGGCGTCGAGTGCGATCAGGCGCGCGTCCGTGGTGGCGACAATCACGCGCGGTGCGACTCCCTTCCCGCCCGGCCAGTAGGACACACCGCGATTGGTGCGTGGCTGCCGCACCTGCGGATCGTAGCTCCAAACGACTTTGCCCGTCTCCGGCGCCAGCGCGACTACGCGTCCGCCCGGTGTGGAGAGATACATTCGCCCGTCTACCACGAGAGGAGTGGCTTCGAACGGGCGATCGGGTTCGCCGGTGTGATAGGTCCACGCACGGTGCAATTGGTCGACGTTGGCGCGATGGATCTGTCGCAGCGGTGAGTACTTCATGCCGCCCGGATCGTTGCCGTATGCGGGCCACTCCTGCGAAAAGCCCGGCAGAACGGATATTGCCGCGATCGCGACTCCCAGGAAACGCATGGCTAACAGATTACCCGAAGCCAGGTACCGGCGGTGAGCATCGTGGCGGTCTCAAATCGGATGGACCGGTGTGGAGGCGTCTGAATCGTGCGAAGGAATCCAACAGGTCAACACACATCGCGCCGAGCCCGTCCGGCGTCTCAATGTTCCACTGTCTTCTGACGCGTTTCTCTCCGCGCCTTTGCGGCCTCCGCCGTGAGGACCCTCCTGCTCGCCGTTGCGTTTACGCACATCCCAGGCCATGAGCGTTCAGCGCCGCAGTGCCGCGCTACGTTATCATAGGAAGAATCACCCTATGATTCAAGACGTACTCACCGAAGGCCTCACTTTCGACGATGTATTGCTCGAACCGGCCTTTAGCGAAGTCGTGCCAGCCGAAGTGGACACCCGCACCTGCCTTACCCGCCAGATCGGACTCAACATCCCCATCGTTTCCGCCGCCATGGACACCGTGTCGGAGTCGCATCTGGCAATCGCGCTCGCGCAGCAGGGCGGTATCGGAATTATCCATCGCAATCTCTCGATTGCGCGCCAGGCCGAAGAGGTCGACCGCGTGAAACGCAGCGAAAGCGGGATGATCGTGGACCCCATCACCATTGGCCCCGACGCGTCCATCTCGGATGCGCAAGCGCTGATGACGCGTTACCGCATCTCCGGTGTGCCCGTGACCAAAAACGGCAAACTGGTAGGCATCCTCACCAATCGCGACCTGCGATTCGAAAACCGTTTCGACCTTCCTATCTCCGAGGTGATGACCAAGGAAAATCTCGTCACGGTGGCTGTCGGCACCACTTTGGAACAGGCCGAAGCGATCCTGCACAAGCACCGCGTCGAAAAGTTGTTGGTGGTCGACGACCAGTTTAATCTGAAGGGCCTGATCACGGTCAAGGACATTCAGAAAAAGCTCAAGTACCCGAATTCCGCCAAGGACCGCCAGGGCCGTCTGCGTGTGGGCGCGGCCATCGGCGCTACCGGCGATTTCCTCGAGCGCGCCCAGGAACTGGTCGCACGCAAAGTCGACGTGCTCGCCATCGATACCGCGCATGGCCATAGCGCGCGCGTCATGGCCGCGGTGAAGACGATCAAGAGCCGCTTGCCTGAAGTTCAGTTGATCACCGGCAACGTGGCGACCTACGAGGGCGCTCGCGAGTTGATCTCGCTGGGGGTCGACGGTATCAAGGTGGGCATCGGTCCCGGTTCCATCTGCACTACGCGAGTGGTCTCGGGAGCCGGCGTGCCGCAGATTACCGCGATCACCGAGTGCTCGCGCGCCTGTCGCGAAGCCAGCGTGCCGCTGATTGCGGATGGCGGCATCAAGTATTCCGGGGATATCACCAAAGCCATCGCCGCCGGCGCCGACTGCGTGATGATCGGAAGCCTGCTTGCCGGAACCGACGAGAGCCCCGGCGAAACCATCCTCTTCCAGGGGCGCACCTTCAAGACGTACCGCGGCATGGGGTCCATGGGCGCCATGGCACAAGGCAACGCCGACCGCTATTCGCAGGATCCCAATTCCAAACTGGTCCCCGAAGGAATCGAAGGGCGCGTCGCTGCCAAGGGGCCGCTCGCCGACCTGGTGTACCAGTTGGTCGGCGGCCTACGTTCGGGAATGGGCTATTGCGGGGCGAGCGACGTTCGCGAATTGCAGCACAAGGCGCGTTTCCTGCGGGTCTCCAGCGCGGGTCTGCGCGAGAGCCACGTTCACGACGTGATCATCACCAAGGAAGCGCCCAACTACCGGGTGGAGTAACTCTCGAAATCGGCGCGAACCGCCTTTTCCATCTTACGTGCCGTCTCCAGCAGCCAGTCTGCCGGACGCTTCTTCAGGTCGGCCAGCAGGGTCGGCGCCTTCGCGCTGCCCAGATGAATGTTGGCCGTTTCCCATCCCATAGCTTGCAGCAGACGCAGCTCGTCGCGTTCGCGCGGGAGCGCCGAAAGCTCGATTCTCGAACAGTCTGGGGCCAGGCGGCGCACGATCCATCGCTTCTGTAATGCGACGAACGGGTCGCGGGACCGCACCGAGTGATCGAGAATCTCCTGATAGAGAATCGGCGCCGAGCCTTTCCCCTCTTTCGCCCAGACACACGCGGACGGCGCCAGTGCTTTGGCCTCGCGTGCCACCGATCCGCCGCGCCAATCAGCAATGGCTACATAGCGCTCGCGTCCCAGACTCCCCAAGCCGGCGACACGATGGGTCACTTTCCACTCAACGCCGCGCTCGGGCATCATTTTGTCGATTGCTTTGGTCACGCCGACGGGAACTTCACCATGAAAATCGGGCAGCGCGTGCAGTTTCGCCCAGTAGGCCTCCGGGTCATGCAGACGATGCACAGCCATCTCGCGCAGTGCGGGGTGATGTTCCGCCAGCGCGAAGGGACGCCCGCCTGCCTGCAACGCCGCCGCGTATCCTCGCAGAATGGCCGCCATTCCCGCCTCCAGATCGCACGGAATTTGTGCAACCAGGGCGCTGGTGGCGAGACGAATCAAGTCATTCGTGTACGGCATCCGCGAGGCCTCGTCGAAATCGTTGATGCCCCAGATGAGCCGCCCCTCGACGTCGCGCCAGGTTCCGAAGTTCTCCACGTGAAGGTCGCCAACACCCAACACGCGAGGGCCGCGCGCGGCCGCGCCGCAGACATCTTCCCAGGTCTGCGCCCATCGATAGTAAGTGGCGCGCAGGAAAGGAAACGGCGCCAGGCGCATCTGTTCGTGCTTCAGATTCAGGTCGGCCGGAACAATTTTCAGGTGGCGGCTGAGCCACGCTTCGTACTTTTCAGTTGCCTTGGCAAATTTCATCTTCGTTCGATCGTAGCAGCCAGGGTTACCAAGGGGCGGACTATTCCGCTGAGGCCAGCGACGGCGTAATCATCCACTTCAGCACGCCGCGCGGCTCCGGGCCGAGTCGCTCGCAGTCCACCCGTACCAGCGCAGCCTTCTTCATGTCTACCTGCATTGCCGGGCTTTCGAGCAGGAAGGCCACCATCGAGCTCATCAGCGGCTCGTGGCTCGCCAGCAGAATTGATTTCTCGCCCTTTCGCGACCGGATCTCATCCCACGCGTCGAATGGCGACGCTTCCGGGACCAGGGCGCGCGTCCGCATCACTTTTCCCTCATACCCCAACACCTCCGCCGCGACGTCGGCCGTCTCCACCGCGCGCCGATAGGGGCTGGAGAGAATCACCTCCGGTGTAGCTCCCGCCAGCCGTGCGCGTTTCAGGACCCGGCGTAATTTCTCGCGGCCCTCGTCCGTCAAAGCTCGCTCCGAATCGGGCTGGCCGGGGTTGGCATCATGTGCGATTCCGTGCCGTAGCAGGTAAATTTGCATCAGTTTCTGACCTTTTTCGTTGCCGGTTTACGGGCGCGCACGCGTCCCAGTTGCAGCCGTCCTAACTGCCGTTGCAGGTCGCGGAAAATCTGCGGAATGCCTTGCCCCGCATCGATCACCGTGAAGCCGTAGGGCTCCACCATCGAGTCGAGAGCCTTGATCAGGCGGGCCTGGTAGCGAACAAAGCTCTCGTACATGTCCGCGCCGAAACGTAAGTCCATGCCGCTTTCCCAATAGTCGAAAGCGCCCCGTCCCAAGACTACGCGCGACACCAGGTGCTGCACTTCGGCGCGCAAATAATAGACCGCGTGGGGCACCAGCGCGAATCCCGCCACCTGTTCGATCCACCGGCGATCCTCGCCGCGTGCGATCGCGCGCGCCATGATCGAGAAAATGTACCGGTCGATCAGGACCACGAAACCCGCTCGCAGCGCGGGGATAATTTCATTCTCCAGCCGGTCGGCAAAATCCGTGGTGTAAAACAGCGTCATCGTGATCGGGCCGAGTGTGTTGCCCTGCTTGGCCAGCTTGATGCCCTTGCCCGCCAATGCCGAGCGCGCCATCCCGGTGTCGAGCACCGCGTGTCCTTCCTGCTCGAGCCATTGCCGCAGCAGGGCGATCTGCGTGCTCCGTCCGACCGCATCCGGACCCTCGATCACGATTAACTTTCCCTGCAGTTCCGAGGTGTCCACCCCGGGCAGGGGCTCGTTATAGAACTGGAGGGTCGGTCGTTTGCGCATTGAAATCCATTCCCAAGGGAAGATGCAAAACGCTGGTCTTGAGGCTCTCGCCGAGTTCGTTCATGACGATTTCGCGCATGCGGCGCTGCTGCTGTTCGATCGAAAGGGTGGCGTCAATGATCTCGAAACCCATCTCCGCCGCCATTGCCTCGTACTCGTCCAGGATTCGCCCCTGGAAGATGCGAAAGCTCTCTTCCACGTCGCGAGCCAGGCCCAAGTCCATTCCAGCCTCGTAATACTTCAGCGCGTCCCGCCCACCCAGAATCCGCCCCAGTGCCACGTCCAGCGGTACGCGGAAATAGAAGCTCAAGTTGGGATGCATGGCGAATCGATACAAATTGCGTACCCAACTGCGGCTCACTCCGCGCGCCACGTCGCGCGCGAACGCCGTGTACGCATACCGGTCGGCGCACACGATCGCTCCCGACTTCACCAGCGGCTGAATATAGCTCTCCATCCGATCGGCGAAATCCGTCGCATGCAGCAGACTGAACGTCGTGGGGGTGAACATCTCTTTCCGCTTCCCACGGCGCGTGGTCTGCTTGACCAGCGGTGAGGAGTTCCATTCGCTGAACACCACGGCATAGCCTTGCGATCGAAGCCAATGGCTCAATAGCGAGATTTGCGTGGATTTGCCGGAGCCGTCGATCCCCTCTACCACGATGAGTTTTCCGCGGTAGGTGTTGGGCTCAAAGACAGACATAGAGGGCGGTCGCCATCGCTTATTGTAGCGTAGCGTTCCGGCGGCGCCGGCTGGAAATTTGCCAACGTTTGACGTGATTGCCCCGTCAAACACCTGCGGAGGAATCCATGCAGCGAGTGCTTTTTTCTGCGGTATGTACCTTTTTGTCTCTGTTCCCCCTGTTCTGTCAGCAGACGCCTTCCGGGCCGTCCTTCGAGGTCGCATCGGTGAAGCCGAACACATCCGGCGATAACAACTCGTCGATGAATACCAATAACGGCGAAATGTTGATCCGCAATTCCACGCTGAAGAACATCATTCAGAACGCATACAATGTGCGGGAGTATTCCTTCTCGGGTCCCGATTGGCTGAGTTCGGTTCGCTTTGACGTCAGCGCCCGTTTTCCGCAGTCCGATTCCAAAGAAATGTCAAAAGAAGAGCGCCAGGAGATGCGGCGGGTGATGCTGCAGAACCTCCTCGCGGAGCGCTTCAAGCTGGAAGTCCACCGGGAAACCAAAACGCTGTCCGGCTATGCGCTGCTCGTCTCGAAAAAGGGCGCGCGTCTTAAGGACAGCGAACGCAAAGAGGGCATGAACAGCCGGCAAAACAACGGGACGCTCGAAGCGGAGGGAATGACGATGGCGAACCTCGCCAATGTGATTGCGGGCGAACTACGGGGGCCCGTCGCCGATATGACCAGTCTGACCGGCAGGTACGACCTGAGGCTGGAATGGTCTCGCGACGAAGCTAAGCCGACGAGCGATGGCGATGGAAAATCCGTAGACACTCGCCCGTCCATCTTCACTGCGTTGCAGGAGACTCTGGGACTCCGCGTCGAGACGAAGAAGATCCCGGTGGAAATCCTGGTGGTCGACCGGGTCGAACGAATCCCCAGCGAGAATTGAGGGTTTCCGGCCCAGGAGGTCAGCAGCCGTGCTGCAAACAGTGCGTGAGGACCTGCGTTCGCAGGCGGTCACAATACCCCCGAGCACTCTCCATGGTGCGCAGTGCCTGGTCGCGTTCTCCCTGATCGGTAGCAGCCTCCAACTCCGAGGAGGCATAATTGCCTTCATTCATCGCTAACATGAAGGCCAGAATGATCTTATCTCTTTCCTGACAACTCATCGGTTTTCGCCTTGAAGACTATGCACGGCATATTACCGGGTCCGCGATGGCCGCACAAGGGGGATCTTGGTTAGAGTCTGCCACCCCTCTCTGGATATGACCGTACTGCTACGGTAGGAACGCGCTCGCTTACTTACGAGACCCGGCCGCTCCCGGGCCATCTGCCGGAAACACCTGGCGGACCGCTTCGACCATTGGCGTCGGATCGTCTCGCAGGTTGCGCCGCTGCTCGATGTGAATGAACAGGCCCGACGCCGTGCGGGCGCTTTCGGCGCAATTCTCCACCCCGTTCGAAATCTTCGATTGCGCATTGCTTCCGCCGCACAGTAGGAATCGCGACGGATTGTCGGCCGGCCAGTTGCACGATCCGGCCTTCACCCCGTGCGCCGCCAGCGCGTTCCGCAGGCGATTCACCAGAGCCGTCTTGGCCGCCGCGTGTTTGGTGCCGTCTGATAACTCCGCGTCTACCGGCTCTTCGCCATTGCCGTGGAGGCTGATGGCGATCGGCGTCGGACTGAGTTGCAGCGTGGCGCGGTGCGCGGCCGTAAAGAAGTTGCGATCGAAGTGAGCGGCGTCGGAGATCCGAAACGGCATCTCCACATGCGGCGCGGGCGACAACGGCCCGCAGGCCCACGTGGTGCCAGCGCACCCGGACGCGCCTGCCAGATCGCTGCACCGGTGCGTGCCTGCGATGAACAGTGCGCGGCCGCCGGCCTTCTGAAACACTGCCAGCGCTTCCTCCGGAGTCTCGGCGTCAAACCACGGATGCGGTGCTTCCAAAACGACGTTGCGCCAATAGTTCGCATCCACTATGTAGGTGCCCAGTCCTTTGAATCCGGTATGGCGCTCGGTGGCGATGAAGTACTCTTTGTGGAACCCGGCATCGTTGAGGACGCCCAAGTTGTAGTTCACGGAGTTCAGACACGTCTGCGCTTTGGCGGTCTGTCCTTCAAAGAGGAGTTTCATGCATGCCGTGAAGCGCACCCGGTCCTTCTCCGACGGCTCGACGAACGCACTGCTGCCGCGTACCGGAATCGACGACTTGATCTTGGCGACGTATTCGGAAAGGTGCTGCGAGGGGATTGTCTCCTGAGCCAACGACAACCCCGTTACGATGGTGGCTAATGCCAATGTTCGAAACATCTGGTCATGGTAAGACCGATGATTCAGATTTGGCAAGAAGACCAGCAGGTCGGCGGGGCCGCACCCTGCTACCCAGAGCACCGGCCTTATCGATGAGCTACCCACGGATCCATGCGGCAGCCCCTTGCTTTCGGAAGTTTGTGTGGGAAGCGAACGAGCTCCGCCGGTCTCTGCATTCCAAGGCGCCTTAAGTGTGTTCGGAGTGAGTCAAAAACACATGGTGTTTCGCGTTTGCGACCGGCGGCCTCTGTGTCGCTGAGATTTCAGATCTTTTCTGGTGGAAAAGACTCCGAAGATGTCTCTGGATCTGCGGGAAATGACAGTCGACATTCTCACACCGCTGACTTATGATAGATCTGCACGCGGCCACGCGTGCCCGCGTCAATCTGGCAACGGATGGTGCAAATGAAACGGAATTGTTTGTTTCTGCCGCCGCTCCTGTTCCTTGCGTCCGCGATTTCGCCGGCGCAGGCGCCCGCGAGACGCTCCACCATGCTGGACGCGATCACCGCCGAGCTGTCCCGCTCAATGGAGCATTTCAAGAAGCTACAGACTCCTCCTTACTTTCTGAGTTATGAAGTAGTGGAGACCGAGACCTCCACGGTCACCGGCTCATTCGGAACCCTCGTGGCTAGCGGCCCGCCTGTGCGGCGGCGGCAGGTGGGGATCGACTTGCGTGTCGGGGCCTATGAGCTCGACAACACTCACCCCATCCGCGGCGCCATGCAGATTTTCGGAGACCAGTTCAACGTCTACCCGATGCCCCTGGAAGACGATCCCGAAGCCATCCGTGCGCTTCTCTGGTATTACACGGATCAGCGGTACAAACGGGCGGTGGAACAGTTGATCTCGGTAAAGACCAACGTCAAGGTCAAAGCTGAAGAGACCGACAAGTCGGGAGATTTTTCGCCGGCGAAGGCGGAGGTTTACAGCGAACCCGCACCGCCGAAGCTGGAAGTGGATCGCAAGCTCTGGGAAGACAAGGTGCGCCGATACACGGCGCCATTCCAGCGTTACGGGAATATCTATTCCGCAAATTCCACCTTCACCGCCGAGAAGGAGACGCGCTGGTTCGTCTCCAGCGACGGAGCCTCGATTCAGACCGGGCAAACCGCATACCGGCTGAGCGTGACCGCTTTCGCGAAGGCTTCCGACGGCATGGAGCTGCCACTCTTCGAGTACATGTACTCGTCGACATTGGGCGGTCTGCCGAAGGACGAAGTGGTGCTCGAAAAGGTGCAGCAGATGACCAAGAATCTGATGGCGCTCAAGCTGGCGCCGGTGATGGAGCCGTACGTGGGGCCGGCGATCCTGTCGCCGCGCGCGACGGGCGTGATCTTCCACGAAATTTTCGGACACCGCATCGAGGGGCAGCGCGAGAAGCGCGAGGGGCAGAGTCAAACTTTCCGCGACAAGGTCGGGCAGAAAATCCTCCCGGAATTCCTCTCGGTGTACTCGGACCCCACACAGACCAAGGCCGGGCCCACCGAACTGGCGGGCTTTTACCGTTTCGACAATGAGGGCGTGAAGGCGCGGCGCGTCGCGGTAGTGGAGAACGGCGTGCTGAAGACCTTCCTGATGTCGCGGCTGCCGCTCGACCACTTCCCCGAGTCGAACGGTCACGGCAGGCGCGCCGCGGGGTACAACGTCGCCGGCCGCCAATCCAATTTAATGGTGGTGGCGTCCCAGACTGTCACGCCGCAGGAATTGAAGAAGCAACTGATCGAAGAAGCTAAAAAGCGGAACTTGCCGTACGGACTGTATTTCGAGGATATCGCGGGCGGTTTTACGTCCGTTGGCCGGGGCGTCCCGAACTTCTTCTCCGTCATTCCCACCATGGTCTACCGCATTTATCTGGACGGCCACGAGGAATTGGTAAGGGGCGTGGATCTCATCGGCACCGCCCTGACCACGTTCAACAAGATTCTGGCGGCCGACAATCAATACTCGGCATTCAACGGCATCTGCGGCGCGGAATCAGGGCCAGTGCCGGTATCGGCGGGTGGTCCCGGACTGCTCTTTAGTGAAATCGAGGTGCAGAAGAAGCCGAAGTCGCAAGAGCTTTCGCCGATTCTGGCCCCTCCGTCGGACGATAAGTAAGGAGACGCTGATGCTCGGAAGAATCCTTCTGCTGGCGCAGGCATGCCTGCCGATCTTCGCGTTCCAGAGCGCGCCTGCATCGGGCGATGTAGTAATGCGCGCGATGCAGGATGAACTGGCGCGCTCCATGAAAAAGCTGCAGCTCGAAAACCTGCAGAAACCGTATTTCGTGGCGTACCATGCCGTCGAGAACGAGAACTGTACAGTGACTGCCAGCTTCGGCGCGATCGTCAACAGCTACTGCGAGCCGCCTGGCACCGCCCGCTCACGGGTCTTCTCGGTCGAGGTCCGGGTGGGCGACTATGCCCGTGACAACTCGAATTTTTTCGCACCGATGATGAATGCGGGGGTGACGCGGCCGCTGATTACGGGTGGCCTCACGGTTCCGCTGGACGATAACTACGACGAGTTGCGCCGCCAACTTTGGCTGGGCACCGATAGTGCGTACAAGACTGCGCTCGACACGTTCGCCAAGAAAAAGGCCGCGCTGGAACATCGCACGCGAACCGACGATGCCCCCGATTTCAGCAAAGAGCCTGTGGTCACCATCAACGAAATGGGTAGTCCAATCGCCTGGAATCGCACGGAGATCGAGAGCGCTGCCAAAGCGCTGAGCGCGGTTTTCCGGGAGACTCCGGGGATCGATAATTCCGAGGTGCGCTGGTCGGCCACGCGCTGGCTTGCGCGCTACGTAAACTCGGAGGGGAGCACCTACGTGAGGGCGGCGACACTCGTGACCGTCAACATTAACGCGGACACGCAGGCTGACGACGGCATGCCGCTGGCGGACTACGACGTCATCTACGCCCGGACCCCGGCGGAACTGCCCTCGCGAGATGAAATCGCCAAGCGGATTCGCGCGCTGGCCATGCGCCTGGACAGGATGCGCAAAGCCGCACTGGTGGAACGGTACACGGGGCCGGTGCTGTTCGAGGGTCAGGCCGCCGCGGAGATCTTCCTGCAAGGACTGGGTAGTTATATGGTGGGCGCGCCGCGTGTGGTGGTAGACGACTCGCGCCTGGACCGAGTCTACAACAGCAATACGGGACTCATTGATCGTGTGGGCACGCGCGTGCTGCCGGACTTTCTGACGGTCGTCGATAATCCTGCGTTGAAGGACGTGTCGGGCACGCCACTCTTCGGCGGCTACCAGGTCGACGACGACGGCGTGAAATCGGCGCCCACCACGATTGTGGATCAAGGCGTCTTGAAGACATTGCTGCACACCCGCGGACTGCTGCCAGGCACGACGCACAGCACCGCGAGCCATCGCGGATTTTCCGCTTCGCCGAGCAATTTGATTGTGACGTCGAGTAAGTCGCTGACCTCGGAGCAACTGAAGGCGGAGCTGATCAAAATGGCCCAACAACGCGGCAAGGAATACGGCATTCTCGTGCGGCGGATGTCGAACATGGCGTTTGCCTCTTCGCTGCTCCGGTCGCGAATGATTATCGTAACCGGAGGAAGTACGCCGGGAAGCCTGTCAGTGGAGCCGCTGATCGAGGCGTACAAGGTGTATCCGGACGGCCATGAGGAGCTGGCCCGTAATCTGGAAGTCAATGGCCTGACGTTGGGATCGTTCAAGGACATCGTGTCCGTTTCGGATGTGCCTTCGGTTCAGACGACGCAGGTGCGGATCATGGCGCGCCAGCCGATGATGGCCGGTAGCATCACGCCATCCGGCCCGTCCGTGGTTTCGATCGCGATTCCGTCGCTGCTATTCGAAGACGTCGGTCTGCAACGGCCGAGCGGGGATGTTCCCAGCTTGCCTTTCTCAAAGCACCCGTCATTTGATAAGTAGGAGCAGTCCACAGCAGGGGCAAACCGCAGCGTTCAGGCGTCACGCCAGCAGGGAGCGCAGGCGGATTCGGGATGTTCAGAGGCAGCGTCAAAATGCCCTGGAGTCAGACTGGGGTGGACGCGCGAAAAGCGTCGACAAGAGTGTCGACGCGGCAAACAGAAGTGTTTGCGCCACGGGCTAACCGTTAAGATCTTCATCTACTTCAGGGACAAGGTCGCAGCGCCAACGCGTATGCACCCCGGCAGTGTCGGGCCCAGTTCCAGCACTGGCAAGCTGTTGTGCCGGGGTTGACTCGATCGCACAATATTGATCGGATTGAACTATCGTGTCCCTGATGAACCGAAGAACATTCTGTGCGATCCTGCCCGTTGCCGGCACGTTGCGCACCGCTGGTGCCGCCAGTTCGCAGCAGCCACGCGAGCGGCTGTTGTTCGATCACGACTGGAAGTTCCTGTTGGGGGACCCCGAGGGAGCCGGGCTGCCTTCCTACGATGCGGGTGCCTGGCGCACCCTCGATGTGCCGCACGATTGGAGCATCGAAGGCAAAATCGATCCGCAGAGCCCGATGGGAGGTAGTGGAGGCTTCTTTCCCGCCGGGGTAGGCTGGTACCGAAAGACCTTCACCGTCTCCTCGGCCTGGAATGGCAAAAAGGTCAGTGTGGATTTTGAAGGCGTCTACATGAACGCGACCGTGTCTATCAACGGCCACGATCTGGGCATGCACCCTTATGGATATACCAGCTTCTCGCACGATCTGACGCCGCATCTGAAACCCGGCGCCAACTTGCTGGCTGTCCGTGTGGATCAATCGCAACAGCGAAACTCCCGCTGGTACTCCGGCTCCGGCATCTATCGACACGTCTGGTTCAACATAACTGACCCGATCCATGTGGCTCCGTGGGGCGTTTGCGTCACCACACCGGAGGCGAGTGCCGCGCAGGCAAGGGTGTCGGTCAGAACCCGGATCGCCAACGAATCCCCCGGCAAATCGAACGTTGCGCTGCAGACCGTGCTCTACGCCGCATCCGGCGCCGCCGTCGGGCAGTCGAACAGCACCGCCGCGTTGGAGCCGGGGAACTCCATCGAGGTGAGCCAGGAGATCGCCGTCGCCAGGCCCGCGCTTTGGGAGACGGAATCTCCGGTGCTGTATAGGGCCGTCACACAGTTGGTAGTCGACAGCAAGACGGTCGACGAAGTCTCCACTCCGTTTGGCATCCGGTCCCTCGATTGGTCGGCCGAAAAGGGTTTTCTGCTGAACGGCAAGGCGCTGAAGATGACCGGCGGCTGCGTCCACCACGACAACGGTCCCCTGGGCGCCGCCGCGTTCGACCGCGCCGAGGAGCGGCGGGTCCAGATTCTGAAGCAAGCCGGATTCACTGCAGTCCGCTGCGCGCACAATCCGCCTTCCCCGGCGTTCCTCGACGCTTGCGACCGGCTCGGGATGCTGGTCATGGATGAATCGTTCGACTGCTGGTCCCGCAATAAGAACAAGTTCGACTACAGCGTGGTGTTCAAGGATTGGTGGCAGCGCGATCTCGATTCGATGATTCTGCGCGACCGCAATCATCCTTCCGTAGTGATGTGGAGCATCGGCAACGAGATCGGGGAACGGGGAGAACCGCTGGGTGCACAGGAAGCCAGGATGCTGGCGGACTGCGTCCGCGGGCTCGACAAGACTCGTCCGATCACTTCAGCGCTGAATTTCATTGTCGGCAAATGGAGCGACACCGACCCGTATTATTCCGCGCTCGATATCGGCGGCTACAATTACAACCTGAACAACCACGTAGCCGACCACACGCGCGTGCCGTCGCGGATTATTGCCTGCACCGAATCGTTCGGCCGCGATACCTTCGACTACTGGGCAATGGTGAACGACTTTCCTTATATCGTCGGCGATTTCGTCTGGACGGCCATCGACTATCTCGGCGAGTCGGGTCTGGGACGATGGTATTACCGGGATCCCAAAGACACCACTCGCGAGGCTTACGGCGCTCCCTACCCGTGTCACGGCGCGGACTGTGGCGACCTCGATATCTGCGGCGACCGCAAGGCGCTCTCCCATTACCGGAACATCGTGTGGGATCGCGGGGAGAAGCTTTACCTCGGCGTTCGACAGCCTGCGCCGGATGGCAAGGAGATATATGCCACGAGGTGGGGCGTTCCGCCGGTTTACGCGAGTTGGACCTGGCCCGGCATGGAGGGGAAGCCGCTCGAAGTAGAAATTTATTCCAGAGGCGAAGCCGTGCGCCTCTATCTCGACGACCACCTCATCGGCGAGAAGCCCGCAACTCGCCTGGAGCGTTTCAAGGCGAACTTTACGGTTCCCTACGCTCCCGGAGTGTTGAAAGCGGTCGCCTTGCAGGGCGGCAGGCCGATCGCGGAGGTTGTGCTGCGGACTGCCGGAGAGCCGGCCCGCGTCCGTTTGACTGCCGACCGGACATCGCTGCGCGCGACCGGCCAAGACCTTTCGTTCATCACGGTGGAAGTTGTCGATGCGAAGGGCCAGCCGCATCCCAACGCGGAGCATCCGGTGAGCTTCCGTCTCAAAGGCCCCGGAGTCATCGCTGCCGTGGGGAACGGAGACATGACCAGCGAAGAGCTATACCAGAACAACCAGCGGAAACTATTTCATGGGAAGGCGCTCGTGGTGGTGCGAACTTCACGAACGGCGGGCGCTCTCACCCTCACGGCGAGTGTGCCTGGGCTTAAAGGAGATGCGATTCAGATAGCGTCGCGCTGAGGTTAGGTTGCCGCCTATTGCGCCAAAATCGACCGGATCCCAGGGTCACACACTCAGATGTGCGCGGACCACTTCGTCAGTCAGTTCGCCGATCGAACCGGCTGCAACGCGGCGGCCTTTGTCGAGAATGCAGAACTCACTCGCCACGCGGCGTGCGAATGGCAGCTTTTGCTCCACCAGGAGCACGGTCAGCCGCTCTTCCTGGTTCAATCTCAAAAGGATGTCGCCGATTTCGTGGACAATGTTGGGTTGAATCCCCTCTGTCGGCTCGTCGAGAATGAGAAGTTGTGGCTCAAGCACGAGCGCGCGGCCGATCGCGAGTTGTTGCTGCTGTCCGCCCGAAAGGTCGCCGCCGCGCCGTTTCAGCATCTGCTTCAGCACCGGAAACAGTTCGAAGATACGGCTGGGAATCGTGCGAGGACCGTTCTTGCGCACGCCCAGTCCCACACGAAGATTCTCCTCCACTGTGAGATGTGAAAAAATCTCCCGCCCTTGCGGGACATAACCGATGCCTAGCCTGGCCCGCTGCTCGGCGGGGCACTTGAGCAGGTCATTTCCGTCGAATGTAATGCCGCCGGAACTCGCCGGCTGCAGACCCATGATGCATTTCAGGAGCGTCGTTTTGCCCATGCCATTGCGGCCCATGAGGCACATGCGCGAGCCGGCGGGTACCTCGAGATCCACATCCCACAAGGTGTGGCTACCACCGTAAAACTGGTTGAGGGATTTGATAGACAGCACGCTTACACTCCCAGGTAGACCTCGATTACGCGAGGGTCCTTCTGCACTTTGTCCATATCGCCCTCGGCGATGACCTGGCCCTCGTGCAACACGGTGACACGCCGCGCAATCGATCGAACGAACGACATATCATGCTCGACAACCACGATGGAGTGCTCTCCGGCGAGTGACAGAAGGAGTTCGGTGGTGCGCTCGATCTCGTGGGGTGTCATACCGGCGACCGGCTCATCCACCAGGAGCAACTCCGGGTTCTGCATCAGAAGCATGCCGATTTCGAGCCACTGCTTTTGGCCGTGGGAGAGTATTCTTGCCGTCGCGTCGCTCTGGCCCGAGAGCCCGATAATGTTCAGGACCTCCGCGATTCTCTGTTGCTGCGGGGCCGTGATCCGGGCACGTAGCGTTTTCAGAAACGACCGGGCGCCGGCAAGCGCCAGTTCCAGGTTCTCGAATACAGTTAATTGCTCGAAGACGGTCGGTTTTTGAAACTTCCGCCCAATTCCAGCGGCCACGATTTCGGGTTCGGACAACTTCAGCAGATCGATTTCGTCGCCAAACCACGCGGTTCCCGAATCGGGGCGTGTTTTGCCCGTAATGACATCCATCATGGTGGTCTTGCCGGCGCCGTTAGGTCCGATTATGCAGAGCAACTCGTTCGGCTCGACGTACAGCGTCAGATTGTTGAGCGCCTTGAATCCATCGAAACTGACGGTCAAGTCCTCGAGATATAGCCGCTTGTTGCGCACGCTCATTTGTTTCTACGCCAGGCCGGCGCAAGACCCGTAATTCCGTTCGGTAAGAACAGAGTCACCACCACGAACAGGGCGCCGAGAGCATACAGCCATACTTCCGGAAACGCGCCGGTCAGATAAGTCTTCGTATAGTTCACTACCACCGCGCCCACAATCGCGCCATACAGCGTGCCACGCCCGCCCACAGCCACCCAAATCACGGCTTCGATGGAATTGATTGGCGCGAACTCGCTGGGGTTAATGATTCCGATCTGGGGCACATATAGAGCGCCCGCGACACCCGCCACGACAGCGGAAAACACGAAAAGCCAGAGCTTGTAGGACTCCACCGGATAGCCGAGAAAACGGGTCCGGCTCTCCGCATCGCGGATCGCGCGCATCACCCGGCCGGCTCGCGAATCGACAATGATCCGGCAAGCCAGATAGCTGGCCGCGAGCGCGACAGCGGTAATTACCAGCAGTATGACGCGCGTGCCGTCGGAATGCAGGTCGAAGCCCAGAATGTCCTTGAAATCCGTGAATCCGTTATTGCCGCCGAAACCCATGTCGTTGCGGAAGAATCCGAGCATCAGGGCGTAGGTGAGGGCCTGGGTAATGATCGAAAAATACACTCCGGTGACGCGCGATCGAAAAGCAAACCATCCGAACACCAGCGCCAGCAATCCCGGCGCCAGGCCAATCATAACGAGCGCGAACGGAAAGTGGTTGAAGCCGTACCAGAACCACGGCAAAGACTTCCAGTTCAGGAACACCATGAAATCGGGCAGCACGGGATTCCCGTAGACGCCCCGCGGGCCGATCTGCCGCATCAGATACATGCCCATCGCATAGCCGCCCAAGGAGAAAAACGCCGCGTGCCCGAGGCTCAGGATCCCGCAGTATCCCCAGATCAGGTCAATGGCAAGCGCCAGCATTCCGTAACACAGGTACTTGCCGATGAGTGTGATCCCGAAGGCCGAGAGGTGCAACGCGGATGACGGAGGCACAACCTGATTGAGGATGGGAGAAGCGATGGCCACTGCGGCGAGCACTGCCAGGAGGCGCGCGCCTCCCCGGTCTCGGACTGCGATCCCTTTCCAGAATCCGGGCAATTTACTTGTCCTCGCCCGCGCGGCCGGCTTGCGGGAACAATCCCCGCGGCCGCGTCTGAATGAAAAGAATCAGGCCCACGAGGACCAGAATCTTTGCCAGCACGGCTCCCGCATAAGGCTCCAGCAACTTATTGACGATCCCCATCGACATACCGCCTATAAGCGCGCCCCAGAGATTTCCGACGCCTCCAAAAACAACCACCATGAACGAGTCGATGATATAGGATTGCCCCAGATTTGGACCGACGTTGGTCAATTGACTCAGTGCGACGCCTGCCACCCCGGCAATTCCCGATCCGAGTCCGAACGTCATGGCATCCACCCACTCGGTGCGGATGCCCATCGCCTTGGCCATCACCCTATTCTGCGAAACCGCGCGAATATCCAGCCCGATTCGGGTATGCTTCAGCACTACCAGGAGAATCAGGAAGACGATCATCGTGAAGATCACGGTGTAGAGCCGGTTGTAGGTAATGGCTAATGCGCCATTCAACTGTAGCGAGCCGCTCATCCAGTCGGGCGTCACAACCGATCGATTCTGTGCCGAAAAGATCGAACGCACCGCCTGCTGCAGCACGAGGCTGACACCGAACGTCGCAAGCAGGGTCTCCAGCGGCCTTCCATAAAGATGTTGGATGATGGTGCGCTCCATCGCCACGCCCACCAGGCCCGCAACCACAAAGGCCGCGGGAATCGCTGCCAGAATCGAAAGTCCGATATGTCCGGGCATCGCCATCTGGACGGCGTAAGTGGTATACGCGCCGAGCATCATCAACTCACCGTGAGCCATGTTGATCACGCCCATGACGCCGAACGTGATTGCCAGACCGAAGGCAATCAGCACCAGCACCGAACCCATGCTCAAACCGAAGAACAACGTCTCGATTCCCGAATAGAAGCTGCGCCATTGGTCGATTTTGACGACCGCGGCAGCGGCGGCGCGCCGCACGTTTTCGTCGGTTTCGATGAAGCTGCCATCGGGCGATTTATCGAGCAGGAGCGACAGCCTGTTCCGCACATCCTGACTGACACTGTGACTCAGCGTGGCGACCGCTTCCAGCCTTGCCTTGGCGTCCGAACCGTCCAGTGTAGCGAGTGCCAGGCCAGTCTCGATTTCCCGCTTCACGCCGGCATTCGTTTCCACGGCGAGCCGTTCACGGAGCAGCGCTACCGTCGGTTCGTCCAGCGACCTCAGCATATCCCGCACTGCTTCGAGGCGCACCGCCGAATCGGGACTCGACAACGCGAAGTGGGCCACGACGGTCCGCAGCGTATGCCGCAAGGCATTGTTCGTGCCGATTTTGGAAAGAGAATCCGCGGGTGCCGATCCGGCGCTTTTCAGCGTCAGCGGATCGACTAATTCAGCTGGATCTTTGTCCGCCGACTGGACGATGAAGATTTTCTGATCGCTATTGCGGTAACAGAGCCGGTCCTCCATGAGCGCCGTGAGAACCGCGCGGACACTACGATGACCAGTCTGACCGAGCCGTTCGGCAATCGCCGCTTTATCGGAATATGTCGCCTCACGCAACTCGCCGAGCATCGAAAGGAAAGCTGCGTCATTGGGAGATTGGGCGTATGCGAGGCCGATGCTCCACAGGGCGGGCAGCAGCAGAAGTCGCCGCCACCCGCCGGACCCTGGGTATCTCATTATTTGTAGTTTTGACCGGAGCACTTTTTCGTGACTTTGTTATAGTTACCACACTTGAGCGTCACCCAATCGGCTTCGATATCTTTGCTGCCCGGCAGGTAGTCGGACCAGGCATCGCCCGGCACTTCACCGGCCGATTTCCAAACTACGTTAAACTGACCGTCCCCTTTCACCTCTCCGATGTAAACCGGTTTGGTGATGTGGTGGTTGGGCAATACCTTGGCGGTTCCTCCGGTGAGGTTCGGCGTCTCCAGGCCGGGAAGCGCGGCGAGTACCTTCTCCACGTCGGTTGATTTCGCCTTCTCCACTGCCTTCACCCAGAGATTAAACCCGATGTAGTGCGCCTCCATCGGATCGTTGGTGGTGCGCTTCGGGTTCTTGATGAAAGTGTGCCACTGGTTGATGAAGGCTTTATTGCCCGGCGTGTTGATGCTCTCGAAATAATTCCAGGCTGCCAGGTGGCCCAGGAGCGGTTTCGTGTCGAGCCCTGACAGTTCCTCCTCGCCCACCGAGAAGGCGACCACTGGAATATCTTCAGCCGAAATCTTCTGGTTGCCGAGTTCTTTGTAGAAGGGCACGTTGGCATCGCCGTTGATGGTCGATACCACGGCTGTCTTCTTGCCGGCCGAACCGAACTTCTTGATGGCGGCAACGCGCGTCTGCCAGTCCGAAAAACCGAAGGGCGTATAGTTGATGGAGATATCTTCCGGCTTGACGCCTTTCAAGTGCAGGTAGGCTTCGAGAATTTTGTTAGTGGTGCGCGGGTAGACGTAGTCTGTCCCTTCGAGCACCCACCGCTTCACGCCGACTTCCTTCATCAGGTAGTCTACGGCGGGAATTGCCTGCTGGTTCGGCGCGGCGCCGGTATAGATGACATTCTTGGACGACTCTTCTCCTTCATACTGCACAGGGTAGAAGAGCAGACCGTTGTCCTTTTCAAAAACGGGCAGCACTGACTTTCTGGAAACCGACGTCCAACATCCGAATACCACCGCGACTTTGTCTTTTTCCAGTAACTGCGCCGCCTTCTCGGCGAAGAGCGGCCAGTTGGACGCCGGATCGACGACCACGGCCTGCAGTTTCTTGCCCAGCAATCCGCCTTTCTTATTCTGGTCGTCAATCATCATCAGGACCGTGTCCTTCAGCGTGGTTTCGCTGATGGCCATGGTGCCGGATAGCGAATGGAGGACGCCGACCTTGATGGTGTCCTGGGCTGCCGCAACGTTGGAAAATCCAATTCCAGCGGCCAACAGACCGGTCATAAATATCGTTGTGCGTTTCATTAATCGACTCCTTTCATTGAACGACGAGGTTACATCTGCACCTGAAGACCGACTCCGGCTTGCCAGAAATTGGTTCTGATTGCGTTGAATCGTATGTCCCTGTAGAAAGTCATCACGCGCGCGTTGAACTGCTTGATCACGTAGTTGAAGTTCACTTCCGTGGTTTTCTGGTGGTAGTTCGCAGTTTTTCCATGCGTGAATTCTGCCTTGGCATACTTGCCGAGGACCTGAAACTGACCGATGCCGACTTTTTTGCCGAAGAGATAACTAGCCAGCCCATACGCGCCTTGACTCTTGGCATAAGCCGCGTCGTAGCCACCCAATCGGTTGTAGTTGGAATATTCGCTTTCTATGGATACAGCGCCGCCCTTGGGCACCTTCCTTTCCATGAGGAAATCGATGGTCGATGCCGTATGGCCCCCCTGATATTGCGTCGCTCCACCGATGGCGAGCAGGTTCTTGTCACCGTAGTAGGTCCCGTTGAGGTAATATCCGTCCTCCGGATCCCAGAAGTCGACTTGCACGCGGGCGGCGCCCAGCACTTCCGGAGTTCCGGTTGCGGATTTGCCGTCGAAGGCGCCTACCGAGACTTTCAGTTTCTTGGCAAATTGACCCCAGTAGACTATGCCGTTGTCACGACCTTGAAAGACGAAAGGGTATCCGTCTTGAATGCCATCCGTGTACACGCCCCACTGGTTCGCGTAAAACGGGCCATACAGATTCGCGCGATCGCTTGGCGGGAGGAAGCGCCCGGCCCAAAAGTTCAATTCAGGAGCGATTTCGATTCGCGCCACGGCGTCCAACACACCGATCTTGTTGGTCGCCCCGTCGTAATCGGTGTTGAACATGAATTTGATGTCCTTGGTCACTGGCCCATTGATATAGAGACGGACATCGTCGAGAAGGAACTGGTTGGTTGTCGTGCCGGAGGCCGGCGTCGTGCTCTCGAACTCGGTTCGCAAACCCGCGCCCACTGTTACCGGGCCCAGCGTAACCTGTGCGGGCAACGACCTCGTCAGTACAAACAGCCCAGGCAGCAAGAGCAGCAGTCTATAACATCGTCGCGCGATGGACACACGTCCACCGCTGACACTTCGTCTGAACATTTGGAATCAAATCCCCTTTGTCGGCGCGTAGAACGCCTAATCTGAGTTGTTCGTTCGGCCGACAGGGGCCAAGCTAGCCGTAAGACAGGGACGGCTATTAAACGAGTACTTCGGACAAGCCTATCTGCTGATTGTGTGTATGCGAGTCTAGCACGCGCGGCATTTTTTATGCCATTTTAATTTCTGATTGGTTACAAAAAGACTTTTTATGTTGTGCCGAAGGTAACCTGTTTACCTTACAGCTCAACGCTGTGGTGGTGGTGATGTTCGTGAGGCCCTGAGGTGTGCTGCGACGGCTTGCCGGACGCAACGATGCCATGAGCCCGCTGCTCCTCCAGCCACTCAACGACGCGGTCGAGCCCCTCGCCGCTCATCAGATTCGTGAACACGAAGGGCCGGTCTCCACGCATTCGCCGGGTGTCGCGATCCATCACTTCGAGAGAAGCTCCAACAAATGGCGCGAGATCGATTTTGTTGATTACCAGCAAGCCGCTGCGCTTGATGCCCGGCCCCCCCTTGCGGGGAATCTTGTCGCCGCCGGCTACGTCGATTACGTAGATGAAGGCGTCCACCAGTTCGGGACTGAAGGCGGCCGCCAGGTTGTCGCCGCCGCTTTCGACCAGGATCAACTCCAAGCCGGGATGCAGCGCCTCGAGTTCGGCAATCGCCTCCAGGTTCATAGAAGCGTCCTCGCGAATGGCGGCATGCGGGCACCCGCCGGTCTCCACGCCCAACACACGATCGGGGGGCAGTGTGCCCTGGCGGATCAGGAACTCGGCATCCTCCCGGGTGTAGATGTCGTTGGTGACGACAGCCAGATTCAAGCCGGGCCAGAGCCGTTTGCTCAAGCGATCCACTAATGCGGTCTTGCCGCAGCCAACCGGTCCCGCGATTCCTACTCGAAATGCCCTCATATGGTTTCTTCTCAGAAAAGAAAATATCGTTGCGCCAGAGGCAGGACGTCGGCCGGTTCGCATGTCAGCAACTCGCCGTCCGCACGCACCTCGTAGGTTTCGGGATCGACCTCGATCTTAGGTGTCGCCGAATTGTGGATCATATCGCGTTTGCCGATGGCGCGGCAGTTCTTCACCGCCACCGCACGCTTTCGGAAGAGGTTTCCAATTCCCGCGTCGAGCGATGCTTGCGATACGAAGGTTGCCGACGTGGACGCGGTGGCCCCGCCAAAGGATCCGAACATCGGCCGGTACAGCACCGGCTGCGGCGTGGGAATGGAGGCATTGGCGTCCCCCATCACGCTCCAGGCGATGAATCCGCCTTTGATCACCATTTCCGGCTTCACCCCGAACATGGCCGGCTTCCAGAGCACGAGATCCGCGAGTTTGCCGGGCTCAATCGACCCCACCTCGTGGGCGATGCCATGGGTCACGGCGGGATTGATGGTGTACTTGGCAACGTAGCGCCGGACGCGGAAATTGTCGTTGCGCGCGCTGTCCGTTGGAAGCGCGCCGCGTTGCACTTTCATCTTGTGCGCGGTCTGCCACGTGCGCGTCACCACCTCACCGATCCGGCCCATGGCCTGCGAGTCGCTGGAGATCATGCTGAACACGCCGAGGTCGTGAAGAATGTCCTCCGCAGCGATGGTTTCGGGACGAATACGGCTCTCCGCGAACGCCACGTCCTCGGGCACCAGGGGATTCAGATGATGGCACACCATCAACATGTCCAAATGCTCGGCAATCGTGTTCACCGTGTACGGGCGCGTGGGGTTGGTGGACGACGGCAGAATATGCGGCAATGCGGCGATGCGAATGATATCGGGAGCGTGTCCGCCACCGGCGCCTTCCGTGTGATACGTATGAATCGCGCGGCCGGCGATCGCCGCGATCGTGTCCTCCACGAAACCGGCCTCGTTAATGGTGTCCGTGTGGATGGCAACCTGCACATCCATCTGGTCCGCCACGCGCAAGCATGCGTCGATTGCCGCCGGAGTGGTGCCCCAATCCTCGTGCAGTTTCAGACCGCAAGCCCCGGCGCGCACCTGTTCCTCTAATGGTGCGGCGGTGCTGGTGTTTCCCTTTCCGAGAAACCCGAAGTTCATCGGCCATGCGTCGGCGGCTTCCAGCATGCGCGCCAGATTCCACGCTCCGGGAGTACAAGTGGTGGCGTTGGTCCCCGTAGCCGGACCTGTGCCGCCCCCAATCATGGTGGTGATTCCATTGGAGAGCGCTTCATAAACCTGCTGCGGCGAAATGAAATGGATGTGGCTGTCGATCCCGCCGGCGGTCACAATCATGTTCTCGCCCGCGATCACTTCGGTGGACGCCGCGACCACCAGTTCCGGATCCACACCTTGCATCGTATCCGGGTTTCCGGCCTTGCCGACCTTCACGATTCGACCGTCTCGAATGCCGATGTCGGCCTTTACGATGCCCCAATGGTCGATGATCAGTGCGTTGGTAATGACCAGATCGAGGGCGCCGCCGCCGCGAGTCGCGCGGGCGCTCTGCCCCATACCGTCCCGGATGACCTTGCCGCCGCCGAAGGTGATCTCATCGCCATAAACCGCGAAGTCTTTTTCCACTTCGACGATCAGTTCGGTATCGGCAAGCCGCACACGGTCGCCCGTAGTGGGCCCATACAAGTCTGCGTAGGTTCTTCTGGGAATCGAGAGGCTCATCGGTTTCCCCTGCCTTTGTGGCCCAGGACCAGGCGTTCGCCGGCGAAATCCACCAGCAGGACCTGTTTCTCCTCGCCCGGCTCAAATCTGACCGAAGTGCCGGCGGGGATATTCAGGCGCATTCCGCGAGCGGCTGCGCGGTCGAAATCCAGCGCGTCGTTGACTTCGAAAAAGTGGTAGTGGCTGCCCACCTGCACCGGACGGTCCCCCGTGTGCCGCACAACCAGGCGCGCCGTCTTTCGACCGACGTTGGCATCGACGGGCGCGGTCTCCAAAAAATATTCTCCAGGTTTCATTGGTGTGGACTCATTGAATGGGATCGTGTACCGTCACCAGTTTCGTTCCATCGGGAAATGTCGCTTCCACCTGTACTTCGTGAATCATTCCAGCGATCCCTTCCATGACGTCGCCTGCCCCCAATATGCCGGCTCCCAATGTCATGATCTCGGCCACGGTCTTGCCGTCCCTGGCCCATTCGAGAATCTCGGCGGTGAGAATCGCCATCGCTTCCGGATAGTTCAGCTTCAAGCCTCGCGCTCTCCGCTTCCGCGCCACCTCCGCAGCGACATAGATCATCAGACGCTCCTGTTCGCGGAGTGTCAAGTGCATCGCTCCTCCTCAAAACAGCTCAGTATATCTTTCTCGGCGGTGCCGCTTCCGCACCCGTCACGGCCAGACGGGCCGTTCTCCAGAATTCGACCAATGCTTCGTGAAGCCAGCACCCGCTCTGGCTTAAGCCGCGTACGACCACCCCGTCGGCAGCCAGGGTACTGGCTCCCCAGATCTCTTGCCCGTGCCGTGTCCGCTTCCGGGCGATCTCGTTCAGGCGGTCCTCCACCGCGCGCCAAAAGGGTGCCGGCGTCCCCTCCTGAACAATGCACAGGCTCGCAAGGTGCGAGTATTCGGACATCCGGGCCTTAGCTGTCAGGTCGTTCCGTTCGGGCTCCAGGAGAAAATCTTCGCGCAGGACTGGCCGCGGCCCGGCGTAGACCTCGGTTTTGACGCGCAACCGATCGAAAGCGAAGCGCTCGCCTGCAGCCAGCCGGCCTGGCGCAAGCACCTCCCACCAATACAGAGTCGCTCCGCGTCCCAGGCGGAACTCGGTACGTTGGATATGCCGGGAACCCTTATACGGGATGACGGTGTCCGGGAGATATTCCAGCAAGGCCCCGTCGCCGACTGAGAATCGGGCGTGCTGTTCGGAGTCCGCCGCGCCTGCCCGATGGCGATAGAGGCGGGTTGCACCGGTGGTGGTGATTTGTGCCGCCGCGCCGGCCTTTACATCGACTTCCACGGCCAACCGGTCCCCGGCCAGGACGCCGCCCGAGACGTTGTGGAGATGGACTAGCCTGCCCGCCCCCGGGAGCGCAAACGCACGCACTACTTTCCATGGAGAATCCTGCCGCTTCACCAGGAATCGGCCTTTCTCGAAGCAGAGACTTAACTGATGAACAGGCGTGTCTCGATCGACCCGTGGCGCATCGAGGCCAATTCCAGATACGGACTGAAGCAGAAGACCTCCTCGGAGAGCGACGCACGGGCAATCGCGGGTTTGAGATTCCACAAAATCCGGCTCGCAGACGACTGGCCCAGGGGCATCAGCCGTTGACAAGCGGAGACCAGCCCGGCGATCGACTGATTTAGGTAAGCCGCCGCGACGGCATCGATTGGAATGCCAAACGCCGCTCCCGCAGCGCCAAAGGCAATGCAGTAATGCAGATTGGTTTCAAGCAGTGAGCGGTCCACCATCCCGTTGACCAGGCCGGCGAATCTCCGGCCCAATTTCAGGCTCGCTTCCCGCGACTCACGGGCCGCCTTCCGTGCACTCAATTCTTCGCTCAATGCGCGCAGATCGGCGCCTCTCCAGGCCAGCCGGACGAAGGCAGCTTCCAAGGCCCCGCATTCTTCCAGGTACGTGGTCAGAAACGCTTCCACATCTCCCGGCGTCAGGTCCGCCTGGTCGGCGAGCGTTTCGAGACCGAAGGAGTGAGCTGCGCCGCCAATAGGGAGCGCCGAGTCGGCCAGATGCAGTAAGCGCAAGAGTTCCGTTTCCCCGATGGGCGTCATCTCAGCCATCGGAGCCCCGGCCTGGATCACTCGATCGAATGCGTTGGACCACTTATTTACAATAGCCTACACGGACACAGCGAACCCCGGTAAACGGTAAACGTCGGGTGGTCGTGTGTGCGGCCTGTCGAGGCCTGAGCTTCCGCTCTCCCGGAGCCTGGCTCCTGCTGGCTCGGCTCACAAGTTCCGCCCGCATCTGTTATTGACTAGCAGCAAATAAGTTCGCCGTGCTGCCGCTGTTACTTTATCGCGTTCCAGCCACCGATGCTGTCGCCTTGGTTGAACAACAGAAAATGAGTCGCATTGGAAACGACTGGTGTTTCAAATCCACCCTTGGTGAGTAGATTGGCGGATCCCTGAAGACTCAGCAAAATGATGAGGAAACCGTAGCCCACTTATCGCATGGGCATTGTAGCAGAAGCGCGTCCACCCCCATTTGTGCGGCCGTAAGGCTTAGCTCGTCTTGCCGCACTCACTACCTTCGCACCTCGTAATCTCAAGGTTCGTCGACAGTGATCTTATAGGGTTGTTCCATCAACTGCCCCGCCTTTCCGGCTGTCAGGAACATCAGCGCCAAACGCCCCGGCTTGCACTTATCGGGGATCTTAAACTTAATCGAGGTAGCGGTTTGCTCGGTGATGACATCGACCTGGATGTCGTTAGTCCCATCCGTCAGATACAATTTCGCAACGGAGTCTTTCTGCAGATTCTCCCCAGTGATGGTGATCACGTCCCCTACCTTTCCATTCTGCGGGTCGACAGCAGTAATGCGGGGGGAATCGGCGTACGCCACGAAGCTGGCGGCTACGAGAATTGAAATGGCAAAAGACAGTTTCATCTGAATATCTGTTCCTTTGCCTCCTATGCTATGTCCATTACCGAACAAATTCAAGCAGGAAAAAAGCAGGGGAAGGAAGCAGGGAAGGAAGCAGGGGTTGGGAGTTAGGGGTTTGGGGTTGGGGATCTGGTTCTGCGCACAAATCGTGGTATCCGTCGTTACGCGCTTTCTTCGATGACTACCCCGCGGCTGCGAATGGCAAACGGGGCCCTGTCTTCCCTATCCCCTAATCCCCGACCCCTTAGCCCCTGCGTTTTTCCCCGGACGGCCTCTGGCCTTTTGCCGCTTCTGTTCCCTGTCCCCACCCCCCGCTTTTCTCCCCTACCTTCTGGCCCCGGTTTTCGCGTATCATCATCGCTATGGCGGCAATCGCTCAATCCCCGCTGTTGGTTCCGCGGCGCGTACCGGGGTGGATCTACAAACCGTCCTGGGACCTCCCCCTCATCATTTTCAGCGCCGCATTGGTCCCTCTGCCGTTTCTGGTCGCCTGGATCGCCCAAGTCTCCGGCTGGATGAAACCGCAGCAGGCTATTGACCTGATCAATATTACAGTTGCATTGCTAATCGGTGGTCCGCACCTCTTCTCCACCATCACCTACACTTTCCTCGACGGCAAATTCCGGACGCGCCATCGCTGGTACGCTTCCCTCGCGTTCGTTCTGCCCGGCGTAGTGCTCTATCTCGGCGTCTACCACTACACGATCCTGATCACGTTCTTCTTTTCCTGGGCCTCGCTGCACGTTCTGCACCAGATCATCTACCTCACCGACTGTTACCGCGCCCGCCAATCGGTCGCCGAACAACGTTGGTCGCGATTGGTGGACTATGGCCTGATCATGACCGGCCTGTACCCGATCGGCCTTTACAAGCTTTCGCTTATGCAGTTCCGTGTCGGTGGCGTCGTCCTGCCGTATCCCGACTTCGCCCGTAGCTTGCAGCTGCCCTGGGTGGCCGGCGTGCTCTTCACCGCTTTCCTCGCCGCCTGGATCTTCAAGACCCTCGCTGAATTCCGCGAAGGACGCGGCAGCGTCCCCAAGACCCTCCTCATCGGCATTACCACCGTGGTTTCCTTCTGTCTGCCCCTGGGCTCCAACCTCGACGTCCTGTTCCAGGGATACAACACCTGGCATTCTTTCCAGTACCTGTTCCTGCTCTGGATCATCAACCGTCTGCGCGATCAGCGCGGCGAGATCGAAAACAACTTCGTGCGCCGCCTGGTGCGCCGCGACAGCATGGTCATTTACTACGCCTGCTTTCTGGGCGCTACCGGTGTGATCGTTCTGCTGACCATGCTGGTGCGCGCCGTTACGCCGCTGGCACCCGACCAGAGCTACTTCGTCGTGGTTCTCAGCGTCTTATTGATGCATTACTACTTCGATCACTTCCTCTTCTCCAATCCGCAACTGGTGGAGTAGCCAATCTTGGCCAACGAAACGTTTCGGGATGCTGAGCGAAAACAGCTCAGCCTCCTGGCCGCCGTCGAGAAAAAGACGCTCATCTGGATGGCCCAACGCATGCCCATGTGGGTCAATTCCGATCACCTCACGCTGCTGGGGTTTATTGCCATGTTTGCCGCGGGCCTCTGCTATTGGGCTGCCAGCTGGAACCGCAACGCGCTGCTCGGCGTGATTGTCGCCCTCGCCGTGAACTGGTTCGGCGACAGCCTGGACGGCACCCTGGCCCGCGTCCGCAACCGCCTCCGCCCCCGCTACGGCTTCTACGTCGACCACATCACCGACGCGATCGGAACTTTTTTCCTCATGGGAGGCCTCGCCCTTTCCAGCTACATGACGCCCTACATTGCGCTCGGCCTGCTGATCGCCTATTTCCTGCTGTCCATCGAAGTCTATCTGACCACCTACACCATCGGCGCCTTCCACCTGTCGTTCTGGAGCTTCGGACCCACCGAGCTGCGGCTCCTGCTCTGCATCGGAAACCTCGCCCTGTTCTGGCGTCCGGTAGTCGGCCTCTTTGGCCGCAAGTACCTGCTCTTCGACGTGGGGGGCGCCATCGGAATCGCCGGCATGGCGCTGATGCTCGTCTGGGCGTCAATGCGTCACACCCGCGCACTGTACAATGCCGAGCGGCTGCCCTGACCCGTCCTGCATGCTTTACAGCATCGCGCGGAAGGTGCAGCCCGGCACCATGTGGTTCAGTTGACCTGCGATGAACGAATAGTGCCGCGGCCGTACTTCGTTGCCGATGTTCATGATGCTTTTCAGGTCGGACCGCGACCTTGCACCCACGGTGTATTCATCGTCATTGAGCATCGTGTGCCCGAATTCGTGCGGAGTTGTCACGAAGCCGGTCGTGCAGGCTGCGTTCCGCCCGTTCTGGCACGCGCCACTCGGACTGTTGTCGATGCTGAACAGATGAATCCGCCGCGAGTCCCAGTTCACGTTCGCTCGCGATTGGCTCGTTGACGGCACCTTCTCCAGCGTCACGTGCCAGTGAGGGTTCGATCCGGTCAGAACGATATCGAAATCGATGTCCAGCCCCTTCCCCGCAAATTGCTTCGCAAAGGGAGCCAGCCCCGTCACTCCGATCCGCACGTTGCTCACCTTGCGAACCAGGTTGATGAAGTCCTGCACGGTCGGGTCCGAGGAATTCGGCAGAGGAGTTTGGCTATCCCAGGTACCGGTCACAGCGCTGCTCAAGGCATAGTGGAAACTGAGTTTTTCGTCGTCGGTCCAGGCCGTCATCCCGTGCGCCACGGTAAACGAGTACTGCCAGCGCTGCACCACGTGAACTTTCCCGTGCGTCGTATCCAGATAAATCTTGCTCCAGGCAGTCTCGCGATGTTTCAGATCCGTCCCGCGGATAAACTGGTAGGTGTCGATATCGTTTTGAGTGAACATCCACCACTCCTTGTTTCGGAATACGATCTCAGGCGAAAGGATGGATGTGCCGGGACGCCAGTATTTTTGGATCCGTGATGCCGGGCCTCTGCCGTGAACCGGCTCGCCCTCCGCTGGTTAAAATTCAATTTCGTGGGCGGCCTGGGAATCGGCGTCCAGTTCGGATGCTTCGCCCTGCTCGCGAGCGGCCTCAGGGTGAACTACCTCACGGCCACGCCACTCGCGGTGGAGGCCGCCTTGCTCCACAACTTCATCTGGCATGAGCGCTACACGTGGAAAGAGCGAACCCAGGATGCGTCCCGGCCGCGCGACGTCGCCCTGCGTCTGCTTCGCTTCCACGCGGGCAACGGACTGGTTTCGATCCTCGGCAATCTAGGCCTGATGCGCGTATTCGTGGGGACGCTTCACTGGAACGCCTACATCGGTACGGGGCTCTCCATAGCCATCTGTTCGCTGTTGAATTTTGCAGCAAGCGAGTGGTTCGTTTTCCGGAAATAATGCAATAATAGCGTTCAGGAGCGTGTCTGCGAGGGTGCCGGTCCACCTATTTTGATCCAAACACCATCAAAATAGGGAGTCCGACTCGATCACAACGCGCTGGTGAGCAAGCTCCTGGCAGGGCGCCTCATGGGCCCCGCAAGGGAGAAGCCTAAAGGCGCTCGGAGGACGCCCACCTCGTTTACAAACGTGGGTCATAACGGGGGTCGGCAGGCCGAGTGGCTACGCTCCATCCCCTCCTCATCCAGATCTCTTCCCCAAGTGTTTGAAAGCATTGGTGTGTAGCTGTGGGGCGAAAACTCCGGTCGAGACTTTCCGCGTGGTTCATGCGTCCATCGAGGTGAGGCGCATTCCGGAACCGGCAGCGGCCCGCAAAGCGTTGAAAGGAGTCTCCACGCACCAAAACACGAGTGTTTGCGCCACGTCTGCGGACGAACATTCTCATACACATCGGGGAGCAGGCACATAACTCCTCCCGAATTCAGCATCCATCTTTGCCATGGGGATTGCCGGGGTTGCACTGCTTCTGGGAATGTGCGGATCGCGCCGCATCGGGAATTCACCGTCGATCCGTCGTGTTGCGGGCGTAACTCCCGCCTCGCTGTTGCATATTTCCACACGCTAACCCCACCAAACCCTGTGTAAAAACCGCGACAGGAGTGTACCCGAACAGCGTCACCGTCCGTCTGACTTGTTTGGCGAGGACAACCGCTGGTCCGGCCGCTATGCTTGTGGCGTACCTTATAATAGAAGTTGCTGCATTAAGGTCGAACTTGGCGTACCATACGGAATGAAGGGGTTGTAGGAGGTTTTCGGGATGTTCCGCAGATTTGCAATTTCCCTGGCGCTGGTAGCTACCCTGTCCCTGAGCGCTTTCGCAGGCGACAAGAAGAAGGATCCGAAGGACGATCCGGATGCGATCGGTGATCGCAAAGTCGGCCAAGGAGTGAACTTCTACTCCCTGGAAAAGGAAATCGCCTTGGGCAAGCAACTGGCCCAGGAGGTGGAGCGTCAGGCCAAAGTGATCGACGACCCCGTTATTGCGGAGTATGTCAATCGCGTCGGCCAGAACCTGGTGCGCAACTCCGATGCCAAGGTACCGTTCACAATCAAGGTGCTCGACACTGAGGAAGTCAATGCCTTTGCCCTCCCTGGCGGATTCTTCTTCGTCAATTCCGGCCTGATTCTGAAGGCCGAAAGCGAAGCGGAACTGGCGGGTGTTATGGCTCATGAGATCGCGCACGTGGCAGCCCGTCACGGCACGCGCAACGCCACCAAGGGCCAGATCGCGCAGATCGGCATGATCGCCATGTCGATCGCGATGCCTTATGGCTGGACCGGTTACGCCATCCAGCAAGGCGCCGGATTGGCCATCCCTTTGGGGTTTCTGACCTTCTCGCGGTCAAACGAGCGTGAGGCTGATCATCTCGGCATGCAGTACATGTACAAGGCCGGCTACGATCCGACGGCTTTCGTCGACTTCTTCGAAAAGATCGAGAGTCTGGAAAAGCGCAAGCCGGGTGCCGTGGCCAAGGTATTCTCCACCCACCCGATGACCGACGACCGAATCAAGGCCGCCCAGAACGAAATGCAGAAGGACTTGGCCCCCAAGCCCGAGTACGTCGTGAACACTTCGGAATTTAACGACGTGCGCGCCCGCCTCGCGATGCTGCACGGCAAGCGCAAGGTTGACAACATGGATCCCAGCCGCCCGACCCTGCGTCGCGCTCCCGGCACCGGCAACGGTCCTGTCGACGAGAACGAAGACGGCACGAAGCCGAAGACGGACCAAGACGATCGTCCAACGCTGAAACGTCGCGACGGCGGCTCCTAGTCCGAAAGCTTCTTCGAATTCACCAACGGCGCCCAGACGCAAGTCGGGCGCCGTTTGTGTTTTGGTAGCCTGTTACATTGAGAGGCGGACCGACGAAGGTCGCCTGTCCATCCCATCCGAGTTCCCCTAATCTCGTCTCCGGCGAAAAATCGGAAGAGACCCTGCAAAAATGACCTGCACTTGGTTTCGCTTGGCGGAGCAACCAACAGGTGCAGTTCGATATAATTCCTGGTAAGTCCAAAACACCGACAGCGTCAGAACATATCGTTCAACCTCCGTTACGGTATATCCCAAGCCCCCGCGGTGGTGGTCCAGTTTTCGTCGGGTGCAGGGAGGAGTAAGTGAACAGGGAATCGAAGTCTGACCGCGACCGGACAGAAGGCTTGCCGTCCCAGCCTGATTTCCGCACTTTATTTGAGTCGGCTCCCGGACTCTACCTGGTCTTGACGCCCGATCTGCACATCGTCGCCGTTACCGACGCATATCTTCAGGCGACGATGACCACACGCGACGCAATCCTCGGCCGCCAGCTTTTCGACGTCTTTCCGGACAATCCAGAGGATTCCTCGGCCACCGGCACCGGGAATCTCGGCTCCTCGTTGGAAAGAGTCCTGGCGACACGCCGCGCCGATGTCATGGCGATCCAAAAGTATGACATTCGCCGGCCCGCGTCCGACGGCAGCGGGTTCGAGGAACGGTACTGGAGCCCGATCAACTCGCCCGTTCTCGGTCCCGGGGCTGAAATCCTGTACATCATCCACCGCGTTGAGGATGTGACCGAGTTCGTCCGTCTGAAGAAAGAGGGGCACCAGCAGGATGTGACGACCGATGAGCTGCGGCGGCGTGCGCAGCAGATTGAAGCGGAGATCTATATTCGAGGCCAGGAACTGCTGGCTGCGAATCTGAAGCTGCGAACAACCAACGGGTTGTTGAACCACCTCTACCGGCAGATCGAGGAGTTGCTGACCCCTCCGAACGCTGACTCCCCGGCCCCCGGTTTTCACACGGCCATGGGGGAATCCGAAGCGGAATCGGTTGCTCCCGAGGAGATGGTGGCGCGAGTCCAAAAATTGGTGGCCAACCGCAACGAGTTAGAGGATCAGTTGCGTCAGGCGCAGAAGATGGAAGCCGTGGGCAGACTGGCCGGAGGAGTCGCCCATGACTTCAACAACCTGCTCACCGTGATTCTCGGTTATTGCAGCCTTCTGCGGTCGGAGATGGCCAGCCCTGACGGCGCGGATTGTGTCGGCGAGATTGAGAACGCGGCGTCCCGCGCTGCGGCACTCACCAGGCAGCTTCTCGCCTTTAGCCGAAAGCAGGTCCTCCAGCAGCGCGTGCTCAGTCCGAACACCATCGTGGCCGGAATGGAGGAGATGCTGAAGCGGCTGATCGGCGAAGACATCGTGCTGGAAGTCGACCTGGATCCAGAACTCGGGAGGATCCGGGTGGATCAAGGCCAACTGGAGCAGGTCTTCTTGAATCTCGCTGTAAACGCCCGCGATGCCATGGAGTACGGTGGCACTCTTCGGATCACCACCAGCAGCGTCGTCCTAGAACCGGACGATACCCAGCTTGGATCGCTGCGTCCCGGACCCTACGTCCAAATCAGTGTGACCGACACCGGGATCGGCATGGATGATGAGACTCAGGCGCGGATCTTCGAACCGTTTTTTACCACGAAGGAGGAAGGCAAAGGAACGGGACTCGGCCTGGCAACCGTGTACGGGATCGTAAAGCAAAGCGGCGGCATGATCTCGGTGAGTAGCCTGGTGGGAACGGGAACAACCTTCACTGTTCTGCTGCCGGTGACGCACGAATCCTCGGATAGTGCAGCGCCCTTGGAGAGCGCTGTTCGATCGCTCAAAGGAGGCGGAATCATTCTCCTTGTCGAGGACGATGCGTCACTCCTGAAACTGATCAGCGGGACGTTGAAGCGCGCTGGTTACCGCGTACTCGAAGCTGCCAGCGGCAAAGACGCACTGGAAATCGCAAAGGGAGCACAGGGGATCGACCTGTTGTTGACGGATGTCGTCATGCAGGGAATGACCGGACCCCAGTTAGTGGAGAGCCTTCAGCCAGAGGGGAGAATCGCGACGGTGCTTTTTATGTCGGGGTATGCCCGGGACCTGATCGGCAAAAACGCTGCGCACATCAATTTTCTTCCGAAACCGTTTACTCCGAATGCGCTCCTCGACAAGGTGCACGAGGTTCTGAGTGCCCGGTCCCGGGTACCGCGTAAGTCGACGTCGTAAGAAGTCGACCGGTGACAAGCGCCCGGGCGCTTGACTGCGGGCTGCCCCTAAAAGGCTTGCCCGATACTAAAGAACAATCGGGAGCCCGGCTCCCCCATCCTGCGATCCAAATTGAATCCCCAATCCAGCCGCAGCAGTACCCACGGAGTCCGCACCCGCAACCCCAGGCCCGCCGCCTTTCTCAGATCCGTCGGATCGAAATTGGACAGACGAGCATATACATTCCCCACGTCCACAAACCCCACGCCATCCAGCACGCTCACCAGCGGGAAACGAATCTCGTTATTCAGAATCAGCATCCCCGAACCGCCCAGCGCCGTTCCGGCCACGATCGGCCCCACCGAGTCCTGCGCGAATCCCCGAAGCGTCGTCGAGCCTCCCGCGAAGAATCGCTCGCTCAACGGAACCTCCTGCCCGCCTAATCCTCCTGCCAGTCCCACCCGCACCGCCGTCGCGTAGACCAGCCTCGGCCGGATGACCTTGTTCGTAAATAACTGCACCCGTGGCTTCTGCAGCGGAATATAGCGAAAATATTGTGCGAGATACTTCACGAAGCTCACCTGCGTCCCCAGCCACTCCGGCGAAAACTCAAACGCATGCGACTGGAAGCTGCCCTTCGTAGCATCCAGAATGTCGTCGCGCGTATCTCGTGTGAACGATGAGGTCAGCGATGCCACCCGCAGCCGCACGTCGAGGATCGGATCCGGACCCGTGTCATACGTGTGGCTCCGTTCGATCTTGTAGCCGTAATCCAAGACGATCTTGTGCGCCAGGGTGAGTTCCTGCTGCAGCGTGAAGCCCAGCCGATCGACATTGAAGGCCGAAGTCAGGCTCGTTTCGGGGTTGATCTCGCGCCGGATGTAGGGCGTCGCGATCAGCTTCACCGGCAGTCTGCCGAACAGCGGCTGGCTGAAAGACACGCGCGCGTCGTGCAGTTCCGAATCGTAGCGCCCGATGAACTCCAGCAGGCGCGCGCTGCCCAGCAGGTTGCGCACCGAAAAATCCACGATCCCCCCGGGCCCGCGTTCGGTGTCGTAATACCCGCCGTACCGCAGGTCGAACGGCTGCACTTCCTGCACGTGGACTCGCAGGCGCACCAGTTTGGTATTTGCCGGGAGAGTGGCGCCCGCCTCCGCAGCCACATCCTCCCGCGAGATATCCACAATCGCATACGCGCCTGTGTTGTACAGCTTCTTGCGGGTCTGTCCGATCTTCGTGAGGTTCACCGGGTCTCCGGGCTTCAGGTCCAGTTGCGAGAGAATCATCTTCTCGCTTGTGTCGCGATTGCCCTCCACCACGATGTCCTTCACCACGCCCTGGATGTTCTGAGTTACATGGAAGCTCAGATTGACCACGCCGCGCTCGGGAATTCGCTCGATAGTGGTGTCCAACTCCACGTCGTTGTAGCCCTTCGCCCAGTAGGCTGTCCGCAGCCGCTGCAGCGAGTTCTCGCGCAATGATGGCCGGTATCCCTCACCCTTCGGTAGCGGCGCCGCCGCGGCCAATTCCGCCGCGGTCAACGCCGTATTCCCCGAGAAGTGTGCCTCGCCCACCAGGTAATGTGGACCCTCTTTCACGGGAAAAGTCACCGTGCCCGTCGCCGTGTCGGTCACCAATGAGTAAGCCGGAGCGCCCACCGTCGCATCCAGGTAACCCATCTCGTAATAGAACCTGGTGAGTAAGTCGGTAACTTGTGAGGGTTTGGTGTAAACCTCGGTCGCCAGCTTCTGACTCTCCACCACGTCGCGCAATTCCTTCTGGCCCAGACCGTTCGCCCCGGCAAACACCCACTCCACCTTCTCGAATTTCGGACCGGGCTGGATGTCGAACAGCACATGCTTGCGCTCCGGCTCCGGTGTCGAAAGCTGCGGCCTGATCTGCGCCGCCAGGTGCTTCTCGCTGACCAGCCAACTCCGCAATGCCGCAGTCGCGTCTTCCACGCGCTGCGTATCGAAGACCCCGCTGTCCCATACCCTGCGCAGTTCCTTCTCAACATGTCCCGGCACCGACACGCCTTCGAACGCGAAGTCCACCTTCACTCCCGGGTCAATCTTCAAATTCAGGTTGACGAGGTTGTCCTTCTGTTCTCGCCTCAATCGGACGGATGCCTCCAGCAGGTTGGCTTTGGTGTACATGCTCACCACCCTATCCATCCCGCGCCGCACCTTGAAGAAGTCGTATCGCGATCCCGGCTTGATCTTCAACTTGCTCTCCACCTGTTGATCGGTGAAGTACTTCGCGCCCGCGATCTGGACTTCGCCTACCCGCCGGACCTCGCGCCGGGTCTTCTTCGGCTGCGCCATGCCGCCGAAGCGCAGATCGTGGCGAAAATCGAAGCGATAGCTGCCGTCCGACTGCCGCACTCCGCGGGTTACGAAGCGCTTCGTCAAATCGTATTCGGCCACGTAAATCTGGTCCGAGCTGTTCACCAGGTCCATCGAATACACCAGGTTGAGCTGCCGCGTGATGTTCTGGCCCACCGTCAGCCGCACGCCCGGGCTCGCAGCCTCATCCGCAATCAAATTCGGCTCCACGCGGACCTGGCTCAGGCCGGTAGCCTTCTCCAGTTGATGTCCCAAGGACCCGCCCAGCCTCCCGGTCAGATACGAGAGCATCTGCGCCTGCGCCACCTGCATCTCCTGTCCGCGAATCTCGTCCAGGGTCCGCCCCGTCACCAGCAGCGCCATGATGTCGGGCTCCGAGAGACCCGCCGGATCGGAGGTGAGTTGCGTCTTGGTATCGTTCGGAGGCCCCGTGATGTCGAGCGTGATGTCGTAACTGGAGACCGTCGTGGTGGCCTCGATATCCAGGCTCGGTTCGATACTGCGCTCGCCGGTGAAGGTGATCACACCGCGATTCACCGAATACTGCCGCTCCTGAAGCGTGATCTGGCTGCCCTCTTCGATGGTCAGGCGGCCGGTGAGCCCCATGTCGTAAGGATTGCCCAGCACCCTCAGTTGCATGCTGAGTTCGGCCTTCGCCAGGTTGTTTTGGATCGCGATGGGATCCTGCGTGGCCACCGCGACGTTCAGGCTGAGCGATTCGAGCATCGGATTGCGTTGCGCGGTCAGATCCAGACTCCGGGGCGCCGTTACGGCAGCCAGGATCCCCTTGTCGAAATACAGATTCTCAGTGAGTCCGCCCTCTTTGATCAGCACCGACCCACCCAGCGCCAAGTGATCTTCGACGCTCTTCAACTGCAGCTTCACGTCGGAGACCGTCTTCAATCCCGCCGGAAAATCCAGGTACATCTCGCTCGTCTCGACGGAAAGGTCCGTGTCCTGGAGCTTGCCGCCGGCGAACCCCACCGCTCCCTTTCCAGCGAGCGTCCCGCCGTTGATTTGCCCCTCCAGTTTCGACAGAGTCGCTCGCGTTTCGTCGAGGTCGATCCGCAGATTCAGTCCCTCGATGCCGACGCGCGGATCGTCGAGCGCGATCTGCGCATCCGAAAGCTGCACGTACCCTTTCGCCTGCGGCTGGTTCGCGGATCCCGATACGGACGCGTGAATCTCCGTGGCACCGCCTGCGCGCAGTCCCTTCGTGAATGCCGCAGCCAGCGACGCATCCAGCTTGCCGTCCAGGTGCAGATCGAGCGCCTGCTGTCCGGCAATCTCCGCCGTTCCGGAAAGCGTGAGTTCGGTAGCCGGTCCAATCAACTGGAACTGCCCGATCCGCAGTGTGCCGTTCTCGAGTGCAATCTGCGAGGAGCCCTTTTGCGTGACTGCGTACGTGTCAAACGCCGCCTGCAGTTCCGGGAAGGTCAGCGTCGCTTTCACCGCGCCCAACTCTGGTTTGGAAGCCTCGGCCTCTATGTGTGCGGTCACCTTGCCGCTCACGTTGGCCGGCACGCCGTTAATGGTGCTCAAGGTGGGCACTTGCAGATCGGCCGTGAGCCTGGCCGGTCCTTGCATGCGCGGCAACTCTACAGGCAGATCGGGCGGCAGCAACGCGAACGGCACGTTGCCTGAGGCGTTCAGCGAAGCGTCCCCCATCTTCGCCGTGAGGCTTTGAATCTCGACCGCGCCATTGCGAATTTGCGCATGTGCCGTGGCGCACGCCTTTGCCTTCTCTGAACACGCATCGGCCTGCACCGTCATCTGCGGATCGATCCTCTTCAGATTGCCGCGAATCGTGCCCTCTGCCGTCACCGTTCCCCGAAGTCCGAGCTTCTGGTCGGCGGCGAGAAGCCGTTCCACGCCTGCCAGGTTCAACCCCACCTTCAGTTGCACTGCGCCATCACTCGACGAAGCCTCCAGAGGCAGCGACCCGCTCACATCCACGCGCGAATCGGCGGCGAGGATGGTCGCCCTCTCGATCATCGCCGTGCCGTTCGCAAAACTTGCTACCAGCGGACCTTCCGTGCGAATCGCTTCGCCATTGTACTTCACGTCCAACTGCGATACCTCAGCCTTCGCCGTGCCCTTCTCGAAATTCTGCAGATCCCCGGCGGCATGAATCACCGCTGAGATCGTTCCCTCGACGGGAGGATCGAGTTTCACTGGCAATTGCGAGAGGTCCGTCTGCGTCAGCCGCACGTCGAACCAAGCCGCGTTCGGCGCAGGGATGCCCACATTTCCCGTGGCCGTGACACCGAACTTCGGAGCGGCGGCCTGCATGTCTACCTTCTGATTCGCTGCTTTTGCGGCCAGTTCCACATGCCCGTACTGCTGCTCCCCCACCTGAATCCCGTCCACCGCCAATTTCAGATCGGCCGCTGGATTGTCGCTTACGCCGCTGCCCGAGGCATCGAGATTGACGGTGCCCCGAACCTCGGTATCTCCCGGCAGCTTGAGATGCGAGAGCACCCAATCCTGCGCGTGCGCCTGGAAGCTATACTGCTTCGTCGCGGTATTGTACGTCCCCGATGCCCGGAGCTTGTCGAGTTCCAGTTCGCTTACCGTGGCCTGTGGCCCGCGCAATTGCGCCTTCGCCACGAGCGCCTCGAAGTTCTCCCCATACGCAGCAAGACTGTTCCCGTTGAGCGAAACATCGGCCTGAGGATTGTCCACCGTACCGGTAACGTTCGCCACCAGCGAAAAGTCGCCTGCCAACGGAACATCCGCGTGCTTCAGTCCCTGAAGAATTGCCCCGATCGACAGCCCGTCCGCACGCGCGTTCAAATTCAGCGCCTGCTTGGCCCCGAGGCCGACCGTACCGCTCGCCGTGAGCGTCTGGTTTTGCCATGCGACGCTTGCGGTGTCGATCGACATCAGTTCCGGTGCGTAGCGGACCCCTGCATTCACCGCGATGTCCTGCAGATCCCCGGCGCTCAGATCTGGAATCTGCATCGAGACCGCGGCCCCGGGCTCCGTCACCGTTCCCGTCAGCTTCACCGTCGATGCGAGCGTGCCTTCCGTCGGCGTGCCCACCAGCGACCCTGCCGCCTTTCCCAGAAACACTTCTGCCGCCGCAATCGTCGACGAGAGTCTGGCTGCGCCCACGCTCAGGTTCCCTTTCAGAGACTTCCGATCGAGCAACAACACTTCGCCCGATGCCGCCACCCCCAGCGCCTCCGCCGAATCGATACTCGCCACGATCCGATTCCCGCGCACCGTCGTGCGTATCGCCGCGGCGACGGGTAGCACGTTCTGCCCCGCGCCGGCCTGCGATCGTGAGAGCCGCACCGTTGCGTCGACGTCCGCGCTCTCCGCGTCCAGCCCTTTCCAGCGCGCATCGACACCCGCGTTCGCCGTACTCGCGAGCCGGACCGGTAGTTTCAGAATCGTGGAAAGGCGATTGAGATCGCACCCTTCCACCGTCATCTTCGCTGTACTCTCCCCCGGTGGATTGCTCAGCGCCACTGCGCCCTGCGCGTGAATGCGGCCCCATGGCACCGTCACGTCCAGCTTGTCCAGACGGGCGCGGGCCGATGCCGAGTCGTAAGCCGCAGTGGCCTCCATGTTGACGTGATCGAAGCGGTCCGCCACCAGGTTTTCGCCACGCACCCGCACTGTCGCTCTCAGCGCCGCCAGCGGACCTGCGGCCGTCAACGCTACATGGACATTGCCGCGCACCACCTCCGTTTGCCCGGCGAATCTCACCAGCGACTCCAGCCCGAGCGTCGCCTCCGATCGTAAGTCCAGGCTCGGGCTGCTCAGGCTGTTCACGCGGCCCGACAATCCCAGTTGCGAATCGCCCAGGGCGACGCCGAACTGCCGGATCGCCAGAGCGTCTTTTTCGAGCACCAGGTCGCCGCTCAGGCTGCCAATGGGAAGCGTCCGCGCCGCTAGCTTCACCTCGCCTCCTGGCCGCGTTTGCAGACGGATTTCGTGATTGCGTGTCGCCGCGTCGCCTGCCACGGTTACGTTGTCGAGAGGCAACGAGACCGCGATCTGCTGCCGCCGTTCCTCCATCTGCGCGCTCCCGCCGGCGATGCGGAAATGGCGGATCAGATAATCCAGTGCGGCCGAAGAAGGCGATGGCGGAGTCTTCGCAGGCGGCCGCGGAATGTTGTCCCGCCCGTCGCGATCTACCACTACGCGCACCGCCGGGTTGTCGATGCCGCCATCGTCCACGTCGTAGACGCCGCGGATCAGGCGCGCCAGGTCAATCTTCGCCCAAACGCGATCGGCCGTAAAAATCGGCGGCAGATCGGGAGTCTGCCGCGACGCCACGCGCACATCCCGCAGCTCCAGCCGGATTCCGAACAGGTTGTAGTCGAGTTGCGAAGCCTGGAAACCAATTCCCTGATCCGCGAGGATCTGCGCCACCTGGCGGAGAACCATTCTCCGCGCCGGCGAGGTGTGCAGACCCACCAGCAACCCGCCCAGGAGGACCACCATCGCGGCGGCGAACCAACCCGTGATTCGAAGGATCCGCGAGCGAAGCAAGGTGGCCCTAGTGTCCGGTGGTCAGTACCGCCCTGACTTTCTTCGCCTCTGGCGCGTCGGGCCGTAGCTTGAGAAACAGCTCGAATTGCGTCAGCATTTTATCCGGCCGTTTCGCGCCATTGTACGCCAGGCCCGCGTAGTAATGCGCGTAAGCGTCGTTCGGGTTCTTCTGCAGATAGCTTTCGAAAGCGGCGGCAGCGTCTGCATTTTTCTGCCGCCCGAAAAGCAGCAGCCCCGTGACATAGTCCTTCGATGGACCATCCGCACTGTCGAGTAGCGCCTGCGCCTTGTCGTACTGCTTCTCCTCGACGTACAGGCGTGCCAGCGCCAGCTTCGAATCGTCGCTGGGGTCCAGATCGTTGGCCCGGTTCAAATGTGGTTCGGCGTCGGATGGCTTGTGCATCTCCACCAACGCCAGTCCGAGATAGCGATGCACTTGCGCATCGTCCGGAGATTGATCCATCACCTTCGTCAACTCAGCTTGCGCATCGGCAAACTTACCTTGACGATATAGATCCACCCCATGATCTTTGTCGGCGGCCCACGCAAGGGCGCCCAGTCCCGTGAACATCAGGATCGAAACGGCATTCCCCAATTTCCGTCCCATGGACTCAAGGTACCACGCGCCACTCAGAGGTTCCTTGATCTGTATGTATCTTAACGATGCACGGTGCCGGATCACACAGAACGCAGCCCCGATACCGGCCGCGCGTTAAGCCAGATGTCGGCGCTCAATCTCCTCCCGGACCGCTTGTGTGTACACCGTAACGAGCCGCGACCGCAAAGGAGCGTGTGCGTCTGACCTTTTAACCGTCAGCTCGAGCCAGACTCAATGTGGCTCGGTGCGTGGAGTGAGCGTTTCCCGAACCGGCGGCCGCTCTCGCGACGCACTCTCTCCGGAGCGCGCCCGCTTCAGTTCGTACATCTTTCGGTCTGCCTCGTCGAGCACATCGCGCAGATTCCGCCCGTGGCCTTCCGCCGTCCCCCAACTGAACGTGATCGGCAGCACTCCGAATCCGCGCACGCGAAACTCCTTCAACCGCAGCGCGATCTCCGACATACGATTGCTCGCAATGTCGCCGCGCTGATTTTGGAACAGAATCACGAATTCATCCCCGCCCCAGCGGAACGCCACGTCTTCGTGGCGGATCGAACTCTGCAATAAGTTGCCGATGTTCCGCAGGATCTCATCGCCCACCAGGTGGCCATAGCGGTCATTGACGTCTTTGAAATTGTCCATGTCGCAGACCGCCACCACACCCTCGAATACGATCCCCGAGTCCACCCGCGTCGAGAGGGCCGCCTGATTGAGCAGTCCAGTCAGGCGATCCAGATCCATCGTCTGCCGCGCCTCCCTGCGAACATGATCCAACTCCGCGCCCAGTTCTTTGATCCGATCGATCTGGCTCTCACTCCACATCGCCATCGCCGAGAACGCCAACGCGCAGTGCAGGACAAAGTCGTAGAGTGTCTCGCCGTACAAGTAGCTCGCCCACGAGGGTGCGTTGCCCCGGTTATAGATCACCAGGAAGAGGCCCGCGTGAATGACGAACGCCACCGCCAGAACCAACAGCGAAAAGCGGAAGAATCGGCTGCCGACGCCCTTCCGATTCCGCAGCCGCAGGAAATTATAGAAGTATACGAACCCCAGCACCATCGCGTGAGACGTGTGGTACGCTTCCAGCCGCTCAAATCGCCCAATTGCATACACCAGCGCCACAAAGATCGGCATGACCCCGATGAGGCGCAGGATCTTCCGCCATTCCTTCATGTCGGAGGCGAACCCGGCACGCGCCGCCGAGACCAGAATAATCACAAATGCGAATTCGAAAATGGAGTAAGGCGCCAGCCAGCGCGTATCGGTGGTCCGCAGCAGTTCGTAGCTGAAACCCGCCGCCAGAAACCGCAGCCCCCACGCCGCCGCCCACAAACCGAAGTAGACCGCCCTCGACTGGCGGTACAGAAACATGAACACCACCCCAAACAGCAGCGCTCCGATTTCCTCGATATAAAATGTCGCGATATCCGGAATCGGGGTCGAAGGGTTCATCTTCTAATCTCCGTTGATCGCGTGCCGCCTCACGGAACGGGCCTTTCCGGTGCACTCGTCGACATCGACGATTACCGCGTGTAACTCCACGCCTTCTCGCGCCGCCTCCATGCGGACGGGCAGTCCGGTGAGAAACCTCTGGATCACGATATCGCTTTGCACCCCGATCACCGACCGGTAAGGTCCGGTCATGCCGCAATCCGTCTGATAGGCCGTGCCGCCGGGAAGGATGCGGGTATCGGCGGTCGGCACGTGGGTGTGGGTCCCCACCATTGCCGACACACGCCCGTCCAGGTGCCATCCCATCGCCATCTTCTCGCTCGTCACCTCGGCGTGGAAGTCCACGAACTTGACCTTAATCGCAGGGTCCAGTTCGCTCAGAATCAGGTCGGCCTTGCGAAACGGACAATCAGTGGCCGGCATGTAGGTTCGGCCCTGCAGATTCAACACCGCGCAATCCAGTCCGCTACGCGTCCGAAATACCACCACGCCTCCGCCAGGGGCGTTCGGGTAGTTGGCCGGCCGCAGCAAGCGAGGCTGCCGGCCCAGATACTCGTAGAGTTCCCGCTTATCCCATACATGGTTGCCGGAGGTCAACACGTCTAAACCTAAGCTAAATAAATCCTCCGCTATCGACGGCGTGATGCCGAAACCGCCCGCGGAATTCTCCGCGTTGGCAATCGCCAGGTCGATCTGGTTCGATTGCACAATATCTTGCAGATGATCGGCGACAATCCTCCGCCCTGGTGCTCCAAATATATCCCCTATAAACAGAATGTTCATTCCTAGGAACTAAACTTAGCACGCCGGAGTCGTCCAGGCACTCCTTACCAAAGCAATCGTCCCAATGGGTTACCCTTCTTCCCTGAAGTTTCCGTAATGTCCAAGCGAGGGGAGGAAAGACAATGAACGAAAATCGAAGCGGTGGAACAGGGATTCTGGGTAGGATCGGTTTAGGAATCGTAGTTTTTGTTTTCAAGGTAATCATGGCCCAGGCTGGCAGGGAGGCGGTTTTATTGCCGTTGGCGCTGCTGTTAATCATTGCGCTTGCTTGGGGATCCGTATACATCTACCGTGTGATCGCCACTCGGTTAGCCCGCTCTCACGCCGCTCAGACACGCATCGTGTATCCTGATTAATTCGCGGGAGGACCCATGGATCCCTTGACTCGCCGCACGTGGTTGGCAGGAGCCATCGCCCTGAGTGCAGAGATGCCCGCCGCGCCGGCCGCCGCTGATCCGCTCTCCTGGACACTGACAGAAGCATCGGCGGCGCTGGCCCGGAGAGCCATCTCCTCAGAGGAACTGACTCGCCTGTGCCTCGAGCGCATCGCCAAACTCGATCGCCAGTTGAACGCCTTCATCACAGTCGATGCCGATTCGGCCCTCGCTCAGGCGCGCGAGTGTGATCGCCGCCGCGCCACCGGGCGAGTACCGGGCAAACTCCACGGTATTCCCATCGCCTTGAAGGACAATATCGACACGGCGCAGATCCGCACCACCGCGGCTGCGCAGGTCTTCAAGGATCGCGTCCCCACAGAGGACGCCGAGGTCACCAGGCGATTGAAAGTCGCAGGTGTGGTGTTCCTGGGAAAGCTCAATCTTGACGAGATGGCCTTCGCCGGCACGGGCACCACCGGCTGTTTCGGGCCCGCACACAACCCATGGAATCTCGACCACATCACCGGAGGCTCGTCCGCTGGCTCTGCCGCCGCCGTGTCCGCCGGACTCTGCTTTGCCTCGGTGGGCAGTGACGATGGCGGCTCCGTCCGCATCCCCGGCGCGCATTGCGGTGTGGTGGGATTCAAAACCTCCTACGGTCGTGCCAGCACCCGTGGAGTGGTGCCATCGGCCTACTCCATGGACACCATCGGCCCGATCTGCCGCAGCGTGGAGGACGCAGCGGCGATGCTGCAGATAATCGCCGGCCCCGACCCCCTCGACGCCATCACCGCTCCCGAGCCCGTGCCCGATTATGCACAGTCGCTGCGCGCGCCCATCGCATCGATCCGTGTCGGCATCCCGCGCGATTACTTCTTCGAGCAGCTTCACCCCGACGTCGCCGAGGCCGTAGAAGAGGCGATCCGCCAACTTCGGGGCAAAGTGCGCGAAGTCCGCGACGTCACCTTGTCGCGGCTCCGGCAGGCGGAGAACGGAGACTACGATGTGGAGCTCTATCATTATCAGAAGCCCTACTTCGACAAGTCTCCCGAGCTTTACCACCCCTGGTCGCAGCGCCATCTCAATCAGATGAAAAAGGTGGAGACACTTCCTTATATTGAGACCTTGAAGCGCGTCCGCGAGTGCCGCCGCGAGATCCATCGCATCTTTGAGAATGTGGATGTGCTGCTCCTCCCTACCATGCGGGAGCCCGCCCCTCTGATCTCCGAGACGATCAGCGAAACGCATCGCCGCCCACCCAGTAATACCGGGGCCTTCAATCACTTCGGCACGCCCGCGATGACAGTCCCCTGTGGCTTTTCGAAGGACGGTCGGCCAATCGGGCTGCAGATTGCAGCTGCCCCCTTTCATGAGGGGATGGTGATTCAGGCGGCCTATGCCTACCAGCAGTCCACCGACTGGCACCGGCGCGTCCCACGGATCGTTACAACGCTCTGACTATTTGGCCATGGCGCCTCTCTCGCGCGAGACGGCCACAGTGCATGGAACCGGCGCCGCGGAGCCTCCTGCCTATTTCAATGGCTTGTTGTTCAATTACCGGGCCGTGCGGTGCGTCAGCATGTTCTTATCGCACTCTCTCACAAACGCAAACCCCGACGCACCGGTGCCGCCGTGTGCGCCCGGCATCAGCTGTTCACGCCCCTATCGGACGGCAAAAGGGGCGGTTAGTTAGAGCCGGTCTCTCTGGCGCCGCTTGCTATACTCGAAGTTTCCCGTGTTCCATTCGATTGAAAAGCAGGTTTCCAGCGCCTTTCGCGCGCACATACAGGCTCGCTACGGCGTCGATGTGGCCGTGGCTATCGAGCAGCCGCGCCAGAACGATTTCGGCGAAATGGCGGTGCCTGCGGCCTTTCAGTTAGCCAAACAATTGCGCCAGGCGCCCAAAAAGATCGCGGCCGAACTGGTGGAGGGAGTCGGCGCAATTCCAGGCGTCGCCGCCATGGAGATCGCGGGCAACGGGTTCATCAACATCCGTCTGGACCGCGGTGCGTTTGGGGCGTCGATACTCAACGGTAAGCTGGAAACCGCGGCGGTCGCAGGCGAGAAGATCATCGTCGAGCACACCAACATCAATCCCAATAAAGCGGCGCACATCGGACACCTGCGCAATGCCGCATTGGGAGACACCTTCGTGCGGCTGCTGCGCGCCCTCGGCTATCGGGTGGAAGTGCAGAACTACATCGACAATACCGGCGTGCAGGTGGCTGACGTCGTGGTGGGCTTCCATTACCTGGAGGGCCGATCCCCTTCGGACGTAAAGGCCCTGATCGCCGACCCCGCAGTGCGCTTCGATTACCACTGCTGGGACCTCTACGCCAAGACTTCCTCCAACTACAAAGAACATCCCGAGACGCTGGAATGGCGCACGAAGACGCTGCACAGCATCGAGTCGGGAGAAGGCGAGTTGGCCGAGATCGCGCACCTGGTGGCCAATGCCATTGTGAGAGCGCACCTCGCGACCATGCTGCGTATGGACGTGGAGTACGACGTCCTGCCACGGGAGAGCGAGATTCTCCATCTGCATTTCTGGTCGGCGGCCTTCGAACTGCTGAAGCAGCGCAACGCCATCTATTACGAGAAGGAAGGCAAGCATGCCGGGTGCTGGGTGATGCCCGGCCTTTCCGAAGACGGGAAGGTCATCGTGCGGTCCGATGGCACAGTCGTCTACACGGGCAAGGACATTGCGTACCAGCTCTGGAAATTCGGCCTCTTGGGCAAGGATTTCTACTACCAGCCTTTTCAGACCTACGACGACGGGCGCGTGCTTTGGGTCACTACCGATCAGCCGTCCGAGTCCGGCCAGCAGTTCGGGCATGGTACCCGCGTGTATAACGTGATCGATTCGCGGCAGTCCTATCTGCAGGACGTGGTGGCTGCGGGTTTGCGCGGATTGGGCTACCAGTCACAGGCCGATCAGTCGGTCCACTTTTCATACGAAATGGTGGCGCTTTCGCCGCGCACCTGCGCGGAGTTGGGCATACCGCTATCCGAAGAGGATCGCAAGAAATCGCACGTGGAGGTGTCCGGCCGCAAGGGACTCGGAGTAAAAGCCGACGATCTGATGGACACGCTCATCGCCAAGGCTTTGGAAGAAGTCGCCTCGCGGCACGCGGAGGCTTCCCCGGAAGAACAGAAGCACGTGGCTTCGCAGATCGCGATTGGCGCGCTGCGTTACTTCCTGCTCAAATTCACGCGGAATTCGGTGATCGCCTTCGACCTCCAGGAGGCTTTGAGCTTCGAGGGTGAGACCGGTCCATACGTGCAGTATGCGGCGGTGCGCGCGCGAAATATCCTGAGAAAGCTCGAAGAGCGCGGCGAAACTCTGCCCGACTTCAGCTCGGAGCTGAATGCGGAAGCTCTCGCCCGCCAACTCCAGTCCGAAGATGCCTGGCAAATTCTGCTGGCCGCGTCGAAGGTGGATTCCGCGCTGGAACGTGCAGCCGCCGCGGGAGAACCCGCCCACGTCGCCAAATATGCCTTCCAACTGGCGCAGACGTTCAACAACTTCTACCACCAGTACCCGATCATCCACGAAGAGAATCGCGAGAAGAAGGTCTTTCTGCTCTGGATGACGGATTTCTTCCGCCGTCAACTGGAACGTACGGCCGGGATCTTGGGGATCGCCATTCCGACATACATGTAATCCCTCGGCCGATACATTCCCGGCCCAGAACGGTATTTCCTACCTGCGCCGGGAGTACCGCCAGGCGCTTATGATTCTGATGACGCTGGTGGGCCTGGTGCTCTTCATCGCGTGCGCCAATGTGGCGAATCTCCTGTTAGCGCGCGGCGAGTCAAGGCGGCGCGAAATCGCGATCCGCATCGCGGTGGGAGGGGGGCGTGGCCGTCTGATGTGTCAACTGCTCACCGAAAGTCTGCTGCTTTCAGGCGCGGGCGCCGCGCTGGGCATCTTCTTCGCTGCCTGGGGCGCACGCGTGCTCGTCCGCTTCCTGGACGCATCGGTCGACCTCGCACCCGATTTCCGCGTGCTAGCATTCACTTCAGGCGCCGCAATTCTGACCGGCCTGCTGTTCGGAATCGCGCCGGCGTGGAGGGCCACGCGCGTCGACCCCCAGGCCGCACTAAAAGCCAAGCCCGCCGGGGGAAGCGATGGCGCCAGATTCGGCATGGGGAAGACGCTCGTCATCGCGCAGGTGGCCCTCTCGCTCTTGCTGGTGGTAGGCGCGGGCCTGATGCTCTCGACTTTTTGGAAGCTGGTCTCGCTCGACGCGGGATTCGATCGGTCACACGTCCTGCTGGCCACAGTCGATCTTCGCGACGTCAACTATCCGCAAGAGCGTTGGTCCGCAGTTTATCGGGAGATGCTGGAGCAATTGCGTGCGGCTCCTGGAGTCCACTCCGCCAGCGTCTCGTCCGTAACGCCGGTCTGCCACTGCCGCTGGGCGGGCGAGGTGGAGGTGGACGGATATTCGCCAAAATCTCGCGAAGACAGCCTGGCGGGCTTCAACAATGTGAGCGATGACTATTTCGAAAGCATCGGCACATCGATCCTGGCCGGACGCGATTTCAACAACCACGACACGGCGACGTCGTTGAAGGTGGCGATCGTCAGCCAGTCATTCGCCCGGAAATATTTCGGCGAGGCCAATCCGATCGGGCAGCATTTCCGGATGCGCGACGGTACACTCGGAGACCCAATCCAGATTGTCGGTGTAGTGAAGGACGCGAAATATGGATCGCTGCGTGACGATCCAGCGCCCTATGTCTTCGTCCCGTGGAGCCAAGGCGGAGTCCCCGGCCCTCTCACCAGCTTTGAACTGCGCGCGGCCGGCGGCGCTCCCACTGCGCTGATTGCCGGAGCGAAAGCGGGCATTGCGCGCGTCAACCGCGATATCTCGATCGAATTCCGGACGCTGGCGGATAAAGTAGACGATTCGATCCAGCGCGAGCAATTGCTGGCTGCGCTCTCCGGGCTGTTTGGTCTGCTCGCTCTCGGACTCGCCGGCCTGGGACTCTATGGTGTGATGTCGTACAACGTGGCGCGGAGGCGGAGTGAGATTGGGATTCGTATGGCGCTAGGCGCACGGCAGTCGCGTGTGGTGGGTATGGTGCTGGGAGAGGCCGCGGTGCTGGTCGCCACGGGTCTGGCGATTGGATGCGCGGCGGCAATGGGGACGACTCACTTTGTGGCGGGGTTTCTCTACGGGATGAAGGCGAGCGATCCCACGACGTTTGCAGTGGCGGCAGGAGTGCTGGGCATGGTTGCCGCCCTAGCCGGGTTTCTGCCCGCGCGCCGGGCTGCGCGCGTCGACCCGATGAATGCCCTGCGCGAAGAATAGACGGACGAGAGGAAATCGCGGCGTTCTACTCTAGAACGCCGCGACCTGGCAAGAATTGCGATTACTGCGCTTCGGAGCGCTTCAGACTGACTTGCCCGTTTACCGTGCTGACGTGAATCAGAGCGCCGCCGGAACCCAGATTGGCATCCAGCCGCCGCGGCCTCGTATTGCCTGCCTCCATCTGCATCGGAAAATCGGAGTGGATGCCACCGCTATTGGTCTCCGCTTGAACATGCGCGGAGTAATAGGAGGGCACAGTGAGGTTCACGCCGCCGTTCTTGGTGCTGATTTCCATTTGGCGCCCATCCCACATTTGTCCAGTCAATTCCGCATCAATTCCGCCATTTGTCGTTGAACCGGATACGTCGCCCGCCACGCGCTTCAGGTGCACGCCTCCGTTCATCACCTCGAAGTGGATCTGGCCGCGCACATCGGAAATCGCCAATCCCCCGTTGTGCGACTTGAGAGTCAGATCGGTATTCTGCGGAACGAAGACTTCGTAGCTCACACTCCATCCGGAATGGTTCTGCGACTGATCGGGTCCCATCGCCCGTACCTGTCCGCCGGAAGTATCGATCGAAACCTGGCTGACGAGGAGCGCCGCGGCGCTTTCGGTATCGCCCGAAGCCTCAACGCGCGCCCGGACCAGGGTATCGCCGCGCAGCCAACCTTTCACGGTGACCCCGCCGTTCGGGCTGGCATCCAGGTTCAGGCGGCCTACCGAGGCCGCGGGGAGCTCGCGCATTTCGCAATGCCGGGCTCGGTCGCCGCCATAGATGTCCGTACCGCAACTCAAGGTTTTCTGACTGTTGTCCTGCAACTGAGCGAGCGAAGGAACGCTCCCCACGGAAAGTGCCAGGCCGATCCAGGCAGCGCTTGTAAGTGCCGATTTCATTTGAAGTCCTCCATGTGAACGGGAACTCACCCGCCGCGCCATTCGCCATCGAGTTCGGTTCGCCGTTCAGCTACCATTACCGGCGGTACGGACAAAGGTTACACAAAAAATCGATGATCCTTTGTTTTCTGCGCGCTGGGTGCGAAAATGACGCCGCGGTGGCAGCTTCTTTCGAATCGCTCGGGAAATGGGAACTACACGATCTGGCTGATGGGCTCATTCTCCGTCCGGCGACGGCCGTCGAGGAGTGCATCCAGTTCGTCGTTGCGGAGACCAGGGGCCTCTGGCATGGCCGCGCACGGGCGATGATGTGCCGCCGGCTGAAGCATTGCGAACTGACCAAAGAGCAGCAGTCGCGACTGGTAGACGCCGTCCTGGACCGTCTCGCGAGCGGTAGATTCTCAGAGCAGTTTTACGATCAGTTGGGCTTTGTGCTGCATGCGGACCCGCAGCGAGCCTTCGCGGCGGCACGCAAGAATCTCGAGGCTGCCGGCACCAAGACGCACGTTCGAAAGTATTCCGAATGGGTGCTGGCTCACGAGAAGCCAGCGGGATCCTAATGCAGCAAATGCGCGTTTGACGGCGCCGGGCGAGACGAGGACGACGGCGCTGCGGTCCGCTTGACCTCCGTCCCGGCTACACCCGACTGCTTTTCCACGACCGCCAGGAATGCCGCCTTAAATTCGTCGTTGAACTTGGCGACTGCGGGGTTTCGATAAAGGGCGGCGTACGCATCCACCTCGTCGTCCTCGGCTTTCCGGTAGGTTGCCAGGTCGCAGATCCACGACGTTTTCTCGACACCAGCCTCGGCCTGCTTGCGAACCAATGCTTCGGTGGCCGCATCCAACTGGTGTCCCGCCCCCGTGAACATTCCGCGAATCGTAGCCAGAACAAGCTCGACCGTGAAGGCGCTCGACCCGGTGGCATCGTCGAGCCGGTCCATCAGCGCGACCCGGTCAGGATCGGCGGGAGTCTTGTAAAGGCTGTTGGTAAAGATACCCATTTCCCGCATGCCTTGCGGTGTCAACGAGTAGGCTTCCAGCTTTTTCATTTTGACCGCCAGCGGCGTAGACATCATTTTCGCCACTGCCTGGAGGTTCTCCGGATCGCAGGAAGACACAAACCGTTCTCTGACACCGCTCGTGATCTTGGCAGGCAGAAAGGAGCCTCGAAGAATGTTCCGCAGCCGCTGGCGTTCGACAGCGGTGAGTTCGCTGTTCGTGATCACGGATTCCATCTGCGTTTGCACCTGTGGAAGCGAATTAATCAGGTCCGTGGCCCCGGACAACTGCATGACTTGGTCTACCAAGCCCGGGCAGTCCGGCGCCTGTGCCTGCAACAACGTGGAAAGGCCGGCCAGAGACACCAGGAGCAGCGCAATGCGTTTCATCTTCGTACACTCCGTCCGACCAGTTTAAGGCGAGACACAGGCGCCGAATCCGCTAACTTCGGATAGTCCTATGACTAAACCGTAGTCTCGCGTTGTAACAACAGCTCGCGGACAGGCTCGCTGGCCTCCAGGTCATCGGTCACCCTGGGTGCCTTGGCGCCCGCGTCCAGCAGAGCCGCCACGGTGGCCGCATGGTCTCCGTCTTCCCGATGCCAACTGTTTTCCGAGCCGTGAAGCGCGCTGCCCAGCGCCGAGATGTGATGCTCGTTGTCCATCCGTTCAAGTTCTGGGCGGTACTTGAGGATTTCCCGTACCATCTCGGCATTCCCGTGCCACGACGCCCATTGGAGCGGCGTCATGTGGTACTCGCCAAGCGTATCGACCGGCCAGCCTGCGGCCAGCATCAGGCGAACGGCGTTGGTATTGTTGTTCTGCGCGGCGTCGGGAAGCCGTCGGCGATCCTGCTCCGAGAGCGACTCGATCAGGCCGGGGTGAGTTGCCAGCATGGCACGAAACGCGTCTTCGTCGCCCAGTTCACAGGCCAAAGCCAATTTCAGATCTTCAGGCGTGAGGTCCATGAGCAAACGAAAGACATCGTCGTGGCCGAAGTCGCGCGCGATCAGGTGCGCGGTTCGGCGCGGTCCGAAGATCCCGATGTAAATGGTGCCTTCGCTCCGTGGATCGTGCTTGGGGAAGTCTTCTTCCGAAACGGACATGCGGATGTTCGCAGGATTGGCTTCCAGGTGCCGTTGCACTAGCGCAAGGTCGCCCACCGCCGCGGCCATGAGGATGTCGGTCTGACAGCCGCGCGCCATCAGGAAGCGGGCGATCTCCATGCGGTCGTGACGATAATGCCGGGCTTGCAGTACTCGCAGCATGTGTTGCGAGGGTGTCGATTCGTGCTGCAAGTCGCGAGCATCGATCTCCGCGCCGTGTTCCAGCAGGAATTGCGCAATCTCCTGCGTGGAGGCGAAGTGCAGCGGCGTCTGCCCCTGTGCGCCTCGTGCATTCACCGCAGCGGGATTCTCAGTCACGATAGCCTGCAACTCAGGGAGCATCCCAAGGCGCGCCGCCGAATGCGCCTCCAGGGTGGCGCCGCGCTCGATCAGAAACTGCGCCAGGTCGGGTGCGCATTCGTCCAGGACGCTGATGCCTCCGGACCACAGGTGGCTTCTGGCATGGATACTGGCGCCGGCTTCGAGCAGCACATCGATGGTTTCCCGATCGGTACGTTGCACTGCGGCCAATAGGGCGTTCATGCCGGCGCCGTAGTTGGCCAGGGGCTCGTCGAGATGGGCCTTCAATTCAGGATGCTCTTTCAGGACGCGCGCTGTTCTGGCGGCATCGCTGGCTCGGATCGCCGCCGTGAGCAATTCCGGCGGAGTCCAGACGCGGCTGAGGGATTCGACGTGTTCCTTCAGTTTTGGCCAGGTGGAGAAGCCATATTCACGCGCGACGGTATGCAGTGCGTCGGCGAGTTTGGGAGCGGACGAGGCGGATACCGCGACGAAACGTTGGATAGCCTCGGCGTATCCCTGCTGAAAACTGTGCAGCAGTGCCTTGGCCTGATTCTTGAGATGTTCGAGGTTCGGTTTGGCTGGTAATTCGCGAGACATCATTCCTCCTTCGTATTTGCCCGGTGTCCGCTGAAACAGGCTGAAGTGAGGTGATGTTGCGTAACTGCTCAAAAATTCAGGTGGGATAATCCCTTTCCGCGGACGGGGTGCAGCCTGAAATGCCCCTTCAGTATACTCGACTCGGATCCCGCGAATCATGCTCAGATGTCGCGCAAAGACTCTACTTTGCCGCGTCGACACTTTGTCGACGCTTTGGGTCTTCACCAAATCTCCTGTATGAAGTGGTTCCCGGGCAGCGGCAACTCGTCGCGCTTACTCCAAACCCAGGGCAACATTCAACACGTGCAAATTTGACTTGCGATTCCGTGCTTCGCTATCCTAAAGCTTCACGGTAGAGGTGCGGAGGCCATTAGTAGCCGGGCCGGGGTTCCGAGATGCTTCGGAGGTCTGGGCGAAAGGGGCCGATTGGAATACCGCCGAAATCGGGAGGACGAGCTCAGTTCCTTCCGGTTGGGGGGTTGGGTTAATACCTGCCCACTGTCACTCGTTTCTCAAGCGGGTGGAGCGCTATCGGGGATGAATACCACGCGCGTGGCCCGCGCGTACTTCCTTCCTGTTTGCTATCCTCCCAGTTACTTAGGCACGTCCTAACTTTATGCACGTATTCGAGCTCGCGCGCACTTTGATCGACATTGAATCGATCACCGATAACGAAGAAGGGGTCGGCAACTACCTCTATCGCTATCTCGATGAACTGGCAGCGCGGTTCGACGGGCACGCAGAGCTCATTGAGGTGGAACCACGGCGATTCAACGTCTTCGCCCAGTGGGGATCGCCGCTGGTGGTCACGCTCTCCACGCATCTCGATACCGTCCCTCCGTTCTTCGCGTCGCGCGAGGATGAACAGCACATCTGGGGACGGGGCGCGTGCGACACCAAGGGCATCATCGCGAGCATGATTAAAGCAGTCGAGGCGATGCTCGCAGCCGGCGAACGCGGCTTCGGACTGCTTTTTGTGGTGGGAGAAGAGCGCACCAGTGCCGGCGCCTACCGCGCAGCCAAATCGCCGCGCGGATCGAAATACATCATCAACGGAGAACCCACCGGCAACCGCCTGGCTCTGGGGTCGAAGGGCTCGCTGCGATATGAAGTCGTCGCTACCGGCAAGATGGCCCACTCGGCTTATCCGGAACTCGGCGATTCTGCGATTCACAAACTGATCGACGTGCTCGCCGACATGCGGCGCATTCCCCTGCCGGTCGATGCGCTGCTCGGGCCGAGCACACTCAACATCGGTACACTCTCCGGCGGGCGCGCACCCAACGTGGTGGCGGACGAGGCCCGCGCCGATATCATGATCCGGCTCGTCGGCGATCCGAGCGAGACGAAACGAGCATTGGCAGCCGCGGCCGCGGGCCGCGCGGAATTGCGCGAGGTAATCGAAATCCCCGCGCTGCATCTGAATTCGGTGGACGGGATTGAAACTACCGTGGTGGCTTTCACCACCGATATTCCGGCGTTCGGCGGCCAGTGGGGCGAGCCGTTTCTGATCGGACCGGGGTCCATTCACGTAGCGCACACGCTCGAGGAGCGCGTGCCCAAACAGCAGTTACTCGAAGCAGTTCAAATCTATCAGCAGATGGTACAGCAACTATGCAAACGCGAATCGAAGTAGGCATTCTGGGCGCCACCGGCATGGTGGGGCAGCATTTCATCAAGTTTCTGCAAGGCAACCCGTGGTTTCAGGTGAAGTGGCTGGGCGCAAGCGATCGCTCAGCCGGCAAGAAGTATCGGGATGCGATGACCTGGCACCTGGCGGGCGGCACTCCCGACACCATCGCGGACCTTACAGTCGATGAGTGCAAGCCTGGCAATGCGCCGCGACTGCTCTTCTCCGCGATGGATGCTTCGGTGGCGACGGACATCGAACGCGCCTTTGCTCAGGCGGGCCACGTGGTGGTTTCGAACTCGCGCAACCATCGCATGGAGCGCGATGTGCCGCTGCTGGTGCCGGAGATTAATGCCGACCACCTGAAGCTGGTGCCCGGACAGCAGCGCCTGCGCGGATGGAAGGGGCAGATCGTGACCAACCCGAACTGTTCCACCATCGTGCTCACGATGGGCCTGGCGCCGCTGAAGCAGTTCGGAATCACGAAGATTATCGTCACCACGCTGCAAGCCATCTCCGGCGCCGGTTATCCGGGCGTCGCCTCGATGGACATCACGGGCAACGTGATTCCGTACATCGGCATGGAAGAAGAAAAGATGGAGCAGGAGACCCAGAAGATCATGGGCGAGTTCCAAGGCGATCACATCGAGCCGCTGGCGGCCCGGGTGAGCGCGCATTGCAATCGCGTGCCGGTGGTGGACGGGCACACGGTCACGGTGTCGGTGGAGTTTTCCGCCAAGCCTTCGGAAGCGGAGGTGCGGCGCGCGCTCGAGGAGTTCAGCAGCGTGCCGCAGCAGCGTAAGCTGCCGAGCGCGCCCGCGCGGCCCGTCATCTACATGGAAGAGAAAGACCGGCCCCAGCCGCGGCGCGACGCGGAACGTGAAAACGGGATGGCGGCTTTTGTAGGACGGCTGCGGCCCTGCCCGGTGCTCGATTACAAATTCGTGGCGCTGGGCCACAATACGGTACGCGGCGCCGCCGGGGCGGCGGTGCTCAATGCGGAGCTGATGCATTCGGAAGGAATGCTCGACTGATGATCGTGATGAAGTTCGGCGGCACGTCGGTGGAATCGGCGGCCGCCATCGAGCGGGTCGCCTCGATCGTGAAGGCGCGGGAAGAGCGGCGTCCGGTGGTGGTGGTGTCGGCGATGGGCAAGACGACCAATAAACTGCTGGCCATCGCGGCGGCGGCGATCGAGGGCCCGCGCGAAGAGTACATCCGCCAGATTCACGATCTGCGGGACTTCCATTCCCGCGAGGCACGGCGGGTGGTGCCGCTGGCCGATCGCGCGGAGCTCGACCGCGTGCTGGACGATCACTTTCAGGAACTGACGGAGCTGGTGAAAGGGCTGGCCGTGCTGGGCGAACTGACGCCGCGCTCCATCGACGCGATTTCGAGCTACGGCGAACGGCTTTCGAGCTACATCGTGTCGCTGGCGTTCCGGCATTTCGGCATGGACTCGGCGCATCTCGATTCGCGGCAGGTGATCGTGACCGACAAGCGGCATACGCAGGCCGCGCCGCTCTATCCGGAGACATACGCGCGGCTGGGTGCGGTGGTACCGACCCTGGCCGCGGAACACATTGTGGTGATGGGCGGCTTCATCGGCGCGAGCACGGATGGCGTGACGACCACGCTGGGCCGCGGCGGATCCGATTTCACGGCATCCATTGTGGGCGCGGGCATCGGGGCGGAAGAGATCCAAATCTGGACCGATGTGGACGGCATGCTGACGGCCGATCCGACGATTCTCGAGGGCGGGTATCGCGTGAAGCAATGTTCGTTTGCCGAGGCCGCGGAGCTCGCCTATTTTGGCGCGAAAGTCCTGCATCCGGCGACGGTGCTGCCGGCGATCGAGAA
>DATGIL010000059.1:0-2240 GCA_035295745.1 Bryobacteraceae bacterium | reverse complement strand
TTTTCCCGTGCGCCCCGACGGCGCGGATCACCAGTGGAGGGAGAATCCACCCAGATAGTAGTCGATGGTCTGGTAGCTGACGAGCAGCATGGTTGGGCGACTGGCCGTGTTGAAGCCTCGTGACAAAGGCCGCGAAGGCGGTTGAGCGATCAGGCGGGCCGTAACGTGAGTGAAGCCTGAGCAGGTCTCGAAAGTGAAGTCGCGGATGCCGACCCGCCGGGAAAACGGGGAAGGCTGCACGGACGGGGAAGAATCGACACGAGCACCCGTCCGATCCGCCGGGATAATGGGCACGGCACGTCTGGAAGGCGATCCGGGTAATCGGGGGAGACCCGTCGCGGCGAGGGTAGCGTCCTCGAACGCCGACATCTGGCGGCGGCTGCGGCGGGAGTCGGACAGGGGCATAGTACCGCTGAAGCCTGGTAACTCCGGTGGAGGGAAGGCCCCTGACTTCTGGTGCGCTTTTGACGTCGGAGAGGATCGGGTGATTGGCGATGAGCCTGGCAACACCGGATAAGATCAGGATCTTTCAGAGAAAGCTCTATTGCAAGGCTAAGGCAGAGCCTGACTACCGCTTCTACCTGCTCTACGACAAGATATGCCGGGAAGACATCCTGGAACACGCCTACGCGCTGGCCCGTTCCAACGGGGGAGCGCCGGGCGTGGACGGGATGACCTTCGCGAAGATCGAGGAGTTGGGCCGCACGGAGTGGCTGGCAGACTTGAGGAAGGACCTTGCCGAGAAGACCTATCGGCCTGCGCCGGTACGGCGGGTGATGATCCCGAAGCCTGGGGGCGGCGAACGCCCTCTTGGCATCCCGACGCTCCGGGACCGGGTGGCTCAGACCGCCGCCAAACTGGTGCTGGAACCGATCTTCGAGGCAGACTTCGAGGATGGCGCTTACGGCTACCGGCCCCGTCGCAGCGGGGTTGGGGCCGTCAAGGAAGTACACCGGCTGATCCGCCAGGGTTACACCGACGTGGTGGACGCCGATCTGTCGAAATACTTCGACACGATCCCGCACGCGGACCTCCTGAAGACGGTGGCCCGCCGCATCGTCGACCGGCATGTGCTGTGGCTGATCAAACTGTGGCTCAAAGCGCCGGTCGAAGAGCGGGACGGCGAGGGAAGACGGCGAATGACGGGAGGCAAGCGGAACAAGCGGGGCACGCCGCAAGGCGGCGTCGCAAGTCCCATGCTGGCCAATCTATACATGAACCGTTTTCTCAAGCACTGGCGCAAAACCGGACGCGGCGAAACGTTCCGCGGTCATGTCATCTCCTATGCCGACGACTTCGTCATCCTCTGCCGCGGACACGCGGACGAGGCGCTGGCGTGGGCGAAAACGGTGATGACCAGGCTTGGGCTGACGCTCAACGAGCAGAAAACCAAGCTGAAGAATGCCCGCACGGAGCACTTCGACTTCCTTGGCTACACGTTCGGACCGTACTTCTATCGCAAGAATGGGTACCGGTACCTGGGCGCAGGCCCGTCCAAGAAGAGCGTGGGGAAACTCAGGACCAGGATCGGAGAGATATTGGTCCCGGGCAATCTCAAGCCGTGGCCCGAAGTCCGCGAGCAGCTCAACGCAGTACTGCGCGGCTGGTCGGCGTACTTCAGCTACGGCACACGTCTGATGGCCTACCGGGCCGTAGACAACTACGTCTACAGGTCGGTGTGCCACTTCCTCCGCCGCCGGCACAAGGTGCAATCACGAGGCTTCCGCGACTTCCAGGTCTTCGGAATTCTTGGCGTCTTGCGGCTCCGGCGCGTGCATTTGCGACCCCTGCCACGTAAGACGCCGGCATGGGACAAACTGCTGTGCGACATGCGATGAAGCCAGTCGGAGAGCCGGATGCCGGAAATCGGCACGTCCGGTTCGATGAGCGGGGATGGGAAACGGGCCATTGGCGCAGCCTCACAGCACCGCGCCCATCCTCGACTCTACTGTTCTCAGGGAAAATGGTATTGTAGGAGGGCCGCCAGTCTTCAAGTGATTGGCGGTGAGGGCGCAAGTATGCCGTGATACCATATGCACGATGCAATAGCTGTCTCGTGACGCCAATACGGTCGCGGTATCAAAATGATTCCAATAAAGTTGCTGCTTTTGCAGGGCGAGTCACCGCTGCGAAGCGGCCGGCGCCGGACGCAGTGCGCGCGATTTGCACATCCCTCGCATTCACCTTCGGAAAGACGCCGCAGCGCGCCAAGGCGATGATCTTGCCGGCCGAGCCAAGCC
>DATGIL010000058.1:0-16498 GCA_035295745.1 Bryobacteraceae bacterium | reverse complement strand
AGCGAACGCTTTCTTCGTTCCGGACGCAGAAGTGCATTTGAAATGTCCATTTCCGGAAGTCATGGACGAAGTTCGCACCAAGCTGTCGCCGCTGCTCGGATACTAACTTAAGTAACAAAAAAACCCGGCTGGGGTTTCAGGCCAGCCGGGCCGCGTCGTTCCAATTTGACCCTGTATTGGTAACTTCCTGGTCCCCTTCGGATCGGGGCAGGGTCTTCATCAGTATATCATTCAATCGTCGCCTTTTTGATGTAATCCAGCTTCGGGAAATGGGTGGTGAGGTACTCGGTCCCCTGCAGTTCGATCTTGCCGGGGTCCGGCCCCTGCCCATCCGGCGGCATCTCACCATAGCCGGCGTAGAAACTGTCCACCACATTCATCCCTGTGATGACTTTCCCCAGTGGCGAGAATCCCCGCGTATCCAGTTCCGCATTGTTCCGCAGATTAATGAACAACTGCGTCGAGCGCGTGCGCGGACCAGCCGTCGCATAGGTAAGCGTACCGCGTGCATTCGTCTGCTTCACCGGATCGTCGAGCAGATTCATGTTCTTCCACGTGTTGTTGGTCTTCGGATCGCCGTTGATCCCGAACTGCACGATGAAATTCCGAATGTAGCGGAAGAAGTAGTTGTTATCGTAGAATCCCGACTTCACCAACGTATAAAGATGATCCGCCCCAATCGGAGCCCAATCGCGATGAACCTCGATTACCACCAACCCCTTCGAGGTATCCAGTTTGATCTTGAAGACGTCCGGAGCTTGCTCCTTCTTCGGAGCCTCCGCCTCCTTCTTGGGCTCCTCTTTCTTAGTCTCTTCGGAAGAACATCCGATCAACGCTGCCAGGCATGCCGCCAGGCACAAAACTCCGAGTCGTCTACGCATCGTTCTCCAGTATGCCATGCTAAAGAGGACCGCAAACGATGTCGCCATACGACGATTTCGCCTGGTTCTACAACCGCTACTGGAACGAGGGCTATCACAATCTGGCCTTCCCCATCCTGGAGCGGACGTGGCTTTCCCGCATCGCGCCCGGCTCGCGGATTCTCGATGTTTGCTGCGGGACCGGCTATCTCGCCGGGCTGTTGTTCGCCCGCGGCTACCAGGTCACCGGCATCGACGCTTCTCCCGTCATGGTGGAGTTCGCCCGTGAAAACGTGCCCGCCGCGCAGTTTCACGTTGCCGACGCCGCGGAGTTTCGTCTGCCTGCGGAATTCGACGCCGCGGTCTCTACCTTCGACAGCCTGAATCACATCCTCACACCCGAAGCGCTTCAGGCCACGTTCTGCCGCACCGCCGCCGCTCTGAAGCCGGGAGCACTTTTCGCCTTCGATATGCTGCTGGAGGAAGCTTATCAGACCCATTGGGGAGAGTCCTTCGCGCTGGTTCGTGACGATCATCTGCTGACAATCACCGGCTCCGGATACGACTTCCGCACGCGCCGCGCCCGCTGCCAGATCACCATGTTTCGCCTGACGGACGGCTTGTGGCGGCGTTCAGACGTGGAGGTCCACGAACGCAGCTACACTTCCAGGGAGATTGACACTGCGTTAAACCGTGCCGGCTTTGAGGAGATCGTCTGTTACGATGCCCGCGATCTGGGTATGGCAGGAGAACTGGGAGAAGGCCGTACCTTTTACATCGCCACCCGGGGCTGACGATGCCGCCCTGCACTGCGCTCCCGCCCCGCCCGCTCCACTTCCCGTTGGTGATTCCGCAGATAGGAACAGAGCATCCGATCGGTTACCGCGGTATGATCTTGCAGCCAGTCGGCTATGGCGTCCAGTAGAAGAATGGCGGCATCGCCATCTCCGCTTTCAATCCGCGGAGCGAACTCGTTGAATCGCTTTCGTAGCGTGTCGTGCTGCTGCTTATGCCAGGCGAACGCGGGATAATGCGCTGCGCGCATTTCTCGCTCTTCGTGAGTGAAGTGATCCTCCGTAGCCGCCAGCAAGGTCCGTAGCGTGGTCAGGATACGGGCTGTCTCTCCTTTTGTGGTCGCCGTCTCTAACTCGTCTGCCAGGCGAAACAGGTTGCGGTGGTCGGCATCCACCTCAGGCAAAAACACTTCATGCGCTTTGGTCCACTTGAACCTGTGCATCCCACCATTCTACCGCAAACTTGCGTCGCTTCAGAATTTAAGCGTCTTTACTCTGCAATAGAACTGCTAGAACCTCTGGCTTCGCTTGCGACTAGAACTTCTGGCCGCGCTTGCGAAATGTGCGGCGCAGGAAATAGTATTCGTTCACCGGCCGGTCGTCTGTGAGCACGTGCGCACCGGGAGCCTCGTCAATTAATGTGCGCAGCGAGACCGGTTCCGAAACAACCGGCTGGAATTGCGCCTCCGCGGTCGCTCCCGGGCCCCACTCCAGCAGATCTGCAGTCGCGCCAGGCGATAATCGCGAAGCCAGTTCCGCAGCCGAACGGTTCTCCATCCGTGAATCACTTGCCAGAAAGTGCAGTCCCCATCCTTCAATGGAACGGAACGCCCGCACCTCCGGGAAGCTGGCTTGGAGCGCCTGTGTCACCGCAGACACCACCGCCGGCTCCGCCCGCGGCAGCCACTGCTGGAGAATTCCCCCCGGACGCAGACGCGCCCCGGCCAAAGCATAGAACTCGCGCGAATAGAGCAGGCTCGACCCCGCCGCTTCGATCGGCGGAGGCGGATCGATCACGATTGCATCGAAGCTCTCCTGGGTGCGTTCCAGAGAACGGCGCGCGTCGTCGATCACGATCGTGGCCCGCGGCGAGGCCAACAGGACGGCGGCGTCGTTATGAAAGTACCCGAAGAGCGAGGGCACGCTCGGCACCAGTTCCACTGCCGTCACCCGCGCACCCCAGGACATTGCCGAACGAAACGAAGTTCCCATCCCGAAACACAGCACCAGCACCCGCTCCGGCGGCCGGTCGAGCGACGCCAGTGTAAAGTGCGCCATCATCTTGGTGATGGGAGTGAGATTGGTGATGCCCACGCCATTCACGCGTAACATCCGCTCCATACCGCGGCCCGTGGCGATCACTGTGGCAGTGTGGTCACGACGCACCTCGGCTTCCGGATAGAGTGTCGCGAAATCGCGCGTGCCAAACACCAGCAGGAAGGAAGCCAGCGCAAGCACAGCCGACAGCCGCGTGGGAAGCATCCGGTAGCCCAACAGGAAAAATGGCAGCGAAAGGATAACCAGCGTCCACCTTTCGCCCACTTGGGGCAACAGCAGAAAACCCGCGAGCAGCGGCCCCGCGATGCAGCCGATGGCGTTCACGGCGTAGGCTCTCCCGGCACGATCGGCATCGCCCCCCGACCAGCGATCCACCAGCATCGGCGTCAGAAAGCCCAGAATCGCGCAGAATGGCCCGATCGCCCAGGCGACGCGCAGCGCTCCGGTCAGCAGACGATGACCGCCCGCAATCCTCGGGTCGGCTGCCAGCAGCGGGAGGAGTCCGCCGACCCCGGCAAATAGGGCGGCCTTGGTGCTGGCGGTGTCCACCGATCCTCCCCGCCGCGCCCAGGCGCGATAGATGCGGGAACCGATCGCAGTAGCGAGCAGGTAGACGGTCAACATTGCCGCAAACGAGTAGACCACCGGCCCCAGGAACGGAACGAACTGCCGCGTCCACACAACTTCCATCGCGAGGCTGGTCAGGCCCGAGATGAAGAGAAACACCAGCGCCATCGTATCGGCTGGCGCGGCCTTCGACGCGGCCGTTGCCGGGGTCTGTCGCGAGCCGTCACTTGGTTTGCTTCTGGCCAAAGTCCACGCCAGCAGGGCGATGATCCCGTTGAGAACCGCGGCCACGAGGAGCGTTTGCGCAAAGCCCAGCCATTCAATGAAGATAAATGCCGATCCAAAAGCGCCCGCCATCGCGCCCAGCACATTGGCGAGATACAGATAGCTGAAGGAGCGTGGAGACTCGCTTCGAAATGTGCCGCGAATTCCCGCCATCGCCAGTGGAAATGTGGCCCCCATGCAGGTGCAGAACGGAAGCAGGATCACCGCGATAGCGCCACCCGACGCGAGATAGTAGCCGCCTGAGCCCCATGCCGCATGCGCGCCGCCCGCCAGTATAGCCCGCCCCCATCCGAGCAGCGGACGGACGGCCAGTCCGGAGATCCCGATCGCCAATTCGCTCGCGGCATACAGCCGAATGAAGAATGCCGCGGGGCGGGACGCGAATCGGCGGACAAGCCTTCCACCCAACCAACTACCCAACGCCAGCCCGGCCATGAATACCGACAGGACCATCGATACCAGCGGTGTGGTGACGCCAAAATCGGCCATCGCCACCCGCAGCCACACCACCTGGTAGACCAGGCCGCAGAAACCCGAGAAGAGAAAGAATACGAAGAACGGGATCAACTCATGAGCATGGCACCCCAACCGCGCTGCGGGCAAGGTGAGTTAAGGTGCATTCAGGGCTTGACTTTTCAATACAAAGTACATTACGATCAGAAGCCATGAGGACATGCTGCACCATTTGTTTCTGCTGCCTCTTCGCATTCCTTGCAGGATGCAGCCGGTCTAACAACCTGTTGCTTGGCCGCGTGCAGGCCACCGTCGGCACTCACACCGTCGTCGTAACGGACTGCTACCGCACTGAAGTTCCGCAACCCGTGAAGGAGCAGGATGCCGTGTACCATTTCAAGCCCTGCCGCGACGCCGAAGTGATCATCCGCAACGACGACCTCACCGTCAACGGACAGTCATACGGCCATCTGAAGCCCACCGATTCCGTCCTGGTCGATCACGGAGTCGTCTCCGTGAACCGCGGAAGCTGACCACTTTTGCTTTTTATTCGCCTGCGATACACTGGAGCCAATGCGCCTCCTGACAGGCCCCGCAGGCTCCGGTAAGACCGCCGTCATCCTCCACCACTTTCGTGAGTCGTTGCGTGCCGGCAATCAAGCCATTCGCCTTCTGGTCCCTACCGCGACGCTGACCACACATCTGCAGAACCGCCTTGCGCGCGAGGGCTTTGTCTTTCCCGGCAAGCTGATTCAGACGCTGTCCGACTTCGTCAAATCGTGGGTAGAGGGCCCCCGCCGCGTCACCGACGCAGTGCTGTACCTGATCGTGGAGACGGCCGCGCGTCGTGTGGCGCGTAGCGAATTCGCAAGTGTGGTGCACATGCCGGGCTTTGTCGCCTCACTCGCCCGGACCATCAACGAGTTCTCCTCGGTAGGCTGCGACAGCAATCGCCTGGCAAGTTGCCTGCCCGATACACCGCTCGGTCCCGCCTTTCTCGCCGTCTACCAGGAGGTCGATCGGGAACTGGCCCGCCGCGGACTCGCTCTGCGCGTCGGTCTCCTGGCCAACGCCGCGCGCCGCATCTCCAGGAACGGACTTGGCGGAATTCAGACAGTTTGGCTCGACGGCTTCCACGCGCTCTCCGATCCTGAGTTGAGCTTCCTCGCGACCATCGGCCGCCATGCCGATCTCACCCTCACCTTCGACGCGATGGATTCCCGCCTCGCCGCCATTGGGTTCCGCGAGGAGCGTCTGCCCCGTGCCCGGACGACTCCCGCCAGGCTGCTGGTCAAGGCCCCTTCGATCGAGCGCGAAGCCGAGGAGATCGCCCGCCGTATATTGGAGCAGGCGGCGGCCGGCCGCCCCTTCCGCGAGATGGCGATCATCGTCCGCTCCAAGGAAACCTACGTTCCTATCTTCCGCTCCACGCTCGCGCGATTCGGCATACCTGCGCGCTTTTACTTCGAGCCGAAGCTGCACGAACACTCCATCATCCGTTTCCTCTCGGGCACAATCGATGCCCTCCTCGGGGGTTGGGACCACTCGCGTACGCTCGCCGCTCTGCGCCTTGCTCCGCAGTTCGCCAGTTCGGAGGCGATGGACCGCTTCGACTTTGCCGTCCGCCGGCAGACTCCCAACTCGGGACTCCCCACGCTGCGTGCACTCTCGGGAGACGACTCCGCCACCCTGACTCCTCTATTCGAATCGCTCGCCGCACTCGAAGCGTGGCTGCCTTTGGAGCTCAAACCCGGAGAATGGGCCGATCGCCTGAAAACTTTGCGCACTCTGCTGGGTGAATCGCCCGTTCCGATCGCTGCACATGAGCCGGCCATCGAGTGGCGCAGCCGTTCCGCGGCCCTGAATTCGTTCGACGAAGCCATGGACGAAGCCGCCGAAGCTTGGGACGAGCACCGGCAGCTTTCGCTCACCGAATTCTGGCGCGCCGCTAAATCGGTTCTGCGACTCAATCCCTTGCGGCTTGAAGACAAGCGCCGCAACGTGGTCCACGTACTCAGCGCGCCCGAAGCGCGCCAATGGGTCTTGCCCGTAGTCTTCGTTTGCGGCATGGTGGAAAAAGAATTTCCGCAATTTCACCGGCAGAATCCCTTTTTCCCGGAGGCGGCGCGTGCCCGTCTTAATCAGTCGGGCGTCCGCATGCCCACCGCCGCCGAATTTGAGCGCGAAGAGCGCGCTCTATTCGAATCCGCCATCACCCGAGCCACCCTGCTCGTCACGCTTTCCTACCCTGAGTTCAACTCCCGCGGCGACCAGAACCTGCCCTCCATGTACCTGGAAGATCTGGTGCTGCCCATGCAGGACTCGTGTCCCGTGCGGCCGCACCCACGCCTCAAGCCTGGGCCGCCCGAGCCGGTGGAGATTCGCACTCCTGCTCTCCTCAACGTGCTTCGCCAACGCACCGCGGTCATGTCCCCCTCGGCCCTCGAAAGCTTTCTGCAGTGTCCATTCCAACACTTCAGCAAGCGGATTCTCCGACTCCAGCCCGCGCCCACGCGTCCGGAAGAGCGCCTCGACTTCCTCACGCAGGGCAATATCGTCCACGCCGTCCTGGCTAAATGGTGGCTCACCCGCGAGCCCCTGGAGCCGCTGTTCGAACGTCATTTCCAAGCCGCCCTCAAGGAAAAGTGCATCCCGCCCGGCTACCACACCGAGCGTCTGCGCAATGCCATGTTGGAGAACCTGCTGGCATTCGCATCCAGCGACAAATGGCCCCGAGGCAGGTTCCAATCCCGCATCGAAGAGCCCTTCACCTTCGCCCTGGATGATTCCCTCGTGATCTCAGGGAAGATGGACCGGCTCGATATCGGCTCCGATGGAAGCGCCTTCGTGATCGACTACAAGTACAGCGGGCCGCAGCGCACCAAGGAACGGCTCACCAACGACAACCTCTTGCAGGCGCCCCTTTACCTGATGGCCGCGGAGCAGAAGTTCCTCGTCAAGCCGTCGGGGATGTACTACATCGGCCTCAAGGGCGGCATCGTCTACGCCGGATGGAACGATGGGCCGGCCGCCATGCCTTACGACGGGGAACCGTTCCCGCAAGGTTGGCTGGAAAATTCCGGCGAGCGCACGCTGCGGGTCGTCGAGCAGATCCGCGCGGGCCGCATCGAAGTCGCTCCGGCCAATACCGACAATTGCCGCTTCTGCGACTCGCGCGACATCTGCCGCGTCGACGCACACGAGGCTCCCGAAGCCGAAACCGCGAGCGAGGCATGAAGGAAGTCCGCTTCACTGCCGCCCAGTTGGAGGCCATCGACATCTCGCAGCGTCACCTCGATGCCTGCGTCGTGGCGGGCCCGGGGTCCGGTAAGACCACCGTGCTCGTGGAGTACTTTCGAAGCCTGGTAGCCGAAGGTGTCGATCCGCTGCGCATTCTCGCCATCACCTTCACCGAGAAGGCCGCCGGCAATATGCGGAAGAAGCTCGCCGAGGCCTTCCACGACGACCCCCGCGTGCGTGCCCGCCTGGAGCGCGCCTGGGTCTCCACCGTACATGGATTTTGCGCGCGTATTTTGAAGGAAAATGCCGTCTTTGCAGGCGTCGACCCCGACTTCTACGTGGCCGATGAGCGCGAGTCGTGGCGCCTGCAGCTCGACTCCATGTCGGAGGCGATGGAGGAAGTGTTTCGCGAAGATCCTGTGCGCGTCCGGGCCCTGATTCGCGCGCTCTCCTCGCCCGATTTCGAAAGCGATATCTTGTCCGCCTATGACGCCATGCGCGGCGCAGGCATCTCGGTCGCGCAACTGGCCCAATTCCCTGCCCCGCCGGGGGTGACCATCGCGGAGATCGAGCAGACTCTGGCGGCCATCCGCGCCGAAAAGCTCATTGGATGGAACCCCGCGCAAAAGGATCAACTGGAATGTGCGTTGGAGGGCGCGGAACGTATCGTGAACGCCAACACTCCGCGCGGCGCGCTTCAGGCCATCGAGGAGTTCTCCTGCAATCTCAGCAAGTGCAAGCGAGGCAATCCCGCCTACACGTTGCTAAAGCATCTGAAGGATGAGCAGATCCCGAAGTTTCTGTACGCGGCCATCACCGCCTGCTACACATCCGAACGCGAGTTGCTGCTCGACATTCTTCAACGCTTCGACCGCATCTATCGCCATCGAAAGAGTCTGGCCGGCGCGCTCGATTTTGCCGACCTCGAAGAGTTTACTGTCCGCCTGCTCGAGAGCCACGCCGAAACTCGCGCTCGCTTGCAGGCGCAGTTCGACCACATCTTGATGGACGAGTTTCAGGACACGAATGGCCAGCAATCCAAGCTCTTGCGCCTGGTCCGTCCGCCTGATCGCTTCTACGCCGTCGGCGACATCAACCAGTCGATCTTCGGCTTTCGTCATGCCGAGCCTCGCGGGTTCCAGGAGTATCGCGATGAAGTGCATCACGGCGGAAAGCGACTGGTGGAATTGATCGACAACTTCCGCAGCCGCCCGGAGATCCTCAGCGCCGTCGAAACCATTACCGCGGACGCGCCAGGGATCGAACCCCGCAGCCTGGTGGCCGGACGCGCCTTCGATCAGCCGCGGCCGGTCTGCGTAGAGTTGATGGCCGTCTCCGGAGAAGAGTCCCCGGAGGCGCGATGGGTGGCGCGGCGCATTCTCGAACTTCTCGACGCGGAGCCCCACCTCCAGTTCAAGGACATCGCGCTCCTGGTTCGCAACACTGAAGTACTCACAGAATTCACCTCTGCCTTTGAGCAGGCAGGCATTCCGTACCTGGTAAATCGCGGCCGGGGATTCCACGACAGCCGCGAGGTGAACGATCTCACCCACCTGCTCCGCGTGATCGCCAATCCGCGCGACGAAGTGAGCCTCGCGGTAGTCCTCCGCTCGCCGTTGGTCGGGGTCTCTGACGAAACCCTGCTCGAAATGAAGCTCCAGGGAGGCAATCTGTCCGCGGCGCTCATCCCCGCCGAACAAAGCGAGGCGCTTTCCCCCAACCCCCAACCCCCAACCCCTAATCCCCGTCTTAGTCCTCGCATCGCCTTCTTTGCGGCGCGCCTCGTCGAATGGCGTGCCCGCCGCGAATCGGTTTCGTTCGATCGCCTCCTGCTCTCCGCCATCGACGATTGCGGCTATCCCGAATCGCCCAACCTCGACAAATTCCTGGCCCAGGCCCGCGATGCCGCTTCTCGCCTGTCCCTCGATGAGTTCGTGGAAGAGCTGGAACTGGTGCGCGCCTCCAATCCACGAGAACCCGATGCCCCTCCGGAGGACTCAGCGAACGCCGTCAAGATCATGACCGTGCACTCCGCAAAGGGCCTGGAGTTCCCGGTCGTTTTCCTGTCGGCCCTGCACAAAGGCATCGATACCAAGCTGCCTGTGGTCGCATTCTCGCGCCATTTCGGACTCGGCGCGCGCTGGCGCAATCCCGCACGCCGTGAGGACAAGAACGATCTCTTCCAGCACGCCATTCACGAGGAGCGCAAGCTCCGCGAGGCCGAAGAGAGCAGTCGTCTGCTCTATGTCGCGATGACCCGCGCGGAAGAACTGCTCGTCTTGAGTTATTCGGTCAGCGAACGCAAGCCCTCGAATTGGGCCGGTGTCGTCGCCAGCAGCCTCCAGATCGACCTGGCAAACCCCCGAGACGAGGTCGTCACTCTCACTGCGCCCGATGGCAAGCCGTGGAAACTGCGCCTGCTGGTCGCGGGCGATCCAGGCCCTCTACCCGTGCTCAGCCGGCCCCTTCCGAATCCCGCGCCGGCGCTGGAGTTCGTTTCGTCACCCGCCATCACCGGGCAGTCCGATACCAATGCCACCGTTACCCAGCTCCGTGCATTCGTGAACTGTCCACGCGAGTATTACCTGCGCCACTATCTCGGCTTCGAAGGACGAATTCCGAGGCCGGACAGTCTCGTGCCCGGAACCGGGCGCGAGGCGCGCACCTTGTCGGCCGACGAATTAGGCAACCAGGTCCACCTGCTGCTCGAAGGCAACACCTTGCCTGACGCGCATCCCGATGCACTCCGCATGGAAGGTATCTTTCGACAGAGCGCGCTCGGCCGCCGCGTCACACGAGCCACCCGCGTGGAGCGCGAATTTGAGTTCCTGGTCGCCATCGAGGAGTTGGTGGTGAGTGGGCAGGTGGACCTGTGGTTCGAGGAGGGCGGCGAAATCGTGATCGTCGACTACAAGACGGACGACGTCACCGCGGTCGAAGCCCACCGTCGCGCCCGGGAATACGAGCTGCAACTGCGCATCTACGCCTTAGCCGTGGAACAGGTAGCCGGACGCGCTCCCACCAGCGCCTGGTTGCATTTTCTGCGGCCGAATACGCTTGTCCGAGTGGATCTGACCCCCACGCTCCTCGACTCTCCGGAACAGGTGGTCCGCGAATTCCATGAGGCGCAGTCGAGCATGAACTTTCCCCTAAACGAAAACGAGCGTTGCCGCAGGTGCCCGTTCGTAAACGGCCTCTGCCCGGCAACGCTCGCGGGAATTTCGAAAGCCCCCGAGAAAACTATCTGACGGCGCGGCGCACGTTCGGCTTGGGCTTCAGCAGTTGCTGAAGCTGGTCCTGCGGCATGCTGATCGACACATTCACCGTGCTGCCCGAGGTAGTAACTTGCAGCGACTGAGCCAGTGCAGAAGCGGCCGGGTCTTTCTGCGCCTGCATCTGCGCCAGCATCCCCAGCATCTTGATCGCATCGCCCATCTGCTGCGCATCCTGCGCATTGTCCGATTGCGCCTGGCCCGTGACCACCACGAGCGAGCCAAACTTGACGCCGCCCGCGGCCGACTGGACCGTGTTGAAGGCGCCGGTCCCGTTCAGGCCGGGAACATTCGGGGCTGTCGCTGGTGCATGCAGCGTCGAAGGCGGCACGATGGACACCAGCCACGCGTCCTGGCTGTTGCTCCACTGATTAACCTGCGTCATCAGCGCCGCGGAAATCGTGGGGCCGCCCGCCTGCCGGTCGATGGCGCTCTTCACATTGGCGATATCCCCGCCAATCGCCAGTGTCGGACTCAGGAAAGCGACGCCGTGAGTGCCCTTCGGATCTTCAATGATGGTGACGCCCTTGTAATTTTCGGTAATCGCCTGATCGGCCGTTGCCGCGGCAGTCACCTTAGCCGCATCGAACGAACCACGCGCCAGAAACAGGCCGGTTTGATCGTTGCTCGCACTATTGCCCACCGCGCTCGTCGCTACCAGCAGCTCGTGCACATCGCGCGTCGGATCGAAACCGGTCTGCGATTCCAGTTTCTTCATCTCCTGGTCCTGAGTTTGCATCTGGGAGAGCACGTACTGGCCAAAAGGCGACGTTTTGGCCTGGTCCACGTTGACACCCACCAATACCTTGGCGTCGGGCATCACCAGGTTCAAAAGCTGCGGGTCGGCGGCATTGGCGGGCAGCACAGCCACAACCGCAAGGGCAAGTGTCGAAGTGGTAAGAATTCGTGCGTTCATAACATCCTGGACGAAGGGCCAGCTCCAATATTAACGCAAGGTTTCAGTCTTAGCCTGCGGCGCCGCATCGCCGGCGCCCGAAACCGGCAATTGGTCGACAATTTCGATCCCAAACCCCTCCAGTGCGACGATCTTCCGGGGATGGTTCGTAAGCAGCCGGATGGTGTGCAACCCGAGATCCGACAGAATTTGGGCGCCAATTCCGTGTTCGTGCTGAAGCTGACGCTGCCCGTCTTCCCCTTTGTAGTGCATGAACTCACGGCCGTGCGACGCCATCCGGGGGCGGCCCGCCGGGTCGCGCTCCACTCGAAATCCGGGGCCCGTTTCGTGTAAATAAACCAACACCCCCATGCCGTGTTCCGCAATGGTGCGCAAAGAATTGCGCACCAGGCCCGCGCAGTCGCAGGCCGTCGAGCCAAAAACGTCCCCGTAGAGGCATCGCGAATGCATGCGAACCAGTACGCTTTCCTGGCCGGCAACCTCGCCGCGCACCAGCGCCAGATGGTACTCGGGATTCAGATCGCTCGCATAGGCAATCGTCCGGAATTCGCCGAATTCGGTCTGGACGCAGCCCTCCGCCACCCGGCGCACGAACTTCTCGTTCTTCATGCGATAGCGGATCAGGTCGGCCACCGACATCATCTTCAGGCCGTGGCGCGCGCAGAACTCCCGCAGTTGCGGGACCCGCGCCATGGTGCCGTCTTCGTTCATGATTTCGCAGATCACGCCCGCCGGCGCCAACCCGGCGAGGCGCGACAGGTCCACCGAGGCCTCGGTCTGTCCGGCACGAACCAGCACGCCGCCCTCTCGCGCCCGCAATGGGAAAATGTGCCCGGGACGCGCCAAATCTCCGGGACGGCAATCCGGATCGATAGCTTTCAAGATGGTGCAAGTACGGTCGGCGGCGGAGATGCCAGTCGTGACGCCTTCGAGCGCGTCGATCGACTCGCAAAAGGCGGTTCCGAAATTCGAAGTATTGCGTGGACTCATCAACGGCAGCCGCAGATAGTCGCACCGTTCCGCCGTGAGCGGCAGACAGATCAGGCCGCGCCCGTGCGTCGCCATGAAATTGATGATCTCGGGCGTTACCTTCTCCGCTGCAATCGTAAGGTCGCCTTCATTCTCGCGATCCTCATCATCGACGACGATCAGGATGCGCCCCGCACGAATCTCTTCGATGGCTTCGGGAACCGACACAAAAGACATATTCCAATTGTAAGGCTCACTACGCTCGCGGGGTTGGGGATCAAGTGTTAGGAGTTGGGGGTTGGGGCTTAGGGGTTGGGGAAGAGCTTGCTTCGCGCGCGGCGAGGCCGGATGTCGGGGAAAGCTTCACAAAGCTGCCTGGGGACATGGGGCTCCTCGACCGCTCAGAAGGGGAGACTCCAACCCCGCGAGCGAAGGGAGCTTCTTCTCCCAACCCCAAACCCCTCAACCCTGCGAGCGAAGCGAGCAAGCGAGCTACACTAGTTTTTCGAGGCGATACCGCCACTGCGATGCCGCGTCTTCTTTCATCTTTGCCGGAGTTAGGACTCACCGGAATCATCGATATCCTGGTGGTGGCGTTCCTCGTGTATCAAGCCCTCATGGTGGTACGCGGCACCCGCGCCGGCCACATCCTGATCGGCATTTTGATCCTCGTATTGCTCTATGCCGTCGCGGCATGGACTGGCCTGGAAGCCCTTCGATCGCTGCTCGCCTTCATCGTGCCCTACCTCGGCCTTGCCGTCATCGTCTTATTTCAATCGGAGATCCGCCGTACACTCGCCCGTCTCGGACGCAAGCGGTGGTGGGGCTTCGGCGGCGGCTTCCGCGCCCCCGAGTCGGCCAGCGAGATCCTGTTGGCCGTGGAAGTCCTGGCGGCCCAGAAGATCGGAGCCTTGATCGTCATGGAGCGCGACATCGGACTCCGCACTTTCGTCGAAAGCGGCGTGCGATTGGAATCCCTCATCTCGCGCGACCTCTTGCTCTCGATCTTCCAGCCGGGCCTTCCTCTCCACGATGGGGCCGTGATCGTCCAGAAGGACCGCATCGCGGCTGCGGCATGCTTTCTGCCGCTCACTACCAACCCGCAGCTCTCCGGTAAACTCGGTACGCGCCACCGTGCCGCCATCGGGATCACCGAAGAGACAGACTGCCTCTCCCTGGTGGTCTCCGAAGAGACCGGCAGGATCTCCATTGCAGCCTTCGGCGAACTGGCCCAAGGCCTCACTCCCGCCGAAACTGCGGAGCGCATCAATCGCCACTTCGAGGTGCTTCGTCCGGCCACTATCCATATTGATGAATTCGCGGCCGATATTCCCATGGCCCATGACGGACATCCCGTACCCGCCGAACCGCGTGCCGCCGATCGGGTGAAACCGTGATCGGCAAATCGCTGCGGTTCCTCCAGAGGCTGGCGATCGAGAACCTGGGCTGGAAGCTCCTTTCGCTAGCTGTAGCCGTGGTGCTGTGGGCCATGGTGGCTAGCGAGCCCGAATTGGGCACCTTGGCCACCGTTCCGCTCGAGTACCGCAACTTGCCCGATGAGCTCGAGATCAGTGCCGAGCCGGTAAGCCAGGTGGTCCTCGAATTGCGAGGCCCTTCGGGTGAATTGCGAGGTTTGGGCGAGGGCATGATCCACCCCGCCGTGATCCTGGATATGAGTGGAATGCGCCCGGGAATCCACACCTTTCCCATCGTCGGTAACGTGAAGCTGCCGCGAGGGGTCCGTCTGGTCCGCGCCAATCCTTCGGAAGCTCGCTTCGAATTCGACCGGCGGATGACGCGCCTGGTCCCGGTTCGCGCGCGAGTGATCGGCCAGGGAGTCAACGGGTACGTCCTCGACAGAGATTCCGTGCAGCCTGCCGATCTGCGGATAGAAGGTCCCGCGGGCAGAGTCTCCCGGATTACGGAGGTAGTGACCGACCCGGTGGATGTCTCATCCGTGGTAGGCTCGTTGGATTTTCGGGTGAACGCCTTCGTGGAGGATCCGTATGTTCGTTTCGTCTCCTCCCCGCAGGTGGTCGTCACAGTAAACATGAAGAAGCGGTAGTCGAAAAATTCGGGGGACACAGTTGGGAAAAGAGCTATTCGGAACAGACGGGATACGGGGCGTCGCGGGTGAATACCCGCTCGATCGGGGGACGGTGTACGCCTTCGGCGTAGCGTTGGGCCACGACATCATGCGGAGCGGCGCGGCCGCGCCGGAAGTTCTCATCGGCGCAGACACTCGCGAGTCAGGACCCTGGATCGCGGAGACAGTCGCCGGCGGGTTGGATAGTTGCGGAGTGGCGGTGCGCTATGCGGGCATCATCACCACACCGGGAGTGGCATACGTCACGCGGACGGGCCCGTTTCAAGCCGGCGTCATGATTTCGGCATCGCACAACCCTTATCGCGATAACGGCATCAAGGTATTTGGCCATAGCGGATTTAAGCTGCCCGATGCGGAAGAGCACGACATCGAGCAGGAGATTTTTCAGGTATCGCAGAGCTCTCCGGCGGTGACCGCAAAGCCCGTAGCCACCGATGCCTCGCTCGCCCACCAATATCTGGACTTTCTGATCTCCACCGTAAGCCTTCGTTTCGACGGAATGAAACTGGCGATCGATTGCGGCAATGGAGCTTCGTGCGGCCTCGCTCCCGAGCTATTCCGCCGCCTGGGGGCCGAGGTCACGACTCTCTCGACGGAGCCGGACGGCCGCAACATCAACCTGGACTGCGGCGCTCTGCATCTGGAGAAGCTGCGTGCAGCGGTTCTCGAGGGCGGCCAGGATTTCGGCGTCGCCTTCGATGGCGATGCCGATCGCGCCATCTTCGTCGCCAAGAGCGGAAAGATCGTGGATGGAGACGCCGTCCTGCTAGCCTGTGCGCGCGCCATGAAGTCCGCGGGCCGGCTTGCGGGCGACACTGTAGTCTCTACCGTGATGGCGAACCTCGGCCTGGAAAAGGCCTGCGAACGGGACGGCATCCAAATGGTGCGCACTCCCGTAGGCGACAAGTATGTGCTGGAAGAGATGGAGCGGCGGGGAGCCACGCTTGGCGGCGAACAGTCCGGCCACGTCATTTTCCGCCAGTACGCCACCACCGGCGACGGCATGCTTACCGCGCTCCGGATGTTCGAAATCGCGCGACAGGCAGGCAAGGGCCTCGATGAACTAACAGCTGATCTCAAGGTCTATCCGCAAAGACTGGTGAATGTGCGCGTTCGTGAAAAGAAGGCATTAACCGAGGTGCCGTTGATCGCGCAAGAGATCAAGCGTGTGGAAGACGCGTTCGCGGGCACCGGCCGGGTCCTGGTGCGATTCTCGGGAACCGAGCCTTTGGCGCGCGTGATGGTCGAAGGCCAGGACGAGGCGGACGTAGTGCGCTACAGCGAGAGCATTGCCGACACCATCCGGCGCGAAATGGGGGCGTGAGCTACTTGGCGTCCCCGTCCGAGCAGCAGAAACCGTTGATCGATTCCCGGTCCGATCCGCGCATGTATCAGTGTAGCGGGCTCCGCGCCCGCCGCATGAACAATTGATCATCAACCAAGACCAGACACCGACCTACTAATGTTCAAAGACAACCTTCGCGCTGGAGGCCTTGAGGTGTCGGAAGGAGTGGTAACAGGGTGACCGGCGTGATCGGTAACATTGATTGCGGTCGGCCGACCGGTAGGGCTCCGGAGGCACCTTATAGTCCGAGTCAGAACATCTTGGCACTAAGGCGTTAAATCCCGGGGGTTTGGGGGCAGAGCCCCCAAGAGGCCAGTAGACTGCCGACCCCTGAAGTGCCACCTGGATGGTGCGGATCCGATCGTCACCAATCTCATCGGCGTTTCTGTTACCACTCACGCCGGTCACTACC
>DATGIL010000057.1:0-175379 GCA_035295745.1 Bryobacteraceae bacterium | reverse complement strand
TTCAGCAGCAGGAGCGAGAGGACAAAAGACTCGACCAATTGAACCTGCAGCTCTGAGGGCCACCATCAGGTGGCAATGATTTAGCGGGGCCGCGTTAGCGACCCCGCATAGCCGCTTTGAGCGGCTCACGAAACTGCGGGGCGCGGCAGCGACCCCGCCAGCCGCTTTGAGCGGCCCAAATTCATAAAGCCCCCGGCTTTGCCGGGGGATAGTTACCTGCAAACCGGCCACATTCGCGCAGATCAACAGCATCACCAGGGTGACCGCTCCCCAAAGAACGAGCAAGGGACGCCGTACCGCACCCGAAAGCTGTCGCGCGAGCGGCGTCAATTCGATACGGCTGGTATCGATGAACGATTTCGAGAACGCCGGCATATCTGCGCCATGGCGGGTCTCGATCGCCGTGAGATCGGAGACAATCCGGGATTGGGGCCAACCTTCCTTTACCCGCCCGATCACCCGCAGCAGTCCCATGGTCTGTGCGTTCCAATCGGGCGCTGTGGAGTATCCTCCTGGCACCAACAAGTCGGGCTGGAAATTACCGGGAAATCGGAAATCGCGGGCCAAGACGCCGATCACGGTGTAAGGAGCGTCGTTGAGCAAAACTGTTCGGCCTACCGCTGAAGGATCGCCATTGAAGTGGCGCTGCCAAACCCCGTGACTCAGCAAAACGAATCCGGTGTTGCCGGGCCGGTCCTGGGCCGCGTCGAAATCCTGGCCAAGCAGAGGCGTCACCCCCAGGACTCGCAGAAAATCGGCATTCACACTAGCGGCGGACAGTTGCTCCGGATCGCCGGCGTGGGTCAGATTGAGCTGCATGTCGTTCCACGCCGCCAGGCCCGCGAAAGCGTGGCTCTCGGTGCGCCAAGCCGCGAATTCCGGGGTTAGTGGCTGTCCGGCGGGCATCTTCGAAGAGGGACGCGTCACCCACACCAGCCGGTCGGGAGCGGCATACGGAAGTGGCCGCAACAGCACGGCCTCGATGGCGCTGAAGAGTGCAGTGGACGCTCCGATTCCCAGCGCCAGAGTCACGATCGCAACCAGTGCGAATCCCGGGCTCTTGCGCAAGGCGCGGGCCGAGTGATGCAGATCCTGGCCGAGGCGGTCGAGAGACGGCCAGCCCCACACTTCGCGGGTGACCTGCCGGATGAGGGCATCACTACCCATCTCGCGCCGGACATGGCGCGCGGCATCGTCCGGGGACTCGCCTCGTTCGATGCGGTCTTGCCGTGCCATCGCGAGATGAGCCTCCAGTTCCGCGTCCAGGTCCTCGTGACGGCGCCGTCCGAAAGGAAATCGCATGCCATACCTCCAAGCCTGTAGACATTCTACATGGTCAAGTGGTTAGCAAGCTGTTGAACGAATTCGGAGCGGCGGGGGCTCAGTGAGTCATCGCGTAGGTGATGTAATTGACGCCGATGCGGATGCCCAGCGCGGAGAACTTGGCAGGATACTGCGGGTTGTCCGCGTGCTCCCAGGAGTCTCCCAGGTCCATGTTGTGACAAATCACCACCATGAGACGGCCAGTGTCGTCATAGATTCCGCGCCAGTGCGCGCCTGAACCACCGTTGTCGTAACCAACGCTGCTGTAGGTGGGGCACTTCTCGCAGATGCTGTGAGTTTGGATGTATTGCGCGCCGGGCACCTGGTAGCGATCATTCAGATCGAAGACCGTATGGAAAACGGCCTCCGCATCCGGCAGATCCACAATACTGCGGTCGGGAAACACCTTGTGCATGGTGGTGATGAAGATGTTCCACTCGTCCTGCCCGTGAAAGTCGTCGCACATGAAGAAGCCTCCGCGCAACAGATACTCGCGGAACTTGACGATCTGATCCGGCGTTAGCTCCCAATGGCCCACCTCCACGGCATAGAGCCACGGGTAGTTCAGGACGTCCTGAGTTTCATCGTCGAGGTTGACGGGTTGTTCGGCCGACCGAGTCTGGATGCGCGTGAGGCGTCGGAGCGCCTCGGCCAGATGGCGGTCGGAGCGGGGATAATCGATGGTCCAGTTGGTGTTGCCCTCGCGCCAGTCATACCCCATGCGGTGGGTCGATTGCCAGTCGATTACGAGCCGGCTGGACGGGTACATGAGGCGCGCGAAGGTCCATTCTCCAGGCACCAGGTAGTCTGGTGGCAGCGGATAGTCGTTGTATTCCCAGGCAGGGTACTCGCGGAACGGCCGTTGTGCAAAGAGAGTGCACACCAGCCCACACCCCACAACCGAGAGAAGAACCGCACCGCGCCGCATTATCTCTAGTATAGCTAGAGTATAGCTAGCGTCAGTTGCTAGCGTCCCCTCCGTCCCATGCTCGTTACCGAAGTGAGCCGTCCGGGCATGTCGGCCAGAGCATACCCCATTACCGCCAAGGCAGCCATATTCTTGCGGAACTCCTCCGGATTCACCTTGTCGAGCGTATCCGCGTCGGTGTGATGCCAGTCGAAGTAGTGCGTGCCGACGGTGCGTTCGCCGAGTCCGGGAACACCGTCGCGCATCAGCGGAGCGATGTCCGATCCGCCGCCTTCGTTGTTGATGTCGCCGGCGCCCACGCGATCCAGGAGTTTCGCAATTTGCCGCAGCAGCTCCTGCGACGGAGGGTCTACGGCAGCGCCAAAGCCGACGGGAGCCTCTGCCCCGCCATCCATCTCGATTGCGGCCACGTGCTGTTTGATCTGGTCACCCACAAAGGCGCGATAGGCCTCCCCGCCACGTCCGCCATTCTCCTCATTCACCCAGAACGCCACGCGAATGGTCCTCCGCGGCGTGAGACCCAGCTTCTTCATCAACGCCACCGCCTCCAGGCAAGCCATGATTGATGCGCCATCGTCATGCGCACCCTGCCCGACGTCCCAGGAATCGATGTGCCCGCCCATGACTACTACTTCGTTGGGAAGCTCGCGGCCGGGGATCTCGCCGATGACGTCGCCGCTATCGGCATCCGGCTCCATGTGGGCGCTCATTTCCAGATGGATTTTGACGGGGATGCCGTCTGCCACCATGCGTGCGATCATCATGGCCTCCTCCGGCGAAACGGCGGCAGTGGGGATGCGCGGCAGATTGGGATCGTATTCCATCACGCCAGTGTGCGGTGTTTGCATGGCGAGCGGGGTTACGGAACGAACCAGGGCCGCCACCGCCCCCAGCGCGGCCGCGCGTGAAGCCCCGGTGGTCCGATAGACGACCGTGGCGCCATATCCGCGAAATTCCTCGTTGTACAGGACGATTTTGCCCTGTACGTGGTCGCGGCCGAGTTTCTCGAGTTCGTTGAAGTCCGAGACGGCCACCACCTCCGCGTTGATCCCGCCGGGCGGTGTCGCGATGCTGCCGCCCAGTCCCAGCATGTGGAGCGTTTTATCGTGGGGAGAGAGCATGCGGGCCGATTCCGCGCCGCGCACCCAGTGCGGAACTTTGGTCGGGATGACGCGGACATTGCTGAGTCCGGCCGCCTTCATCTGTTCGACCGACCAGGCGATTGCCCTCTCGAGTCCTGCCGATCCGCTGAGGCGATTGCCAATGCGGTAACACAGGTAGGTGAGCCGTTGATAGCCTTCAGTATCCGCCAATGCAGCGTCGATGAGGCGGTTCGCAACGGGACGGAACTGGTTGGCAAGGTCGGGCGAATCGGCGGCCAGGGCTGTGCTGAGAAGGGTGAGGGCGACGATCGGAACTGCGCGCATGTAGTAGTTTGGCACAGTCTGGGATGAGCTTGGGCGATAGAATGAGAGAGAGGAGCTTGCGTATGATGCCGTCCAATGAATATGTCGAGGTGCGGAACGGGGGCTATTACGTAGCGGGGTCAAGGATTGGGCTGTTCGTGTTGGTCGAAGAGCTTCGAAGCGGCAACGCTCCCGAAGCGATGCTGGAGCGATATCCATCCTTGGGACGGCTTGCCAAAGTCTATGGCGCCATCGCCTTTATTTTGGACCATCCTACCGAGGTGGAGGCCTATCTCAAAGACCGTGAACGGCTTTATGAAGAGATTCAGCAGCGATATCCCATGACCCAGGAACAGACCGACGGTTTGCGCCGGGCAATCGGCGACGTACCGATTGAGACCTTGTGAAGATCCGGTTTCAAGCGGACGCGGATATTGACCCGGACATCCGAAAAGGACTACTGCTCAGAGACGCATCAATCGATTTCCGTGTAGCGGCAGGCATCCTTCCAGACGGCACAGCAGACCCGGAGGTCTTGAAGAATGCGGCAGCGGACGGCCGCGTTTTGGTTTCGGCTGACGTCCACACCATGATCGGTCATTTCGGGGAGTTCACCGCATTCTGCCATTCGCCAGGCGTCTTACTTATTCCGTCCAATCGATCGATTGGTACTGTGATCGAAAGTCTGCTGTTTGTTTGGCAGAACTGGACGCCCGAAGATCTGCACAATCAGGTGAAGTGGCTTCCTTCGCCCCCGGCCGAAGAGTGAACCCTGCCACCCTCGAATCGTGATACCGTTCCAATGTAAAAGCAGAGTAGACCCTAATCCTCTCGGGGGCAACAGTCGATTATGTATCAGGTGAAGCGGAGTATTCACAGTGCGATTCTCGTCGCCGCCCTTGCCTTTCCGGCGGCAGCCCAGACCCTCGCCCCGATGCGGCCTCCTGCCGTGCCGCTGGTGGCGCACGATCCTTACTTCAGCATCTGGTCGATGACCGATCGCCTGACGGAGAGCCCGACCGCGCACTGGACCGGCAAGCCGAACAGCCTCAATTCCCTGGTACGGATTGATGGCAAGGCGTTCCGCCTCATGGGTCGCGAGCGCCAGTTTCCTGCGCCTCTCGAACAGACCCGCCTTGAGGTCTTTCCCACCCGGACCGTCTACGAATTCTCGGGTGGCGGCATCGGCCTTACCCTTACCTTCCTCACACCCGCGCTGCCAGACGATTTAGATGTGCTGTCGCGGCCCCTGACGTACGTCGAGTGGAGCGTGACGTCCACCGATGGCGCGGAGCACGCCGTTTCGATTTACCTGGACGCCGGCGCGCAGTTGGTGACCAATACCGCGGATCAATCGGTGGAGTGGTCGCGGTATTCGTTGGACGGCCAGACGGTGCTACGTATGGGATCGCGCGAGCAGCCGATGCTGGCCAAGCGCGGCGACGATCTGCGGATTGATTGGGGATATCTCTACCTCGCGGCGGATCGACCGGAAGGCATCTCCGCTGTAGCGGGACTGCAACAGGATGCGCGTACCGCATTCGAAAGTACAGGACGGCTGCCGGACTCCGACGATCTCGCGGAATATCCACAGGGACGGCGCCCTGCCGACGTCCTGGCGTTCAGCATTGATCTCGGGAAGGTCGGCACGCCAGCGGTATCGCGCTACCTGATGATCGCGTACGACGATCTGTATTCGATCGAATATTTTCAGCGCCGCGAGCGCCCGTGGTGGAGAAGAAAGGGTGCGGAAGCTGCCGATCTCTTGAGGATGGCGCGGCGCGATCATGATTCGCTGCGCGAGCGGAGCACAGCCTTCGACGGGGAGCTGATGGCAGACCTGCGCCACGTAGGCGGTGAAAAATACGCGCGGCTCGCGACCCTGGCTTATCGCCAGACTCTGGCGGCGCACAAGCTCGTAGCGGACGTCGATGGCACCGCTATGTACTTTCCCAAGGAGAATTTCAGCAACGGCTGCATCGCGACTGTGGACGTTATCTATCCGAGCGCCCCCTTCACCCTGTTATTCAACCCGACACTACTGAAAGCCCAACTGCAGCCGGTACTCGATTATGCCCGAATGGACCGTTGGCGCTGGCCTTTCGCCCCGCACGATTTGGGGACCTATCCACAAGCCAACGGGCAAGTGTATGGTGGAGGCGAAAGGACGGAGGAAAATCAGATGCCGGTGGAGGAGAGCGGAAATATGCTCCTCATGCTGGCAGCGCTGGCGCGCGTCGAGGGCAATGCGGCATATGCCGAGAAGTACTGGCCGCAATTGACCAAATGGGCGGAGTACCTGAAGGAAAAGGGTCTCGATCCGGAGAACCAACTCTCGACGGACGATTTCGCGGGCCACCTCGCGCACAACGCCAATCTCTCCATCAAGGCGATCCTGGCATTGGGCGCCTACGGAATGCTCGCCGAGATGACCGGACACCACCAGGAAGCAGCGCTGTACCGTAAGACGGCTCAGGAGTTCGCATCGAAGTGGGCGACTCTGGCGAATGACGGCGACCATTACCGGCTGGCGTTCGATAAACCTGGGACCTGGAGCCAGAAGTACAACCTGGTGTGGGACAAGCTTCTCGGCCTGAACCTCTTCCCGCCTGAGATCGCGCGAACCGAAATTGCATTTTATAAAACGAAGCAGAAACAATACGGCCTACCACTCGACAACCGCCGTGACTACACCAAGCTCGATTGGGTGCTATGGACGGCGACCCTGGCCGACAATTCCGCGGACTTTGAGGCGCTGGTGGCGCCGGCCTACCAGTTCGCAAACGATTCCGCGAGCCGTGTACCACTCACCGACTGGTACGACACTGCAACCGCCAAACAGCAGGGATTTCAGGCCCGGTCGGTGGTCGGCGGGCTTTTCGTTAAGATGCTCTCGGATCCGGCCATGTGGAAGAAGTATGCGGGCCGGGCCATGGCGAAGTGAGGCCTCACCCCTTCTGACCGGCGGTTATGATCCGGTGACACTCGCGGGCGATCTCCCAATCCTCATCGGCGCGAATGACCAGCACGCGGACCGGCGAATCGGCCGCCGCGATATCGGAGTCCACCTGCGGATGCTCGTTCTTCTCGGCATCCAGCCGGATGCCCCAGAATGCCAGCCGTTCGCAGACCGCCGTCCGTACCGGCGGACTGTTCTCCCCGATACCGGCGGTGAAGATGACCGCGTCCAACCCGCCGAGTGACGCCACCATCCCGCCAATCTCGCGGCAGAGACGGTGCGTGTACACGTCGAAAGCGAGGCGGGCCCGCTCATCGCCTCTGTCCCTGCCCGCGAGGACCTCCCGCATGTCTCCCGAGATACCCGACACTCCCTTCAACCCGGAATCCCGATTCAGCAGGCGGTCCAACTCGTCCGCAGCCAGGCCCTGGTGGCGCACCAGATAGATGAGAATTCCCGGATCGACCGACCCCGAACGCGTCCCCATCATCAGGCCTTCGAGCGGCGTAAATCCCATCGTGGTATCGACGCTCTTGCCAGACCGCACCGCCGCCAGCGATGCACCGTTCCCCAGGTGACAGCTCACCAACCGCAATCCATCAGGGCCGCGACCCAAAATCTCCGTCGCCCGCCGCGAGACGTACTGGTGATTGATGCCGTGAAACCCGTACCGCCGGATGCCCTTCTCGTACCAATCGTAGGGCCCCGGGTAGACGGTGGCCGCCTGCGGCATGGACGTATGGAATGCGGTATCGAAGACCGCAATCTGCGGCACGTTGGGCCCGAAGATCTGCTCCGACTCCTCAATCGCCTCCAGTTCCAGACGATTGTGTTCCGGTGCAAACTCGCAATACTTGCGGATCTCCTCCCGAACGTCCGCCGTGATCCGCGTGGTCTCTTGGAACGCCTTGCCGCCGTGCACCACACGATGACCGATCACTGCAATCTGCTGCGGATCGTCTAGCAGTTTGGACGGTCCGCTCCAGATTGATTCGATCACGGGACGCAGCACCTCGGCATGGGATTGAATCGCGATCTCGTTTTCGGACTCGCCTTGCGAGGTCCGCACACGAGTCTGGGCCTTACCGGGATGGCGTCCCCAATCCGCCTGCGCGTCCCAAAGCGGCGCCGGCGCCCGCTCCGGAAGTGGGCCGTCCGGCAACTGGCGAAGCGTTGCCTTCAGGCTGCTCGATCCGCCGTTGATGACCAGGATGTTCATGCTACTCGGGCCAGTGCCAGTCGCGGATCTCCGGCATATCGTCGCCGTACCTGACGATGTACTGTTTGTGGTCGATCAGCTTTTCGCGCAGAAATTGTTTCTGATGCGCCGCCACGGTTTGCAGTCTGGGCACGCGATCGATCACGTCCATCGCCAGATGGAACCGGTCCAGATCGTTGAGCACCGTCATGTCGAATGGCGTGGTCGTGGTCCCCTCCTCTTTGTATCCGCGCACGTGCACGTTGGCGTGATTAGTGCGCCGGTAGGTGAGGCGATGGATCAGCCAGGGATATCCGTGGAACGCGAAAACGACCGGTTTGTCCTTGGTGAAGAGCGAGTCGAAATCCCGATCCGAGAGGCCGTGCGGATGTTCGCTGGAGGGCTGTAACGTCATCAGGTCCACCACGTTCACCACGCGAATCTTAAGGTCGGGTACGGCCCGGCGCAAGTAGTCCACAGCCGCCAACGTCTCCAGCGTCGGAACGTCCCCGCAGCACGCCATCACCACGTCTGGCTCGGATCCGAAGTCGTTGCTGGCCCACTCCCAGATGCCGATGCCGAAGCTGCAATGCTTGATCGCCGCGTCCATGCTCAGGTACTGCAGGGCGGGCTGTTTGCCGGCCACGATGACGTTCACATAGTTGCGGCTTCGCAGGCAGTGGTCGGTTACCGAGAGCAACGTGTTGGCGTCCGGTGGCAGGTAGACGCGCACGACGTCGGCTTTCTTGTTCACCACGTGATCGATAAAGCCTGGATCCTGATGGCTGAAGCCGTTGTGATCCTGCCGCCAGACATGCGAGGTCAAGAGGTAATTCAGCGATGCAATCGGTCTGCGCCACGGAAGATGCCGCGTGACTTTCAGCCACTTCGCGTGCTGATTGAACATCGAGTCGATGATGTGAATGAACCCCTCGTAGCAGGAGAAGAAGCCGTGACGGCCCGTGAGCAGGTAGCCTTCCAGCCATCCCTGGCACATGTGCTCACTGAGGACCTCCATGACGCGGCCGTCGCGCGAGACGTGATCGTCGGTGGGCAGAATCTCTGCTTCCGAGACGCGATCGGTCACGTCAAACAGCGCAGCCAGACGATTGGAAGCGGTCTCGTCCGGCCCCATCACACGGAAGTTGGCGGACGACACGTTGTCCTTCATGACATCGCGCAGCAGGTTTCCCATCACGCGCGTAGCTTCCCCGATGACCACCCCCGGCTTCGGCACGTCCACTGCATAGTCGCGAAAGTCGGGCATCTGCAGATCCTTGAGCAGAATCCCGCCATTGGTGTGCGGATTCGCGCCCATGCGGCGTTCCTTCGCGGGCGCCATTTCTGCCAGCTCCGGAAGCAGCTTGCCCGTCTTGTCGAACAATTCCTCCGGCCGATAGCTTTTCATCCAGTCTTCGAGAATCTTGAGATGCTCGGGCTTCGCCCTAAAATTATCCACTGGCACTTGATGCGCGCGGAACGTACCTTCCACCTGCTTCCCGTCGACGATTTTCGGACCGGTCCAGCCCTTGGGCGAGCGCAACACGATCATCGGCCACATGGGCCGCTCAGTGTTGCCATCCTGACGTGCCGCCTTCTGAATGCCTCGAATGTCGGCCAGCACGTCTTCCATCACCTTCGCCATCTGCTGATGCATCTTCGGGGGATCGTCGCCCTCCACAAAATAAGGCTTGTAGCCGTAACCCGCGAATAAGTCCGTAAGCTCCTCTTTGGGAATCCGCGCCAGCACCGTCGGCCCGGCGATTTTATATCCATTCAGGTGCAGGATCGGAATCACGGCGCCATCGCGCGCCGGATTCAGGAACTTGTTCGAATGCCAGCTCGTAGCGAGTGCGCCCGTTTCCGCCTCACCATCGCCTATCACGCAACACACCAACAGGTCGGGATTGTCGAACACCGCGCCATATCCGTGAAGCAGCGCGTATCCGAGTTCTCCGCCCTCGTGAATTGAGCCCGGCGTTTCCGGTGCGGCGTGACTCGGAATCCCTCCTGGATAAGAGAACTGCGTAAACAGCCGCTTCATTCCATCCACAGTCTGCGAGACGTTCGGATAGATCTCGCTGTACGTACCCTCCAGATAGGTGTTGGCGACCATGCCGGGCCCGCCGTGGCCGGGCCCTGCGATATAGAGCATGTTCAGGTCGTACTTCTTGATGACGCGATTGCAATGAACGTAGATGAAGTTCAGTCCGGGCGTCGTGCCCCAGTGGCCGAGCAGTCGCGCTTTAATGTGTTCCAGCTTCAGGGGCTCGGTCAAGAGCGGATTGTCGCGAAGATAAATCTGTCCAACCGACAGATAGTTGGCCGCACGCCAGTAAGCATCCAGCTTGCGCACTTCCTCCCGCGACAGGATTTCCGGCTGTTCCATTCGCATGTTCTCCTATGAGTCAGGATGGCATGGGAATGGCGGCGGGCGCGTGAAGATTGTGCGAATTCGGACGTTGCTATACTTTTCTCTCGCCTGTCAGTGCCTCCCGCGTCCCGGAACGACATCGATTTGTAACGCGGGGTCGGCGGCCGGCACATACTTTTCCGGAAGTCCCAACTCCCGCCGCACGATGTTCGCGCCTTGCGCAATCGCACTCGCCTTGTAGAACGCGATCTCGCGATTGCATCCCTGGCGCCCGAAGCCGCAGTCGCTCGAAACGATCAGCCGCTCGGCTGGAATGTAGCGCAGTGCCTTGCGAATCTCCGCCGCGACATCCTCCGGACGATCCGCCTGCAGCACGCGGTGACTCACCGTGCCGATGCAGATCTTCTTCTTGAGATCGTGCTTGAACGGCTCGAAGAGCTCGATGTCCTGCTGGCCGCGGTCCTTCATCTCCAGAGTCCAGACGTCGCCGCGGCACCGCTCCAGGTAGATTTCGATGGAGTTGGCGTAGCTCGTGTCTTCCATCACGCGCTGCATGTTCGGATTGCCCCAACAGGTGTGGATCCACAGCTCCACGTCGTCCAGGCCCTGCACCTCGCGATTAAAAGCGTCCACCATAAACTTCACTTCGTCATGGTCTTTGCCGTACGTGTTGGCCATGAAGTGAAAAGTGGGCTCTTCGATCTGAATGCAGCGGCAGCCGGCGTCCCGCAGCGCCAGGAGCTCGCGATTCATCGCCTCCGCCATGTCCCAGATCACCTGTCGCTTGTCGTGGTACTTCGGCGTGTGAATGTCGAGAAAGAGTGCCATCACCTGCGAACAGCAGGTCCCGAATTTCACCGGCTTCTGCGTGCGGCCTTGTGCCAGGCGCCACAGCTTGGGATAGTCGAGCGGGCGATGCTCGATTTTGTCCACCACGTGCGGCCAGCGCCATCCGGTATAGATCTCGTTCAACAGGGTGCCGGGTGGGTAGTGGAGCCACGGCGCGGTAGTCTCCTCGGGCTGCAGGTGATCGCCCTCGAAACCCGCCCAGCGCTGCAAGGGATAGTGGTGCCAAGCCCTCCCGGCCATGTCCTCGTCCACGTGCAAGTCGCCATGCGTCAGAATGTCGAGGCCGGCGCGCTCCTGATCGCTGATCACCACGGCCATGGCGTCCTGAAACTTTTCGCGGAAGCGGACGTCGAGCATGCAGGTATCGAGCGGACGGCCCCACATGCTCACGTCGAACCAACGCGGGCGGGGGAACGATCCCGTCGTCGTGCTGGGCAGAACCAGATCGGCGGTTGCGGTGAACATCGGCCCTCCTGACAGGCAAATCGTAATTACGTGCGAGGCGCCGGTGTGCTCGCCTCTACGCGATTCTCCCTCGGCACGAACTGCCGCTCTCCGTGTCCGGTGTAGACCTGGCGTGGACGAGCGATCTTCTGCTCAGGATCACAAATCAGTTCCTGCCACTGCGCCAGCCAGCCCACGGTGCGCGGAATCGCGAACAACACCGTGAACATCTCCGGCCTGAAGCCCATCGCCTGGTACATGATGCCTGAGTAGAAGTCCACGTTGGGGTACAGTTTGCGCTTCACGAAGTACTCGTCTTCCAGTGCGATTCGCTCGAGCTCCAGCGCGATCTCCAACTTCGGATTCCGCCCGGTCACTTCGAAGACGCTGTCCGCCGCCCATTTGATGATGCGCGCGCGTGGATCGTAGTTCTTGTAAACGCGATGCCCGAAGCCCATGAGGCGCCCGCGGCCCGCTTTGATCTCCGCGATATACGCCGGCACCTTATCCTTCGATCCGATCTGGTCCAGCATGCGCAGCACTTCCTCGTTGGCTCCGCCATGCAGCGGGCCGGAGAGGGCCGCCGCTGCAGCGGCTGTCGAGACGAACGGATCGGCCTGCGCGCTTCCCACCGAACGCATCACGTTGGTGCTGCAGTTCTGTTCGTGATCGGCGTGCAGAATAAAGAGGATATCGAGCGCCCGCGCCAGTACCGGATTAGCCGTATACTTGGGCTCCATCATGCGCCAGAGCATGTTCATGAAGTTCTCGGCATAGCCAAGATCGTTGTCGGGATAGACGTAGGGAAAACCGAGGCTGTGACGATAGGTGTACGCGGCGATCGTGGGAACCTTGCCGATCAGCCGGCAGATCTGCAGGTCGCGCGACGCGGGATCCAATACATGCCGCGCATCCGGATACACCGTCGAGAGTGCGGCCACCGTGCTGATGAACATGCCCATCGGGTGCGCATCGTAACGAAATCCTTCCAGGAACTTTTTGGTAGTTTCGTGGATCATCGTGTGGTGCGTGATGCGGTACTTCCACTCTTTGAGTTGCGGCTCGGTAGGCAGATCGCCGAAGAGCAGCAGATAGGCCACTTCGAGGAATGTGCACTTTTCCGCAAGCTGCTCGATCGGATAACCGCGATAGCGCAGGATGCCTTTATCGCCGTCGATGAACGTGATGGAGCTTCGGCACGACCCCGTGTTCATAAACGCCGGGTCGTAGGTCATAAGGCCGAAATCGTCAGCCTCCGTCTTGATCTGTCGCAGGTCCATTGCCCGGATTGTGCCGTCTTCCACGGGAATCTCATAGGTGTGCTGGGTTCGCTTGTCGAGAATGCTTAAGGCTTCATTTCCCATAGGTATCCTCTCTATTCACTGGCGCCTGCGTCTTCCGGCGCGGTGTCCACATCTACTTGCAGGGGGTCTGCGGCCGGGCGCCCCTGAGGCCGACACCGGTCGCACCATGCGGTTGCAGATTCGACTCGCGACCATTATATGGCGCACCGCACGACTCCACAAGATTCCAAAGGGCCAGGATGGCCAGGGGAAGCGTCAACCGGGAAGACGGATCGGAACCCGAAATGTGGACAGGGCGTTAGAGGAAGAGATCTCCCGAGACATGGAAGAATTCGCCAAGTTGTTTCGCCATGGCGCGGCTGATGGCGCGTTTTCCGTTGATCACGTCGGAAGCGTAGCCCTTCGATTTGAAAACCGGCGCCAGGTCGCTTGATTTGGCACCGCGTTGCTCCATGAGGTACAGCAGCATCTCATGAGGGCTCGGCTTCGGAAGAGGGTAGCGCTTCTCTTCATAGTCTTCCACCAACCGCACCATCAAGGCCAGTGCGGCGTCCTTCTCAGGAACGCGGCGATCTCCCTTGTCCACGAGCTTCTCGATCTCACCCAGAATTCGCTCTTGGTCCTTGTCGATTCTCGCGTCCGTGGCAGCGTTACGATGTCTCATGATGCGCCCCTTCGCTTGCCCCATCCTTCTTACGGGCTGGCGTCTACAAACCGAGCTACCTGGTCCGATGCTCGTCGGCCTGGAGCAACGCGTTGCATTATCACCGACCAGGATCCAAAACGTCCTCGACACGATTTTTTCAATGGTACCCTGTTCGTTCGATGAACAGAACCTGTTTACCCGTCGGCGTTCTGCTTTTGCTCACGGCCTCCAGCTCCTACGCTCAGCCGGCTGATACCGCTACCACCGACCTCACGTTCTGCGCCAAAGCTGGTGTGGAAGCCCTCCAGAAATGGTACGCGCCTGAAACTGGCCTGTGGCAGACTACGAACTGGTGGAACGCCGCCAACGCTATTACAGCTCTGGTACGTTATTCCACCCTTAACCACTCCTCCGCCCTCAAATCCGTTATTGAAAACACTTTCGACCGCAACTCTGCTCACAAGTTTCTCAATAAGTTTTACGACGACGAAGGTTGGTGGGCCCTGGCCTGGCTCGACGCCTACGAATGGACTCACGACGCTCGCTACCTTGAAGTTGCCGAGCAGATCTTCGCCGACATGGCAGCCGGCTGGGACGAGACCTGCGGCGGCGGCATCTGGTGGAACAAGGACAAGCGGTACAAGAACGCCATCGCCAACGAGCTATTCCTCTCCGTCGCGGCGCGTCTCGCCGGCCTGGCCCGCGAACCTGAACGGCGAGCCAGTTACCTCGAGTGGGCCGGGCGCGAATGGAAATGGTTTGCTGCCTCTGGCATGATCAACGCGCAAAACCTGGTCAACGACGGGTTGGATGCCGCCTGCCGCAACAATGGCCGCACCACCTGGAGTTACAACCAGGGCGTCGTTCTAGGAGGCCTGGTCTCCCTCTCTACCCAAACGGCTGACAGCTCTTTAAGGGACCGCGCTCAATCCATAGCGTTGGCAGCCATTCTCCATCTCACCGACGAGAACGGCATACTCCACGACCGGTGCGAACCGAACTGTGGCAACGATGCCGTCCAGTTCAAAGGCATCTTCAGCCGCAACCTCGCCGTTTTATACAGCGCGATTCCTTCGCCCAAGGTGCGCGTCTTTCTCGACGCCAACGCTCAAAGCATCTGCCACGTCCAAACCGCTGAACACCAATTCGGCGTCGTCTGGTCGCGCGCCGCGTCTATCGCCAACGCCGCGACTCAGGTCTCGGCCCTCGATGCCATCTTCGCCGCCATCCAGGTAGCTTCGACTCCCAGACCAGTTCGGATATTCTAACGAGTGAAGGTGCCCTTCTGAATTCCTACCGCCATCTTCTTCACCGAGCTGTGGAGTTCGTAAAACACCAGCACTCCCTCCATAACCCCGTTCTGGTGCTGGCGCCGGTCCGCGCTGCCGCCGATGAGGTCGCTTTCGCCGCGTGCGGCAACGCGCTTTTCGGAGTGCGCCGACTCGCCTTTCGCGAGCTCGTCATGGACCTCGCCGCGCCGGAACTGAATCGCCGCCAACTCGTTCCCGTTAGCCGTTTCGTGCGGGAGGCCCTGGCCGCACGCGTCATTTACCAGGCACTCGGACGCGGTGAACTCACCTACCTGCGGCCGGTAGCGCGATTTCCGGGGTTCCCGCGCGCCGTGACCGAAACCTTCGAAGAGCTGCGCCTCCATCGCGCCGACCTCGAGCAACTACGCAGCTCCGGCGGGTCCGGACCCGACCTCGCCTGCCTGCTCACCGCCTATATCGGCGAACTCGCCGATCGCCGTTTTGCCGATCATGCCGACCGCGTCGGGCTCGCCCGCGAAATCCTCTCCTCAACGTGTAGCGGTCTGCGCCATACCGCCGTCGTTACTCTGGACCTCGCTCCGCGCACGTTGTTGGAGCGGGAACTGCTCTCCGCACTACTGGATTCGTCGCTGATCACGCTGGAACTGTCCCTCGACGATGAACCGGCCGAGCCTTGCGCCACCTCACTCGCCTCCCTGCACCGCTATCTCTTCTCGACGGACACGGTTCCGCCTCGCGAAGAAGACGGCACCATAGGCATCCTGTCGACCACTGGCGAGGCGCTCGAGTGTGTAGAGATCGCGCGCGCGATTCACCGCACCGCGGCCGAGGGAATCACATTCGACCAGATCGCGGTGCTGCTGCGCTCTCCAGAACGGCATCAGCCGCTCATCCTGGAAGCGCTGCGCCGGGCCGGCATCCCGTCGTACTCGACCCTCGCCACACGCCGTCCCGATGTTTCCGGACGCGGCCTGCTCGCGCTGCTCAATTGCGCCGCCGAAGGGCTTTCCGCCTCGCGCTTCGCCGAGTACCTTTCGCTTGGCCAGATGCCCGAGCAAGACGAGCCACCGACCCCTGCTCTTTGGGAGCGGCTGCTCGTCGACGCCGCTGTGATCGGAGGTTTAGACCGCTGGAAGACGCGCCTGGCCGGACTGCGCGAGGAGTTCTACCGCCGGCACGCCGCAGAAGCCGACGAGGCGGCTCGCGATTCCCTGGCACGCCGCATCGATGCCATCGAGAACCTCACGCACCTGGCACTCCCGGTGATTGCACGCCTCGCGCAATTGCCTTCGCGCGCGACGTGGGGCGAGTGGATCGACACGCTCGCCGGCTTGAGCGAATTCGCCCTTCGGGACACGACCCGCATCGTCGAACTCCTGGAAGAGTTGGAGCCGATGTCCGAGATCGGTCCTGTGACGCTCCAGGAAGTGTTACTCGTCCTGGGCCCGAGACTCAATTCGCTGGTGATTCCTGATCAGGACTCGCGCTTCGGACGCGTCTGGGTGGGCAGCATCGAAGAGTCGCGTGGCATGGCCTTCCAGCGCGTCTTCGTGCCTGGCGTGAATGAAGGCCTGTTTCCGCGTCCAGCCAAGGAAGATCCGCTGCTAACGGCCGCACAACGACGCGCACTCGACATTCAACTGCCGGAAGAGACCGAGTTGCTACGCATCTCCGCGGCGTGTGCCTCCCATCGATTGTCCCTCTCGTTCTCACGCCTCGACCTTCTTACCGGCCGCGAACGCGTTCCTTCGTTCTACGCATTCGAAGCGCATCGCGCGTCTGGCGGGCGCGAAGTGTCCGTAGCCGAATTCCAGTCGCGAGCGGACCGCGCGGCCACCACGCGCAGTATCGGCTGGCCCGCGCCTCCCAATGCTCCCGATGCCATCGACGACGCGGAATTCGACCTCGCTACGCTGGCGCCGCGCACCCCCGGATCCGGCCAGTATATGAAGCATCTTCCCGGCCGCTCGGTGGACTCGCTGCGAGCGCGCTGGGCTCGCTGGCATAAGCCGTGGAAGCCGGCTGACGGTCTGTGGATTGACGAAATCGGCAGCGACTTGATGCAGCGGTATCGCCTGTCGCAGCGCGCGTGGTCACCTTCCGCATTGCAGCAATATGCCCGCTGTCCATACCGCTTCGCCTTGCACGGGATTCACGGACTTCGCCCCGCCGAGCGCCCTTCCGGCATCGAACGCATGGGCCCCGCCACGCGCGGGCAGATCTATCACGCGGTCCAATTCGCGCTGCATGTGGACCTGGCCAATCGCGGGGTCGCCGTCAATGCCACAAACCTCGTTGAGGAACTCGACCGGCTCGATGCCACGCTGCACGATGTGGCGCAGCGTTTCGAGGCCGATCTCGCGCCGGCGATCCCGCAGATTTGGCGCGCCGAGTTGCAGTCCATCCGTGCCGATCTGCGCGGCTGGCTCCAGCAAAAAGCGGCACTAGAGCCCGACTGGATTCCCCAGTTCTGCGAGCTAAGCTTCGGGCTCCGCGATCCGGTTGGCCGAGACCCGCACAGTCGCACGGATCCGGTGGAGATCGAGGGCGGCTTCCGAATGAAGGGATCCATCGACCTGGTGGAACGTCACACCAGCGGTGTCCTTCGTGTCGTCGATCACAAGACGGGGCGCGTACCGGAACCGCGCCCCGAGATCGTAGGCGGCGGAGAAGTGTTGCAACCCGCTCTATACGCTCTGGCGGCCGAGCAGCTTCTCAACGAACGCGTGAACTTAGGACGCCTTTCGTACTCCACGATTGCGCAGAATTATCTGACCATCGACGTACCGCTCCACGACTGGGCGCGGCAGCGCGCCCATCAAGCGCTCCGCGTGATTGACCAGGCCGTCAAGGAGGGCCGCCTCCCTGCTGCGCCTCGCAAGGACGGTTGCCGCCGCTGCGAATACCTGCCGGTGTGCGGCCCCTACGAAGAGGATCGGGTAAAGGAGAAGTCGCAGCCGGAATTGAAGCCGCTGAAGGAGCTTCGCGCATGGCGATGAACAGCGCCGTTCCCGCCTTTGCGCTCGACCAGAGCTGGGTGGTGGAGGCTTCTGCAGGTACCGGAAAAACCACGGCATTGGTCGGTCGCATCGTGGATGTCATTGCCGCCGGTACCGAGGTTGAGAAGGTCGTCGCGGTGACCTTCACGCATGCCGCGGCGGGCAACATGAAGCTTCGCGTCCGTCACGAGCTCGAACAGCGCCGCCTGCGAGAGCTAGATCCCGCGGTGGCCGATCGCCTCGCCAGAGCTGCACGTTCGCTCGACCGGGCATTCATCGGCACGATCCATGCGTTTTGCGCACAACTGCTCCGCCGTCGCCCGGTGGAAGCCGGCGTCGATCCTGTGTTCAAGGAATTGGCGCAGCCCGAGGCGCTCCGGGTCTTCGCACGCGTCTTCCAGCGATGGATCGAGCGGCGGCTGGCTTCGCCATCTCCCGCACTGGTGCGTGCTCTCTCTCGGCTTTCCTGGCGTGAGGAACGCGACGGCCTCGAACCCCTCGACGCGCTTCGCCACGCGGCTTGGTGCCTGGCCGAGTGGCGCGACTTTAACGCGCCCTGGGACAAACGCAACTTCGACCGCGATGCCGCATTGGAAACCCTGCTACACAAAGCGCAGAACACGCTACGCCTGCGCAATCACTGCTCGCGGCAGCAGGACCCTCTGTACGACGGTCTGCGTCCCTTAGCCGAACTCCTGCAGCGCGTGCAGCGTTCCCGCGACGCCGGCCGTTTCGATGCCGACCTGGTCGAGAACGAGATCATTCGCCTGCCGCGCGAAATGCGCTGGCTGAAACGGGGCAATGGTAAATACGGCGAAGGAGTCTCACGCGAGGCCGTTCTGGCGTCGTGGGAAGAGTTGCACGCCGCAATCGGAGAATTCGCGAGCCACGCCGATGCCGATCTGGCAGCGCACCTGCGCGACGAATTGTGGGAGGTGGTCGGCCTCTACCAGGAGCAGAAGAAACTCGCGGGTCAACTCGACTTCATGGACCTGCTGCTTTACGCCCGGGACCTGTTGCGTCACGACGATGCGCGTGCCCAGTTGCAGCAGGAGTACCATCGTATTTTCGTCGACGAGTTTCAGGATACCGACCCGCTGCAGGCGGAGATTCTGCTGCTACTCTGCGCCGCCGATCCCGCGCAAAACGACTGGCGCAAAGCCACGCCTGCAGCGGGCAAGCTCTACGTGGTCGGCGATCCCAAACAGTCCATCTACCGCTTCCGCCGCGCCGATGCGCAACTCTTCCGCCACGTTTGCCGCGACCTCACCGCTGCCGGAGTCGCCTCGCACAAATTGCCGAGCAGCACGCGCAGCACGCAAAATATCCAAGCCTTCGTCAATGCGGCCTTCGAACACATCATTCCGGAGTATTTGGCGCTCGATGGCGGCGTGGAAGACCCGCCCCAACAGCCCGCCGTCATTGCGCTGCCCATGCCGGAGCCTTACGGCACGCGTAACATCTCGAACGCCAGGATCGAGGAGTGCTCGCCGAACGCCGTCGCTGCCTTCATCGAATGGCTGTGCAACGGCAGCGGCTGGACAGTCCGCGATCGATCGAACCCGGGCAAGCGCGTACCCATCCAGCCCGAGCACGTCTGCATCCTGTTCCGCCGCTTTACGAACTACGGAACCGACCTGACGCAGGAATATGTCCGGGGTCTCGAAGCCCGGGGAATCGCGCATCTGCTGGTCGGTTCGAAGTCGTTTCATCACCGCGAAGAGGTGGGAACGCTGCGCACGGCACTGCGCGCGATCGAGTGGCCCGACGATGAGCTGAGCGTCTTCGCCGTGTTGCGCGGCAATCTCTATGCGGTGCTCGACGACGCGCTGCTGAAATTCCGCAATGCTCACGGGAGTTTTCGGCCGATGAGTGAACTGCCCGAGAAGCTCGATCCGGAGTTCCACGTGATTCGCGATGCGTTTCTGACGTTGCGCGAACTGCACCGGCGCCGCAACCACCGTCCGATCGCCGACACCATCAACGCACTTCTGGAAGCGACGCGCGCCCATGCCGGTTTCGCATTTCGAAAGGGGGGCGAGCGCGTGCTCGCGAATGTGTTCCGCCTGACCGACCTGGCGCGCAGTTTCGAGGCCAGCGGCGCCGCTACTTCCTTCCGCGCCTTCGTCGAGTACCTGGATAGCGAATACGAAGGCGGCGATACCGGCGAGGCCCCTGTGCTCGAGCAGGAAGGCGGCGGCGTGAAGTTGATGACCGTTCACAAGGCCAAAGGTCTCGAGTTCCCCGTGGTCATTCTGGCGGACCTTACGGCCAAGCTGACCGGACCGCAGGGTGCCGACCGCTGCAGCGATCCGGAGCGCCGCTTGTGTGCGCAGCGTCTTTTGCGATGTGCGCCGTGGGAACTTGTGGATGCGGCCGAGGACGAGGCGAAAGCTGATGAAGAGGAGGCTCTGCGGGTGGCTTATGTGGCAGCCACGCGGGCTCGCGATTTATTGGTCGTCACAGCGATCGGCGACGAGGAACGGGAGGGCAGTTGGCTGAGCCCACTCCACGACGCTCTGTATCCTCCGAAGGAGCGTTGGCGGATTTCCGGAAAGGCGCCCGGCTGCCCAAGGTTCGGCGATGCCACCGTTCTGACCCGCCCTGCGGAACACCGGGAGGAGATCTCGGTGAAGCCGGGCCTGCACTACCCAAAGACCGGCAGCCACACTGTGGTCTGGTTCGACCCAGCCGTACTTGCGTTGCGCGTTGCCAAAGCGGAGGGCATCGAAAACGAGCAAGTGTTCAGCGGCACCGCAGCGCAATCGGCCGAAGGGCTTCGCCGCTATCACGAGTGGCAGGCCAGTCGCGCGGGCCGTCTCGAACAAAGTGCGGCTCCACATCATCGCGTCGCCAATGCCGAGACCTTCGGTGCCGCGGCAGAGGCCGCGCATATTCCCGTGGAAACGGTCACGCTGCCAGCCCCCTCCGGCCGTCCTACGGGTCGGCGCTTTGGCCGGGTGGTCCACGACATCCTGCAACATGCGTCGGGTCCGGGCGAAGCCCTAACACTTGCGGACGTGTGGGGGCGCCGGCACGCTGCCAGCGAATCGGAATGCGCGGCGGCCGCGGAAGCGGCGCGTCAGGCCCTCGAGTACACCGCGCAGGCGACTCCCTCCGGTGCAGAATGCCATCGCGAATTGCCCGTCCTGGTGCGGTTGGAAGACGGCACGCTCGTGGATGGGCGCATCGACCTGGCGTGGTGCGACGGAGGCTCGTGGACTGTGGTCGACTACAAGACGGATCGTCGCCAGCAGCGCAACGTGGCGCAGGTTCAGTTGTATGCCCTGGCACTAGAGCGAGTCGCCGGACTGCCGGTGCGTGGAATCATCCTGGAAGTCTAGTGTCAACGTGGCGCAAACACTCATGTTTGCCGCGTCGACACTCCTGTCGACGCTTTTTCGAGTGTCCACCGAGCGCCTGCTCCGCGAGGCAATCGCGGACTTGCCGGCAGGGTACTCTGACCCTGTAATGACATGCGCTCTCGGAAACCACTCCCTCACGGTCGTGGCTCGTTGCGATCCGCGCGCGTAAGCAAGCGACGTCCCGATGGCTCCGGAAATCACTCCCTTACGTCGTGGCTCGTTGCGAGCCGCGCGCGTGAGCAGAGCGATGTCCCGATGGCTCCGGAAACCACTCCCTTACGTCGTGGTCGTTGCGAGCCGCGCGCGTGAGAAGCTGTGAAAAATACGGGAGCGCCTGCCCCACATACGATGAGGCGTCGCTTGCTTACGCGCGCGGCTCGTAAGCACACGTATCGCGCGAAACGTATTTGGGTAGGTTACGAGCCGCGCGCGTGAGCAAGCGATGTCCCGATGGCTCCGAACTCACTTCCTTACGGTCGTGGCTCGTTGCGAGCCGCGCGCGTCAGCAAGCGTTGATGGCACGTGCGATGATGGCAACGTGGACTCCGCCGCACTTCACCACGTCGCCATCAATGTGACCGATCTGGAACGCTCCCGGAGATTCTACCGGGACGTGCTTGGCCTCCAGGAAATCGCCCGCCCGCCGTTTTCGTTCCCCGGCGCCTGGTTTCAGGCAGGTCCCTCGCATCACGTGCACCTCATCGTCCACTCTCCCGCGACCACCCGCGGCCTCAAGCCCATCGACACACGTGACATCCACTTCGCTCTGCGAGTCCCGAGCTTTCGCGATGCTCTCGCCAGCCTCCAGGCGAGCGGGTATCGAGACGACGCGCCAGAAGACGATCTGATGCGCATGATTGTCAATCGACAGGCCACCGCCGGCTTCCCGCAGATTTACATCCTGGACCCGGATCACAATGTTATCGAGATCAACGCGGAACACCTGGACTAGTGTCGGCCGCCCGCCCGCGATTCGTACAACTGTGGTAAGGTTTGGCCATGGTTGGCGGCAGGCTACTGACTCTCTTCTTAGGCTTGACATTTTTTCTCTGGGGCCAAATCCGTCTCGACCCCGATGAGTTCGTCGCCCATAGCCAGCCGTATATCCCGCCTCCTCCACCTGACGCTTTGCGCAGCGAGGTGAAGCTCGTTGAAGTGCCTGTAGTGGTGAGGGACAACAAGCGCCACACAGTCGCCGGCCTGAAGCAGAGCGACTTTCAGATTCTCGACTCCGGAAAAGAGCAGACCATCACGATGTTCTCCGTGGAGTCGCAGAACACGAGCGCGGCCGAGCCCGCCGGCAGTCTTGATGGCGGTCCATCTCCGTCGCCCGGAACTGGCCCCGTCCCAGCTACCCCTGCCTCGCACCCGCGCTTCATCGCCCTTTGTTTCGACAATGTCAGCAGCACCTTCGCCGACCTGCGATACACCAAAACCGCAGCCGAGAAATTCGTCAAGACCGGGCTTGCTCCGGGCGATCGTGTCGCCGTATTCACGACGTCTGCGACATCCGGTACTGTCACCTTCACCGACCAGGTGCCTGATCTGGTCGAGAGCATCGAGAAGGTGGTGCCTCAGCCGCGATTCAACGATAACGAGGGCTCCCAATGCCCGCGCATCACCGGTTATCAGGCTTACCTGATCAGCAACAACATGGATCCTCAAACCCTCGATGGCGCGGCCGATGAGGACATGGCGTGTAAGAACATCCGGCGGCGGGCCGATGCCATTCAGGATGTGCAGGCGATATCGCGCATGATCTGGGAGCATGCCATGTCAGTGTCGCGCAACACCCTATACAGCATCGGCGGCGTGGTCGACACCCTTTCCCAATTGCATGGGCGACGCATGCTTCTGTTGGCCTCCTCAGGGTTCCTCTCGGGAAATCTGGAGTACGAACTTGGCGAAATGACCACCAAGGCACTACACGCCGAGGTGGTGATCAATACCCTGGACGCAAAGGGCCTCTACACAGTGACTCCCGGGCGGCCCATCGACGCGCCTCCGGTACGAGGCCGGGCGGTGCGGACCCAGATCGCCGAAGCGAGTATCCAGAGCCGGCAAGCGTCCGCCACTGACGATGCCATGGCTGTGCTCGCACTCGGAACGGGCGGACAGTTCTACCACAACAACAACGATTTCGATAAAGGCTTTCACGAATTGGGCAGTATTCCCGAGACCGTGTACATTCTCGGCTTTTCGCCATCCAGCATTGTCGCCGATGGTAAGTATCATCCCCTGAAAGTAAAGCTGGCGCCGGGCCATCACTACTCACTGCAAGCACGCATGGGGTATAGCGCACCCACAAAAGCTGCGCCGGCAGAGCAGCCACATGCCACCAAACTGGACACCGAGGCGTTGGCAGCGGATTCTATCGACGAGGTGCCGGTCACCTTAGCCTGGCAACCGGCTCCTCCCGAAAACGGCAATCCATCGCTGAAGGTGGCGCTGCACCTCGACGTGAAGCGGCTCAAGTTCGATACCCATACCGGCCGGCGGGCACTGAAACTGGACTACATCATCTCCGTGCTGGCTCCCGGTGGTGCGTTTATTGGTGGCAGGCAGGGCGATATCGATCTGGCGCTGAAGGATGCGTCGTTCGATGCACTATCGCCCGCCGGAATGAACGTCATTCTCCCTCTGCAGGTGGTCGCCGGAAAATATACTCTCCGCGCAGTTGTGCGCGAAGAACTCGAAGGCAAGATGAGCGCTGCGAGTCTGCCCATCGAGGTGAAGTAGATTCACTGGCGTTCCACCCCGCCTTATGAAATGATTCCCTTGCGCACGGCGTACAGAATCAGTTCCGGGATGCTGTGAAGTCCCAGCTTCTGCAATATATGCGTGCGATGAGTCTCCACGGTAGTCAGACTGACGTTCAAGAGATTCGCCACCTCTTTATTTGTCTGCCCCTCCGCCACCAGTTGCAAAATCTCCCGCTCGCGATCGGTCAGCAGGTCGTAACTGTCGTCGAGACCTCTGCGCTCCAGTTGCCGGATGTAGTCCTCCTGCAAAATTTTCCCCACCTTGCGTGTCAGAAAGGAGCGCCCCTGCGACACTGCGCGGATCGCCTCGATCACGTCCGCCCGGAGGGAATCCTTGAGGAGGTAACCCTTCGCGCCAGCCTTCAGAGAGCGCAAGACGTAGCTCTCATCCTGATGCATGCTGAGGATCACCACCGCCGTGCGCGGGTTCGCGGCCAACACTCGACGCGTCGCTTCGATGCCGTTCATGTTGGGCATTGCGATGTCCATCATGATCACGTCCGGCAACTGTTCCTCAGCCAGCCGCACGCAATCGCGCCCATCGGCGGCTTCGGCCACGACCACCATGTCCGGCTGGCGTTCGAGCAGAGCGCGCAGGCCGTCGCGGACCACCGTGTGGTCGTCAGCCAAGAGAATGCGTATGGGCATCTTGTTCCTCTCGGCCGGAGGGGTCCGCCAGCGGCAACTCGGCCACGATCCGTGTGCCCCGGCCGGGTTGCGAATCAATTTCCAGTTGGCCGCCCAACCTGCGTACGCGCTCCTCCATGCCGAGCAGGCCGAGCCCGCGTACGAAGCGCGGATCGAACCCCGCGCCGTCATCGCGCACGCTGAAGATCACGCGCCGGTCCTCGCGTTTCACATCCACCACGACGGTGCGCGCATTCGCATGGCGGGCGGAGTTGTTGACCGCCTCCTGCACCAGGCGGTAAATGCAGGTAGTGTGCTCGTCGGGCAGGTCGCCGGCCTCTTCGTCCGCTGAAAGCACGACATTTAGGCCAGTTCGTTTCGTCATTTCGCGCGCGTGCCAGTTCAGCGCGGGCACCAGTCCGAAATCATCCAGCATCGAGGGGCGAAGCAGCAGCGCCAAATCGCGGACCTCGTTCACCGTCTTCTCGGCGAGTGCGCGCACGGCCCCCAGGTGATCGCGAATCTCGGTCAGATCCTCGGCAAATTCCGCGCTCTCGGCCTCCATCAGAATTGCCGAGAGCGATTGGCCCACTTCGTCATGCAACTCGCGCGCCAGCGAACGCCGCTCGTTCTCCTGTGCCCGCAGCAGCTTCGCCGAAAGCTCCTGCAAGTCGGCGCGCGCGCGGGCATTTTCTTCCAGACGGCGCTCCAGTTCGCGCTCCAGGCGAAGCGTGTGCCCGATCGTCAGCAGCGCCAGCAGCAAGCCGCCCGAAAGCGTGATTGCGAACGTAACCATCAGCGTGCGGCGCAGTCCGTCCGAGGCTGTATTGAGTTGCTCCTCGGCGCGATTGAGGCCGCGTTCGTTGGCCACCGCGATCCGGTCGGCAATCTGTAGCATGGCATTGCGCCGCGGCACCAGCTCGTCATAAAAGAAGGAATCGCGCAGCCGGTACCGTTGCTCCGGGGTCCACTCTACGGTGCTGTCCAGGACTTGCCAATAGGCGTCAATCTCCGCCTGGAGCGCCTGGAAGGGCTCGCGCTCCTCGGGTTCGAGCGAGCGCGAGTAAGCGCGCAACGCTTCTTTAGTCTCGTGTTCCAGAATCGCAAGACGGGAGGTTTGCGCCGCCGCGACCATTGGAGCGGGAGACAGTAACACGTCGCGAATATAGGTTCCGGAGAGATAGATCTGAGCGCGAATCCGGTCGAGCGCGTCCAGGCGTCCCAGGAAGTTCTTGCGGATGCGCGTCTCATCTTTACGCACCCGATCCACACCAATCAAGGTTCCGGCCGCTGCCGCCAGAATGCAGACCAGCAGGCCTCCGAAGCCCAGCCAGAGAACGTAGCGGGGCGCTTTCCGGCGGGTCGCCTCCGTGGGACGGACGAGGATCAGTTTGCGCACACCGGTACCTCTCGATTACAGTGTAGTCAAAAGGGAACGGAACCGAATCCTGTCCTGACAGGATGCAAATTCGGTACGAATGGAGTTATGAATAGATTGGAGGCTAAATTTAACATGAAGAATTTTCGCGGGCTGGTAGTGGTGACTATCGCGGCCTTTTCGATTCTCGGCGCGGGGTGTGCCAAAAAGAAAGTAGCGGCGCTCACGCCGAACACGCCGCCCGCGCCTGCGGCCAGTACGCCGAGTTCTACTCCGGCCGCCACTCCTGCTAGGGAAACCCCCAGAACGCCGGTTGCGGAAACGCCTGCTGCCAGACCGAGCATGCCTGACGCCGCTACGCGGGCTCGCATCGACCAGCTCCTGGCGCGGATCGAAGACGCCTATTTCGACTACGACAAGCATACGCTGCGTCCCGATGCGATCAAGGCGCTGGAGGGCGATTCGCGCGAACTTCGCGACATTCTGAAGGACTATCCTGCCTATAAGCTCACGATCGAAGGCCACTGCGACGAGCGCGGCTCCGCTGAGTACAATATGCAGCTCGGCGAGGCGCGTGCCGAGTCAGCCAAGGCCTATCTGGTTCAGGTAGGAATTCCGGGCGGGCAGTTGGGAGTGATCAGCTACGGTAAGGAAAAGCCGGTTTGCCAGGACGAGAGCGAAGCCTGCTGGCAGAAGAACCGCCGCATTCACATCGTGGCCGATGCGCAGCAGCACTAAAAGGTGTGGTTTGGGTGGCGCAGTCGTTCGTGTCTGCGCCACCGGCTAACTCAGTTCCAGGGTCCTGACGATGGGATCGGGCTGATCTTCATAAATCAAGGCATCGTCAACCCTCAGTTCGCTCCTCTCCAGCACTGATAATCCCCGCAAAGCCAGGATTCCGAATCCGTAAAACAGCATCAAGTCCAGTGGCGCGCGAATCAATTTCGATTCGAAAGAAGCCAGAGCCCACGTATAGAAGAGGAAACTCAGTACGTAGACCAGCGCCATCCCCGCCATGCTCGTTTTCCCCGGAAAGTACGAACAGGTGAAGGGGATCTTCCGGAACCACACCAGGAGCAGATTCAACATCAGCAGGGAGAGCAGCAGGGCGACGGTTAGATGGATGAAGCCCAGCCGCCAGCCCTGGAAGATCAGCTCGAACGGCGTCAACAGCAAAAACAGCGGCGCGATTCCCATCACCACGATCCATTTGCGCGCCGCGCTCACATGCGCCCATCGGTCCTCGCTCTCAGTAATCTGGAAGATCCAGTTGGCCCGCAGTTCCGCGGGAATATTGAACGCGGAACGAAGTCCCGAGACCGCGAAGAACGAGAGGATCAGCGGCACCGTCAAAAGGCCCGCAGACGAAAGCACCACCAGCGGCGATCCTGGACGCGCCCCCACTTTGACGATACTCGGCAGAGCGAGCGCAAACGCCACCCCGGTGTAACTGGCCAGGAACAGACGATGGCGTGTGCTGCGCAGAACCGTGTTGCTGATGAAGTGAAAGGTGGCGCGCTCCAACGGATGCGGGAGAAGGCGCCGATTCACCAGGCGATCGAACCGGACCCGTAACCACCCGGGCCCCTGCCCTGCCGTTTCCAGGCTTTCCATCACCCGCCGCGCGTGGCGCCGGTAACCCGCCAGGTAGCCGACCGCGAAAACCGCAGCCGAGATCTCCAAAGCCCGTCGCGCCAATTGCGCCAGGTCGTGGAACATGGCCCCGCCTGGCTGCCCAGGCAACAGATCCATGTATAACGCCAAAAACCAGAAGGGGGGAAAATATCGCAGCACGGGACTCTGCCGTTCGAACAGCGGACGAATCAGCCCGAGCATGAGCGGTGTCAGGAACAGGCATGAAATCAGCAGCGCCATTGACCCCATCTGCACCCACGGCGAGATGCGCCGGAAGGCCCGGCCGGTGAGCACGTTAATCAGCACTCCCTGCAGTCCCGCAAACACCAGCGCAACAAACACTCCGCCCGAAAACACCGCCATCGAATGTGCCGCAATCACCTGACCGAGCAGCGGGCGGGACCACCCGTCGCTATCGGCTACCAGAGGGCCCAACAGCGTGCAGAAGAAGTTTGCGTCGATGATGAACAATCCGAGAAAAGCCACCAGGGCAACCACCTTGCCCACAAAGATTGCGTTGATGCCCAAGGGCAGGGGCGTGAGAATCAGATAGTCTTTGCGATCTGGAAAAAGCGCGTCCCACTCGAACACCATCACCAGCCCCATGACGATCATCGAGTAGACGACGAAGCAGTAGTAGTCCGTGATCAGCAGCCAGTTGTGCTCAAAGGGCCGATCGAAGCGCACATGCTGCGGAATCATGTAGAACGGAATAAACATGCCTGGCGACGCGATCAGCCCCATCGCCTGCACTACGTTGGTGCGCATGTCGCCGGTCTGCGAGACGATCTCGTTATCGAAAAAACGCCCGAAGAAATGGCGCACCAACTGGAGGAACGACGAGTTCATCAGTTCTCTCCGATTACCGCCACGATCTCGCGCGCTGCACTGCCGACATCCTCCTGCCTCGCGAGTTGCCGGAATATCTGATCGAGCGACGGCAATTGCATCAGATCGCGCAGGCGGCTGACCTCGTCGTTCGCAACGATCTTGCCCTGGTACAACATAATCACGCGCGAGCAGACCTTCTCAGTGATTTCCAGGACGTGCGAGATGTAGAGGATCGTCTTGCCGCGCCGCGAAAGCTCCGAGATCAGTTCATGCAGCAGCGCCGCTGAGGTGATATCCAGCCCGTTGAGGGGTTCATCGAAGATCAGGAACTCGGGATCATGCAACAGAGCGCCGGCAATCAGCACGCGCTGCTTCATTCCTTTCGAGTATGACGAAATGGGAGCATAGCGATGCTCGTGCAGCCACAGCAGCCGCAGCAATTCGTTGGCGCGCCGCGTCACCAGGCGTTCCGGCAGTTGCCGCAGGCGGCCGATCAGTTCGAGGTGCTCGAGCCCGGTGAGATGCGGATAGACGTAGGCTTCCTCCGGCACGTAGCCCAGGGAGCGCTTGTAGCCGATCAGGTCGTGCCGGATATCGCTTCCGTTCCAGAGGATCTGCCCGGAGGTGGCGGGGAGCAAACCAGCCAGCATCTTCACCGTAGTGGATTTTCCGGAGCCGTTGGGACCCAGGTAGCCGGTCACTTCCCCGGGAGGCACCGTAAACGTGACCTCGTCCACCACTGCGCGGTGCCGATACTTCTTAGTGAGTCTGCGAACATCGAGCATCCAACGCTGTCCTCCGTCACGCGTCCAGGTTAGACACCAGATCGGGCCCGTTAGTTCCCCACCGCGTAATGACGCTCCGAGACGACGCCCTTGCCCATTGTCGATGATCGAGGTATATTGTCGATAATCGAGGTCTCCGATGCCGAAGCCTTCCGATCTGCTGCAGGGAACGTTAGATCTGTTAATTCTGAAGACCATCGCCCGCGACCCTTTGCATGGTTGGGGCATCGCCAAGCGGATTCAGATTCTCTCCGGCGACGTCCTGTCCGTGGGGCAGGGCTCGCTCTACCCGGCGCTCCACCGCCTGGAACAGCAGGGGTGGATCACTGCCGAATGGAAAGACTCCGACCTGGGCCGGCCGGCAAAATTCTACGTGCTGACGCGCGAGGGCAGGAAGCAACTCGAACGGGAACTGAAGACCTGGGAGCGTCTCTCTTCTGCCGTTCAGTTACTCATCGAGAACGCGTAGGCAGGAGCAGTCTATGCGCCTCGTTCGAATTCTCTTTCGCCGCGGCTACTCCCTATTGCGGAAGCGGCGCGCCGAAGAGGAACTGGCCCGTGAGCTCGAGATCCACATCGAGCAGCTCGAACGGGAATTTGTGGCCGGCGGCATGAGCGCGTCCGAAGCTCGGCTCGCGGCCCGAAAAGAATTCGGACCGGTGGAAGTCACCACGGAGTTGTGCCGCGATATGCGCCGAGTCAATCTGCTGGAAGATCTGTTCAAAGATTTGGTCTACACCTCCCGAGTGCTCGGAAGGTCGCCCGCATTCACCTTAACCGCCGTCCTCTCGCTGGCATTGGGAATCGGCGCCAATACCGTCGTCTTCAGCGTCCTGAACGCCCTGGTGCTGAAGCCACTGCCCATTCCCGAACCGCGGCAACTGGTATTCGTGAACAACAGCGGGCAACCCGCCAATTCGTTTCCTAATTATCGGGAAATCCGTGATCGCAACCAGGTATTTCAATCGCTTTTCGCCTATCGCATCGAGCCGGTTTCGCTGGGCGACGAGCGGGCGGCGCACCGCGTCTGGGGCTACCTGGCGACCGGCAATTACTTTCAAGCCCTGGGACTCGAGCCCGCCATCGGACGCTTCTACACCCCGGCCGAAGACACCCAAACCGACGCCAGCCCTTATGTCGTCTTGAGCTACTCGTGCTGGCAAAACCGATTCTCCGGCGACCCGAACATTCCCGGCAAAGAAGTGCGGATCAATGGCCGCCCGTTTACCGTTCTGGGAGTCGGGCCGCGCGGCTTCCACGGTACCGAAGCCTTCTACTGGTCAGAGATCTGGATCCCGATGACCATGCAGCCGCAGATCGAAGGCCACTCGTGGCTGGAGGCCCCGTCCACTTTCAACTCCTGGATAGCCGGCCGCCTCAAACCCGGTATCTCGATCGAGCAGGCCCAAGCCAACCTCAAGACCATCGCCATGCAACTCGCGCGCGAACGCACCGTGAATGAGGGGATGCAACTCACTCTCTCCGCGCCGGGGCTGGCCGGCTCGGCGGGACGTGAGCCCACGCGAGCCTTCACGTTGGGCGTGATGTTACTGGCGTCGCTCGTCCTCTTCGCTGCCTGCGCGAATCTCGCGGCTCTATTGACTGCGCGCGCTGCGGATCGTGAACGCGACTTAGCTATTCGCGTTTCCATCGGAGCCGCGCGCGGGCGAATTGTCCGGCAATTGCTGACCGAGTCTCTGACGATTTCGGTTACGGGAGGCGCGATCGGCTGTGCGCTGGCCGTCGTTCTCTGCAGACTTCTCAGCCAATGGCGCGCGCCCATGGAGTTTCCGATCCAGTTCGATGTGAATCCCGACTGGCGCGTCTTCCTCTTCGCAATTGTCGCCGCCATCGTCACTGGCATCCTATTCGGCATCGGCCCCGCGCGCCGCGCCTGGAAAGCCGATCCCGCCATGAGCCTGAAAGGTCTGTCCACGCATGTCTCCGCGCGAAGCTGGTCGGGGCGCGACATCCTGCTCCCCCTGCAAGTGGCCCTCTGCTGCGTGCTCGTTACCGCGAGTCTGGTAGCCGTGCGCGGGTTGGTTCGCTCGTTTCGCACTCCCCTGGGATTCCAGCCGGATGGGGCGGCCGTGGTTGGCTACGACGTAGGCCTCGCCGGCTACAACCCGCGCGACGGAGCGCTTTTCGAAGAGCGAGCGCTGCGCGCAGTCTCCCAGCTTCCCGGTGTCGAATCGGCGGCGTACTCCAGTACAGTTCCTTTGAGCATCGATCAATCAACCAACACCGTGTATCCGGAAAACACAACCGATTTCCGCCCGCGCAATGCGATCCGTACCAGCCACTTCAACGTATCTCCGGGCTACTTCCACACTGCCGGAACGCGTCTGTTGGCGGGTCGGGAGTTCACGCCGCAGGACGACGCCACGTCCCCGCGCGTCGCCGTCGTAAACCGCACCTTCGCGCGCCGCGTAGCAGGGACTGAAGATGCCGTGGGCAGGCGCTTTCGGCTGGGCCCCGATACCTTGATTCAGATCGCCGGCATCGTGGAAGACGGCAAGTACGAGAACTTGACGGAGTATCCGAAGGCCGCCCTTTTCCTGCCCATCCAACAGGATTACTCCTCCACGATTGTGCTGATGGTGAGGTCCGCGCGCGCCGAATCGGAGATGGCGGGCGAGATGCGTCAGGCGCTCTCGCGGTTGGATCCCAACCTCGCGATTTATGGAGTGGGTGCATTGAATCAGATGCTTGGCCTGGTGTATCTGCCGATGCACGCTGCAGTCATCACGCTCGGGGCGTTCGGAATCCTCGCGCTGATGCTCGCGATCACCGGCATTTACGGACTGGCGGCTTATGCCGTATCGCGGCGGTCCCGCGAGATCGGGATTCGCCTGGCAATCGGCGCGCGCCCATCGCAGATTCTGCGATCGATATTCGGCAGGATTGGTAAGCTCGTAACCGCCGGAGCCTTCGCCGGCCTGGGTTGGGGACTCGCAGGTGCCGGTGTGATGGCCAGCATCGTCTACCAGGCCAGTTCACGCGACCCGCTGGTGATCGGCGCTTCGGTGCTGGCAATCGCCGCTGTGGCCATAATCGCGGCCTTCGGCCCCGCACGCCGCGCGATGCGCGTAGATCCAGTCCAATCCCTCCGCCACGACTGAGGTGTGTAGTCGTGGCGCAAACACCCTGTTTGCCGTCTCGAATTCCTGTCGAGACTTTTCGGGCGTCTACAGTCGGCTGCACGTCAGGGTCTCGAGGGTAGGCTAAATCCCTTCGTCGACCAGCACGGTTGACCCGCGAAAAGCGTCGAGAGGAGTCTCGACGCGGCAAAGAAGAGTCTTTGCGCCACGGAGCCTTCTTGACATTTCGCGCATCCGGAAGGCTTACTGGAAGGAGAGGACCACTTCGATTCTAGTGCGAGCCGGGCAGCTATCCAGCATCCCAGAAAACTCCGTGCGCGAGTGCATCGTCGCCGGCACCCCCTATGCCGTCTGCAATGTTGGCGGTACCATCCGCGCCGTCAGCGGAATCTGTCCGCACCAGGGCGGGCCTTTGGGACAAGGCAACATTCATGAGGGACGCGTCGTCTGCCCGTACCACATGTGGGAATTCGACTGCGTCACCGGCGAATATGATTACAACGCCAGTTTGCGCATCCCCACTTACCCGATAAAAATCGAAGGCGATGAGATCCTCATCGAGGTACCTTAGTGCCCGAGCTTCCGGAAGTCGAGACAGTTACTCGCTCCATCGCCCACTTAGTGGGCCGTCAGATTGTGAGCGCCGAGATCCGCGCGACTCGCGTGCTGCGAGGCGGAGATCCCGACCGCCTCGCCACGCGCCTGCAGGGTGTGCGCATCTCGGGCGTCAAGCGCCATGGCAAGTTCATCCTGGTGTCAGTCGAAGGTGGCGGCTATCTTTTGATCCACCTGGGAATGACAGGACGGCTCCTGCTCGGCGGACCTCCCGGCAAACATACTCACGCCATCTTCAATCTGGATCGCGGCGTCCTGTTGTACGATGATAGCCGCCAGTTTGGCGCCCTCGAGTTCCACGAGGAATTTCCCAACAGAGTGGCCAGGCTGGGGCCGGAACCGCTCGAGGTGAAGTATGAGGAGTTCGCAGCCGCGCTAAAACGCCGCAAAACGAAGATCAAGGCACTGCTGTTGAACCAGACATTCTTGCGAGGTTTGGGCAATATTTACGCCGATGAAGCGCTGTTTCGGGCAGGTATCCACCCACTTGCCATCGCGTCACGACTGCGCGGAGATCGTCCCCGGCGCTTGTATGATGCCATCGGCGCAGTGCTGACCGAAGCCATCGCGGCGGGTGGTTCTTCCATTTCCGATTACGTGGATGCCGAGGGACGCAAGGGTTTTTTTCAAATTAGCCATCGGGTCTACCAGCGAACGGGGGAACCCTGTCTCACCTGCCGGACAGCCATCCGGCGCCTCCTGGTGGCGCAGCGTTCCTCGCACTTTTGCCCTAAATGTCAAAAACGTTAGTTCAGATACGATTGAAACCGAAACCAGCGAAGTGCCGTCTTCAGTAATGCCAACGGCACCTCGCGTCGCGCTAGAGTGAGATTAAGGGGCCGCACACAGGAGTGCCGTTCTTTTCGGCCATTGAGTGATTCGTGATTCGCGACTTCGCGAGTACAACAAGAGGAGATTTTCTGACGTGAGACGCATTTGCCGTTACTTTCCACTTTTCCTGCTGCTCTTCTGCATCCAGTTTGCCCACGCCCAGAGCGGCTTCGACATCAATATCGGGTTTGGATCCTCCCAAGACAAAGCGTTGGGACCCGTCGACCTGAACACCTTGCTGCCTTGTGCGCAGACGGGGAGCACCGTTTGCGCCAATACGCCTTCGCTGGGTGGATTCTTTTTGGGCTTCGGTGGAAACCTGATGCTGTGGAAGCGTTTTGGCGTGGGCGCCGACTATGTGTTGCAACCGGCCAAGTCGGATTATCTGGTTTTCCAACAGCAGGGCGTTGGCGTAGTTGGCGATAAGCTGCAGTCGCGCGTGGGCTTCTACGATTTCAATGGCATCTTCCAGCCGGTCAACCAGAAGAAGGTTGCGGTGCAGTTGGAGGGCGGCATCGGCGGAGCCAATGTGAAGCTCTATGAGAACCAGACGAGCAACAGCGCCGTGCTGGGCAATTCCAACATCACCCAGCTAGCCGGTAGCTCGAACCACTTCCAGGTGCACGGTGGCGTTGGCGTGCAGATCTATGTCACCGATCATGTCTTCATCCGGCCGCAGTTCGATGTTCGCTATGTGACCAACTTTACGCAGTACGGCCGCAATCTCGTGACCTCGGAGATGGTCTGGCTCGGCTACAGCTTCGGCGATCGGCCCTAAGTTCACGTCCTCTCCAATCGTGCACGCGGACCCGCGGAAAACGCGGGTCCATACCCTCTCTTCTGGCATTCTGTCATCCCCACTCCAGTCGATTCTTGCCTGATCTGTCTCCCCGACTCGGGCGATATAATTGGTGCAGTCCGGCGAAACTACCTGGGAGCACTCATGGCATACGATCCCCTCAATCTCAAAATGAACATACCGGCGCAGCGCAATGTGTTCACCGCCATGCGAAACGTCAACGCGATGCAAGCGGGCCTCGACCATGCATCGGCTCTGAACAAGAGTGGTTCAGGGAGCGGGCGTGGCGGCGCAATCGAGGCGCTGGCGGTGCTTGCCGGAGTTGGACAACCGAACAGCGTGGCGGACGAGGTCGTAGGGAAGGTTGTCGAGGGCCTCTTTGCATGCCTCGCTAAGGCGATTACTCGCGCGACCGACACAGTCCTCGTGGCGGGAACGCCGCCGTTAACCCGCTCTATGGTCGATCGAGCGGCGTCCTTTTTCGCCAAGAGCCTTGACGTGAAATTACGTTCTTTCGAGACGAAGATATTGGAAGCACTCATTACCGACGTCTGGAAGCGCGGCGTGCAGGAAGAGATCGCCTCGATCGTCGCTCTCCTGGTGCATGCGGGTTCCAACGATCCCAAGGATTCCGATCCTGCCACTGTGCAGACTGTGGCAGGCCAGTTTCTAGGACTCGCCTGGTCGGAGCCGTTTCTGTTGTGGGCTCAAGCAGTCTGCCTCCGGTCGCAAAGCATCGGCGAAAGTATCGATCCCGAACTGCAATCAGCCATAAACGAATCGGACAGGCTGAAGAAGGACAACGAGCGTCTCAATCGAGATCTGAAACAATCGAAGGAGAAAGAAGCGAAAACCTCGCAGGAGTTGCAACGGACGCAATCCGATCTCAAAGCGGCGGTAGAGCAACAGGGAAAGCTCCAGCGCAAGCTTGACCAGGTCTTCGAGTCGCCGGCCACTGCGGAATCCGGCACGTTGGAGCAGCGGCTACGCGTGCTTCTCGTGCAGCATGCCGCGGATGGGTTGTTCATTGACCCGCACGTGCCGCCAAAGAAGATCGTTAACGCGCGTCTGGAGTGCAAAGTACCCGCCACGGAAAAGGTTCTGGCTTTACTCGATTTGACGGTTTTTGGCAGCGCAAAAGATGCGATCATTCTCGGCCTGGGCGGCATCTACCACCATTCAGGCGCGAACCGGTGCGCGATTCTTTATTCCGAGATGGTGAATTTGGACATCGTCCGCTTTGAAACTGGACTTAAGTTCGTCACGAGAAATGGAACGCCGGCAGAACGAGTACTCAGCACTCTCGGTAGCGGCTACCCGTTGGAGCGATTCCACTCGCTCGTTAACGCCGTGGCCGCCACCTGTGCGCAAATTGGCTGAGTTTGGTGCTCTGTGTCACCGGCGCATGTAGGCGTCGTCGCCGCGCTTCCAATCCTCACGCGGCGGAGTGAATACATCCACCACTACACTATCTTCCAGGACTTCCACACCATGCGGCACATTGGGGGGAATCGTCAGCACGCCTCCGCTGCGTACGATCTCCTCACGTCCCTCAATGAAGAACTTCAGCGCGCCGCTTTCCACCATACTGACCTGCTCGTTGATGTGATGGTGCTCCGGAACCACCGCGTCTTTCTTCAGTTCCAAACGGGCGATGGTCATGTGTTGGCTGTGAATCACCCGGCGGGAGACCCGCGGATTCATCTGTTCCGGCTCCAGCCGTTCCCATTCGTTCAGTTCCATGCGAGTATTCTAACCCGGTTATACTGGATTTTAGGTTCTATCAGCGCCAATCCAGTCGGAAATTGATTCCCCTTTCATGAAGACCAGCAATACCACCATACGCAATATCGCCATCATCGCCCATGTCGATCATGGGAAGACTACTCTCGTGGACGCCATGCTCAATCAGAGCGGCATCTTCGGGTCGCACGAAGAGCACGTCGAGCGGGTCATGGACTCGAACGATCTGGAGCGCGAGCGCGGCATCACGATCCTTGCCAAGATCACCGGGATCCGCTATCACGGCACCAAGATCAATATCGTGGACACGCCTGGCCACAGCGATTTTGGCGGCGAGGTGGAACGCGCCCTCAAAATCGTCGACGGCGTCATGCTCCTGGTCGATGCCAGTGAAGGTCCTTTGCCGCAGACCCGGTACGTCCTCTCGAAGGCACTCGAGGCGCATCTTCCGCCGATCGTCGTGATCAATAAGATCGATCGCCCGGACGCACGCGTGCCCGAAGTCCTGGATGAAATCTACGATCTGTTCATCGACCTCGATGCAACCGAAGACCAGCTCGATTTTCCGGTGCTCTACACGGTCGCTAAAACCGGCGTCGCCAAGCGCACACTCGAGGATCCGTCTAACGACCTGCGCCCGCTGTTCGACGCCATTGTCGAGCACATCCCTTCCCCTGTCGGCGATCCCGATGGTGTCCTCCAGATGCTGATCGCCAATCTGGATTACAGCGATTATCTCGGCCGCCTTGGAATCGGCCGAGTCTTCAACGGCACCCTTCGGTACGGCGACGTGGTGTCAATCGCCAAGCGCGACGGTACTTTCCACACCACCAAAATCACCAAGCTGTATTCATTTGAAGGACTCAAGCGTGTCGATGAGACCATCGGGCGGCAAGGTGACATCATGGCCATCGCGGGCGTGGAGGGTATCACCATTGGCGAGACGGTGACCAGCGCGGAGACTCCCGAGCCGCTGCCGCAGATCCAGATCGATGAACCAACCATCGCCATGACGTTCACCATCAACACCTCACCCTTCGCCGGGCGTGAGGGGCAATGGGTCACGTCGCGCAATCTTCGCGATCGCCTCGATAAGGAACTGCTCACCAACGTCTCCATCCGCGTGGAAGAACTGGGGCCCGACACGTTCAAAGTCATGGGCCGCGGCGAACTGCAACTCGCCATCCTGATCGAGATGATGCGCCGTGAGGGCTACGAGCTCGCGGTCGGCAAGCCCGAAATTCTCACGCGCACCATCGACCACAAACTGCACGAGCCTGTGGAGCATCTGATCATCGATTGTCCGGAGACCTTCCTGGGAGTCGTGATCGAGAAGCTGGGCAGCCGCAAGGGCAAAATCGTCAAGATGGTCAATCACGGGTCGGGCCGCTGCCGGCTCGAGTTTAACGTGCCCTCGCGCGGTTTGATCGGTTTGCGCAGTGAGATTCTGACCGATACCCGCGGTACCGCCATCATGAACTCACTGTTCCACGGCTACATCGAGTGGCAGGGCGACATTCCGTCGCGGCCTACCGGTTCGCTGGTGGCCGACCGCCCGGGCAAAGTGACCGGCTACGCGACTTTCAATCTGCAGGAGCGCGGCGAAATTTTCGTGGCGCCGGGCACGGAAGTTTATGAAGGTATGATCGTCGGCGAGAACGCGCGCGATGCCGACCTGGACGTCAATATCGTGAAGGAAAAGAAGCTCACCAACATGCGGGCCTCCACGTCCGATGAAGGCATCCGGCTGGTGCCCCCGCGCATTCTGAATCTGGAGCAGGCGATCGAGTTCATTCGCGATGACGAATATGTAGAAGTCACGCCCAGCTCGATTCGCCTCCGCAAAAAGGTTCTGAGGGCCAATCAGCGCTAGGTGGCGCGGACACTCGTGTTTGCCGCGTCGACACCCCTGTCGACGCTTCTCGTGGGTCCACCGAGTTTTGAAGCGCGGAGCGATCCTTGACCCGAAAAGTCTCGACAAAAGTGTCGAGACGGCAAACAGGGAGTTTGCGCCACGTCTGCTCCCAACCCTGCTTTCATGGTAACTTTTTAGCTGTAATGCGACATCTTTCAGCATTTGGGGTGGCCGTTTGCGTCACGGCTGTCTCTCTTTTTGCACAGGGGCAGCCTGCCCCCAACAAGGAAGCCCAGGCAAAGGAGGCGCAGGCAAAAGACGAGGCCAAGGGCCTGCCGCCGCGCGCCACGCCTAACGATTACCAGTTCCACACGCAAGTAGGCACCGTCACCATGGCCGCGGAGTTTGCGGGCCACACCGTCCCGAATCCGCAAGGCCCACTTACTACCGAAGACTACGTGTCGGTGGAAATCGGGCTCTTCGGCCCTCCGGAGGCCAAGCTCAAGATCTCGGCCGAAGACTTCTCGCTGCGCGTTAATGGGAAAAAGGCCGCACTGCCGAGCCTGCCTTATGGCGTTGTGATCGGCAACGTGAAAGATCCCGAATGGGAGCCGCCAGAGAAGGCCGAGCAGAAATCCAAGACCAGTCTCAACAGCGGAGGACAACAAGACAAGCCTGAGCCCGGTGCACCGCCTCCCGTGGTCCACATTCCCATTGAGGTGCAGCGGGCCATGGCGAACCGCGTCCGCAAGGCCGCGCTCCTCGAAGGCGATCGTTCTCTTCCACAAGCGGGCTTACTCTTCTTTTCGTATCACGGACGGGACAAGAGCATCCATTCCGTCGAACTGGTTTACTCTGGTCCCGCCGGAAAGGCTACGCTCACGCTCCAGTAGCCGGGCGTCTTTTAGCGAAGCGGAATTTCGAAGAAGAGCAATTCGCGGTCGGTCCCGGCCTCTTTTATGCCACTCAAATAGATGGTCGCGGTAGAGTGCAGGCCAGTCTGGAAGTAGAGAAAGCCGCTGGCCGTATTGCCGGCGGGCAGCATTTGTGCCGCGAGCGCCCGCCCTTCGATCTCCCAAGCTTCCAGCGGGTTCTTCTTCTTCACGCTGATGGGTCCCGGGATGGTGGTTGGGCGTTTTCCTCCGTTGATGTAGCGGACCTCGGAAGCCGGGGTGGCTTCGATCCGGTCGCCGCCGGGACCAACGTATTCGGCCTTGATTTTGTCGAGGCGAATGGTCTTGTCGCTATCGTTTTGAATCACCACCAGAACCGGGAGAATTCCGTACTGATAGGGGTTCAGTTTTCCAAAGGCGCTCTTGATCTTGTCGCCGGAAGAGAAGGCGTCCACGCCGATCGTGACCTTATCATTGGTCTGGTGGTGCGGTTGGCTCGCCGCCGGGGCCGCTTTAAAGGGGGCCTCCTTGTCCGCGGCAAACGCCGCCGCTATACTCATGAAAAGAACCAAACGTTTGAAAACAAAAGGCATTTATTTCCTCTACCGGGTTCTTCAGGCGTTTGGGCTGCCTGTCTTCTTAGTCTATTTCCTCTTCCGCGGTGCACGCAGCCGCGGCTATTGGCAATCCTTACCACAGCGATTCGGGTTTCTTCCGCATTCCTTTAGACAGACCTGCCCGGGCGCGATCTGGTTGCATGCAGTTTCGGTGGGAGAAGTCCTCGCGTGTGTGGAACTACTGGGGAGGCTCAAAGCGGAGTTCCCCCACAGCGCACTGTTCGTCTCCACCTCCACGCTGGCTGGACGCGCCACCGCGGCGAAGAAGCTGGAAGAGCTGGCGGATGGGATCTTCTACGCCCCCATCGACTATGTGAGCATCGTCCGCCGCGTCTTGCGTGCGCTGCAGCCATCCGTAGTGGTGGTGGCGGAGACTGAAATCTGGCCCAACCTGTTTCGCGAGGTTCAGCGAATCGGCGCTGCGCTCACACTTGTAAACGGCCGTATCTCCGACCGCGCCTTTCCGCGATACCAGCGATTCCAGTGGTTCTTTCGCGCCGTGCTTCCCCTGGCGGACTCGATACTGGCGCAGACCGATGACATTCGCGACCGCTTCATCTCACTCGGCGCGCACCCGGAGCGCGTGCGCACGGCGGGCAACTTCAAGTACGACCTGGAAGCTCGCTCACTCCCCGAAAATTCTGCCATTCACGCGTGGCTCCGTCGCGAGCGTCCGGCTCCTGTGTGGATCGCCGCTAGCACGATGCCGCCGGCGGAAGCAGGCGACGTAGACGAGGATGACGTAGTCATCGAAGCCTATCAGACACTCCGCCAAAGCCATCCCAACCTGCTCCTGATCCTCGCCCCGCGCAAGCCAGGGCGTTTCGACTCCGTTGCCCAGAAGTTGCAATCCGCCGGAGTCCGATTCGTCCGCAGGACGGAAATGCCTTCCCCAACCCCCAACCCCGAAACCCCAAAACCCGTCTTACAAACCCCCGTCCTACCGACCCCCGTCTTACTTCTGGACACGATCGGCGAGCTCGCCGGACTGTTCGAGGTCTCCGATATCGTCTTCATGGGAGGGACGCTGGCACGCCGTGGCGGCCACAACATCCTGGAGCCCGCCTTCTTCGCCAAGCCGGTGATTGTAGGGCCGCACATGGAAAACTTCCGCGACATCGCGGAACAGTTCGTTTCGTCAAATGCGTGCGTCTCGATCGCGAGCGCATCGGAGCTCACGGCAGCCATCGTGCGCCTCCTCGACAACCCGGAGCAAGCGAAGCGCATCGGACAAAACGCCCTCTCCTGTGCCCAGGCCAGGCGCGGCGCCACCGCGAGAGCCGTGGAAGAGGTAAGCCTTCTTCATCGCAGCCACATTCCGCATTACCGTCCTGCGGCGCCGTGGTTCCAGGTGCGATGGACGCTCGCGCGGCTCTGGAAGTGGGGCTCGCGCGAAAAGCAGGCAAGCGATCTGAGAGACCAGCGCATCCTCGACGTCCCTATCATCAGCATCGGCAATCTTTCCATGGGCGGGACCGGGAAGACGCCCTGCGTGCTGCGCCTGGCCGAATTGCTTATCGAAAAGGGCCAGAAGCCGGGCATTCTGACACGCGGTTACGGGCGCGGATCGTCGGAAGATCACCTGATTCTGGCGCCGGGAGCCACCGTGAAAGCCGAGCATTCCGGCGATGAGCCCCAGATCTTCGTTCGCTCCGGGCTGGCGCCGGTCGGCATCGGCAAAGACCGCGTGGCGACAGGACGCATGCTGCGCAACGCGTTCGATGTGGACGTGCTGTTGCTCGATGATGGCTTCCAGCACCTGCGCATTGCCCGCGACGTCGACGTGGTACTGGTGGATGCGCTCGATCCCTTTGGCGGCGGCGACGTATTCCCGCTGGGACGCCTTCGCGAGCCGCTGGAAGGCCTGTCGCGCGCCGACATCATCCTGATCACGCGCAGCGATGTTTCCGACCTCGTGACCGCTACCGAGAGGGTGATACGCCGATGGAACGAGCGGGCTCCGATTTTCCGCGCGTGGGTGGAGCCGCGACTCTGGGTCGACAACCGCACCGGCCGCGAGTTCGCGATCGGCGAACCCGACCTGGCTCGGCCCGCCGCCTTTTGCGGCTTGGGTAATCCGCAGGCATTCCGGCGGACGCTCGAAGGTCTCGGTCTCGATTTGGTCGACTGGACCGAGTTTGAAGACCATCATCGCTACCGCCCCCAAGAGATCCAGCGCATTGGGCAAAGCGCCATGGCGCAAGGTGCGGCGGTGTTATTGACGAGTGAAAAGGATTCGGTGAACCTCTGCGAATCGGCGGACGATCTCTTCTCGCCCCTGCCTCTTTTCTGGCTCAAAGTCCGCCTCCGCATCGAGAGAGAAAGCGACTTTGTGAGCGCGGTGGAACAGCGCATCGAAGCACGTCGACGCCGTACCCGGGTCTAGGAATTCACTTAAGATTCATTTGCCTTTTTGGGGCTTAGGATGCAACAATCTCTTAGATTCCGTGCGAATTCTTAGTTTCCAGCGGACTATGTTAGTCTGTCTCGGAAACGCCCGCCAGTGGCGGCCCGGCCTGGGTCAGTAACACACGAGGAGGCGCTCCAACCGAAATGTCGAGCTTTCAGTACGTCAACGTACAGAACTTCACTCCGAATCTGGGACAGTGGACGAGTCTGGCCAATGTTACTGGTCGCGGGCAGAACGGCAACAGCTTCACGTTGCAGATGTCCAGCGGACCGGGACCCGTCATCACCTTCTTGTCGAATACCGCTTTCCGCGTGCGCTTCAATCCTGCGCCAGGCGCGAATCTCACGAACGACATCTCCTACGCCGTGGTGAATCGTAACCTCGGTGCCGTCAAGCTGACCGTCAACGAGACCGCTTCCGCGATCGAGATCGATACGCCGGTAATCCGCGTGGTGATTAACAAGAATCCGTACGGCATTTCCGTCTTTCGCGGAAATCAGCTTATTCATGCCGACACCCCCACTTACAATCTGGTTTATATCCCAGGCCAGGAAGTAATCGCCAACTTCAAGGTCTACCCCGCCAATGCGCGATACGCCGGCTTCGGAGAGAAAGCCGGTTCCCAGCTCCTGAAGAATAACTTCACCATGACGTGCTTCAACTGGGATAACTACAAGTACATTGAAGGCGGTGTCCCCACACAAGGTGGACCCCTCAACCCCAGCGAGCCGCTCTATTGCTCCGTACCGCTCCTCATCGAGACCAATCCGAATCCGGTGAATGGTCCCGCCTACACTTACGGCCTGTTCCTCGACAACAGTGCACAGAGTTATTTCAATGTAGGCGCCAGCGATTATTCCAACATGTTCGGGAAGTATTACTTCGGCGCGTTGTACGGAGATCTGGACTACTACTTTCTCTATGGTAGCGACGCTCCCGCGGTAATCGACGAGTACACCAGCCTCACTGGGCGTCCGACGCTGCCGCCGCGCTACGTTTTCGGATTCCACCAGGGATGTTACGGCTATTACGACGAGACGATCCTGACCGGGATCGCTCAAACCTACCGCAACGCGCAGATCCCCATCGACGGCCTGCATATCGATGTCGACTTCCAGGACAACTACCGCACCTTCACGAGCAGCAACAAGAAGTTCCCCAACGCGCAGCAGATGTTCGCAAATCTGCACCAGCAAGGTTTCAAGTGCAGCACCAATATCACGCCGCTGGTGAGCGCCAATCCTCTGGACGAGAACGGGAATCCCACGGCATATCCGGCACGCGACAGCGGGCTCGCGCTCAACACGCCGGGACAAGCCGCCGGAGCCTTCATCTATGACACCGTGGCGGGCGGCGGACCCAATCCCAATCACTTCATCGGCGACGTGAACTATGGGACCAACAACAATTTCAATCCGTTCAACACCAACAATCTCGGATCCTACGGCTACTACAGCGACTACGGTCGCAGCGACGTACAGACGTGGTGGGGACAGCAGTACGCGTACCTGGTGCAGACGCTCGGCATGGACATGATCTGGCAGGACATGACGTGCCCCGCCATCACCAACGGAAACTCCAGCACTTTTCCACTCGATCTGATGGTTTCCTTCTTCGGCTCGTATACCGAAGTTGCCAAAGTGCACAATTCGTACGTGCTCAATCTGCTGGAGGCAACCTTCAACGGCCTCGCAGCGTTGCGGCCGAATCAACGCAACTTCATCATCGCGCGCGGCGGCTTCGCGGGAATGCAACGCTATGCGGCTCTCTGGACGGGAGATTCGTCCTCCGACTGGGATTTCCTGCAGATCAACATTCCCGAAGTGTTGAACCTGGGACTTTCCGGCATCCCGATCTCCGGCTGCGACATCGGTGGCTTCGCAGGCGGAAATATTCCCGACGGCACCACCGCGCCTCCAATTTATCCGAACCAACTCGGCGGCAAGGTCACACAAGGCATCACCAACTACGAGTTGCTGACCCGCTGGATGATCCTGGGCTCGTTCCTTCCCTGGTATCGCAACCACTACGACGGTTACAACAAGCAGTTCCAGGAGCCATGGGCTTACGGCGAGCCCGTCCCCACCAACTGCCGGTATTTCGTCGGGCTGCGCTATCGCATGCTGCATATCTACTACAGCGCGATGTACCAGGCGTCCCAGACAGGCTTGCCCATCGCACGCGCGCTGTTCCTGAACGATCCGAATGACCTGGGAGTCTACGATCACCTGGACGACGAGTTCTTCGTGGGGCACGACGTGCTGGTCGCGCCGATCCTCGCCCAGCATGAGACTGCGTCCCCTCCCACTGCGCCGGTGCGCGACGTCTATTTACCTGCTGGGAGCCAATGGTATTCGTTTACCGACAACACGACGCCTCTGGGGGCCCCGGTCCCGGGCGGTACGCTGATCACCAACTGGTATGCGCCGCTGAGCAATCCGCCGCTTTACCTGATGCCCATCTACATCCGCGCCGGGGCAATTCTGCCGATGCGCGAGTTAGAACAGTATGTCGGGCAACTGGTGCCGAATCCAATCACCTTCAACATCTATCCGGGCGCCGACAGCTCCTTCGACTTGTACCTCGACGACGGCATCAGCAATCAGTATCGGAGCGGCACCTATCGCACTTCCACGGTGAGCCACCAGGGCATTCTGAACGGCCAGAGCGTTCGGGTGTTGCGGACTTACGATCATTACGCTCCGCCCGAGCCTTACTATTTCGTGAGTTTCTTGGGTACGAATCCACCGTCCACCGTGACTGCCGCAGGCACTTCTCTGCCGAACGTCTTCACGCCCGAAGCTCTCGCTGCCGCGTCATCCAACGCCTACTACTACAATCAGAGCATCAAGACCACATTTCTGAAGATCTTCGACGTCGCGCCGGACATCACCCTGGAGGTGACATTCTAGTCATGATTCGACGAATGTTTCCCAACGATCCGCCTCGCATCACCTTCACCAAGGACTTTCACCAGCTGGTGCATGGCACCCTATTGCCCGGCAGAGCTGTGACCATCGTCTACGACGCCGATCGCCTGCCCCATGAGCGCTCTGAGTACAACGGCCAGAAGGCCTGGAGCATTCAGGCGTTTTACAAGTTCATCGAGAATGGCGAAGTGCGCGTAGCCGAACTGTGGTCCGAAACCGGCACCGTGCTGACCAAGCTCTCCAACGATCCTGGTGAAGGCACAATGATGATGTGCCGCATCGACGTGCCGGCGGACGCCGATCACCTGACGATCTGGTTCCTCAATACTGGCAGATCGGGCGCCGACTATTGGGACAGCAACTACGGCGCGAATTATATCTTTCGCTTCGTGGTGGAAGACCTACAGCTCGACTTTGCAGAGGTGGCCCACGGTTCTTTTCGCATTGAACTGACGGCTTCCAGTGAGGTGAGTGATCTCGCGGTGTTGTACCGGATCATGAACGACCCCTCGGCGATTCGCGAAGTGGACACACGCCAGCCTCTCACGGCGAGTGAGCCGGATGGCGCAGGAAACCGGCGATGGTCGGGGAGCGCGGCAGTTCCCGAGAACGCCGTCGTCCGATTCACGCTGGCCTACACTGCGTACGGGAATCCGCACGCCGACACCAACAGCGGCAAGGGATATCTCACCTGGTCCGGAGCAAAAGCCGACCCGCAAGCCGGAGTCGTCTGACCACAACTCCACTTGTCGTCTTCGTCAGAAGGCTAAAAACGGGCCATGAACTGGCACAGGTGGTATGCCGACCTGCGATACGCAGTGCGCGTCTTGTAGCAGCGGACCCGGTTAGGACATCGACGCCGATCCGAATCATGCGCCGCGTTACGACCGGCGTTCATGCAGGACGCGCCGGACGCGCCGGGCTGCTGGGGGATTTGTGCCAAGTCCCCACCTCAATACCAAACCCAAAGCGCCCGCCCCAGCCTTTCTCTCTTCCCTTCCTCCGCGGTGAGTGCGTTTCGCATGTCAGAGACCGTGCGAACAAGAAGGCGTGCAGGTGCGGGCACTGGAGCAAGCACTGCAGACGATCTCGGCCTCCTCTGCGCCTCCTCGTCTCGGCGATATGTGCCAGGTCCCGGCCTCTGCACCACACCCGAAAAGCGCAAGCTCCCCGACTATCTCGGCCTCCTCTCCGCCTCCGCCTTTCTCGCTTCCCTTCCTCCGCGTTAATCTCCGCGTCTTCGCGCCTCCGCGGTGAGTGCGTTTCGCATGTCAGAGACCGTGCGATCATGAGGGCGTGCAGGTGCGGGCGATTTGGTGCGCATTCTGGATGGCAGCCGCGGCATTCGCGGCTGATAGTGTCACCACCATCGCAGATTTTGACGGAACGAACCCCCTTGCCGGGTGGACTGTCTCCCGGGAATCCGCGGAAGGGTCGCTCACCGCAGGCCCGGGGCACACCGGCACGGGCGCAATCCTGGAGTATCAGTTCCGCCGCAACGGATCGGTCTCGGCGGTGTGGACGCCCGAGAAGCCTGTCCCCTTCAAACGTCACGGCGCTATCTCGCTGTGGATCCGCGGCTCTGCCGAAACAAAAGTAACACTACTAGTGGGCGATAAGAGCGAGGGCACACGTCGCTATCCGTTCGAAGCGACCTCCCTGGAGCATCCCAGTGGCACGGATTGGCGGCAAGTCGTGATCCCGCTGGCAGCCAAATCCACCGGCTATTGGGATGAAGACCACAGTGGTGCGCCGAAAGGCCGCATGACGTCGATCGCCATTCTCGCCGAGCCGCGATTTCCGCTCACTGCCCACGGGACCGTCGCGTTTGACGATGTCCGTCTGCTCGAGTCCGCAGACCTGAGCTTCGAGTTGGCGCCGGAGATGCCGTTGATCGAGGCCCCCCCAGGCGCTGCGCAGCTCGGCCCGCGTTTCGGAGTCAACATTCACACATTGAACGACGATCACGCTCTTCAGGCGGCTCACAACGCGGGTTTCGGCTTCGTCCGCGCCGACCTTCTCTGGGCGCAAATCGAACGCAACGGCCGGTATCGGTTTGGCGCTTACGACCGCCTGCTCACCGCCCTGGAGGCTCGCGGCATGAGCGCACTGTGGATCCTGGATTACGGGCATCCGCAGCACGGCGGCGGGCCTCCGCGCAATCCCGATGACGTAGCGGCCTTCGCCCGATTCGCAGAGGCCGCCGCGGCGCACTTCAAGGGCCACAACGTGCGTTACGAGATCTGGAACGAGCCCGATACCGAACGCTTCTGGCCGCCCAGTCCGAATCCGCGTGAATATGCCGCGCTGTTGAAGGAGGCGGCCTCCGCGATTCACCGCGCCGATCCTGCGGCACAGGTCGCGAGCGGCGGACTGTCGCGAATCGATCTCACGTTTCTGCAAGGAGTGGTCAACGCAGGCGGATGGAGTAATCTGACTGCTGCCGCGATCCACCCCTACCGCCGCCTGGCGCCCGAAAGCCTGGCGGGCGATCTTCCGCTGCTGCGGGTACTCCTGGCGAATGGCCCTGGAGCCCAAACGGAGATCTGGGACACCGAGTGGGGCTACGCCTCGTACGACTACTTCTCCAAGAATCTGAAGGGCGATGGCCACAGTGCGCAGGGCCGCGAGCGGCAAGCGGTACTGGCTGCCCGCGAGGCTCTCACGGTGTGGGCTCTGGGATTACCCATAGCCGTCTGGTACGACCTGCGCGACAACGGTGAGGATCCGAAGAATCCCGAGCACAATTACGGCCTGCTGGACGCGGAGGGCGAAGAGAAACCCGTGATCCACGCGATTCGCGCACTGACCCATGCGGCCGCCGATCACACCAATGCCGGTCTCGTGCGCGATTTGCCTGACGGGGCCCACGCGATGGCACTGAAGGGCGCCGCCGGGACCGTTTATGTCGTCTGGAGCGATCAGCCGGACTCCCGCCTCACCGTTCGCTTTCCCGCAGCGAGTTTTCAATGGGCCGCCAATCTGACTGGTGATCCCATCAAAGTCAAGAGCGGACATTCCGAAGTGGAGATCCCATTGCCCGAAACGGCGGGTCCCATATTTGTTTCTCTAGTACCCCATTCCACAGCGCCTGGCAACCGCTAGCGGCTGTTCGGCATCTTCCAAACCAGGGGCATCTTGCAACGAGGGGTGACGAATGGCGGAACGTAACTGCGGGATCCGGCACATCACAATCGAAGAAGCGATCATTCATGCGGAGCAGAGTCTGGGGTCGTTTCGCAAACCGGCGGAACCGTACTGGGGAACCATGCGAGGTAATTCCACCCTGGTGGTGGGATTCCAATTGTCTTCCCGGAAGCGATGGCGCCTGGATTATGACCCCAATCCGGCGAATGAGAAGTGGGTGCACGTGAATGAGGAGAACTTCGACGCCTCACCCAGCGATCAGAAGATTGTCCATCTGGTGGATAACAAGAACTATATTCAAGTGGATCTCTATTACCGGAAATGGACCAAACGCTATCGCTGATTCCCGCGGAACCCCAACCCAAACAACCCAAATAGCTGGGGCTTGAGGATCAGGGGGCAGGCAACTATACTGCAATAGGGTGTACTAGGGAACTCATGCCTGCCGGCCGGCTCTTGGCGCTTTTCGTTTGCTTCGGAGCGATAGCGGCGGCGCAGCGCTTGGCCGATCTCCACGGCTGGGTGCTGGATACCTCGGGCGGCGGTATCGCGGACGCTGCAATCACTGTAGTTAATGAAGATACCGGCTTCCGTCGTGTGACTCAGTCGGAGACCGGCGGCGGCTACACGGTGGCCTCTCTCCGTCCTGGTAACTACAAGATCTTTGTTCTTAAAGAAGGTTTTAAGAGCGCGGTGCGTTTTGACGTTCAGGTCTCCGGGTCAGGCGCCTCCCGTGCCGATTTCGTTCTCCCCGTGGGTACGCGAAGCGAGAGCATCACCGTGACCGGCGTTCCGCCGCTCATCGACCGCCAGGACGCCTCGACGGGCGCCAGCGTAGATCGGGACCAGATCGAAAGATTGCCTCTGGATGGGCGTGGCATCCTCACGCTGCTGGAGTTAGCGCCCGGAACCAATGTGACCCCTGCGACCCGCGGCGAAGCCGGACAATTCTCGGCCACGGGGCAGCGCGCGAATACCAACTACTTCACGGTGGATGGCATCAGCGCCAATACTGGTGTGGCAGCGGGCGGTGTGCCGGCGCAGTCCCCAGGTGGAGCGCTTCCCGCCCTCAGCGCGTTCGGCAGCATGGACTCGATGATCTCGCTCGATTCCGTCCAGGATTTGCGGGTCACCACTTCCAGTTCGGGCGCCGAGATGGGGCGCCTTCCGGGCGCCAATGTCGCCTTGAACAGCCGGTCGGGTACCAATGAGCTGCACGGTACCACGCAGTTTCGGATCCGCAATGAGCTACTGAGCGCCAACAACTGGTTCGCTAACCAGGCTGGATACGGATCGCTTCCCTTGCGATTGCTGGGCATCTCCCAGACGTTCGGCGGACCACTGAAGCACAATCACACCTTCTTCCTGCTCTCCTATGAGGGCGTGCAACTGCGGCAGCCCTATTCGTGGAATCAGCCGGTGCCTTCGCTCGATAGCCGGGACGCGGCGGCCGACTGGGCGCAACCTTTGTTAAATCTCTACCCCGCTCCGAGCGCCCCTGGCGTGCTGGCCAACGGGATCGGCGAGTGGTTCGGAAGAAGCGTGCGGCCCGCCTCGGTCAATGTCGGAGGCGCACGACTCGACCAAGCCCTTGGATCGCGCGTCTCTCTCTTTGCGCGCTATAACGACTCTCCTTCGAGCAACGATTTCGGCGCCTTGACCGTCAATCACCTCGATCTGCGGTCGCAAAGCCTCACTCTCGGCATGAGCGCACGCCCCACAACCAACTCCACGGTCGACGTTCGCGCGAACGAATCGCAATCCACCGCCGATTCGAAGTGGGTCGAGCCCGGCTTGGACGGTTGCGCTTTGCAGAGCCTGACCTTTCACTTCTTCCGCGATACCGTGCCCTGCGACTACCTGGTGCGCTTCTCGATCGGAGGTATCGGGCAACTGGTCTCGGGAAGTGAAGGCGAGCGGCGGCAACGCCAGTTTCAACTGGTTCAGAATGCGTCGTGGCACCGCCGGTCGCACAACTTGAATCTGGGGCTGGATTACCGCAGGATCACGGGAATCCGTCGCGATCCGGTGGGCACGTTCGGCGTATTCGCCGACGACCTTACTTCGCTGGAGTTTGGGCAGAATATCTGGAGGTCCGTGGAATCCGCGCCGGTGAACTATTCGGTGGAGATTCACGAGCTTTCTCTGTGGGTGCAGGATACCTGGCAGGTCACGTCGCGTTTCACTCTCTCGGCTGGCCTGCGGTGGGAGTACAGTCCGCCGCCGCCCGCGACCGGGCAGAATTTCTTCGACCCCGCCACCAACAGCTTGTCGACCAACCAATCGGCGCTGTGGCCGGTCTCCGATCACGATTTCGCGCCCCGCCTGGGCGTGGCGCTCCGTTTGACCCAAGACGGAAAAACAATGCTGCGGGCCGGTGGCGGATTGTATTACGACTCCAGCATGAGCATCGCTACGGATGTCCTAAACGGCGGTCCCCTGAGCATTGGAGACTACCAGGGACTGCGCGGGGGTCTGTCGCTCTACGATCTGAATTACGGCTTCGTCAAAGGGCTGCACCTGCCTACCGTGAGGCAATGGAACGTTTCCTTGGAGCGGAGCTTCGGGGAGCACGACGTAGCGTCGATCGGCTACCTGGGAGCATATGGCCGCAACCTGGTATTGCGCGAGGTCGGGACCTTCGCCAATATTGCCCGGTCGTACCTGGCACTCACCAGCAACAACGGGCAGTCCAACTACCAGGCACTGCAGTTGCAGTACCGGCGGCAATTGTCGCGAGGTTTGCAGACGCAGGTTTCGTATGCGTGGTCGCATTCCATCGATAACGATTCGAGCGATGCCTACCTGCTGTGGTACGTTCCCGGATTCAGCGATCGCGGCTCATCGGATTTCGACCAGCGGCAATCCTTCACCGCCGCCGCCAGCTACGAATTTCCGCTCGCCGGCCGATCTACGCCTGTGGGGCGATTCCTACGGGGTTGGGGCATGGACGGCATCCTGCATGCCCGCAGCGGATTTCCCATCTCGGTGCTCGACGCCGAGCAATACCTGGGGCTGACGCTCGTCAACGCCTTCCGGCCCAATCTGGTATACGGCCAACCTCTCTGGCTGGCTGATTCCTCAGTGGGCGGAGGAAGACGTCTGAATCCCGCCGCGTTCCAAGCGTTGCCGGGCGCGCTACAGGGCACCTTGGGACGCAATGCACTCACCGGATTCGGTATGGCGCAGTTGGATTTCGCTTTGCGCCGCGAGTTCCGGTTTAGCGAGCGGCGACGTCTGCAACTCCGCCTGGAAGCTTACAACCTGCTGAACCACGCGAACTTCGCCGACCCCGTCAGCTATCTGAATAGCCCGGTGTTCGGACAATCGACTTCGCTACTGAATCTGATGTTGGGGTCGGGAAGCCCGGGTAGCGGCCTTTCGCCGGTGCTGCAGACCGGCGGCGCGCGCTCGCTGCAGGCATCCCTGCGATTCCAGTTCTGATGGCCTTCGGTAAGTGGTTCGGTTCGCTTTCGCGGCACTTCCGCCACCGCCGCATGCAGCGATTCGCACGCGAGTTCAATATCACCTCACAGACTCGGGTTCTCGATATCGGCGGCACTCCCGATTGCTGGGAACTGCTTGACGAGCGGCCTCGTCTCACGCTTCTCAACACGCCGCGCGCCTCCGCCGATTTGAACGGGGCAGACAACTGGGTAGCAGGAGACGGTCGCTGTCTGCCGTTTCGCGACGCTTCGTTCGACGTGGTCTTCAGCAACTCGGTGATCGAGCACGTGGGTGATCGGGCCAGCCAGGAGAGCTTCGCGCGCGAAGTGGCGCGCGTTGGCGGAGGGTTCTGGGTGCAGACACCGAATCGCTGGTTTCCCGTGGAGCAGCACCTGCTCACGCCCTTCATTCATTGGCTGCCGAAGGCATACCAGCGTCCTATCGTGCCGCGGTTCAATGTGTGGAGTTGGCTGGTGCGCGTCACGCCCGATCGCCGGCGCTTTTACATCGAGCACTATTTGCGCGATGTGCGGCTGCTGGGGGCCGGCGAGATGCGAGCGTTGTTTCCTGGCGCTCGCCTGATCCGCGAGCGCCTGTGCGGCGTGACTAAGTCGCTGGTCGCGATGAAGCGATGATACCCGCGGCAGTTCCTTTCATTCCTTCGACCACGGACGCCTCGTCCTGCGACAGGCATCCCGGAAGAGCTGCGGGATTTTAACTTCCACATCACAGATCACTCGGGCTGTACCACGTCTGTGGTATCGACCGGGCCCGCTGAGGTGTTATCCACAAAGTACAACATATCGTGATGGATTCAATGTCGCCATACCGCACAATCTTAATCAGGGCGCTTACAACGGTTGGGGTTTGGCCTGGCTGTGAGTGAGCACCAGTTCACCGTAGGGAGATCAGAAATGAAACGCAAAAGTCTTCGAGTAAGTGTGTTCCTTGGGGTATTTCTCTGTGTTCTACTGGCACTGGCTCTGGGTGGCGAGGACAAGTACACCGTGAAGGTGCCGGGCGGGCTGGCGTTCTCTGAGTTCAGAGGATATGAAGCATGGCAGGCTATCTCCATCAGCCGGAATGAAAGGTTGGTCGCGGTAATCCTCGGCAATCCCGCGATGATCCAGGCCTATCGGGCCGGTATCCCCGGCAACGGTAAGCCTTTCCCTGACGGCGCTAAGATGGCTAAGGTCCATTGGACCCCGAAGCAGAACGAGTTCTTCCCGGATGCGACGGTCCCGGGCAAGCTGGTGAATGTGGACTTCATGGTAAAGGACAGCAAGAGGTTCGCGGACAGCGGCGGATGGGGATATGCCGTGTTCGATTACGACGCGGCGTCCGATACATTCAAGCCCGGCACCTCAACGGGGACGCCGCCGCAGGGGAACGATGCCAAGTGCGGGTTGGCGTGCCATACGAGCGCAAAGACGAGGGATTACGTTTTTACCGACTACGGCCAGAGGTGAGGAGCCGTCGGGATGTGTCAGTTTGCGGAAGATCGACTGATCTGCGAACGCCAGTGCGGCATGACGAAGCCGCTGGTCGCTGTGAAGGGATGATGGTGGTTACTTCGGGTCGCCGAATAAGATTTTGCTGTCCGCCCCAAATCTTCGATAATCCGAGAACACCGTCGTCTCTTCCACGGTTTCGCCCGACTTGCCCGCCTTCTTATGCGTCGCAACCACGCGCGGAACGTAGTGCTCCTCAACCTTCATCAATTCGATTTCGAAATGTGCGCTCTTCGCCAGGCGCGCGAAGGGCTCTTCCACGTCGCGAGTCAGATCGTACTCCAGGCGCGTGATCTCGAACGTGGACGGGTCGAATGTGAGCTTTCCGCTGATCGCTTTCAAAAGCCCATCTGGTGCGCCGTGCTCAGTCTGGTACCCCGGCAAAGGGGAAAAGAGTAGTTGGTCGATTCCGGAGGCCTCGAAGCGGAACGCGTTGGGAAAATCGTCCCAGAAGTCGCGGCGGCGTTGGCGGCGCTCTTCGCGGGTAGCATCGATCTTGGCCCGCATCTCGGGCGTGAGCGAGTCCCGTCGACTCACCTGCCGCTCAAGCTCCTGGTTCCATTCCTTCGAGCATGGAGAAGCTCCGTCCTGCGACAGGCATCGCAAGAAAGCGCCCCAGTCGAGCGGCACTCTTTCAAACTGCAGAGTGCGCCACGCCCCCAGCCCACTGGTGCCGCGGGCAGGCGGAACCTCCTTGCCATTCCGTGTGAGGATACGGCGCGACAACTGCTCTTTGTATGTGTACGAGATATCGGCTACGCCTTCCACAGTGGACGACCAGAGCCACGGAAGCGCCCGTTCCGCTTTGGCGACGTGGGAGGCGATCTCAGCGGCGGAGTTCTCGGCAGATGCATCACCGCTGGCCGCAGACAGGGCGATCGGCATACCGGCGATCAGGAGGCTGGGCACGATCCATCGCATGAAACTTACGACTCTCCTTCAACGAAACTCTTCACTGCCTCACGGCACTCCGTCATATCTTCTTGCCAGGCGGTCCGAATTGCACGAATCTCTTCGGGTGTCAGGTGCCAGGTCAGCGGAGGCTTCTCCACCCCGAACTCGAAGGTGACGCTCTGGATGTCAACTCCCTTCGCGGCCCATTTCTGCTGCAGCAAGGCGAGTTCGATATTGTTGTGCGCCACCTGGCCGCTATCCCTCACCGCCAGCAGCGTCGTAAAGGGCGCCATTGCCTGAAAGAACCAACCGCGGTTTTTCGCCGGCGGCGTCGCGTCCGAAGTCCCGACCTTGTTGCCGCGAATCTGCAGCACCAGGACGCTCGAGACTCGCCCCTCCGCGCCGCGCAGGGCCTCGTCGAGCCACTCTACCAGCGTCGCCATTCCGAAGTTGTCGTAATAGCCTCCATCCGCGATATGCGGCATGGGGGCCTTCGTCTGCGCCCGCGATACCGGCGTGACGTACGTGAAGGTGGATGACAAGCGCGCTGCCGTCACCACACCCACGTCGAACTCCTTGCCGTCGATGGTGTGGAGTTGATTGGCGGTCACCCAAGCATGGTCCGGATTGTTGGCGGCATTCAGCAGTGTAGTTCCCAGCAGGAAACGTTTACCCGATTCCACCAGGGTGCCATTCATCACGATTGCCGGCAGTACGCCGTCTTTTACGGCGCCGTTCCACTCTCCCAGGGGCTCGTCCAACTGGCCGCGTCCGCTTGCATCGGTCGCGCCACCCAACCGCCACGCGATCTCCAGCGCGCGCCCGCGCCCGATCAGACCGCCGAAGATCCAGGGATTCAAGGCGCGCAGGAAGTCAGGAAAGGCCAAGCCCCACCCGACTTCGTCCAGGCTGGATTCGACCGACGCCTCTACTGGCCGGCGCGCATCGTGCGGCCGCGTCAGCCAATGCAGAAAGAAGGTCGATCCCACACTGCCGCCTGAGACCGAACTGATCATTCGCAGAAATCTCGCGAAGTCCTTGCCAATCGCGCGGCAGTCGTCGCACAGACCTTCGAAGACTTGGGCGGCCCAGGCGCTCGCCTGGATGCCGCCGCCATTCACTGCGGCTACGATCACGCGTTGACGGCCGCCCGCGGTGATCGCTTCCCACGGCGGCGGCGCTCCCACGCCCGGCTGGCAAGGCCGCAGCGTGTAGTAGTGGTCGGACCTCCGTGATTGCGCCGTGATCAACGCCAGCACTGCGAATACGAGGAAGATGGGAACGCGCCACGCGTCGAAGAAGAAGGCCACCGCCGCAGCCATCCAGCCGATGTTCAAGATCAGCATCAGAGCCGAGGACAAGACCGGAACAGTGTGGCCCTTGCCAAGTTGCAGTCTGCCGATCACCCCCACTATGCCGTAGAGGGTCAGGCTAGCCGCGAAGGCGGCGGCTGCCATCATGTGGTCGCGCCACGAAGCCAAATCCACATAACCCGCCAGGAACTGTCCATAGTGCGACTCCAGCCAGCTACGCAGGTCCTGAGCGCCGTTCCACCGCGTCGACGTTAGAAGCCAGGCGAGCAGCAGCGCCAGAGCCGAGCCCGATACCAACGCTGCCACCAATCCGGGCAACCAACGGCCCTGCTTCTTTGAGAAGCCGAGCGAGAATGCGAGCAGGGGAACCGGAATCGCCACCAGCACCCACCACCACTGCGGCTCCCAACCAGGCGCCGGAATCCGGAAGCGCTCGGGCCCGTGCAGCCAAACCGTCGAGGCGGTCACACACACCATCCCGGACACGGCAAACGCCGTCAACGTGACCACGAAGAGGCTTGCGGGCGTAAGATCGAAGAGCCCGCGTAGCAGAGTGCGCACCGGCGTGAAGAATGCAATCAGCGGGAGCGCAATCAGAAGCAGACCAATCAACAACGGCACTCGCAGCACAAAGAGGTACTGCAACACTGCGAGAATCCGTTCGAGGATCAGAAATTCCACCTCAATCCCAACTGACCCGTGCGCGGAGCACCCGCCGGCGGAAAGATGTGGGTCGCCGTGATTTTGCCGCCGTTTACGTTATTCACAACCACCTGCCCCGGAAGGGGACTTCCTCCACCAGAGGGTTCGCCGAGGTTGGTGTGGTTCAAGACGTTGGTGAACGAGGCCGTCAACTGCACGGCGCCTAGTTTCTCCAAGCGCACCGTCTTCCCGATGCCCACGTTGAAGAGCACGTATCCCGGCCCCTCGATAATGCCACGTCCCGCGTTGCCCCACACGCCATTGGCGGGCGTGGCGAATGCGGAGGGATCGAACCATTCGTTCAGCGTTCGCGGCATCGCGACCGTGGGTGTAACCAGGTCGGGGCGCAGGGTGGTCTGATTGGTGTTGGTCGGATCGGGTCCGGAAATCAGCGGGGTGAACCAGTTGCCTGTGCTCAGATTGAGCAGCCCGTTCAATTGCCATCCGCTGGCCAGTCGTCCGCGTCCCAGGGGCAATTCGTAGAGAGCCTGATTCAGCCACTGGTGGCGCGGCACGGAGTAAACGTTGCCGCGATCGCGCGCGCGGCTATAGGTGTCTTCGATAGTGTTGTTCAGCTCGAAATCGTCGGTGTCGTCGGTATCGCTGATTTCTTTGGCCCAAGTCCAGGTGGAAGTAAACATCAGGCCGCGGCTGACGCGCTTCTCCACCTGCACCTGAAGTCCGCTGTACAGCATGTTCGCGCCGTTATCGGCATAGTTGATGGTGCCGAAAAGCGGATACGGCCGGCGCGCATTGTTGAACGGCGTCGTGGAAGCCAATGGCTGATTGACATCGCGGCGGTAGGCCAACTGCGTGCCCTTCGATCCGATATAGCTGATCCGCAGACCGATATTGCGCGTCAGTTCCCGCTCCAACGACAGCGTGTACTGCTGTACGTAGCTGTTGAGCAGGTTGGGGCTCACTGCTCTCAGCGCGAGTGTCCCAGGCGTCCCCGGCGTATTGAAAGGATTCGCCAAGGTGAAAAGCGGCTGCCCGTTGACGACGTTGTTCGTCGTCACCAGGTTCGCTGAGAACGGTCCCGAAGCCAGGCCCACCGGAACATTCGCCGAGTAGTGTGAGTAGTAGACACCCCATCCGCCGCGGATCACCGTCTTCGCCGCGCGGTCGAGCTGATACGCGAACCCGAAGCGCGGCGCGACATTATTCTTGTCGCCATGACGCAGGGATTGCCCCACGCCCATCTGGCCGGCCGTCTCCACCGGCAGAGCGGAGGGAAAGTAAGGACTGATGAATTTCAGAGAAGCCTGGCTCGGCACCACGATCTTCCCCGTCGCCAGGTCGAACGAGTAGAGATTGCCGTTGAGCGCGTATGCCGGACCGTTGTATTCCCATCGCAGCCCGTAAATGAGAGTCAGCCGCGGAGTGACCTTAAAATCGTCCTGCGCATACGTGGCCCAGTCGCGGAATCGATCGTACTGCGGAGGAAACGGCGAGATCTGCGTGACCGTAGCCGGCAGCCCCAGCAGAAAATCGGCATATGCATTGCCGGTGAACTTCGACGCCGTGAACGAGAAACTGCCGAACACGGGATTGCCCGACGTGTTCGGCATGTAACGATTCACAAACCAATTGATCTCCTCGATCCCAAACTTCATCGAGTGCCGTCCGCGCACCCAGCTTAGATTGTCGGCAAGCTGCGCATGCCCGTCGTTGACGGGGTTCAGCAGGTTGATGGTGTCGCCGCTCAGGCCGGCGATGCTGAAGATGGGCAAATTGTTGATGTGGCCGTAATTGGGTAGACCCTGAATGCCGAGTTGCGAGAGCACGCTCTGGCCGTCGAACTGCGCGCTGCTGCCGGACACCAGGATCACTACACCCGCGCGAAACTCGTTCACCATCGTGGGGCGGATCGTATCCACATCGCCGAGCGTGAAGAAGTTGACGCGGCGGGTGTTGTCCGAAGGGCCGAACGACGTGAGCGGCAACGGGGAACGTGCGCCGGGAATCTGGTAGTCGTCCTTCCGATTCTCAAACCGCAGGAAAGCGGAGTGCCGTGAGGTGAAATTGTGATCGAGGCGGATCTCCTCAGTGCGGTGATCCTCCGGCCCATTCGCGAACGCGCGATAGTTTCCCGCCGTCAGCGTGGGTGGACCGAAGTTCGGCAACGGAAAAAATAGATTCTGCGCCGCCAGCGCCTGCTGGTTGATGAATTGGGGCAGGATGGTGCTGCCGTTAAACGGATTCACTCCGGTAAAAGGATTCTTCAGCGCCGTTGTGCCAAAATCGCCCTGCCGCATGGCCACCGTCGGCACGTTGGCACTGAACAACACCGCGGCGGTGCCGTGCTCGCCATCGAAATCGGCGAAGAAAAAGGTTTTGTCCTTGCGAATGGGACCGCCGAACGTCCCCCCGTAGTTGTGCAGGTTTTGATAAGGCTTGGCCACCGCGAAGAAGTTGCGCGCGTCAGTGGCGCTGTTGCGGACGTACCAGAAAACGCCGCCATGAAATTCGTTGTTGCCCGAGCGTGTGCCGGTGGTGATGGTGCCCATACCGCCGAACTCTGCGCGCGTCGTCATGATGTTCGCCGTAAACTCCTGCACGGCCTCCACGGAAGGCTGCGAAACATTGTCGGGACTACCAAAATTGCCGAAAGTGGTCTCGATGCCGTCCACCTTTACCTTGGTGCTGCTCGCTCCCGCGCCTGGGGTCAGCCACTTGGCGCCGTTCCCTACCTGCACCACGCCGGGCACCGTGAGCGGCATGATCGCAGAGATCAGGCCCGAGTCGCCCGAATTTTTCGACACGCTGCGCAAGTTCGTCGGCAAGTCGATAATCTGCCGCGTGAGCAAGCCCGACGAAACCGCGGGTGTATCGACCTGCACCACCGGCGATGCTGCGTCGGTGACCTGCACTTCCGAAGAGGAGCCGGCCAGTTCGAGGTGAAGGTCTTGCCGCGTGGTCCGATAGGCCTCTACCGCAAACGCTCGAGTCTCCAGAGCGCGGAATCCCGTGGCGGTGGCCTGCAAACGGTAGGGGCCGGGAGGCAGATCGGGAAACGAATAGTCACCCGCGTTGTTGCTCGACGTGGTTCGCTTGACGCCCGTACTCTCGTTGGTCAGCGTAATCGACGTGTTGGCAATCGTCGCGCCGGACGGGTCAATCGCCAGTCCTGTGACAGTGCCCAAGGGCGTTTGCGCACAGGCGGCAAAGGCTACGCAAAAGGAGACAACGAGGCCGGCTCTCATAGGGAAATGACCATTGTGTCATAGTGAGCTTGGCCAGGTGATACGCTGGAAGCTATGACTCAGCCTGCCCCGAGAATTCAATTGTTGAATACCGCGGATTATCGCGAGAACTATGCGAACAGCGTGCAAGTGCGCGTGAATCTGTGGGATTTCTTCCTCCTGTTCGGCCGAGTCAATCAAACTGCACCGGATAGCGTATCCATCCAGAACTTCCAGGGCGTGTATGTCAGCCCGCAACAGGCGAAAGCTCTGCTCAACGTACTCCAGCAGAATGTGACGCAATACGAGTCCGCCTTTGGCGAGATTCGGTTGGAGCCGCAGACCCCCGGCGGCATCGTGCAATAAGCGAAGCGGCGCGAACACTCGGACGAGAGCAGGCCGGTGACGCCTGCTCCACTGCTCACCCAATCTTCGGGCGGCATCAATCGCGATACCGGCGCGACGCCCGGATTCCTCTTCGTCGGCGGCCACAGAAAACTTACTGCAAATTTGGACCGGCTTGGCAATCTCTGGATCTGCGACGACACCTCCGACGGGCGCGCCAACTGCACGGGCTGCGTCTGGTACATCTCGGCCGGAGCACTCACCACCATTCCGTAGGCGAAGATGACGAAACGAACTGGCACGGTGGCGCGTCCCAGAAGCGCAAAGGTGAATTCCATGTGTGCTCTCTGGTGCGTTGCCGTGCTGTCCGTTGGAATCGTACACGCCCAGGCTCCGCCGCCCGGGAGGGGAGTTAATTTCTTCAGTAAAGAGAGGGAGATTGAGCTCGGCCAGCAACTGTCGGCGGAATTTCGCAAGACCGCAATGCCTTTGGACGACGCGGAGGTCGGGGGCTACGTGCAGCGCGTCGGCGCCAGGCTCGCCGCACAGTTCCCGCCGGAATGGACTTACGAATTCGAAACGGTCCGAGGCCCCTCGAGCGTGCCGACTCATGAGCCTGCGGCTTTCCCCGGCGGATTCGTCTTCGTCTCGACGGATCTGATCCTGGCTGCCCGGAATGAGGACGAGTTCGCCGGAATGTTGGCGCACGCTATGGCGCACGTCGCAGCGCGCCATGCGACGCGACTGGCCGCCAAGTCGCAAATTGGCCTGATCGGCGCGCCGGCGCGTGGCGCGAACGGACCTGCTCTGGCTCTTCACTTGGGTCTTCTCACATTCCAGCGAGCCAACGAGCGCGAAGCCGACTACCTTGCGGTGCAAGCGATGTCCGCGGCCGGATACGATCCCGCCAGCCTCGCTTCGTACATAGAGCGCGTTCAACCAGCGGCGGAGGAGGGCACCCTCGTATCTCAACCCATGCCTTCACGCGATCAACGCGTGTCCGCAATCCGGGACGCGATCGGCAAACTGCCCCGCACGCACCTACGAGACCAGCGCAGAGTTCGCCCACATCCAGGCATCTCTGAAATCCCGCTGAAGACGTGACCAGTCCCAATCCGATTGTCCATGCTACAACAAGAAATGTGAGCAGCCAGCCAGATCCCGATTTCGTGACGCTCTACCGACGTGCGTTCCAGGAGTTCCGCATTCGAGCGCTTTGGAATCTGCGCATGCTGGATGCCCCATTGCCCGAGGACGCCTTGGTGGTAGCGCGCAGGCTGCGCATCGAGGGAAATCGCGAAGCTCGCTTTCTGGCAGAGCAGATCGAGCAGGCCTGCCGTGCCGCTCACTAACATCCAGATCGATGTGCTGCGACTGATCGCATCCCACCGCGATCCCGAAAGCTACGTTGCTGGTGGTGCGCCATTAACGAGATCGGCGCTGCGTTATTCCGAAGATATCGACGTCTTCCACGACCGGGAGGAACGGGTCGCAGCCGCAGCTCTCTCGGACGCCGCTACGCTGGAAGCCGCTGGTTTTCGCGTATCCTGGCTGCGCCAGTTGCCTCTCATCTACACTGCGGAAATCGCCAGGCAGTCGGCGAGTACCCGGCTCGAGTGGGTGGTGGATAGCGATTTCCGATTTTTCCCCACCTTGCCCGATGAGACTTTCGGGTTTATTCTCCACCCGGTTGACCTGGCCACAAATAAGGTGATGGCCGCGGCAGGACGCAGAGAGGTGCGCGACCTCATGGACTTGGTAACGGTCCACGAAACGATTCTTCCGTTGGGTGCGGTGATTTGGGCCGCAGTCGAAAAGTCGCCAGGCTTCACGCCTGAGGGCCTAATTGCCGAGATCCGGCGCAACTCCCGCTACCCGATTGCGGAATGGCGAGCTTTGATGACCAGCGAACCGATCGACCCGGATTCCATCGTGGCCCGGCTTAGGGCAGCCCTCGACCTGGCCGAAGCGTTCGCCGAACGGATGCCAACCGATCGCTCGGGGCTGCTGTTTCTCAGTGCCGGTCAGGTCGTCGAGCCCGACCCCGAGCGCCTCGGCGACTATCAAACCCACTCCGGTAGGCGGCGCGGTCAATGGCCCGGCAGTTCGGAAATCACGACCGCCATGCTGGAGCGCTACCAGCAACGGCCAAAGCCGTAGCGATATCGAGCTTCCGTCAATACAATACAAACGCCCACACCGCATCCCCCGTCGCTGCGATCACATACTGTCGGCCATCCAGCATGAATGTCTGCGGAGCATTCGAAATCCCGCCAATCCGCGTGTTCCACAGCGGTTTTCCCGTGGCGGCATCGTGCGCCACCAGACTCCCGGCGCCATCGCCCGCAAACAGCAGTTTGCCCGCTGTCGTCAGCAATCCCCCTCCTCCGCCATTGCCGTAATACGGATGCCTCCACGCCACCTTCCCCGTCTTGTAATCGATCGCCGTCAGGAAACTTCCGCCTGACCCCACGCCCACTTCTTCCTTCCCGCCGAGCCCCATCGACCCTCGCGGATCCACATCCGTCAGATAGAAGATCGAATACCCGTTGCCCTCCGCCGTGTAGAACAGCCCGGTTTCGGGAGAGTAAGCCGGCGGCTGCCAATTGATCGTGCCTCCGGCGGGTGGCGACACCAGCGACCCCGGAACTGTCGGGTCCTTTTCCGGATCGCGCTGCGGCCCTCCGAACCTGTTCAGCGAATTCGACCAGTTCGTCGAAGTCCCATACTTACTCGTGACCAAATGCTCCCCGGTCACGCGGTCCAAAACGAAGAAGTAGCCGTTCCGCGACGCGGTCAAAACCAGCTTGCGCAACTTACCGTTGAACATCCCGTCCACCAGAACGGGCGTCTGCGCCGAATCCCAATCGTGCATGTCGTGCGGCGACGTCTGGAAGTACCACGCCATCTTGCCGGTCTCGACATTCACCGCGACCAGCGAGCACGTGAACAGATTGTCTCCACTACCTCGCATGCCCGTCGTATAGGCCGGGGTCGGATTGCCCGTGCCGAAGATGTAGAGCTTCGTTTCGGGGTCGTACGCGCCCGGGATCCACGTTTGCGCGCCGCCATGCCGCGCCGCATCCAGGCTCGCCCAAGTGTCCAATCCCACATCGCCCTGCTTCATCGGCACCGTATAGAACTTCCACTGCAACTCGCCGCTCTCCGGATCGAACGACTGCAGGAATCCCGGAGCATCGATGTCATTCCCCGTGCCGACCAGCACGTGATTTCCCACCACGATCGGAGCGGGCGTCGAGAAGTAGCCTTGCGACAGGTCGGCGATGGGCTTGTGCCAGCGCTCCTTGCCCGTCTTCGATTCGAGCGAGACCAGGTAGTCGTCGGGCGTTTCCATGAACAGGTAGTTATTCCACATCGCCAGGCCGCGATTGCCGATGTGCGTGCCGCCCTTCGTCTTCCAGAAGTAATGCCACAACTCGCGCCCGTCCCGCGCGTCTACGGCCCATGCGTTGTCCGGCATGGTGAAGTACAACGTGCCATCCACCTCCAGCATCGACGCCTTGATCGACCCGCCGCCTCCGCCCAATTCGCCGGTACCTTCGCCGCCCACAATAACCGGCGCACCGCCGCGAAAGCCTCCGCGTCCGCCACGCCCTCCACCGGCGGCATTTCCTTCACCCGGCGTGACGCGCGTCATCCAGGCCAGCGTCAGGTGCTTCACGTTCGATTGATTCACCTGCGTCAGCGTACTGTAGCGCCTTCCCGAATAGTCGCCGTTATACGTAGGCCACGACTCCTTCAGCGGCTTGAGCAATTCAGCGGGAGATACCCCGTTTCCCTGACCCGGCAGGAGCGAAGGGGTGACTACAAACAGAGCGGCGAAAAGCGCTTTTCTCAGTCCCATAGCGACGTTCCTTCGGAAGCGTACCACAACCCGTCCACTGGCCCCGCGCCCCCACTCTGTTGCAATCTAAGAGGGTGCCCTCTCAGCAAGCCGCCGCTCTTCTCGAAAGCTGTACCTCGCTCGCCAAGAGCTTCAGCTCGCGCACTCTCTTCGAAAATATATCCCTTGGCATTTCCGATGGCGACCGGCTCGGCCTCATCGGTCCCAACGGCTCCGGTAAATCCACTCTCCTCAAGATCCTTTCCGGCATCCTGGAGCCCGACTCCGGCACCGTTTCCATGCGCCGCAACATTCGCATCGGATACGTGCCCCAAGAAGTTGGTTTCGCCGACGGCCAAACTGCCGCTGAAGTCATCGCCGCCGCCCTCGCCGGGGAGCATCTGCACGACGAGTACGAACATGCCTCCCGCGTCAACCTTGCCCTGGGACGCGCCGGGTTCAGCGATGGCTCGGTCCTCACCCAATCGCTCTCCGGCGGCTGGAAGCGCCGACTCGCCATCGCGCGTGAACTAGCCCGACTGCCCGACCTCCTTTTTCTCGACGAGCCCACCAACCACCTGGACCTCGAAGGAATCGTGTGGCTCGAAAAACTGCTTGCCAACGCGTCATTCGCGAGCGTCGTCGTCAGCCATGACCGCTACTTTCTCGAGAATGTGGTCAACGACACCGCCGAGATCGACCGTATCTATCCCGAGGGACTCTTCCGCGTCGAGGGAACTTATAGCGAATTCCTGGAGAAAAAGGCGCAGTTCCTGATGGCGCAGTCGAGCCGCCAGGAGTCGCTCGAAAACAAGGTCCGTCGCGAAGTGGAGTGGCTCCGCCGCGGTCCCAAAGCGCGCACCGGCAAATCGCGCGCCCGAACCGACGAGGCTGGCCGCCTGATCCGCGAACTCTCGGGCATGGAATCGCGCAGCGTCAAAGATGTGGCGCAGATCGACTTCACCGCCACCGAGCGCCGCACCAAGCGATTGCTCTCGGTCGAGTCCGTCACTAAGGAACTTGGAGGCCGCACCCTCTTCCGCGATCTGAATTTCACGCTCTCGCCGGGCACGCGGCTCGGCCTCGTCGGCCTCAACGGCACCGGCAAGACCACGCTCCTCCGCATCCTGGCAGGCGAATTACAGCCGGATGCCGGACGCGTGGAACTCGCCGCCAATCTCCGCATGGTGTACTTCGACCAAACCCGAGAGCATCTGGATCCCAACCAGACTCTCCGCGAAGGACTCGGCGCGCATGGCGATTTCGTCATCTTCCGCGATCGCCCGATCCACGTCGCCGGTTGGGCGCGCCGCTTCCTCTTCGATTCCGGCCAGCTCGATCGCCCCATCGCCAGCCTTTCCGGCGGCGAGCAGGCGCGCGTGCTCATGGCGCGACTCATGCTCCAGCCCGCCGACCTGCTTTTGCTCGACGAGCCCACTAATGACCTCGACATCCCGACGCTCGAGGTCCTGGAGGAGAGCCTTCTGGAGTTCACCGGCGCACTCGTACTGGTTACGCATGACCGCTATTTATTGGATCGCGTGGCCACGGCTGTGCTGGGACTCGACGGCCAAGGCGCGTCGCAGATTTACGCCGACTACTGGCAATGGGAAGCCGCACAGGCCGCTCGCCCTGCGCCGGCCACGTCTCAGAAAGCGGCGGCTTCCACGCCCACGCGCTCCGCGCCGCTCAAGAAAAAACTGTCGTACCTGGAAGCCCGCGAGTGGGAGCAGATGGAGGAGCGGATTTTGCAGGCGGAGCAGGCCGTAGAAGCGATCCGCGCGGAGATGCAATCGTCCGAGGTCGTTTCCGACGGTCCGCGACTGCATGCGTGTTATCAGAAACTGCAGGAAGCCGAGCGAGACGTGGAGCAGTTGTACGCCCGCTGGGCCGAACTGGAGGCCAAGCAGCAGTAACAGGCGTTGGAGTTCGTTGCGCATCGAGGTGGCGCAAACACTCCTGTTCGCCGTCTCGACACTCTTGTCGAGACTTTCGGGGCATCCTCACATCCGAGGCGTTTTCAGATTTGCCCTAAACTGGGAGCGTTCTAAAACCACCTGCTCATGATCACCTTCTGCTCCGTGTAGAACCCCACCGCGTCCTTTCCGTGCGCGTGGAGATCGCCGAAGAACGAGTTCTTCCAGCCCGCGAATGGGAAGAACGCCATCGGAGCCGCCACCCCGACGTTGATCCCCACCATTCCCACCTCGCATCGCGACGAATACTCGCGCGCCGCCTTACCGCTACTCGTGAAAATGGCCGTCGCGTTGCCAAACGGCGAACTGTTCACCAGTTTGATCGCGTGATCCAACGTTTCCACACGAATCACCGAGAGCACTGGCCCAAAGATCTCTTCCTTCGCAATCGTCATGTCTGGAGTCACATGATCGAAGATCGTGGGTCCGAGGAAGAACCCGTCCGGGGATCGGTTCTCGCGCCCATCCACCAACGGTGTAGCGCCTTCGGCCACGCCCTTCTCCACGTAGCTCTCTACCTTGCGGCAATGCTCGGACGTCACCAGCGGCCCCATCTCCACACCCTGCTTCGATCCGTCGCCCACGGTCATTCCCTTAGTGCGCTTCACGAGCAGATCGAGCAGCGGTCCCGCCGCATCGCCCACCGGGACCAGCACGCTGCCCGCCAGACAGCGCTCGCCCGCGGCGCCGAACGCCGAGCCGATAATCGCCTCCACCGTCTTCGGCATATCGGCATCCGCCATCACGATCAGATGATTCTTCGCTCCACCCAGCGCCTGCACCCGTTTGCCATGCGCCGCCGCCGTGGTGTAGATGTACTTCGCCACAGGCGTCGACCCGACAAACGACACCGCCTTCACCAACGGGTGCGTCAGCAGCGCATCCACCGCGCCTTTGCCGCCGTGGATCAGATTCAATACACCAGGCGGCAAACCCGCATCGTGGAGCAATTCGATCGAGCGCGTTGGCGTGAGCGGCACCTTCTCCGAGGGCTTCAGGATAAAGGTGTTCCCGCACGCAATCGCGAAGGGATGCATCCACATCGGCACCATCGCCGGGAAATTGAACGGCGTGATTCCCACGCAGACACCGATCGGCTGCCGCACCGTCTTGCAATCGATTCCCGCGGCCACGTCGTTCAGCGAATCGCCCATCATCAGGCTGGGCATGCCGCACGCCACTTCCACCATTTGAATCATGCGGCGGACTTCAGCCTTCGCATCGTCGATGGTCTTCCCGTTTTCCTGGGTGAGGGTACCGGCGATCTCGTCGGCATGTTTTTCGAGCAATGTCTTGTACCGGTAGAGCACCTGGACGCGGTCTACCACCGGCACTTCACGCCATTTCAGAAATGCTTCGTGCGCCGTCCGGACCGCACGATCGACGTCGGCCTCGCTGGCGTACGGCACCTCTGCCAGAGTCGCGCCGGTCGCCGGATTGGTCACTGCCTGCAGGGTTCGACCCTCCGGCTTCTCCCAGGCTCCATTGATATAGAAAGATACGGTTTCCACTTTCGATTCGGTTGCGATCATCCTTCACCTTCCCATTCCGGTTCGTTGGCGGGGACCGGCGCCCGCTGCATCAGCAGCACATACACAGCAGCCGAAACACCGAAGCCCACGAACCAAGCGTAATCATATAAGAGGCGCAGCGGCGGAAACACCAGCCCAAGCAGCGCCACCACGATGCCCACGGCCAAGGCTGCCACAGCTTTCATGTTGACGCCGTTGTTGTATTGATAGATGCCGGTGCGCGAGTACAGATCGTCCACTTTCAAGTGTGCGCGCCGTACCACGAAATAGTCTGCAATCATCACCCCGGCGATCGGCCCCAGCAATCCCGAGTAGCCCACCAGCCAGCCGAATATGTACGAACTGAAATCGCTCAGCAGCTTCCACGGCATCATCGCGATCCCCACCACGCCGGTAATCAGGCCCCCGGTGCGAAACGAAATCAGCCGCGGATTGAGGTTCGAAAAGTCGTTCGACGGTGAGACCACGTTGGCCGCGACGTTGGTATTGAGTGTCGCGATCAGCAATGCCACCAGCGCGATCGACGCCACCACCGGTTGATTGAACTTGCCCAACAGCGTTACCGGATCCCAGATCGCTTCGCCGAACAGCACTGCCGATGCCGATGTCACCGCCACACCGATGAAGGAATACAGCGTCATCGCGGTAGGAAGACCCAAGGCCTGTCCTGTCGCCTGCGCTTTTTGCGACTTCGCATAGCGTGTGAAGTCCGGAATATTCAGAGCCACCGTAGCCCAGAATCCCACCATGCCGGTCAGCGATGGTATGAAGAACCGCACAAAATCAGCCGTAGTCTGAAATTTGCTTGGCGCGCGAAGCACCGGGCCAAGGCCGCCCGCCTTCCCCGTGATCCACCACAGCAGCAGCAGCCCGATGCCCAGCATGAAGGGCGCACCAATTCCCTCCAGGAACTTGATGGTCTCGATGCCGCGCCAGATCACCGCGATATTCAGTGCCCAAAACGCGAAAAAGCAGATCCAGATGCCGCCCGGCAAGCTCGCCGCCGCCGGCCACATGATCTTGAGCATCGAGAAGATCGCTTGTCCGCCGATCCATGTCTGGATGCCGAACCATCCGCAGGCCACCAGCGCCCGCAGGACCGCCGGAATATTTGCCCCGCGCACACCGAACGACGCCCGTACCAGCACTGGAAACGGAATCCCATACTTCGTGCCGGCATGCGCATTCAGCAGCATCGGAACGAGCACGATCATGTTCCCCAGCATGATCGTCGCAATCGCCTCCCACCAGCTCATGCCGCCCGCGATCAGTCCCGATGCCAGCATGTAAGTAGGGATGCAGACCGACATTGCGACCCAAAGCGAGGCGTAGTTGTAGGTCCCCCAAGTGCGCCGCGCCTTGGGAATGGGCGCGAGGTCCTCGTTATAGAGCGTTGGATCGCGTGGGGTCATCGCCTGCCGCCGGTCACTTCCAGGCGCCTCCGTGCGGCTTGCGCTTGATGTACTTTCCTCTCCCAGGCGCGCCGTAAAACACACCGCGGTCCATGATCACTTCTCCCCGCGAGATGACGGTGCGCGCGTTGCCTCTCACCTGAAAACCTTCGAACATCGAATAGTCCACCCGCATGTGGTGGGTCTCCGCGCTGATGGTATGCATCACCTTCGGATCCCAGATCACGATGTCGGCATCCGAACTGGCGAAGATCTCACCCTTCACGGGATACATGCCGAACAGCTTGGCCGGCGCGGTCGAGGTCAACTCCACGAAGCGCGAGAGGTTCAGCTTCGCCGAATTCACGCCGTGATGGTAGATGAGCTGCAAGCGATTCTCGATGCCGGGGCCGCCATTCGGGATCTTCGTGAAATCGTCCTTGCCGAGGATCTTCTGATCCTCGAAACAGAACGGGCAGTGGTCCGTCGACACTACTTGCAGGTGATCGTGAATCAGCCCCTCCCACAGCTTCGGCGGGTTTTCCTTGGTGCGGAGCGGCGGCGTGAAAACGTATTTCGCACCTTCGAAGTTCGGCCGCTCCAATTCTTCAATCGAGAGCAGAAGATACTGCGGACACGTCTCCGCATAGACCGGCACGCCGCGACTGCGCGCGTCCCGCACTTCGTTCAAAGCGGCCTCGGAAGAGAGGTGCACGATGTACACCGGCGCGCCTGCCATCTCCGCCAGAGCAATCGAGCGATGCACCGCTTCCGCCTCGGCCTGCACCGGACGCGTGAGTGCATGGTAGACCGGCGCGGTCTTTCCTTCCGCCAGAGCGCGCTGCACAATCACGTCGATCACGCCGCCATTTTCGGCGTGCATGCACACCAGCGCGCCGTTCTTTGCAGTCCGCGACAGCGCTTTGAAGATGGTGGCATCGTCCACCATCAGCACGTTGGGATAGGCCATGAACAGCTTGAAGCTGGCCACGCCTTCCTTCACCATCTCGTCCATGTCCTCGAGACCGCAGTTCCCGAGATCGGTGACGATCATGTGCAGACCGTAGTCGATGCACGCCTTCTCCTCGGCCTTCTTCCACCAGGTGTCCAGTGCGTCGCGCATGCGGGTACCACGCGGCTGGATTGCGAAATCCACAATCGTCGTCGTACCACCATATGCTGCCGCGCGCGTGCCCGTCTCGAAATCGTCCGATGACGTGGTTCCGCCGAACGGCATATCGAGATGCGTGTGGACGTCCACCCCGCCCGGCATTACATACATGCCGGTTGCGTCGATCACATGGTCGGCGAGGTGCTCCATCGGCCTGGGCGAGACCTCGAAGATGTGCTCATTTTCAATCAGGACATTGGCCACCGTAGTATTGCGGGCGGTTACCACGATTCCATTGCGAATCAGAATGTTCATGCGTTGCGACCTCCAGGTCTAAGCATGCGTGCGTTGCTCCCAGCTCTGCGGCGCGCGTCCGGTGGATACCTGCTCCATCGTGATACAGTTCTCCACCGGGCAAACCAGCCAGCAGAGGTTGCAGCCCACGCACTCTTCCTCGTCGACGCGCGGAATTCGCGCCGGCGGCGTGGCTCCGTTGGCGGACTGCGTAGAATCCAACTTGGCGATGGGCGTGGTGGTTACGGCAGCCCGGCTGCGTGCTTCAATCGCCGCTGGCACGCTGTGTCCGTCCAGATGGATGCACTGGTGCGCCCCATCCCAGCAGGCGATGTAGCAAAGATCGCAGCCGATGCAGGTATTCCGATTGATCCGCGCCACGATCTTGTAATTCAGGTCGAGGTGCTTCCACTCGGTGATCTTGGGCAGCGACAGTCCGCGGAAATCCTCGATTGTGCGGAAGCCCTTTTCGTCCATCCAGTTGCTCAAGCCATCGGCCATGTCTTCCACGATGCGATAGCCGTAATGCATCGCGGCAGTGCAGACCTGCACTGTTCCGCAGCCCAGCAGAATGAACTCTGCGGCCTCGCGCCATCCGGAGATTCCGCCGATGCCCGAGATCGGCAGCCGCACTTCCGGATCGGACGCAATCTGCTGCACCAGGTGCAACGCGATCGGCTTGACTGCCGGCCCGCAATATCCGCCATGCGATGAAGCACCGCCCACGTTGGGGCGCGGCGTCAAGGTGTCGAGATCGATTCCCGTGATCGAGTTGATGGTGTTGATCGCGGAGAGCGCATCGGCGCCGCCTCGCTTGGCGGCACGCGCCACCGCACGAATGTCCGTGATATTGGGAGTGAGCTTGATGAGCACCGGCGTGCCTGCCACTTCCTTCACCCACTCGGTAATCATGCACGAATACTCGGGCACTTGCCCGACCGCGCTGCCCATGCCACGTTCGCTCATTCCGTGCGGGCAGCCGAAATTCAGTTCCAGCCCGTCCGCACCCGCGTCCTCCGAGCGCTTCACGATGTCGTGCCACACCTCCCGCTTCGAATCGACCATCAGCGACGCGATCACGGCATGCTGCGGATAGCGCTTCTTCACCTCGGTGATTTCGCGCAGATTGACGTCGATCGGCCGGTCGCTGATCAACTCGATGTTGTTCAACCCCATCATGCGCTGCCCGTTCCAGTCGACCGACGAGTAGCGCGACGACACGTTCACGATGGGCTCGCCGATCGTCTTCCACACGGCGCCGCCCCATCCGGCGTCGAAGGCGCGCATCACCTGCTCGCCGCAATTGGTCGGCGGCCCCGACGCCAGCCAGAAGGGATTGGGACAGCGAATGCCTGCGAAGTTGGTGGTCAGATCAGCCATGATTCGGCCTCCTGTTTGTGTGTGGCGCAAACACTCCTGTTTGCCGCGTCGAGACTTCTCTCGACGCTTTTTCGGGTACCCACCAAGCCCGACTCTGTAGACGCGCGCAAAGTCTCGACCTGAGTGTCGAGAGGGCAAACAAGGGTAGTCTTGGGCTGCTTCGCCGCCGATGAAAGCGGCGCGTTCGCCAGGCAGAAAGGCTCGGCTACGGTGACACGCCGCGAACCCCCAACCCCTACCCCCCAACCCCTGCCTTCAAGGGTGTTTGCGCCACGCCTATCCATGGGTCGCCTCTGCCTTGGCTTTCGCCACGATCGCCAATGCCGCCCGTTTGCCGTCGGCCACTGCGTCCACCACTTCCCGGCCGCCGTTCACGCAATCGCCGCCCGCATAGTACCGGGGATTGGTCGTCCGCCCCGTTGGTCTGTCCACGGCGATCGAGCCACCCTTCAACTCGATGCCGCAGGTATCGTGCAGCATCCCCATGAAGCGGGACTGCCCCAGCGCTGGAATCACCATGTCACACGCGCACTCAAAGTACGACCCCGCCACCGGCGCCGCGTTGCGCCTTCCGCTCGCATCAGGCTCCGCCAGCCGCGTCTCCACGAACTTCACGCCCGCTACGCGCCCATCGTTCTCGAGGATCTCCACCGGCTGCGCGAGCCAATGGAACCGCACTCCTTCAATTTTCGAATGGTCGTATTCAAAGGAGAATGCCGGCATCTCCCTTTCGGTACGCCGGTAGAAGAGATGGACCTCCTCCGCGCCGAGCCGTTTCGCCGCATTCGCCGCATCGATCGCTGTATTCCCTCCGCCGATCACAATCACGCGCCGGCCGACGGCGAAATCCGGCGACGTCTTGTACCGTTCGATGAAGCGCAACGCGTCGATCACGCCGCGGAGACTCTCTCCGGGGATGCCGAGCCGCTCCATGGCCCCCAATCCCACGCCGATGAAGACAAATGAGAATTGGCGCTCGATCTCTTCCATCGGAATCGAGTCCGGCTCCCCCGTGCCGATCGCGGACTGCCGGAACTCCACCCCCATCGAGCGCACCAGTTCCACTTCGCGCAGGCTGTCCGCGGCGCGCAGTTTGTACTCCGCGACACCGTAGGTGTTCAGCCCGCCGGGCAGCGGCCGGTTGTCGAAGATGGTGACGGCGTAACCATGGCTCCGCAATTCCGCGGCGCACGCCAGCGAGGCCGGCCCTCCGCCGATACACGCCACTGTAGTTCCTGCTTTCGCCGGCTGTGGGCGACCCGGGATAGCCGCTCCGCGCGCATAAAAGTGGTCCATCGCGTACCGCTGCAGGCGGCCGATTTCGATGGGATTCTTGTTGTACCGATGCATCACGCAGGAGCCTTCGCAGAGCACATCCACCGGGCACACCCGCGAACAACTCAAGCCCAAAATGTTGGCATCCAGAATCGTGAGAGCGGAGCCGCGCAGGTTGCCGCTCGAAATCTTTTTGATGAATCGAGGCACGTCGATGTGGGTCGGACAAGCTGCCGCGCATGGCGCGTCGAAACAAAAGAGACAGCGGTTAGCTTCGGCGATGGCGGATTGCGAATCGAACGGCGGGTGTAGTTCCGGAAATCGTTCCAGGTTGTGCGGAATCGGCGGAAAACTCATCGCGCGCTCCCGGCAACCACCGAGCCGCAGGCCGCCAGCGTCTTGTCGAGCAGTTCGATAAAGTGATCCACGTCAGTGCGGCCCACGTTCATCGGCGGCGAGATGCGGATCACGTTGCCGAACATTCCACCCTTGCCCACCAGCAGACGGTTCTCCTTCGCCGCTTCCAACGCCATAGCGGTCTGTGCCGTAGCGGGTGCCTTCGTGTGGCGATCCTCCACGAGTTCTATAGCCTGCAACAGTCCCATGCCCCTGACGTCGCCGATAATTTCGTGTTTCTCCTGCAACTCTTCCAGCCGGGAGCGCAGATAGCCGCCGGTTTCGGTGCAGTTCGTCAGCAGGTCCTGCTCCTCGATGAAATCGATCACCGCCTTGGCCTGCGTGGAGGTCACGGGGTTGCCGCCAAACGTGGAGATGGTGAGCCCCTTGACCGAATCGGCCACTTCGGGCCGCGCTACCGTGAGCCCTACCGGCGAGCCGTTGCCCAAGCCCTTCGCGCTCGTCATGATGTCCGGTGTCACACCCCAGTGCTCGATGCCGAACCACTTGCCGCCGGTGCGGCCCCATCCGGTCTGCACCTCGTCGCTGATCAGGATGCCGCCGTGATTGCGTACGATCTTCTCGACGATCGGGAAATACTCTTTGGGCGGCGTGATGAAGCCGGCCACACCCTGAATCGGCTCCGCGATAAACCCGGCGACGCGACCTCCCGTGGTGCTGCGGATCAACTCCTCCATGTCCTGCGCGCAACGAACCTCGCAGCTTGGGTAGGTCAGTCCGAAGGGACAGCGATAGCAGTACGCATTGTGCGCGTGAACCACGCCGGCCTGCGGCAGTCCCAGCTTCCACGAACCCTGGCCCGTCAGCCCCATCGCCATCGACGAGCGCCCGTGATACGAATGCCGCAGAGCCACGATATCCGTGTTGCCGGTGTAGCATCGCGCCGTGAGAATGGCGGTCTCGTTGGCCTCGGTGCCGCTGTTGGTGAAGAACGACTTGGTCAGCTTGCGATCCGGCGTGATTGACGCGATCTTCTTCGCCAGTGCCGCCTGCGGCTCATTGGCGAACACCGTGGAGACATGCTGAAGCGTGTCGAGTTGCTGGTGCACCTTCGCATTGACCTGCTCGTTGCAGTGGCCCACGCTGACGGTCACGATGCCGCCGAAGAAGTCGAGATATTGGTTGCCATCGGCATCCCAAACGTACTGGTTCTTCGCGCGCGCGATGACCAGCGGCTCCTTATAGTAATGAAACACTGCCGGAAACAGGAATTCCTGATTCGCCAGGATGATCTCTTCTTTAGTCATGGGGGTGCCTATGCCTTTACTAACGACTCGTACATATCGGGACGGCGGTCCCGGAAGAACTGCCAGGTCTTCCGAACCTCGGCAATCTTATCGAGATCGAGGTCCGCGGTGAGCACCTCGTCCCGGTCGCGCGACGCCTGCGCGAAGATCTGCCCGCGCGGATCGCAGAAGTAGCTGGAGCCGTAGAACTCGCCGATATTCCACGGCGCTTCGACGCCTACGCGGTTGATCGCGCCCACAAAGTATCCGTTCGCCACCGCGTGCGCGGGCTGTTCGAGCTTCCAGAGATACTCGCTCAGGCCGGCCACGGTTGCCGAGGGATTGAAGATGATTTCTGCGCCGTTGAGCCCCAATGCGCGGGCGCCCTCTGGAAAGTGGCGGTCGTAGCAGATGTAGACGCCGATTTTGGCGAAGCCGAGATCGAACACCGGATATCCTAGATTGCCGGGCCGGAAATAGAACTTCTCCCAAAAGCCCGGGGCCACATGGGGGATGTGCGTCTTGCGATACTTTCCGAGATACGTTCCGTCGTTTTGGATCACGGCGGCGGTGTTGTAGTACAGGCCTTCCTGTTCCACCTCATAAATGGGGACGATGAGGGCGATGTGGTGCTCGCGGGCCAGATCTTGCATCAGGCGGATGGTGGGTCCGTCAGGGATCGGTTCGGTGAAATCGTACCAGCGAGTCACCTGCTCGGCGCAGAAGTAGGGACCGTAGAAGATCTCCTGCAGACAGACCAACTGCGCGCCGGCGCGCGCGGCTTGCTCGATGTACCCAACGTGTTTGTCGAGCATGGCTTTTTTGGTGGATTCGAGCGAGGCGTCGGGGGGCGCTGCGTTGGACGCCTGAATCAAGGAGCAACGAACAATGCGAGACATCAATCCTCCGGGCCGCCAGGGAACACCCCACCTGCCCGGTCTGGCGACCGAAAATTGGCGATTTGGCCATTATAGCGCAGCGAAACTGGAGACGATTTAGAATCAGACTCCGGGACTCCGGGGTGCGCACGCGCTATGAAGATCTGCGCGCGCAGCCGTGGCGCAAACACTCCTGTTTGCCGCGTCGACACTCATGTCGACGCTTTTCGCGCGTCCACCGAGTCTGACTGCAGGGCGTTTTCGACGCTGCCTCCGAAATTCCCGAATCTGCTTGCGCACCAGGGCCGTCCCGGGCACGATGCTTGCGCCAGTTGTTTTGCGGATGATCTACCGCAATCCCGACAGTGTCAGATGATTGATCTCCCAAATCCTGCCAGCCACCGCCGCCCTTGTTCGTGTGCCATCACCCGTTCGATCTCGCGCGCCGGCGCAACGTGCTCGCCAATCACCAGATTCTCAGCAACATTCGCATGTCCCCACTGGAAGCTTGCAGTCGTGATGGGCCAGTGATCGGCGATGACTTGGTGCCACCAGAACTGGCCGCCGTCGATGGGTTTCAATTTGGGGGTCTATCCGCGGAGCATTGTTTACCACGCCGTCTGTACGATGACTCTGCGGCAGGAGCGGCAGAAATCCACGCCTTTCACATCCAGCCGTTCGACCGCGTGGCTCGATGCCATCACACAGCGCCAGTCCGCACAATGACGCAGTCCGAAAGTGTGGCCTAGCTCGTGAGCCGCCTCCTTCAGGAGCCGCTGCCGGAACAACTCCTCGCTGCCCGGCAAGCCGTAAAACTCCTCGAACAGCCGCGCTGCCGACACCACCGCGCAATTGCCGTCCAGTTGGGCTTCACCGAATACGAAGGTCAGAACGGGCACATACAGATCGCACGCCGTCACTCCGAGCACGCGCGCATCCGGATCGCTTTCCCGCTCCAGACGCTGGATGATCGCCGTCGAATAATACTGCTGGCGGCGCCCATCCAGGGCAAATGCAATGTCGAACGTCTCCGGCCGGATGCGGCAGGGCGTTCGAAACGTGCGGGCCAGTGTGGCAGCCAGGTTCTCCAGCCGATTGAGCCCCATCTCACCATTGACGCTGGTGAGCGGGATCAGGTGGATCGGTTTCACCGCAGACCGTAGCGGCGCAGTTTGTTGTACAACGTGGTGCGGTCGATGTCGAGAATGCGGGCAGCGCGCGACAGGTTATGCTGCGTCTCGCGCAGGATTCGCTCGATGTGCGCCCGCTCCACGTCGTCCAGGGTCTTGCCGCCCTTGGGTTCATCCGCCTGGAATTGGAACGAGAAGTCGGCGGGACGAATCTCCGGACCGCGACCGACCACCAAGGCCCGTTCTACAGCGTTTTCCAGTTCGCGGACGTTGCCCGGCCAGTCATGGGTCATGAGCACTTCCAGAGCTTCCGGAGAAAGGGACGGCATCGACCGGCTGGTGGCCATGCAGAATTTGTTCAGGAAGTGGTTGACCAGCAGCGGTATGTCCTCGCGGCGGTCGCGCAGCGGCGGCAGATCGATGCAGAAGACGTGCAGCCGATAGTAGAGATCGGGACGGAACGATCCCGCCTTGACCAACGCTTCCAGGTTCTTGTTGGTCGCCGCGATACAGCGGAAATCCACCTTGATCTGCTGGTTACCGCCGACGCGAACAATCTCCTTCTCCTGCAGGACCCGCAGCAGGTCTGTCTGCGTCCTTAGGCTGATGTCGCTGATTTCATCGAGAAAAACCGTGCCGCCATCGGCCACCTCGAACTTGCCCTTCTTGCGATACTGCGCTCCCGTGAAGGCTCCTTTTTCGTGCCCGAACAGCTCGCTTTCGAGCAGCGTCTCGGTGAGCGCGCCGCAATGAATCGTAACCATGGGCATGAAGCGCCTCGGGCCGCCCATGTGGATGGCTCGCGCCACGACTTCCTTGCCTGTGCCGCTTTCTCCGGTGATGAGCACGGTGGCCTCGGTGGACGCCACCATCTCGATCAGCTCCGTCACCTTGTGCATGGCCGGACTCTTACCGATCAGTTCCAGGCTCGGAGCAACTTCCTGCAGGTTCTCGCGCAGGCGCACGACCTCACGCCTCGCCCGCTTGTGCTCCAGGGCATTGGCCACAAGGTGGGACAGTTCGTCCGGATCCACCGGTTTCGTTATGTAGTCGTAAGCGCCGTGCTTGAGGGCCTGCACCGCAGTGTCCACCGATGCGTAGCCCGTCATGAAGATGATTGTCAAGTCGGGATCGGCTTCGCGCAGACGCATCTGCAGCTCCATGCCGTCCATACCGGGCATCTTGATGTCGATCAGCGCGAGATCGAACTCCGCGTGCTGGATGAACTCCAGCGCTTCCCGACCGCTGCACGCCGGCTTCGCCGTGTAGCCTTCGCTGGTGAACCATTTTCCGAGCGAGTCACGTACGACTAATTCGTCGTCGACGATGAGTATTCGGCCTTTAGTCTTGATCGATGACATGGGCTCTGTCACGGTTGCCATTACGTCCTCCTGAAAGCAGGGATTGAGGGTTGGGGACTGGGACCGCGATCGATTTTTGAAATCGTGCTTCCACTTCCCACACCTGCGCCAGCTGGAATCTCTGTTTGAGTTACGGGTAAAGTTACCTGGAATTCTGTTCCTTCACCGGAAGTGGATTGCACCGAGATGTCCCCCGCGTGTTGTTCCACGATGCTGTGCGCCACCGCGAGGCCCAAACCGGTTCGGTTCTGGTCCTCCTTAGTGGTGAAGAATGGATCGAAGATCCGCGGCAAAACGTCCGCGGGAATGCCGGATCCGGTGTCCTTTACGAAAACGGAGGCCAGTTCCTTGTCCGCGTCGAAGCGGGTGGAGACCTCGAGCGTGCCGCCTTTTGGCATGGCTTCCGAGGCGTTCACCATGAGCACCACGATCACCTGCTGAATCTGATTGGCGTCGCAATTCACGAGCGGCAGACCTTCAGTCAGTGACTCCTCGAGCTGGATGCTCTGCATTTCGAGCTTGTGTTTGACCAGCAACACCGCCCGATGCACCACCGTGTTCAAGTCGTTGGGTTGGCGAATGCTCGGCGCCTGACGCGAGAACGTGAGGAGATTCTTGACCAGATCGCCGCATCGCCGGCTCTCGCGCTCGATGGTCTCGAGCTCCTCGAGGATCTCGGCGCGGCCGGGGATCTCGTGCTTTTGCAGCTCCCGGATCACCAGCCGGGCATAGGTGAGAATGCCGAACAGCGGGTTATTGATCTCATGGGCCACCGTAGCCGCCAGCTTGCCGATCGATGCCATCTTCTCGGAGCTGAGCAGGGTCTTGTGGACGCGCTCCAGTTCGGCGGTCTTCCGCCGGACCTCCTCTTCGATATGGGCCTGCACTCCGGCTACTTGCGCGGTCATCTTATTGAAAGAATCGGCCAGGTCGCCGAGCTCGTCTCCCGATCCCGCGGGCAGCCGGTAGTCCAGATCGCCGGCCGCGACACGATGCGTGCCGTTGATGAGCTTCTTCACGGGCCGGTATACCACTATCCACATGAACAGGATGGCTGCCAGGCAGCCGAACAGGATGGCACTCACCAGGAACCACTTGAGATTGGCCTGATGCTGCGCGAGCTGGGCATCGACAGTGGCCAGGGAGAGGTTGGCGTCGATCACGCCCAGAATGCGCTGGCTCGCCTGATGGACATGGCAGGCAGCATTGGAGCACTCGGGCGCGTTGTCGATGGGCCGCATGACTCCGAGCACCCGATGCCCTTGCCGGTCGGCGAAATAGCGGGCCTGTACCGGGCGGGTCAGAGTCTTCAGCGGGTCCGACTGGCCATGACATCCGACGCACCCTTCCGCGCTCTTATCGACGGCGGTCTGCACCTCCTGCCCGTCGCTCGCGTACGAAATCAGCCCGTCCTTGTTGTAGATCCGAATGCGCTGAATGCCCGGCTCGGTGCCCAACTCCTGAATAATGTTGTAAAGCGCATCGCGATCGTTATGCAGCATCTCGTAATGCGTGCTGCGGACGATCACATCGGTGACGCGGTACGCCGCCTGCTCCACGAGGTCCTGCGAATTGCGGCGCTCCATGCCCAGATTCAGATAGCCGAACAAGGCGAAAAATGCCGCTGTGCTCGCGATCACGCAGATCGCGAGCTTGGCGGCGAGCCCCATTCGAATTGAACTGAGCAGCTTCATCCCACCGTGACGGTATCCTCTCTGCGTTCCTCCACCTCGCCTAGCGCCGCTTCATGCGACGCCTCCTCGAAGATGGGGAAGTACTGAGCGATCAGGCGGAATATCGCAAATCCGGCGGCCACGATGGAGAGGGTGATCGCCACCTCGCTCCATTTGGGTATGTAGTGGGTCCCCGAACCGGCCTCCAGGCCGGTAGTTCCGACGTTCAACCGGTTGGCAATAAAGCCGAAGACCACCATGACCGCGCAGGCATACAGGGCACCCGGCCGGAGTCGGATCTTCGATTGATACAGCAGGACCGTGGGGACCGCCATCAAGGCGATTTCAAGGCCGAACAGCCAGGTTTCGATGCGGTTCTGCGAAAGCAATCCAAAAACGTGGCGATGACTCAAGTCCAGGAACCGGATCCACAGGTACACGCTCATCACCACGGCGAGAACCCGCGCCAGGCTGGCGAGCAGCGGCAGTTCCAGGGCACGGCCGAAGGCCCGACTGCTGTGCCACGATTCGAAGATGGTCATCGCCAGCCCGACGGCGATCGCCGAGACATAAAACAGGAGAGGAAGGATCGGCGTATACCACAGCGGATAGAGTTTCTCCGGAACGATCAGGAAGAGGGTGCCCAGCGAACTCTGATGCAGCGTCGACAGCAGCACGCCGAGGATCATCAAGGGCACCGAGATGCGATGGATCCAGGCGAGCGGCTTGTGCAGGCCGAACTTCTCGAATACCACCGGAAGGAATTCGAGGAACAGCACGGTGGTGTACAACGTGACACACCAGGCCACTTCGAACATGACCGAATGCGGGTTCCACATCACCAGCGGATGCCAGAGACGGTCGGGACGTCCGAGGTCGTAGAGCAAACCGACCACTACCAGCGAGTACCCGAGGAATGCCGTCAGGATGGCCGGCCTCAAGACCGGGTGGTAGCGCTCGATGCGGAAGATGTGAACGATCGCCACCAGGGTGAATCCGCCCGCCGCCAGGCCGACTCCGCACATCACGTCAAACGCGATCCAGATTCCCCACGGGAATTGGTCGCTCAGGTTGGTGGAACCTCCCAAACCATAGAACACGCGCAAATAAGTGGCGTATAGTCCCGCCAGCAGGATGACTGCGAAAATGACGCGCCAGACCGTAATTCTTGGAAGTTTCGCAGCCATTACCGTCTCCCTTCCTTCCGCGCGACTTCGGCACGCCGGTTGGTAATCCACCAGATCCCGCCCAGCAGCACGGAACCGGTGGAAACCACGTCGGGAACCAGTTCCAACACGCGCCAGGTAGTCTCGGGCAGCGGCTCCTGCGGCACATTCGTGCGCAGGCCGATCTGTTCGAACGGAACTGCGGAAAGGTACAGCACCGACGTGCCGCCCACCTCTTTCAGGCCATAAATCCGGTTGTAATACTGCTCGGGCTTTTGCGCGATCCTCTGCTGCGCCTCGGCCACCAGCTCATCCCGGTCGCCATTCTTGGTAGCGCCCACCGGGCAGGCTTCCGCACAGGCTGTAATCTGACCCTGGCTCTGCCGCTCAAAGCACATGTCGCATTTGCGCATGCGGGGCAAACGGTTCGCCCATTCGTACGACGGCACCTGGAACGGGCATGCCTGCATGCAGTAGCGGCATCCCATACACTTTGCGGCGTCATAGACCACCGGTCCCAGCGTAGTTTTCTGCAATGCGCCCACGGGGCATACCGAGGCGCATGCCGGCTGGGCGCAATTCATGCACAGCCGCCGGCTGAACTTGTCGCCATGTGTTTCGATGGCGGTGAGCTTGTGAGCCGAGATCTTCTCTTCAGCAGCAATTTTGTCGTCGTAGGGTAGACCCCAACGAGCCGCGCAAGCTCCTTCACAAGCCTTGCAACCGATGCAGAGGGTGCTGTCGTACAGAATTGCTCTAGACATACAATAAGACCCTCAAATCCTTTTTAGCAGACTTCTTGTCGAAAGTGTAGTAAATATTCACAACATTTACGCAGTGAGGAAGAATTCGCTAGTGGTTTGCCTCCAATCAGCGTCCGGCACGCTGGCCAGGAGATCTTCGGCAGGGCGTCCGCCATCGGCCGCAACTGCCCCAGCTAGTGCAGGTTGCAGGGAATAAAGCCGCTCGACGGCATCCCGCATCCAATCGCGCACCAAGCTCTTCGGAACCAGGTTGCGCACAGTGCTCTCTTCGTCGGGCACATGGACCGCCACCAGCCAGCCTTTGCTGTATGGGTGCTCCCGCAATTCGGCCGGGCGATTCACCACCTCGGCATTTACTTCCGTGACTTCGCCTTCGGTCGGCGATACCATCTCGGTCTTCACGCCATCGCGATAGAACGCCGCAATCTTCTGTCCTTGCCGGATCCACGTTCCGGGCTTGGGAAGCTCGATTTTCTCGATCTTTCCGAGAAGTGCCGCGGCAAATTCGTCGGCGCCCACGCGCACCAGATTCTTGCGTTCCGCCACCAGCCAGCTATGTCCCGCGTGATACGAAAGATTTTCGGGAACCTGAAAACCGTCAACAAAGTCCGCGCCGAACGTGGCCGGGACCGTCCGTGGCGTAGTCACCGCCACCGTCGCAAAAGCTTTGCGCCGATTGAGCATGTAATCCAACACGATGAAAACCAGGAAAAACGCTAAAACCAGAAGAACTGTCATAACCGATCCATCCTTTCTCCGCTCTCTACAAGGGCACGGGAAGGGCCATAAATCGGTGATTTATACCTCTTTATCTGTTGTGAATTCAAGCGGATACAAGCTGTAGAGTTATGCTGCGGCAACGCCACGTTGAGAATCACTACGGTGATTTGCTGAAGAATGCTTTGGAGCGGAATGGAATGAAGGGGTTAGGCCCGGTGATGCGAAATCCGACCGTGGTGTCGCCGATCTCAACAGGTTCTCAAAGGTAGCGCTCCCGAAGAATGGTGGCGTGATGTGCGACATGTCCTGCAGTGATATACGCCAGCGAGCGAACCGTGAACGGATAGCCGCTTGCCATGCCCTGGCGCATCCAAGCCTCCAGCGGAAGTTGCCGGAACAGCGCGATGGTGGAGAGGCGGATTGCCCGGAATTCCTCAACATGGCTTGCCCACGAAATACGATCGGCCTTTGCCCCGGCGGCGGCGATGTCCTGGTCGAAACCCGGCAGTGGCGAGTCGAATCCGCGGGCGAACCAAAGGGCGCGGAACACAAAAGCCCGCTCGGTGTCGTTGACATGGCTCCACAACTCACGGATGCTCCACTTTCCGGGCGCGTAGCGGTGCAGGGACTTCTCCTCGGAGATGGTGGAAAGTACCGCGATCAGGTCCGGAAGCTGAGATTCCAGGGTGGCGACCACATCCTCGCTCGCGATCTGATTAATGTAGGTGTAGTAGTAAGGCGCGGTTTCGTCTGCTTGCGGGCGTCCGATCATAAGTACACTGTACCCCGCTCCGGCTTACCAGCGTTCGATGGCCGCTACCCGCGCAGGACCCTCTGGCCGCCCGCGCTGTCGAATGCCAGTTTGGCCGCTATTTCGGCGCTGCTTGCGTCCTCCAGTATCGACGCGAACTCGTCCTCCGCGCGAACGGCCGCTAACCATGGGTCGTGGGCCAAGGTAAGCGAAGCCGTGAAGCCCTCCAGACGGGCACGCCGCACCAGTCGAATGGCCGCGCTGGCGCGCCCTGCCTGCGAAAGATGGCGAGCCAGGTAAAACAGGATCTCGGGTTCATAATCCACCTGGGTTTCCTCGACAAGGGCGACCGCATCCTCTGGGCGGTTCTCGGTCAGAGCCAGGAGTGAACCCATCAGGCCAGCCATTAGAGGAGATAACTGCCGATCTTCCAGCCGGTCGCACAGCAGCGAGATTGCTCGCTGCGAATCCCCCATCGCGGCCCAGGCAGCCGCATCCAGATAGTAGCCCTTACGTCCGCTATAGCTCTCGATCGTGGCTTCGTACTCCCCGCGCAGGAAGTATGTGTGGGCGACGCTCGTCCACAGTGTCGGGTCCAGCGCGGTGGAGCGCTGGTGGGCCAATACCGACTCGTCCAAGAGACCGCAGAAGCGCAGAACCTGAACCAGCCCCGCAAAACTCTCGGCCTCGTGCGGATGCCGGCCGAGCCGTTGCGCCAGGCGGACTGCGGCGTTCTGCGCCTGCCCGAGGTCCGCCTGTAATTGAGTATAGAAATGGTGTGCGCATGCCAGGTCCGGATCGAGGATTAGCGAGCGCTGCAACGCAGCCTGCGCCAGTTCCAAATTCACCGAGCGCTGTCCTGAGAACTTCTCGATCAGCCGGCAAGAGCGCCCCAGCCAGGCCCATGCCGGTGCGAATCCGGGGTCGCCGGCGATGCACAACAAGCATAGATCGCGGGCACGGAGCATCGACTCGAGCGAGCGCTCCGTCACTAGTTCCTTTGCCCGCACGAAATGTGCGTAAGCCGCGTGGTCCACACCGGGTTCGCTCAGCACCTGCGAGGCGAATCGATAGCCGAATTTCGATACAGTCTGGATCGCGTCCCGGCCGAAAATCTTTCGCAGCATCACGATCGTGTTCGTCAGATTGGCCTCGGCGACGTGCGTGTCGGGCCACAGAACATGCACCAACTCCTCTTTGCGGACCAATCGCTCGGCGTTCCGAACCAATAAGAGAAGCGCGTCGAAGGCCTTGGGAGGCAGGGGCACGAGTTGATTCTGGTGACGCAACTGCCGCTCCGAAGGAAAGAGTTCGAATTCTCCGACGCGATAGGTGCCCGGCGCCGTGCTTGGACCTTCCTTTGAAATTACCTGCATTTTACCTGCGCCCGACTCCCTAACATTAGCTCTATTCTTTAGCTCAGTACAGGGTCGCGGCGCGTGCGTGGCGGCCCCCGGGCGTACGAAGGCAAGTATGAGAATGCGGAGCGTGTCTATCCTTTTGACGATCGCCCTCGCTGCCTCGATCCCCGTAGCGGCGCAGTCCGCGCGGTGTGAGTCGGTCGGCGGAGTGCTCATGACCAACATCGGTGCGATCGGCGGCACTTACAATCTGGGGGCGGTCTTCGGCGACCTGCAAGGCAGCGTCGCCGCGCAGATCCTCGGCCAGAACCCCGACGGCACGTATAATGTGCAACACTACTGGGTCGCCACTTCCGGCGACACAATTCTGTTAAAAGTCGCGGTTCTCAAGCCGACCTACCCAACCACGGACAAGAGCATCGTGGCGGTACCGTGGGGTAACTATGTGAGCGAGATCGCTGGCGGCACAGGTAAATTCGACGGCGCGACCGGCTCAATCAGTTACTTTGGAATGGCTGACTTCAGCGCACTCACCTTAGTGCTGCGATAATTCGGGAACCGTCTGTTACAAAAGCCCGCAGTCAGCCAGCCAGCGGCCTGTCCGGCTCTGACGTGTTTTACAGCCAACTCTTTTAACCGAAAGGTGTATCAATGAAAATCAATCATTCGATCGTCGTGTGCCTGACGCTCATCATCGCCGTCGTGGCGTTCGCCCCGGCCGCGTATGCTCAGGGTGCGCAAAATGCCTGCACCAATTCCTCTACCGCGGGAAGTTACACTCTCACGTGCAGCGGATTTACTGCCGCGGGCGCAGGAGGGTCGCTCTTGCCCATGATGCAGGTGGGTGTTGCCAGCGGCGATGCCTCCGGTAACTGGACTGGCACCGCCACCATCAACATTGGCGGCCAAGTGGTGATTCCCGACGCCAAGGTGACTGGCAAGACCACCATTAATCCTGATTGCACGGGCGCCATCACCTACAACAAAGGGACGCCCAGCGAGATGAACATCACCTTCGTCGTCAACCCGAAATCCGAGGAGATCTTCGGGTTGATTACTGACAAGGGAACGGTAGCCGCGTGCGTGTTGAAACTCATCGGCAAAGTGCCGAACTCTGAAGGATCAGGGCGTTGAAGGCTGGAGGTGCTGGCGCCTCGTTCTTGGAATGACGTAAACGTGAGGGGCCGGATGGCGGTGGCAGACCCTCGACTGTTGCCTATCCCGGCCCGACTTCCGATTCACTAGCGCAGGCCGCTTGCAGAACTCCTGAGCGGTTCGCGCCCTGCCGATCCTACCATTAGTGTGACCCCGGCGACCAACACTCCGACACACCTCAGACCGCGACGGCTCCGAGAGCAGCCGTGGCGCAAACTTCGCTTTGCCGAGTCGACACTCTTGTCGACCCTTTTCTGCGCGTTCACCAAGTGTGACTGCAGATTGTTTCCGGCGCTCCCTTTGAATTCCCAATTCGCTGACGCACAAAGTTCTGGTACTACTTTGCCGTACGCCTGCCAATATCTCGCACCAGAGCGCATCTTCAGGACCGTGATGAGTAGCGCAGTCACTACGAGGGGAAAAGCTCACGCGCGATGAGTCGTGAATTCCACGCGTGTAGAATGTGACACGCTGCTCTCAAATCACAACTACAAGAAAAAGTGACACTTATCGCTTGGCTCCGGTATTGCAACCGGAATCTGCGAGTGCGGAGGAATCAGCAAATGTTGAATGTGGAAGATCGAATGAAGCGGATGGCGGTGATTACCGGCGCAATTTTGATGGCGACCGCCGAAGCCCTGGCACAGGACCAGCAAGCCAAGCTCGCGAGGCGCATTATCGTAAGTATTCCAGACCGGAAACTGGCGGTGCTCGAAGGTGGCAAAGTGGTGAAAACCTTTCCCACGGCAGTGGGTGCCCCTGCCACGCCAAGTCCCACTGGTTCTTTCACGATAGTGCAACGCCTGGTCGATCCCACCTGGTACTTCCATGGGCAAGTCGTGAAGCCCGGCAAGGCGAATCCCCTGGGTACGCGCTGGATGGGATTGAGCGCCGGAGGCTACGGAATTCACGGAACCAACGCACCCGGCTCTATCGGGCACAATGTGTCGCATGGTTGCATCCGCATGAAAAATCAGGATGCCGAGGAACTTTTCGCGATGGTGTCAGTGGGCGACCCGGTGGAACTGGTAGCGGAACGAACTCCCGAATTAGACGAGATCTTCCCGCCCGTCATCAGGGCCGTTATCGGACCGCGTCCGCCGGCTACTGTAGTCGCGCAGACACTCGTTCCCGGGTCCGCCGGGGCCGGGCCAGGGAATGAGTAAAGTGAGGCGGTGCAGTGTGTTATCATCGCAGCCGTGAAGGGGTGGCACGCGGTCCTCTCGGCTCTCCTGTTCTTCATCCCGGGGGGCGCCTCAGCGGCCGACGACGGGAACGGCGCCGCTCGCGAATTGGCGCGGAAAACCGCTGCCTTCATAGGCAAGGGCGAGCCGGTTTCGGTAGCGTGGAACAACCTTGGCTCGCTGGGATCGGCGGCACTGCTCGACGCGCGCAATGCCTTTGAAGCCGCCCTCAAAGAGGCGGGCTGCCGCATCAGCGACGTCGCCCCGCTAACCGAAGCTCGCGTCACCCTTTCGGAAAACCGCGCCCAGTTCCTGCTGGTGGAAGAGATCCGCAGGGGCGACGAGCGCCAGGTCTGGTTCGCCTCGTGGAGGCGCGGGGAGACGATACCGGCCTCGTCCTCCGGCGTCGTGCTGGAGAAGAAGATGGTCTGGGAACAGGACGAGGCAATGCTCGACGTAGCCTTTCCCGGCGACTCCATGGTGGTCCTCTCACCATCGAAGGTGACCTTATATCAGCGAGGAAGTGGTTCGTGGTCGGCGGCCGCGTCTGTCCCGCTGTCTTCTCCCCGACCGTGGCCGCGCGATCTGCGAGGACACATTCGTGTCAACGCCGCGAATTTTCAGACGTACCTGCCCGGGCTCGCCTGCAGCGGCGGCGTGGATCCCGCGCTCTCCTTCGAATGCAAAGCGAGTGACGAGCCGTGGGTGCTCGAATCGGGAAGCCGCGCCATGTTGCTGGGATACTATGCGGCGGGGCGAAACTACTTCGATGGCCGTGTGATCTCACAGGCCGGCGCGAAGAAGAATGTCGGACCGTTCTATGCTGCGGCCTCCGTCCAGGAGCAGGGCCAATCGCTCTGGCTGCTCACCCTGGTCGACGGGCGGACGCAGATCTTTGATGCATCGTTTGAGCCCGCCGGCAGTGTAGCGTCGTGGGGTAGCGACATCGCCGGAACCGATGCCCACTGCGGCAATGGATCGCAAGTGCTCGCGACGCGTCCGGGTGACGGCACGTCGACCGACGCGGTGCAGGCATTCTCGATCGTGAATCGCTCGGCTACACCTCTCTCCACGCCGCTCGAACTGCCGGGTCCGGTAACCGCCCTTTGGCCCTCGGGAGGATCGGCGGTGCTCGCGATCGTGCACAATCTGGCGACAGGGCGATATGAGGCATACGCCATTACGGTGTCCTGTGGCTAAATCGCTTGCGGGCCGCGACCCTCAGACCGCCTTCACTGACAAGCCTCTCGCTGTGCGTTGCGCGGCCTTGGCAGTTACGCTCGCCTTCGTGAGTTTCTCCGCCACCCGCCCTCATTACGGCGGTGTGCTGCGCGTGGAGATGCGCGAGGCGATTGAGTCGGCGGAACCGCCGCAGACGGGAAGCCTGGCGGCACTGACCGCGGGATTCACCATATCGCAATGGGAAGGCGGGCGCCGCGCCATCTATTCGGCCGATCCCGCTGCAGCCGGAGGGCGTCCATTTCTGGACAGCGTTGAGGTGCAGATGGGGCGGCCCCTGCACGATCAATCCATCGCCCTGAACCTCGGCAAGGCCGACCTGGTGGAGTTCGATGCGAGCGACGCCCAGCGCGCGGGAAGCCCACACAAGGTCTGGTCGTCATCGCCAGTGCGGGTGCTGCTGTTGCTCTTCGGCCCTCGCGTGGAGGATACGCACGTTCGCGAAGCGCTGGCCCTTGCCGTCGACCGGACTTCCATTCATAACGTGATGCTCCAACGGCAGGGAGAGATTTCCGGTGCGCTGCTGCCGCAGTGGATCTCCGGAGAGGCGTTTCTTTTTCCCGCAACCACCGACGTGCCCAAAGCGCGATCGATGACGGCAGCTCTCCCGCCAGCCGCTCGAACTTTCACGCTTGGTGTGGCCGACCCGGCCAATCGCCGCATCGCCGATCGAATTGCGCTAAACGCGCGCGATGCCGGCCTCACGATATCGCCGCCCCCTCCAGGCGCGCCGGGCGATGTGCGTCTGCTCGAAGTGCGAATCCGCTCGGCCGATCCCGCCACGGCGTTAGCCCAACTGTGCTCTGCCCTCGGGCTGGCAGCGCCTCCGCGCATGGATTCGCCCGAAGCCTTGTATGCCGCCGAGCGCGCATTGCTCGAAAACTATCGCGTGATTCCGTTGTTTCACCTGCCTGTCGTCTATGGGGTAAATCCTCGCGTGAAAGGCGCGCCCGGCATAACGCCGCTGGGAGAGTGGCGCTTTGAAAACCTCTGGGTGGAGGCTGCCCGCCCGTGACCTTCCGCATCCGCCTGCTGCTGATCTTCACGATGGCGGTGGTGGCCTCGGTGGGCGTGGTGGAGTGGTCGGTTTCGAACAAGACCCGCGAGCAGTTCGAATTGTTGGAGGCGCAGCGTGTCGACGTCCTGGTGCGGCAGTTTCGCAGCGAATACGACCGCCGGAAGCAGGAGATCGTTCTCGCCGTGAAGCGCATTGCCGATTCACGCCTGGCATCCGACATCGCCGCTTCCTCCCAGCCAGAAGAGTACTATCAGGAAGCCGAAAGACTGGCTTCGACCAACGGTCTCGACTGCCTGGAGCTGGTGGCGGAAGACGGGTCCATCGTCTCTTCCGCGGAGTGGCCGGCGCGGTTCTCTTATAAGGAAGAGTGGCTGACCCCGGCCAAAGACTGGAAGGCGATGGGCGCGTTCCTCAAGCCCGAGGAGTTGCAGGACGGATTCACACTCTCGCTGCTGGCGGTGGATACAGCCTCCGCCGAAGACCACAAGCTCTACGTCGTTGGCGGCCAGCAACTAAATCGCGACTTCCTCTCCACATTAGTTCCCCCGGAGGGCATGCGCGTACTGCTGTACCGCAATCTCGATCCTTTTTACTCGCCTTCGCGACTGATTCCGGTGAGTGGGACGGGACAGCGCTCGGGCGAGATGCAAGCGCTAATCGAACGCGTGTTGCACGACAAGCGACCGATGATTCAGACCGTGGGACAGGGCGAGGACGCCGAAACTTTCCACGTACTGCCGCTGCCCGGGTATGAAGGCAACGTGCTCGGTGTGCTTCTGATCGGCAGTTCGCGGCGTGACCTGGTGCGGCTCGAGGCCACCGTAAGGCGTGTCGGCATCCTGGTGGCCGCGGGCGGAATTCTTCTCGGGCTGGCGTTGAGCTGGTGGGCTACGATTCGTGTGACGCGTCCCGTGATGCGCCTGGCGGAGAGCGCGGCCAAAGTCGCCGCGGGAAACTGGGGGACCACCGTCGAGACCACTTCGAGCGATGAAATCGGACAGCTCGCGCACGCGTTCAATCGCATGACCCACGAGCTGGTGGAACAGCGCGATCGGCTGGTGCAGGCGGAACGGGTGGCGGCCTGGAGGGAGTTGGCGCGCCGTCTGGCACACGAGCTCAAGAATCCGCTCTTCCCCCTCCAGATCACCGTCGAAAACATGCAGCGGGCCAGGGATAATTATCCGGACCAGTTCGATGAGGTCTTTCGCGAAAGCACGCAGACACTGCTCGCGGAACTGTCGAACTTGAAACAGATCATCGGACGATTCAGCGATTTCGCCAAGATGCCCGCGCCCGAGATGCAGACGGTGAACTGCAACGAACTGGCGGAAGCGACGTTGAAACTGTTTGAGCCGCAATTGGCGAAGTCCGGTGTAGAAGCGAAGTCCGAACTCGATCCGCGACTGCGCGCGGTGCAGGCGGATCCGGAGCAACTCACGCGTGTCCTGCGCAATCTGGTGCTCAACGCGATCGACGCGATGCCGAACGGCGGAACGCTGACCATCCGCACGGTCGCCTTGGCCGGCGGTGTGCGGTTGGAGGTATCAGACACGGGACAAGGTCTCACGCCCGAAGAATGCGAGCGCCTGTTCACGCCGTACTATACAACCAAGACGCACGGCACTGGACTGGGCTTGGCCATTGTGCAATCGGTGGTGAGCGATCACAAGGGCCGGATCGCGGTGGAAAGTCAGCCCGGCAAAGGTTCCACATTCCGCATTGAACTATGACGTGGCGCGTCACTGAATAGCGTTTCTGCGGATCCCTCCCCTCTTGGAAACCTGCTACCGACCCAAAATAACTTTTTGAGGACGTTATGGTTTTTGCGGCCAACCGGCGCTATTCCCATTGAACGACCGACACGCAAGACATCCATAGGAGGAACCATGAGAAAAGGGAGATACATAACGAGAATTTGTGGGATCGCGATCGCACTGTCCGGAGTCGCGTACGTGATAGCCCAAGCTCAAGATCTGAGGCCTGTGCACTTTAACGGCTTGATCCACGACTATTCGCCCTCAACGGTAGCGGGCGGTCCGTATGAAATTCGCGGCGAATGGTCCCTGGACGTGCTGGGAGGTGGCATCGCCAATTTTTCAGCGGACCTGGCGATGGAGACGTCCGATTACGGGATTACTGGCGCCACGCAGGTGGATCCAGCGAATCCGGCAACCCGGAGCCCTCACACCCACCACATCAGCGTGACCAACGCCGCGATCAGCTATGACATGAGCGTCTGCCCCGCCAACAGCCCGCCCACTACCGCCCCCGGTCTTGTAGTCACCGGTACTGCGACCACTACGGGCAACGGCGGCCCTGCTGCCTTTGAATCCAAGGGCCCGTCCACGGTGCAGGTCTGCATCACCGGAGGGTCGGAGGTCAGCTTTTCGAACATGACCCTGGTGTACTCCGGGCCGGCAACCGGCCATTTCGGTCCGCAACCGATCCATGGCGTCATCAGAAGCGTATCGACCAAGTGAGATACGACCTGCCTTGACAGGCCTTTTACGTAATGAGCGCCTGGTCCGCGCGGCTGAGCGGCATTTGGCCGCATTGCTGAAATAGCAGAGCAAGTCTCAGGGCGGCCCCGAGCGAGGTAATTGAGCCTGGGGTCGCCTCACGAGATGGAAGTTAAAACCGACGCCAACATCTTGACCCTGCCTGTATTACGTTATAGGATATATCGCGAAACGTAATTCAGGAGACTTACATGAAGCGCTGGATCCGCTTCGCTTCAAAGTGAGAACTCGGAGATCACATCATCGCGTCAAATGCGGCCCAGGCCAGACTCCGTCTGTCCATAATTCAGGTGTCATCTCCTTCTCATACCCGAATGGTGACAAGGCCGCCGCCGTTGTTCCCGAAATCGTGTCCCGCATGGGAAAGCAAGACGAGGACGACCGTCGACTTCGGGCCGAGGCCGCAAAAGACGTGACCTACCCCTATCTCCACCGCCTCGGCAGCAACTTGAGTGTCTCGGATGCCGCCGTTCCGCCTCGACGACGCGATGGACCAACCCCCTTGTCTCTGTCGTCCGCCGGCACCGTACTCGGCATTTTGGCCGGCGCCCTCTACCTGCGATTACACTCGAACCTCTCTTATCGTCCCGCCAGGACCTGATGTACAAACTGGACAGCCATCGATCCTTCGCCAACGGCCGACGCCACCCGCTTGATGCTGTTGGCTCGAATATCTCCGACGGCGAAGATTCCCGGGAGACTCGTTTCGAGCAGAAAGGGCGCTCGCTGCAGGGGCCATTCGGTTGCGACATCGACGCCCGTCTTAATGAACCGCTTCGGATCGAGCGAAAGGGACGTTCCCAGCCAGGCGGTGTTGGGATCCGCGCCGGTCATCAGGAACAGATGTTGGATTTGGTGGGAGCTAACCACGCCGGTCTGTCCGTTTCGCCAGCGGATTCGCTCCAGGTGCGTGTTGCCCTCGAGTGCTTCCACCGTCGTCAAAGCCTCGACAGTGATATTCGGCGAAGCCTCAATTCTCGCGATCAGGTACCGCGACATGGTCTGCGCCAGCCCCGATCCGCGAACCAGAATGTGAACATGCTTCGCGAAACCTGCCAGAAACAATGCCGCTTGCCCAGCCGAGTTTCCCCCACCCACGATCGCGACATCGTCGTTTTGGCACATCGGGGCCTCCACCTGCGTCGCGCCATAATAAATGCCGGCACCCTCGAACTGTGCCACGTTGGGGAGATTCAGTTTTCGATAGCGAGAACCAGCCGCGATGATGATGGTGCGACCCTCGACCGTTCCGCCATCGTCCAATTCCACGGCGTATGGTGACTTGACAGATTTGAGTCCAACCGCGGTCCGGGCAATTGAGATCTGCGCCCCGAACTTTTCCGCCTGAATGAAGGCGCGGTCCGCCAGATCCTGTCCGGAAATCCCCATGGGAAAGCCGAGGTAGTTTTCAATTCTGGAACTCGATCCCGCTTGGCCGCCCGGCGCAGTGCTTTCCAGCACCAGAACCTTGAGTCCCTCCGAAGCTCCATAAACCGCGGCAGCCAGTCCGGCCGGTCCGGCGCCCACCACAACCATATCGAATATGCCGGCCTGCTCAATTCCCACATTCAGCCCGAAGCATGCCGCTGTTTCGGCATTGCTGGGATTCCGCAAGACGAGTTGACCACGGCAGATGAGGACCGGTATCTCCGTGACCTGAACTGAGAAGTGCTCCAGAACTGCCTGAATGTCGGTATCGACATCGACGTCCAGGTAAGTGTAGGGATGCCCGTTGCGGCCGAGGAACGTTCGCAGGCGCAACGTGTCACTGGAGAGCGCCGAACCGATCAGGACCGCATCGCCGATCGAATTCGCGATCAGAAAGAGTCGGCGAAGCACGAAGGCGCGCAAGAACAGGTCACCGAGAACGCTGTTGGTCTGCATGACCTGCCGCAGATTCGGCCTGTCGATCTCAAGCAATTCGCTGGCTTCGCGAGCACGGCATACGACGAGGCTGCGCCGTCCCGAAAGTTGGGTGATCTCACCGGTAAACTCACCAGGTCCGAGAACGCTCAGAATCGACTCAACGCCGTTCGATACGCCGACGATCTCGATGCTACCGGTGACGACGACAAAAACACCGTGGTCAGCGGATTCCTGATTGAAGAGGATCTCGCCACTGCCGGGCTGCCTCTCCTTACTGGATGTCCTGAGTAGTGCGACTTGCGCCTCGGTGAGCTTGGGGAACCGCAAGGCGTGCTGTTCGAGTGTCTCCGGCGGTACAGTTGACATGCTTGAACACTACCCATTAGCACGTTTATGGCCCCACTGCGGCTCCCACAGACACCGGAGGGGCCGTCCACATGCCCGGACAGCCAGCGGCCATCCGCGTGCAGGCTGATTGTTCATGGCACGTGAGCGCACCAAATCCACACCCATATCTCCCCTAACGCCTCCCAGGAAACGGCCGGCGCCCGAAACCGGGCCCGATTCGGCCGGACAATCGGGCGACTTGCAAGGCTTATCCGGCAGCGAGGAATCCGAAAGCGAGAGTGTCAGCGAACTGATCGAAGAGGGTCAGTTCTACGAGGCCTCCGTGTTGGAGGGCGTGGAAAACGCCCCTGACGCGGACGCCGGCCCAATTCGCGTGCGTCGCCGATCGGAGGACGACCTCCCGCCGGAGTATGCCGATCAAACGCCCGACGAGCCCAAAGAGTAACCGCCCGATTCAGAGCTCCACGTTTCCGCAGCCGCCTTCGTCAAACCTCCGGGAAGGCGAGACATGCAGCGTTTCTGTTTGCTGGCATTGCTGAGTGCAGCGATTGCGCCATGTGCGGTGATTCGCGGGAATATCGTTGAGAACCGCACCGGCAAGCCACTCATGCGCGTGACGGTTACTTTACTGCCGGTCGCACCCACTCCGGGCAATCCGCAGACTGCGCACACCGATCGCTTTGGCGGTTTCGAGTTTGCCGCACTCGCCCCCGGCGCCTACGTAGTCAAGGCATCGCAGCCCGGCTTCCTCCCGATGGAATACGGACAAAAGCTTTGGAATTCGGCTGGCCAGCCCGTCGTCGTGGCCAGCGACACCGCGCCCTTCCTCAATTTGCGCATGCTCCGCTACAGCGGCATCGTCGGCACCATTCGCGACGAGAATGAGATCGGCATGTGGGGTCACGAGGTGGTGGCGTATCGGAACACGCAGCCGCCGCAGATCGTCTCTCGTGCCACCAGCGACGATCGCGGCGTGTACCGCATCCCCGGTCTTGAGCCCGGCGACTACGTGGTACGCACCACGGGTGCGGAGGACGAGCAGGTCTCCTACGTCCCGACATTCTCGAAGGAGACGCGCGAGATCGCCAACGCGCGCATCGTCCAGGTCTATGCCGATGAGGACGCCACCGGAATGGATATACACCCCGCCGCCGGAAAACTGTTCGCCATTACGGGCGCGACCGATCCACAAGTTCAGCCGGAACTTTGCGAGGAGATGGTAATTACGCTGGCGTCCGAAATGGGCCGCCAAACGGTGCAGGGGACATGCGCCTTCCAGTTCCGTGGCTTGCCCCCCGGACCCTACGAACTGTTCGCGGAGGCTAAGGCGATCGGCAAAGGCGGCTACTCGCCGGTCAGCCTGTCCAGAGATACTGCCATCTCAATCGTCGTTCGCGACATCCCGCTTACTTACTTCCAGGTGAATCCGAATTCCGGTGTCCCGCAGATCATGGCGCGGCGCAAAGACCTTGCCGGCGTGGGCGTGCCGGCTCTTCTGCAACTGGTCAACAACCGCGCACTGCTGGCGCCCGGCCGTTGGGAAGTGATGCTGCTGCCGCCATCCGGGAATTACGTCTCGGGATTCTACGGCCCCAATTTCGCGCGACAAACAAACCGGCCCGATGGCTGGAACGAGTTCCAGGCCAACGGAAGCTCGGTGCGTTTCAGCCTTTCTGGCGGACCCGGCGAAATGCACGGCATCGTCAAGTCCTTCGGCGAACCGGCCGTCGGCGCCCCCGTCTATCTGGAAGCATGGGACCCAGACAATCGCAAACGCGTCACCGAACTGCGGGTCGTGCGTACTGACCTTCACGGCGTCTATCGCTTTTCCGCGCTTGCACCCGGTACCTATCGCGCCCTCGCCACCTTCGAATATCAGATGCCCGAATCCGCCACCATGGAACTCGCCGGCGCACAATCCGTGCGCATCGAGGCTCGCAGCGACCAGCAGGTCGACCTGGATCTCTACGGCATACGGTAGAGTGTACGATGGGTTTCAACTCACGATTCGGAGGTACTAACGATGAGAACACTACAGCCAAGCCAGCCCGACATGACCGGCAGCGACGTTACGGCGTGGCAGAAGTTCTTGATCGGACGCGGCGCGGCCATTACCGCCGACGGTGACTACGGGCCGGCAACTGCCCAAGCGACTCGCGACTATCAGGCAAGCCGGGGGCTCACCCCCGATGCGATTGTCGGGCCGACCACTCTATCGCAGGCGGTGCGCGATGGCTTCGGCGGGGCGGGCAACGGCGTCATGCTCCCCGGCATGGACGCGAGCGTCAACTGCACGGCGTTTGCTGCCCAGATCGCGTCTGCCGGAATGAACTTCGTGGTCCGCTACTACTCGCGCGTGAAGTCGAAGGCGATTACTCGATCGGAGGCGCTCGCGCTTTCCTCGGCGGGTGTCAATCTGGCAGTGGTTTACCAGGACGTCAACGACAATGTCCAATTCTTCAGCGCCGCTCAGGGCAAACAGAATGCTACCGCGGCCCTCGCCCAGGCCTCCGCGCTCCAGCAACCCGCCGGTAGTGCCATCTACTTCGCGGCCGACTTTGACCCCGACCCGGGACAGGTGACTGGTCCGCTCACCGACCATTTTCGCGCCATCCACGACGCCTTTTCTGACGCGAGCGCCTCGTACCGCGTGGGAGTCTACGGCTCCGGTTTGCTCTGCGGGCAGTTGCAATCCGCGGGGTTGGCCGCGTGCACCTGGCTATCGCAATCCAGTAGTTTCCGCGGCTCGGCAAGCTTCCGCAGTCAGGCACACATAGTGCAGATCGCTCCCAGTCGCACGATCTTCAGCGGCCAGCTTTCGATCGATGACGATATCGCCCAGGTTCCCGATTTCGGGGCCTTCCGCGTGCGATAGTCTTCGTGGCGCAAACACTCATGTTTGCCGCGTCGAGACTCATCTCGACGCTGTTCGGGCGTCCACCAAGCCTGCTGCACGAAGTGGCCTTCAATGCTCTGCGTCAAGCGCTCCGGCGTTTGTCGCAAACGTCAAAAGCTTCTGGGCATCAAAGCTGGTGTGCTCTCGAAAAGTCTCGACAAAAGTGTCGAGACGGCAAACAGGAGTGTTTGCGCCACGCTTACTGGCCTGCGCCGACTAAGTGCTGGTATGCATCCTCCGCCTCGGGATCGCGCTCGTGGATCAAGCCCAAATACCGTCCGATCCAACGGCGGGCGCGCGCAAAGTCTCCGACCTTGGAAAGCACCTGCCCCAGGCTGCGCGCGCATCGCGGATACTGTGGCTCATGCTCCAGGTGCAGGTCGCACTCCGCCTCCAGATTTTCAATCGCCGCGAGTGAATTCAGCGGATCCACTCCGGCAGGAGGATGGCGCATGAAGATCATCGCCTGCGCATCGCTGTAGACCAGCTTCCATTCGGTCTGCTGCGGGTCGGCGAGCGAAGGCGCCAGCAGGTACACGTTGCCGCTCGCGAATTCGAAGCCGTTCATCACAATCGCCTGCACCCCATACTGATCGAGCAACTGCGAACCGCTCTTGCCGCCGCTTTCGTCGTGATTGTAGAGAATTCTGGCGTAATCCGCGAATACCGATTCGTTCAGCGCGCGGCCGTCGATGAACACGCGCTCCTGCGGCCACAGACGCCACATCAGATAGCCGCCGTACTCATAGCTGTTGAACATCGGCGCGGTGACGTGATGCGTGAGCAGAAAATCGGCCGCGCCCGCAGGCCACTTCCAGGGGTTCATTCGGAACTGAAAGAAGCTCCCGCCGGCGATACCCAGCGCCAGTCCCGCAATCAAGAGAGTTGCTGCAGCGAACTGCCATGCGATCCCGCCGACCTGCTTCCAGGCCGGGGTATAGCTCGCGATCAGAATCGGAAACAGCAGTCCGATCAGCGCGACATTGCGATGCGCGGTGATCGCGGCGATGGTGAAGGCGCCGAACAGCAGCCAATCCGAGATCCGCACTTGCTTTCGCGCCCACAGCAGCACGGCCACCGCTGCCACCAGCAGTACGGTATGCCATCGGAGGGGCCACCACGGTGTGGGGGCCCACTCCTGCAGCCTCGACGTGAGATAGCTGCCGCGGTAATAGCTCAGGATCTGCACGATGCGGAAGCCGCTGGGATTCAGCCCCGACACCGCCACCGCAATCGCCGAGGCCAGCCAGAGCATGCGATCGCCGGGCATCGCATGTTTGCGAAGCCGCAGCCAGAGGGCTTCGGCCGCCCACGCACCCAGCACTACCCATCCCAGAAAGTATCCGCCGTGACAATTGGCCCACGCCACCATCAGGAGCGGCAGCAGTCCCAGCAGCGGACGTCCCACGCGGCCTGCCCATTCCAGAGTCGCCAACATGGCAGCGAGAAACAGAAACGTGATGACGAAGGGACGGTCCGCCGCGAATGCCGAAAGCACTCCGGCCGCCGCTATCGCCGCGCCCAGCGCCCGGTAAAATCCGCCGCCCGTTCTACGCCAGACGATCAAGCCGACAAGCCCGCAGACCAGCGTGAGCAGGACGGCCCGGACTGCCACGACCGCGCCGAATCCTCCCGCGCGGTAAACCGCAAACAGTAGAACTTGTGCCAGCCATTCGTGCGTCAGGTTGAAGTACCGCGTGTGCTCTTCTCCGGCGTAGGCAGGGCTGCCCAGATAGGTGGTGTATGCGAAGGGGTCCGGCACCGGAAGTGTATGCTGCTCAGCGATGTACTGCCCGGTCTTGAGGTGCCACCAGAAATCGGGATCCGCAATCTCCGGCGAAAACCATCCCAGGAGCAGCACTGCCGCCAACGCGAGCAGCAAGGGACGAAACCAGCGAGGCACAGTGGGCGCCGCGGCAGCGACCTGCTTGCCGCGCCGTTTAGGGGTCTCCGGCATCAGAACAGACCAGTGTAGATGATATTAACGGGCGGCCGGAGGAATGTAGTGAAAGCGGATCAGATAGACGATATCGCCAGGTCCATGCTTCGCCACTTTCAGCAGATCGATCACGCCCAGGAAGCCCGATTGCACCGCCAGATGATGGGTGACGTCCCGAAGCCCGATCTGCTCGATGGAATCGATCTCGATCTCACCTTCCTCCATCCGGTAGCGGCCACCCACCTTCACGTGCAGTCGCTTCCAGATGCGGACGGTGCAGGTGATCGCCCCGCTGCGCACTCCTTCCCGTAGACGCTTCGTGAAAACCATGATTGGCGGCTTCCGCACTATTCCGATTTCTCGCAGTTGAATGCCCACGAGATACCAAACTGGTCCTTAACCTCCCCAAAACGCCGTGCCCAGAAAGTCTCCTGCAGCGGCATGCGGACGGTTCCGTTTTCCGACAACGCGTCGAACCAGCGCTCGGTCGCGTCAGGGTCATCCGTTCCAAGCAAGATACTGAAGCCCTGCGGTGATTCGTACGACCCCGGAAGAACATCCGCCCCGTGTATGGTGGTTTCGCCAATCACCAGGGTGGCGTGGAAGACCTTCTCCTTCCATGCCTCAGGCGCATCTTTGGCCATCGCTGATTGGCCCCAGCGGAGAAGGAACGTAATCCTTCCGTCGAAGCAGTTTTCATAGAACTGAAAGGCGGTCTCGCATTGGCCGCCGAACGAAAGACCGATCCGTGCAGTCAACTTCACGATCTCTCCATAACTACGACTTGAGCAGCGCCTGGACATACGCGGGGTTCAGCGGCAGACGACGTCCCCGCTTGCCCGTCGCGTCGAACAGTGCCGCCGCGATCGCCGGCGCGGCGAGCGCGTTCGCCGCTTCCGATCCACCGCCGTATTTGCCCACTTCCGGCCGGTTCAGAAGTTCCACTTTGATCGCGGGAATGTCGGCCATCTTCAGAATCGGATAGGTCAGCCAATCGCGGCTGGTGATTCCGCTTTCGTCGAATCTGGCTTCTTCCAGGAGTGCATGACTGATGCCCATCACTGCGCCGCCCTCCACCTGCCGTTTCAACTGCGCCGGATTCACTACGATTCCCGGATCGACCGCGATCGTATACTTCTCCACCACGATCACGCCCGTCGCGGGAGTCACCGCGATCTCGCAGACGCAGGCCCAATAGGTCCCCGACCGGAGCATCATCGCCACACCCCGTCCCCGCACCGCAGTGGATCCATTGGCTGACGCGCCGCTGTGCGGGAACCGCCGCGCCTCCCATCCAGACGCCCGTCGCACAGCCTGGAGCACCCCGATCGCGCGTTCGTCCGTGGCGTGGTCGATGCGGAACTGAATCGGGTCCGCGCCAGCCAAAGCCGCTGCCTCGCTGATCGCCAGTTCGCGTGGGAAATTCTGCTGAAACTGGCCCGGCGTTCGCATGCTGTGATCGCGCATCCCGATCGCCAGCGGTGACGCCTTCTGCCCCACCTGCACCGCGCCGTGTCCGTGCTCCGCCAGAATCGGAACCGCGTCGTAGACCCACGGATCCTCGATTTCGTTCTTCGTCGAGCCTACGAACTCCCCTGTTTCGCTGGGCGCCGCCATCGTCGGAAGGCCCGCCAACACAGCTCCCACCGGACGATCATCCTGCATCGCGGGCATATAGTGGTCTGCCTGATACGCCGCGATCCTGCCGTTCCCATCCAGTGCGATTTCAATATCGGAGTAACCCGCCGGAGATTGGGTGGACCACTGGAAGTCCTCCTGGCGCGTCCATTGAACACGCACCGGACGCCCCACAGCTTTCGACAGGATCACCGCTTCGTCTTCGGCCCCGGCGTTTCCGCCGTTCGACCGTCCATAATGTCCGGGCCCGGCGTAGGTGCGCACGACGACGTTGTCCACTGAGGTGACGAGCATCTGCGCAATCTCCCCGCGCAGCGCCTGCGGATTCTGATTATGCGTGTGAATGTGGACGGTGCCATCGGCGCGCGCATCCGCCAGCGCCATCGAAGGCCCAATGGGAGCGTGCTTCATGAAGGGCAGTTCGTAAGTGGCCGAGTGCTTCTTCGCGGCGGCCGTCATCGCGGGTTCCAGCGCGCCTTTCGTCTTCTCGCTCTTCGTTACCGGTGTCGTCGCCCAATCGGTCTTGTTGCGCAGGTGTTCGAAGAGTTTGGCATTGCCGGGAAGTCCTTTCCACTCGGTCCACTTAGTCGCATTCGCCACTTGTTGGGCGGCGCGGATCGCTTCCCACTCGCTGGGCGCGACCACTCCCACCAGGTCGCCCTTCACCACTACCTGCGCATTCGGAAAGCGCGTCTTATCCACCGCTCCCGCTGCCACCAGCCTGGAGCCGAGTGTCTTCGGATGGACCATCCTTCCATGCAGCATGTTGGGCAGCCGCACATCCGTGGCCCACGTCTCGCGAGCCGTCACTTTCGAAGCGATCACGGCATTCGGAAACGACTTGCCCACGATGCTGTACTGACTCACGGGCTTCAGCGGCGGATCGCCCAGGACGCGCAAACCCATGAGCTCGGTAAGCGTGCCTTCGACAGGAATCGTGAGTTTCAATTGCTGGTCCTTCACGAGGTCGCCGTAGGAAATACTCTGCTTACCGCCTGAGACCACACCATCCTTCACGGATAGCTTGTCCTTCGGGACGCCGAGCCGCTGCGCCGCGAGATCGAGTAGAGCCTGATAAGTGTATGCCGCGGCTTTGCGGATATTGGGCATACCGCTGCCCAGAAAATCGAAAGCACCGCTGCCGTCGGGCGTGCGATCGGTATCCCCCATGATCACGGTCGTGACGGCTTCGAAGGGCGCGCTCAATTCCTCGGCGACAATCTGCTTGTAGGCGGTGTAGGTCGTGCCTTGACCGAAGTCCGATTTCCCGGTGCGAATCAGAATCGTGTTATCTGGATGTATCTCAATCCAGGAGGCGGGGAGTGTCGGGTCGAGTGAGTTCCTGGCGGTTGTGGCGGCATTGCCGCGGCGGGCTAGTCCGAAGCCCACGAACAGCGCGCCCCCTGCCTTTACGAAGTGGCGGCGGGTCAGATCCACGCCGGGAGTCTGAATCATGCCTGTCTTTCGGCTCATCTCCTATCTCCCTTTCGCCATGATCTTCGAGGCGCGTTGCACGGCTTCCAGAATCGCCGTATAGCTTCCGCAGCGGCACAAGTGCGCCGACGGGCCCGAGGTGGTAAACGCCGCTTTGATCTCCGTGACGGTCGGTTTCGCAACGCTTTCCAGCAGTTCGGTGGCTTTGATCATCATGCCGTTCTGGCAAAAGCCGCAGAGGGGCGTCTGCTCTTCGATCCACGCCTGTTGGACCGGGTGCAGTGTATTCCGTGCGTCCGCATCGGAGAGGTGCTGTTGCCTGGCCCATCGAGCGGGCAGCCCTTCCAGGGTGGTGATCTCCTTGCCGGCCGCCGCCGAAACCGGCGTCACGCACGAACGAACTTCCTTGCCATCGAGCAGAATCGAGCACGATCCGCACTGCGAGATGCCGCACCCGAATTGCGGTCCCGAAAGCTCCAGCTCGTTGCGCAGCACGTAGAGCAGGGGTGTATCGGCCGGTGCCTGAATTTCGCGTCGGACCCCGTTGACATTGATGGTCGCCACGGACCCTCCTATCTGATTATCCGCAGCATACCATGCACGCCATTTCCACCCGGTGAACGTTCCGATGCGGGTCGCGCGAAAGGTTGGTGTATGTAGATTTTCGCGGGCAGCCGTGGCGCAAACACCCTGTTTGCCGCGTCGATATTCTTTTCGACGCTTTCGCACGTTTATCAAGTGTTGGAATGTTACAGCTCTTAAATCCGCAAGTCAGACTGCCCTTGTCGTCGCAAGAGCTGTAGTCTTGTGCGTGCTATCCGCCTTCTCCCGCCCCGGAGGACAAGGTGCGACGGTACGATCGATTTCCGGCATGCGGGCCACCATGGCGGCGCGGGATGTAACTCCCATCTTGGCGAAAATCCTACGGAGGTGAGTGCAGACGGTCCAGGAACTGATGCTAAGCACATCCGCGATGATCTTATTCGAATGTCCACGCGCCACAAGGCGGACAATCTCCCGTTCGCGGGGACTGAGTTGCACGTCAAGCTGATTACTTTTCGGAAGCCGGATCAGCATGAACCGCCATGCCATCGCCTCGATATCGAAGATGATCTCTTCCCCATTGGCATTGGACTGCGAATCGTGATGACCCGTACGTCCTTGTCCGGAAAAGCGTTCAACCAGGAGCCGAATCAGATCTTCAGTACTGACTTCTTGTTCACCAGTCATGGACACAACCTACTCGTGGTGATGGACACCAGCTTTGAGGGCCCAGAAGCAGGCGGAGCCGGAAATCACGCTCGTGCGTTTCATCCGGAGCCAGTTACGGTACGGGTACGGCTTTTGCGCAACCGCCGCGGGAATCCAACGATATCACCCCCCAATTCCTCCTTCAAGTAACCTTTTTGAGGGACCCGCTTAGTCGAACCAGATACATGCTCGTGTAAGTGTTTGGTGCCGCGAGGTTGAATTTCGTTTCACATGAAATCACAGATTTCTCTTCGTGGCGGCCTATATCGCAATTGGTCCGGGGAGCACCAACTAGCGACAACCATCTCTGCTAGCTATAAAAAGCGACTGGACCGATTCGCGCAGTAAGTTTATCGTTGCGTTGTTGCACCATTTCAAAGGAGGTGAGAGCAATGGCAAACCACGAAGGCGAACTCGAGTTAGAACTCGAGCGTGAGTTCCACGAGGGCGAGCATGAAGGAGAGGCCGGGGAAGGCGAAGGCTGGCTCGGCACGATCGGTAATGTTGTTGGCGGCCTCCTCGGCGAGCACGAGGGAGAAGGCGAATTTGAAGGCGAATTCGAGCACGAGTTCGAAGGCGAGGCCGGCGAAGGCGAAGGCTTTCTCGGTGCGATCGGCAGTCTGCTGGGAGAGGGCGAATTCGAAGGCGAATTTGAAGGCGAGTTCGAGCATGAATTCGAGGGCGAGTTCGAAGGTGAATTCGAGACCGAGCAATTCTTCGGGAAGATCGGCAAGTTTCTGAAGAAGGCGGCGCCCATTCTCAAGAAAGTAGCCAAAGTGGCTGCGCCCATCGTCGGCTCGGCGATTGGAGGACCGGTCGGCGGAATGTTAGGCAAGGCCGCCGGATCTCTTCTCGGCGAAGGCGAATTCGAGCTGGAACACGAGTTCGAACACGAGCATGAGTTCGAGCACGAGCACGAGCATGAATTCGAGGGCGAGGCCGAGATGGCGCACGAGATCGCTTCGCACGAACTGACGCACCACGAAGCGCTGGCCGAGATGATGGCGGAATCGGCCTCGCACGAGCAGCATGAAGGCGAAGCCGAAGCCATGGCGGGAGCCGCGGCGATGACCGTGATCTCTCCTCCCGATCGCCGCGCGCTGCGCCGCATCCTGCCGCACCTGGTACGCGGCACGGCGATCCTGACCCGCATTCTTAGGCGCCGAAGAGCCACACGCCCGATGGTGCGCGCCGTCCCGACAATTGTCAGGCGAACCGTGAAAGACCTGAAGCGGCAAGCCGCCAAAGGTATTCCTATCACGCGGCAGAGAGCCGCCCGCGCGGCGGCCAAACAGGTCAGGCGCGTACTTGGTAGTACCAAGGCCGCTACCGCGGCAGTTGCCCGCAACTGCAAAGTCAGTAAGGCGTACAAGCGTCCGCGGCGCATCCGGCGCCGGAGGGCGATGCGTAGCTAACGAGCCCGCAAGCATGCCGGTCAGCGAAGGGAGAACATGAAATGGCACGTGTCTGTGAGTCGTGTAAGTCCCAATACGAGCTGGAGATCTTACCGGAACTCGAAGGCGAACTCGAGCTGGAAGGCGAACTTGAGTTCGAAGGCGAGGGCGAATTCGAGCACGAATTCGAAGGCGAGTTCGAGCACGAGTTCGAAGGGGAATTCGAGCACGGGTTCGAAGGCGAATTCGAAGGTGAGTTCGAACAGGAATTCGAAGGCGAGTTTGAACACGAACTGGAAGGCGAAGGCGAGTTCGAGCTCAGTCCGATCCGCAAGATTTACCCCGACGCCATGATGGAGCATCTGGGCGAACTGGCGGCGGAAGCCGAAACGGAACAGGAAGCCGCAGAGCATTTCCTGCCGCTCATTGGAATGGCAGCGTCCAAGCTGCTGCCGGTTGCGGCCAAGGCGCTCGCTCCAATGGCCAAGAAGTTGCTCCCCCGCGTGGCCAAGGCGGTGAGCCGCGTAACACCGCAATTGACCAAAAGCGTCGGCAAGATCGCTCGCACACTCCACCGCCGCCCAGGCGCGCGTCCCTTGCTGCGAGCCGTTCCCGCAATTGCCCGTCGAACCGTGCACAGCATCGCCCGGCAAGCGGCCCACGGCCGGCGGATCACGCCTCGGGTTGCCGTGCGCACCCTGGCGAATCAGACGCGCCGAGTTCTTGGTCATCCACGGCGCAGAGCCCTCGCTTTGCGACGCCACCGCCATCTGGAACGGCGATTCCATCGCGGCGTGGGAAAGCGGATGGCTCGTCCGCACTGGCACTATCGCCGAATCAACGGCAGTCTGGTACGAGTGCCGGGGCGCGCGACTCGTCCGGCAGGGGTGGTGCGGACAGTCCGTGGGCCAGGCGGCGTGGCGTACAAGGTCGCCGTGCCGGCGGCGGGCAGCACGGCCACAACTGTCGCCCGAGCGGCCGGCGCTGGCGCGCCGTCGGTCCGCACGGGAAGAATGGTCATGGGTCAATGCGTCTGCCCTCCGTGCGGCGCTGCGGTCACGGTTCCAGCCGCAGCTCCGGCGTATTGCCGCTGCTGTGGACAGGTCATCAGGTAGCCGGCCATGGCCACCCTGCCCCAAAACGTTGTCCTCGAGGGCAACCCCGAGGATCCGCCGCCGCGGGAGCCGTTGAAAACCGCAAGCGTGGGACCGCCCGTACTGCCGGCGTGGCTGCGCGCGCAAGCTCTCAACGTCAACCGCCACGCTACGGCACTACGGCCGTTCCGAAGAGAAGAGTTCGGAACCGGACCGGCCGCGCCGACCGAAGGCCACGTGCAGGCCGTGAACCGTCTGATCTCGCAACTGCGGGGCGGCCTGCTGAAGATGTCGAAGAGCGTGACGGATGCGGCCGCCGCTGCCATTGCGGAGCCAGAATCTTCACGCCTGCAACGTCTGGTGGTACGCAAAGACAGGGCGCATCGCTGGGTGCAAGGCATTGAGAAGATCTGGGATTTCTACTTTGAGCTCTTCGGCCAGCGGCAGTCCCAGCCTTACGGCGACTGGCTGCTCAGTTGTGACCGCATTGCCACGGACTGTTATCAGGCGGTCTACGCGAATCTGGGGACCGCGAAATCGATACCCGCTCCGCCGCCATTTTGCTTCATGCGCACGGGATTTGCGCCATCTACGATTCGCCGGGGCATCGCCCTGAAGAAACTGGGCCGCCAACTCAACCCGTTCCCGCTCGTCCAGTTGCCGTATCACCGGCTGATCAACCCCTGGACACTGGGAGCGGTGATGCACGAAGTAAGTCACAATCTGCAGACCGAATTAGGGCTGAGCAAAGACGTACCCCGAAGTATGGCGCGGCGGCTTCTGAAGGCAGGGATGGGGACCGCCGTGACGCGGTTGTGGACCCGGTGGAATCGCGAAATGTTTGCGGATATGAACGCGCTCCTGCTGGGTGGCCCGGAAGTTCTAGGATCTCTGATGGACGTAGTCGGGCGTACGCCTGCCCTGGTGTTCGGGTTCAATCCGCGCGGAGTACATCCCACACCGTATCTGCGCACGCTCATCAGCGTGGAATTGCTGAAGCGGATGGGATTCACTGACGAGGCGGAGCAATATCGCAAAGCGTGGACCAGGATCTACTCCAACCCGCGGGCAGGCAATATCCCGGAGCGGGTTCTGAAGACGTTTCCAGAAGCCTGTGCGCATGCAGTGGACGCCATGTGCTTCCAGCCATTTAAGACGCTGGGGGGCAAATCACTGGCGCAGGTGGTGCGGTTTCAAAAGAAGGATCGACAGATGGTGGAGGAGGCGGCTGGACGGTTGGCGGCCGGCGTAGACCCCGGAATCATCCCGGGCCGCTACCTGATCGCGGCCAGCCGCGTGGCGCTAAACCGCAAGCTGGCGCCGCCCCGTGTGATCACAGAAAAGTTCTATCAAGAGATCGTGAGGAGATGACGTCATGGCGTTAGAAGCGACATTCCGCGAATTGGTCAGCGAGCTTCGAAAAGTGAATGACACGATGGTGGCGCTTCGACTGACGGTGGTCGAGGATAAACCGGTCCGCGGCCAGGCGGCGCTGGTAGACCAGCTGGAAGACACAATTCTCGACCTGATGGGCCTGCTGGATGAGTCGCTCAAAGCGGCCCGCTCGGCGCATAAGGCTGTCGAGCACTCCAAGGATTTGGATGGCGCCCGCCGGGCCCTCACCGTTTGCCAGGAACGCTTCCATCGCATTGAGTTGGAGTTCGCGTCCGACCTGGTTTCTTACGAGAAGCTCAGGGATCTGGCCACGCTGGGAATGGAGCGCAAAGGCGAGTGGGTACCCTGGTCGAACAGCGCGAAGCAGGGCATCGAGGAGTGCCGAAACCCGATGGATGGCTCTCGCAAGGCCTTGGCCGCGTGCTGGCAGGAGATCGCCGAGCGCGTGGGAATGACCTCGGTTTCGGTGCACACCACGAATATCGGGCAGAAAATCGCGGCGCCGCTTCACGATGCGGAAACGGTGGCGCCGTGAAAGAACGGGTTTAGGCATCTGCTGAATTTGTTCAATCCACGCAGAAAGGGTTTACCGGAGGCTTACATGTCTGAGAAAAGCAAAAATCCGCCATCGAAGCCGGGAATCAGTCCCGGAGGCAGCGTCGAGCCACACACTCCGCCGCATCCCGAGCCGCTGATGGCTGACGAACCCGCCGCTATGCAATACTCTTCGCAGAGCTCTGCCGGTCAGGGTGGAACCAAAGGATACTGTGAGCCGCCACGGTGCCTGCCCGCTCCCTGTGAACCGCCGGAGCCGCTCAACGCGGAGGACGCGGAGTGCGCCGGGGCGCTTTCCGTCAAGGTTTGGGCTTATGGTGATTGCGATTCGGAAGGGCCCTATCGCGCGGAAGACGAACTGCTCGCCAATGTGGAGGTGATTCTCTACTCTGCGACGGGCTTTGTGGATTCGCGGCGGACCAGCAGCCTCGGCGTCGTGATGTGGCGCGACATCGCTGTTGGGCGTTACTGGGTCACGGCTGCGGTTAAGGGATCTTACAAAGGGCCCGTGACGTTTCTAGGGAAAGACGAAAGGCCGCTGGCTTCCCGCGAGCCCAACGAATTTCCAATTCACGTGATCGCTCGAGCCGAGGAGATCGTCGGACTGGGATTCCAGCCTCTGCCGGCAACCATCAAAGGCTTCACCTATCTGGACGCCAATCGAAATGGCGACCCCGCGGGACAACGGCGCATCAACAACGTACCGGTGGTCTTCACCATGGGCGACCAGCCGCTCGATTGCGTTAAGACCAACAACGACGGCTGTTTCGAAAAAGAAATCACGCGGCTCGGCTGCATCACCATCTCGCCTCGTTCGCCCATCCGGGCGGGTAATCGCATCCTGGTTCTTCCCGATAGCGGGCCGATCGCGGTGCGTACCGATCCTGGCCAGATCTATGAAGTTCCTATCCAATATGTAGAGCGGCTGGGAGGTTTTCAGATCATCGCGCGGCTCGCCCAGCAGGTGCACGGGAAGACTGTGGTCACCCCTCTCCCCGGCGTCACTTTTTCGCTCTACCGCGGCTTGAGCGCCAGCGGCGACGTACTCCGCTCGCTGACTACCAGCGGCGCGGTACCCGGGCTGTTTTCCGGTCTGCCTGCTTCCGACTACACGATTGTGGCTTCCGGTCCCACCGCATTCCAAGGACAGGCGATCGATCTGGTCAATCCCGCGGGCGGCGTGCACCATCATATTCTGGGGCCTGGTCAGGAGGATCACGTGGTGGAATTTCTTTATAGGCCGAGTCTCGGCAGAATCCTGGGCAGCGTGATCAACCTTCGGGGTGCCGCGCTCGTGGGCATCACCGTGACGCTGACGTCGTCCGCAACGGGGAGTCTTCCCAGGACTGCGACCACCGACCATGCCGGCCAGTATCAGTTCCTCGACGTCGTGCCAGGGATCTACACCGTGAGTGTGGAGAGCGAAGTAGTGAGAGCGCATGATGGCAGCGACTGGGAGGTACCAGAATCGGCCCAGGCCGGGCAGGTCGTGTCGGTTTCCAGTGGGGCGCCGGTAGCGGGTCCGACGTTCCAGTTGACGCCCGAAGTGCACAAGATCATCGGCACCTTCACCGGGCCCGATGGCAAACCGCTGGCCTTTCTGCGCGTGGACATTCAGGACAACGCAGGCAATGTGCAGGCCAAGCTACAGACCGACCAGACTGGGTACTACGAGTGGATCGCGCCGGTTGCCGGCGTCTATTACGTGGTTCCTCACACCTCGGGCGGTTTTCCCGTGAACCGGTTCCAGGCTTCGGTGAATTCGATTAAGGAGATCAGCGCACAGCTCTTCACTGAGCCTCCTGGCCCGGATGCCCATCCTCGGCCTTCAGGTTCGGGCGGCATGGGGCCGCGGGACGCGGATGTTCGCGAGTCGGTCTCCGATCTGCAGTCGTATCCGGTGCTCACCGAGGAAGTGCCCGCGGGAGGACCTGCGTCGGCGACTCGTCCGGCATCGCCCGGCCGAATCGGCGGCTCGTCGGAACTGGGCGTGACTGCGGACCGTGCCATCCGCGAGGTACTGAGCTGGCGAACCAAATCCGACGATCCCAAAGGCTTCGTCGGCGCACTGAACCAGGCATTTGACCTCAAAGACGTGGAAGGGCACACAGAATTCACATGGACGCCGCGCAGTTACACCGTGCAAACCGACATGGGCGCGGTGACCGGCGCGCAGGCCAGCATCTATACGCGCGCCAAGGTCGCGCTCGACCAATCCATGCCCTTGCTGGACGGCCTCTATCCCCTAATTCCTTATGTCGAGGCGGAGGATCTGGCCACCGTGCAGGCCGTCGTGCGTAGCCAATTCTCCGCACTCGTGGATGAGTTCGGCATCGTGGGCGGTCCGCGGGTTTCGCGCGTGGATGAGATGTTCCATCTCCTCCTCGGTCCGGGAGACCCGACGAATCCCGAGAGCGTGCCGCGGGAGGCCAGTCTGGGACTGGTGAGACAGAGATTCGGACTTGAGCGCCGCTTCGTCACCACGGTTGATGATGAACAGAATCTGACGAACTACATCATCCTCGTCGACTACGTGATCGGGCTCAAGCAAAGCTGGAATCACGATAAGAGCTTCTTCATCCGCAATGGCGTCAAGAAGGGCTTCGAGCCGTTCTTCGGAACGCAACTCGTGCTAATCTCGCGGGCTCTCGACGTGGTGGCGCAGGGAGTGCAGGACGCCTACTTCACGATGGATTCGGTGTTCGTCACCGACGCCGAACGGCAGACCGCCCAGCTCAACTTCGCCGGTCTCCCGGTGACCGTTCCCACTGCGGAAAGGGTTCCCGAGACGATCATTTTTCCGAAGGAAACGTCGGGGCTCTTCATTGCCGAGCTGCTGGACTGGGTCAACCGGTCGGCTTCGGAAGAACTGCCGCAGCTATTGCAGGATGCCGGCAAGGACGGGCTGGAATCGTTTAGAGCTTCGACGAACAGGCTACGCCGCCTGGTACACGGCGCACTCGAATTGGCAAACCGGCGGACGACGATCGCCAGAGACCTGGCGCGAGGACTGCCGCCCGGATATCACACGCCGCGCGTGCAAAGAGCCATTTTGCTGCTGGCGGATGGGCTGGACGAGGCATACCGGCTGGCATTCCAGGTGCCGGAACCGCAGTTCCCGGCCGAAGTCTCGCAGAACCGGCTGGACCATATCGAGTCCGCGTTGCGGGCCATCGAGAAGAAGCTTGGGATATAGTGCACCGGCTGCAACAAACCGGGATGGAACAGTGATCGATGAAATGAGGAGACGGATCCATGGCAACGGAGAAGGATTATCAGTCACTATATGACCGGATAGCAGCTCTGCGAGAGACGGTGACGAGCCGCCTCTCGGCTGATCTCATCTCGAACCCTCAGCTTGCCGACGCGTTGACGAAACAGATCGACGACATGCTGCAGTCGGTGGTGGCCGACGATCGTAAGGCGCCTCTTCCGCCCGACAAAGGCCTGGCGCAATTGGCGGGCGTCGGTCCGGATGCGGCCAGCCAGCTTGGGCAGACCCGGATACCGTCGGGCGTCGAGCCTTACGACGAGACCATCACCTCCGAGCGCATCATTGCGGTCGGCGACATGTATTACCTGTGGCAGCACGAGAAGATCGGGGTCTTTCGCGCCGTACAGAAATTGCAGGAATTGTTCCGGGCGGGCACAGTTCGTCTATCGGGCGGTCCCGGCGCCTACGCTTTGTACCAGTTCGACCGGCGCGAGGTGCTACGCTACACCCAGCGCGACCGGATCGCCGCCTACAAGCGCGTCTTCAACTACGGCGGCGGCCAGGTTCCCACCGGTTCGCGCGCCAACACCGATTTTCACAAGCTGTTCGCGCACTTCGTCCACCAAGTCACCTTGTTCTGGCGCGACAAACGAATCTCCGACGTGATTCGCGAGCGCGCATACGACCCGAGCTTTGGATCGATCGCGATTGTGCGGCGCGCCGGGCTGGACCTGCGCAACAACCTGAAGTGGCTGTCATTCGGCCATCTCAACGTACTGCGCGTGGAAGTTCTGCAGTTGCTCGAAGAGTCTTTCAAGATTCTCAACGCCGAAGACGTCAAGCGCCTTTTTGGCGCCGACAACGCCTGGGACGTGTTGGAGGAGGTGCTGATCCGGTACTTCAACGAGCGCCTGGTCACTTCGCCGCGGCAGCGAATGGGTGTCACCGGGCGAGAGGTGCTGCGCTGGCTTGCGCAACCGCACATCCTGCAGACCACGCGGGCGCAATTCGAAACCTTGCTGCTCGAGATTGCCGAACAATCCGAAGAGTGGCTCACCAGCGCCCAGGCGATGGGCCTTGCGGGCCGGCCGGCATCCCACCGTGTGCTGCCGTGGGATCAGTCGTCGCCGACCCCGACGCGCACCAATGGCAAAACCAAGACCATGGGCAAGCACCCGGCGGAACGGGAGTTCGAAATGGAGTTTTGAGCCGGGCGCAGTTGATGCGAGTCCAGGACCGTGAGCAACCAAGGCCATGGCACCCGTTCGCGTCCTCGAATATGCCCGGCGGAATCGCCCGCGCTTTCTGGCGGAACTGAAGGAGTTCGTCCGATTTCCGAGTATCAGCTCGCAGGCGCAGTACGGGACTGCCGTAAAAAGGTGTGCCAACTGGCTCGCTGGCCGGCTGCAGCGTGCGGGGCTGGAAACCGTCAAAATCGGCCCGACGGCAGGCCATCCGATTGTCTATGGCTCATGGCAGCGAGCGATCGATCGTCCGACGGTGCTGATCTACGGCCACTACGACGTGATGCCGGTGGATCCTCTGAGTGAATGGCGGACGCCGCCCTTTCGCCCGCAGGTCCGCGGGAACGATCTCTACGGACGCGGCACATGCGACGACAAGGGGCAGCTCTTCACGTACGTGAAGGCGCTCGAGAGCTATCTGCAAAGTGAGCGTGCGCTCCCGGTTAACGTGAAGTGCCTGTTTGAGGGCGAAGAGGAGGTCGACAGTCCGCACCTGGCGGCTTTCGTCGCTGGGAACAAAGACCTGCTCCGCGCCAATGCCGCCGTAATGTCGGATACGCGGATGCTCGCGCCCGGCCAGCCGGCGATTGGCTATTCACAAAGAGGTGCGCTGCTCATCGAATTGGAAGTGCACGGCCCGAAGAGCGATCTCCATTCGGGCAATTTTGGGGGCGCGGTGCACAATCCGCTGCAGGCTCTCTGCGAGATGATCACCAGGCTGCACGATGCGCGTGGCCGCATTGCTATTCCCGGTTTCTATGACGCCATTCGAACGTGGAGCGCAGGGGAGCGCGAGTATATGGCCCGCGTCGGACCATCGGACGAGAAGATCCTTCAGGACGCGCACGTGGGACAGGGTTGGGGGGAACACGGCTATAGCCTGTATGAACGGACCACCGTGCGCCCGTCTCTGAGCGTGCACGGCATCGTGGGGGGATATCAGGGAGCCGGATTCAAGACGATCATACCGGCTCGCGCCGCAGCGAAGTTTACCTTTCGGCTGGTTCCTGACCAGGACCCGGAAGAGGTGGCGCACCTGTTCCGACGGTATATCGAGCGCATCACGCCGCCTGCCGTGCAATCGATGGTTCGGGTGATTTCGAGTGCACGGCCGGCACTGGTCGAGCGCGACCACCCGTCGGTCCGCGCCGCGGCCTTCGCCTTGCGCAAGGGTTTCGGCACCGCACCGGTCTTTCTCCGCTCGGGAGGCACAGTTCCCGTCGTGAATACCTTCCGCGAGATCCTGGGAATTCCCACGGTTCTGATGGGGTTCGCCCTGCCGGACAATCGAATTCACGCCCCGAACGAGAAGTTTCATCTGCCCAATTTCTTTAACGGCATCGCCACGTGCATCTGGTTCTTAGCGGCCGCCGGCGCGATGATGACGCGGAATTCCCGCGCCTTTGCCAGGAGCGCGGCACATGGTGATTGATTGGCATTGCCATGCCGGCAAGGGCGATCGGATGACGGCGCCGTGGAACACCGACGCGCCGCTGGGGGCATACTTGCGACGCGCGCGTGCAGCAGGCATCGATCGGACCGTCGTATTCGCCCCGTTCCAGTCGGATTACGCCAAGGGAAATGCCGAAACGGCGAAGATTGTCGCCAGGAATCCGGACCGGTTGATCGGATTCGCGTTTGTCCACGCGAAGCGCGACGCCGGGCGCATTTTCGAGATGATCGAACGTGCCGTAAAGCAGTGGCGTTTTCGCGGGGTCAAGGTGCATGGACACGACGCCATGCCCACCCGGGAGGTATGTGAGGCGGTCCGGGCCTTCCGCCTGCCGTTGCTGGTGGACGTGGCGGGGCGGGCCGAGGTCGTCGAAATGTTGGCCCCACAATACCCTGACGTGAGCTTCGTGGTACCGCACCTGGGAAGTTTTGCGGATGACTGGCGGGCCCACCAGCGCGTCATCGATCAGCTGGTTCGTTATCCCAACGTGTTTGCAGACACGTCGGGAGTCCGGCGATTCGACTACCTGGTGCAAGCGGTGAAGCGAGCCGGCGCGCGGAAGATTCTGTTCGGTTCGGATGGCCCGTGGCTGCATCCCGGGCTGGAGTTACGAAAAATCCGGCTGCTCGGGCTGCCTCCGGCCGAGCAGTCGCTCATCGAAAGCGGCAACGCGATTCGATTGATGCGGCAGGTGAGGCGCGGGACGGACGCGGATCGAGCGCCGCTGCGCGTGAACGGGAACGGGCACTACGGTGCCGCGTACGGGTCGGGGCGAAAGTAGAACAGGAGGAGTTGGCGTGGGATTGGACTGGCATCAAAAAGCGTCGTTACACCAGTTGCGGCACCGCATGGTCGATCGGTTGTTTGTTCGCGATCGCTGTGCCTATTGCGGGCTGCTGACGGTGGACTTCTGCCCGGAATGCACGCAGTTTGTCTGCAGGCGATGTGACACCCTCAGACATTGGCCCGCGGTGGGGATCGTGCCGGATCTCGGACTGGGATTGCGACTGCGTGGCCGGTGGGTCGTGAGAAGGTAAGGCGGTACCAGAGCCGCAGACGCCAATGGCTGACCTCGCACAAATTCAAGCAAAACATGAGGATTTTGCATGAGACTTCTAAGCTAAATACGGTTTTTCCGTGCGCCCTGGCGGTCCCAAACTTAGGAATTCTGCAAACCCACCAGCCGGATTCCTGGTGCTTCCCCCTCCGCAGTCGGTCAGGGCTGAAATCGAAATCGTAATAGCCGTTCAGGGATCCCGCCAGCACTCCCTCGAAAATGCAGTAGGTCAAAGTTGTTTTGACGGCATCCGCGAATGCGTTATAGTTTTCGCAATGGACCTGAGCGACTACCGCTATACGCCCGACCTCTCGCGAGCCGCCACCATTCCCGCGCGCTGGTACATCGATCCCACATTTCTGGAGGCCGAGCAGCGCGATGTGTTTGGCCGCACGTGGCAGTATGTGGGCCATGCCGATTCCTTGCGCGAGCCCGGTAGTTACCTGGCATGTGACATCACGGGCGAGCCAATCCTGATAGCGCGCGCCAAGGACGGGGCGCTGCGGGCATTCTCGAACGTGTGCCGCCATCGTGGCGCACTGCTCGCGGAGGGAACCGGACAGGCATCCGTGATCCGCTGCCCGTATCATGCCTGGAGCTACGCTTTGGACGGACGCCTGGTGGGCACGCCGGAATTCGAAGGGGTACAGGACTGGGATCGCTCGCAGATCTGCCTGCCGCAATTTCGCGTGGAGACCTGGGGGCCGTTCGTGTTTGTAAATCAGGACCCAGGCGCGCCACCGCTACTCGAAATGCTCGGCGCCATTCCCGAAGAGATCGCGCAGGTCGGTTGCCCGTTCGACCAAATGCGGCTCTCGTATCGCCGCGACTACGTGGTGAACTGCAACTGGAAGGTGTACATCGACAACTACCTCGAGGGATACCATCTTCCTGCCGCGCACCCGAGCCTGATGCGCGAGTTGGACTATGCGCAATACCGCGTCGAGACGTTTCGCTACTACTCTTCGCATATTGCTCCGATCAACGCGGGCGACGGATCGCAGGAGCGACGATACGACTTCACCGACAACAGCCGCATCGCGCTCTACTACTGGATCTTCCCCAACTTCATGCTGAACATCTATCCCGATAATCTGAGCAGCAACCTGATTCTACCCATGGGTGCCGACCGCACGCTCACGATTTTCGAGTGGTTCGGTTACGGCGGCGAAGTCGCGCAGGCGACGATCGATTTCAGTGACGAGATTCAACAGGAGGACATCAAGGTTTGTGAATCCGCGCAGCGCGGCCTGCGATCGAGAAACTACAATCAGGGGCGCTTTTCCGTGAAGCGCGAAAATGGAGTGCATCACTTTCACGGATTATTGAATGAATTTTTGACACGATGATGATTGTCGTGCCCGTCGTCTATCGTTCTCTGTAATAGAAGACCAAATCGAGGGGCGGGGGAACATGGCCCATCGATCGCAAGAAGCCGGCAGTCTGGCCGCGATGATGAGTGCCGTGATTCACGACGTGGAGGATCAGTTGCCAGATCGGCTGGGTCCACGTTCGGCCTTTGAGATCTGAATACGTGAACGGCGCCGACGCGGTCTCGCCCGTGCGCCGCGAGGTCCACTCCTTCCACCGTTCCATCAATGCCGGCCAATCGTTCTGTAATACGGCAAGACTCCGATCGGCATCGCTACTATAACCTGCGAACGGCAGCCCCTCCATCCGCCGGAGCCAAAGGCGATCGGCCGCGTACACGTGCACCAGCGTGTCCAATACGGAGCGATCGGAGGTCTTGAAATCGCGCGTCAACTCTTCGACGGACAATTGGGCGGCAGCCTCCACGAGCCGGCGGCTGGCCCAGGCGTGATAGTCCAGATGAACGAGCAGGGTCTCGATGGAAACCGACATATTCGGATTATCGCGCAGCCTCATTGCGGGCCGGCTCGACGTGGACCAGCACGTCTGCCACCCAGTCGAGCCGGTGCATCACCTGTTCGCGAACTTCGTGCGCAATCTCGTGCGACTGCCGCACGGTCAGGTTGGGATCGACCTCCAGATGCAGATCGACGTGATATTGCAGCCCCGTCTTCCGCGCGAAGCACTTCTCGACGCCCAGCGCCCCGGGCACCGCCGTGGCGGCTTCGCGAATCTGCCGCATGTGCTGCTCGTCCGGCATGGTGTCCATCAACTGGAGCGCGGTGTCGTAGGACACACGCACCCCCACGAGTACCACCATCAGTCCAACGAAGAAGCCTCCATAGCTATCCGCATCGCGAAATCGCGCGGGGTCGTGCAACGCCAATATCACGGCAGTAAGGGCGATCATCGCCGATAGCGAATCCATGGCATCGTTCCAGGCATCGGCCCGAAGCGAGTCGCTCTTGAGCCTGCGGGCCGAGCGGAATTTGAAAAAAGAGAGAATACCCTTAGCGGCTAGCGAGAGTCCCAAGGGCCAGATTACGTAAGCGGCCAGAGGCGCCTGCGGGTGATGCAGGCGCTCGATGGAGCCGTAAGAGATCAGCGTGCCGCCCGCCGTGAGTGCCAGGCCGATCAACAGGCCCGTCAGGATTTCGACGCGGCCATGCCCGTAGGGATGTTCCTTGTCCGCAGGCTTGGCCGCGATGGTGAGGCCCAGCAACACCAGTCCGGAAGCAAATACGTCGCTGGCCGATTCCATGCCGTCGGCGATGACGGCTGTGGAATGACCCGCCATGCCGACCAGAATCTTGACGACGGCGAGAAGGCCGCTCACCAGCATGCCCGCGGCCGCCACGCGCTTACCGGTCGGCATTGGATTGGATGCGCCGAACTACGCCAGCGCGGCATCCACCTTTTCGGGATTTACGCCAAGCTCGGCAAATGCCGCCTTAGCTCGGGCAACTTCAAATTTGCCCTCTCGCGACAGCCGCGAGAGCGCTGCCGTCACGATCGATTCCGCGTTGATTTCGAAATGCTGCCGCAGATACTCACGATTATCGCTGCGGCCGAAACCATCGGTCCCCAGCGTCTCCAACCGGCCGGACAGCCACGGCGCGATCTGGTCGGGCACGACCTTCATGTAGTCGGTGGCCGCGACGATCGGTCCTTCGGCGCCCCGCAGCGCTTCGAGAATGTACGGCGCCCGTTCCGGCTGGTCGGGATGCAGTCGGTTCCATCGCTCCACACCGAGCGCATCGCGTCGCAGCTCGTTGTAGCTGGTGACGCTCCACACGTCGGAGGCAACGCCGTATTTATCGGCGAGAATTTGTTGCGCGCGGATGGCCTCGTTAAGAATCGGTCCGCTGCCAAAGAGCTGCACCACCGCCTTGCCGTTCTCCGCCACCTTGTAGCGGTAGATACCCTTGAGCACTTCCTCAGGATTCAGGTCCGCAGGCATGGCCGGCATCGGGTAATTCTCGTTGTACAGGGTGAGATAGTAGAAACGGTCTTCCAGCTCCTGGTACATCCGCCGGATGCCGTCCTGCACGATGATGGCGATCTCGTAGCTAAAGGCCGGATCGTAGGCAACACAGTTCGGGACGGTGCTCGCCAATACCAGGCTGTGACCGTCCTGGTGCTGCAATCCTTCACCCGCGAGCGTGGTACGCCCCGCCGTGCCGCCGCAAAGGAAGCCCTTGCCGCGCGCATCGCCGAAGGCCCACACCAGGTCGCCAACGCGCTGGAATCCGAACATGGAGTAGTAGATGAAAAAAGGAATCATCTCTACGCCGTAGTTCACATACGATACACCGGCCGCCGTGAAGGAGGCCATCGATCCCGCTTCGGTGATGCCTTCCTCCAGAATCTGTCCGTCCTGCGACTCCTTGTAATACAGGAAGATCTCGGCATCGTGTGGTTTATAAAGTTGCCCCTGGCTGGCGTAGATGCCGAATTGCCGGAACAGCGACTCCATGCCGAAAGTGCGCGCTTCGTCGGGAATGATCGGTACGACGCGCTTGCCGATTGCGGGATGCTTCATCAACTGCGTCAGCGCACGGACAAACGCCATGGTGCTGGATACCTCGCGCCCAGCAGACCCTTCAAGCGATTCCTTCAGATACTGCAAGGGGGGGGCTTCGATTCGCGTGCCGGGCGCCTTGCGGCCAGGCACGTACCCGCCTAATTGTCGGCGCCGTTCGTGCAGATAAGCGATCTCCGGGCTGTCCGACGGCGGCCGGTAGAACGACGCATTTCGGGCAGCTTCCTCAGGAATGGGAATCTCGAAGCGGGAGCGGAAATGCGCAATTTCCTGCTCGTTGAGCTTCTTCTGCTGGTGCGTGATGTTGCGGCCTTCGCCGGCCTCACCCAATCCGTATCCTTTGATGGTATGCGCCAGGATGAGGGTCGGCTGCCCCTGCGTCTCGATCGCGGCCTGATAAGCGTTGTACACCTTGCGCGGATCGTGGCCGCCGCGCTGCAGGCGGAACAGCTCTTCGTCGCTCAGGTGGGATACGAGGTCGAGCAACTCCGGGTACTTACCGAAGAAATTCTTGCGGATGTAGGCGCCGTCCTTGGTGACGTAGGTCTGGAACTCACCGTCCACCACTTCGCCCATCCGTTTTTGCAGCAGGCCCGTGGAGTCGCGTGCCAGGAGATTGTCCCAATCGGAGCCCCAAATCACCTTGATCACGTTCCAACCCGCGCCGCGGAAGGCGGCTTCGAGCTCTTGGATCACCTTGCCGTTGCCTCGTACCGGTCCGTCCAGCCGCTGCAGGTTGCAATTGATTACGAAGATCAGATTGTCGAGCTTCTCACGCGATGCGAGAGTGAGCGATCCCATGGATTCGGGCTCGTCCATTTCGCCGTCGCCGAGGAAGGCCCAAACGTGGCGCTGAGTGGGAGGAATGAGTCCGCGGTGCTCCATGTACCGCATGAAGCGCGCCTGATAGATCGCGTTGATTGGGCCCAAGCCCATCGAGACGGTGGGGAAACTCCAGAAGTTCGGCATCAGCCAGGGATGCGGATACGAAGAGAGTCCTGGATGCTCCCGCAGTTCGTGGCGGAAATTCTTCAGGTGCTCTTCGGTCAGGCGCCCTTCGAGAAAGGCGCGCGCGTAGACTCCGGGCGAGGCGTGGCCCTGGAAGTAGATGAGATCGCCGGGCTGATCGCCGTATTTGGCGTGGAAGAAATGATTGAAACCGACTTCGAGCAACGTGGCAAGCGAAGCGTAGGTGGAGATATGACCGCCGATTCCGGCGTCGTATTTGTTTTGCCGGACCACCATGGCCATCGCGTTCCAACGCAACAGGCTCTTGATGCGGCGCTCCACGGCGCGGTCGCCGGGATACGGAACCTCGTCCTCGGGACGAAGTGTGTTGATGTAGGGGGTATTGAGGTGGATGGGCAGTTCGGCGCCATTGGCGCGAGCCCGTTCATTGAGCTGTTCCAGCAGGTAGGCAGCGCGATCGGGGCCGGCCCCATCGATGACTTGTTCGAGCGCTTCCACCCACTCCGCAGTCTCCTGAGGATCGAGGTCTACTACCCTCTCATTGAGTTTCTGGTGCATGGATATCTTTATTATACGGGGCGCCAGACATGGGCTGGGACGGCTCAAAATGGCCAGTCTTAGACCCAAAGAAATCTCACCGCGGAGGCGCGAAGGCACGGTGTCAAACGCAGAGAAGTCCGGGGGAAAGGGCGACGAGGGACACGCACGGGCGAGATCGGGGAGCGATGAGTTGCTGTCCCGTAGGAGGAGGACAGCGCAAGCGGAAGAGGATGCTGGCGACAGAGATGCGGGGAGAAATGCTGGGTAGCCCCGCGTCCTTGATTTGGATTTCGCTAATATTCAGGCCTACGTGCCGCACGAGCATCCGGGAATCATCGTTCTGCGGCTAAAACGTCACACCGTACGCCAGTCAGCGACCCGGAGGGGCCCACCGAGCCCGTTGCAGAACGAGCGACACGGTCTGGCTCCCGCGATGACCATCGAGTAAGAGCCGATCGCGGTCCACCCGATAAGAACCTTGGATCGGGCTGCTGTCGGAGCCGAACGGAATATCCTGAATTTGAAACGTTCCGTGGGTCTGGTCTGCCTGGAATTTCCCGATATCGTGGTGAACGCCATCGGAGCGGACGCAGCGCCCGCCGAGATCGAAGTAGAGCGAGTCGGCAGCCGCACCAGGCACCACTTGACCCGAGATGCTGAGAGAAGCGATCTTCCAGGTTCCAGCGCGATTAATCTGGCGCCGTCCGACGAAATCGGTGCCGATTGCGAACACGGATTCGACCTTCGAATGGAAATCGAAAAGAATGAGTCCGATCAGGACGGCTGGGACCATGAAGCCCGCCGCCTTGGCCGCGATTCGCAGCTTTCGGTTAGCGATCGGAGCGGATGGCGCCAGCAGTTGCGAGAGGAAACTGAGATAGAGGTCGTAGTCGTAGAGGATCAGGAAAGTATTCAGCGCCAACATTACTGTGCTGATGATGCGCGTGGCCGGCCACAGGTCGAGGAAGTAGTTGATCATCGCCACATTGAGCACAACCGGAAACAGCAGCAACGCGCCCACACGGCGGGTCCGTGCGGAGAGCAGCAGAATGGCGGGACCGACTTCGAACAACCCCAAAAGAAACTGGAATGCCGGAGAATAGCCAAGGAATGCCCAGGTGAGCAGTGTCCCGGGAAGCTCGCCGAGCGGCCGCGCATAATTCCACGCGCCCACTTGAAACTGAAGATCAAACAGTTTGGAAACGCCATAAGGCATCATGCCGATGCCTAGCGCGAGGCGTGCGACTGTCATCGCAGCAAGCCCGGCCCGAGCCCGTATCGACGAAGACATGGGACCGATTGTGCCACACGCCGAATAGTGTCAACAAGTACAAAGGCTGATGGGAATTGACGGACTTGCAGCGACTCTCCGGTAAGTTAGAACCTATCTTTGCCGTAGGTACTCAGCATCCAAAGTCTGCGGCATCGCAACCGGAGCGCCTGTCCCTCTCCGCGCATTGCGCGCTGCCGTGCTTCCAATTCGACATAAGGAATCTCTGCCCCGCGTAACTTTCGAGCGTTCGCGTAGGCCCGCAACTCCGCGGCAGTATCGCAAAAGATCTCAAAATCAAACGCAATACTCTTCTCGAAGCCAAACCATCCGCTGGACAAGGCCTGCTGCACCGCGGCATCCGCTGCCACCGTGTCCTCTGGCGCGCTGAATGATGCAACTTCGACCGCCCAAATGGCCTGGGCGTCGATGACCACTTCGACCACGATAGGAGCCACGACGGGCCGAACGTCAATCAGAACGCCGCGCCTTGTCAGAACACGCCGTGCTTCCCGCAGGGCATCGACCATGCCCTCCCGCGCCACTCATCACAACGAGGAGGCCAACAGCACGACCTCAAACTGTTCCGCGGAAAACGGCAGAGCCGTCGCGCTGGCACACAGAAACTGCACTTGCCCGCCGAAATCGGTCGGAGGAGCAGATACCGCCGACCTGATGTCCGGCTCCATCGTGTCGATTCCGATTACGGATTGGGATTGTGCAGCGTACTGGAACGTCAATCGGCCATCCCCAGCGCCGACCTCCAGAACGCGCGCATCTCGCAAACCAGCCGATTGGAGAATGACGCGGGGCATCACACGGGCGGGATCGATGTCAGTTGGCATGACTGCCAATTGTAGAACACGCTCCGCATCCTGGAGAAGGTCTGCGGGCGATGTCCCTTACCGGCCAGAGATCCAGATGGCCGATTCCATCCACCCGTGAGATACACTGGCTGAGTGCGAGTCCGTCCCCCCGACCCGGAGTACCTCAAACTGCTCCTGCCGTACAGCGGGCTCGTTAAGAAGCTCGCACTGGCGGTGCGTACACTGATCCTGGAAGAGGCTCCGGAAGCCAGCGAGTTCGTCTATCAGGTGTACACCATCGCCGATCACTTCAGTTTCACGGAGCGCCCCAGTGATGCGTTCGTCTTCACCACGACACATGCCAATTGGGTGAATCTGGGCTTCAACTTTGGCTCCCAGTTGCGCGATCCAGACGGTTTGCTTCGGGGCGATGGTAAATTGATTCGCCACGTGCGGATCGCCGAATCGACAGACCTGGACACTCCCGGCGTTCGGGAGTTGGTGAGAAGGGCGATCGCGGAAGCGGAGCGGCCGGAAGGCATAGCAGGGAAGCCTCGCACCATCGTGCGCACGGCTCAATCCGCCACGAAGCGGGCGTTACCGACTCGCAGGCGGAAATAAGATCTTGGCATCCTGCCTCCTCGACATCGCCGCCCTCGAAAAATCGGAGATCGTTGCCAATGCATGCATGAACCGGCGGCGAAACCTCGCAGGCGCCAACAGCTACGAAAAAGAACTCGGTTTCTCGCCGCTGGACTTCCTGAAGAAGAGGCTGGAAAAACAGCCTGAAGCCGCCTGGCTCGATCTCTGCTGCGGATCCGGCCGCGCATTGATGCAAGCCGCGGAGATTTGCCGCACGGCCGGCCTGGACCGTAGACTCACGCTCGTCGGAGTGGACTTGGTTCCGATGTTCGATCCAGTTCCGCCCGGTCTCAGCGTCGGCCTCGTCGCTGCCTCACTGGAGAGTTGGGAGACTGAAGAACGGTTCGACCTGGTGACGTGTATCCACGGATTGCACTACATAGGCGACAAGCTGGGTCTTGTGCAGAGGGCGGCTGCATGGCTCAAAGATGACGGCCAGCTCATGCTCCATCTTGACTATCGAAACCTGCGGATCAGCGGCCGCGCATCGTCAGCGGCGCAGATCGGAAAAGATCTCCGGCGCGCAGGTTTCCGTTACGTGCCGGGGAGACACTTGCTGATCCGCAGCGCGCCCACCCCGCGGCATCTCCTTCCATACCGCTATGTGGGTGCGGACGACCGGGCGGGACCGAACTACACCGGGCAGGCGGCGGTCGACTCCTACTACGAGCGCTCGCGCTCCTGACCGCGCTTGCGCCGCATGCACACCACATCTGGCTGTCCCCTCCGCCGTTCGCGCTGCTTTGTACAATGTGGTCATGGTCAGAGTGGAGCAGGTGTTGAATTCGTGGAAGACGGTCCGGGGCGATACCATCAACGCGGTCAACGATTTTCCCGCTGGCGAGTTCGATTACCGCAACACGCCGGACGTCATGACGTTTGGGGAACTGGCGCGTCACATTCTGGACGCCGGTGACGGGCTCACGGGGCTTTTGCTCGACGGGGAAGAAAATTTCAATACACCGAATTTTCGGGAAAAGCTGGCGCCGCATCGGCGATTTGTCCGAGAAGGAAGAGATGGCCTGGTAGCTGCTTTGCAGGAATCTATTGAACAGCGCACCGAGGCACTGGCGGGAAAATCAGCAGACTTCTACGCGCAGGTGATTACCGGTAGAGATGGCCGGGCGCTGACCCGGCTGGAAATGCTTCTTTTTGTAAAAGAGCACGAATTGACGCACCGGGCGCAACTGTTTATCTCCTTGCGAATGAAGGGCATCGTCCCTCCGACCACGAGGCGCAGATTGGCGCAGGCATCCTCCAGGTAAAAAAACGCATCTCAGTCTAAAAGGGGAGTTGCAATTACGCCAGTCTATCGTATAACAGTAATATTTCGGGAGGAATTTCATGGTCACATGTCCGGTATGCGAAGGCTCAATCGATGTCGATGAAGAGGATGTAGACGAGGGCGACGCCATCAGTTGCGATGAATGCGGCGCAGACCTTAAGGTGGTGAGCACCGGTCCTTTGGAATTGGAGTCGGCGGAAGAGCTCGAGGAAGAAGACGAAGAAGAAGACGATTTCCTGGAAGAGGAGGAAGAGGAATCCGACGAGGACTGGAAATAAGGTTCCGGAAATGTCCGTAACAGACGCGCCTGGATCGGCGTCGATATATCAGGGGGAGCAAATGCGCAGAATCTGGCTGGTTTTGTTGGCGGTCGTTCTTCTGGCCGGCGTGCCGTCCGGGTTCGCCCAGAACAAGAAAAAAGGCGAGGAGCAGAATCGCAGCGTGAAAGGCGCCGTGCATGCCACCGATGATCAGGCGGTAACCGGCGCAGTCGTGCAATTGAAAAACACGAAGACTCTCCAGGTTCGTTCCTTCATTACGAAGGAGGACGGTACTTATTATTTTCTGGGGCTGAGCCCCGATGTCGATTACGAGTTACGTGCCGATTTCCAGGGTGCCTCGAGCGGTACCAAGACCCTCAGTTCCTTCGATTCACGCAAGGAAGCCATCGTCAATCTCAAGCTAAATCCTAAAAAGTAAAACGCGCCGGGCGGGTCTTCGGATCCGCCCCGCCTCTGGATCACTCGTATCTCAGTGCGACCATGGGATCGACGCGCGATGCCCGATATGCCGGAAGGAATGCGGCCAGTTGGCCGGCAATTAGCAGGAGCAGGGTCGCCGCCACAATGGTACTTGGATCGGTGACGGTAAGGCCGAACAACATCGACGAGACCAGGCGGGACGCAGCCAAAGCGACCGGCAGACCCAGGACCACGCCAGCGATGATCAATCCAAACGCCTCTCGGGCGACCATCCACAACACTTGCGACCGTTCTGCGCCCATCGACATCCGGATGCCGATTTCGCGCGTTCGCCGCTGGACGGCATAAGCCATCACGCCGTAGAGCCCCACGGCAGCCAACAGAAGGGCTAAGGCGCCGAAAAATCCAGAAAGCGTGGCGACGAGCCGTTCCTGCACCAGACGTTCATCCACCAGGTCGGAGAACCGAACTATCTTGGCTGGGAGATTGGGGTCCAACGCCTGGATCTCATGGCGTACAGCTGCCGCGAGGTTGGCAGAGTCGGTCAGGGCGCTGACATGCAGCGTGCGTGCGGCCGACAATGTTTCGCCTTGGCCGGCCGGCAGGTAGATGGTATTCGGTATAGGATCTCGGATGCCATTGTATTTCGTATCCGCGATGACGCCCACAATCTCCATGTCCGTCGGACCGCCGAGTCCGATATGCCTTCCAATCGGGTTCCCGCCGTCAAAGAACTCGCGGGCGATGGACTCGTTGATGATGGCGACTTTTTGCGCGCTGATCCTGTCCAACTCCGAAAAATCGCGGCCCAGGTGCAAAGGTATGCCCATGGTTTCGAAGAAGCGGGGACTAACCGTCTTGACGCTCACGCCGAGATCCTCGCCCTGGCGAGCGGTATGTCCTTCCACCGACAATCCGTCGACATGCGCGCCGCCCAGCAGAGGCATGTCCGCCAGCGCGGCTGAGCCGACACCGGGCAAGGCGCGGACCTTATCCAGCAACTGATCGTAGAAAGCGAGTGTGCGTTCGGGAGTGTACCGGCTCAGACCCGGATTCAGGGAGACGAGCAAGATCTGGCCCGTGCGAAAACCCATATCGACGTTTCGCAAGTTGGCGAGCGTGCGAATGAACAGGCCGGCGCCGATGAGCAATAGCATCGAGATGGCGACTTGACCCACTACCAGGAGGCGGCCCAGGGTCAGCAGCTTTCCGGAGGTTGCCACCGCGGTCTCGTTCTTCAATGCCGGTATCACATCGGGCCGCGTCGCCTGCAGGGCAGGCGCGCAGCCGAATATCAGGCCGGTGAGGAGCGATATTGCCAGCGTGAAGGCGAAGACGTGTGCGTTCGGAGCCACATCCAGAAAGCTCTTGGAGAGAAAACCGGAAAGGGCACCCGCACTCCAGTTGGCGAAGAGAAGACCGAGCAGGCCTCCGGCGATCGAAAGCGTGATGCTTTCAGTGAGAAACTGTCTCATCAGCCTGGCGCGACCGGCGCCCAGTGCGAGCCGCACCGCGATTTCCTTGCGGCGTACGGCGGCACGGGAGAGCAGCAGGTTCGCCACGTTCGCGCAGGCGATCAGAAGCACCAGCCCGACCACCGTCATCAGCACGACGAGCGGCGTACCGAAGTCCCGCCGGAGGCGAGATTGCCCTTTGGCGCCTTCCGCGATCTCGATCTGGCGCTTGCGGAGGAAGTCCAAAGTTCCGGGGCGAAGACTGCGCACCTGGTCGGTGAGGCTTTGGTAGTAGATCACGTCCATTTCCGCTTTCGCCTGCGTGGGAGTGGCTCCCGGCGCCAGGCGCGCCATCGTCTGCAGCCAGAAACTGTTGGACAGTTCGAGACGGGGCGGGCCTGGAGACAGGCGGTCGCACATGGTGAGCGGAACGTAGACGTCCGGCGAGCTTCCGACTTCGACGCCAAAGAATTCCGGCGGGGCGATGCCGATTACCGTGAACGGCAGACCGTTCAAAGCCAGAGTGCGCCCCACCATTTCGGGGTCTCCATGGAAGCGGCTCTGCCAGTAGCGGTAACTGATAACGGCGGTAGCCTCATCCTTCGGCGCGATCGCGCGGCCGATCACCGGTCGCACGCCCAGGACGGCGAAGAAATTGTCCGAGACGAGTTCGCCCGAAGGAGCGTCCGTGAATCCACCAGCACTCAGGTTCAGAGCAATGCGGTCGTAAGCGAAGATCTCCGCAGAACGGGTGTGGGCGCGCAGGTAAGCGTAGGCCGGATAAGAGAAGGTGATGGCTTGCCGGCCGCGCTGGGTGACGCTTCGCATGATGACCAACCGCTCGGGTTGAGCTACCGGCAACATGCGCAGGAGCGCGGCGTCTATCAGGCTGAAGATGGCCGTGTTGGCGCCGATTCCGAGCGCCAGGCAGATCACCACCACCATGGTAAAGCCAGGACTCTTGTGCATCGCGCGCAGAGCGTAACGGAAGTCGCGGGCAAGGGATTCGATTGATCCGAACGTGCGCAATTCCCGGTAGGTTTCCTTCATGACCTCGACTCCTCCAAAGCTGCGCATCGCCGCACGGCGGGCTTCGGCCGGCTTCATTCCAGCGCGCAGGTTGTCCTCGATCAACATCTCGAGGTGAAAGCTGACCTCATTTTCCAGCTCGCATTCCGCGCGGTTCCGAATAAAGAGACCTCGAAGCCGCGCGGCAAAGACCCTCGGCCAACTCATGAGAGCTTCTCCGGTAAAGCATCCGGAATCGGTCCGAGAAAGCGCTCGATGGTGGAGGACATACGCTTCCAGTCATCGGTTTCGCGCGCAAGCTGCCTTCGGCCAGACGCGCTGATGGAGTAGAACTTCGCCTTGCGATTCTTCTCGGATGCGCCCCATTTCGCCGTGATCCACCCTTCCTGTTCCATGCGCAGCAACGCGGGATAGAGCGTCCCCTGGTTGAGTTGCAACAACTCTCCGCTGATCTGCTCGATGCGGCGGGCGATTCCGTAGCCGTGAAGCGGTCCGAGGGCCTCCAGTGTTCGCAGTACGAGGAGGATCAGGGTGCCCTGCAGGACATCGGCTTTTTCGGGTGGCTGGCTCTTCATTTGGGAATCTACAGGAGTGTAGCCGATTCCCTGTAGGTAATCAACAGAAAAATGACAGTCAGCCGGAGATCGAATTTCCGGCGAACTCGATAGAGTCGCGGAGTGATCCCCAAGAGCCGGACGAACCCGCGACGCATTACGTCGACGCTGCCAAATCCGACGGACGAGGCCACATGCTTTAGACCCCAATCGGGTTCGTTCGAGCTGGCGGCGTGCCGCCTCCACGCGCATTTGCACCACGTCCTGCCATGACGAACTGCCGACCTCGCGAGTAAACACGCGCTCGAAGTCTCCGCACGCTCATCGACATGCGGTGGGCGAGATCCTCAACCGAGGTCGACTGCCGAGATGCTCGGCGATCCAGACCGGCAGCTCACACCGATATCGACGGAGCAGCCCCTTACCGTGGCGGCCAGGACAGCCGTAACCGTCAGAGGCCAGCGCCCTGGTAGTTCCGTCGTTGATACACGTTCCAGACCGGCTGCCGCTCGCCCGCGGTCAAGATCGGCCCTCTGAGCTTTTACCGGATTCCTCGCACGACCACGAACCGCCCGAACCAAAAAAAACCGGGCGACCCGAAGGCCGCCCGGCTTCCACTTCTATACTGGGTCTACCGCTACCTGACGAACACCGATATGGTGACGCTTACCGTCTGGCCTCCAGGACCGTAGGCCGTCAACGTGTAGATCGAGTTCGTAATTGGATTGACCGTGAAGCTGCCATTGACTGGCAAGTTCTGCGGGCCAAGTTCGCTGCCGACCAGCACCACGGAGGATGCATTCTCCGTCGTCCACGACAGGACCACCGGGTTGCCGGCTGCCGTCGAGGTCACCGGGTTGGCAGTGAAGGACGTGATGCGAACCGCACCCACATTCACCGTTACGTTCGCCTTGATGGTGCCGGTGGCGTTCGTCGCGGTCAGGGTGTAGGTCGTCGTCACGCTCGGTTTCACCGTAGCGCAATCGTTGGCGTTGAGGTTGGAACCGACGCCAGGATCGATCTGGATGTTAGTCGCGCCGCTCACCTGCCAGCACAACTGCGAGCTCTGGCCCGCGTCGATCGTCTGCGGGTTAGCTACGAAGGTCAGGATCTGCGGGACTTTGGCAGGCGCCACCACTACCTGTACCGGAGCGCTTACCGAGTGGCCATCGCTGCTCGTAGCGGTCAAGGTGTAAGTCGTGGTCACGCTCGGCGTCACTGTCGTGCTGCCGTTGACCGTCACACTGCCGACGGTCGGCGAGATCGTCACAGTGGCTGCGCCCGTGGTAGTCCAGCTCAACGTCGAGGACTCGCCAGGAGCGATGCTCACTGGGTTCGCTTCGAACCGAATGATCTGCGGGTTACCGGTCGGATTCGGGCCAACCTGGACGGTCACGGTGGCAGATACTGTTCCGCCCGCGCCGCTCGCTGTCAGGGTGTAAGTGGTGGTCGCCGTCGGGCTGACCGAGGTCGAGCCGGAGGAAGCCACAGTGCCCACGCCCGGAGTGATGCTAACCGAAGTCGCGTTCTGTACCGACCAGGTGAGCGTCGAGCTCTGACCCGGCTGGATAGTGGCCGGCGTGGCGCTGAACAGAGTGATCTGCAATGCTGCCGGAGACGCGGTCGATACCGATGTGGATGCCGAAGCGGACAAGCCGTCCGTATTCTTCACCGTCAACCGGAAGCTGTAGTTCTGTCCGGCGGCTGCAGTGAAGGTCGCGATCGCCTGGTTGGCGTTGTTGATCGCCACGTTCGGACCGGAGATCTGCGTCCACGTGTAGGTCAGAGTTTCGCCCAGAGGGTCGGACGAACCGGAACCGTTGAGGGTGATCGTGCCGGCGGGCACGCCCGTCTGATTCGGACCGGCGTCCGCGATCGGCGGGCTGGAGCCTACGCGCCGCGTGCCGATTTCGTAACGGATACGCGGGACATCCATCGGAATCGGATGGGTGACCTTGGCGAATTCGCTGGCCTTCACGAAGTTGCCGACTTGCATACCGAACTTGAGTTCGCCGCTGCCGGCAGGTGAAACCAGAGACTCGTTGTAGGCGCCGCCCAGTGTGAAAGCGACGTGTTCCGTGATCGGCTGAACTAAAGTGAGGTTGGCGCCCGGACGCGCATGGTGGGTCTCGCGCAGTTGCAGGTATGCCAAATCACCTTCGATGTGTGCGTCACCCCAGGCGCCGAACAGGAAGTTCACGCCTTGCTGGTTGACGACGCGAGCATAGGTTTGCAGGAACGCACCCGGCGCCAAAGTCACGCTGTTCAACACTGCGTAGTTCTTGAATCCGCGAGTGACGAACGCGCCGATGCGGCCACCGTTGAAGACGTAATCCAACAGGAATGCGGCCTGACCCAGCGAACCGCCCTGCTTGTACTGTCCCAGGTCGAGCCACTTGACGCTCGCGAACGAGCCTGCCTGCACATTGCCCCAGCGCTTCACGAGACCGAGGTCGAACTGACCTTCCTTGCGGCCGGGATAGTACATGTATTCGCCCTGGGCTTGTACGGCCTGGGTGCCATCTCCACCGAAGGGTGAGAAGAACTGGCCGCGGCCGCTGAACGTGAAGTCGCCCGTTCGTCCGGCACCAAAGGTCGGCCCGATATTCAGACCCAACAGGGAGAATTTCTTGTTTCTCCTCTGCGCCTCTTCCAAAGCTCCCTTGGCGGCGCCTTCCGCTTCTGTGTGAGCAATATTTTGAGTTTCCTGCGAGGTGAGGGGTTTGGGAAGGCCGGCCACCTGATCACGCAGCATGTTGTGCTGGTTGCGCAGATCGGCCACTTCTGCCTTCAGACGATCGTTGTCCCCTTGCAGGGCTTTCAATGCAGCCAGAATGTCGTCCAGTTTGTCGAGCCGTTTCAGGATCTGGGCGCAGCATTCTTCCTGCTTCTTCATGAAGTCCTGAAGGGCATTAAGGACGTCGTTGATTCCGCCCTCCTTGATGACCTTGCCCTGACCATCAGTCACCGTCAGGACAACCCGGCGGTTCATGAAGCGTCCCTCTTTTGTCCGGTTATCGACCTCCGGTGCCCGTTTGCCATCGCCAGCGGTCGAAATCTGATCTGGAGAAGCTCCGTACTTCACCAGAAACGCTTTGACGGACTCGGCGCGCTTGAGCGCCAGCTTGTCGTTGTAAGGTGCGGAGCCGACATAATCCGTGTGGCCGGTGACCTTGACGCGATAATCTTTGTGCTGTGTCAGCAAATCTGCGAGGCGCAGCAGGCTAGGATATCCGTCTGAAAGGATTGAAGAGTTGAACTCAAAGTTGATCTCCTCCCAATCCTCTTTCGTTTGACCACCGGTATTCAACCCCTGACCAAATAGACAGGACGCCATCAGCCCGAGCGCGCCTATCGCTGCTAGTTTCTTCATTGTCTTCAAACTCTCCTCAACTTTGTCCACATGTGCGAGAACCGAAACTCAAAGGAAGCCACTCTTCGCCGCTTGCTACGCAGGCTTGTTTTTAAGCTTCCACAGCGTGCCAGGAAGACCTCAAATTCCCGGCTGGGGCCCACAATTGAGCCCAAAAGCGCAATTAAGAATAGAATACACCGGAATTCTGCGGTATCTGCAAGAATTTCAGCGGGTTAGTTCCAGGTACGTGGTGTTCCACCGTACAAAAGGCCGGCCAAAATTGAGACAATAGACAACGGCAAGGCTGCCGGACGGGTGATCGCTCCCGGCAACGGGGGAGGAAAGTCCGGTCTCCATAGGGCAACGTGCCGGCTAACGGCCGGGGGAGCCGCAAGGTTCTACGGAAAGTGCCACAGAAAATATACCGCCTCGCCGCAAGGCGCGGTAAGGGTGAAATGGTGCGGTAAGAGCGCACCGCGGCGGGAGTAATTCCGCCGGCAGGGAAAACCCCACGTGGAGCAAGACCAAATAGGGGAGGAGGGGCTGCCCGCCCCGCCAGACTTCCGGGTAGGTCGCTGGAGCCGCACAGTAATGTGCGGCCAAGAGGAATGATCGCCGCCCGCAAGGGTACAGAAACCGGCTTACAGTCCGGCAGCCTGCCGCAGTCGACTGTTGCCGCGTTGTCCACAACCAAAGACCCCGGGAGTTCCTGGAATTCTACGGGATTGCGGATAATTCCGTCCTCTTTGCTGTGGCCTCATCCAAACCCCGGCGGAGAATGATAAGCTCTGCCTATGTTCCGTCCACTCGTCGTGATGCTGCTGGGTACTGCCTGCTGGGCACAGCCGCAGCAACAAGCTACCCCGCAATTTCCATCGCCACCGGTCGAGGGTGACTGGGTCGCCCATGATTTTCAGTTCAATTCCGGCGAAAAACTCGCCGAATTGCGGCTCCATTACACGACTTTAGGGAAACCCACTCGGGACGCCGCGGGTCACGTGAATAATGCCGTAATTATTATGCATGGCACCGGCGGAAATGGTCGCGGCTTTCTGGGCGCCGGTTTCGGCGGCGAGTTGTTCGGCAAAGGCCAGCCCTTGGACGTCTCCACGCACTACATCATCTTGCCGGATGCGATCGGACACGGAAAATCCAGCAAGCCCAGCGACGGTATGCACATGAAATTTCCGCACTACGATTACGGCGACATGGTGCACGCCGATTACCTGCTGCTTCATGACGGCCTCGGGGTCGATCATCTGCGGCTGGTGATGGGTACGTCGATGGGCGCCATGCATACCTGGGTGTGGGGCGAAATGTATCCCCATTTCATGGACGCGCTGATGCCGCTGGCGAGCGCACCAGTGGAGATCGCCGGACGGAATCGCATGTTCCGCGCCATGATCATGCAGGCAATCAAGGGAGACCCGGAGTGGAAGAACGGCGAGTATACGAGTCCTCCGGTCAACGGGCTGATCGCGGCCCAATACGCACTTTGGATGATGACCAGCAGTCCGCTCCAACTGCACAAACAGAATCCGACTCATGATAAATCGGATGCGGCGGTCGCCGCGCTGCGCCAGAGGGCATCGCGCACCGATGCCAACGACATGCTCTATCAGTATGACTGTTCGACGGACTATAATCCGTCTCCCAATCTCGAGAAGATTGCGGCGCCCCTATGGGCAATCAACTCGGCGGATGACGAGGTGAATCCGCCCGAGTTAGGCATCCTCGAGCGCGAGATCAAGCGCGTGGCGCATGGGCGCTACATTCTGATTCCGACCAGCGAGGAAACGCGCGGTCATGGCACTCACTCGCGCGCGGTGGTGTGGAAAGAGTATCTGATTGAGCTATTGAAAATCTCGGAACATGGCGCGTGAGTCAGTCTTGGTCAAGAGCTTTTGAGCTGGATCCGGCGGTCTGGGAGGCCCAATCCTGGCCGCGGGCTTGAGATTCCGCAACAGGGCGTGTCGGGGCATCCTTCTCAGCGTCCGCAAAACGGCCTGTCCGCGCTGAATTCGTGGTGCCGCCGGCCAGTCAAGCCCGTTTTCGAAATCGTCAAGGTTGCAATCAGCGCCTGGCGTCAAGGAGTAGCCAACCCTACCTGAGAATTGGAAGCCAGGGAGCGGCGGGTTTTCCCGAACCGCGGGAGCGTGCCCACAACGTTCACTTTAGGGACTTACTCATCTTCACGCCCGGCAATCGTTCCCCATTGGGTAGAGGCACTTCCATCGGTTCGATCTCCGCGAAGCCGTGTGCGCGATACAGCGGCACTCCCGTTAGCGTCGCCGCCAGTTCCAACTTCCAAAATCCGTACGCAACGGCCGCCTCTTCGCAGGCTCGCATCAAGAGACTGCCGATGCCTTGCCGGGCCCAGCCGGGAGCCACGAAGAAGGCACGAATCCGCGCGGCATCCACAAGCGGATCCAGCCAGGCATCGTCCTTCTCCGGCGCATGATCGCTGCCGAAGAGGGTTTTGCGCCGGCTCCAACCGCCGCAGGCCACGATTTCTCCGTTTGCTTCTACTACGAAATAGGTGCCGTCGCGGATCAGCATGCGGTCCACTCCGAAGACGGTCCCGATGGCTCCATCAATCTGTCGGGCCGTGTAATCTTCCGCTTGCAGAGATCGCGCCGACGCGGGAATGAGTGCCTCCAGGGCCGCGATGTCCCCAAATTCTGCCTTACGAATCACTAACTTAGCCCTATCCATGGTTAATTCTCGAAATTACACAACTCTTACACAACGGATCCGGAACTCTTGGTAGTTTGAGGATATCCACACCCGTCTGGAGACCCAGTGAATAACGACGCTATCATGAACCGCCAGGGAATGAACTGGTTTACGACTGTTGTTTTGATACTCATCCACATCGGGGCCATCGCGGCCTTGTTCGTTTTTAGTTGGAAAGCATTGGCATTTACCGTTCTTTACTACTACGTCGCCACCGGATTGGGGATCAGCATGGGGTATCACCGGCTGCACACGCATCGTTCTTACAAGGTGCCACTGTGGCTGGAATATTTCTTCGCGCTCTGCGGCACCCTGACGCTCGAAGGCGGCCCGATCTTCTGGGTTGCCGTGCATCGCGTGCATCATCAGCATTCCGACCTGCCCGGCGATCCCCATTCGCCACGCGACGGCGCTTTCTGGGCGCACATCGGGTGGATCCTTTTCGGCGAAACGAATCACAACAACACGCGCATGATGTCGAAGTACGCGCCCGATCTCGCCAAGCACCGCTTTTATGTCTGGCTGAACAACTATCATTGGGTACCAGTGACCATCACGGCTATTCTGATTTGGGCGTTCGCCGGGTGGCAGATGCTGCTGTGGACCATCTTCTTCCGGATTGTCTTCGGCCTGCATGCGACGTGGCTGGTGAATTCTGCCACTCACATGTGGGGCGCGCGCCGGTTCAACACGCGCGACGCTTCCCGCAACAACTGGTGGGTTGCGCTGATGACATTTGGCGAGGGCTGGCACAACAACCACCACGCACATCCCACCTCCGCGCGGCACGGTCTGGCCTGGTATGAGTTCGATCCGTCCTGGATTCTGATCAAGGTTCTGAAATCCCTCGGTGTGGCCAAGTCGATCCATGTGGCAACCGTGGACACCCGGCTCGTGGAGCGGGAAGCGGCGTAAGTATCGAAATTCTCGTCTTGCAGACCCGGAACGGACAGATTATGCTGGTAGCGGGATCGGAGGTGCGAACTCCGATCCCGCCACGGCTACCTACCTGTGGCGTTTAGGCTGCCACAGGATCAGTACCGTGATCCGTCCTCTAAACGGCAGGACGAATTTGACCAGCAGTTGAACCATGTGAATGGTCCTCCTTTCCGCTTCGATTGGAAGGCCCGGACCCTATCCGGGCTTTCCTCAGTGAAGCATCCAGAGAAGAACCCGCTCTTCCAACCAATCCCCGAAAAGGAAACCTTATTGTCCTATACTGCGGATGTAGAGCTTTGCCTCAGTCTGCAAGTGACCACGTTCGAAGGCGTAACGAACCTGCCGTAACCTGTACCGAACTAGACAGAGCGGTCCCAGAAGGGCCACCATGGGAGTTTGGATATGTCAGCCCTGCTTGCTGTCTCGCCCAAATTCCGTCCCGCTCTGGACTCAGACTTCAATCCGGCCTCGCTTTGGAACCGGAGCTATCGCCGTCTGGTCCTGGAGGCGGGTGGCGGGTGCCCCTTTTCCCTGGCGCTCGAACGTAGCGACGGGTCGGTGTCGGTCCACCACACCGCGATCCTGCCGCATGAGGGCTCCCATGTCGATCTGAACTGCCGCTACGCGGAGCGCTTGCTCAAATTTCTGCTCTGGCAAAAGGGCGGATATCGGATCACCGTCGGAGGCCCACCGGCCCTTGCCGGCTATTTGCGTGGCGTGTATGCGCCGAACGGGGGGCGGGCCTTCGATTACCAATTCATGAGCGGCGTCTACGGCAGCCCGATGGTAATCGAGAGCTCCGCCTACGAAGCCACGCCTGCTGAACGGGAGAGTGCCGCACCGCTGGGACGGCATCTGGACGGCTACCGCATCGGCTTCGATCTCGGCGCCAGCGATCGCAAATGCGCCGCGGTTGCCGAGGGCAAGGTGGTCTTCAGCGAGGAGGTAGGCTGGAATCCCAGCGCCCAGTCCGATCCGCAATACCACTTCGATGGTGTTCACGACTCGCTGCGTCGAGCGGCTGCGCATCTGCCCCGCGTGGATGCGATCGGCGGAAGCGCGGCGGGAGTCTACGTCGCGAACGAGGTTCGCGTGGGATCGCTCTACCGGTCGATTCCGAAAGACCTGTTCGACCGCCGCATTCGGCGCCTGTTCTTCGATCTGCAGGCGGCCTGGGGAGGCATTCCTTTCGATGTGGTGAACGATGGCGAGGTTACGGCGCTGGCGGGTTCGATGGCCCTCAACGACAATGCAGTGCTCGGCGTCGCCATGGGCAGCAGTCTGGCCGCCGGATTCGTCACACCGCAGGGGAGCATCACCACATGGCTGAACGAACTGGCCTTCGTTCCCGTGGATTACCGCGACGGCGCACCGGTGGACGAGTGGTCGGGCGATGACGGCGTCGGCGCGCAGTATTTTTCGCAGCAGGCAGTGGGACGGTTGCTTCAGCCGGCGCGCATTGACTTGCCGCGCGAGATGTCCCTGCCCGTAAAGCTGGAGCAAGTACAGAAACTGGTCGCCGATGGCGACGAACGCGCCCGCAAGATCTACGAAACTATCGGAGTCTACTTCGGCTATAACATCGCGCAATACGCCGATTTCTATGAGGTGCGCAATTTGCTGGTGTTGGGCCGGGTGCTCACGGGCGTTGGCGGTGACTTGATTTTGAGCGTGGCCAAGCAGGTGCTTCGCGAGGAATTTCCCGACGTTGCCGAGCGAATACGATTTCATCTTCCCGACGAGAAGGAAAAGCGTCACGGACAGGCCATCGCAGCCGCGAGCTTGCCCAAGATCTAGAAACAGGAGAGAATCATGCGGTTTCATCATTCCAGCGCCGACGTGTTTGTTCCGGATGGCACCGAGCCCGATGCGGCTCTCTCGCGCACCACGCATTTGTGCATTGCGGCGCATCAGGACGACATCGAGATCATGGCCTATCACGGCATCGCCGAGTGCTTCGGACGAAAGGAGAAGTGGTTCACCGGCGTGGTGGTGACCAACGGAGCCGGCAGCCCGCGATCGGGCATCTATGGCGACTACACCGACCTGGAAATGCAGAAGGTCCGGCTGATCGAACAGCGGAAGGCGGCCTATGTAGGCGAGTACTCCTGCCAGGCGCAATTGGGGTTCAGCAGCGCCGAAGTGAAGAATGCAAATTCGAGCGATGTGATCGCCGACCTGACCGCCATTCTGCGCGCCACGCGTCCCGAGGTCGTCTACCTGCACAATCTGGCAGACAAGCACGACACTCACGTCGCGGTCGCGACTCGTTCCATAGCAGCGCTACGCGCGGTGCGGGAGGAGTCGATGCCGAAGCGTGTCTACGGCTGCGAAGTCTGGCGCGATCTCGACTGGCTGGCAGATGAGGACAAGCAGGTGCTGCCGGTCTCGGCGCGTTCGAATATCGCCGCGTCGCTGGTGGGAGTGTTCGATTCGCAAGTGACTGGCGGCAAGCGCTACGATCTGGCGACGGCAGGCCGCCGCCTCGCGCATGCTACTTACTACGCGTCCCACGGTACCGATGACGAGAGCGCAATCAACTTCGGAATGGATCTGACGCCGTTGGTGCAGGAACCGGACCTGCCGATCGCCGAGTACATTCTCGGCTTCGTGGATCGCTTGCGCGCCGACGTGGAAAAGAGACTCAAGTCCGCAGGGGCACGCTGACGAACAAATGAGCACCCGCCCCACAGCGTATTCTGTGGAGGATGGTGTGCATCTTTTGGGGCTTACCTTGGGGTTAGGCAGAATCTCGAGGACGCGCCGTGTGATCACCTGGGCCTGATACCTAAACTGCGCTTAGGCGAAGACGTCTGAGTTCCCGGATCAGACAGGCGAAAACGGCCTCAAGACGATCTCAATCCGGAGACCCTCGAAACCATAAACTGCGATTCCCTCGACTACAGCGAGCAGGCGGGGTAGACACTACGGCGGGCCCTCGAAGCCGCATAACGAGCGGGCCGCACTTGCACGCCACGAGAGGTGCAGAAGGATTCGTGCTGACTGAACTCCCGGCGCGGGGACGGACCGCGAAGAGGATATTGGGGCCTGAAAACAGGCACGCGATAGACAAGCAGAAGTCCGCAGATATCCTCAGATGAGCGGCCACGGAGCCAGATTCGCCCGCAAGGTGAGGACGTTGGCGGCCCGCTTGACTCGGAGGAACATCCAAGAAGCGACTGCCGCCGTAAAGATCTCCATCAAGACTCTCTTGGGATGGCGGAAGCTGCCTGAGTTCAAGAAGGCGTACATGGAAACGCGCGCGGAGCGTCTGCCGCGCGAGCGGCTTCGTTCAATGTAGACATAACGCTGTTCAAAATGTGCCCGGAAGGTCGTAGGGCGCTTCACGAGCGTCGTTCGTTGACGCTGAATCAGTTTTGCGTATAATCGGATCACAATGGCTTATACGAAGCACAGCGACACAGAATTGTTGGAAGCGGCTTTGGTTGGGTACCCGCACTAGCTCACGAAGATCGACGAACGGATGGCCGATATCCGCCAGCAGTTGGGCGGCGGAGGAGGCGGGTCGATCGGGACGACGAGAGGCGCGGATGCCAAGCGTCATGTGAGCGAGGAGACCCGAGCCCGCTTGGCGGCTGCCCAGCAACAGCGCTGGGCTGGAGTGAAGCCTGTCAAGCCGGCCCGGCAGCGCAAGATGAGCGCGGAAGGAAAGGCTCGCATCGCAGAAGCCACACGCAAGCGCTGGGAGGCATACCGTGCGCAAAAGGCAGCGCAGGGGAATTAATTGACGTAGCGCTGGCTTATCCTTCTTAACGCCACTCCGTTGGCGCGAGACTCGCCCGAGGCTTCCCAGATCCGAAACTTGGAGAGCACCTACTAAGGATGAGTCTGATCACGTTTTGGGCGTCGGTCGGACTCGGGCCGGCATCTGGGGCCGGAATCGACGATCTTCCGACCAATACGGCATTGGGCTTGAAGTGTAAACAAAACGCCCTCCCCCGTGCCTGGAAGGAGGGCGTTTTACAGAAGGAATGCGACTCAGCGGTCGTCATCGTCAGTTTTGATGTTTGCAACTTTCTTGAAGGCGCTCGCGGGGAGAACCCTCGCCTCGCCGGGATACGGCCGCGTAAACCCGGTGGCCTCGTACCAGTCGAGGTGGTTGACGATATCCGAATTTTCGGAGTCGGGCTTCTGATATTTGCCGGCGAAGATCTGCGCCTTCATCTTCATCCAGCCGGCCCTGAGAGCCCTAACCGAGCGGCTTTCTTGGCCCTCTCTCCGTACTGCCTGTGCCTGGAGTTCACTGCTCGCGCCCGGGATCGGCTGAGTCGGAGTCTGGTTGACGCCCATGGTCAGCGGGATCTCGTTCGGTACGTGCGTCCACGGCAGGTAGTTAACCGCGGGCGGGTTGTCGGTGAAGAGTGTCTTCATGGGCGAGGCCACGAGGTCGAACTGGTTCATAGGTTTCAGACCGAGAATCTGTTCGATCGTCCGCGTCATGTTGACCTGCGTGTAGAAGGTGCTCTCTTCCGTTACCCCAGCGCCGGTGCCATCGGCGTTCACCTTCTGTTTGACGAATGGGCTGATGATATAGCCCGGGCTGCGGTGACCGTCGACGTGATCGACGCCATCCTGCGCATCGTCTTCCTCGACGAAGATCGCCGAAGTGGGCCAAACGGAGCTGTGGCTGATGACATCGATAAAGCGGCCAAGGGCCAGGTCATTATCGGCCTGCATCGCTTGCGCCGTGGGCGGGCCGCCGGTGTGGTCAGAGCTGATCCACATGAACTCCAATTGGGGCACGCTGCCGTTTGCCACGTCCTTGGCGAAGTCCTGCGCCCAGATATCGACGCGGAACTGGTCGGGGATGCCGAGATCGAATTGCGGATAGTTCGGGACCGTGTTGTAAAGCAGGTTTGGAAGTTCGGAGTATGAGCCGACCGTGTTGAAGTTGTAGAGTTGGCCCTCCTTGTGAGACTCGTAGGCCATTGCGTCGTTGTAGAAATCGATCCACAACGGCTCGGTGGTCGATCCGGTCGGGGTCTTGAACGTGTTGAACGCAATGTACTCGCCGTAGTTCTTGAACGAGACGCCGGCCTGCACAGCCGAGTCCCACAGAAAGCCCTTCTTCTGGTAGGCAATCGCATCCCCGCCGTTGGACGGGTAGTCGCGGATCCAGTCCGGCGACTGAACGTCGTCGGAGTAGGGCGCCATGCCCTGGACAATCCAGTTGTGACCGTCGGCCGACTGCCGGCTGGGATCGTAGAAGTTGTCTAAAAGCGGGAAACGCTGCACCAGCGCGTGCGCGTTGGGGGTGACGTTGCCGAACGTTGCGTTGTTGCCGAAGACCGCCAGGCTGGGGTCGCCGTTACCGCCGGTCACGTCTCCGAGGATTTGATCGTAGGTGCGATTTTCACGAATGATGACGAAGACATGCTTGATCTTCGACGGAGCGCCGATCTTGTTGGGGATGGCGAGCGGCGCGTCATTGGGGCTGCCGCCAGCCGCCGAATAGATATTTTCTCTCAAGTCCCAGTGGTTGTTCACGTAGACCTGCTGCGTCATCGCGGGCAATGAATTCGCATTTGGAACAGGGATGATGCTCACGGTGCCAAGGTCCTGGTGGGTGTTCAACCCGCTGGCGCCGTGCGTTTTTCCGTACGAGTTTTCGGGCGTATTCGTCGGAGATGGTGCCACTCCGTAGCCTGTGGTGCCGATGCCCTTGTCGTTGGCGACCAGCAATGCGTTGTCCGCGGTATCCAACACCACCGAGCTGGGCGCATAGCCCACCGGGATCAGGCCCGTCACAGCGGAGTTGTTGAGGTCGACCACCGCGACCGCGTTGGCGGTGTAAAGTGCGACGTAGGCAGTGTTATTCTTGGCATCGACCGCGATCGAGTTCGGTCCGGCGCCGTAGGCGGGTCCGCTGTCGTCCAGTGTGCCGAATGGCAGCCCGACGTTGATTGTGTTCACCACTTGGTTGCTGGTGGTGTCGATGACCGACATCGTGTCGCTATATGCATTGGCGACCAACAGGTACTTGCCCCATAACGCCATACCAGTCGGATGCAGGCCGGTCGAGATGCTGCCGGTAACCGTGAAGGAAGCCAGGTCAACCACGGAGACAGTGCCGGTGGACGTGGAGCCGGTGGGAAACTCGGCGACGACCGGAGTCCCATTGGAGTATCCCTGGAAGTCTTCCACGGTTGCAATCCGGCCAGCCTCGTTGGAGACGTAGGCGGTCTTGCCATCCGGTGAGATTACGACGCTGTGCGGGACATTGCCGACGCGGACCTCCGCGCCCTGCTGCGGGGTCGCCGCTGTCAGGTCGATCTTGGTCAGCGTATTGTTATTGTCGAGTACGGCGTAGGCGGTCTTGCCATCGGACGAAACGGCGAGGCCCATGGGATACGAAGTGGAGATCCCATCCGAGACAATCGAGACGGTCTGGCCGCACGGGATCTCAGCGCCGCCAGTCGTTCCCGAAGGGCTGTTGTAGAAGCAGGTAACGGTTTTGAGAACGCCTTTGCTGTCGACGGCCATCGGAACGGCGACGTGCATAGGGTAGGAAGTTGAGGCGCCGGTGGTTGTGATCATCCCCGTGTTCGGATCGACGGCCGCGATGGTAACGTTGCTGCTGTCCTGGCTGAACAGCAGGTGCAAGCCATCCGGTGTATAAGTGATGCCGGTATGGCTGCCGGTTGAATCTGTCTTCTGCTGGGTGCCTGACAAGTACGGCGTACTGTAGGTCTGCAGGACATCACCGGTCTGGGTATTAAAAATCGTGACAGCTTGGGGGCCTCCCATTTGCAGGACCGCGGCGGTATGTGTTTTGGTATTAGGGTTCAGCGCAACGGCCTTGGCGCGGGTCGTGGTGCCGAGGTAGACCGGGGTTCCGGCCGGGGTGATGATCTGGCCATTACTGACGACCCACGGGTGCGGCATGGTCGAGGTGTAATTCGGCCCATTCGACTCGTTCCGGTTCGCGCCTACCTGGTAGGTTGGGAACGGCATCGACTGACACAGGAGCGCCGGAACGCTCCACCCCATGGCCAGGAGGCCTGCGAGCAGACGCAAAAGCTTAGTCTCAGAACTCTTGCAAAGAGTCTTCGCGAACATGAAATCGCTCTCCTTCTTTCCTCTTCAGTTGTGAAATTGAGAATCGGCAGTGCTGTGACTTATCAGAATCAGCGATCCAGCTTGAGGCTGCTGGAGAGACGATCGTAAGACGCGAACATGATTCCTGCATGACGACGAAGTCACAGTCTGGTTTAAAAGCAGAAAGATCGGTATCGTCTATTCCATTTCGTCAGGAGAAAAGACGGACTCCGGCCCCGTCCGGCTTGGCGGACAGCTCCAAACACTCGGTCTCGCGAGTCAGAACAAGATCTTGAGCGACAGTTGCAATTCGCGCGGGGTTCCGCGGCCCGTGGAGTAGCTGCCGACCGTAGCCGTGACCGCGCCGAAATTCGAAGCAGAAACATCAGCATTAGGAGCCCCGTACATCGCGCGGTTCGTCACGTTGAACAAGTCTCCCCGCAAACGGAGGCTGAAGTGCTCGGTGGCCGACACCAACTTCGAAACGCCGAGGTCGAGTTCCGCGATACCGCGCGCACGAAAGGCGTTCCGTCCGAGATTGCCGAACGTCCCGTTCGCCGGAACCGCGAATGCCAAGGGGTTGATCCAATGGTTGACGGTGGAACCTCTGGCTGGTGTTAGCGACTGGCCGAAAACATAATCGGGGCGTTCCGAGCCGCTGACGGCGAACAGGCCGGGAACCGAGGCATTGGTGCGGTCGATCGTGATGTTCACCGGCAGGCCGGTTTGTGCGGTTCCAATCGCGCTCACTTCCCAGTTTCCCAGCAGCACCCGCGAGATTCCAGGAGAGCTCAGGTACCGCTTGCCAGCCCCCAGGGGCAGCGCGTAGACGGTAGAAAAATTGAACAAGTGACTTACATCGAAGTCACTGCTCGCCTTGTCGCAGGAACGGCAGAACGAGTTTTGGGGCGTGTCCGATTCGCCGCCGCCAATGCTGCCATCATTGATCGAGTGTGACCACATGTAATTCGACGAAAGCAGCAAGCCGGTTTGGAAGGTCCGGCGGAGATTGAATTGCAGCGCCTCGAAGGTGCTGTTTCCGACGTCGCCTCGCCATGACACCGCTCCGAAGGCCGGATAAGGAATGATGTTCGCCGGCGGGGTGGCCAGGTTGGTGTAGGTGGTGGTCAGGACATCTGTCCCTTTGTTGCCGAGATAGTTGAGGGAGGCTATTAGTCCGAGAGGAAGGGTCTGCTGCAACGATAAAGTCCATGAGGCCACATAGTCGTCTTTACGATTTCGATCCAGATCACGGGGCGAGACGACGCCCAGCCCTCCATTCTGCGCGTAGGTGAGGAACGGATCCAGGGGATAGGAAAGGCCGGGAAAGGAGACGTTGTTGAATGAGTAGCGGCTGACGGTATTCGATATGGGAAGGTTCTGATCGTCCGCCTGTCCGTCTGTGTGATAGAGGCCGGCCCCGATTCGCACCACGGTTTTGCGGCGCGACCACGCGATGCCGATTCTGGGATCCAGATCGTTGAAGCGCGGGTGGAAGTACGAGTCGGTATTCGGGCAGAACCCGCCGCAGGTCGCAAAGTCGAAGGGGATGGCCTGGTGATTCAGCGCGTGTAGGGCATTGAATACGTTGTAGCGCAGGCCGGCATTGATCGTCAGGTTTGGCGTGACCTTCCACTCGTCCTCCATGTACGCCCAATACATGTTCTTCCGCTGACGGACCAGCGGGAGGATGGACGTGTAGGAAGCCGTGCCCATACGATTGTTCAATAGGTCCGAGGTGGATGTGTAGGTCAGGGTTCCGCTGCTCGCTGTTCCCTGGTTCAGAAACAGGCGCTTGAACTCAAAGCCGAACTTCAGAGTGTGGCTACCCTTCGACCACGACACATCGTCAAGCAGGCTGATGGCCTTCGAAGGATTCTGATTCGTGGTTGTTCCCGCAAGCGAGCTGAATCCGGAGACAATGAGGGTGTACGGCGTCGGGGAGAGCGTTGAGGCGACATAGATGTCCTGGTTGATGCCAAACTTGAATTCGTTTACCAGTACCGGCGAGAAGACGTGCAGCACCTCGAAGACGCCGTTGTTGAACTTCGTGTCGTACTGGGTCTTGGCGATCAGTTGACCGGTTGGAATGGTCTGGACAGCTTCGTCCGCGTTGAAGCGTACAAACGATGTCGTCTTGCTCGAGGCATGATAGTCCAGGCGGATCATGCCGGAGTCCTCGTTGTCGATCTGACGGCCCAAGGCGTTGTAGTTCCACACGTTCGACGAGGCGGGTGACGTTCCAATGGGGTAGGCTGTTAGGATCGGCAGCAGGGCAGGGGAGGTGACGGCTGCCTGTGCGAGAAAGCCCGGGCTGGGAACAAGCCCAATCTGCGATCCATCCAGCCGCTGGCGCAGGCCCTCGTATGCCGCGTAGAAGAACAGCTTGTTGGGCACCACCGCTCCGCCCACCGCTCCGCCGAATTGATTGAGCAGGAACGGATTGGGAGAAGGGCCGCTGAAGGGCGTGCGGGCTTCGATGGTCTCGTTGCGGAAGTAGTCGAATGCATTTCCGTGGAGCGTGTTCGTTCCCGAGGGAGAAACGACCGCGACCTGCGCCCCCGCCGTGCCGCCCTCCACGTCGGCTCCGAATGTCTGGTCCTTGACGTCGAACTGATCAATCGATTCCAGGGGAATCGTGAGCCGAACGTATTCGCGTTGCGTCTGGTTGAAGACGGCCGTCGCATCGACGCCATCGAGTGTCAGGTTGTTGTCGTCCAGCCCATGGCCGGCAAAGCGGATGGTCCGCTGGTCGCCGGCGCCGGTGTCGACCGCGCCGGGAACGAGCGCGGTAAGAGTCGACCAGTTTCTGCCGTTGATGGGCAGGTCTTCGACCTGCTTCTGCTCGATGGGCGCGCCTATCGTGGCGTCGACGCGGTCTAATTGAAAATCGGCCTCGGTGACGCTGATGTCGTCCCGCCGTTCGGCGATGCTTAATGTAACGTCCATCGTTCGGGGTTGCCCGACTTCGAGTTTGACGCCACGAAAACCCAATGTCGCAAAGCCGGCCTTAGAGATCTCGATGCGGAATATGCCCGTCTCCATATCGGGCAGCACGTAGCCTCCCAGCGCGTTCGTCTCTGTTTCGCGTCGCAAACCCGTCGCCGTGTTGATCACCTGTACTCGGGCCAAGGAAATGCGTTTGCCCTGTTCGTCGGTGACAGTTCCGTTCAAAGAAGTTCTTGCAACTTGCGCGGTCAAGGCCAAGGCCATGACAGATAAAAGGAAGGCTTTCCAGTGCAGGTTCATGGGAGTGAGCAAAGCGCCCGATTCACCAAGATCCTACCAAGCAAACTTGACGGGACGATGACGGCTTTGCGCTTCGGATCTGCGGATAGCGATTGGCGAAGGCCGCACCATATCGCTCGCGCACCATTTCCAACCGGAAAATGGTCATAAAATGAGTGGGTTGCGGGGCTACAGCGGCGATCCTTGCGGTGAGTTCTCGAGACCGTTGACGGCTAGATGGAGGGCTTCCCGGCGCTTGGTGTTTGGTTCTACGTTCAGAAGAAGGTTTGGCTTTTCGCTGAGGGTGAGCTCCGGAATCACGATGCCGACCCGCGGCAGGCCCTCCAAACCCACCTGCTAGTTAGGTTCCAATGAGGGCCGCGCGGACCGCATCTGCCTTTCCGTAACCTTCCCGGATCAACGAATTCGGCTTCCCTCAGACGTATTGCGATGCAGGCAGTAAGGCGCGGGGAAGCCTGCAATCACCCACACGCGAAACGGAGGATGAACGATTCAACTCCCTCATTAACGGAATCCGTGGAAGCGTCACGAACACAGACTTGAACACTTCCGGAGCCAGACGATATGAGGTCCAATCGCTCGGCTGGCCCGCGATCAACAGACGGGCAAACTTTCTCGGAATTTCGTCCGACCTCATGATTACGGGCCGGTGGAGAGTCGGTTTCCAGGAATGGTGATGTCGGATTTTATACTCAACGTTTCGCGTCATCCGTAGGCTGAGTGGGGTCAAAGTTTCTCGGATTTCTGCCCCTTCGTCAGCGCCAAACCATATCTCCCCAGAAGCCTCATTGATGATCGGGCGGGCAACCCCAGTTCATTCCGGGGTGGATCGTATCCATGATGCGTTCAGTACGACGGCTTCACAATTGCCCGATGGTTCGGCGGGGGCGTGCGGCTCAGTCGCTCGATTCGTTCGAGAACGGCGACAGCCGGCCCATTTTTCCCGACTCAAAGCGGTTGATCGCGGCATCAATCTGCGCTCGAGTGTTCATCATAAAGGAGCCTTGCACTACCAGTGGCTCGTCGATCAAGGGTCCCGACAAAATGAAGAGGTGAGTCGGGTGAAGAGCCGCAAGCGATACTGGGCCGCCACTACCGCTGAGAGCGACGGCGTTGCCGCCCGAAAGCGCTTGTCTGCGGCCATCCGCCAGAACCCTCACGCTCCCGTGAACCACGTAAACGATCGCGTTATAGGCATTCTGAATCTCGAACGAAATCTCGCGTCGCATCTCAACATCGAGCAAGTGGAACGGCTCGAGAGGTACGAGCGCCGACGACACGCCTCGGAACGAGCCGACGAGAACCCGAACGCGGTCGCCATGCTCACTCCGCCAATCCGGAACCTGATGGGCTTCGAGGCGAAGCATCTGAGGCGCGGCCAACCTATTCTTTGAGCTCAGGTTCACAAAGATCTGGAGCCCGTGAAGTTCGAGGTTGGAATCAGCCGGGAGTTCCTCATGGATCAGGCCGCTACCGGTCTGTGTCCAGACGATGCCACCCGGACCTGTGACCACGTCGTTACCGAGCGAATCGCGACTTCGAAGTCCTCCTGGCGAATCCTCGAAAACGTAAGTAACCGCCGCGAAACCTGCATGGGGATGCGGGGGGAACGGGCGGCCTCTCACGCGGAAGTCGTCGAGCACGATGACCGGGGAGGCGCTATCGCCAGCGCCGGCGAGGTCGAGGGCCTTCACAGAAAACGCACTACCGGTTCCGCGGTTCTGCGCAGCGATAACGGGTGAGAATTGAATGGACACGTCTGTTACCTCTCTTTAGCTTGCATTCTTCTCAGTTGACCGAAGATTCGCACGCCGATGACGGTCGGCGAGACAGATAGATTCCGAGCTTCTGCATCCGCGCCTGTAGCGTGGTTCGCTTCAGCCCAAGCCGCATTGCTGCCCCGCGTCGTCCTGCAATCACCCAGTTGCATGCTTCAAGCGCCCTCAAAATCTGGCTCCGTTCCGTCTCGTTCAGGAGCCCTCGAAGGTTCTTCTCATTTGCTCGGACCGCTGTCGCAGCGGTGGCGGGCTGGAGGTCGCCAATCGGGACATGCAGCACCGGTCCCGTAGACACGATCACTGCACGCTCGATAATATTCTGTAACTCGCGGACATTGCCCGGCCATGCATACCGCACGAGGACGTTCATGGTGTCCGACGGAATTACCTCGATTTTCCGGTTGTTTCGATGGTTGAAATCCTGGACGAAATGGCGAACCAGCATTGGGATGTCCTCCGGCCGCTCCCGAAGCGGCGGAACCCGGACCGGAAAGACGTTCAGGCGATAGTAAAGGTCCGACCGGAACTTGTCGCTTTCCATCATGGATTTGAGGTCACGGTTCGTCGCCGCAATCAGTCTGGCATCCGTTTGGATCGTGCGGGTGCTGCCCAACCGCTCGAACTCCCGTTCTTGCAGGACGCGAAGGAGCTTCGGTTGGAGCTCCAATGGGATCTCGCCTACTTCATCGAGGAAGATCGTCCCGCGGTGGGCCAACTCGAATCGTCCAATGCGTTGAACGGTTGCGCCCGTAAACGAGCCTTTCTCGTGCCCGAACAATTCGCTTTCCAGCAGCGGTGCCGGAATGGCCGCGCAATTCAGCTTCACAAATGTATGGGATCTGCGTGAACTGAGGTTGTGGACGGCGCGGGCGATCAACTCTTTTCCGGTGCCCGTCTCACCGCAGATCAGAACTGTCGAGTCCGTCGCAGCGACGGTTTCGACCTCTCTCATGACGCGACGCAGAGCTTCGCTCGCGCCGACGATATTATCGAAATGAAGCTCGCTGGGGATTTCCGATTCCGCGTATACGTTCTCTCGCGATAACCGATCCTTGAGCCGGGAGATCTCGCCGTAAGCGAGCGCATTTTGAACGGCTAATGCAACCTGGTTAGTCACCAGGCCCAAGAAGGGAGCTTCATCCTCGGTAAATGCATCACTCCGTCTACTAGCAAGCCCCAGCACTCCGAGCACACGGCCACGACCCGCAAGAGGCAACCGGCAGCAAGACTGAATGCCTGCCTCAGCCAGGGTAGGATCGGCGGTAATCTCCTCGCGCGAAAGGTTGGCGGGACAACCGGTTTCGAGGACACGTTCCGCGACCGCTGCGAAGTGCCGGTCCTCGTGCAGCCGTTTAGGCCTTGCTAAGTCGCTCGCATACAGAAACAACTCGCCGCTGGTAGGATCGGGGACAACAACAGCAGCAGAGTGGCATTCGAGAACCTCACGACTACTCACCGCCACTTCCGGCAGTAAATCGCGCAGTTCCAACTTGTTTACGAATCGGTTCGTGACTTTCAAAAGAGCGGTCAACCGCTCCTGCACGCCTTGCGAATTCACGCAGTTCAACCCCTGGTTCACGACTTCTTCCTCCTCGTCTCGCTCCGCTGCCAATAGCGTTCCATCAGCGATTGCGTATCTCCATTTCGATTCTGGGCCACTTCCCAATTCCGGCCCATTCCAGTTGGAGTGCGACATCGCCCCTCGAATTCGCGGGATGCACCCCTCTTTATAGGGGAGCCTCATTCATCGGGGCGCCGCGATTCGTGAATTTCGAAGACCTTGCGTCCAAACCGCCGAGCGTCCACCGACCATGCGCCCGGACCGAGCATCGCGATGCTGGCGCTGAGCGCCGCCAGGAAAAGTCGAATCCAGGGCTCGCCAGTTCCAGCAAAGAAAAACATCCAAGCCTCGGCCAGTACGATGGCCACCGCAGCCACGCGGGTAGAAAACCCGAGGATTAGAAGTGTCCCCGCGGCAGCGGCGGCGAAATCGGGAAAGGCGGACAGGCCGCCACCAGCCGTGTCCACGAAGGCACAATAGATCAAGCGCAGACCCAAAGCTACGCGCTGGACGAGCAGCCCTCGTCCGGGCCAGCCGTCAGGAAACGCAGAGAACGAACCTAGCAGAGTCACCCTGTTTCGATGGTGTTACATCGGGGGCCTGGGCCTGAACCCTCGAAAGCTTTCGGTAAGACCCCTATTTCGAGGGGTGTTGCACGGCCAGCGCCTTCACGGAAGATCGATGATTCCACGCTTCAGCCCGATTGTGACGGCGTGAGTCCTGTCGTTAGCCCCGAGCTTGAGCAGGATGTTTTTGACGTAGCCCTTTACGCTTTCCTCGGTGAGATGCAGCTGCCCCGCAATCTCCTTATTCGCATTACCGCCGGCAATCAGCTTCAGTACGCTGATTTCGCGCGGAGTTAGTGTGCTGTCCAGAGCATGCTCGGCTACGGTGGCGGCGATCTCGGCGCTTAAGCGCTTTTGACCTCCATGGACGGCTCGGATCGTCTCCAACAGTTCTTTTCGCAGCAAGCCCTTCAGAAGATAGCCCTGTGCGCCGGCCTTGAGCGCGCGCATCACCTGGACGTCCCCAGCATATGTAGTCAATACGATGATCCGCGCTTCGGGAGACTCGGCGCGGATCGCGCTGATCGCGTCGATGCCGCTCATTTTGGGCATTTGCAGGTCCATGAGCGTGATGTCCGGGTGATGTTTTCGGAACTGCTCGACGGCTTCTGCTCCATCGGACGCTTCTGCGACGAGCTCCATATCCGTTTGTGTGCCGACCAGCCGGGCGATGCCATCACGCACGATCGAGTGATCGTCTACCGCGAGAACTCGGATTGCGCTCATCCAGCAGTCCTCCGGAACGGCAGGAATCGAGACCAGGCGGGGGGCTTGCCATAGGCAATCGCCGCCGGAACGGTTACGTTCACTTCCGTGCCGATCCCCTCTCCGCTGCTGATCGTCAGCTTCGCGCCGATTGATCCGGCCCGCTCGCGCATTCCCGTCAATCCGTAATGTCCGGCCCGCCCTTGGTCCAGGACTTCCGGAGGAATCCCTTTCCCGTCGTCCCGAACTCGCAAACGTATCCCCTGTTCCTCATAGATGATTTCAGCTTCAATGCGGCTTGCGCCCGAATGTGTGACAACGTTCCGCAGCGCCTCGCGTGCAATGCGATAGATCTCGTCACGGACGATCGGGTTGAGGTCCCGTGCTCGACCCTCCACGACCAAACGAAAGGTACCAGTGGCATCCCCCGCAAGTTCGTCTCCCAGGGCTCGTAACGCATACGCCAAATCATTGGTAGTAGTCGCCGAAGAACGCAAATCATGGACCGCATTGCGGGCCTCGACCACAGCCTGATCACCGCATTCAAGCGTTGCCTCTAATTCGTCCTTCGCCCTGCCTGGAGGAAGGAGTTCGTCAACCACCTGAAACCGGAGCATCAAGCCCTGAAACGTCTGCAGAAGCGTATCATGCAGGTCTCGGGCAATTCGCGAGCGCTCCTCGACGCGCTCCTCCAGGCGGACGTTGTATTCATGGGCGATCCGCCGCAGCCGGCGCCGGTACAGCCCAAACAGGAGGACGTAGCAGAACGTCGCTACGCCGGCATGAAACCAATGGGTCTGATAATATGCTGGGGCAATAGCAAAATCGAGTACATCCCCGGCTTCATTCCACACACCACTGTTGTTGCTCGCAATCAGGCGAAAGTGATACGCGCCGGGGCCGAGATTCGAATACTGCACCTTGCGGTCGTTGGTTACCTCTCTCCAGTCCGGGTCCTGAGGTTCCAGCTTGTAGCGAAAATGGACCTTATCCGGGGCCACCAGGCTGAGCGCCGTATATTCGATCGCTATGTTTCGGACGCGCGGTGGCAGGTGCAGACCGGCCGCTGCCTCGTAGATTTTTCCATCCGCAGTAATCTGCTCGATGTGGACAGGCGGAGGAAGCGCGTTACCGGCCATTCGGGATGGATCGATCATCCCTACCTTATTCCCATTTTGAAACCAGATCTTTCCGTCGGACGACTTCGTAACGTGGGGCCTGAAAGGGCTCGGCAGCGGAACTAATTGAACCCCATCGGCGCCGTCGAAAATGATCGCCTGGATTTTGCGTTTGGGATCCGCCATCCAGGAATCTAAGTCACTTTGTGCGATACACAAGAGTCCGCACCGCGTATATACCCAATACGACGACCGGTCGTCTTCGATGATCCAGTGCACGGCATTGCAGGGCAACCCATTCGCCGTGGTCAATGTTGATACGCGGCCATTCGCGACCCGGTTGAGGCCGCCTTCGCCTGCGGCCCAAAGCGCTCCATCGTGGCCGCGGTAAATATTGAAAATCCTCGCTCCCGAACCCGCTCCGTTCAATGGCAATTTGTCAATATGGCCGGCGCGAAAATGCACTATCCCGCCATCCAACAGCCCTGTCCAGACACCTCCGTCGTGGTCCGGTACCAAGCCAGATCCGGGCGTCCCACCTACTTGCTCCCAGGGCATCCGATCTTTCACTTTGCCCTCGACCAAGCGAGCCAGACCATCCTTCGAATTGCGAGGCAGGCTGAGCCACAGCCCCCCCTTCTCATCGGCTGCGATGGAATTGATGGGACCCGGTACTGACGGAATCACAGTAAATCTTCCATCCTCGAAGACCGTAACGCCGTGCTCCGTTGAAACCCAGATCCGGCCTCGCTCGTCCTCGAACAGAGATCCGATCTGGTCGTCCGGAAGGCTCGGACTGTTCCGCGAGGTGTACGTTCTTATGAGCCCGTCTTTCCATTTATTGAGCCCGGTTCGAGTGCCTATCCAGAGAGTGCCGTCACGAGCCGCGAGCACAGCTCCAACGGTGTTGCTGGATAACCCTTCAGTTGCGGTCAGCGAGGGCACCGGCAGTTCGCGGAAGCTGTCGAGTCCCTCGGAGGTGGCGGCCCAGACCGTTCCTTCGCGGTCCTCCAGAAGCGCATTCACCTGATCACTCGAAAGTCCGTCGTTATGGGTAAACAGGCGCGTTTTCCCTTGATAGGAGTACACGAGGCCGTGACTGTCGGTGCCAATCCACAGGCCGCCGCGCCGATCACGGAGAAGATGCTTTGCAGTCAGGGGCGACGGCACCCCGGCAAGGGGGTAATCAATGAGCTTGCCCGCAACGATTTGACGGACTCTGCCACGATCAAGCACGACCGTGAGGCCGGAACTATGATCGCCTGGCGCCATCGACAGCCCATCTGAAAATGGGTCTGACAGGTAACGCGTCGGTGGACCGGGCCTCCATCGCCAAAGTCCGGATGCCGCTCCTGCCCAGAGGTTGCCATCGCCATCTTCATGAAAGGAGATCACTCCGTTGCCCAGGTTTCCGTTCTCGTCCTGACATGTCAGCCCACCATTCCGAACGGCACAGACCTTGGCCGCCGGAAATTCCAACGTGCCGACCCACAGAGTTCCACCGCGATCCTCGAACAAGGCCAGGATGACGGTCTTTGAGAGCGCCGGATAACGGGTCAGCCGCCCATCTTTCCAACTCGCCAGGCCTCCGTATGTGCCGATCCAGAGTGTGCCGTCGCGTCCTGCATAGAGAACCTCAACCGGACCTGGTGGAAGGTCCTGGCCGCGGGGAGGCGTCCAGGGAGCCATACGGACACCGTCGAAGCGAATCAATGCGGACTCGGTACCCAACCAGAGATAACCATCACGCGTCTGAGCGATCGTCTGAACGCTGCTTCTTAGAGCGCTATTTTGAGGGGTCCACGCGTTGTGCGCATAGCGATCCAGGCCGGCATACGTATCCGCGCCGTTGCCAACGGGACAGAAGGATGCCAGCATTCCCAGAGCGATTATGGTCGGTTTCCATTTCGCCACTGCCATCACCGCTTACGTTGTACGATTTTATTGCACTTGGAAGCTGCAAGTCTCAGAGCGGCAAACTCCCGACGCCGATGCATTCTTCATGCTCGGCCGTCACGCACGTCGTGGGAAACCCCCGAAAGCTTGCGGCCGCACCCCTATTTCGAGGGGCCTTGTGGAAGGGGTACGAATTACGGCCTCTTCTCCTGCATATTGTGCGCGGCGATTAACCAGACTCCCTGCGATTTCATCACTACAAACGTGTCGGTTTGTGAAAACGGCGGGATGCGATCTCCATCGACAAGCAAGATTCCGTCTGTAAACCGCCAGACGCCTGAACGACGGCCAGATCGGGGCGAAGAAATCGAATCCCTTTAATCGTGATTATCGGTGGCGCAGCATTCTTGGCTACTGCCTCGAAAGAGTCTGACCACAACTTCTCGTTGTCACTTCGTCCGGATGATACATGCAGAACGCCGAATCGATCAACAACTTGCACGTCGGGCGTTTCCAGCGCGGCCAGTCGCTTTGCGTCGAGTGCTTTGTAGGCTTCTATCCAGTGCGAGATCAGCGAACGAACCACGTTTTCCTCCTTCGGCTCGGAAGACGGTCGCTGGTCGCTGGCAAGAGCAACGAGACTGATAACCACAGGCAACAGAAGGCCGAGCCTGGCGAGTTTTGAGCATCGCGCAATCGCATTCATCGTTTCACTGCCTTTCCGCGTCCGGAAACGCAATCAGATTCGACATTTCCGCCGTTTCGAAACGCGGCTCCTCAAAGGGGCTGCCCACCCACCAGAAACTGGCGGTCTCGCGGATTTCCGGGACGGACAACAGCGGGGCGGCCGCGCGGCCATTGGAGACTGATGGTTCCATATTGCGGCCGTTACATCCGTCAAGGTGTTGCACCGACGGCACGAATTTGTCTCCAGGATTCGGGCCCCGCGCGACGTGTCGGCAGGTATCGGTGCCGCATGGCGCCACATCGAACACGCGGCAAATAGCCTCTCCGATGCCAGCGACCGCTAAGGGCCCCACGGTTTCTCGCTCCTCGCGGAAGTCTTTTCCGGTTTCCGCACAACCGCTCCGAATGTCACGCAAGCCACCGCCAGCCCGAACATGGCCAGGCAGGCTCCCATCAGCAACATTTCCATTCGCGTTCTCCTCTCGTTTCACAGCACTTTCCTGAGGTTTGCCTATCCTTCCGCGCCGCAACCGGGACGGGCGCATTCGGCGTGGTGGTCGCCGGCCGAGTAGCCGCAGGCTGAGCAGATGCATTGCACCCGATGACGCCCGCCGCGCTCACCATACTGCGGGCACACGCATGTAGGGATATGCTCGCCACCGCTGCCTCCGCATTGCGGACAGACACAGCCCGCTGCGTGACTGCCACCGCGCTTGTAGAGGTGTTCTCCGTAATTCGCAGCCGCGATTCTCCAGCATGCGTATCCGGTGGCCGCCAGTGCGGCACCCGCAACTGCCATGCTGGTTACGGTAAAGAAAACCCCCATCAACACCGTTTGCATAAGATCCCGGCTTTCGGAAGAGTGAAACGCAACTGCGATTCCACGCATCGGCGACCGATAAGCCGAGCAAAATGAAGAAACAATCGCGGTGCGACCCGGTGGGAGGGTGTTAATCGTCGAAACTGTCAATCACGGTTTGACAGTTTGACAGATGGAGCGCTAACTAATGGAGGCGGGACCCAGGTTCCGGACGAATAGCAACTTCTTTAAACTGATGTTCATGGCGAACGCAGAGCGGGAGGTCGGACGAAACGGGAGAGGCGGCTCCGCTGAATTCCAGCGCGGCGCACGAATCGAACCGCGGCCTCTGTATGCAGATTGTGGCCGGTCAGGTGCTGAACTACGCTAACCAGCGAGGAGAAGACAGCGATGAGTGAAGAACAGGCACGGGCTCGGGCGCTGCATCCCGAAACTCCACCGCAGGCCCGGGAAATTGCCCAACCCGCTCAAAGCCTCCAGCAGCAAAATGATCGCCTGCAATTGCTTCTGAATCTCACCACCAGCGTCACATCCAGCCTGGATCTGAAGGATGTGCTCCACGCGATCGCCGCAAACTTCCGCGAGGTGATGCGCTGTGATGCAGCGGGCATTGCGCTGCCCGGCGCCGAACCGGGAACGTTTCGCCTGTATGCAGCCGATTTCCCCGGCAGTAAGGGATTCTTCCGGGATGAACGCATTATCGCGCCTGGCGCGAACAGTCCGGCAAAGCGTGCCCTTGAAACCCTAAAGCCGGTGATTGCAAACCCGGGTGACGAACCGCCTGAGGGCTACGGGCCGCCCGGTCACGGGCACAAAATGGCCCTTGCGGAAGGCATAAAGGCTGTCTGCTTCATACCACTCGTCAATCGCGGCCGCGCGCTCGGGAATCTGGTGCTTGCACGAACGACAACCGATGTGTTCACGCAAGATGACGTAGCATTCCTCAGCCAAGCCGCTGGTCAGATCGCTATTGCCATCGAGAATGCACTGGCGTACCAGGAGATCTCAGACCTGAAAGACAAGCTGGCGCAAGAGAAGATCTACCTGGAAGACGAAATTCGCAGGGAGATGCATTTTGAGCAGATCGTGGGGAGCAGCCCCGCCCTCAAACATGTCCTCGAACTAGTCCAGACGGTGGCGCCCAGCGATTCTACAGTCCTGCTTTTAGGGGAGACCGGAGCGGGAAAAGAACTGATCGCGCGTGCAGTTCATGAGGGCAGCCGGCGCAAAGAACGGACTTTTGTGAGGCTGAACTGTGCCGCAATACCCACGGGCCTTATCGAGAGCGAACTGTTTGGGCACGAAAAAGGCGCCTTTACCGGCGCGATTAGCCAGAAGATCGGGCGTATGGAATTGGCCGACCAGGGCACTCTTTTCCTGGATGAGGTCGGGGACATCCCGATTGAAATCCAACCCAAGCTGCTCCGCGCATTGCAGGAGCGCGAATTTGAGCGGCTTGGCAGCACGCATACACGCAAAGTAAACGTTCGCCTCATTGCGGCAACCAACCGCGACCTGGAGAAAATGATCGCCAACCGCGAATTCCGGAGCGATCTGTTCTACCGACTGAATGTCTTTCCCATTCGTATTCCGCCGCTGCGTGACCGCCGGGAAGACATTCCCCTCCTGGTGAGTTACTTCGTCCAGAAGTTCGCCGGCGAAATGCAGAAGAGAATTGACTCGATCCCTGTGGCCGTGATGAAGGGGCTCGTGGCGTGGGAGTGGCCCGGCAACATCCGGGAACTGGAAAATTTCATCGAGCGCGCAGTGATTCTGACACGCGGGAAGTCGCTCGAAGCTCCGCTCGGAGAGCTAAGGCAGCGAAGCACAGAGGAGCCCACCCGAACCACCACCCCGCCGGACGATATTGCGCGGATCGTGAAGGAAACCATTAGCGCTCTCGATGCCAAGAAACATTCGGCAGGCGAATTTGAAAAGAAGCAGCGCGCAGAGATTGAGCGAGCGCTCACGGAGGCCAAAGGGCGGGTAGGCGGTGCGGACGGCGCAGCTGCTCGTATGGGCATCAACCGCACCACGCTGCTGGCGCGCATGAAGAAGCTTGGAATCGACGCCAGACACTTTTCCTGAAGCGCCGCCGGTCTGTCCCCTGTCAACGGTCCTATGACAGCATTGACTTTCAACAACGCCTCTTTCCCTCCAGCCTAGACAATTCAGCAACTTGCCATACCGGTCTGTTTGGAACGCGCCATGCCTTCCTTGTGGCGAGGTAAGGCGGCATGTTGCGGATTTCGTGTGTCGACGACAGGCAAGAGCACCGGCTCGTTCTCGAAGGCAGGCTCATTTCACCATGGACGGGCGAAGTCCGCAATGCATGCGAAGACGCCAGACAGAGACTGGGTCCACGTCAACTCGTCATTGAATTGAGAAATCTGACCGAAATCAGTGAACAGGGAGAAGACCTGCTGGCTGCGTTGATGAGCGAAGGGGTCAGGTTCCGCTTCCGCGGCGTGTTTGCGAAGCAGGTGCTTCGGCACGTTGCCCGTCGAGCGGGAGCTCAGTCGGCCCGAGAGGGAAATCGCGCCTGAATGGCAGTCGCCAAAATCTTGGTACCTGCTCATTAATGCGGCAGTTCCAGCGCGCAAGTCCCTTCGAGACTTCCTTCCGGATTCGACCCACCCTATGTGTTCGAAGATGGCGACTACTAATCAGGTGGGAAGAGAAAAAGAAGTGCATCGAAGACGAGGACAATACATGGCTTCACGCACTCTGGACAAACGTGTCAAAGCCCGTTTTGACATCTTCGACAGCGCCGTTGACACTGGCCCACGTTTCCTCGGTATTTCAGCGAATTATGGTCCGGCGCAAATGGACCTGAAGTTGCGTTCCCCATACTGCAAAGCCGAGCACAGTAGCTTATGAACGACACCACTAGTCAACTGAAGGATGCGCAGCAGGCCGGCGCCGCAAACGGCACAGGTAGGAAAGGCCGGCTCTGGCTCGTGCTTTTCATCGTGGTCCTCGGCGGGGCCTTCGTCTTCGCACGACTCCGCAACGGCAGTTCTCAGCCCCAAGCGGCATCGAGCGATGGGCAGCCAATCTCGACGCCCAACATCAGAACCGCGATTGTCCGTCAGGGGAGTATCGGCCAATATATTGAGGCACTCGGGACAGTGACACCGCTGGCGACAGTCAACCTATACAGCCAGGTGAGCGGGCAAGTCACGGCGGTGCATTACACCGAAGGACAGATTGTCAATCGAGGCGATTCTCTGATCGATATCGACCCGCGCCCTTACGAGGCGCAGCTGCAGCAGTATCAGGGAGCCCTCGAACGCGACCAGGCGCTTCTCAAGCAGGCCGAAATCGACTTGGCGCGTTATCAAGAAGCGGCCGAACAGAAAGCCGTAGCACGACAGACTTATGAAGATCAGTTACAGGTAGTCGAACAGTATCGCGGTTCAGTCAAGAATGACATGGGCCAACTGCAGTACGGACAGGTGCAGCTGAGCTATTGTCGTCTCATTTCTCCGATCAGCGGGCGTGTTGGCCTGCGACTGGTGGACCCCGGAAACACGGTTTTCTCCGGGGGAAACAGCGCCATCGTGGTGATCACGCAGCTAGAGCCGATATCGGTCGTATTCAACGTCGCGGAAGACTATCTTGCTCAGGTTCGTTCCCAAATCACGGGGCACGGGACTTTACCGGTCGATGTGTATGATCGTTCCCGAACGAACCGAATTGCCGCCGGGAAGCTGCTCACGCTTGATAACCAGGTGGACACATCAACCGGCACCATCCGTTTTCGGGCGGAATTCGAGAATCGCGATCTCGCGCTTTTTCCCAATCAATTTGTGAATGCCCGGCTGCTAGTCCGGACACTTCGCAATCAGCTTCTGGTTCCCGCGGCAGCAGTACAGCACAACGGGGTGAACGCATTCGTGTACGTAGTGCGCGACGGAGTTGTTCACTTGCAATCGGTTTCCGAGATCGCGACCGAAGGCAACAATGCGGCAATCAGCGGAATTCAAAGCGGCGATGTCGTCGCCATCACAGGCTTCGACAAGGTCCAGGACGGCGCGCGTGTCGCGGTTCCCGCCGATTCCTCTGGTGAGCCCTCAAGCAGAGGCGGCGGCGAATGAATCCCTCCAAGACATTCATCCAAAGGCCGGTCGCCACGTCGCTGCTGATGGCGGCGATTCTTCTGGTTGGCCTTGGCGCCTATATCACGCTGCCGATTTCCGCGCTGCCGCAGGCCGACTACCCGACGATTCAGGTCCAGACCTTTTATCCGGGAGCAAGTCCAGTCGTGATGGCGTCGTCGGTGACGGCTCCCCTGGAAAGGCAGTTTGGGCAGATGCCGGGGCTTACGCAAATGACCTCGACGAGTTCCGATGGCAGTTCCATCATCGTTCTGCAATTTGCGCTCAGCCTCAGTTTGGACGTAGCCGAGCAGGAGGTCCAGGCGGCCATCAACGCCGCACAGGGGTTTCTGCCGACGGACCTGCCGGTTCCACCGGTCTACAGCAAGTCCAATCCAGCCGACGCTCCAGTCTTGACGCTCGCCCTCACATCATCAGTAATGCCGCTTCCGCAGGTGGAAGATCTGGCGGACAGCAGACTGGCGCCCAAGATATCGCAGTTGAGCGGCGTCGGGCTGGTCACGATCAGCGGCGGCCAGAAGCCCGCGGTGCGAATTCAGGCGAACCCGGTTGCGTTAGCCGCCTACGGCGTGAACCTGGAAGATCTCCGGACGGCAATTTCCAACACCAACGTAAACACTCCCAAAGGTAGCTTCGACGGGCCGGCGCAGAACTTTCAAATCAATGCGAACGACCAATTGTTTTCGAGCGCGCAATACCGGGATGTCGTCGTCGCTTACAAGAATAACGCTCCCGTGATGCTGACCGATGTGGCCAAGATCACCGACGGAGTGGAGAACACGAAACTGGCGGCTTGGATGAACGACACGCCCGCAGTGATCATCAACGTTCGCAAACAGCCCGGAGCGAACACGATCGCTGTAGTCAACCAGATCGAAGAACTGGTGCCGCAACTCCGAAGCAGCCTGCCGGTGTCCGTCCAACTCCACACCCTCTCGGACCGGACCACAACCATCCGGGCTTCTGTCAAGGACGTTCAATTCGAGCTGATGCTCACGATCAGCCTGGTCGTCCTGGTGATCTTCCTCTTCCTCCGTACGATCGCGGCGACCGTCATCCCGAGCGTGGCCGTTCCTTTGTCCCTGATCGGGACCTTCGCTCTGATGGCCGTCATGGGATTCAGCATAAACAATCTCACGATGATGGCATTCACTATCTCAACCGGGTTTGTGGTGGACGACGCCATCGTCATGATCGAAAACATCTCCCGGTACATAGAAAAGGGAATGCGCCCGATTGACGCGGCGTTCAAGGGGGCGGGCGAAATCGGATTCACGGTCATATCCCTGACGATTTCGCTGGTCGCCGTCCTGATCCCTTTGTTGTTCATGGGAAATGTTGTCGGACGGCTGTTCCGCGAATTCGCCGTTACCTTGGCCGTCACGATTCTCATTTCCGCCGGAGTGTCGCTGACGCTCATACCGATGATGTGTTCGCGCATGCTGCGGCACGCTCCCCTTCAGAATCAAAACTGGTTCTACCGCCTGACCGAAACGGTGTTCGACCGAACCATTGAGGGTTACGGCCGCAGTCTGCAGTGGGTGTTAAGGCATAAAGTGCCAACGCTGATGGTGGCGGTCGCGGTAATGGTGCTGAGCGTGTTCCAGTACATCGAAATTCCCAAAGGCTTCGTCCCGACGCAGGATACGGGAATTATCCAGGGATCACGCAGGCTCCGGAATCGACATCCTTCAGCGCTATGTCCCAGAAGCAAAGCCAGCTCATTCAAGGAATACTGAACGATCCGGCTGTGAAGAGTCTCTCCTCGTTTATCGGCGCCGACGGAATCAACACGACTCTGAATAGTGGGCGCATTCAGATCGACCTCAAGCCGATCGAGGACCGGCGGCTCCCGGCGTCCGCCGTGATCAGCCGCCTCGAGAAACGCGCCCGGCAGGTTCCGGGAATGCATCTGTATCTCCAACCGATTCAGGACCTCACCGTAGATGACCGAGTGAGCAGAACCCAGTTTCAATACACGCTTGAAGATCCAGATGTGAGTGAGCTGAGCGACTGGACGGCAAAGCTGGTTGCGGAGATGCGCAAGATCCGGGAAGTCTCTGGGGTGGTCACAGATGAGCAGCTAAACGGAGTGAGCGCTCATCTCGAGTATGACCGCGCGACCGCGTCGCGATTCAACATTCGGCCGGACCAGATCGACGCTACGCTCTACGACGCCTTCGGGCAGAGAGAGGTCAGCACACTTTACACACAGTCGAATCAATACCACGTGATTTTGGAAGTTCTGCCTCAATTCCAGACGAGTCCGGAACGCCTAGGCAACATCTACGTCCAGTCATCGTCCAGCACATCAACGGTAGCGCAAAGTGTTTCCGGCCGGACTGCGGCAATCGCGAGCGGATCGCAAGCAACACTGACGCCCTCTTCGGGGTCGCCAATCGCTACGGCGACGAATGCACTGGCAAGCACGAGCGGGAACACCGTCTCGCTGGCATCAAATAGCGGGTCTTCTTTGGCCGCACCGTCGGCCACCCTTTCCTCGACAACTCCCGCACCGGCTGTCGGGGGTGCAGGAACTAGCGGCGGTTCTTCGACGACCACGTCAACTGCATCGACGACTCCTACCCCGCTTTCGGCGATCAGCCGTCTGGTAGTCAGGCCTTCACCTCTCACGATCGCGCATCAGGGGCAATTTCCCGTAGTTACCGTCTCGTTCAATGTAGCCCCCGGATACTCTCTCGGGCAGGCCGTCGATGCGATCAAGAACGTCCAGCAACGCCTCAACATGCCCGCGAGTGTGCAAGCGGATTTCCAAGGTACCGCGGCGGCTTATGACTCGATGGGTACGAATCTGGTCATCCTGATCTTCGCCGCGCTGGTGGCCGTCTACATCGTTCTCGGCATCTTGTACGAGAGTTTCATCCATCCTCTAACGATTCTGTCGACGCTTCCATCCGCCGGGGTGGGAGCTCTGCTCGCGCTTCGGCTGTTTCACCAGGACCTTCACATCATCGCTGTGATCGGCATCATCCTGCTGATCGGCATTGTCAAAAAGAACGGAATCTTAATCGTGGACTTCGCCCTGGAAGCGCAGAGGACCCGAAATAGCGCGCCCGCAGAAGCGATCTTCGAAGCGTCCAAAGTCCGGTTCCGTCCGATTCTGATGACGACGCTTTGTGCGTTGTTCGCGGGGATTCCTCTCGCGTTTGGAAGTGGAATCGGATCGGAACTGCGGCGCCCATTGGGCATCGCGATGGTCGGGGGCCTACTCGTCAGTCAGCTTCTGACCCTCTATACGACACCCGTGATCTACGTCTTCTTTGATCGGTTCACGAAAGCGGGACGGCATCGCGGCCCGGCGCCGGGCGATCTTCAGTCGGAGTCAATATGAGTATCTCCGCTGTCTTTATAAAGAGGCCCGTGGCCTCCACGCTATTCGCCATTGCTATTGCAATTGCCGGGCTGGCCGCGTTTCGCGTGCTGCCCATCGCCTCGCTGCCGCAATTGGATTTCGCCACGATTACCGTGACCGCGAACCTTCCGGGTGGAAGCCCGCAAATTATGGCGTCCTCCGTGGCAACACCTCTCGAGCGGCAGTTCGGCCGGATAGCCGGGGTTACGCAAATGACCTCGAACAGCTCGCTTGGCCTGACTACGATCACGCTTCAGTTCGATCTCTCGCGCGACATCGATGGCGCGGCGCGCGACGTTCAGGCCGCTATCAACGCGGCGCGCACGTATCTACCCGCGAACCTGCCATCCAACCCTGCATACCGGAAGGTCAACTCCGCCGTTGCGCCCGTCCTTGTGCTGACATTGACGTCTGACACTCGAGAGGCTGGGAGCCTGTACGACACCGCTGCGTCCGTCATACAGCAGAAGATCTCGCAGCTCGAAGGCGTCGGCCAGGTGCTGGTCGCCGGGAGTTCGCTTCCCGCAGTCCGCATCGATCTGAATCCTCAGCAGCTCAACAGCTACGGATTGGGAGTGCAGGACATTGCGCGAATCATCTCGTTGCAGAACTCCAACCGGCCGAAAGGACAGTTCAGCAACGACCTGGTCACGATGGACATCACCGCCAACGACCAAATCTCCAAGGCAAAGGACTATGCCCCTCTCGTGATCGGAACGGCGAATGGCGCCGTCGTCCAGCTTCAGGATGTCGCGCATGTCTACGACTCCGTTCAAACCCTTCGGTCCGCCGCCTATGCCGACACCAAAGCCTCCGTGGTTCTGCTCGTTTTCCGGCTGCCCGGCGCCAACGTCATCGAGACAGTGGATCGGATCAAGAGTTCGCTTCCCTCCATCCGCGCATCGATCCCACAAGGCGAAGAACTACAGATCTTCAACGATACGACCACAACGATTCGAGCTTCGGTGAGCGATGTGGAACGGACACTGATGTTCTCCATTGTCCTGGTGATTGCGGTCGTTTTCGTCTTCTTGAGAAGCCCCCGCGCGACCCTCATACCCGGAGTAGCCGTTACGGTCTCTCTGATCGGTGCGTTCGGTGTGATGTACCTGTGCGGGTACAGCCTCAACAATCTGTCGTTGATGGCACTGACGATCTCGACGGGCTTTGTGGTGGACGACGCGATCGTGGTGATGGAGAACATCGCGCGGCATATTGAATCCGGCATCAAGCCAATTGAGGCGGCGCTCACCGGAGCCCGTGAAGTTGCCTTTACGGTGGTCTCGATGAGCCTGTCCCTCATCGCCGTTTTCGTTCCGATCCTGTTCATGGGTGGGATCGTCGGCAGGCTTTTTCATGAGTTTGCGGCGACTCTGGTCGCGGCAATCGCCATCTCTCTCGTGGTTTCCCTTACGGTCACGCCAACAATGTGCGCCTATATCCTGCGTTCGAGCGAAGGGCAGAAACACGGGTACGTGTTCCGCTTTAGTGAGCGCGCTTTCGATCTGCTATTGTCCGCATACCGGTATTCGCTCGCCTGCACGCTTCGCTATCCGGCGCTCATTGTGATCGTCTTCCTTGCGACGTTTGCCATCAACGGCGTCCTGCTCGTGCGAGTGCCCAAAGGCTTCTTCCCCCTCCAGGACACGGGCACGCTGATGGGCGGCTTTCAGGGGCCGCAGGACGCATCGTTCCAATCGATGCGAGCATCGCTGCTCGAAATAGAGAAACTAATCCAGACGGACCCGGCAGTAAAGGGCGTGGCCGGCTTCACCGGGGGACAAGGCGGTCCGGGTGGAGGGGCGATCAACGCGGGGTTTCTCTTTGTGGGCCTAAAGTCGCTCGAAGAGCGCAAGGTCAGTGCCGCGGATGTGCTAAACCGTCTGCGTCCGAAGCTGAACGCACTCACTGGAGCGTCCACATATCTGCAACCTGCGCAGGACTTGAGTGTTGGGGGACGCCAGAGCAACGCCGCTTATCAATATCAGATTTCCTCGGACACGGTCGAGGATTTGGGCACCTGGGGACCACGGCTGTACGACCACATGCGGCATATGCCCTCGCTCCTGGACGTGACCACTGATCAGCAGAATGACGGCCTGCAGATGCTGTTGCAGTACGACCGATCGACGGCCGCCAGACTGGGCATTACCACGCAGATGATCGACAGCTCGCTCTATTACGAATACGGCGAGTCGCTCATCTCCACGATCTACACTCCAATCAATCAGTATTACGTGGTCCTGGAGACGGCGCCGCAGTTTCTGGACAACCCCGCCTCGCTTGCTTCGACGTTCATCCATTCCGCCGGCACCGGATCGGTACCCCTCTCCGTCGTTTCCCATCGCCAGGTTTCCACCTCGCCGCTCGCGGTCAATCATTCCGGTTTCTTTCCTTCCGTCACCATCGCCTTCAATCTCGCGCCGGGCGTCTCGTTAGGCCAGGCTGAGACCCAGATTGGGCAACTTCAGCAGCAGATGGGAATGCCGTTTTCGATTCGCGGGGAGTTCGCAGGCACCGCCGAGGCGTTTCGCAAATCGATGTCGAGCGAGCCGCTGCTCATACTTGCGGCCCTGCTGACGATTTACATCGTGCTCGGGATGCTTTACGAAAGCCTGATTCATCCGATCACCATTTTGACAACGCTGCCTTCCGCCAGCGTGGGCGCGTTCCTCTCGCTGATGCTCTTCCACAGCGAACTCGACGTGATCTCCTTTATCGGCATCATTCTGCTGGTCGGCATCGTGAAGAAGAACGCGATCATGATGATCGACTTCGCGTTGCAGGCCGAACGGGAGGAGGGTAAGAGCACAAAGGACGCCATTTTCGAAGCTTCGCTGCTTCGTTTCCGGCCGATTCTCATGACGACGTTTGCAGCGATACTCGGTGCCCTCCCGCTCGCATTCGGACGGGGGATCGGCTGCGAGTTGCGGCACCCGCTAGGCATCGCGGTCGTCGGAGGTCTCGTATTCAGCCAACTTCTGACGCTTTATAGCACCCCGGTGATCTACCTGTACTTCGATCGCGTTGCCAATTGGCTGAAGCGTGTGAAGTCGGGACTCACTCCCGTCCCTGGTGACGCGACGGCATAAGGAGCCATTCATGATCTGCGCAATGCACAACTCAAACCGCCGCTGGCTCGTCACGCTAACGCTTGCCGGTACACTGCTGACCGGTTGCACAGTCGGACCGAAGTACAAGCCGCCCTTGGTTGCCGCTCCGCCGGCATTCAAAGAGACTGGTTCGTTCAAAGAGGGCGCGCCCCAGATGAGTCCGGATGGAACACTCTGGAAGGCCGCAAAGCCGCAGGATGCGGAATCAAGAGGGAAATGGTGGGAGGTCTATGAGGAACCCGAACTCAACGGACTCGAAGAAACGCTGAACAGATCGAACCAAACCATCGCACAGTCTTACCAGAACTACATGGCGGCGCGCGCCCTGGTTCGGGTAGCACGCTCCAATTACTACCCTACGGCGACTGTCAATCCTTCTTATTCCCGCACCAACAGTTCCGGAAATCTGAGTCCAGCGGGCGGACAGCGAGGGACGCCCAGGAATCCAACCAGCGAGAACTTCAACTTTCCTTTCGAGGCTTCCTGGGAGCCTGATGTTTGGGGCAGAGTGCGCAATAGCGTGCGAGAGGCCGCGAACCAGGCGCAAGTGAGCGCCGCTGATCTGGCCAATGTCAGGCTGCTGCAGCAATCAAGCCTCGCGGCGTATTACTTCGAAATTCGCGGGCAGGACTCGCTGATCGCACTTTACGAGCGAACGGTTGAAACCTTTCGCAACTCACTGCAGCTTACCGAGACCCTTTACAGGACCGGTATCGACAACGAGCAGCCCGTCGCTCAGGCTGACCTCAATCTGCAGACCGCCCAGTCGTCGCTCATCAATCTCAGAATCGCCCGAGCCCAGATCGAACATTCGATTGCGGTTCTGACAGGAGAGTTCGCATCGTCCTTCTCCTTGCCGGTTCGGGAACTCGCGATTCCCGCCCCGATCATCCCGCCCGGCGTGCCCTCGGAGTTGCTGGAGCGCCGCCCCGATATCGCGGCGGCGGAACGAACGATGGCCGCGGCCAACGCTCTCATTGGCGTTCAGATGGCTGCGTTCTATCCGTCCTTCAACATTACTGCTCAAGCCGGCCTTCAGAGCAATTCGATTGGGAATTGGCTGCAGTGGCCGAGCCGCTTTTTCTCGGTCGGCCCCTCGGCGGCACTGACGCTGTTCGACGCCGGCGCCCGGCGGGCTACCCTGGCAAGCTACCAGGCGCAGTATGAGGCTGATGCCGCCGGGTACAGGCAGACGGTTTTCACCGCCGTTCAACAAACCGAGGATGCGCTGGCCCAGCAGCGGTATCTGGCGGAACAACTGGTTCAGCAGCAAGCCGCCATCAACGCAGCACAAAGATACCTGGATCTGGCGAACACGCGCTTTCGCTCCGGACTCGCCCCTTATCTTGACGTTTACACCGCCGAAACGTCGCTGCTCCAGCAACGGCAGACCTTCTTTAGCTTGAGAGTCAGTCAAATGACCAGCAACGTGCAATTAATCGAGGCGCTTGGCGGCGGCTGGAACCGCGACCAACTGCCCTCGGAAAAGGATGTCGCAGCGAAGTAGAACTGTGGATTACAAACCATCAGAGGAGAACAGAAATGAGTACAGTCACAACGACGGCAATAACCGGAATCACCACCTGGAAGCTCGACCCGGCGCATTCAGTGGTCGAGTTCAAGGTGCGGCACATGATGATCGCCAACGTGAAAGGGCAATTCACGGCGATCACTGGCGCGATGACCCTCGATCCGAACGATGTCACGAGGTCGCGGATCGAAGCGTCGGCTGACGCCGCCTCGATCAATACGCGCGACGCTCAGCGCGATGGACACCTGAAGAGCCCCGATTTCTTTGACGTGGAGAAGTACCCGAACCTGACGTTTGCGTCGACTCGCGTGGAGCGGGAGGACGAGGGCCAACTCAAAGTAATCGGCGACCTGACCATTCACGGCATGACGCGTGAAGCGACATTCGACGTGGACGGCCCTACTCCGCCCCATAAGGACCCATGGGGCAATACGCGTATCGGGGTGTCGGCCGCCGCGAAGATCAATCGCAAAGACTTCGGCTTGCACTGGAACGCGCCGTTGGAAGCCGGCGGGCTGCTGGTGGGCGAGGAAGTCACCATCACGTTGGAACTGGAGTTCGTGCAGGCCTAAGCGAGTCCAAGATAGGAAATTCGATGAATACCAAAACAATTGTCCATCCGAAACTTCATCATTACGGCCTGATTACGGCCAACCTGGACCCAATGGTCGACTGGTACCGCAAGGTGCTGGGGATGACCGTCAACCACCGATCGGAGATTCCGGCGATTGCACGTATGATCCCTAACGGACCGCCCTTTTCGGCCCTCGCGTTCATCAGCAACGATGAGATGGATCATCGCATTGTGTTCTTCCAGATCCCCAAAGCCACTACCGATCCGGAGCGGCGAAAGCATACCGGGCTCCAGCACGTGGCGTTCGAATGCTCCACCCTCGACGATTTGCTGGGTACCTACATCCGTATCAAAGACGCCGGCATTCCGCTGCTATGGGCCGCCGACCACGGACCGGGAATTTCCCTCTATTATGAAGACCCTGACCGTAACGTCGTCGAGATGTTCTTCTACAACTACGGCAGCCCATGGACGGCAACTGAATTCCTCAAAACGGGACAGGCCGGCAGGCCCGCGCAGATCGATCCGGCCAAACTGGTGGCGGCTCGCAAGGCCGGAGCTTCCCCGTGGGAAGTACACGAACGTGCAATGGACGGTCACTTCGCTCCGGACAAGCCGTATGACCCGGCCACAAGCTTTTGAGCCGAACCATGAGTGCCACAACCACAGGCGGCCGGCCGGAAGAGCGACCGGTACTCGCAACCGGCGCCCGCGGAGAGCCGGGGCGAGGTGCAGCGGACGCGGCCGCAACGGCAAAACCGCGGAAGATGCTTGGTGCGCTGCGAAATCGCGAGTTCGCTCTCTTCTGGAGCGGACAAGCGGTTTCGCAGACGGGGACCTGGATGCAGCAGTTCGCCCAGGGCTGGGTCGTCACGAATTTGGCCTCTTCGGCGTTGGCGCTCGCATCGGTCAACCTGGCAGCCTCGATCCCCATCCTGCTCCTGACGCCGTTCGGCGGGGTCGCGGCTGACCGTATGGACCGGCGCCGGATTCTGCTCGTAACGCAATCGGTGCTGGCCATGCTCGCCGTCGCGCTAGGGGTGCTGATTCACGCAGGACATCTCCACCTGTGGCACATCTGGCTCATTGCCGGACTGCTCGGCATCGCCACTGCCTATGATCTTCCGGCGTATCAATCGTTCTTTCCTCATCTGGTCGAGCGCGAAGACCTGCCTCAGGCCATCGCACTCAACCAAGCGACTTTCCACGGGTCGCGCATTATCGGTCCGGCGATCGCCTCGTGGTTCGTTGCCGCCTGGGGCATGGCGGCCGCCTTCTTTGCAAACGGCGCCAGCTTCCTCGCCGTGATCGGTAGCCTGCTGGTGATAAAGCCGAGAGCCGCGATGGGTGGGACAGCACACAGGAAGCTTTCTCTGGCGGAAGGTGTGCTTTACGTCCGGGAACAGCCGCAGATCATGGCGCTGCTCGGGCTGACCGTAGTGACCACAACGTTCGTCTTCCCGAACGCGGCGACCCTGATGCCGTATTACGCGAAGCACGTGCTCGGAATTGGGCCGGGCGGACTGGGCGTTTTGATGGCGGTTTCGGGCGTTGGCGCGTTCCTCGGGGCTGTGTTTCTACTCGTTCTTCCGCGCAGGTCCCGTCTTTTTTGGATCGCAACCGCGCTCGTCGTGATCACGCTCGCTTTATGCGCGTTGGCGTGGTCTCGTCATTTGACCTTCTCTGTGACGGCGGTCGGGATTGTTTCCTTCGGGATCGCAAGCACTCTCGGAGTCTCGTCGACGATGGTTCAGGAGAGTGTCCCGGACGCTCTTCGAGGGCGTGTGATGAGTCTCTATTCTCTGGCCTTTACCGGCGTGGCGCCATTCGCGGCTTTGGCCATCGCACGCCTTACCGACCTAATCGGGATGCGTCGCGAGCTGGCCATGTCTGCGGTGCTCTATGGGGTTTGCGGCGGGGTCCTGATCCCTATGCTCCGCCGAACGCACCGCCAATCAAAGGACTGACCCTGAGGCCGCTTCCGGAGCGAGGCGCGCGGCAAGGCCGAGATACCCGGCTGCCTCCAGCTCTTGTGCACGCCGCAACGGACCAACATCGATCGCTCGCAGACCACCCGACTCGAAGAGCTGGGCGACGAAATGCTTTGCCCCGGCATCGTCGCCTGCCAGGTATACGTCTCGGGTTTGTGCAGTCGAGTTCTGCCGCGCATCCTGGGGGCCGACGAACCTCGGATGGAATGCTTTTACTACTCTGGCGCCCGGTTGCGCACTTTTGATCTCCTGCGCGGCTGAGCCCGCTTTCGGGTGAATGGGTTCAAAGGTCTCGGGATCGATTGGGGTGGTCAGGTCGACCACGATCTTCCCGTCGAGTTGTCTGCCGTAAGAATCGCGCGCATCCAGAACGCACGTGTAGGGCAGGGCGAGAAGAACAATGTTGTCGGCGATCGGATCGCGAGGACCAGCCGCCATTGCTGCATCGATCTTCCTCGCGAACGCCTCAGCTTGGCCGCGGCTCGGTCCGACAACGGTGACGTGATATCCGGCGGCAACCGCCCACGTAACAAAACCTCTCGCATAAGAATCGCTAGCTCCTACAACCGTGATGTGCATATCACCCCTACTGCAGTCCCCCTGAGGCTCGAATCCATGCGCCGCTGACCCACTGGGCATCGTCCGATGCCAGGAAAACCGCAATGCGGCCGATGTCCTCCGGTTGGCCAAGCCGGCCGAGCGGAGTCTGCGCAATGAGCTGCCGTTCCAGTTCACTGCCAATCAGGCCAACCCCGCGCGTGCCATCCGTATCCACAGGACCGGGCGCGATGGCGTTAACTCGAATCTTGCGGGCGCCCAGTTCCATCGCCAATACAGTAGTCAGAGTGTTCACCGCGGCCTTCGTGGCGGCGTAGATTCCGGAGGCGGGTGTCGGGCTGACGCTGGCTACAGAGCTGATATTGATGATGCTGCCGCCGTTTGGGCCGAAGTGTCCGAGAGCTTCCTGAACGGCAAGCATGACGCCGAGCACGTTCGTGTCAAACAGCCGCCGGTACTGTTCCTCGGACACAGCTTCAACGGGGGCGAACTCTCCGATACCGGCGTTATTCACCAGGATGTCGACGGCCCCAAATGTCGATTTTGTCTCCGCGAAGAGCCGCCTCATATCCGCGGCATTCGAAACGCTTCCTTGAACCGCAATTGCCCGGCCGCCGTTCGCAACGATGTCATTCACGACACGCTCGGCTGCTTCCTTGCTCCCGGCGTAATTGACCGCGACCGCCGCCCCCGCTGTGGCTATCGCCTTCGCGATCCCGGCGCCAATGCCCTTCGACGCGCCCGTGATCACCGCCACCCTGTTCGTTAACGGGCTCATAAGGCTGCTCCCGATCGTGCTTCCGGCTTCACGAGGTTCGTCAGCACATCTCGAAGCGTTTGCGTATTCCGCCCGATTAAGTTGTGCAGGTCCCGGTTGTCGCTATTCAGGTCGCCGCGGGCAATCGCGATGTCGGTGGCGACCAGGAGATCCACAATCGCATCCGGAAGCCCTGCCGAGCCGAGAATCTTCCGATACTCCGCGGGCGGCAGATCGGTGTAGGGAAGCGTTGTGCCGGCCCAGCCGGACACGGCGTCGGCGAGGTCCTTCATTGTAAAGCCGTAGTCGCCCGCCAACTCGTACGTTTTTCCTTCGTGGCCTCCGCTCATAAGCACAGCGACCGCCGCTTCTGCATAATCTTCACGCGTAGCAGCGGCTATTTTTCCGGTCTGAGCCGCCCCGATGAATCCCCCGTGAGCGAGCGGCATTTCCAACCGCTCCGTGTAGTTCTCGATGTACCAACCGTTTCGGAGGATCGTATAGGTCAGGCCGGACGTCCGGAGCAGGTCTTCTGTTTCGCGGTGCTCGTCGGCGATCGGCAGGGTGCTCGTGTCTGCACGCAGCACGCTCGTGTAGACGATATGCTCGACACCGGCCGCTCTTGCGGCCTGGATTACCGACTGGTGCTGTTCAACGCGCCTGCCGAGGTCGGTCGCCGATATCAGCAGCAAGCGTTGTATGCCAGCCAGGGCTGGAATCAGCGTCTCCCAATCTGAGTAGTCGCCGCGACGCACTTGAACTCCCCGCGACGCGAATCGGGCTGCCTTTTCGGGGCTGCGAACAATTGCCGCGAGTTGATCCGGCGGCGTAACTTTGAGCAAGCCATCAAGCACCAGGCTGCCGAGTTTTCCGGATGCGCCCGCGACTCCTATTCTTGTTGACGCCCCACTCCTGCCGGGGGCGAAGTTCGTTTCGTTGTTCATGTTCTGATTTCCTTTCCGTATTTTTTGGTTCTCTTTTGATACCTGGTATCAATTCACTCCCAGGTATAGAATAGTTTCTAAAGCACGGACTTTCAAGGAGGCACGTTGAAGTCACGAAGTAACACCAAGGGAACCGACGTTTTCGCGCACGATGCTGCATGCCCCTTCACTCGTGAAGTGCTGACCCGGGTAGGGGATAAGTGGAGCATTCTTTTGATAGTGCTGCTCGGGAACGGCGCGAAGCGCTTCAATGAGCTCAAGCGAATCGTTCAGGGCATCTCGCAGCGAATGCTCACGCACACGCTGCGCGGATTGGAACGAGACGGTCTTGTGCTGCGAACAGTCTTCCCGACCGTGCCGCCCCGGGTCGAGTACGCTCTCACCCCCTTGGGCAAGACGCTCCTCAAGACCGTAACAGAACTTGCAAATTGGGCAAGCGACAATCGCGGGGTAATCGAACGCGCCCGCGCGGAGTTTGACCGTCGAGAAGCCTCCCAAGAAGCCGGCCTGGAGCAACGTTCGGCCTGAACGCCCTGCAAGAGGAGCAACGTGAACTGCCCAGGCAATAACAATCTCTGATCGCATGAATAGCAGCCCTGTTCAATCCGGGCAAAACGACGGCCACTCTCAAGCTTCTGAAAGAGCTGAGAAATGAGGCTCGGCTACGCCTGGCGCGTGATCGGAGTGTTGGCATCTGGCACGAAACGGGCACGCCGCTCCACACGGTCGCTCACAATTCGACTTTGAAAATCTACGGTTTCCGTGTTCGAGAATATCGGCTACAGGCCTGCTTCTGTTTCGTCGCAGGAGAAATCAAATGAATACTGAGATCACGATCCATCCGAAACTGCAGCATTGCGGTCTGACGACGTCCAACCTAAACGCGGTGCTTGAGTGGTACCGCAAAGTCCTCGGGATCACCGTTCATAACCGCGTGACGGCGCCCGCCGGATCGCCATTTAAGACGGTGGCGTTTGCGACTAACGACGAGGTCAATCATCGCCTCTCGTTTTTTCGAGACGCCTGGCGTCTCGATCGACAACGACAGAGACCGTCACGCGCGGGTGCAACACATCGCCTTCGCATACGACTGTCTGGACGATCTTCTCGGCACGTATCTTCGCCTCAAAGACAAGGGCATGTTCCCGCTGTGGGCCGCGGACCAGTTCTTTCAAACCGCGATCTATTACGAGGACCCCGACGGCAATATCATCGAGCTGAACACCAACAATTTTGCGGACGACTGGACGGTTACGGAGCAACTGAAGGCATTGCCTGCTCAGGTGCACGTCAATGTCGATCCCGAGAAGATGGTCGCGGCGCGCTGGGCGGGCGCTTCGGCTTGGGAACTGCACGAGCGCGCGGTAGCCGGGGAGTTCAGTCCGGCCGGTTCGTACGAGTTGCATACAACCCGTTGGTAGCGATTCGTCAGGAGAGACAGACCCCGTGGAATCGAAAGCTACAATCGCGGCGCGCGTGCTTCTCGGGCTCGTATTCTTCGGATTCGGCTTGAACGGGCTCCTGCAATTGTTTCCACTACCGCCGGCGCAGGGCGCGGCCGCGGTGTTCATCGATGGTCTGGTCGCGAGCCGGTACTTCTTCCCGCTCTTGTTCGTGATCTACCTGTTCGCGGGAACGGCGCTTGTCATAGGCCGCTTCGTCCCTCTCGCCGTGGCGTTGCTGGCGCCGATCATCGTGAACATCGCTGTGATGCATCTTTTCGTTCCGTCGTCCGGGGCGGAAGTTGGTCTCGCGGCGCTCGTGAGCGTACTTGAGATCTTTCTTGCCTGGTGCTACCGACCGGCGTTCTGGCCCATGCTGCACCAGCGTTATGAAGGGGAATCATGATCAGCGGTACGGCGTATGCCGAGCTCAAGCACCGCGAAGTCAAAGGCAGGCGAATGGCCTACGTCGACGAAGGTGAGGGCGACGCAATTGTCTTCCAGCACGGGCAACCGGCCTCGTCATACGCGTGGCGAAACGTCATGCCGCACTTGGAAGGGACGGGACGCCTCATCGCCTGCGACCTCATCGGCATGGGAGGTTCGGACAAGCTGGAGCCCTCCCTCGGGCCTGAACGCTATAGTCTTGCCACTCAGAGGAGCCAGCTTTTCGATTTGTGGGATCAGTTGGATCTCGGAAATCGCATAGTGCTCGTGCTGGACGATTGGGGAGCAGTGCTCGGGTTTGATTGGGCCCGGCAGAATAGCCAGCGCGTGAAAGGGATCGTTCACATGGAAGCGATCGCGGCGCCTCTGACGTGGCCAGATCTTCCCGAATACGCCCACCCTTTATTCAAAGCGCTCCGTTCTCCGGAAGGCGAGCGAATGGTCTTGGAAGAGAACATATTCATCGAGAAGGTACTGCCTCAAACCGCGTTCCGGAAGTTCACTGAGGACGAGATGGAACAGTACCGCTCTCCCTTTCGCAATCGGGGCGAAGACCGCAGGGCGATGCTGGCATGGCCTCGTAGTCTCCCGATCGACGGTGAACCGGCCGAGGTCGCCGAGGTTGTCAGCCGGAATTGTGAGTGGTTAGCTCAAAGCGACCTGCCAAAATTGTTCATCAACGGCGAGCCAGGCACGCTTGCGCGCGGCCGCCTGCGTGACACTATCCGGCGATGGCCGAACCAGACCGAAGTTGCGGTTAAAGGCCGAAAGCTATTGCAGGAGGACAGCCCCGAAGAGATCGGCGCGGCGATAGCGAAGTTTGTAAACAGCCTTAGAGGGCCTCACTCATGAATTCTTTCGCACGCCGAAGGTTGATGAGTCAATCTCCAACTCATCGTGTTGCTCCACATTGCCGAATTGCGGCCAGCAGGAAAAGACCGATCCACTCTCACCTGCGGTGCAGAAGATATTTAGGACATTGCTTTTTTCGGTCGGGCGCCCTGCCGATGCAATGGCACATTGTCCCCAGCCATGTGCCGAGGGCCTGATATTTCAGGGAAGGGCCGCCGAGGCCATTCCGATACTGGAAGAAAAGTTTAACGATCGGCTCTCGGCGAGTGGCTCAGGAATCCTTGGACGTGCCTATGCACTTGCTGGACAGCGCGACAAAGCAGAGAAGATGGCGGTAATCCAATGGCGGCCGATTGAGCAGGCAGGCATCTTCGCGGCCTTAGGCGACAAGAACCGCGCATTCGAGGCACTCGAGCGCGCCGTTCCTTTGGGGCCGGTCCGGTTGGGTAGAGATCTCACTTATGCTGAATTTGCTGCCCTTCGCGGCGATCCGAGAATGAAAGCTCTTCAGCTCTTCGTAAGAAGATCGGATTGCCGGAATGAGATCTTGTCTTCCTGGAAGCGAAGGAACGCCGGGAATCGCGGCCACGACGCTTTTGAATGACGGGTACTTGATTAGTAAACATTCCAAACATTCCGACAGCTCGCCAGATTTCGTAATTGGCTTTCCTCGGCAGTTCGTGCGCCTCAGGAACGTTGTTGCCACAACTAGTCTTTGAGGCTAATCGGCGTGCGCGTTTCGCGCTCGGACCAACACCCCTGCGAGTCGAAGTCGTTTGTTTGCGTGGGAGCTTGCTCTTCCGAGCAAGCGGCCTGGAGCAACATAAGGTCCAAAACCGGATCCTGCCAGGTAAATAGGGTCAAACTCCAAACCGCTAACTCTTTTAAAATGTGGTGCGGAGAGGGGGACTTGAACCCCCACGAGATTGCTCCCGCTAGCACCTCAAGCTAGTGCGTCTGCCAATTCCGCCACCTCCGCGTTCAGGGTGCTACTTCTTGGGTGCCGGCGATTTCTGTGCCGGTGCCGGCGCCTGCTTGCCGGGAGCCGGTACGACTTTTACGCCCGGCGGTAAACTCTGGTTGGTCGGCATCGGGATGGTCACCGGCTGCCCACCTTCCGGCGTCATCGTCATCGGAGCCTGTGGCTGCGGCGGCAGCGGAACTGGCGTCGCCGGAGCGCTCTTGGTTGGTGCGCCCTTCTGGTCGGTGCCCTCTAAAACCGTCGTGCCCAAGCCCGCCTGGCGCGATGCCAGAATCGACAGCGACAACGACGTGAGCATGAACAATACCGCCGAGATCGTCGTCGCCTTGGAAAGCAAGGTCGCGGAACCGCGCGGTCCGAAGGCTGTCTGCGAACCCATGCCGCCAAACGCACCAGCTAAGTCCGCCGCTTTCCCGCTCTGCAGCAATACCACGACAATCAGGAAAAGGCAGACGATTATGTGAATCAATAAGGCTAAAATATACATCTCAGTCCTTCCAGTATAGGTGACGGCGTTAGCGCCGGTCAATTAACGTTGTTCCAAGATTTCAAGACGTTCCCATCACCTGACTTCGCAGCCCTCACGAACCGCGAGAAGTGACGCCGCCCCTTGCTACAATGAATTTTCCACCCCATGCTCGACGAATCGATCCAGGAGTTGCTGTCCCGTTCCCTTGCCCGCATTCAGGCGGCGACGTCGCTCGACGATCTGGAAGCCGTCCGCGTGGATGCACTCGGCCGCAAGACCGGCCTCTCGCAATTCAGCAAGGACATGGGAAAGCTCTCGCCGGAAGAGCGCAAGCGCATCGGCCAACTTCTGAACACCGCGCGGCAAGCGGTCGAAACCGCTCTCGAGTGCGGAAAGGAATCGCTCGCTGCCTCGGCGCTCAGCGCCACGCTGGCAGCCGAATGGGTCGATCTCACGCTGCCGGCGCCCGGTCCGCGGCGCGGGCATTTGCATCCCATCACGCACATCCAACGCGAGCTCGAAGATCTGTTCGTTTCGCTCGGATTCGCCGTCCTCGACGGCCCCGAAGTCGAGACCGAATACTACAATTTTGACGCTCTGAATATTCCGCCCGAGCATCCAGCGCGCGACATGCAGGACACCTTTTGGCTCGATGGCGGCAACCTGCTGCGCACCCATACCTCGCCCGTCCAAGTCCGTGGCATGGAGAGGCTCGGCCCGCCGCTGCGCATGATTGCTCCCGGCCGCGTATTCCGCAATGAAAGCGTAGACGCCTCGCACGAGCACACCTTCTATCAGCTCGAAGGCATGATGGTCGATCGCGATGTTTCGGTCGCGCACTTGATCTATTTCATGAAGACGTTCCTGTCCGCGGTCTTCAAGCGCGACGTGACGGTGCGCCTGCGTCCCGGATTCTTTCCTTTTGTCGAGCCTGGATTCGAGCTCGATATTCGATGCCTGATTTGCGGCGGTGCGGGATGCCCGGTCTGCAAGCGGTCGGGCTGGGTCGAGCTTTGTCCTTGCGGTTT
>DATGIL010000056.1:0-209679 GCA_035295745.1 Bryobacteraceae bacterium | reverse complement strand
TGCGCTTGCGAGCCGCGCGCGTCAGCAAGCGATCTTGACTGCTTTAGCGGGGTGGTGGCAACGCTCCCTCACGGTCGCGGCTCGTAAGCTACCTTCGCGCGATACGTGCGCTTGCGAGCCGCGCGCGTCAGCAAGCGATCTCGCAATACGCCGGCGGACTTCTGAAACCAAGTACTAAGTACACCGTTTCAGAAATACGGGCTCGTATTTTGGCAAGAACACTCCCTCACGGTCGTAGCTTGTAAATTACCCCAATACGTTCGGGGAATGCGCGTGCTTACGAGCCGCGCGCGTCAGCAAGCGATCTTGACTGCTTTAGCGGGGTGGTGGCAACGCTCCCTCACGGTCGCGGCTCGTAAGCTACCTTCGCGCGATACGTGCGCTTGCGAGCCGCGCGCGTCAGTAAGCGATCGCCGACGGACTTCTGAAACCAAGTACTAAGCAAATTCGGTTACGCCGCGCAGTCTTTCGTTCAGTGATCACTTCTTTATCGCTCCAACCAGGCTCAATCACATGTTTGATTAGGTAAACTGGACTGAATCCTAAGGTATGCCGCTCTCCACGGGTGACAAACTGGGCCCCTACGAGATCCTCGCGCCCCTGGGTGCCGGCGGCATGGGTGAGGTCTACCGCGCCAAAGACACCAGGCTGAAACGCGAAGTGGCGGTGAAGGTTTTGCCTGAGGCATTCGCGTGCGACAGCGCGCGCATGGCGCGCTTTCAGCGCGAGGCCGAAGTGTTGGCGGCGCTGAACCATCCCAACATCGCCCAGATTTACGGAGCCGAAGAAGGCGCACTGGTGATGGAACTGGTCGAAGGCCCTATGCTGGGCGACCTCATCCAGCGAGGCGCAATTCCACTGGAGGAGACACGCGAGATCGCGCGACAGATCGCCGAGGCGCTCGAAGCGGCGCATGAGAAGGGCATCATCCATCGCGATTTGAAGCCCGCGAACGTGAAGATCAGGCCAGACGGCACGGTGAAGCTGCTCGACTTCGGGCTGGCGGCGATCCTGCAACCTGCTGTCACCAGCCCCACCGATCCAGCTAATTCCCCAACCCTGACGATGGGAGCCACACAGGTGGGCGCAATCATGGGCACTGCGGGGTACATGAGCCCGGAACAGGCCATGGGCAAACCGGTGGACCGGCGCGCGGATATCTGGTCGTTCGGTGTGGTGCTGTTTGAAATGCTGACGGGGAAACGCCTGTTCACGGGTGAGACCGTCTCCCAGATATTAGCGGACGTGATCAAAGGCGAGATCGATTTTGGCAAACTGCCTTCCGCGACGCCGGCCGCGATTCGCAATTTGCTCCAGCGCTGTTTAGACCGCGACATGAAGAATCGGCTGCAATGGATCGGTGAGGCCCGCATTGCCATTGCGAATGCCGGGAAAAGTGGTGAGCCGGCAGGTGTCGCTCCCAAGCGTTCGCGGTTCGGCATCGTGGGCTGGATTGCGGTCGCGGTGCTGGCTGTGATTGCAGTCGCTTCGCGGTGGGAGCTGTGGCGCTCCAAACAGCCGACTGAGAAGCCGCTGGTCCGGCTGGATGTCGACCTCGGTCCGGAGATTTCCCTGCCTTCTCCGGAGAACAGCCCGCTGAGCAGCGTGGTCCTCTCTCCGGATGGGACGCGCCTCGCGTATGTGGCCAGCTCTTCCGCCGGTCCAACACGCCTTTTCACGCGGCGGCTGGACCAATCGAAGGCTGTGGAACTGCCCGGCACAGACGGAGCGAATGCTCCGATCTTTTCGCCGGACGGACAGTGGATCGGATTCTCCGCCGGTGGCGAATTCAACAAGATATCGGTGCAAGGCGGCGCCGTGGAGCCGCTGACGGCCGTGCCATTCGCCGGGGCAAGTTGGAACGAGGACGGAAGCATCATCACCGCCGGCTCCACAGACCTGATTCGCATACCGTTGAGCGGCGCCCCCAAGAAAATGACGGAATTGGGCAAGGGAGAATTTGCCGCGGCATTCCCACAAGTCCTGCCGGGGGGAAAAGCGGTGTTATTTGTTTCCTACGCCACACTCTCCGCCGATAAAGCAACTATTGAAGTAGTCGTCTTGGCGGATGGACACCGGAAGACGCTTGTCCCAGGAGGCACATCGCCGCATTACCTGCCGGCCTCAAACGGATCCGGCTATCTGGTTTACACCAACAAGGAAACGCTGTTCGCGGAGCCATTCGATCTGGACCGCTTGGAGGTCCGGGGACCGGCGGCGCCGGTGGTGGAAGATGTCGCTTATCAGACGCTGTCCGGCGGCGCTCAGTTTGATGTGTCCCGCAGCGGAACACTGGTCTACCGGAAGGGAGGCGGCAGTGGGGTGCAGGCCATGGCCACCATCCAGTGGCTCACCCCCAATGCCGACGGGAAAAAACCACTGCTCTCCAAGCCCGGTAGCTACTTTTTTCCGCGCCTCTCGCCGGACGGCACACGCCTCGCGATGATGGTCATGGAACAAGGGGTGACGAACTTATGGGTCTACGATCTGCGGCGAGACGCGGTGACGCGCCTGACGTCCGGTGGGGGGCCCGACAGCCTGGTTTGGAGTTCTGACAGCCGCTACATCCTCTTCGGTACTGTCAGGAACGGCATCCTCTGGACCCGTGCCGATGGCGCGAGCGACCCGCGGCCACTCACTGGAAGTAAGACGAACCAGGCGCCGTTGTCGATTACAACCGACGGCAAGCGGCTGGCCTATTCCGAATATGGCGAGCGTGCGCAAATCTGGACGGTGCCGCTGGAGGAGACCAACGGCCAGATAAAGGCAGGGAAGCCGGAGCAGGTTCTCGAGAGCCCATTGACCGAAGTGTCCGCGGCGTTCTCGCTCGATGGTAAGTGGCTGGCGCATTGCTCGATTGCGACCGGAACCTACGAGGTCTTTGTGCAGTCCTTCCCCAACACCGGCGGACGATGGCAAGTCTCCAACAACGGCGGCAGGTTTCCGGTGTGGTCGCCGAAAGGCCACGATCTCTTGTATCAGTCGGGCGACCAGATTATGGCGGTGGCCTACACGGTGCAAGGAGACCGGTTCGTGGCGGAGAAGCCGCGCGTCTGGCTCGAGAAGCTCGGTGGCTTCCCCGCGGGATTCGGCGCGGTATGGGATCTGGCGTCTGATGGCAAACGCGTGGCAGTGGTGACCCCGGAAACGCCTGGTGAGCCCAAGCGTGATCACGAGGTAGTAATGCTGCTGAACTTTCTCGACGAGCTGCGGCGGCGCGCGCCACTCCAGAAGTGAGCTTTGCGGAAAAAGGGTTAGCCGCCGACGAACACCGATGGACGCTGATAGAAAACGAATGGAGTTATCAGCGTTGATCTGAACTATCTGTGGCCGAAAATGCGTTTTCCTCAGAACTGCTACATCGCCATTTTTAGACCACCCCACACGATAGCCGAAACAACTCCGGCGGCAAGGCAGAAGCTGATGCGCCCGTATCGACGACCGCGATCCAGTACTGCAGACCGCGGATTTGAGCGGTCATACCGAATCGTTACTGCCGCGTCGACATGAACAGGCCACCAACCATCGGGTCTGAGATTAACCATCGCGAATCGTTCGGTGCCCGCTTCATCCAGGAACTTGATTCTGGAGACGCCAGGACCGGCTTCAGTCTCGACGACGGTAGCGTTGGTAGGTCCACTGAATCGCGGCGGGAAGACATCGGCATAAGCGAACCAAGCCGCGGCGCCGAAAGCAACCAGCGCAACCAGAGGCAGCCCGTAATAGAGCAAAACGACTACCAACACGATCAATGGCATCTTCAGACACCCTATAGCATAAGGTGGGTCTCGCAGCAACGCAGGGACTTACATCACTTACATCAGGTCACGGCAGCGATCAATGCGTCCAATTTCTTTTCCAACGGCGTGCGAAGAACTCCAATTCCGCCTGGCTCGGCTCGGGCTGAGTGGACAGGTCAAGGCCGCCATTCTGGCAGGCAGATCTTCACTTTTCGCAAACGCCACAGGGGACTTTCGATTCGCCTTTAATGTGAGTTCAGAGAAAGAGAAATCTGATCGTCGAATTGAGACGTCTGCCGTCCAATGATCTGGCGCCGCCACAAGCTATCCTGGAATTGCCGTGCTGCTCACCATCACCAACACCGCCCGCGAGGCGACTGACCTGGGTTTCCTTTTGCATAAGCACCCAGCCAATTTGCACTCGGCGGATCTGTCTTTCGGCAAGGCGCTTGTCTTCTATTCCAGCGCGTCCGCGGAGCGATGCTCGGCTTGTCTGTTGCTCGAAGTGGACCCGGTAGAACTGGTGCGCGGCGCTCAGCAATTGGAAGACTACGTGAACGACCGGCCTTATACCGCATCCTCCTACCTCACGGTGGCGTTGGGCCGCGTCTTCGGTACAGCTCTGGCGGGCAATTGCCAGCAGCGGCCGGAGCTGGTGAATACGCTCCTGCCGCTCGAAATCACCGTCGCAGTCCTTCGCACTCGCGGCGGCTCGGAAGTGGTGCACAAGCTCTTTGAGCCGCTCGGCTATCAGGTCGCGACCACGCCGATCCCACTCGACGACCGATTTCCGGAGTGGGGCGCCAGTCCCTATTTCCGCGTGCAACTCTCGGCCTCGGTAACCGTCCACGACGCGCTCTCGCACCTCTACGTGCTGCTCCCGGTACTGGACGATCAGAAGCATTACTACATCGGGGAAGCGGAGGTCGACAAGTTGCTGCGCCACGGCGAAGGGTGGCTCGGCAAGCACCCGGAGCAGCGCCTGATCGTGCAGCGTTACCTGAAGCGCCGGTCCTCGCTGATCGACCAGGCCATCGCCCGACTGTTGGACGAGGAGAACGCCGGGGTGGAGGCGGGCGAATCGAAGACGGAGCGCGCCGCGCTGGAGGAGAAGGATTTGGAACGGCCGATGACGCTGCACACCCAGCGCCTCAGCCTGGTGGCCGATAAGCTCAAAGCGCTGGAAGCGAAGACGGTCCTCGATCTCGGCTGCGGCGAAGGGAAACTTCTGCGGCGTCTGCTCGCCGACCGCGCCTTCGAGAGAATCCTGGGCATGGACGTGAGCCATCGCTCGCTCGAGACTGCCTCATCCAAGCTGCGGCTCGATCGCATGCAGGAGCGCCAGCGCAAACGCATCGACCTGATCCAGGGCTCGCTGCTGTATCGCGACAAGCGGCTGAGCGGCTTCGATGCGGCGGCATTGGTGGAAGTGATCGAGCACCTGGACCCGCCGCGTCTGGCGGCGCTCGAACGGGTGCTCTTCGAATTCGCCCGTCCCAAGCATATTCTGATCACTACGCCGAATCGCGAATACAACGTTTTGTTTCCGACGCTCCCGTCCGGCAAAATGCGTCACGGCGACCATCGATTCGAATGGACCAGGGCAGAGTTCGCCGAGTGGTCGTCAGCCACCGCCAGCCGCTTCGGGTATCGGGTGAGTCTGGAACCGGTGGGTCCGGTGGACGCGCAACACGGCGCGCCTTCCCAATTGGCGGTGTTCTCCCTATGAAGACCATCGAGATTCCCGAGTTGGCGCTGGTGACGCTGATCGGGGCTTCCGGCTCCGGAAAATCGACTTTAGCCCGGCGTCATTTTCTACCGACGGAGATTCTGTCGTCCGACTTTTTTCGCGGACTGGTGAGCGATGACGAGAACGATCAGGCTTGCACGCCGGATGCGTTCGATGCGCTCTACTACCTGCTGGAGAAACGTCTCGCGCGGGGAAAGCTGACCGTCGTCGACGCGACCAACGTGCGCGCGGAAGATCGCAAGAGGCTGGTCGCCGAGGCCCGCAAGTTTCATTGTTTCGCGGTCGCCATCGTGGTGAACACACCGGAGCGTCTCTGTCTGGAGCGCAATCGGCAGCGGCCCGATCGCGATTTCGGACCGCACGTGGTGCGGCGTCAGATTACCGAGCTGAAACGCGGACTGCGCGGACTGGAGCGCGAAGGCTTCCGCTACGTTCACGTCGTGGAGGGCGAGGAAGAGATCGCCATCCGCCGCGTGCCCCTGTGGAACAATCTGAAGCACGAAAAGGGGCCGTTCGATCTCGTCGGCGATCTGCATGGGTGCGCGGAGGAACTCCGAGCGCTGCTCGTGAAGATCGGGTGGGAGCGCTTCGAACTGTCCGGCCAGGAGGCTCCTTGGGGCGAGGAATGCTACCGGCATCCGGCGGGGAGACGCGCGATCTTCCTCGGCGATCTGGTGGACCGCGGTCCGATGATCCTCGATACTGTCCGCATTGTTCGCAATATGGTGACCTCGGGCAATGCGTTCTGCATCCCTGGCAATCACGACTGGAAGTTCCTGCGGTGGCTTCGCGGGAGGCCGGTTCAGGTGAAGCACGGATTGGAGATGTCGATCGCGGAGGTGGAACAGTTGCCCGCGGAGGAGCGCGCCCGGATCGCGACCTTCCTGGACGGGCTGATCAGTCATTATGTGCTCGACGGTGGACGGCTCGTAGTGGCGCATGCCGGTCTGCGCGAGGAGATGCACGGCCGCGGCTCGGGCGCCGTTCGCGAGTTCTGCCTGTACGGCGAAACCACCGGCGAGACCGACGAATTCGGGCTCCCGGTGCGATTCAACTGGGCGTCCGAGTATCGAGGAAAGGCGGCAGTCGTCTACGGGCACACGCCCGTCCCCGAGCCGGAGTGGCTGAACAATACGGTCAACATCGATACCGGCGCGGTGTTCGGCGGCAAGCTGACCGCGATGCGCTATCCCGAACGCGAATTTGTCTCGGTGGCATGTTTGCGAGAGTACTCCCCGCCCAATCGCCCCTTTGCGCGGCCGGCGCCGGTGCGCACCAGCCAGCAGGAACTCGACGACGTGCTCGACCTCGGAGACGTCACGGGCAAACGCATCGTCGAGACGCGCCTGCAGCGCAACATCACCATCCGGGAGGAGAATTCGATCGCGGCTCTGGAAGTGATGAGCCGTTTCGCCACCGATCCGCACTGGATCATCTATCTGCCGCCCACCATGTCGCCGAGCGAGACCTCGTCGCGGCCGGACTACCTGGAGTACCCCACGGAAGCCTTTGAGTACTTCCGAAAGAATGGCGTCGACAGGGTAGTGTGCGAGGAGAAGCACATGGGGTCGCGCGCGGTGGTGGTGATCTGCCGCGATGCGCAGGCCGCGCGGGAACGCTTCGGCGTCATGGACGGACGCATGGGCGTCTGCTACACGCGCACGGGACGTGGATTTTTCCTGGAGGCGGCGGAAGAGGCGGCGCTGGTGGCTCGTGTGCATTCCGCGATCACGGCGGCGGGACTGTGGGACGAGTTCCGGACAGGCTGGTTCTGTCTGGATTGCGAGTTGATGCCGTGGTCGGCCAAGGCTCGCGAGCTGATCCAGCGCCAGTATGCCGCTGTCGGCGCGGCGGGAGTGACCGCCCTCGAAGCAGCGCTGCGGACCATCGGACAGTCGCCCGCGGCGAGCGGACTTGCCGAGACCTACACGCGGCGTTTGGACGATCTGCGCAAATATCGCGAAGCTTACCGCCGCTACTGTTGGCCAGTCCACTCGCTGGCGGACTATCGCCTGGCGCCGTTTCATTTGCTGGCGACGGAAGGCGCGGTGCATGCCGACAAGACGAATCGCTGGCACATGGAGACGCTGCATCGGCTGGCTGCTGAGGACCCCGGCTTTCTGCTGGCGACGCCGTTCCTCGAAGTGGACGTCACCGATCCGGCAGCGGTGGAGCAGGCATGCCGCTGGTGGGAGGAAATGACGGACAACGGCGGCGAAGGCATGGTGGTGAAGCCGATGGAATTCATCGCGCGGGGTCCCAAGGGCCTGGTACAGCCCGCCATCAAATGCCGAGGGCGCGAGTATCTGCGGATCATTTATGGTCCCGAGTATGTCGCCGCCGACCAATTGCCCAGACTGCGATCGCGCGGACTTTCGGGGAAGCGGTCGCTCGCAGGGCGCGAATTTGCCCTAGGCATCGAGGCGCTGGAGCGATTCGTGGCACGGGAGCCGCTGCGTCGTGTCCACGAATGCGTGTTCGGCGTGTTGGCTCTGGAAAGCGAGCCGGTAGACCCAAGGCTGTGACCAGCATGCTCACGAACGGTCGCGCGAGTTAAGCCTAAGATTTGAATGTTGCGAATGGATACCCGACGACCCGCCCCCTGGACCCTTCGGAGGCGCGAGTTGACCGAAAGACCCAGCAGTCGGTGCCGCGTCTTATCGTAATCGTCGCGGAGCACGGAAGGAGAAAGGGAGGGAAGGATGTTAAGCTTTCCGGGCTTTCAATAAAGCGATGAGCTGGCGGGCGTTGATAATCTGGATGTCCCTGTAAGGCTTCTTGAAGTGCCTGGTGTTCTCGGTGACGATGTAATCGGCTTTGGCGGCAGCCGCGCATTCGTAGATCCGGTTGTCTTCGTCGTGTTCGGTTACCGTCAGGCGTCCGGCGGATTTCACTCTCTTGCTGACGCGCTTCAAAAGGCTGCGCAATCGGGCGATACGTCGCCGGTCGAGATGCCGGAGCCGGTCGTATTCGAATACCTGGTAGTATTCGGCCAACACTGCGTCGGTCAGATACGGGCGGATCTCCTTGTTGACGATGTAGTCAAACAACTCGGCATTGGGCCCGGCAGGAGATATGACAGCAGAAACCAGGACGCTAGTATCGATCACAACCCGGATCATTTGCCGGGTCGTTTAGTAGTCTTCAAGTTGCGTCGGGCCTTGGCCACGGCGCGGTTGATCTCGCTTTTGGGCATCTTGTCGATGGCCTTTTCCTTGGCTTCCTGGCGGATCTCGGCGACCACCCGGGCGAGGTCTCGAAAGGCCTGTTTCCGGCCTTTGCGGTTGTCCGTCACGAGGGAACGGTCAACGATGAGCTGTGGGGTGACCAATAATTGGCGGCCTTCCACCACGGCCACCTTCATTAAGGTGCCTTCCGACACCCCCACGGCTTCCCGTAAAGACCGGGGGATCACCATTTGGCCTTTGCGTCGAAGTCTAACAATGGCTTCGGACATAGCTCTCTGTGAATCTTTCCGAAAGTCGGACGGACCGACTTTCCGCCGGTTTGTCTGCTTGCAGCATAGCAGAACGGCAGGACTCGTCAAGCAGACTTGTTCAGGCTCAGTGGAGAACGTGAAGTGTCGAGCGGAATGACGTGACAGCCACATTGATCGCGATAGCCGACCGCCATTATCCAGGAGGCAATCGAGACGTGGATTATTCACAGTTCGATGAGGTCTGGCTGCCGGTTCACGGAGAGTTGAAGGTGTATGTTTCGAACACTTCTTTGGCAGCAGCCGTGGCGGAAAACACCGGGGCCGCGAGTATCTGCGGATCATCTATGGTCCCGAGTATGTCGCCGACCAATTGCCCAGACTGCGATCGCGCGGACTTTCGGGGAAGCGGTCGCGGGCAGGGCGCGAATTTGCCCTAGGCATCGAGGCGCTGGAGCGATTCGTGGCGCGGGAGCCGTTGCGTCGTGTCCGCGAGTGCGTGTTCGGCGTGTTGGCGCTCGAAAGCGAGCCGGTAGACCCACGGCTGTGAGATCTGTTGGCCTTGCGTGAGTACGCCAGCTTATGTTCAGAACTTGGCTGGCCCCAGTTTGCGAGACCGGGATTTCCTGGTAACCCGTTTTGCTGGATTCTGTACGGTGCTAGCCAGAGCATTTGGTCCGCAACCGAATACTCTTTGCCGGTTCGTCTTGTTTCAAGGCGTACTCATGATGAGTGGCCTGCGTTTGCGTCCTCCCCTCGGAGCGTCCACGCTACAAATTGAGCCAGCAAAGCAGCGCGATTGCGAGAACCTGGCCAAGCCTTGATCGAGAACGAAGCCAGCGCCTGAATGATTGAAGGGCCTCGAGCCCGGCTCGATATGTGGAATCGCCGGAAAACGGTGCTCCTCCGCGTGGGTTGACGCGGATGAGCGGTTTGTCTCAACGGCGTGTGTCGAAGCTGTGGTGGGACGCGCCACCGGCCATCGGCAAATCCTAAGTGGATTGACGAGTCATGTTGTTGATGCCTCGCCAGAGTTTCCATGTGCTGTCCGGTTGCCGTTTCAGAACGCTGAGACCTTGGCCTCGCAGGTGAAGCGGTGAACCGGAATCGGGCGTCAGCCGCAACTCGTGCGTTCCCCAAAGGAATGCCCAGTCCCCGGCAACTTGAACCTCTTCGATCGCAGTGTCCTGGTGGATCTTTCCGTACTGAGCAAACAGAAATCCGTACATCGTCTCCACTGCTGCCTTGCCTTTCACCGGTGCTCCCGACGAGGGAAGAAAGACAACATCATCGGCGCAAAGTTCCAGAACGGCGGCGACGTCCTTAGCTTCGATCGCCGAGCGCCAGCGTTCCAGCAAGGCTAAGATGACGTTCTCATCCCCGTCGATGGATTGGTTCACTGCGTTGCCTCCTACGGTTCCTTATGATAACGAACCGCGCCGGTTCCAAGTATGTCCGGGCTGCGTGCTACTCTTCCCCGCATTAGCCACGCTCGCGGCGGATGGGAGAAACCTGTTCCGGGAGCGACGCGCGCGATCCAGGGCGGCAGACTGTTGGGAAAGGGTAAAGGCTTAGGATTGGCCCCGCGACTCAGCGGCCAACCGGCGGAGCAAATTCGCGAATTCGTGCAGGCGGGGCACCCGAGCGCCGGGATGAATCCTTCGATCTGCCCGCCGAAGAGTTGGTTGGGCTCGCCAGTTACGCGCGGAGCCTGAGCGGCAGCGCGACCAGAGTCAACCAAATTTCCCTGTGGCAGCCGGAATGGTATGCATTTAGTGCAGGTCAAGGGATCGGCGGCTGGCGGCAGCGGACTCTTTACAGGCTCCGGCAGTTGCAGGGCTCCGGCTGCAAGTCAGTGCTCGGGCGAAGGGATTGCTGGATTCGCCGGTACGGGGTGCTTTCGGAAAAGGGAAGCCAGACGCAGATATCCGGAGGCCTTCACACACGCCTCATCGAGGATTCGTTCGTCTTCTTCCGGAGCACCCTCATACCGCTCGATCGCTTCGAAATAAATCCGCCGCGCCGTCTTGAGACCGTCAATCGGCACGCCGACGATAACCTGCCAAAGGAGGACGCCGAGCAGCAGCCGCGGCAAAGAGTGCTCCCATCCGCGCAGCAAGAAGAGAGGCAGGCCGAAGACGCTCCAAAGCGCAAACTCTGCGATACCGCAGATTCGCATGCGAATTTGGATCGAGGAACGTGCTGTCCTGGGAGGACGAAGGCTGAGGGCGTGGCGAACCCGCTCGGCCGCTTCGTGGAGTGTAGAATCGGTCAGGCCGCCGGCTTCGTATTGCTGGATGGCCGACTGCAGTTCGGTGACGGCCCTTTCGAAGCGCCGTCCGTGCTTACTCTGCCGAAACAGCCAAAAGGCGGCACCACCTGGTAGGGAGCCAAGCGCCGGGAACCGCTGCGCCAAATGGGTATGGGTGTCGATCCAGAGGGCAAATCCGAACAGGACCGCGAACGGCGCAAGCGCGGGCAGCCAGCGCCACGCCCAGCCCATGAACTGGTAACGCCTGACAAGTTTACGGATCGACTGAGAGGCTTTTCTCGATTCCATATGTGGCGGTTTCAGCCTATTCCAGGCATGGAGGAGGGCTTGAACCTCGGGAATCCACCTTCGCCAGCCCGCATATCCTCGTTCCCATGCCGTTACCCCCATTTACTGCACAGATCCCCACTCCATGACAAGTTCCCGTCGGGTAAACTCCAAACAAGGCGTTTTCGGAAGCGCCGTCACTTACCGCGGCGCTGCTTTCGGGCATGACCCCGTCTCGCGCCAACCCAGTACGAGGATGTAGTCAGGCTGCACCTCTTCGAATTTGACTGGAATCTCTTCCCGTTCTCCTCCCGATCGTGTTTTCGGCCTCGATAACCGTGTGTTTGAGAGCGGGCGCGTGGTTATCCGCGAAGCCAACCCGACCCGTTGGATCATCGCCCGCGGGGCATCATCCCGCCGCGCCTGCCCAAGCCGGAGAGACATGAACGGGTCCGCTCACGGAATTCGCGCGTCAGGTCTCAACACTCAAGCACCTACCGTATGGTCGGTCACAACGAATCTGGTATAACACTAATAGAGGCTTCATCAACGGAGGGGATTTCAGCATTGCGCCGTCTCGCAGTGGCATCGGTTGTCGTCTGCCTGTCCGTATTTCTTAGCGGGCAGACTCCTCCTCCTACACCCCAGCAATACGTCTGCCCGATGGATGCCGACGTCCGGTCCGCCGCGCCCGGCAAATGTCCGCGATGCGGTATGACTATGGTGCCGGGCATCCCGGATCCGGTCGAATATCCGCTCGGCCTCTCCTTGAGTCCGCGCGCACCCAAGCCGGGAGAACCCGTCGATCTCACCTTCCACATTCAGGACCCCAAGACGCATGCTCCGGTCACACAGTTCGAACCGGTGCATGAAAAGCTGTTTCACATGTTCATCGTGAGCCAGGACCTGGATTTTTTTGTCCACGACCACCCGGTGCTTTCGGGGCCCGGCACGTTCCGCTACAACGGCAAGCTTTCCAAGCCCGGCATGTACCGCGTCCTCGCGGACTACTACCCGGCGAACGGCACCCCCCAACTGACCGCCAAGACCATCTTCGTTGCGGGTGGGAGTCTGAAGACGGCGCAACTGAGTCCCGACCTGGCGCCCAAGCACAGCGCGAACATGCAGGTATCGTTGACGTCCGAGCCTGCCGAGCCGATCGCCGGCTTCAAGACCATGCTGTTCTTCCATGTGAAGCCCGCCGAAGGTCTGGAGCCGTACCTTGGCGCCTGGGGCCATATGCTAGCCGCCAGTGATGACCTGATCGACCTGATCCACAACCATCCGTTCCTGGCGAATGGCGGGCCGGATATCCAGTTCAACGTGATCTTCCCGCGGGCCCGCACCTATCGGATCTGGGTGCAGTTCCAGCGAATGGGAGTGGTCAACACGGCGGTCTTCACCGTGCCAGTGTCGGAGCTGAAGTAGCCATGCGGAAGGCCTCTCTCAGATTCGGACCGCCTCTGGTGCTTCTGGCGATGATTCTGTCCGACCACTCCAGCGCTCACGACGTGATCACCACGCCGATTACGTTTTCCGGCGAAATCTCGAGGTTGGTCTACCGCCGCTGCGCCGCGTGCCACCGTCCGGGCGGCAGCGCCTTTTCTCTACTGAAGTATGAGGAAGCGCGGCCCTGGGCCAAGGCGATCAAAGAAGAAGTTTTGGAGCGCCGTATGCCGCCATGGGGTGCAGTAAAAGGATTCGGGGAGTTTCAGGACGATCAGGGACTCACGCAGGAACAACTGGAGCTCATCGCAGATTGGGTCGAAGGCGGCGCACCGGAGGGTGACCCCAAATTCCTGCCGCGAATTCCGGATTTCCCACCCGCGACGCCCGCACGCGCGGAGCATGGCGGCATCGCAGTGAATGGCGAGTTGACGCTGAAGGCCCCGATCGCGCTGGCGGGCGTCCGCGCCAGGGGGGCCGAAGAAGGCTCGTCTTTTATGGCCGTCGCCCAGCTTCCGGATGGCTCCGTGGAACCGCTCATCTGGATTTACAATTACAAAGCGAAATTCAACCACCCGTTCTGGTACAGCGCGTCGTTGCGCCTCCCGGCGGGTGCCATAATCAATATCGAACCCCGTGGCGGCGGCGAACTGACGCTGATGACACGGGCCGTTACCCAGGCGCGACCATAAAGGGGGTATGAGTCGATGAGTTCACTCGCAACCGGCGTGGAACGAACCACTGCCGAAACACCTGTCAGTCAACCACACGTGCCCTGGTACATCTGGTGCTCCGTGGCTGCCGTGACGTTTGCCATTGTAGGCACCCACTGGGACATTTCCTGGCACCGCTCGATTGGCCGCGACACCTTCTGGACACCGGCACATATCGCCATCCACCTGTGCGGCGTGCTGGCCGGAATCTCGTGCGGCTACCTGGTCCTCTCCACCACGTTCAACCCGCTGTCGCCGCTACGCGACTGTTCGGTTTGGCTCTGGGGTTTCCGTGGCCCGCTGGGTGCTTTCATCGCAGCCTGGGGCGGAATTGCCATGATCACTTCGGCGCCGTTCGACAACTGGTGGCACGATGCCTACGGCCTGGATGTCAAAATTCTGAGCCCGCCTCACATGGTCCTGGCACTCGGCATCTTCGCAGTCCACGCAGGCGCGCTCATCCTGATCCTGGGACAGATGAATCGCGCCACAGGCGAACTGCACGATCACTTGCGCACCATGTTCCTCTACATCGGCGGCATGATTCTGGTGATTCTGACCATCGTGCAGATGGAGATCACGCAGCGCGCCCTGATGCACCAGGCGCATTTCTACCGCCTGCTCGCGCTGACCGCGCCGCCCGTACTGGCGGGAGTCGCGCGCGCCAGCAAATTCAAGTGGGCTGCCACCACGGTCGCCGGCGTCTATTTCGGCATGGTCTTCCTGATCGGCCGGATTCTGCCGCTGTTCCCGGCGGAACCAAAACTTGGACCGGTCTACCATCAACTCCACCAGTTCACGCCACCAGAGTTTCCGATGCTGCTCATCGTGCCCGCGTTCGTGCTCGACCTGATCTGGCAGCGAACGAAAGGATGGGGCACCCTGAAGCAAGCCATGGTTTCAGGAGTGGCCTTTGTGACTGTTTTTGCCATCGTGCAATGGCCTTTTGCGACCTTCTTGTCCTCGCCGGCCGCCCGCAATTGGTTCTTCGGAAGCAAGTACTTCGGCTACTATGTCTCCGAAGCCTCGATTCTGGCCCGATGGGGTTTCCTCCCTTTGGAGAAGGGCGCCGACTTGTGGCAGGAAGCGGGCCTGGCAGTGCTTACTGCCATGATCACCACGTGGCTTGGCCTGCAGTGGGGCAACTGGATGCAGCGCATCCGCAGATAGTATGAAGCTCAAGCTGCTTTCCGTTTGTATGGCTGTGGCTGCCCTGCCGCTTCTGGCCCATGTGGGCAGCCCCGACGTCTTTTTCGAAGGCAATGCCGGTCCTTACCGCCTGCTGATCACAATTCGGCCTCCGCAGGCGGTGCCGGGTGTTGCCGAGATCGAGATCCGCAGCGCCACGCCAGACGTACGCCAGATCCACATTGTGCCGCTGCGCCTCGGGTACAAAGGCGCGCAATTCTCTCCAATCGCCGACAGCGCCACGCCTTCGCACGACGATCCGCAATTTTACACCGGCAACCTCTGGCTGATGCAGACCGGATCGTGGCAGGTGCAGGTGGATGTCGATGGCGCGCAGGGTCCCGGCCGAGTTTCGGTGCCAGTGCCGGCCCTCGCCACTAAGATCGCCGGGATGCAAAAGGCGGTCGCCGGAACTCTGATCTTCCTCGGATTGGTGCTGTGCTTCGGACTGGTGAGCATCGCTGGAGCGGCGGTGCGCGATGCCATGCTCGAACCCGGAAAGCAGCCCGACGCCGCACGCCTGCGCCGATCGCGCGCCGTCATGGTGATCACCGCGGTGCTGGTATGCGCCGCCTTATATTTTGGCAACAGCTGGTGGAGTTCCGATGCCAGCTTTTACAGCCGGAATATTTACAAGCCGCTGCAATTGAAGCCCAGCGTGGTGGATGGGAACCGGCTCGTGCTGGAGTTGCAGAATCCCGGCTGGCTCAACCGCAGCACCGACGACCTGGTGCCGGATCACAATCACCTGATGCACCTCTATGTGATCCACGTCCCCGAGATGGATTTGGTGTGGCACCTGCATCCCGAGCGTGGCACGGATGGCAACTTCGAGCAGCACCTTCCCGACATGCCGGCAGGCCACTACGCCCTCTATGGCGACGTGGTGCACGCCATCGGCATCGGCGAAACGGCCACGGGCGAAATCGACGTGCCGGCGATTGCGGGGACTCCGCTGATGGGCGACGATGCAGGTGGCAGCGGGCCGCCGGTCGCCGCCAGTCCGGCACGCACGGTGAGTCCGCTACCGAATGGCTATCGCATGGTGTGGGAGCGCGGCGACGGGAAACTCCGCGCACGGCAGCCGCAGGAGTTTCGCTTCCGACTGGAGGATGCGCAGGGAAAGCCCGCCACCGACATGGAACTCTACATGGGGATGCTGGGACATGCCGCGTTCGTCAGCACCGATCGCAGCGTCTTCGCGCATGTGCACCCCTCGGGCTCTGTGCCCATGCCTGCCATCGCTCTGACGCAGCCCGATAATCCGCATGCCGGACACATGATGATGGAGTCCGGCCTGCCTGCGGAGGCGATGTTCCCTTGGGGATTTCCCAAAGCAGGCCAGTACCGCATCTTCGTGCAGATGAAACGCGCCGGCGAAATCTCCACCGGCGTATTCGATGCTGCCGTGGAGCCCTGATGGCCAGCCTGCAAGCCCATATCGCGGTGTGGGTGCTCAAGCTGAAGTTCAAGCCGGCATTGGCGCGCGCCGAGGGAAACGCCGCGCGTGTCCGCAAGCTGATGACGCCGGCGCCTTACCGCATCCCGCAGGGCGTGACGATCGCGCCCGCGCAGGTGGGCGGCGTCCTGGGCGAATGGGTGGAGTCGTCGCTATCCAGCGGCGTGACCATGCTCTATCTGCATGGCGGCGGATACGTCGCCTGCTCCGCTGAGACGCATCGTCCCATCACCGTGGCGTTCGCCCAGCAGGGCTTTCGCGTCTTCGCTCCGAATTACCGGCTCGCACCCGAAAATCCCTTCCCTGCCGCGGTGGACGATGCCGTGGCTGTGTCGAGCGCCCTGCGACCTGCGGTCATCGCAGGCGATTCTGCGGGAGGCGGACTCGCGCTGGCGCTGCTGTTGGCGATTCGCGACCGGGGTGGCACGTTGCCTGCTGCCGCGGCGGTATTCTCACCATGGACCGATCTCGCGGCTACGGGGGAGTCGATTCGCCGCAATGACAGACGCTGTGCGATGTTCCTGGGCGCCAATATCGCACTGGGAGCGCGTCTCTATCTGGGGGGCGCCGATCCTCGCACTCCGTTGGCGTCTCCACTCTACGGAGACCTGGCCGGACTACCGCCGCTGTTAATTCACGCCGGTGCGGATGAAGTGCTGGTGGACGATTCCACGCGCCTGGCCGAGCGCGCGCGGACCGCGGGAGTCACCGTCGATCTGAAGGTCTGGCCTGTCGTTCCGCACTGCTGGCAGCTCATCCTTCCCACGATGCCCGAATCTCGCGAGTCGATGAGCGAAGCGACTGCCTTCCTGATGCGGCATGCCAAGGTAGCGGCACCGCTGCCGGCCGGAACCCGTATCTGATGCTCGAGTCGGTAGATGTCCTGATCGTAGGCGCAGGCTTCTCGGGCCTCTGCATGGCCATCCAACTCCGTAAGGCCGGCATCGAGTCGTTCCTCGTCATCGAAAAGGGCGAAGAGATCGGTGGCACGTGGTGGTACAACCGCTATCCGGGATGTGCCTGCGACGTCCCTTCGCATCTCTACTCTTTCTCCTTCGACCGCAATCCCGATTGGAGCAGGCGCTACGCCGAACAGCCCGAGATCCTCGACTACCTGCGCGAATCCGCCAAATGCCACGGCGTCGCTGATCGGATTCGTTTGCGGACGCCGCTGCACGAGGCCGCCTGGGACGAGCAACAGGGCGTCTGGCACGCGATGGCGGGCGACGATCTCCGCATCGACGCGCGGGTGCTGGTCTCGGGAATGGGAGCGCTGCATGTGCCGCGATTTCCCGAGATTCGCGGATTGGAGCGCTTCGCTGGTCCCGCTTTTCACTCTGCTGAGTGGGATTCGAGCGTGAATCTCGAAAGCAAAAATGTAGCCGTGATCGGCACCGGTGCGAGCGCGGTACAGTTCGTTCCCCGGATTGCGACACAGGCGGGCAAGCTTTCCGTCTTCCAGCGCACGCCGGCCTGGATTCTGCCGCGGGCGGATGGGCCGATTCCCGAGAATTGGCGGCGAATCTTCCGGCGCGTCCCCGGTGCTACCTGGCTGCTGCGCACGATGCTGTTCTGGAGCCTGGAGATGTATGTCTTCAGCTTTCTGGGCAATCGGAAATTGCGCGCGCTCGGCGAGAAGCAGGCACGGCGGCATTTGGCGAAACAGGTGTCCGACCCGGAATTGCGCGCCCGTCTCACGCCGGACTATGAATTCGGATGCAAGCGCATCGTGATCTCGAGCGAATTCTATCCGGCGCTGATGCGGCCGAATGTCGAACTGGTCACGACGGGCATCTCGGAAGTGCGCGCGCAGTCGGTCGTGACCGCGGACGGCACAGAGCGGCCCATCGACGTGATCGTCTATGGCACCGGCTTTCGCGTCACCGACATGCTGCGCGGCATTCGCCTGACGGGTCGCGGCGGCATCGAGATTCACGAAGCGTGGCGCGAAAGGATCAGCGCGTATCTGGGGATCACGGTCAACGGCTTTCCCAATTTGTTCTTTCTTCTGGGACCCAACACCGGCCTGGGGCACAATTCGGTGATTTTGATGATCGAAGCCCAGGTGCGTTACGTGATGAGCTGTCTGCGGATGATGGAGAAGCGCGGCCAGCGGGTGATGGAAGTGCGCCCGGACAGCCAGCGCCAGTTCGTAGAGGAATTGCGCGGAAGGCTGCCGGGCACCGTGTGGGAGTCGGGCTGCAAAAGCTGGTATCAGGACGAGAGGACGGGAGAAAGCACTGCGATTTGGCCGGCCTCAGTGGTGGCGTACCAACGGCGTACGAGGGGCGCGTCGGCGGAAGATTACGTCTTCGAGTAGCGGATTGTAAGCAGATTCGGGGAAGTTCAGAGGCACTGTCGAGACCTGGTGAACGCGCGAAAAGCGTCGACAGAGTTGTCGAAGCGGGAAACAGAAGTGTTTGCGCCACACAAATAGTTGAGGACGATGCTTCATCGGGCAGTATGTACGAAAGAGCCATATAGACATGGTAAACTTGTACGTATGAAGAAGACTTTGAATATCGACGAGGATCTTCTGAAAGACGCCAAAGAGGCCTGCGGCGCGAAAACGGACACAGAGGCGGTACGGATGGGTTTGCAGGCTCTGTTGCGTCACGCGGCTTATCAGCGCCTGAGAGAGTTCGCAGGATCAGAACCCGACGCCGAAGACGTACCGCGACGACGTGAGCCGCCGGCGATAGGTGACGAAGACGAAAACCGGGTGGCCTGATGGTCTTGGTGGACACCTCCGTTTGGATTCGCATGCTCATCGGCCGCGAACCCTACCGGGCCGGACTAATTAGGCTGCTCCGCCGCAACGAGGCCGTCGGGCATGAGTTAGTCTACGGAGAACTCCTGATCGGCGACCGCGGAGGCCGGCTGCAATTACTCAAACAATACGAACACATTCAGCAGTCCGTTAGAATCCCGCATCGCGAGGTCGTCGAATTCGTTCGGCTTCGCGGCTTACACGGTCGAGGTGCAGGCTGGATCGATGTCCATTTATTGGCATCCGTCCTGGCTCAGCACATGCAACTCTGGACTGCGGACGAAAGGGTCGCCAGACTAGCAACAGAACTGGGAATTGCGTACTGCCCTCCCGAGGAAAACCCTAGGAACAGGTGCTAATGTCCAGCGTCGTCGAGCACTAAGTCCAGGTCGCCGAAGCGATGCCGCAGCTTGCCTTCAATCATCCGAAAGCCTAATGCCGGCGGCACCCCCGGAGCGATCAGTGCAGGCGGGCCCAGGCGCTCTTCTGGCGTCGCCGTGATCCCCACTACCTGACCGGATGCCGCGACCTGATCCACCGTCTCATCGAGCGCCAGCATCATCAGCAGAATCACAACCAGCTTCATCGATTCTCCAGTTCGCGCAAGGCTTTGACAGCCGCGGCGCTATCGGGCTTCTCTTCCAGGAGCCTCAGCATCGTCTCCCGTGCCTTGGTCCGATCGCCCATCTTGATGTACGTCCGCCCCAGATTCATGTACATCAGCTCATCTTTGGGCACCATCTTGATGCCGTATTCGAAGGCCGCGACGGCATCGTTGGTCTGACCCATCTGCAGATATAGTACGCCGAGATTGTTGATGGCGCCAGCGTGGTCGCGTTTGAGAGCGATGGCCTTCTGGAACCAGTCCTTGGCTTCGGCATTGCGATTGGCGCGTGCCGCCATCATGCCGAGTTGGTTGGGCGCTTCAGCATCGGACGGGTCCACCTCCATGGCGCGCTGGAAGAGCTTGGTCGCCGCCGCGGTGTCGCCCAACTCCGCCTGCACCTCTCCGGCATTGACCAGCGGATATGCCGCCTTCGGCAACAGGTCGATGGCGCGCTGATAGTTTGCCAGCGCGGCAGGAAGCTTGCCCGAGCCCGAGTCCACGCCACCCAAATTGTTCCATGCTTCGCCGAGACGCGGATTCACGGCGACTGCCTTTTGCAGATACGGACGCGCCGCCTCGAAGCGGCCGGCATCCAGGTGAATCTGCCCGATCGCGTTCAGTGCCTTGTCGTTTTCGGGCGACTGGCGGACCGTCTCCTCCAGGTAAGGGAGCGCCAGGTCCGGATATCCCGCCCAGTAAAAGGCGGCGCCGAGTTTGAAGTAGTTGCGGCGCGCCAGATTGAGGTAGTCGCCATGAAACGGCAGTGCCAGGTCGCGGCGATTGCCGTCGCGCATGAGCTTCAAATCGGCGCCGAGCGTCGCGGCATCGGGCACATTGGCATAGAGCTTGTGGACGCGGCTCTGCTCGTCGATCAGCAACACGAGCGGCAGCACCAAGGCGGTCCGCCAATCGAGCAGGTAACGCCGAAAGAGCGCGTATCCCGCGGCCACGTCCGGCGATTCTTTGCGCAGATTCACCACCTCCGCCGGCACGTTCGGCGATTCGCCTTCGCCAATGTAGAGCAGGCCGGGCCCTTTCCGTTTGTCCGGAAGCGGGACCGCCTCCAGCAGCCACGTATCGTGAGAGCGAGTCTGATTGTCGCCCTGCGGAGGAGGTATCGTCTGCTTGTGTGCGGCTCCGCGAAAGGCCTGGCGGCGCAATCCCACGGAGCCTTCGGTGATCTCGTAGAGGTAGCCCGCTGTCAACGCCCGGAACTCCTGGTGAGCGCCTGTAGGCCATTGCACGCGCACCAGGTTCGCCAGGTCGGAGCCGCCCAGGCCGAAATAGAGCACCTTGGTGTGCTGAGAGACGTAACCCGAGCCGGCTTGGACGAACTGCATGCGTCCGTCCACCTCCACGCGCGCGCCAATGGCATCGCGATTCGAGCGCGTTCCCACCAGACGTATGCCGATCGCTTTTCTCCCGCCCGCGCAATCGTTTTGAAAGGCCTTCACCTGCGGTCCCAGGCGGCTCTTCAGCAGGATGTCGAGATTGCCGTCGCCATCCAAATCGGTGACCGCGAAGGCGCGGCTGTCGAGCGCGCAATCAAGTCCACTCACGCCGGACAGGTCGTGGTAAGCGCCGTTACGGCGGGCGTAAAAGACGTTCGGCTCGCGCCCATTCCAACTGTAGTCTTCGCGAATTAGTTGATTGATGGCATTCCAACCGTTCTCGTACGCCTCTGAGCGCTCGCCCGCCGAGATGGGCGATTTGGCAACCACCTGGCGCCAGAAGAAGCTCATAAGGTCCGTCTCGTTCGGGCCGGTCAACATGCCGCAGGTGACGAAGATCTCGGGCGAGCGGTCGTTATCGAAATCGAATCCGCCGGAGCTCCACGCCCAGCGTCCCATCTCCACACCTTGTCCTTCGCTGGCATCGGCGAAGGTGCCGTCGCCGCGATTCTGGTACAGCGAGTTGCCCTTGGTGTGGCGGCGGTAAGGCTCGCGCAAACCACCTTCGCTCACTGGGCGAAACGCCGCTTCGCGCACTACGCGCTGGCCGGCCTCGCTCCACATGTTCGAGACGTAGAGATCGGGGCGACCGTCGTCGTCGAAGTCGAACCAGGAGGCGCTCATGCCGGGGCCCATGTCCTCGACGTAAGCCTCGGCCGCGATGTCATGAAAGCGACCCTGCGTGTTTTTGTAGAGATTGTGCTGGCCAAAGTCGTTGGCGACGTAGAGGTCGGGCCAGCCATCTCCGTCGAAGTCGCACCATGCCGGGGCGAAGCTGAAGCGGTTGTTGTTCTGATCGAGGCCCGTGGATGCCGTGACATCCTCGAACACGCCGGATCCGTCCGCCTTGAGCTGATTGCGGAACAGATAGTTGGGCGGACCGTTCTGCGCATCGTGGTATGGAACTGGATAGCGATACTGATCTTCGCTCTGAAAATAGGTGTAGGTGCAGAGGTAAAGATCGACGCGTCCATCGCGGTCGTAATCGGCGGCGGACATCCCGGTGAAGCTGCCCTGGATGGGCGCGCGGAATTGGAAGGCGTCGCGCCGCAGGGCGAAGGTGCCGTCTCCCTGATTGAGGAAAAGGACCGGACCGGAGGCACGCAGGACGACCAGGTCCTGACGGCCGATGTTGCGCAGATCGAGAAAGAGCGCGCTCGAAGTGTCGTCCAGCAGGCCGACGCCGGCGTGGTCCGTGATGTCCTGCATGTGGCCGTCGCGCATACGGTACAGGCGATTCGGCAGACCGCCTGGTTGGCAGACGTAGACTTCGTCCTGACCGTCGTCATCGAAGTCGCCGACCGCGATGCCCTGGTTGCCGTAGATGTCGATCCCCGACGCCGAGTCGAGGCGCGCCCGCCAGTAGGGGATGCCTCGCAGGAGTTGCTCGCGGAAGGTGTCGCTGGCGCCGAAGAGCTCGGCGGTCACGTCGCGGAAGAGCGGGTGAGGGACGCGCGCCATCGTTTCACGCACAGGGCGCAACTCGGCGAACTTCCCGTCCTTCCATTGGTAATGCAGGTGGCCGACACGGTACTCGACCCCGGTGGGCTGGGTGTTCTGGATTTCATAGCGGATGGTGTCGAGGGGCAGCACGTAGAAACGGATGGATTGGACTGGCTGCGGACTGGCGGTGGACACGTCCGCTTCGAAGACGTCGGGCGAGACAGGCCGATGGCGGGTCGGAAGCGGGAGCGCGCCGCTTGCGGCGAGTCGGCGGAGTTCGGCGGCGATCTCCATGGCGACCTTTTCGCCGGGGAAGGCGTCGGCACCGGGCTGGATGTAGGGGGCCAGCAATTCATGCGGGCTCGGTTTGCGGAAATGGACTGGAAACGGCGCGGCGAGCGCGCGACGCGGGTGCCAGCACGCCGCGGCGGTGAGGGTGGCTAGGAGTTCACGCCGCGTCATGATTTTGTGCTGGCCTTGTGGCGCAATCACCCTGTTTGCCACGTCGAGACTTCTCTCGACGCTTTGCGGGAACGCACCAAGTCTGTTGCATCGAGACTGACTTCGATTCCCTTCGTGCAGGTGCCATGACCATTTCGGGGCGCCAGGAGTGGTGGACCTCCGAGAAGCGTCGAGAGGAGTCTCGACGCCGCAAACAGGAGTATTTGCGCCACATCACAGATTCAGCCACTCCTTGGTCGCCGCGAATACTGCGGGCAGCTTCACGGAGCCCTGCGCGCTGAGCAGCGGAAAGTCTTGCGGGGCGATCACCAGCATCTCCTCCATGCCATCGCCCGCGAACAGGTATGCCGTATTATTCCGAAACTCGGCATACTTCTCGTATTCCTGCCAGATATACTGCCAGAAAACTTCCAGATCCACGTACGACCCCAGCGTATCCATCTGCGACGGAATCGGGTTCGAAGCATTCTGATCGGCAAAGATCAACAGACTGCTGAAGGGCTTGATCTTGTTGCGAATGCCGAAGCCGACGACGGATACGGAGGGACGGGCGCGGCGGACCGCCTGCACCGTGGCCCATTCCACGAAGGTGTTGTTGATCAGCAGCGTGCCGTTTCCACTGAGCAGGATGGCGCGCGCGAATTCCGCGAGGATCGGGTCGGCCGCGAAACCGCCCTCCGACGCCAGAATCTTCATCTGCTTCAGGCGCGCGCTGAGTTGCCGCGGTCCCGGGACTTCCTGCGTGTCCACCACGCCCTGCACTTCTTTCATCAGACGCTGCCGGTACGGCTCCAGCGCCTGGTAGCTGTACTTCACTACCGGCGCCGTGCCGCTGCCGATGCGCGAGAGATCGGAGCCGGCCTCGACGATCCAGGAGGTGTACGGGCCGCCCTTCTTGCCCGCTGCGAACAACTCCGCAATAGTCGGCGCGCCGCGCTCCTGCCCGGTGAGCAGTAGAGGCAGGAAAGCATCGGCGCGATCCGGTGTGTCGATCGCGATTCGCTTGCCGCGGTCCTGAAATCGCGTCCACATGCGGCCGGGATCGGCGGGAAGCTGCGACGGCGCGAGCGCAATCACCAGGCGCGCATGACTGCGGCGGGCCACTTCGGCATCGAGCAGCGGATCGAGTTGCGCGAAGACTTTGGCGATGGCTCCGCGCCACTCGGTGTAGTGTGGATTGCGATTGAGGAAGTCTACCTGCTCCAGACTGAACTGGCCCTTGGGAAAATTCTTATCGCTGACACCCATCTGGCGCTCGATCTCGCGCAGCGGTCCGAAGAGGCGGTCGACGGCTTCGGGACCGGAACGATCAAGTAGGGCAAAGAGGCGATCGAAATAGGCCTGTTCCGCGGGAAAGAGCAGATCCCAGTCCTTCATCTGATCGAGGCAGTACGAAGCGAAGGAGACGGGGAGGCGTTCGAGCAGGCGCTTGTCGATGGAATTGGCAGGCATCAGAGCAACAGCTCTCGCATCGGCACGCCGGTCATTCCGCCAGGCTTGACTCCCAGCAGGCCGGCCGCGGTGGCCGCCACATCGACGTGAAAGACGGGCCGGTCGGTCTCTCCTTTCGGGACGCCAGCGCCCATCGCCAGCAGCCAGGTGTTGCGGCACGAAGGATCGCCGCTGCGGTGGTTCAGAAAGCCGTTGGCGGTGTTCTGGTCGCCGTCGCGGCCGAGTTCCGGCAGCACCAACATGGTGGTCTTGCCGTGGTAGGCAGAATTGGCCTGAATCTCGTCCCACAACATGCCCACCAGCCGGTCCGTCTTGGTGATGGCGTTCAAGTAGAGCGAGTACGAGCCCCAGTGCGCCACATCCATGTCCCAGAAATTCACCAGCATGAGGCGCGGAGCAAACTCGCGCATGATCTCGCGGGTGATGAAGAAGGTGAGTTCGTCTCCTGAGGTCGGAGCCTCAGGCCCATTGATATATTCCACCAGGCCGCGAACGAGTGTGTCGCGCACTTGCTGATCGAGCTTGCGGCCAGCCTTGAAAATCGTCCAGCCGACACCTTCGTATCCCTCGCTCAGCACACCTTCCAGCCGCGCTAAAACGTCCTCGCGGTTCGCCACTCCACCGGCCGTGCCCTTCTTCACGACATCCTGCACGGCCTCCAGCAGCAGTTGCTTGGGAAGCACCACATTAGCGCCGAACGGCAGGCCAAAAGCCCGATCGGAACTTGATCCCATCGAAGCGAAGCTCTTGTTAGTGGCAATGGCCCACGCGTCCATCGGACCGGCCCCCGACTGCTTACGGTAATACTCGAAGAGCGTCGGACCGGCGGGCGGCTGGAATCCGAAATCGTCGACGCGTTGCCAGTTGCCCGTGACGATACTCGCCGTGGAGTTGAAGTGAGAGAGCACGCCGGAGTTTGTACAGGTCTTAAAGAAGTAGCCTTCGGGGCGCAATTGCACCAATCGAGGAATGTTGCGAAGCCCCTCGGGTGCGAAGGTCTCGGAGTAACGCACTCCGCCGCCAAAGGTCACCACGATCACCTTATTACCCGATCGTGCCGATGGTTCCTGCACCCGTGGCTCCTGGGCTCTGAGCCAGCGCGGCACAATGCGGTTGGCGATGGACAGCCCGGCGAGTTGCACGAAGCGCCGTTTGGAAAGCCTCACCATCGCTCAGTACTCCGTAATCTCTCCACCTGAGATCTTGCGGCGGACGTCGGCGCCGATGTCCAGAGGGTGATCATAGCCCGATTTGATCTCACCTGTGGGCGAGTAGTACGGGCCGATGTCGCAAGCCATGCTGCCTTTGCCCTCGGGAACAAACTCGATGGATGTGATCAGCTTGGCCGACTTGTAGCCGTAACGACCGGGATCGATGAGGCGAAGCGGGGCGCCGTGGCGGTCGGTGAGTGGCTTGCCCGCCATGTCGAGCGCCAGCAGAACGCGAGGTTTCGTCAGATCTTCGAGCGAGAAGTATTCGTACCACTTGTCTGCGCAGTTGAAGCGGACGGCTTTGGCGGTCTTGAGCGGCTTGGCGACTTCCAACAGGTTTCCGAAGCGGAATCCGCCCCAGGTAGTCCGCGACGACCAGCACTGCACGCACTTCATGCGCGTGTTCTGCGACTCTTGTGGAAGGCGCCGCAAGTCGGCGAGTGCGAGCGACTGCGGTTTTTCGACCAAGCCCGAGATCTGCAGCTTGAAGGTAGCGGGGTCGAGGGGCGCCACCGGGTTGTACCACATCAGTCGAAAATGAAACTCGTCAGGCTCGTCGCTCGGCAGCAGTAATTTGGTCTTGGGATCGTCGGCGCGGGCTGGTACCGCGGCGGACAGAGCTGCGGCGGCGAGGAATCGACGTCGATTCATGAGTGCTGCTTTATTTTATACCAGGGGCTCCCAGGCGGGGGCTTCGCCCTGCCGGACTGGTGCGTACCCCGGTCTGGGACGGAGACTGTACGAGCTTGGCTCCTCGGTTTTACCTCTTGCAGCGTTCCGCGCACTAATGATATTCTCAAGAGCCCTCAACTGAGGAAAGGAGGTACCTCCGTTATGCGATACGAATTCAATCCGCTCAAAACTGCGATGATCGGCGCGCATCGGGATTGCCTGCTTTCCGCCCGTCCTCGCTAGGCCAACGCTCTCAACAATGTTCGGCACCACAGCCGAAGTGTGTCTCTTTAAGTGACCTTTGGGTCTTCATTAGGGCACAGCGTGGAGTCCATTTACAAATTTATGAATCCGAATACCTTCCAACCACTTCCAGTTCTCAGCACCGATGAAATCCGCGAAATCCTGGTAAAACGCGTAGATCAACAGAAGCAAGCGGTCGGCATTGTCGCGGGTGTCATCGACCCGAATGGCCGCCGCGTTGTCGCCGCTGGCAACCTCGCCAAAGGCGACCCACGCACGCTCGATGGGGATACGATCTTCGAAATTGGATCCGTCTCCAAGGTCTTCACGTCGCTGCTATTGGCGGACATGGTGAACCGCGAAGAGGTCACCCTCGACGATCCAGCGGAAAAATATCTCCCCGGCCATGTCCAGATGCCGAAGCGAAGCGGCAAATCCATCACGCTGCTCGATCTTTCCACTCACACCTCCGGGCTTCCGTCCCTTCCCAGCAACTTTAGGCCGAAGGACCTGCGCAATCCGTACGCCGACTACAGCGTGGACGATTTGTATCAGTTCCTTTCCGGCTATGAACTGCCGCGCGACCCCGGTTCCGAATTCGAATATTCAAACTTGGGCGCGGGACTCCTCGGCCACCTCCTCGCGTATCGCGCCGGAACCGATTATGAGACTTTGATCGGAACCCGCATCACTCGACTGCTCAGCATGCCGGATACCGGGATTACGCTTTCGTGCTCCATGAAGCAGCGCATGGCGACTGGTCACTCCGCGATGCTCGCGCCTGTCGCCAACTGGGACCTTCCAACGCTTGCGGGTGCAGGCGCCCTGCGCTCCTCCGTCCATGACATGCTGACGTTCGTCGAAGCGTTCCTCGGCTACAAGGAATCGCCTCTCGCACGCGCTATGAAAGCGATGCTCAAGGTTCGCCGTCCGGTCGGCAAGACAAGGGCCGAGATCGGTTTGGCGTGGCATATTCTCGGAGAGAGCGCCTGGCACTCAGGCGGCACGGGGGGGTTCCGCTCATTCGCCGGATGCGATCCGAAAGCGCGTACCGGGGTCGTTGTACTGTCCAATGCTTCTACGACCTCCGGCGTCGATGACATCGGTAGTCACATCTGGAACCCAAAGGTGCCGCTCGGCAATCCCGAACCTCCAAAGCAGCGCACCGAGATCAATATCGATCCTGATCTGCTCGATCGCTACACGGGGCGCTATCAGGTGACGCCGGACCTCATTTTCGAAATCACCCGCGACGGCGGGCGCCTCTTCGCACAGGCCTTCGTGCAGCTTCCTCACAATCGGTCTGGCGATCCGCTCGCCGCGCCTAAATTCGAACTATTTGCCGAAGGGGAGAAGGACTTCTTCGCCAGGGTGACTGACAAACAGATCGTCTTTGAGACTGGCTCCGAGGGCCGAGTCACGAGCCTGATTCTGTATCAGGCCGGCCGCGAACCCATGTCCGGCGCCCGATTGCCCTGATTGGCTTCCACTCGGCGGGGGGAGACCATGGAGTACGAAATCGTCTGCTTGGCAGCACCCGTCCGATATGCCGCTGGATGAGCCTGCCCTGGCCGAACTATTAAGCACCAATGTCTTGACGTGTGCACCCGCATCTCCAATCTCCTCGCCAAGATGCGAAACTGGAGCAAGGACCCAGCACCATATTCAGCAATGACCGCCGCTCCAGCTTCCGAAGTACCCATTCTGATTCCGGCCTACCAACCGGGCGAGGCATTGCCCGCCTTGGTGGATGCCCTCCTTGCCCTGGGAGTGCAGACCATCATCGTGATTAACGATGGCAGCGGACCCGACTTCCAGCGCTACCTGGAACAGGTGGCGCAATCGGATCGGGTCCACGTTCTGCATCACGCCGTTAATTTGGGCAAAGGCGCCGCGCTGAAGACCGGCATGAACTTCGCGCTGGTTCGATTTCCCGGCTGCCCGGGAGTGGTCACCGCCGATGCCGACGGGCAACATCATCCCGAGGATGTGGTGCGCGTGGCGCAGCGGCTCCAGGAGAACCCCGCGTCGCTGATCATGGGCTCGCGCAGCTTCAGCAGCGATGTGCCGTGGAAAAGCCTGGTCGGCAACCGCGCGACCAACCTGCTCATGCGCCTCATGGTGGGGCAGAATCTCTCAGATACCCAGACCGGCTTGCGTGGAATCCCGGCAGCGCTGATTCCCCACCTGCTGCGTGTGCCCTCCACCGGCTACGAGTTCGAACTCGACATGTTGATGGCGTGCAAGCACCAGGGCTACGCCATCTGGCAGGAGCCCATCCGCACCATCTACCTGGAAGGCAACCGCCATTCGCACTTTCACCCGATTCTCGACTCCATGCGCATCTACGTTCTACTGCTCCGCTTCAGTATCCTCTCTCTGCTCACGGCGGTGATCGACAATGTGACGTTTGCCCTGACCTTGGGCGCGACCGGGAGCATTGCGCAATCGCAGGCACTGGCGCGGCTGGTGGCGATGATCTTCAATTACGCGGGAGCGCGTCGCGTGGTGTTTCATTCGCGACAGCGCCAGACCATCGTGATCCCCAAATATGTACTGCTGGTGGTCTGTAACGGATTCCTCTCGTATGCGCTGATCCGGCTGCTCCACGACGTGGTCGGGGTCCGCACCATCGCGGCCAAACTGCTCGCGGAAGGCCTTCTGTTCATCGCCAACTTCGCGATCCAGCGCGATTTCGTCTTTACGCGGCGCGAGTCCAATCCCACCGCGACGAATTGGGACAGTTACTACACCAGCGTCCCCGCCACGGCCAAGCTGACTCGCCGCTACACGACGGCTCGACTGTTGGACATGATCCGCCGCTATGTGACTCCCGGCGCGCCGGGCGGACGGATCTCCATCGTCGAAATCGGCGGGGCCAACAGTTGTTTTGTGGATCGTATTCTGGAGGAAGTTCCGTGCGGCTCGTACGATGTAGTGGACACGAACGAATACGGCCTCTCGTTGCTGGCGAAACGAGCCGGTCTCAGCGACGTCGTGCGGCTGCACCAACAGAGTGTGCTGGCGCTATCGCTCGACCAGAGTGCCGATCTGGTGTTTAGCGTCGGACTGGTGGAGCATTTCGATCCGCGGCGGACGCGTGAGGCAGTCCTGGCGCATTTCAACGCACTGCGCCCCGGCGGCATTGCGATCATCACCTTTCCCAGGCCTACATTCCTCTATCGCATTGCGCGGCATCTGATCGAACTGGTGGGGATGTGGAAGTTTTTCGATGAGCGGCCGCTGGAGCCTGAAGAAGTCATTGCCGCAGTTCGGGAATCGGGCGATGTGATGTATCAGCAGACTCTCTGGCCTCTGGTATTGACTCAGCAGTTGATCGTGGCGAAGAAGCGGCAATCGGGTGAAGCACTGTTGGCATGACCATGTGACTCGTCGCCGCAGTCGCACCACGGGTTGCCGCATCAGTTTGGATTAAAATGCAGCTTGTGGCACAAGTCACCCTTGCAATCCATCATGTAGAAGACTCGGCGCCGCCCTCCTTTCGACTGACTCGGCTGCCAGACGGAAAATCCACCAAGCCGGTCACTATACCGTCGCCCTATGACTTCCCGGTGCAGGGCACAACCGACCACCTGATGGCCGAACTGCGCTGGTACCTGGAGGAGTTCCTCAACTATCCCTTCGACCCGTTTACCATACGCGCTGCCCACGTGCTGGACGCGCTCAAATCATGGGGATCGCAATGCTTCCAGCGCCTCTTCAACGATCGAGAAGCAGGAGGCTGGCTGGGCACCGCGGACGTCCTGCAAATCCGCTGCGACGATCCGCGGATTTTGTCGTGGCCTTGGGAAGCCCTCTTCGACCCGCTGGCTGGCGCTTATGTCTCACTCCAACGACGTGTGGAGCGCCATCTGAATCAATTGCTCGATCCACCCGAGCCTACTACTCTGCCTAGCGGACGGGTGAACATCCTACTAGTAGTCGCCCGACCCTATAACGACGACGTCAGCTACCGCTCCATCGCACGCCCGCTCATCGAACTGATCCAGTCGCGCAACCTGCCGGCCCACGTCGACGTGCTCCGCCCACCCACCTTCGACCAACTGCGCGAGCACCTGCACACCCATCCCGGCGTTTATCACGTGCTCCACTTCGATGGTCACGGCAGCTACGGCGAGGGCAATGGGTCGCACTCGCAGCTTCAGGGACGGCAGGGGCATCTGGTATTCGAAACGGCTAACGGCGAGCCGGACCCGAAAGCGGCGCGCGAGCTCAGCGCCTTGCTGCGCGAGTATGCCGTTCCGGCGGCCGTGCTGAATGCCTGCCAAGGTGCCGCGATGGATGCCGAAGCGGTGGACGCGTTCGCCTCGGTGGCAACGGCGCTGCTGCAAAGCGGAACACGCAGCGTGGTGGCCATGGCTTACTCGCTCTACGTGAGTGCAGCGCGAGTTTTCTTACCGGCGTTCTACCGCCGCCTCTTCGAAACGGGGAGCATGGTGGAGGCCGGACGCGCCGGTCGGCAGCAAATGCTGGCCAATCCGAAGCGGATGTCGGCGCGAGGGCTGTTTCCACTGGAGGACTGGCTGCTGCCGGTGGTCTACCAGCAGGACTGGCGCGATTTCAGCTTCGTGCGGCAAGCCAAGGTGGAGAAGCGGCAGTCGCGCCTGCCGCAAGAGCTCATCGAGCATCACGAAGAGTACGACTTTGTTGGGCGCGATGGCGCGATATTGCGGATGGAGCGGGCACTACGTCGTGAAGCGCCCTGCATTCTGGTCCAGGGGCTGGCAGGCGTCGGCAAAACTACGCTGGCTCGCGGGTTTCTGCGCTGGCTGGATCAGACCGGCGGCCTGGACGCGGCCTTGTGGTTCGACTTTCGGGGAATCCACTCGGCGGAGTACGTGATCAACCGCACCGGCGAGATCTTCTACGGAGAGACGTTTCGGCTTGAGAAGAACAAACTCGAAGTGCTAGGGGAGGCGCTTGGCCAACTCCGCGTGATGATGGTGTGGGACAACTTCGAATCGGCCGTGCAAAACCTGAAGGCCGAAGACCGCGGTGAACTGGGCCGGTTTCTGGATCGTATCCGCGGACTGCGGAGTAAGGTGATCGTCACCAGCCGCTCGCCCGAACAGTGGCTAGGCCCATCGCGTCGCATCGAAGTGGAACTGCGAGGGCTGGAGCGGGAGGAGCGCTGGGAATACTGCGAGACGATCCTGGAGAATCTCGGGTTGAAAGTCAACCGGGACGATCCGGGACTCAGCGAGCTGATGGCCCAGTTGGCGGGACATCCGCTGGCAATGCGGGTGGTGCTGCCGAAGCTGGAGAGGACTGGGGCGAGGAAGATTACGGAGGCCCTGCGGAACAACATTGTGGAACTCGGCCTGACCGAGCAGGGCGAGCAGGAGCGATTATTCGGGACACTCCGCTTCGTCGAACAGGGATTGGACGAGGAACTGCGCCCGATTATGAGTCTGGTCGGACTGCACGAGGCGTACCTGCATGCTCGCATGTTAGAGGATATGGCGAAGCAGGTAGACACCGCGTGGAGCCGTCAGCGGATTGACCGTCTGATGGAGGCGCTTCAAGCTGCGGGGCTGATGCGCGAGGCAGGAAAAAGCGTCTATGAGATGCACCCGCTGCTCACCAGTTACCTGCGGTCGCGTGGTGAAGCGCCGGAGCCGTGCCAGCGGGCATTCGTGGAAGTCATGGGGAACCTTGCCAATTCTGCGGCAGATAAGCCGCGGCATGAGCAACGCGTGCCGTTTCTTCGGCACGGACCCAGCATTCATTTCGCTCAGGTACGTTCCCGGCATCTTAAGATGGATCATGCCTTCGTGGCTCTGACGCAGTCGCTTGCCGTGTGGGCGCAGAACTCACGTAATTTTGTCGAGGCCACACGTTTGTTCGAGCAACTGGTTGAGCACGCGGTCGCCAGGGATATTGCCGAACTCGAAGCATCGGCGTATCACCAGTTGGGGATGATCGCCCAGGAGGAGCGGGAGTTCAAGAAGGCCCGAAAGCGGTATCTCAAATCGGCGGCCATTTCGGAGAAGCTCGGGAACTTGTACAGAGCCGCCCGTACCTATCACCAGTTGGGCGTAATCGCGGAGCAGGAGCAGGAGTTCGAGAAGGCTCGTGAGTGGCATCTGAAATCGCTACCCATCCAAGAGGAACTGGGGGATCTGCCGGGCCTTGCTGGTACCTATCACCAGTTGGGAATGATCGCTGCGGGTGAGGGGGATTTCGGGAAGGCTCGAGAGTGGACTCTAAAATCGCTTACCATTTCGGAGAGGCTGAACGATCTTCAGCGCGTTGCAGGTGCGTATCACCAATTGGGTATGATCGCCCTGAGGGAGCGGGATTTCGGGAAGGCACGGGATTGGTACCAGGAGGCGCTAGTCATCTTCAACAAACTGGAGGACTTGCAAGCCGTTGCCGGTACGTATCATCAGTTAGCAATGATCGAAGTGCAGGAGGGGGATTTCCAAAATGCTCAGCAGTTTTCTATGGAATCGGTAAAGATCAGAGAGAAGTTGGGGGACTTGCGGGGCATTGCGTCCTCCTATAATCAACTCGCGATCCTCGCTGGTACCGGAGGCCGTTTTGGGGAGAGTGGCAGATGGCTTGTCAACGCCGCGAGAATCTTCCTGCAAGTGCGCGATAACCATAGCGCACGCACGACAGCCAGAAACTTTCTGACAACCCACCAGCGAGCCTCTCCCCAAGAGCAGCAACTCCTCACACGAATCTGGCAGGAAGCCAATCTCGGACCCTTTCCAGCCATCATGACCGACGAAACATCCATCTACATCCTCCGGACCATTGCGCAAGCGCGCCTCCGCCCTAAGTCCGACGAGCTCCCGCCTGAGTCCGCCCTTCTAGGCGCGCTGACACGGGAATTCGGAGAGGCAACCTCCCCAGCCACTGAAGGCGATCTCGCACGATCCGCTCTCGATCTCCTCGGCCAAGACCCAACCTACGCCGAACTGATCAACGTCCTGAACGCCCAGTCAGCACCCCAGAAGTTTCAGGATCCAACGACCACCATTTCGGTAGCCACCGCCGCCATCCTGGCACTGCAAACTCACATCAGGTTCAAGCTGGATCACGGCAAAGTGTCGATCGAAATGGAGAAGAAACCGATCAGCGACCCCGCACTAAAAGCTCTAATCGACCGACTCATTGCCTTTCTGTCTCAACAGAAATGACGAACGCTCATACGTGCGACTGACCGGCCTCATTACGCACTAGCCGTTTTGGGCCCGAAAGGGTCTTCACCCGCCCCACAAAACAGGAAGAGCCCCGGAATTCGTAATGAATCCGGGGCCCTCCACCGCACCACACCTCAACTTCTAGAACGTGTACTTCAGCGCAAATTGCAAGTTGCGAGCGCCTAACGAAGAGTTCACCACCCCTGTCAGCGCGCTCGGATTGCGCACGCAATTGGCGCTGCTCGACGTGCATGCGCCGCCGCTCGGCGTCATCAGCGAGTATGCGTTCGAGAAGATGTCGATCTGGTAGCCCTGTACCGTGAAGATTGGCGAGTTGAAGGCATTGATCGCATCGAATCGGAACTCGACACTCTGCCGCTCCGTGATGCGGAACTTCTTCGAGAGACTCAAATCGACCTGGCGCAATCCCGGTCCGCGCTCCGACGAAATCGGGCAATTGCCGAGCTTGCCCGGCGCCGGATCGCGCATGGTGGTCGGATCGAACCAGATGTAGCCGCCGCCTTCATAATTCTTAAAAGGCGTGGCCGCTGCCGAAGACAAGCAGTCCGGACGCGGCTGGAAATACGCGCCGGTCGGGTCAGCCGAATAGTCGAGCATGGAGATCGGGAAGCCGCCATGGAAGGTCAGGATCGAGCTCACCTGCCAATCGCCTGCAATCGCGTTGACCGCCTTGCTGGCACTCTTGCCGAACGTGCGGTCGTGGCCGAATGGCAGATCGTAGTTCAGGTACCCGGTGAAGACGCTGGTCACGTCGCGATCGCAGAGTCCATAATCCAGGCGCGTGTTGTAGACATACTCCTGGAACGAGACGTCGGCGCTGGCCTGGCTCGCCTGCGCGTCGCCGTATCGTCCGTAGTAGCCCTGGTTGTTGGTCAGGCACTTCTGCCAGGTGTAGTTGAACTGGAAAGAGAGGCCCCGGCTCAGCCGCTGTTGCGCGGTCAACTGGAGCGCATCGTAGTTCTGAATTCCCGTCGAGGTATTCAGTCTCTGCTGTCCGGTCCCGATGTTCTTCAAGGCGGAATTGCCTGAAAGGTACGGTCCTGGAATGCTGGTGCCGTCGGGGAACAAGACGTTCTGTCCCATGTTGTAGATGGCCGCCATGTGGTCGGTATGCTGTCCGACGTATGCCGCCTGCAGTGTCAGCGAGTTAGTCACCTGCCGTTGCAACGTGAGGTTCCACTGATTGGAGACCGCCGGCCGGTAATTCGGATCGGTGGCGTGGATTCTTACGCCCGCGAAGCAGGAGGCCGGAACGGAAGTCACGGTGGTGACGTTGCACGGCACGCCGCCCGAAGCTGCGCCGAGCCCGCCGAATCCCTGATCGAGGGTCACCTGGTTGGCGGGAATCGATCCATTCGTACCCGAGCCGAACGTGCCAACCAGGTCGACATTCCACGGAGCGTTGGTCGCGAGCCGGTTGTACTCGCCGGTGCCCTCCCAGAAGCTCGACCGGCTGAACGCTGCGCGAATGACGGTCTTGTCGCCCCACGGAGTCCAGGCGATTCCCAGACGCGGCAGGAAGTTGGCGATGCCGTTGTATTGGTTGTACAGCGCGCGACTGTTGCCGTTCTGTCCCGCGAGTTCGATCTGCCCGGTGTACTCGCCGAAATTCGTCATACGGTCGTGCACTTCGTAAATCGGAGTGAACACCTGCCATCGCAGGCCCAGATTGACGGTCAAACGCGGAGTCACCCGCCAGTCGTCCTGGAAGAACGCGCCGATTGCGTCGTTGCGCTGTCCGACGGTTCCCGCGAATCCCTGACCGTAGGCCATGTACGAAGGCAGGCCCAGCAGGAAGTCCGTTTCCGCATTGCCGGTGTACTGGCCGCTGAAGCCGATCTGGCCGGCCGCGCCGTCGTTGCTGGTGGCCGGGATGTAGTTATTGCGATAGCGCTGCAACTGGAACCCGAACTTGAAGGTGTGGAGGCCACGGCTGAAGATCGCGGTATCGGATACCTGGATGGCGGTCTGGTGAAAGACCTCCGGCGAATCGGTGGTGCCAAACGGGAACGGGCCGTTCTGGCCGCCGCCCACGGGAGACCCCGCAAAATACATGCCGGGCAGAAACGCGGTCGGCTGCCCGGGAATCAGGCCTGCCCCAGCGCTGGACGATGCCGCTTGGGTGTTGGCCTCGGCCGGATAGTAGTTGAAGCCCACACGGAAATCGTTCAGCAGGTGCGAGCTGATGGTCCGGGTGTGATCGAGCACCGCGCTCTGCAGCGGGAAGAGGTTGTTGCCACTGCCGCTGTACAGCAGGGGCTGGCTGTTGATGGTGGGCTGTTCGATGTGCTGCTGGGTATACCGCGCAAAGATGTGGTCCTTGTCGGTAGGGGTCCAATCGGCCTTGATGTCGCCCTGGTTCCCGTGGGTGTAGGTCTGCTGCGTGTTGTCGGCGTTGTTGATCAGGCCCGGACGCGTCGCCTTGGGAAGAGCCTGCAAAACTTTCAGCGCTGTGGGACTGAGTCCCTTGATGCAGGGAGCCGAGCCCATCACCTGGCCCGCGCCGCAGATCGTGGCCTTGGTCAAATCCGCAGGCATCGCGACTGTGGTGCCGGGATAGTGCAATTGAAGGCCCGGGATGTCCGAGAAATTGCCGGTGGACTGCTGTGACGTGAAGGTCGTGATCGTTTGCGCGCTGGCGGGAGTGTCGAAGCGCGACCCCTGGTAGTCGGCGAAGAAGAAGAGCTTGTCCTTCTTGATGGGTCCGCCCACCGTGCCGCCGAATTCGTTCCAGCGCTGCCGCTGCGTCGGCAGACCGTTGAAATTTCGCGACCATTCGTTGGCATTGAAGAAGTCGTTGCGCAGGTACTCAAACAGATTGCCGTGAAATTGGTTGGTCCCGGACTTCGTGCTGACGTTGATCACACCGCCCAGAAAATGGCCGAACTCCGCGCTGGGATTGTTGGTGATCACGTTGAATTCCTGGATGGCGTCGATATTCGGCGAGTAGGCGACGTTATTGTCGACGAACTCGTTGTTGTCCATTCCATCGAGGACGTAGTAGTTGGCCTGCTCACGGTTGCCGTTGATATTCGGGCGGCCGGAGTTGAAGGTCTTCTGGCCGGTGTTGAAGGAACCGGGACTGGTGGCCACCGCGCCTGGCATGAGGAGCGCCAGTTGATTGTAATTGCGAGTTTCGAGCGGCAGGCTGCCAATGGAGTGGGCGTCCATGACGTTGCCCAACTCGGTGGTCTGCGTTTGCAGAACCGGAGCCGCGCCGGAAACCTCTACGCTCTGCGACACTTGGCCGAGCGTCATGACGATATCGATCTTGGCAGTCTGGTTCAGTTCCAGATTGAAGGCTGTGTGGACAGCGGTCTGAAACCCGCCTGCCTCCACCCGGACTTCGTACCGGCCAATCGGCAAACGTGGCAAGTTGTAAAGACCTTCCTCATTGGTCTCGGCCTTCCAGACCGTACCATGATCCATGTCCTTGGCGTTCACTGCGGCGCCGGGAATGGCGCCGCCGGAAGGATCGGTGATCTTGCCTGTAATGGCGCCGGTCACCTCCTGGGCAAAACCGATCTGCGCCATAGCGGCGAGCAGCGCCGTTACCAGAATTAACGCGACCCCGAGTCGGGTCGGTAAGTGGAATTCCTGTCTCTTCATATTCACCTCTAGACCCCTTGCTTGAGCCGAGCGGCGCTCGCGCTGCCTGCCCAAACCATCGATTTTTCACTTCACCGACGATAGTGTGCCTGCCCCGCTTCGGTGTCTAGTTCACAACCGTTGTGGGATTGTTACGAGACGTTCGTAACCCCATCGAACGTGCCTTGTTTCAATATGTTCGATGCTGGTTGCGAACCCTGGCAACCGTTCCGAACTAGACGCGGCGGCAAGTGCGGCGTAGGCTCGGGATGTCGTGACTGGAAAGCCACATCCCGCGCGTTGGGTGCCCACGCTCTACTTCGCGGAGGGCGTGCCCTTCTTCGCGATTTCCCTCATCGCCGGCATCCTTTATAAGCGCATGGGGATGGCCAACGACGTGATCGCCCTCTACACCAGTTGGCTGCTGCTGCCCTGGTCGCTCAAGCCGCTCTGGAGCCCGCTGCTCGAGATGGTCAGGAGCCGGCGGCTCATTGTTGTTTACCTGCAGTTGGCGGCCGGCCTCAGCCTCGGCCTGATCGCCCTGTGCCTTCCCCTCGCCGGCTACTTCCGCTACACCCTGGCGTTGTTTGTGGTGGTGGCGTTCTGCTCCTCGACGCATGACATCGCGGCCGATGGACTTTACATTGCCAGCCTCTCCCCCAAAGAACAAGCCGCCTATACCGGCTGGCAGGGTGGGTTCTATAACGTGGCGCGATTCGTCTCGCAAGGCGGCCTCATCATCCTGGCCGGATACCTGGAGACGCGCACCGACGTACCCCACGCCTGGATGGCCATCTTCGGGACCATGGGGGTAATGTTGATGTCCCTGAGCCTGTACCATTGGCGCATGCTGCCCCCGGATGGAGGCGGAGCGGGTCAGCAGGTTGCCCAGTCCAATGTAACCTTCTGGGACGTGGTCGTGACGTTCCTTCGCAAGCCGAACATCTACCTGTTGCTCCTCTTCATCCTTCTGTACCGCGCCGGCGAGGGGCAGGTGGTAAGGATCGGTCCACTGTTTCTCGTCGACCATCGATCGGCGGGCGGGTTGGGGCTCACCACCGACCAGTTCGGCACGATTTACGGCACGTTCGGGACGGTAGCGTTTATCGCCGGCAGCGTCCTTGGGGGATATTTCACTTCCTGGCTGGGACTGAAGCGTGCGCTGCTGCCGCTCATCTGCGTCATGAATCTCCCCAACCTGGCGTACGTTTATCTCAGTACGGCGCTTCCTACAGGCCAGGTGTGGATCGCGTCGGCGCTCAGTGTGGAGATGTTCGGCTACGGGTTCGGATTTGTAGGCGTGATCCTGCTGATGATGCAGGAGATCGCTCCCGGAAAATACCAGACAGCCCACTACGCCTTCGCCAACTCGCTCATGAATCTGGGGTTGATGATCCCGGGAACGGTGAGCGGTAAGATCCAGATGGCGGTGGGGTATCGCCGCTTCTTTATCTGGGTGCTGCTCTCGTCGATACCGGCGATGATTCTGTCGCGATTCATCCCGGTGGGCAGGCGCCAGGAACAGCCGAAAGAACCGGAAGACAGGAGCATTTGTGCGGGTCATAGTATTAGCGGCGGCTAACGGAGATCTCCTGCTGAGGAGGCTCGGAGAGCAGACCGTGCTGGACTGCGTCGTTCAGAATGCGCTCGAAGTGGCGCCCGCGGAGGAGATCTACGTCGTCACCGGAGATCGCCAGGGGGAAGTAAGAGAACACCTCGGGCCGCGCTTCCATTACGTCGCCCAGGAGCAGCAGTTGGGCACCGGACACGCCGTGCGGCAGGCCCTCGCCGCAATGCCGGAATTCCAAGGAAATCTGCTGATTCTCTACGGCGACACGCCCCTCTTCCGGCCCGATTCGATTCGCGGATTGCTGAACCGCCACCGCCTGCGAAAGGCGCACCTCACGCTGCTCACGGCCATCGTGGACCGCTCGCTGCCCTACGGCCGCATCATCCGGGATAACGCCGGCCGCATCATCGACATCATCGAAGATACCGAAGCCTCGGCCTCGGTTCGCCAGATCCAGGAGTTGAATGTCGGCGCGTACGTGTTGCGCGTCGGGCCCGCCATCGCGCTGCCGTCCACCAACCGCTTCACGGATGCCGTCCATCAGCTCATTCGTTCGCGGCTCGAGGTGGAAAGCTATCGCCTGTACGATCAGGACGAAGTGCAGGGAATCAACAGCCCGGAGGACTTGACCCACGCCGAGTTCATTCTCCAGAAGCGCCTGCTCCGGCCACGCCGCCAGGAGGAGCAGAACCTGGTGACCTTCGGCACCGGCGGGTGGCGGGCCATCATCGGCGAAGGCTTCACCATGCACAACGTTCGCCGGCTCTGCCAGGCGCTGGCCAACGAAATGACGCGCCAGGGCCACGAGAACCGCGGTGTGCTGGTCGGCTACGACCGGCGGTTTCTCTCCCAGCAGGCGGGCGAGGCGGCGGCGGAAGTCTTTGCCGGCAACAACATCCCCACCATCCTGCTGACCGAGGGCGTTCCTACGCCTCTGATCACCTATGCTACTGCCGCGGAGGGATCGGCATACGGGCTGGCCTTCACCGCCAGCCACAATCCGCCCGAATGGAATGGCCTGAAAGTGTTCCGCTGCGACGGATCGCTCCTGCTGGACCACGAGACCCGCCAGATCGAGGCCGAAACCAATCGCCTGACGCCGCATGAGGTGATCAAGCTGGATCTCGACATCGCGCTCGAAGCCGGGATCGTGAAGCGCCGCGATTACACCAACCAGTATGTGGACGCTGTCGAAGCGTTGATCGACCTCGCGGCCATCCGCGAAGCCGGGCTAAAGGTGATTGTCGACCCGATGTACGGAGTGGGGCAACTCACGCTCGGCACGGTGCTCACAGAGGCGCGCTGCCGCGTGACCTTCATTCACGAGCGCCACAATCCGTTGTTCGGCGGACGGTCGCCCGCTCCCAATCCCGAAGCGCTGCGCCTGCTCACTTCGTCCATGCGAGACGACGGCTACGACCTCGGCCTCGCGATGGATGGTGACGCCGACCGCATCGCGATCGTCGATGAGCGCGGTGAGTATATCTCGATCAACGACGTCCTGCTGCTGCTCTATTGGTATATGCACGAGGTGCGCGGCGAACGCGGCGGCGTGGTGCGGAATCTTTCGACCAGCCACCTCCTGGATCGCCTGGCGCATGCCATGGACGAGGAGAGTTATGAAGTGCCGGTCGGCTTCAAACACATTGTCGCGGCGATGCAGGAACATTCCGCGCTTCTCGGCGGAGAATCCTCGGGGGGCCTGACGATTCGCGGTCATATTCTGGGCAAGGACGGAATTTTCGCATCGGCGCTGGTGGTGGAGATGCTCGCGCGCACGGGCAAGAAGATCTCGCAATTGCTGGACCGCGTCTACAGCTTGACGGGCCGGCTCTACGCGGTGGAGGAGAGCATACACGCGACTCCCGAGATGAAGATCGTGGTCCCACGGAGGCTGCGTGAGGCACCGGCGGAAAGCATCGGGCCGTATCGCGTGGTCCGGATCTCGCACATGGACGGCACGAAGCTCTATCTGGAGCACGACAACTGGGCGCTCTTGCGATTCTCCGGCACGGAGCCCGTGCTCCGTCTTTCGGTAGAAGCAGATTCGCTCGACAAGGCGCATGTCCTCGTCGATTGGCTGCGAGGCTTCGTCAATGGGTGACGTGGCGCAAACACCCCTGTTTGCCGCGTCGAGACTCCTCTCGACGCTTTTTCAGGCGTCACCAATTTTGCCTGACGCAAGTAGGCTTGCGAGAGCAGGTCGGTGACCTGCTCCACATGAAAAGTAAAATATGCGATACGGACATTTCGACAACCAAGCTCGCGAGTATGTTATCGAGAGGCCAGACGTGCCCGTCTCCTGGACCAACTATCTGGGGGTGAAAGATCTTTGCACCGTCCTCTCGCACAATGCCGGCGGATACTCCTTCTACCGCAGCGCGGAGCATCAGCGCGTCACCCGCTTCCGCGCCAACGCTGTGCCGCTCGATCGCCCCGGCCACTATTGCTACCTGCGTGACGACCAGACCGGCGAGTATTGGTCCGTCTCCTGGCAGCCCGTCGGCAAGGAACTCTCGCGTGCAAGCTACGAGTGCCGCCACGGCCTCTCCTACTCGCGCTTCTCATGCGACTATCAGGACCTGCACGCCGAGCAGACCATCTTCATCCCGCCCGACGAAGATGTCGAACTCTGGGACGTCCGCATCCGCAACACCGGTGCGGTCCCGCGCGAACTGAGCCTCTTCTCATACGTCGAATTCTCTTTTCACCACATCGAAATCGACAACCAGAATCTGCAGATGAGCCTCTACGCCAGCGGATCGAGCTACCAGGACGGCGTCATCGAGTACGATTTCTTCTACGAGCCTTGGACGTTTCACTACTTCGCCTCCAGCTTCGAGCCCGACAGTTACGACAGCCTGCGCGACAGCTTCCTCGGGCCCTACCGGACCGAGAGCAATCCCATCGCGGTGGAGCGCGGAGAGTGCGGCAATCGTTCGGAACTCGGCGGCAACCATTGCGGATCGCTCCACAAGCGCCTGACACTGGCGCCGGGCGAAGAAGCGCGCGTAGTCTTCATGCTCGGCGTGGGTCCGCGTGCCAAGGGACTCGAAATCAAGGCCCGCTACTCCGACGTCGCGAACGTGGACCGCGCTTTCGACGCATTGCGCCACTACTGGCAGCAGAAACTCGCGGTGTTACAGTGCCACACTCCCCACGCGGGGCTGGACACCATGATCAACACCTGGACGCTCTACCAGGCCGAGACCTGCGTGGTCTGGTCGCGCTTCGCTTCGTTCATCGAAGTCGGCGGGCGCACCGGTCTGGGCTATCGCGACACGTCCCAGGACGTGATGAGCGTGGTTCATACCAATCCGGCGAAATGCCGGCAGCGCATTATTGAATTGCTGCAAGGACAGGTCAGCCGAGGCTACGGCCTGCACCTCTTCGACCCCGATTGGTTCGACCCCGAAAAGCAAAAGGCGCCGAAGTTCAAGTCGCCCACCGTCACTCCCACGCCCGATCGCAAGAGCCTGATCCACGGACTTGCGGATGTCTGCTCCGACGACGCGCTCTGGCTCGTGGTCTCCGTCTGTGAGTACGTGAAGGAGACCGGCGAAGCCGCGCTTTTCGACCAGGTCGTGCCGTTCGCCGACGAAGGCGAGGCTACCGTCTACGAGCACCTCAAGCGGGCACTCGATTTCTCTGCCGAGCAGGTGGGGCCTAGCGGCATCTGCAAAGGACTGCGCGCCGACTGGAACGACTGCCTGAATCTGGGCGGCGGGGAGAGCGCCATGGTTTCCTTCCTGCACCATTGGGCCTTGCGCGAATTCGTCGAAGCGGCGCGCTTCCTGGGACGCGATGCCGACGCCCGCCAATACTGTGTCCTCGCGGAGAAAGTGCGCGCGGCATGCGAACGCGAGCTCTGGGACGGCGAATGGTACCTCCGCGGCATCACCGCCAAGGGCGTCAAAATTGGCACTCGCGAGAGCGAGGAAGGAAAGGTCTTCATCGAGAGCAACACGTGGGCCGTGGTCTCCGACGCCGCGTCTCCCGAGCGCGCCCGCGCCTGCATGGATGCCGTCGACCGCTACCTCTACTCGCCTTACGGAATTCATCTGCTGTGGCCGGCCTTCTCGAAGCCCAACGACGATATTGGCTTCGTCGCGCGCGTATACAAGGGCATCAAGGAGAACGCCGCGATCTTCAGCCATCCCAACCCCTGGGCCATTATCGCGGAGTGTAAGCTGGGCCGCGGCGATCGCGCCATGAAGTTCTACGACGCGCTCCTGCCGTACAATCAGAACGACCAAATCGAAACCCGCGAGGCTGAGCCCTACTCGTACTGCCAGTTCGTGATGGGCCGCGATCACACCGCCTACGGGCGCGCGCGCCATCCCTGGCTGACCGGCAGCGGCGGCTGGAACTACACGGCGGCGACCCGTTGGATCCTGGGCATCCGCCTGACCTTCGAAGGTCTGATCATCGACCCGTGCATTCCCTCCGGCTGGACCGAGTTCGAGGTGGTCCGCCAATGGCGCGGCGCGACCTTCCGCATCGCCATGACCAATCCCGACGGTGTGGAGAAGGGCGTGCAGAGTGTGCTTCTGGACGGCCGGGAGATCGTGGGCGCGATTCCGCCGCAGCTTCCCGGGTCTGTCCACGATGTTGCGGTCCGCATGGGCTGACGTGGCGTAAACACTCTGTTTGCCGTCTCGACACTTTTGTCGAGACTATTCGCGTGTCCTCTGTCTGCAGGGCGTGTCTTCGGCGCCGCGACAGTACTTCGCCGCTTCTGATCACACATCCGCTGACTTAGCGGGCACTCTTCCAGGACCCGATATAATCTGCAGTGACGATGCTGCATCGCGCGCTGATCGCCACCTTCTTCCTCGCTTCGATCCCCTGGAGAGACGCCATGCACCAGGCCCCCAGCTTCTACTCCAGCGCCGAGGCCGTCCGCATTGCCGACCAACTCCTGCTGTACCAGCACGACAATGGCGGGTGGGAGAAGAATATCGACATGGCGGCGCCGCTCTCCGACCAAGAGCGCAGTGACCTGCAGGCTCGCAAGAAGGAGAACCTCGGACACACCACCATCGACAACGATGCCACCTATACGCAGATGCGTTATCTGGCGCGCGTCTACACTGCCACCCGCCAGGAGCGATTCCGCAGCGCATTTCAAAGCGGCCTGAATTTTATCCTGGAGGCGCAGTATCCGAACGGCGGATGGCCCCAGTTCTATCCACTGCGCGACGGCTACTGGAGCCACATCACCTATAACGACGACGCCATGATCGGCGTCATGGAGACGCTGCGCTCCATCGTGCGACGCGAGTCCGACTATACGTTTGTCAGCGATGCCGATCGCGAACGCGCCAGGCTCGCCATCGAAAAGGGAGTCCAGTGCATTCTCAAGACGCAGGTGAGAGTCGACGGCAAGCTCACCGCATGGTGCGCGCAGCACGACGAGAAGACGCTCCTGCCGGCCAAGGCGCGCGCCTACGAGCACCCTTCGCTGAGTGGCAGCGAAAGCGTGGGGATTGTTCAGTTCCTGCAAGGCATCGAGCATCCGTCGCCCGAGATCACGACCGCCATCCAGTCCGCGATTGCCTGGTTCGACGCTGTCAAGCTCACGGGCATTCGCGTGGAACGTAAGGCTGCGCCCGGCACATCGCGGGGCTACGATTTCGTCGTGGTGCAGGATGCGAACGCGCCGCCGCTGTGGGCGCGATTCTATGAGATCGGCACCAACCGCCCCATTTTCTCAGGCCGCGATTCGGTGGTGAAGTATCAGCTCTCCGAGATTGAATACGAACGGCGCACCGGATACCGCTGGTACGTCGACCGCCCCTCGCAGCTATTCAAATGACTCTGGACCAACCCAGAGCGAACAGACGCACTTCTGACAGATCGGATTTTCGACCACCTTCAATGCTCCGCGAAACGACATAGCCAGTTTGCCATTGAGCACTTCTTCCAGGCTCGCGCTCGACGTGTTGCCAATCGGCGGATGGAAGAAGCAGGGCCGCACGTCCCCGTTCGCCTCCAGCACGGCCGAGACCCACGGCGCGTTGCAGCGCGGCGCAACGTGCGATTCCAGGCCATAATGTGCGCGAAAGTGTGAGACGGTGCGGCGCAGTTTGGCAGGGCTCTCCAGAACGAATCCATCCGCCGGGTAAGCGTGGATCAGGGCTTCGACCTCGCGTTCCAGCAAGGCCAGTGGCGGAGCGACGGAAGACTGCCGATCCTCAGGCCACACCAGTGGCCGATTGAAAGCGGTGGATGTGAGGTCGGCAGCCAGAAACGAAATCGACCGCAGCCCCAACTCGCGCGCTGCCGCGACCGTCTCGCGGAGATGCGCGGCGTTGCCGGATTGTATGGTGCATCGCGCCGCGATGGGGTAGGCGGGCGCAAGCTGATGAATCGACCGCACCCCTTCCGCGAGGCGTCGATACGCGCCGGGCACCCTCCGGATGGCATCATGCACCACTTCGGGGCCATCCAGCGAAACGATGACTTCGTCTGTGCTCTCCACAATCGCTGCGGCATGCCGCTCCAGCAGCAGCCCCGTGCTTAGGATGGTGGTGCGGATCCCGTCGGGCCGAAGTAGCGCCGCAAGCCGGAAGAGATCCGAATGCATCAAGGGCTCTCCTCCCGTGAAGACCACCCAACGGACCTTGAGCCGCCGAATGTCTTCCAGATGCCGCTCCAGGTCCTCCGCGCTGATCTCACGTGATTCCGTGACCTTCCAGATGTCGCACATCACGCAGCGGCAGTTGCAGCGGGTGTGCGGCTGCAGTACCAGGATCGGAAGCTGTTCGATTCGTCCGCTCATGTCTCGATCCGTCTGCCGGAGAGACGAAGCACCGGTCCGAGATGCCGCATCGCGGCTCTGCGGAGTTCGCACACGTCTACATCCACCAACACGGCGGGCCTGCCCTCAAGCGTCAAAGGTTGAAAATCGCGGACCGTCTCCTGCGGAAGCTTTCTTGCCAACGCCGGCGACACCAGCCGAATCTTCCCGCGGACCACCACCAGCGCGATGCTTCCCTCGATGAGCGCCTTCACGGGTGATCGCGCATCCGAAAGAACCGCCACCCAATCCTGCGCCAGCGCGGATGGTTCCAGCTTCAAAATCTTCCGCGGGCCGCTGCTGATCATATCGTAGATGTTTTCCACTGGCAGATAGCGCCGAGCCGCCGCCAAGGCGTCCAGCAGGTCTCCCGGCGCGCTCATCGCCGAATCCGTGGCTAATGCGATCGGGATCTCGGAGCGCAGAATATCACGAGCCACCGTGCGGCCGAACATCAACAGGTTGGAGACGGGGCACCAGATCAGCGAAGCGCCGCGACGACGCATCAGGTCGAGTCTGTGGTCGAGCCCGACGCCGTGAATGATCGCCGTGCAATTGTCCAGGACCCCAATGGAATCCAGCGTATCGATCTCCTGGCGCGCGCTCGCGTCGATGCCCTCGCCGCAGTGAATCAGAAACGGAGAGTCGGGCGGCGCCTCGCGGAATCGGGATGCCACATCCGGTTCGAATTCCAGGGAGTGGGCCCACGCAAATCGGCTCACCACACTTACCGGAAAATTCGCGCCGTCGAATTCGGGGTCATAGGGATTGTGGTGGCACACCGTCGTCACGCCGCTCAGCAGGTTCTTCAATGCGCCCCACCACAGCCGTACGGGCTTCGGCACACGCAGGTGCTCGCGCACCGGGCTCTGGTCGGGATGATAGATTTCGCGCGCCCACTCGCCGGCATTGCCATGCGTTCGATAACTCAGCCGGGGAAAGAGATTGAACTCCAGATGATCGTGCGCATTGATCAGCCCCGGAAGAAGGAGATGCCCCGCGAGATCGAGAGTCATTGGCGGCCCCGGAATCTCGACCTCGGGCGTGCCCCTGGCGCCGGCCAGAGTCACAGCCGCGACCACCTCGTCAGCAATACGGCAGGCATTCGCGAGGCTGTCTCGAACAGTTCCGGTCTGACGGCCTTGTCGAAGAGCGCGCGTTCCGGTTCTCCGATGGTCGCGTCCACCGACTCGCGCAGCAGCAGTTCCGGAATGCCGGCGCGGAGTTCCTCGAGGCTGTACGAATGATTTTCGATCTCGTAGACGCGCCCGCCATTCCGGAAGGTACGGCGCCATCCCAGTGCGGCGGCAGCGGGATGGAAGTCCGTGAGGATCAAGGTGCCGCCCGGCTCCAGAATTCGCGCGAACTCCCGCATCGCGGACAGCGGATCGCGAATATGCCCGAGGGTCAGTGTACAGAGAACGAGGTCGGCGGCGTTGCTGCGGATGGGAATCGCGGTCGCGTCGGCGGCAGCCAGGCGTCCCTGCAAGCCGTGCTTCGAAGCGGCGATCGCCAGCATCGCGGGCGAGAGATCGAGGCCGATGGCGGAGAGAGGCGCTGTCCATCGCCCGGTGCCGCACCCCACATCGATGGCGCGCCGGGGCCGCAGATCCGCAATCCACGGCGTCAACACGCGATGTTCAAGCGCCACGATCGGTGAAGGCGTCGAGTCCCATTCCGCTGCCCAAAGCGCATATCCCTCCGCGGGAGAAATCGCGATGCTCACGTGGTGCAAACCTTGAAAGCAGGGGTTGGGGGTTGGGGATTAGGAGTTGGCCCCTTCCCCAGGATCGTGTGTAGGCGTGGCGCAAACACTTCTGTTTGCCGTCTCGACACTCCTGTCGAGACTCTTCGGTAGTCCACGAGATCTGCGCCACGAATTATTTTCGAGGCTGGGTTGAATCCGGGAGCGCTTGGCGCCGGGGAGCGGAGTTTCTGGGTCGCAGAGATGGTGGAGGCGCGGCAAACACGAGTGTTTGCGCCACATTGACGCGCGAGAATCTTTGCACGTTTCGGGCTGAAGCTGATAGAGACGCTCATCATAAGCACTGCAGCCTGGGTTGCCGCAGACGTGGCGCAAACACTTCTGTTTGCCGTCTCGACACTCCTGTCGAGACTTTTCGGTAGTCCGCGAGATCTGCGCCACGAAGGATTTTCGAGGCTGGGTTGAATCCGGGAGCGTCTGGCGCACGGGAGCGGAGTTTCTGAGCCGCAGAGATGGTGGAGGCGCGAAAAGCGTCGAGAGGAGTCTCGACGCGGCAAACAGGAGTGTTTGCGCCACATCGACGCATCAGAGTTTTTGCACGATTCGGGCTCAAGCAAATAGGCTCGCGGATCATAGGCTCTCCAGCCTGGGCTGGCGCAGACGGACCAGCTTTTGCGCGAAGCGCAGCTCCGCGGGAAAATCGTACGCACCCAGCGCATAGCGCCAGCCGCTGAGCGACTTCAACAACGTACGTCCCCAGCCCGGCAAGCGCATGTCCTGCGTCGTCGGCCAGCGCGAATTCATCACCGTCTCAAAATCGCGGATCCGCCGCTTCACATGCTCCGGCAGCCAAGGCAGTTCCGGGTCCGTGCGAATCAGATACGGGTACCAGCGATCCGAAATCCACTCGTCCGGCGTCGATGGAAATTCCACCTCCACGGCACCATACGCGCCCGACTTCTGCGGTGTCGGCACATATGTCTGTACCACGATCTCCACGTCGGGATTCACCTTTTTCACGCGCCGCACGAAAGCGATGTTCTCTGCCACGTCGCGCTCCGCGTCGGCGGGATTGCCGAAGATCATCGAGTACTCGGGCACGATATCGAATTCGCGAATGCGCTGCGCTAGAGCTACCGTCTGCTCGGCAGTCAACTGCTTCTTCATATCGCGCAACGCCGCGTCGGAGCCCGATTCCACTCCGAAGAAGATCATCACGCAGCCCGCCGCTCGCAGCTTGCGCAACGTGTCGTCCGAGTAGCTCAGCACAATGTCGACCCGCGCCTCACACCACCACCGCAGATTCAGCGGCGCGATGCGGGCGGCTAACTCCCGCGCGTGATCTTCGCGCAAGAAGAAGTTGTTGTCATAGAACTGCACCGCGTTCACGCCATAGCGCCTCTGCAGGTTGTCCAGGATCGCGACTGTGCGCTCCGGCGATTCCATCTTCTCGCGATCGTAGACCGGGACCACGCCGCAGAAATTGCACTTGAACGGGCAGCCGATGCTGGCCTGGTGCACCGCCGTGCGCGATCCCAAAAACGTATTGGCGATGTACTTGGAGGCGTCGAGCCGGTGATAAGGCGGCCACGGAAAATCATCGGGCGACTTGAGCGGACGCTCGGCTGTGTGCACATGCAGTCCGAACTGGTCCTTGTACGCCAGCCCCCGGATTCGCGAGAAATCGCGCCCACCGCGCAAGGCCTCCAGCAGTTCCAGCAGCGTATCTTCGCCTTGCCCCTTCACCACAAAGTCCACGTAGCGCGCATTCAACGAGGCCTGCGTGTAGAGAGACGCGAAGTATCCGCCCCACACAATGGGAACTTTCGGATATTTCTCACGGAATTGGCGGCATACCGGAATCGCGCTGCGTAATTGTGGACCCGGCATCACGGAGACGCCCAGAAGATCCACCGGATCGCGTCGCTCCGCGGCCTCGCGCATCAGTCCATCGATTGTGGCCAAGGGGTCGGCATCCGCATTGCCGTCCACGATCGCATACTCTTCCTTGCCCTCCAACACGGCGGCAAGATAGAGCACGGATAGCGGCAGACGCCGATTCTTCGGCTTGGTGCTGCGCGGATGAAACAGAATGATCATGACGCGAACCTGCCTTCGAGCATCCAGAAGCGCGAGGGCGGACGCTTGCCGTTCCAACGCGCTTTGAAGGGACGCATCATCCATTGCCAACCGAGCCAGGGCCGCCGGATTCGCCAGCGAATGCCGAGATCGTGCGACAGCTCGGCCAGCATCTCCTCATCGAAGAATTCCAGGCTCTCGAGCGTGTCGGACGCGAAGCCGTACTGCGACTGGAACTGCTGGTGGCGCTCGCGGCGCATCCTCTCTCCATGTTCGCGGCATCGATAGACCGGCGAATCGACGATCAGAAAACAACCCTCGGGCCGCAAACACCGGCGCACCTCCGACAGGGTGCGACGGTAGTCGATAGAGTAGTGGATCGAGGCGTTGTAGATCGCGAGGTCGAGGCAGCCATCGGCCAGTGGAAGCGCGTCAAACTCGGCGCTCACGCGCGGGAACGGGGTGCGCTCCTGATAGTGGCGGCCCGCGGCGAGTCCGTCGAGAGGGTCCGCCAGAATATCGATCGCGATGGGACGATGGCCGCGCAGCGCAAGCCGATACGACATCCAACAGTTGCCCGCCCCCAGATCGGCGACGCGCAGCGGCCTCGCAAAATACTCCTCGATCGGCGGCAGAACGAGCTGCTCCAGAAATCGATAGCTCTTGCCGCGAATGGCCCATTGATCCTGAAGCCGTCCGGTGATGTCACGGTAAGGAAGTGCGAAGTAGTACTCGGCCTCCTCCGAGCCACGGCCTTCGGCGTGGCGAATCTTGATGTAGTCGTCGAGAAAGCGTTGGCGCGTGCTGGCGAGCATGGTCATTTCCTCACCAGAATTAAGAGACGATGGTCGGCCAGGGCGCGCAGTAGCGGTAGTCGCGCCAGGGCGCGGTCGAGGAAGCTGCACCATCGCACTATGCCGCCGCGCATACGCACATACGAGGGCGGTACGAAAAGGCCGATGCCGGTCCAACGGACTAGTTGGAAATCCTCGAATGCCTCTCGGAGGGCGACGATCGAGGGGTAGCGGACCGTCACGCCCAGAGAAGATGGCGCAGTGCCTCGCAAGCGCCGCAACCCTTTGGCGAACTTGCCGTGCGTGGTGTAGTAGAGAAACTCCCAGAGGCAGAATTTTCCGATCGTGCAGATCGCCACGTACCCTCCGGGGCGGACCCGCGTGGCCAATGCGCGCGCGAATGACGCCAGATCGTCGAGGCAGTTCAACGCGCCGAAATTCGAGATGGCGCCATCGAAGATGCCGCCCACCGAGGCGATCTGTTCCGCGGGGAGCACTGCCGTGGTGAAGCCGCCTCGCTCGCGGGCGATCTCGATCATGGCAGGCGATGGATCGGTCGCGTGCACGATGGCTCCGCGCCTGCTGAGATGTGCGGCATCGGCGCCGGTGCCGCATCCGACATCGAGGATGCGGTCGCCGGTATGGAAGAGGGGATCGACGAATCGCCAGACGAGTTCCCGTTGCGCAAGGCCGATCGGCGCATCAGTCCACTGCCGGTCATACTGAGAGGCCACGCCATCAAACGCAGATGTGGCGCAAACACTCTTGTTTGCCGCGTCGACACTCATGTCGACGCTTTTCGACGCGCGCACGGTGCCGGCAAACGCATGCAGGCTTCCCGAATGGATCGGAATCGGCAGACCCCCGAAAAGTTTCGACATGAGTGTCGAGACGGCAGACAGGAGTGTCTGCGCCACGTCGCTGCTCATGCGGCCACCCCGGCAGACTGAAGCATCATGCTTCCACCTCGTTCGACGCGGCGATCAGACTCGCACGCACCGTCGCCGCTTCGTCCGCCGTCTGGCTTCTCAGTAACTGATCCGCCAGTTGATAGAACTTCCTCGAGTGCCGCCCACTGATCTTCACTTCCCGATCCGTGGTCCCTTCCCACGCCCCCAATTGCACCAGCTTCGGACGCACTTCGTCATAGTACGGAGTCCCTTTAATCGGGTACGAGACCGTGGTGAAGAAGACATCCGGACGGCACGCCTTCACATGTTCGTACGTCGCCTCGATATCGGTCAGATTCTCTCCCTCATATCCCCACATCAGAAACATTCCCGTCTGAATCCCGCTTTCGCGCAACTGCCTCACCGCGTCGCGTACCTGCGCAACACTGACGCCGCGCTCCATGGCATCCAGGATCCGCTGAGAGCCGCTCTCTGACCCGATCCACACCCGGTAACAGCCCAACTCGGCGAGTTGCGCCGCGACGCGCGCGTTCATGCGATCGGCGCGCGTGATGCACTCGAAGGGAAGGCGCAGCCCGCGGCGCTTCATCTCCGCGGCATACTGATCGAGCCATCCGTGGTGGATCGTGAACACATCGTCGGCCAGCCAAAGCTGATCGGGGCGATAGCGGTCGATCACCCACTCCACTTCATCCACAAATCCGATCGGCGACCGCCTCCGGTGGGTCTTACCGAATGTGGAGTGGCTGCACCAGCGGCAGTGGTACGGACATCCACGCGCGCTGATCAGCGACACCGAACTGGCGCCGTGATGCTGCTTCCACACCCGCAGATACCGGTCCAGATCCACACGCTCGCGATCGGGCCATGGCTGCGCATCCAGATCCGCTAACTGACGCGCCGCGCCTGTGTTCACTACGCGACCATCCTCCGCGCGAATGCAAACGCCCGGCACCTTGCCCGCCGGAATACCGCGCAGCAGCGATTCGAGCGCCAGTTCGCCTTCGCCCGAGACCACTACCTCCGCGCCTGCCGCCAGATACTCATCGGGATAGTTGGCTGGCTCCGGGCCGCCCACAATCACCCGCCAGCCGCACGCCGCGCCGCGCTTCAAAATCGCGAGCGCATTCGCGCGCGTCATCAGATTCACATAGACGCCCAGGACCGCAGGCGTCTCCGTCTCCAGAATCCGGAACAGCCCCTCGCGCGAACCGAAGGTCGAGTCGTAGATCTCCACTCCGAAACCCGCGGCGCGCAGATAGCTGGAGAGATACAGCAGCCCGAGCGGCGCATAGGGCTTCATGATCTGCAGCTCTTTGGGGTCTTCCTGCAGGAAATAGCCGTGTGTCAGCAGGAGATCCATAACGGAATCTTGCGCTCGCAGGTCGACCTCAACGCCATCACACTGCGCCACGCCTCTTCGGCAGCGTCGCGGCCGGAGCGAACTTCCAAGTGCAAGGCATCGGCCAGAGCCCGGTAAAAATTCGTGGTGAAGGCGCCCTGGAACATCATGTCGAGATCGTCGCTGTCGGCCCAGTTCTCCTTGGGTCCGAGTTGGCTCGACACGGTCCGATGAAACGCGGTGCCCGGCAGCGGGTACGATACCGAGACTCCGATGTCATCGGGCTGCGTGTTCCGCACCAGTGCGATGGTCTTTTCGATCTCCATCCAGGTCTCGCCGGGGTAGCCGAATTGCAGAAAGAAGCACGCCCGAATGCCGTGCCGCCGCAGATTCTGGCGCGCCTCGTAGACCTGCCAGAGGCGCGTGCCCTTGTCCATTGCATCCAACACCTGCTGTGAGCCGGACTCGACCCCCATCCACACCTCGGCGCATCCGGCCTGCGCCAGATTCTCCACTGTGGGACGCGTCATCAAGTCGCAGCGAGACTGCATCTTGAAGGGGATGTGGGCTCCTTCGGCTTCCACTGCCTCGGCGAATTCCTGCGTCCACTGCTGCGAGAGCGCGAAGATGTCGTCGGCAAACCATAGGTGGTCCGGTGCGAAGCGCGTCTTCACTTCGCGCATTTCCGCGGCCACCAGCCTTGCCGACCGGCAGTGGTAGGTGTCTCCCCAGATCGGCTTGGCACACCAGTTACAGCTATACGGGCATCCGCGGCTCGAAACCATGTTGATGGAGAAATGGCCGTGCGCTTCGGTCCACGCGCGGCGATACGGCTCGGCGTCCACCAGATCCCATGCCGGCGCGGGCAGCGCATTCAAATCGGCGATCGGCGCGCGGCGCGGCGGATACCGCACCTGCCCTCCATCCAGAAAAGCAGCGCCGCGAATGAAGCCCACCTCCGCCACGCCTAGGTCGAACATCCGGCGCACGACCTCGACGATCGCCTCTTCCACTTCGCCGACCAGCACGTACTGGAATCCGGCATTCAAGTACTCGCCGGATCGGTCGCTGGCATCCGACCCGTTGACAATCGCCGGAATCCCGGCGCGTCTTGCTTGCGCGGCCATCCAGAACGACAGTTCGCGATTGCGCAGCAGGCACATCTTCGTCAGGTAGTTGAAGTTGTCTTCAACTACCGCGACCAAGCGCGGCTGGTGAAGCGCCAAGGCCCGTTCGAACCCGGCTTCCGGAGAGTCCAGAGTGGGATCGAAGAGCGCCACCGAATGACCCGCCTTCCGCAGACACGCGGCTGCAATCAAGGTCTGCAACGGCGGATAAGGCTGCATCTTGCGAACCTGTTTCCGGTCGTTGTAGAGGTGATTGGAATGCGTCAGGAGTACGTCAACCATGGTTACCCCGGGACACCATTAACAGGTCACCGGCTCCGCGGAAAGCTGGTGCGCGTCGACTTTCGGCTTGGGCGGCGTCAACAGCTTCTGTGCGGTGTTCCGCACCCACAGATCCACCGGAAATGCGTATACATGATGGTCCAGCCGCCACCTCGCCGGAATACTGATCAGATTGTACAGCAGCTTATTGAGAGCCGGGACGCGGTACTTGCCGATGGGCACCCTATGGAATGCCACGCGCATATACTCGCGCATGTTCTGTACGCGGACATGCTGCTTGCCCTTGAGCCACGGCAGCACCGTGTAGCGTGGGAAGAAATCAGCCCATCCTTCGAGCGTCTTCGGCACCTCGATTCCCAGCTCGAACGCGCGCTTCATGATCGGCGAACCCGGATACGGAGTGAAGATGTTGGTCCAGAACTCGGCGCCGGGATAGCGGCGGCAGATATTCATCATCAGCGCCACCGATTCACGCCGTTCCTTCTCGCCCTCGCCTGGATATCCGAAAATCAGGTTGAAGCTGGGCCGCACACCAGCCGCGCTGAGTTTCTCGGCAGCGCCGTAGATGCAGTCCAGATCCTGAAAATCTTTGTTCATCAGCGACATCATCTTCAGCGATCCGGTATCGGCGCCTTGCGAGACTTGCGACAAACCGGAGCGCTTGAGCAACTTCCACTCGTCCACACTGAGGCGATTCACCAGGTTCGTGGAAGCCTGAATACTCCAGTCGAACTTCACGCCCCGCTCCACCAGGCCCTCGGCGATTCCTAACGCCCGCTCGCGATCGATCAGGAAGTTGTCGTCGACAATCCACAACAGTTCCAGGCGGTAACGGCTGACCAAGTCGGTAGTCTCCTCCACCACCTGTTCCGGATCGAGCGCGTTCCACTTCCGCCCGTACACGCCGTCGTTCGTGCAGTAGCCGCAGTTGTAAGGGCAGGCCAGGCTCGACGTGTACATCGCCCAGCGGCGGCCGCACACCCGCTGGTAGGCATCGAAATCAGCCAGGTGATAGGCTTTGGGCGGCATCTCCTTCAACGGGCGAAGGGGCCGTGTCGGATTGAACGCGATCCGCCCATCCACCTTGTAGCCGACCCCGGCGATGCCTTTCAGCGACTCTCCCGCCTCGATGTGCTGCACGACATCGAGCAACGCATCTTCGCCCTGTCCCACCACCACGGCGTCCACGAAATCTGCCGCCAGGGTCTGATCGGGAAGCAGCGATGGGTGCCATCCGCCCAGAACGATCGGCATCTTGGGATAGAGCCGTTTCACTTCGCGGGCTACCTGCACCGTCTCGCGAATCATGGGGCCGGTGACCAGCGAGACCGCCAGGCAGAGCGCATCTTTGAGTTCCTCGATCACTCGCTTCTGAAAATTCGGAGTGATGGTGGAATCGATCAGTTTGATCTCGTACCCGGCCCGCAGAAGCGGCGTGGACACGGCCAGAATGCCCAACGGCGCGGTTGCCTCCTGGCTGGAGAAGGCAGGGAAAAAGAAGACGATTTTCTTCTTCGGCATTACAGAAGACTCCCGGGGAAACATCTCAGTCCTTTTAGTTTGGCCATGCTATCACCAGGATCGAATACCGGGCGGGGCCGGAGTGTGGGCAGAATGTAAAAACTACGTCAAAAGCGCGCGCTCAGTGAAGCCTTGCACGCTTCCACACCCGCTGAACTGCCGGGGATAATATGAAGTTGCTTCCCGTTCTCTACTATTGCGATCACCACGTGATTCCCCTTCCGCCGGGCCACAAATTTCCGTCCGGTAAGTACTCGCTGGTCCGCGCTTTGCTCGCTCAGGACAAAGTGTATCAGTTCCAGCCTGCCGTACCCGCGGACCCGCAGACCATCGAACTCGCCCACGACCCGGAATACGTTGCGCGATTCTTGGACGGCTCGCTCGATCCGCGCATCATGCGCCGCATCGGATTTCCATGGTCCGAGGCACTGGTGAATCGCACACTCGCCTCAGTGGGAGGCACCCTGTCCGCCACGGCGCAGGCCCTGAAGATGGGATTTGGCGGCAATCTGGCCGGAGGAACGCATCATGCCTTTCGCGCCGAAGGGTCCGGATTCTGTGTCTTTAACGACCTGGCCGTCGCCATCCTGGCCCTGCGGCGCGATCGCGGAGTCCAGCGAACCGCCGTGATTGACCTCGACGTCCACCAAGGAGATGGGACAGCCAGTATCTTCGAGCACGATCCCGACGTCTTGACGATCTCGCTGCATGGGGAGAATAATTTCCCATTTCGCAAACAGAAGAGCCGCATCGATATCGGCCTTCCGGACGGCACTGGCGATGAAGAGTATCTCAGCCACTTGCCGGAGGTGTTCACTGCCATCGCGCGATTCAAGCCGCAGGTATTGTTCTACCAGTCGGGTGTGGATGCGCTGTCAGGCGATCGGCTCGGGCGCTTGCGGCTTACGCAGGAAGGCCTGCGGGAGCGCGATCGATTGGTGTGTTCGTTCGCAAAATCGTACGGAATTCCCCTGGTGATCACCCTGGGTGGGGGTTATTCCGACCCGATCGCACGCACAGCGGAAGCGCACGCCAACACTTTCCGAATCGCCGCATTGTGCTTATTCTCGACTGCAACCTGACAAGCGAAACCGACGTCTCTCGGAGTGTAGAGGCTCTGACGAATGGTCCGCGGGACACCAGGTCTTCCGCGGCCCACCCGGCGGGTGTTATCCTCCGAGCTCCCGCCGGGCCTTTACTTTTACCTGGCTCACTGAAAATACAGTACGTCGGGGCGAATGTGTCCGTCTTTGGTCTCCAGGCACGGCCCGCAAATCATGCGGTACCCATTCCACAGACCGTTGACGGAAGCGGGAATCTTTACACCATCCTCAGGTGAGTGCTCCGTCGCGATGGAAAGGCGTGGGTGGAATCGCATGATCGTTTCCCTTGCCCCCACCAGCGCCCGGGTTTCCGCGCCCTCAATGTCCATCTTGATGTAATCCACGCGGTCCAGCTTCATCTCCGCCACCACTTTGTCGATAGTCGTCAGGGCCGCCTGCACGCCGGGCGTGCCGTCTGCGAGCATCACGAAACTGTCGGCGGCGCTGTTGTGAGGATCGCGTTTGAGGAGCAGGACATCGTCTCTGTCCCACACGCCTTTGGCCACCAATACCACGCGGCCTGCGGCGATTTCATCCTTAAAGTTGCGTCGATACGACTCGATGTTTTCGGGAGCAGGCTCGAATCCCACGACCAGCTTCGCGCCGCGATCCAACGCCGTGCGCGTCCAGACGCCCACGTTGGCGCCGCAGTCCAGCACGGTATCGCCGGACTTGACTGCGAACTCGCCCGAGCCATAGATCTCCCGCGCCTGCTCCGCCAGGTTGAAGGGCAAGACGTAATCGTTGCCTTCGGGGATCCACCACGAGCCCTTCGGGGTTTCGACGCGGTGATACCCCGCCGGATCCTTTTCCACCACCCTGCTGTTCTGGAGGATTTCCTGGCTCCGCTGGATCTGCGATTGGAGATTGCGATCGGCCGCCAAAGCATTCGACATCGGGCAGACGGGGCCGCGGCCTACCGCTTTCAGAGCGAAGAGCCGGACGGGCGGCAGAAAATATCCGGCCGCGACCACCGCTGCAATCGGAACTACAGTCAGAATGGTTCCTGTCTTCATGTGTCGGAATGGACAGGATAGCATCCGTTGCGCGCATCAATTGCTGCTAATTTCCCACACCCTTCGGGAAGAGCATACCGGCCTTGTCGTTTACATAGACATCGAACACCGCCGAGTCCGTGACCGGCGCCGATGTGGCGTGATTGCTCACCAGCAAGGTTCCCTCTTCATCGTTGAAGGCGATGTTCGCCATGTTGGCCCACGGAACCGACTGCGCCGGGTTCTGGAGATTCTGCGCCGTCGGGCCGGTGAGTCGCATCACCTGGGTGCCATCGGGGTTGAGCACGGCGATCTGACTCAGACTCGCCAGCGCCACGTAGAGACGACCCGATCGTCCGAAGGCAAAGCCGTCCGGCCGCGATCCTGTGTCGAAGGTCGTGAAGAGTTGCAACTCCGCAGCGGTGGGGTGACTGACCAGCGGCAACGTCCACATGCGGCCGACACCGTTACCATCCGCGGAGGTGATCACGTAGACGGACTTACCGTCCGGAGATACGCGCAGTCCATTGGGGCCGATGGGGCCGTCCAGCCGGGGATCCTGGAACCAAACCTCGGGAGTTCCTCCTCCAGGAGGCACGCGCCAGATGGTCGCCTGGAAGGTATCGGAGATGTACAGCTCCCCGCTGGGACCGAATGCCAGATCGTTCAGCAAGAGAGGAAAGATCGGATTGAACGCCGAATGAAAGACGATGGGGAAATTCGTCGCGTAGGTGGTTTGCTGGCCGGTATTTACGTTGATCTTGAAAACGCCCTGCTGGAAATCGAGCACGTAGATGTTGTCGTGATCGTCGAACGCGGCGCAGGCAAGCCCTTTCACCGTGCTGGTCTGACCCTTGATGGTAAAGGTCTTCACCACGGCGCCGGTGCGGATGTCGAGGCCATACACCACGGATGGCGAGTTATTCGCCGGAATGCCAAGGTTCGCCGGCGTGGTCACGTAGACGATTCCCTTATTCACGGCGACCGCCTCGGGATAGCCAGGCAAAGGTACCAGGCCGATCAGGCGCGAGTCACCGAACAGTCTCTGGTTATCGGAATCAGCGAAGCAATTGGGAACGAAAGTCGCAGTTGCCGCAGCCAATGAAGTCACGAAGACAAGCCGGGCAATCAGTGTACTAAGTCTCATGAGTTTCTATCCTTTTCTTTGGGGGCCAGTTAGAATCGGCCGCCATTTTCACATGCGCAAATAAGAATAGAAAAAGATCACGAATTGTTTGTAGTATTTGTAAACTGGAGAGATTGACGGAGCCGCTCGAGAAACGTCCTATTTGCCCCGTCGACTCCTCTCGGCGTTAAGGAGGAATGTCACGGTCTGCGCCGCTCGATTCCATCGCTAGCACGTACAGGGCAGGACACTGCCCGCGAAACTAGTGCTCGGCAAAGTAGGCTTCGATGCGGGCGCGGTGATCATGCAACACCTTGGCCTGGAAGGCGGAGCTGCCGCTGGCCTGCGCCACATTGTAAAGGAAGGCGGCACACAGGTTAGTCCGAGGCGTGTAAGCGGCATCTTTCGTTGCCAGTGCCAACAGGATCTGGAGAGCGTCTTCGGCATGCGCGCGTGCAGCGACGGTATTCCTGGCTGCGAGTTCGCGCCCTCCCAATTGAAGGGAGAGAAAGGCCGCAAGCCCCAATGCCCCTGCAGCCGTAGCCTGGGTACGAGCTTGCAGAAGCTCGGCGGCGGGCACCTCGTGCTCCTGGCTGGTGATGCGATCGTATAGCTGAAAGTGCCGGATCGCAGCTACTTCGGCCCGCTGCCCCGCAAACTGTTCCAGCGCCGCCTGGACGTGTTCCGGTTCAATCTCGCCAGGACCTATGAAGCGTTTGAAGAGGGTGCGCAGCGCCTCGGCCTGTGCCGGCTTCAGGCGACCGCTGCGGGCAGCGGCATCCACTACGCCACAGAAATCGCTCATCGGGCCATCGCCGTCGGCGCCCATCAACCGGTACAGCCACTCCATCCAAGGCGAGGTGCTGGCCAGAGCATCCATCGAGGCCTCGCGCGTTTTCAGATTCCACACCATTTCTTTCATGGCGTTGCGGTCGCCGGCATCGGCCGCCGCAAACTCCTCCGGCGACACGCCGGCCAACTCGCCTACCTGCATGGTGAGCGTGTTGCTCCATCGATTGCGGACCTGGTCCAGTGACTCGCGCACCGCGGCCAGCCCGGCAGTCGAGCGGGTGAGCCACCCCAGCAGGTGATGGGCACGATCCACCAGCCGCGTGCTGGACTCGTCCTGTACCAGCAGCATGCCGCGCCGGATGGCGGTGTCCACAACGGCCACGAGTAAGTAGTTGTCGTCTGTGATCTCGTGAATGAGCAGTGCGCGGCTGAGTTCACTGCGCGCCCGGGCATCGTCCGCCATGCAAACGGCGTTTGCCAGTGCCCGCGCCGCCTCAAGCGCCAGGCGGGCATCGGCGGCCGAGGAACTCACCGCGGCTTCGTCGAGCTGTGGCACTTCGGCACCACATTCCCCGGCGGCATGGCAGTCGACCAGCGCCAGAGCCTGCGACGACAATAGAGGGGCCAGTTCTGCGTCTTCCGACAGAGCGGCCTCCAGTTCCTTACGCCACGCGGCGCCGCGCGTGGCCAGGCATCGGACAAGCAGAGCGGGCCAACGCGCCAGTGGTAGATCGGCGGGTGTCGCCAGACGAGCATCGTGGCGGCCGAAAAGCGCGAAGCAGCCCCAGGTGGCAGGGTGGAAGCGACGTGCAAGGGTCACGCGCGCAGCCTGCACGGCTTCACCCAGGGGACGGGTCCTTGCGTGGAAATGCAGGGCCAATGCGAAGTCGTGCCCAACCTGGTCGGGCAGCGGCACCATTGCCGCCACCACGGCCGGGGCGCCGCTGTCCAGTAGCGCACTGGCAATGCCGCGCGCCAACCCGGCACGCGTAGGCCGGTGCAGGCCCACCAGGCAGGAGCAGAAGATCGACACCGGCGCCGGCTGCGAGTGGCGGACTCCCAATTCCGGCACGCCCACCAGTTCTTCTTCACGCAGCACAAGGTACTCGCCCGCATCATCGGCATAGCTGTGTCCGGTAAAGTGCAACACATCCAGGCCGCGGGCCACCAATGCGCCAAATTCCTCGGCTGTCGGTTCCAATTGCCGTTGCACATCGGCGAAGCTCTGTCTCGCAGTCGCTTCTACTGCGCTTACTTCGTCGTCGGCCAGTAGCAACGGGCTCAGGCCGGGCATGTCCGCACCGCGGACCACGGCAAAACGCCCGCAGGCCAGTCGATCCGTGCGGTTCGGCGCGAGGGCTCTGGCCATCTGCGACCATGAGGCGGTGCGCACGACGGGCTTGCGCAAGCCCAGGTAACTCTGGCCATCGAAAACCAGTTCCAGCGGGCTTTCGTCGAGTGCACCGCCGGGCTCCGGCAGGAAGTATGCGATGCTCGCCTCGTCCAGGCGCTGGCGTGTTTGCGGCGGCAAAGTCTGCCACAGCGTCGAGCAGGCCCCGGTGAATTCCGCGCCGGGCTCGACGGATGCAGCCATGGCGCGCGACGCGATGGCCAATGTGGCCTCGCGCCGCTGGCCGATCAAGTTCTGCAGGGTTTCCAGACACTCGGGCGAGAGGCGTTCCACGACGATCCGCTGCGAGAGAGGCATGCGGCCGCTCACCAGTGTCACCGCCAGCACCTCGCCCACCGCCGATTCCAGCGAGAGCACCAGGAGACCGGCCTTTTCATGTGAGAGTCGCGCCAACAGCACGCTGATCTGGTCGATCACTTCGGGGGCGCGGCGGTGGCTGACAGCCTCGTGCCATACCGTGTGGGCGCGTGTGTTGGCTTCGCGGCTTGCAAACACCTGGTGGAGAAAGCGCTCCCAGGTGACGTCCTCACCCAAAATCCGCGACGCGAGCGAGAGCCACAACTGGTTGCCCCGGTGAAGGTTCTGTCCCGCCGCTTCCGAGCGCCGCTCGTCCCCCTCCTGGATCACGCTTTCGTAGCCGCGCAACACTTTCTCAAGTCGCGGAAGCAGCTTCTTCGGGCTCTCACCCAAGTTCCAGCGGCTTACCAGCGCCGCGTGCCTGGCACGCATCGCCGGCTCTGCTTCGCCGGCCTCATCAAAGGCCTTGGCCACGCGTTCGAACGCTGCGATTGCGGACTTGTGTTGGCCAATCTTCGCCTGTTGATTGCCAATATTGAAATCAAGCTGGCGCAACTCCGACTCGTCGGCGTTGACGCCGGGCGACGACAGCAGGGCGCGCGCCTCGATGAAGCCGTCCAACGCGGCCTTTGGATCCCCCAACTCATCGTGCAAGTTGGCCACGTCACGAACGAGCATCGCTTCCAGCGGCACGAGGCGCACGGCAGGCAGCCCTCCCGTTTGCGCCGTTTTGCGATACCAGGCACGCCACTGCTCGCTAAGTTCCAGCGCCGGCCCGCCGTCATGCAAGCCGCGGCACGCCTCGAAGACTTGCTGGGCGGTGTAGTGCAAATTGGGCGAGGCCCGGTCGCCCAGCCAATCCATGAAGAGCTTCTGCTTCGCCAAATCGAGATGCTCAGGAAAGGTGAGTGCCTCCAACAGGCTGGTCAGCTCGTCGCCCGCGAGCACGGTCAGCGCATTCCCCGCTAGTGTGAACCAGCACTTCCAAGCCTCCTGCGCGTAAGGAAGGGCGCGGCGAGGTTCGTCGGCCGCGTTCATGATGCGGGCCCACAGCAACGCCACTTCGCCACGAAGTATGTCACCGGCCGGTTGCGGCGCCCAGGTTTCGACGGCATTCAACCAACTGCTGGCCTCGGACAAGTCACCGCGCTCGAAGGCGGCGTAGGCCTCGGCCCACGCGCGCCAGGCACGCACGGCTGGTGGGCGATTCCACTTCGATACCTGATCTTCGGTGTTGACACCGTATATGCCTCGCGAAGCCTGGGCCACCCGATGTAACAACTCGTTGAACAAGGGCATTGCATTACTCACAGCGCCAGTAGGGTAGGTCTGCCGGCTCACCGTATGAGGTCGACGGGCGGTAACGGTGGCCGCCTGGGAGCACATACCTGGTGCTACAGTTCAGTTGCGAACGGCGAGTGCACTCGATTCCAATCTGCACATTCAGACCCGGAACGGCAAAAGGCGCCGATAAGCTCAGGTCGGAATGGTCCGCCAGTTCGAGGGCGGTCTCCACCGTATAGCCCAAGGGGTCGCCGCGCAAGTCGATCCATTCCCCAGAGGGGACGACCATGGCTCCCCGGCGCTCGTTCTCGCCCGAACAGTCCGGGCACTCAGCTAATTCGTCGATGGAAAGGCCCGCGACGCCCAGCACGTCCGCGCGCGGGGGCACCCCGCCTTCATACAGAGTTACGCGCGCCTGGAGAGCCAGAGACACGCGCAGGCAACGGGTGCGCTCGAGGAAGTCACGGTTCACGGTTAGCTTGAGGTTCCGGCCGGAGCCCCAGCCGCTGCCCACGGCCTTGAGCTTGAGGCCGTACTCTGATCCGGCCGTATTCGTCACCTTAAGCTGGCCCTTGCCGCCGGGCGGCACGTGAAAGCACATCCAGTGGGTAGGAACTTCGAAGGGACCGAGCACTTGCATCACCTTCCGACGGAGCAGTGTATCCATGACCGTGCGCCACACCTCAGGGCCACGGCCTGCCGGCGCACCCACACCTTGAGCCGCCGCGGCGGCAGTGAGCAACTCGATACGCCGCTCCGGAGCGGCGGAGGGCTCGCGCTCCAGCGCCGCGGACAGACCAGCGATCGGCTCGTCCGCAGTCACTTCCAAACCGAGGAAATCTGCCATCGCAACCCTCTTGGCTGTCAGTTTGGCGCACCGTCAGTGGTGCGGCCTTTGCAGCATTGTGAGTCTCGCCAACGACATACCTTCTTCGCCGGTGGCATAAGGGGCTGATTCGCGCTGTTACTAGCATGTAGCGTCGAGAATCAGCGGCGCAGAAACCTGCCGCACTGGAGATAGTCTACTCCTTTCCCCCGTCCTCGCATAGGCAATTTACGTGGGGCCGCGAAGTTTATGAGGGTCGCCGCTCGATGTTCAGTCGCGTAAGTGTCGGGTGACGGTCCTAGATACGACAGCTACAGACGAACAGATACGTGAAGACGCAGGCAACCGGTGGTTTCGCAGGTCCGCATTCGAAGATCGCTTGCTGACGCGCGCGGCTCGTAACTTGCCGAGAGTATCGCAAGCTCGCATTCCAGATCGCTTGCTGACGCGCGCGGCTCGTAACGTGCCGAGAAGATCGCAAGCTCGCATCCCGAGATCGCCTGCTGACGCGCGCGGCTCGTATTTTGCGGAGAGTGTCGATAGGAAGTCTAGAGGCGGACATTCCGCCGCGCCCTTCTACTTCTGCACTTCCGCCTCGATTGCCTCGAGTTCCTTGCCTGCCTCCGACCATTTGCCTTGAGCCGCCAATTCTCTATACCGGCGCAGGTGCTGACGAATGCGCTCCAGGCGCGGATCGGTATTCGGCGCTGACGCAGTGGGCTGTCCCGCCGCTGGCGCCGGTGGCGTCGCGCTAGTCGCTTGCTGCACGAGTTGCTGGGCGCCAGGAGAAAGTTGCGCCAGCGCCTGGTCATAGGTATCGGCGTAGATCAGCCGGTTGCCCACCGCCAGAACCACCTTCTTGAGCTGGGGCATCCGGGCTTCGGTAGCTTGTATATAGATCGGATCTACATAGAGGAAGGTATTGCCCACCGGTAACACCAGCGTCTGCCCACGCAACACCTGCGAGCCCTGCTGATTCCACAGTGTCAGATCTTTGGAAATGTTCTGATCCTGATTGATGCGCGCCGCAATCTGCATCGGTCCGAAGATCAGCTCCTGTTTCGATAGCAGTAGCACCACGATCTCGCCCAGGTGCTCGCCGTCACATCGTGCCACCATCAGGCCGATCAGATTGTCCTTGGTCCGCGGTGTAAACGGGACCAGCAGCAGAAACTCGGCCTTGTCCGACCCCGGCAAGGTGGCCATCACGTAAGTCGGATCCACGGGCTCGGCGCCTCCGGCCTGGGTCGTGGCGTGCCGCGCCAGATCCCACAAATCCTCCTTGTTGTAGAACGACTGTGGATCCAGCATGTGATACGTACGATAGATCTCCGCCTGGATGCGAAACAGCGTCTCGGGATAGCGTGCATGTGCGCGCAGATCGTGGGGCATCTGCGACGACGGAAGGAACAGGTCGGGGAAGAGGCTCTGATAGGCCGCGATGATGGGGTCGTCCGGCGCGAAGACGTACAGATGCGTCGTGCCGTCGTAGGCATCGACCGTCGCCTTTACGGCATTGCGGACGTAGTTCACAAGGCCCAACTCGCCCGCGTCCACGGTGCGCGAGTAGGGATGCGCCTCGGACGTGGTGTAGCCATCCACCATCCACACCAGCCGTCCATCGTCGCCGATGACCAGGTACGGATCCTTGTCCCACTCCAGAAATCCGGCTAGTTCCTGCAGACGTTCGCGTACCTGGCGGTGAATCATCATGCGGCTGCCGGCGGTGAAGTAGTCGGTCAACATGATATTCGGTTCGGCCTGGCTGACCGAAGCCGCCATGCGCATCATGAAGGAGGAGACCGGAAAGCCGCCCCGGCCTTCGTATCGGGAACGCACATTCTGCTCGCCCGACGGATAGTTGAACTCCTCCTGGGCGGTGTTTACGAATACCGGCTCATGCGTGACTTCACCATAGTAGAGCTCCGGACGGCTCAATTTCAGGCTGGGAGTCTTTACCACCGCGGGCGCGTTGTCGATCAACAGGACTGGCAGGCCATCGGGCGTGATCTGGCTGACTTCCGCCAGCACCAGTCCGTAGCCGTGCGTGTAGATGAAAGCGGGATTGATCCAGCTTGCCTTCGCTCCCGGCAACTGGCCGATATCGAGTTCTCTGGGCGACAGCAGGACTTGGCGGTATTGGCCGTCGATGGTGTAGCGGTCGACGTCGCTATCGTGGAAGACGTAATAAGGGCGCAAAGCCTGGATCTGGGTAATGGTGTCGTGAAAAGCGCGCCAATCCCAGAGGCGGACATTATCGAGCGTCGGGCGGTTCTGCGCAACCGTAATGGAGGCGTCGGGATGCGCGTCGAACTCTTTTTCCTGTACCTGCTGATCGAGGCCGAAGGCGCTGCGAGTGGCGTGGATGTGGGTCGCGATGTAGGGCCTCTGGATCGAAATCTCGTTGGGACCCACATACAGGCTCGAGACCAGGCGCGGAACTGCGAAGGAGATCACCAATGCCAGTGCCATGCTCGCGGCCAGCTTCCAGCGGCCCAGCCAGACAAACACCGCTGCGCCCAGTGCGGCCAGGACCAGCAGCCATTGCAGGGGCAGGCCGATGTGCTGATCGACGTAGTCGATGCCGACCAGAAACGAGCCGTGCTCGTTGTACACCATTTCATAGCGCGCCAGGTAAAACCTTACAGCCAGCGCCAACAGCAGGAAGACACACGCCCCTCGCAGATAGCGGGACTCCAGCCCGCGCTCCAATCGAAAGAAGCCGGGGTCGATCTGTGCGTTGTCGCGCATTTCGGGAAAGCGGTATCGCAGTTGCCACGCGCGCGCCACGATCCAGTAGAGAAGGATCGAGAAGATCACCAACGTCAGGACATAACTGCGCAGCAGCAGATAAAACGGCAGGTCGAAGAGGTAGAAAGAGAGAGGCTTCTGAAACACGGCGTCGTGCCACACAGTGGCGGCGGCGGGCAGGCCGCGCGAGCCGGCGAAGCGGACCACCGTCCAGGTGTCAATGGAAACGGCGGCAATCAAATACGAGAGGAACAGCAGAGCGAGGACGCTGAGGCGCGCATAGAGCTTGTGGTCGCGCAGCGAGGCTCCGGCGAAGTGCAAGGCACGCGCGTGGGTGAACCACAAGACCGCGAAACCCAACACCGTGGCGGCCGCGACCGGCGTCATTGCGTAGTACAGCATGCTCAGCCACGTCTTGAACTGTCCCAGTTCTTTCCACCAGGCAATCTCGATCGCGTAAGAAGCCAGCGAGCGCGCTCCGATGAGCAGAACGACGAGAACAATGATCAGTGTGATGATAGTTGCGCGTGAGCCCGACGCTCGACGCCCAGATTGAATCTCATACCGGGCCATGCCCCAAGCGTACCACCCGGCATGCACAGTGGCCGTGACGAGGTTTAGTCGCGTGTCCCGCGGACTCGCCTACGCAGATCGAGTGATAGCTGCTCGTCGAGGTCACGCAGATCGGCCACGCATTCCGGACGCAGCGCCTCGGCGAGAGTCTGCAACTCCGCAGGGGTGGCGACTACCACGAAATCGACGGACCGCAAGGCAGCCACCAGTTCGGCCCGGGCGTGCTGCGTAAGAAGTTCTCGCTCGCGCGGCAAGACTACCACCAGAACGACGGCATTCTCCGCTCGTTCGTGCACTTTTTGCAATTCATGCGCATGCTCCGCACGCAGTACATCGAATGTCCCGGACACGATGGCCACGGGCCGCGCGGTGATGGCCATAGCCTGCGGGAGTGTCAGGATCTTACTTCTTGTGTCCACGCCTTTGCGGACTCCTCCCAGAGTTGCTGTGCGACGGAGACCACGCGATCGGCACTGACGCGGGTCATGCAGCGGTGGTCAATCGGACACTCCCGTAACAGGCACGGACTGCATTCGGCATGCTCGCGGACCACCCGCGCCAGCGGACCGGTAGGGCCCGTAGTGGTGTCGTCGGTGGCGCCGAAAATTGCTACTGTCGGCACTCCTGACGCGGAGGCAACGTGCATCGCTCCCGAATCATTGGTGAGAAAGAGCCGGCAGACGGAGGCGAGATCGATAAACTCCCGCAGCGTGGTGGCACCCGCCAAATTCCGTGTTTGCATACCCGACCCGCGAAGTGCCTCGATCACCGCTTCCGCCAGAGGCCGTTCCGATTGCGAGCCGAAGATCAGCGCGCACGGGGCGATCGCCTGGCATTTTCGCGCCGCCTCGGCGAACCGCTCCGGAATCCACCGTTTGGCGTTGCCGTACGCGGCGCCGGGACTGATCCCCATCACCGGTCCGGCGATCTCGAGCGCCTTCAGGTGACCGGCGCCGGCCTCTCGCGAAGCCTCGACGCCTTCCAATCGTATGGCATCCGACTTCGGGAATCGCTCGATCATGCCGGCACGGCGCAGCAATTCCAGGTAGTAGAAGCGTTCGTGGCGCGGGATCTCTCCCGGTTCGGGAACCGGGATTCGCTTTGTGAGCAGGAGCCCGCGGCCGTCGCGGTTGTACCCGATGCGCTCCGGAATCCCCGCGAGCCACGCCATCAGGGCGGCGTCGAAGGCATTCTGCAAAAGGATTGCGCCATCGAAACAGAGCGCTCCGAGACGCTCCGCGAACTCGCGCTTCTCGCTGAGGCTATGCTGCGCGCTGTACGGAATCACGCGATCGATGGCCTTCTCACGCGCATACAAATCGGCCACCCACGGGCGCGCCACCACCGCAATATGCGCATGCGGAAACACATTCCGCACCGTGCGAATGGCCGGCAAAGACATGACCGCGTCGCCGAGCCAGTTCGTCGCACGCACCAACACCTTCGACATGGAGGACGGGTTGAACGCCACTGTCCTAAGCATAACAGCAGGCTTAAAGTGGACCGGCAATTGCTATCTCGGCAACTGAAAACCAAAAACACGCGGGTCTCATCGGCACCGAAACCCGCTGTGCGCTGAGGAGGAAAGAATGCCAGCCAAGAAAGCAATCAGAAAAAAGGGCAGCAGTACAAACGCCCAAGCGAAGAGCGGGACGAAAAAGACCCCGCGCAGCACGGCGACGAAACAGTCGGGACACCGGATGATCGATCATCAGGAAATCCAGGCCTGGGCCGAAGAGCGCGGCGCCCGGCCATCGTGCGTCAAGAAGACGGGTGGCGAAGACGACGTCGGGATGATCCGTTTGGACTTTCCGGGCTATAGCGGCGAGGAGTCCCTGCAAGAGATTTCCTGGGACGACTGGTTCGACAAGTTCGAGGAGAGTAAGCTGGCCCTGGTAGTTCAGGACCAGACGGCGAGCGGCGAAAAGAGCAACTTCAATAAGCTGGTGAAGCGGACGGCGGCCGAGAAGAAGCCGCGCACGCGTGCCGCGGGGTAGAAGCGCCGTTCACCTCCAATCGAATTGCGCGACCAGAGGCAGGTGATCCGACGGTTGATCGGGTGAGGGCAGCGGCGTCTGGCCGTCGATGGGAACGGGCAGACGCGGCTCCGCCCGGAGGGACTCGCTGTAGAACAGGTAGTCGATCAGCTTGGCCTCTCCGTTTGAATTGCAGGTACGGACACCGGCGGTGTTCCGGTGCGCGTAATCGTAGCCGTCGGTAACCAGCAGTTCGACAACATCACTGTCGGGCAGCACGTTGAAGTCGCCGCAGACGATCGCTGCGGAGGGAGCGGGACTCTCCGCGCGGAGCGCCTCCGCAACGCGCGAGATCTGGCGATAACCCCACTGATGGTCGCGCGCAGTTCCGGGCGGATCCCATTTCAGGTGCGTGTTGACGATCGTCAGATGCCTGCCATCGTGTTCGAGGCGAAGAAGGTGGGCAACGTGTCCAAACGGAAGCGGGATCCGCGCAACGCCTGTCTGTTGGAATCGACCGCGTCGAGCGAAAGTAGCGCAGCCGTCGGGCCGCTTGGCCTTCTGGGAATACGAGCCGGCGTAACCCACGAGAGCGGTTTCGAGCGCGCCGAAAACGTTCGGCTCAACCTCCTGAAGGCAGAGCACATCTACATCGAGAGCCACGCCGCGGGCGACGAGGGCCGGTACGCGCCACGCCGGGTCGAGCCATTCCGGTGCCGTCCGCGGATAGAACTCGGGACGTATGTAGGCGGTGGCCAGGATGTTCCACGTCGCCACTGTGAACGCTGTCTGGCTCACGGCTTGAGTGGTTCCGGAATCGCCGCGCCATCAGCCCGCGGATCGCTCGCGGCGTAGTTGGTTCCGGTCTTCGAATTGTGGAGGATGGCCTGCCCGCGTCCCATTGCTTCCATATATTCACGCCGCACGGTCACCACATGGCCCAGTTGCTTCAGTTTATCGATCGTGGCGGGCGGTACTCGAGACTCAATCGTGACGTCACAACCCGGGGCGTTGTTCTTGGCGAACCGCGGAAACTCGAGCGCGCCCTGCAGATTCATGCCATAGTCGACGAAGTTCGAGACGAACTGCGCATGTGCCAGCGGTTGGATCGAGCCGCCCATGATGCCGAAACCGATGTGCAGATCGCCCTTCTCCATAAAGCCGGGAATGATGGTGTGGAACGGCCGCTTGCCTCCCGCCAGCACGTTGGGATGCTTGGGCTCGAGCGTAAAGCCGGAGCCGCGATTCTGCAGCACAAATCCCATGCCGTCCACGGTAACCCGCGAGCCGAAGTAGTTGAACACGCTTTGAATCCAACTGGCGATGTTGCCGTCCTTATCGACCACGGTCAGGTAGGTGGTGTTGCTGCCGACCGGATCGCCCGCCGCTACCGCGCAGTTGGCCTTGTTCGGGTCGATCAGCGCGGCGCGCCTGCGTGCGTACTCCTTCGAGAGCAGGGAGGACACGGGCACGTCGTAGGTATGCGGATCGGCGTCGTAGCGGTGCACGTCGGAGTAGGCAAGCTTCATGGCCTCGATGCGCTTATGGATCTCGGCAGGGCTGTTCGCCCCCTCTGAGACCGGCGCCACCGGCTCCATGAAGTTCAGCATCTCGAGCGCGGCCATGCCTTGCCCGTTGGGTGGCAACTCGTAGACACGCCATCCGCGGTAATCGATCGAAATAGGATCGACCCATTCCGGAGAGAAGGACGCGAGATCTTCCGCGGTCATGGTGCCGCCCAGTTTTTGGGAAGTCTTCAGAATCGCGGCGGCGATCTCTCCCTTATAGAAGGCTTGTGGCCCTTGCTCGGCGATCAGGCGCAGGGCGTGGCCCATGTCCGGATTGCGGAAGATCTCGCCCGTTTCCGGCGCCTTGCCGTTGGGCAGAAAGACGCGCGCCGATTCGTCGTTGGTCTTCAGGCCGCGCACATTGCCCGCCGAAGACCAGAGTTCGTTCATGCCCTCATGCACCGGAAAGCCCTGCTCAGCGAACTGAATGGCCGCTGCGAAAAGCTCCTTCCACGGGAGCTTGCCGAAGCGCTTGTGCATCTGCGACCATCCCTCCACCGCCCCCGGAACCGTGACACTGTGGATACCCGCTCCCGGCATTCGGGTGATGCCCTGCTTCGCCAGGAATTCGGGGGAAAGTCCGCGCGGCGCCGGCCCCGAGGAGTTCAAGCCGGTCAATTTGCCGCTCTTGGCGTCCCAGTAAATGACAAACAGGTCGCCCCCGATGCCGTCCATCAGCGGTTCGGTCACCGCCAGAACAGCGTTGGAGGCAATCGCCGCGTCGACCGCCGAGCCGCCCCTTGCCAGAATTTGGGCGCCCGCTTGTGAGGCGAGGACTTGGCTGGTGGCGACAATCCCCTGCTGGCTGATCACCATGGATCGCCCGTAATTGCGTCCTTGACCGACGAGAGGGGCGGCGGCGCAGAGCGCGATTGATAGGAGTTGGACGTGTCGGAGCACGCTCCGCATGATATCAAAGATGACGAAACGAACGGCCCGATTTGGTACCGTTTGGTATCGTTTGGTCGATCGGTACCGTAGTTGACATCCGACATTCGCCGATGCAAAATGGTACCGGGCAGAAACGACCTTGCCGGACAACATCATCATACAGGGCAGAAACATTCCCTACATACGGGCGGTGGTCGGTGTGAACGAATGCGTGCTCGATCCACAGAACCCCCGGATTCAATTCCTGATCGGCCAGCGAGCGGGCGGCGTGAGTGAGTGCGATCTGGAGGAACTGATCTGGGAAAAGGACGCGGTCAAGGCGCTTGGACAGTCGATCTTGCAGAACGGAGGGGTGTACGAGCCGGTGATTGTGCAGCGGCGCGGCGCCCGGTTTCTGGTGCGGGAAGGAAACTGCCGGACGGTGGTATGCCGCCGGCTGCTCGAGCAGCGGCCCAACGACACACGTTTCAATACCATGCCCGCAATGATCTTCGATGTGGAACTCACGGAAGAGGACCTGGCGATCCTGCTGGCGGACATGCACGTGAGCGGCAAACTACGCTGGGACGCGTACGAACAGGCGAAGCACGTCTCGGACCTCTTCCACGTCTACGGCAAGACGTACGAATGGCTGAGCAATCATCTGCGGCTCAGCAAGGGTAAGATCCGCGAATTGCTCGAGGCGTATCAGACCACGACTGAGTATTTGAGCCTGCATCCCACTCCCGGAAACGTCAGGAAATTCGCTGTTTTTCACGAGATGACCAAGAAGAAGGATCTGCGGGAGAGGTTCAAATGCGACTCCCGCTTCAAGCAGTCATTTCACAAATGGGTGGACGAAGAACGGATCAGTGACTCGAGACAGGTGCGCGATCTGCCAATGATTCTGGCTAACGCGGAAGCGGTGAAGGCCTTGGATCAGTTGGGATTTGAGGAGGCGCAGAAGGTGTTGGTGCGTGAAGATCCATCGCTGCGCAGTGATGCCTTCTACGCGATCAAACAGGCCACGGAGAAGATCAAGACGCTGCCGGCCGACGATATTCAGGATTTGAAGGCGGGCAATCCGCAGAAGGTGGTACTGATGCGCAATCTGTACCGCGCGATCGAGGATGTGGCGACGTTAGCAGGGATGAAGTTATGATAGCGCGTGGCGCAAACCTGGATGTCAGCGAACACGGATGTCGGCCCACACTGCGACACGGAAACTACGACGTCGTGCAGAATTGGTGCGGCACCCGAAAAGTCCCGACAAGGAGTGTCGAGACGGCCAACAGGAGTGTTGGCGCCACCGAGACTGAGAACCACAATGGAGAGACACTGTGACATTTGAAGCGGGATTTGCCGATGCGGAGCGCGCGGCGGTAACCGCGGGAAAAGTGATCGGGCAGTTAGCGGGCGCGATGAAGCAACTCCAGCGCGCCACCACGGAGGGCGACCTCTCGAAGATGCGAAAATCGTCCGAACGCCTGGAGACGATTCTCGAATCGACCCGGCAGGAAGTGCAGAATGCCCGATCCGCGTGGCCCTTCAGCCCCGAACAAGAGGAGCAGTATCTCAAGGAATCGTACGCCGCCGAAGTGATCGAGCGCGCCAAATCCGAGAATCTGCCGATCCAACAGCGCGACGAAGGACTGGTGGTCTTCCCTTCGATCCTCCGGGTCGCCCCCGCTGAACGGGCTGTGAAGATCAACCGCAAGAAGGTGCAAGCGGTGCGGCCCTCCGCGGTGGTCCGGCGATTGAAGGCCGCGCAAGGCAAGAAGCCGCGTGCGCCCGAGGCCTTTCTAGAAGTGCTGCATCGCGCCTATCGGCTGCTGGCCGGCAAAGAGTATGGACAGACCATCATGCTCGCCAGCGTTTACGACGCGCTCACCATGCTGCCAGGCTCCACGGCCAACTTCGATCAGACCGACTTCGTGCGCGACCTCTTCCTGCTAGACCGCAGCGGTGTGAACCGCACGAAATCGGGAGCCACTTGTTCCCTGCCGGCCAGCACTGGCACCAAGGGCGGTCGCAACACCTTCCAGTTCATCGCGCCGGATGGCGAAACCGTCACCTACTACGGAATACGCTTCACGGAGGCTAGCGAATGACCGCGTCGATCCGGCCCGCCGAGTGGATCCGTCTGATCGAACAGGAGTATCTGGCGGGTTATGTGCGCGATGGCGGCTCGGCGGTGAAATTCGCCGTTCCGCAGGACGAAAATTTGCGAAACGAGCTCTTCCGCGGACTCGACGAGGTGGGCCGCCTCGGCGGCTACCTGGTCGCCGGAATCAACGCCGCGGATACGAAGGTCCACATGATCGACGAGATCTTCTTTCGCGTGGCGCAGCAGGTGCCGTGGCGCGAGTTGAGCCTGAAGATGCTGGTGTCACTCGCGGCGGAATCGGGTTACTCCTGGGTCCGGGAAGGGGAAGGGCCGTTGTATCGGCGGCTGGCTGAGGCGAATGGCGTCGACCCGCAAATGTTGTTGCTCGATCTCAAGAAGGCCATCTGGAGCAAGGTGGTGCAGCGTCCCTCGCTTTCCAACGATTTCCGCACAGCGATGAATCATCTATGCCTGGCCGAGCTTTTGGGCGGGCAGGAAGGCGCGACCACCACCGCGACGCTGCTCGACTGGATGATGGGCCGCAACCGCGCCGTCGGAGCGGTGAAGCCGTACCTGATCTTCCGCAAGATCAATCGAGCCACTGCGCGATATTATTTTGAATCGATGGCGCACTGGGTGCGGCTGGCGGGATACGCGGGCATGTTGATCGTAATCGACATGCAGCGTGTGATGCTGGCGCAGAATCCTCGCGACGAGAGCATTTTCTATGGGAAATCCGCGGTGATGGATGCTTATGAGGTGCTGCGGGAATTCATCGATCGCGCGGACCGGCTGGAGGGATGCCTGATCACGGTGGTGCCGGAGACTACTTTTCTCGAAGAACACACACGCGGCCTGCTTTCTTACACGGCCTTGCATCATCGCGTCTTCGACGAGGTCCGCGACCGAAGCCTCGTGAACCCGATGGCGGCATTGGCACGCATTGCAGCGGCCACAGCAGGGAATTGAAGATATGGAAACCGACCGCGCATTCGAATACCGGCGCGCACTGGAAGCGCTGCGAAACGGGGTGCCGAATCGTGACGCCGTTCGCGAATTAGGGACCACCCAGCCCGAACTGGAGAACGCGTTTCTCGAGAGGATCGGCGCCGTGGAGAGTTCCACCGCAGATGGCAAGCAGGTTCGCGGCTTCCTGATCGCCGGTGACTTCGGGTCGGGCAAATCGCACGTGCTCGACTACTTCGAGCACCTGGCCAACACGAAGAACTTTGTTACCAGCCGCGTGGTGGTGAGCAAAGAAACGCCGCTGTTCGATCCCGAGAAAGTCTACCTTGCGGCCATTGAGGACGCCGAAGTTCCCGGATTCGGCGGCGAAGCGATGCGCGAGATGATCGTGGCACTGAAGCCCAACACGGCGCGCTACCGGGAGTTCTCCTCGTGGGTCAACAGCCTCGCGAGCCAGTTGCATCCGATCTTCGCGGCAACGGTCCTGCTGCATGAGAAACTGCTCAATGATCCGGAACTGATCGAGCAGATCACGCGCTTCTGGCTGGGCGGACGAATCGCGCTGAGCAAGATCAAGCAGGGGCTGAAGCAGATCAATAGCGCCGGCGTGTATGCCCTCAAACAGTTCAAGGTCAAAGAACTGGCGCCGCAACGGTTTCGTTTTCTGGCCCGCCTGATTCAGGCCGCTGGTTATGCGGGATGGGTGCTGCTGCTGGATGAAGTGGAACTGGTGGGACGCTACAGCCTGATGCAGCGCGGCCGGTCGTATTCCGAGTTGGCGCGCTGGATGGGCCTTGTGGAAGGGGAAGTATATCCCGGGCTCACCACGGTAGCCGCCATTACCGGCGACTACACGCTGGCGGTTCTGCAAGGGAAGAGCGATCTGGATCTGATCGGCGACCGCTTCCGCAAGAAAGAAAAGGACGAATACACCTTGCTCGCCGGGAGGGCCGAAACCGGTATGCGGCTCATCGAGCGAAAGGCGATGATCCTCAAGCAGCCCGACGATGCGGCGCTGGCCCACACTTACCGAAAGATCAAGAGCATCCATGCCAAGGCGTATGGCTGGGATCCGCCCGAGATTCCCGAAGACCAGACGGTAGTGACGGGCTTGAGCCGGCAGATGCGCTCCTACGTGCGCCGATGGGTGAATGAGTGGGACTTGAAACGCCTCTATCCGGAAGCCGAGACCAGCCCCGCCGAGGAAGATCAGATCGCGCTGACGTACGAGACAGACGAGACGCTGGAACTCGCGCCTGAGTCCATGACTGAGGAGTGAGATGACTCGGGTGTGGAGATCGCTTCCCGCCTAGATAATCGCGGCGGACTCCGGCAAACTCCGCCGAAAATTCCTTTCATTCCCGGTGGTGTGGCCTATGTACGCCTTCCATCGAAAACGCTGAAGAGCCTGTTCGTTTCATCATAGACTTCCTCCAGGCAACCTGATACCATCCGGCCAAACAGGAGAATGCAGTATGAACGGCTCCGATAATCGGCAGGTGTCGCGGCGGGCCTTCGCGGGTGCGGCCGCTACGGCCTTCATGATCGTTCCCCGGCACGTATTGGGTGCTCCGTTCGTGCCGCCCAGCGACAAGATCACGCTCGCAACGGTGGGCTTGGGCCGCCAGGGCGTGGCGGTGAGCATGAGCTTGCTGGCGCGTCCCGAGATCCAGGTGCAAGCCGTCTGCGACGTCAATCGAGGCAGCAAGGACTACATGGAGTACAACGACAACGCGACGCTGATCGCCGCGCGGCGCCTGCTCGGAGACGGGTACGAGAAGTGGGCGGAGGATCTCGCGTCGCCGGGGCGAGTGCAACTCACCCACGAATTCAGCAGCAGCCTGGGAGTGGGCGGCCGCGAACCCGCCAAACGCTTAGTGGACGCCTATTATTCCGCACGCAAGCAGACCGACTACAAAGGGTGCACCGCTTACCGCGACTATCGCGAGTTGCTCTCGAAAGAGAAGGACCTGGACGCCGTTTACGTGGCGACGCCCGACCACTGGCACGCGCCGATTTCGATTGCCGCCATGCGCCAGCACAAACACGTCCTGTGCCAGAAGCCGATGTCGCACTCGATTGCGGACGCGCATCGCATGGCGGCCACCGCGCGCGAGATGAAAGTCGCCACATCGCTGCCGGTGAACAATCCGTCGAGCGAGTCGACGCGTCTGATCAGTTCCTGGATTGCGGATGGAGCGATCGGAGCGGTGCGTGAGGTGCACAACTGGTCGAGCCGTCCATATTGGCCCCAGGGAATCGAACGCCCTAAAGAGGTGCAGCCAGTTCCTGACGGGTTCGATTGGGATATGTGGCTCGGGCCCGCGCCGGAGCGCCCGTACAACAAGGCATATCTGCCATTTGTGTGGCGCGGCTGGTTCGACTTCGGATGCGGCTCGTTCGGCGACATGGGCTGCTACAGTTTCGCCGGCGTGTTCAAGATACTCGATCTGACGCCGCCATTGTCCGTCGAGGCGTGTTCGAGTGAATCGTACGACGAGACGTATCCCAAGGCATCAATCGTCCATTTGAACTATCCCGCACGCGGCGACAAGCCTCCGGTCCATATGGTGTGGTACGACGGAGGGCTGCGGCCTCCGCGTCCCGCGGGGATCAGCAAGCAGGACGATCACTTCTTCCAGAAGGGCGACGCGAACGAAGGGATTCTTTACGTGGGGGACAAGGGGATTATTCTGGCGGGCTTCAATGGCGATCGCCCCAAGGTCTATCCGGAAAATCCCAAGTACCAGCCACCTCCTCCGAGGCAGCGAGGCGCCGCGGGAGGAGGGCCGCCGCGAGATGCCGCCATCGATCAGTGGATCGGCGCCTGCAAGGGCGGCCCCGCTTCGCTCACCAATTTCGAGGCACAGTGCCCGGTTTCGGAGGCCTTTCTGCTGGGGTGCCTGGCGCAGCGCTTTCCGGGCGAGAGCTTCGAGTGGGATTCGGATAATGTGCGGGTGACGAATTCGCAAAAGGCCAATCAGTATTTGGATCAGACGCCTCGCAGCGCATACAAGGTGTAGTTTCTTCTTAGTACACCGTTTCAGAAATACGGTCTCGTATTTTTGGCAAGAACACTCCCTCACGGATCGTGGCTCGTAACTTGCCCCTACGCTCGCGGGATACGTGCGCTTGCGAGCCGCGCGCGTCAGCAAGCGATCGTGACTGCTTTAGCGGGGTGGTGGCAACGCTCCCTCACGGTCGCGGCTCGCAAGCTACCTTCGCGGGATACGTGCGCTTGCGAGCCGCGCGCGTCAGCAAGCGATCGTGACTGCTTTAGCGGGGTGGTGGCAACGCTCCCTCACGGTCGCGGCTCGTAAGCTACCTTCGCGCGAATACGCGCGCTTGCGAGCCGCGCGCGTCAAGCAAGCGATCTTGACTGTTTTAGCGGGGTGGTGGCAACGCTCCCTCACGGTCGCGGCTCGTAAGCTACCTTCGCGCGAATACGCGCGCTTGCGAGCCGCGCGCGTCAGCAAGCGATCTTGACTGTTTTAGCGGGGTGGTGGCAACGCTCCCTCACGGTCGCGACTCGTAAGCTACCTTCGCGCGAATACGCGCGCTTGCGAGCCGCGCGCGTCAAGCAAGCGATCTTGACTGCTTTAGCGGGGTGGTGGCAACGCTCCCTCACGGTCGCGGCTCGTAAGCTACCTTCGCGCGGATACGTGCGCTTAACGAGCCGCGCGCGTCAGCAAGCGATCTGGCGATACGCCGACGGGCTTCTGAAAACAAGTACTTAGTAATTGGAAGCACCGATTCGCTTCCTGGGCCGGAACCGGGTCGATTCGACCAGCCCCGGATCTCCCTGTCGGGACGGCCTACCTTGCCCCCTGCGCCAGAGAATCCGGCCAATCGAGAGGATCCGTCACCTTCTGCGAAGCTGTGCCGGGTTCCCCGCGCCAGGATCGCTCTTCGGCACCATGCTCGAATGAATCCTCTTGGCACCGGCATAGCTCAGAAACTTGATATCCGCGTGCGCGTCGCTCTCCCGTACTTTGGCCAGCACAGGAATGGGAGGCCGCCCGACATCATAGTTCCAATCCAGCCGCACGAAGGACTCTTCGCCTGCGCTCACGTCAACGAACAGCGGAATGCCGCCCTCTACTGAGAAAGCATACTTTCCGGGAGCGAGATTGATGGCGAAATAGGTGCCCTGCTTAAGTTCCGCGACCACGGATCCGCCGCAAGAGATCGCCATCCACGATCGTGCTGCTGTACCCCTGCGCGCATAGATGTAGACCCGCGCGGCATCATCTGCCCGCAGATGTATGGCAATCGCAACCAAAGCGATCGCGATGCAGCAAGCACGACGCGTGCCTACGCCGGACGCCGCATCTCCACCCATTTTTTCGCAGGATCCGCCAGTCGCTCTACGCAATGCGCCGCCACTCCGAGGCACAGCCCCAGTCCGCAATTCAAGAAGTACAGCAGATGCAGCGCAAACGACTGCGCCGTGAAAGTCCATCCCCGCCGCCTCGCCAGAAAGCCGTAGAAATCGCGATTCAACCAGAACACCATCGCCAGCAGCATTGCCAACAAGATGGGAAGAATCACGTGACTCCCAGGCGCCACCACCGGGCCCAAACATGCCCAAGTCAGCAGCACGCTGAGCCGCTGGTGATAGCGCAAGCTTAACTGGTTCGGCATCTCCCGCCGCTCCAGCAGAAGGCGCGTCCACGGAATTCCCCGGCACACGACGTCCGTCCAGCACATGCTCGCGAGCGTCCACTCCTTCCGATGCTGTACCTGAATCTCGCGATCGATCTCGATCACCGCGCCCCCGGCCGCCATTCGCGCGCCAAGTTCAATGTCCTCGATGCTCGGTCGGGCGTAGCGCTCCGAAAATCCGTCGTGTTCCAGAAACAGGGCGCGCTTCACTGCGCCGCATCCTGCCCAAAATGTCTGGGCCCGTTGTGGGTTCGATCGATGCGTGTAAGCATGCAGCAGATTGCGGAACTGCGAGGTCACGGTGAGCACAGCCGGCGAATCGTCATACGAACCAAACACCGCGTCGAGATTCGGATCCTGCCGGAATCGCGCTGCGATCAGCGCCAGCGTTTCGGGACGCACGCCAACGTCCGCGTCCAGAAACACCAGAATCTCGCCGGCCGCCACCCGCGCGCCCACATTGCGTGCCACTGCTGGACCGCGGACCGTCGAATTCCGGAAGACCCTCACCGGGAGCGGCGATTTGTGCAGCATCTCCGTGCGATGCTCCTCCGAGCCGTCACCCACCAGCACACATTCGAAATTCGTAAAACTCGACGCCGCCAGATGCGCGAGGCACGACTGCAGATCCTCGTCCGCGTTGCGAAACGGAACGATCACCGACAGATACGGCGCCGGCGGATAGGGGTTAGACACGCACCCGCCTCTCCGCACTCGTGGCGATCGGGACGCATGCCGCCGGCACCAGCGGTTGCGACGCCGCGAACTCCTCCAACTCTTCTTCAGTCAGCGCAAATCCGTCTTCGAGATAATCTTCGTTCGAACTGATCTCCCAGAGGTCGTAACGCGCCCCTAAAATGTTCCGCGCTGCCAGCATTCCCGTCAACATGGAGTGGTCCTGGTTGTTATACCGATGCATGCCATTGCGTCCCACCAGTTGCAAATTCGGAATGCTCTCGAGGAACTCACGGATCACCCGCAGCGATTCCAGGTAGCCGTCATCGTAGATCGGGTACGCTTTCGGCATGCGCACAACCACGCCATCGAACACTTCACAGCGGCCCGCGAGTCCCAGTTGCTTCACCTCGCGCTCCGCCAGCTTGAGAATCTCGGCGTCCGGGGCGTTCCACAGGTCGCCGTCCTCAAAGCAGAAATATTCCATGCCCAGACAGGTGGTGTCCTCGCCGGCCACCATATCCGGGCTCCAGTTGCCATAGTTCTGAATCCGCCCTGCCTTCACCTCGGGATCGTGGATGTAGATCCAGTTATCGGGGAAGGGACTTTTCCCTTTCAGAATCAAAACCGCCGTCAGAAAATCGCGGTATCGCAGCCGATTGGCCGCCCGCGCGACCTCCACCGGAGCCGCCGGTTCCAATTTGCCGATCAGCTCGCGAATCGGCATCGTACTGATGAACTCGTCTGCGGGAAACGTTTCGCCTCGCCCTTCGACGGCACAGACCGCCCCCGGCCTCCAGTGGATCCGCTCAACCGGGCAGGAGAGCAGAATGCGCGAACCCTGCTCCTCCACCAGCTCCCTGGTGCGCGTCCACATCATTCCCGGTCCTAAGCGCGGATAGGCAAACTGCTCGATCAGCGTCTTGGGAGTCTCCCCGCCTCTCGAATTCCTGGCCCGCCGCAGAGCGTTCTTTAGCAAGCTGCTAAGCGAAAGCCCACGGATCCTCTGCGCCGCCCACGCCGCCTGAATCTCGCTGCAGCGCATCCCCCAGACTTTTTCCGTGTAAGTTTTAAAGAAAATCTCAAATAATCGGCGCCCAAATCGATTACAAATCCAAGTTTCCAGATCCGGTTCGGGGTTCTTTTTCCAAACCGCCGCCCGGAGATAACTCGCGACGCATCGCATCGCTTCGAAAAAACCTAGTCCTGACAGCGCGTCCCAAGGATCGATCGGATATCGGAAAAAATGCGAATTGTAATAGACACGCGAGAGCCGCTGGCACATGAGCAGGTCGTCGCCCAGCACCTCGCGCCACATGCGCTCCACAACGGCGAGCTTCGTAAAGAAGCGATGACCTCCGATATCGTAGGAGTTGCCGCGATACGTTCCGGTGCGGGCCAATCCGCCGACGACCGGATCCTTCTCCAGAATTGTCGCGGACACACCCTTCTTGCCGAGCTCATAAGCCGCGGTTAAGCCTGCGGGACCTGCACCGATGATCAGTACCCTGGGGGAGGGCAGTGGGGATCTTGGCATTACTTTTCGGCCGAGGGTTACGCATCCCAGCGAGCATCAACTACCGACCCTCAACTGCACTATTAGTAAACGTTCCTGCGAGGACCTGATCCCCGTCGCGCAGAGCTCAGAAACTACCTGACATATTCGGACAGAATGGACCGCATGTCAAATTGATTCTGGATAATGATTTCTTTCGACAGGCCAATTGCGTAACTGAATTAATGCGGTATGAAAGCATTGAATAAATAATCGCGCAGCCGCAGATCCCATTCGCCGCCCCAAAGGCGAGGACCGAGACTCAGATTGCTCCTCAGCAGATCGAGCGTTCGCCGCTGCAGCACCTCACGGCCGCCGGTATCCGGATTCATCGAGGCAGCCAGTGCCATATCCTGGATGGCGTTCCGCTGGATGATGCTCCTCACGGTGAGTGGAGGCGGTGGCGCCGGCAGTCTGCCTTGTGTAAGGTAGTCCCTCAGAACGGGCAGAGCCGCGGCATCCGCTGCCATCTCGATGCTTGGGAGCGATAGGGGCTTGCCGCGAGCCGCCTCAGTGAGGTCGGGGTACCGGGCGGGCATGACCCGCACTTCGAGGGGCCGTACGACCCAGTCGCCCACCTTCAATTGCACTTCCACACGGAAGCGAGCCACGTCCGCATTCGGAGGAATCCACAGATCCAGGAGGTACGCCCGCGTGGTCTGGCCGGCAATTCCATCGTCGGGGTCGGGCATGGTGCCGAAGTCCGGAAGATGTGTCACCTCCTGCAGGGTGTCGGGAATCCAGCCATTGACCGTCTTAACGAAGTGCTCACGAAAGAGGGCCACGCGGCATGCGCTCACCGGATTAGGCGCCACGTATAGAAAATACGATTCCTTCGGCGGCACCGAGACCACGATGTGGAACGACGCCCACCCGTTGCGTGCTACGGCGGGCGACAACACCTCGCGAGGGGCTAGAGCCTGATCGGCCAACACCACCGCACCGAACGGATCTACCCGCCGGAACTCCGTGTAAATGTCTACGGTCTGCGCCTGCAGGACGGCGCCCAGCAATGCGGCCAAGGCCAACGGGGCGAAGCGCCGGCCCGCCGCCTCATTCATACCGCAGCGCCTCTGTCGGATTGAGATGGGCCGCGCGATTCGCCGGTAGAATCCCGAAAATCAGCCCCACCATGCAGGACACCCCAAAAGCCACAACAATGGCCGCAGGGGAGATGGGTATCCGGATTTCCGCGAACAACTGTACGCTCAGCGGGATGGCGACCCCCACCAGGATCCCTAGAATTCCGCCGGTCAAGCTCACCATCATGGCTTCCGTCAGAAACTGCAACAGAATCTCCCGCGCTGATGCTCCCACCGCGAGACGCACTCCGATCTCCCGCGTCCGTTCGGTCACCGTCACCAGCATGATGTTCATGATGCCGATTCCCGAGATTACCAGCGTGATCGCGGAAACCAGCACGAGCACGAATGACAGGATGAGCGAGATGTTCTTCGCCGCATTGAGAATCGCGGTCAGGGTATCCACCCGGTACGTCGCACCCGCCCGGTGCCGGGCCCCCACAATCTCCTGCACGCGCACCGCCACGCGCTCTACCTCTTCCGAGGATCGCACCTGCACATACAGTGGATCGATCCGCTCCACTGGCGTAAAGTACCGCAACACGGTGATCGGAATCAGGATCGTATCGCGCTCCACCTCCGACTGTCCGAAGGTCTCCACTTTCTCGTGGAAGGTACCGATCACCGTGAACTGCAGCCCGAACAGCCGCACCACCTGGTTCAACGCCGCGCCCTGGCTGCCGAACATTCTCTGTGCCAGCTTATCGGTCAACAGCGCCACCTTGGTCCGCAACGCGATGTCGCCGGCGTCCAGAAACCGGCCGGAACTAATCACCATGTTCCGCACAGGCTGGTACGCCTCGTCGGTTCCGATGACTTTGACATCCTGCTCCCGGCCGCCAATCAGCACCCGGTCGAAGTTCGACATCACCCCGGTTGCCGCCACGATGTCCGCCGACAATTGGCTCCGGATCGCCTCGACATCGGCCATCTTGATGTAATCCGCATCGGCCGTCGGATTACCGGGTCCCGCCGAGACGTAATACGCAAAAATGATGTTGGAGCCGATGCCCTGCACTTGTTCCAGGATGTAATCGCGGCTGGTCAAAGAGATCGTAACGACCAGGATCACGGACGCGGTTCCGATCACCATCCCCAGTCCGGTCAGCAGCGACCGGACTGGATTGGCTCGAAGCGCCTGTGCGCTGAATTTGATCGCCTCTCCCAGGAACATGTTCGGGCGTCAGGTGCCCTGAAGCTGCCGGAGGAGCTTTTCTGCTTGCGCTTTGGGTGGATCTTCGGGGGTCAAACTCAGGGTGAGGTATTGCTTTAGAAGTTGCCTTGCAACCTCCAGATTCCGTTTATGTTTGATGTATAGGTCCGCTTTCGCGTAGATCAGCTTCGGGCTGTTCGGAGCGATCTTGTCGGCCTTCGCAAAACTCTGGTCGGATTCCTGGATCCGTCCCTGCTTCGCCAGGAAGCGCGCCAAGTCGATCAGCCGTCCGACTTGTTGCGGGGATGCCTCAATGGCGCGCCGTAACTGCTCCTCGGCGCTGCCGTACTCCTTGCGCCGCTCTGCGATCCTTGCCAGCGACCAATGTCCCTCCGCCTGATCCACCTTCGTAATCTGCTGCGCGGTGGCTTCCGCCTTATCCAGGCCGCCGCCCAGGAAACCCGGCGCCTCCAGGTAGTATTCGAACAGGTCGGTGAGCGCTTCGAGATTCCGCGGATTCAGTTGCGCTGCCCTCTCAAAGTACTGCCTCGCCTTGGACGCAAGTCCGGGAGCCGTAAACGGGCTGGACGTCTCCGCGCGGCGCCCGAAGGCTCGCGCCAGCCACATCGCGTACTGCGAATTGTCCGGTTCGGCATCCAGTGCCTTCTCCAGGACTTCGGTGGCTTTCTTGTACTCGCTTAGCATGTAGTAGTTGCGGCCCATCAACTCATAGACGGCAGCATCTTTTGCCGGAATCGCGTGCAAGACCCTCAAGGATTGCTCGAAGTCTGTTAGATTGTAGTACTTACGTGCCTGTTCCAGGTCTGCTCCAGCCGTCTGCCCCACACCCGCCAGAGCCCCGAACAACACCAAGCTAATCCAAAATCCCCGGTTGCGTCTCATTTTTTCGACTTCGATCCAACGATTTCACCTACATAGATGAGTACGGGCCCACTTGAGTTTCAGATGGCCGCTTCTTGCGCGAATGTCAGATCTGTTCTTAACACCGATCAAAGTCCTAACGGTACCTGCATGTTAAGTTAAATTGCAACCCGGTACGGACCGGACTGGCTGGCACCCCCGGCCATCGCGCAAGATAGGGAAGGATAACTAACGTATGCTGCTGCATTACCGAGATGGACGAGTACTGGCTGCCATTCTGCTCTCGCTGAAGGGCGACCTGATGCGCGTTGCTTTAAAAGATGCTGACGACGTCCTGGAATTGCGGCTGGTCAACGGCGTCTGGATCACCGAAAACTGCGAGCTCGTGACTTTTGAGTTTCCCACCGCCGTTTTCGAGGCGGTTGGAATGATCCCGGATGCTCACAGCGTGAATCCAAAGGCCGATTTTTTCTGGCACTTGGACACGGTATCCGAACCCGCCAATCTCGCCTCGAACGACGAGCTTCCCAACTAGGATGCGTCGGGGACGGTCGGCGGCGGTGTCTCCACGACCTCGTTCACCGGCTCCCAGTCGTCTTCCTCGTTGAAGGTGAAGATCAAGAAAGTCTCTTCAGTCCCGCCCTCGCGCTGCACTACCCATGGGCCTACATATCCGCTGGGATTCCCGTTGTCGTCCCGCGGAAGGTCGAGTTCAATGTGTTTGTTTGGTTCCCACGAGGGCCGTCTGAGCCGCGCGATCCCGCGGGCTGCCGCTTGTCCCAGGGTCATCGTCAAGTAGAATATCATCCCTCATCGTCAAGTCTCACCCCTCATGGCGGCGCATTTGAATACTCCTCCTCCACGTCCTGTGTTCGGAGGCGCGATCTGCCCCACCGCTCGATAATCGCCAACAGTTCCGCCGGATGGATTGGCTTACAAAGGTAATCGTCCATTCCCGCTTTGAGACAGACTTCCCGGTCGCCCTTCATCGCGTGTGCTGTCAAGGCCACGATGGGAATATGCCGCTCCGTTCCTCTTTCCTGCAACCGGATCGTCTGGGTGGCATCGTAGCCGTCCATCACCGGCATCTGCACGTCCATCAACACCAGATCGAACCCCTGGCGCCCCAGCGCAGCCAAACCCTCCGCGCCGTTCGACGCCACCTCCACCAGGTGCCCCTGCTTTTCGAGTAGTCGCGCCGCCACTTTCTGATTGACAACATTATCTTCCGCCAGCAGAATTCGCAGAGGACGCTCCGCAGTTGCGTAGCGTGGACTCGCTGACCGCACCGCTCTCTGCTTCCCGCGCATCAGATTGACAATCGCCGCATGCAGATTCGCCGCCGTTACCGGTTTCACGATGTATTGTCCGGAAGCCCGCAGTTCCCCACTCATCGAACTGCTATCCCGCGAACTGAGCATCAAGATGTATGGGAGCCGCATCAGCTCGCTGTGGTCGATGTCCGGAATATGCCCATCGATCAACGAAAACGCCGGGACCTTGCCGGCTTCTCTCAGACATCGCAGCCGGTCCGCGGCCTCCGCGGCCGAACCCGCCAATACAGGCTGGATCCCCCACTTCGCAAGCGTCTCCGACTGAATTCGCCGGTTGCTCGCATTGTCGTCAACCACCAGCGCCGCCACATCCCAAAGGGGCCCGGGCGACGTAAGGCCGCTCTGCTTGCGTTTTCGGGTGGGCATCGCGAATTCCGCCGTGAAATGAAGGGTGGTGCCGCGACCCTCTTCGCTGTCCACCCAGATCCTGCCGCCCATGAAGCCAACCAGCCGCGAACAGATCGAGAGGCCCAGGCCAGTCCCGTTATGCCCCCGTGTATTCGACCCGTCTGCCTGGACAAACGCCTCGAAGATCCGGGCCTTCCACTGTGGCGAGATTCCGATTCCCGTATCCGCCACTGCAAAGTGGACCGTCAATCCGCAATCCCGCTCCTGCGCTTCCACAACGGTCAGCGATACCTCGCCTGCCTTAGTGAATTTGATGGCATTCCCAAGCAGATTCACCACCACCTGGCGCAGCCGGCCTGGGTCTCCGACTACACATTCCGGTAGTTCTGTCCGATTCTCATACAGCAACTCGAGGCCTTTTTCGTGCGCCGGCACTGCCATCAGTCGAAGCGTCTCGTGCAGGGTCTCCTCGATTTCGAATTCCGCCGTATCCATCACGAATTTGCCGGCTTCGATCTTGGAGAAGTCGAGGACATCGTTGATGATCGTCAACAACGACTCGCCGGACGCGCGCACAGTATTCAGATAGTCGCGTTGCGTTTCTGTCAATTCCGTATCCAGCGTCAACTCCGTCATCCCGATTATGCCGTTCATCGGTGTGCGGATCTCGTGGCTCATATTCGCCAGGAACTCGGTCTTGGCGCGGCTGGCGGCCTCGGCGGCTTCCTTGGCCTTCACCAGTTCCTGCTTCGACCGCTTACTTTCGCTGATGTCTTCGATATGGGTAATGTAATGTGAAGGTTTGCCCTCGCAATTGACCACTGCCGCAATCCTCAGGCGCGTCCAGACCTCACTCCCACACTTCTGGATGTACCGTTTTTCCAACTCCACCGGCTTGCCCGGGTCGGCCATCAACTGGATAGCCGCCTGCCGGGAATGGTGCACGTCGTCCGGGTGGGTCAATCTCTGCCACGCGCCGCCAACCAACTCCGGCTGGGAGTAGCCGAGGATTTGGCACAGAGCCGCGTTGGCCTGAAGAAACCGGCCGTCCAGGCCGGTCAGGCAAATGCCATGAGGAGCTGCCTCGAATGCGGTTCGAAATAGCTCCTCGGTGGCGCGCAGCGCTTCTTCACTGCGAAGCTGTTCGGTAACATCTTCGATCACCACCAGCGAGGAACGCCGCTCCCTCCACTTCAGGATGTGGCTGACGATTCGCACCCGGATGATTCTGCCGTCTTTCAAACGATGTCGCCACGGTCCCGACTCAAGAATCACCGGCCTTGGCGTTCGAACGTGCTCTAGAAACTGCGGCACATCTTCCGGCGGCCGGACGTCCACGATCCGCATTTCCAAGAACTCTTCACGCGACCAACCGTAACGCGCAACCGCGGCATCATTCACCTCCAGGATCTGCAGCGTGTCGCAATCGTACACCAGCATTGGCAGGGGGTTGTTCGCAAACAGCAGACGAAACCTCCCCTCGCGCTCTTCCTGGCCCCGGCTGGTCACGTACTGAAAGGCCGCGGCGACCAACCCGATCATCATCACAGTGGTGAAATGCGATTCCACCGTCGAAAGCCACGGAAACAGAAGGTCCTTCGTAATCTCATAGATCGCACCGGCCGCCAGCGCGGAGAAGAACGTTGCGATCAACACGGGAATGCCGGGTCTGGACAGACGCGGCTCGCCGTGAGCTTTGGCGAAGAGCCACACAACCACTTATCGGATGATTAGGAGAGAAGCTGTAGGTCAGCCGAATGGTAAACTGTAGGCGACTGACCGGAGACCATCCGATGTCCTTGGCCGCTCCATTATCGCCTCCGCCGCTGCGCGACGGCGACCGTTTGACGAGCGACGAGTTCATGCGGCGATGGGAGGCGATGCCGGGCCTCAAACAAGCCGAGTTGCTCGACGGAATCGTGTACATGCCTTCGCCTGTGAGCCGCAGACACTCGGACTTCCATGTGCCTCTATCCTGGTGGCTAAACCACTATGCGGTCTTCACACCGGGGTGCCGGGCTGGCCTCGAAGGCACCTGGATCATGGGCGACGGGGACGTTCCCTCCCCGGATCTCGCCCTGCGGATTCTGCCGGAACACGGTGGGCAGTCTCGTGACGAAGGTGAGTACACAGCGGGCGCCCCGGAACTTGTTCTGGAGGTGGCGGTTTCGAGCCGTGCTCGCGACTTGGGAGTGAAGTTCAAGCTCTACGAGCGGATGCGGGTCCGCGAGTACCTCGTCGCGGTGGTCAGCCAGGCTACGTTCCTGTGGCATGAATGGACCGAGAGCGGCTTTCGCCTCATCGAGCCGGACTCCGAGGGCATCCTCCGTTCCCGGCACTTTCCGGGACTGTGGCTGGATGCGGCAGCACTGTGGCGTCTCGATCAACCCCAGATCCTCACGGTTTTACAACAAGGGCTCGCCACGCCCGAGCACGCCGCATTCGTCACTCGTCTGGCGGCGAAACGCGGTTGACCTGCCAGAATTTGATTGGTGACTGGCCACTGGCACGGCACTGCGCAAAAAGCCTGTTCCCCGGCATGTCAGTCTGATCGGGGCACTGCAAGCATCGAGGGCACTGGCCGGTCCTGAAGCTTGGCAAAACTCGGAGCCTCGTTTCCAAGTACCAACGGATGAACCTATCGAACATAGTTTCGACTTGGTCCATCGTGCTTACGATTCCGTGTAGGTCTGCCCCAAAAGAGAAAACGGGTACTTGGGTACCGGTTCTTTTGCCTGGAATCAATGATTTAAGAGGTGAAAACGGGTACCTTAGTACCTGTTTTCAGAAGTCCGCCTGCGTATCGCCAAATCGCTTGCTGACGCGCGCGGCTCGCAAGCGCACGTATCGCGCGAAGGTAGCTTACGAGCCGCGACCGTGAGGGAGCGTTGCCACCACCCCGCTAAAGCAGTCAAGATCGCTTGCTAACGCGCGCGGCTCGCAAGCGCACGTATCGCGCGAAGGTAGCTTACGAGCCGCGACCGTGAGGGAGCGTTGCTACCACGCCGCTAAAGCAGTCAAGATCGCTTGCCGACGCGCGCGGCTCGTAAGCGTGCGTATTCCCCGAACGTATTGGGGTAAGTTACGAGCCGCGACCCGTCAGGGAGCGTTCTTGCCAAAAATACGAGACCGTATTTCTGAAACAGTGTACTTAGTAACCCGTTTGCCAGCGCAGCGCACCAAGCCCAGTCCGCTGCGCTACACTGCCCGGATGGTCCGCGTCAGCGAGATCGATGGACAGCGGTATCGATGGATCCCTCCCGGCATCTTCGTGATGGGCTGCTCTCCCGGCGATGCGAAGTGCTATCCCGACGAGATCCCAGCCCACGAAGTAACCATCTCCAAGGGCTTCTGGATGGCTGAAACGGTGGTCACTTCTGCCATGTACCGGCGGTTTGCGGCGGCCGAAGGTGTTGTGGTTCCGTTCCAGTGGCGCGTGGGCGACGCGCTTCCGATCGACTCGGTGACGTGGTCAGACGCGCTGCACTACTGCAAGTGGGCCGGCGGGCGGCTGCCGACGGAAGCCGAGTGGGAATACGCCGCTCGCGCCGGCACCGCTGGCCCGCACTATGGAAGCCTGCGCGACATCGCCTGGTATGGTTTCTTGGGAGGGCGCACCCAGCAGGCGGGCGCCCAGAAGCAGCCGAACGCCTTCGGACTGTATGACATGTTGGGGAATGTCTGGGAGTGGACTGCGGACTGGTATGGCAAGACCTACTACCAGACGAGTCCCCCGGTCGATCCGCCGGGACCGCCAGAGGGTGAGCGCCGCGCTCTGCGGGGAGGTGCCTGGTACAACGGCTCCGGTTGGGTGCGTGCCTCCCATCGCAACTCTATGCGTCCCGACCAGAGTCACTATGGCATCGGCTTCCGCTGTGTTTGCGACTGGCAGGGCGGGGAATAGAATACCGCCCCGCCTCATCCGTTACAGCTTGCGATGGAAGAAATCCACCGCCGCGTGATAGGCGCGCAGCCACGACTGGTGACGCAGAAATCCGTGGATCTCGTCCGGAAGGACCAACTGCTCGAAATAGACTCCTTGCCGCCGCAGTGCACTCACCAACGTGATCGTCTCGCTGAAGTTTACATTTCGATCATCGTCACCGTGGATCAGCAGAACCGGCGACTTCCAGGTATTCACGGAGGCCATCGGTGACGAGGTGAACGCTACCCGAGTCGCTTCCTCGCGCGCGAAATTGCCCGCCGGGTCGCCCGAGGGTGTCACGGAGCTGCCATTGGCGGCGTTTCGCACGGTCCAATCGTGGACGCCATGGAAGTCCACGCCCGCCGCGAAGAGGTCAGACGCACGAGCCAGTCCTAACGCCGTCAGGTAGCCGCCGTACGATCCACCCCACAGTCCGATGTGCTGCGAGTCCACATCGGGACGGGTCTTCAGGTACAGGCCAGCGCCTTCGACGTCGTTGAATTCGCTGGCGCCGCGAGCTCCGTAATTCGCCGGCTCGCGAAACGCCAGTCCATAGCCAATGCCGCTGCGGTAGTTGATCGAAAGCACCACGTAGCCTTGGCTCGCCAGGTACTGATTCATGCCGTACGCATTGTTGTAGTAATCCATGTAGTGCCACCCCAGCAGCATCTGGCGACGCGATCCACCATGCATGAAAACCAGAGCGGGATGGCGCTGCCCTGGCTGGCTGTCGGGCGGAAGGAAGAGTTGCGCGTGGATGGGCAAGCCGTCGTTCGCGGTGTAGATCACCTGCTGTGGGACGACCAGCGAATCGGCCGGGAAGTCCGCCGGAACGGAGTCGGGAGCGAGGTCGCGGACCTTGCCACCTGCCTGGATTGCGGCACGCGCGGGTTGCTTCGCGTCCGCATGGAGGAAGGCCACCGCGTTACCCAGAAGTGCGGGCGCCCACTCCAACCCGCCTCCCGACGTCACGGAACGGGGTGGACCGCTCGCAGTCGAGACGCGCCAGATGTGACGCCGGTCAATGTCGTCCTGGTTGGAGGCGAAGAGGATTTCCTTGCCGTCGTGAGAGAACGATACGTATTCCACTTCGAAACTGCCGGGAGTGAGCAGAGCGGGAGCACCGCCCTCCACCGGGACCGAGTACAAATGGAGCCAGCCGTCCTTCTCCCAAGGGAACACCAGGCGGTCGCCGGAACTCCAGGCGAGTTGGCGGTCCGCCACCATCGCGTGGAAGACGCTGCCGTTGCCGCGATCCGCCATCCAGATCTGCCTGCCAACGCCGTTGGCAATCGTGGCGACGCGGATGGACCACGTCTCCAAAGATGCCGCGCCGCCACGTCCTGCGGTAGCAGGATTGCGAATGAAGGCGACCTGCTTCCCGTCGGGCGACCATACAGGGTCGCGATCGCGATCCACGGTCGGATCCAGGTAGCTCAGCGCCTTCGTGCTGAAATCGTAGACCGCGATGAAGCTGTGATTGCCGCGATCGCTGACGAACGCGAGCCTGGAGCCGTCGGGTGACCACTCAACTTCGTCGGAGGTTACTCCGGTTCGGGCGTGATAGAGGAGCGCAGGTTTCTCGGAGCCGGCGAGCGGCGCGATCCAAACTTGTCCTGCTCGCAAGAAGGCGATTCGTTCCCCCTTGGGCGAAATCGCCGGCGAGTGCCCTTCTGCAATCTTGCGCGGCTTCTCACCGGGCGCCACAATCCAGATGGCCTGTTCGACGCCGGACGTATCGGCACTGGGATTGGGATCGGGCCGGCCCAAAAACTCCAGGTCGCCCCCGCGCACGTAGAGGAGCGATTTGCCATCGGGAGTCCAGTGCAACTGGCCGATGTCCTGCCCGTCGTCCTCGGCGTAACTGGTGAGGCGGGTACCCTTGTAGTCTGGCGCCGCAGCCATCCAGACATTCCGGGCGCCCCGCTCGTTGAGGAGCCAAGCCACCTTGTCGCCCGCAGGCGCCGCAATCAACTCCGTGGGAAACGGTGCGGAAAGGACCTGCTCCAATGTGAAAGTTTTCGCCGTCCCTGCGGAAGTGAGGACCAGGAATGTGAGCAGAATGCGCTTCATGTCGAACCAGTATAGTCGGGAGCCAGAGGCCGAGGGGTCCGGGCCGGGGAGAAGCCGCCTGTTTACCCACGTTGTAGAAGCACCGAAAGAACCACAGAACGTTCCCTGCCGCGAAGCGCCTCCTCTCTTCCAGGGCCCGGCCCCTCCCTGCTATCTTTTTGCCTCTGCTTTTTTCCTTGCGACGGCGCAACCCAATGCGCCATATTGGAATAGGCGTCAATAACTCGTGTAGAGCGCACTCGAAGGACCAAAGTCGGAAGTTGTTCTGAATCGCGCGCTCGGGCTCTGTGGCGCGGGAACATTTCGATGGCGGACCGCTTCCTGTACTTTACCGAACTGCTGTCCATGCCGGTGCTGGACCTCAAGGGCCGGCGCATTGGCAGGGTCCGCGATGCCGCTATCGTTCCCCTCGTGCACCCGGCCCGGATCGATCGTTTCCTGATTGGCGGCGGTTATGCGTGGATGACCGTACGCTTCGATCAGATTCATTCCGTCTCCCTCGGAAAAGGCATCTCCCTCAGCGACGAACTGTTCACCCCCTATCACGACGACGAATACATGCTGCGTATCGGGCGCGACCTGCTCGACCAGCAGATTATCGATGTCACCGGGCGCAAAGTGGTCCGTGTGACCGATATCACCATGGAGATTCGCGCCGAAGGCGGCCGCGATTCGCTCTCTGTGCTGGAGGTCGACATCGGCGTTCGCAGTATCTTTCGGCGACTCTGCCAGGGAGCGCTGCCGCCTGGTTGGATCCGGCGGCTGCAGGAGCCGATTCCCCCCAACTCGATTCGTTGGGATTTTGCCAATGTTCTGGAGCCTGATCCGCTTCGCCGTCTGCGTTTGAACATCGATTACCAGAAGTTGGAGCAAATGCATCCGGCGGATTTGGCCGATATCGTCGAGGAGTTGAGCCCCGCCGAACGCGAGGCGATCTTCGAGACGATCGACAGCGAGGCTGCGGCCGATGCACTGACCGAAGTCGAGGATCCCAAGGTGCAAGCCAGCATCCTGGAAGCGCTGGAGCCGGAAAAAGCCGCCGATATCGTCGAGGAGATGTCTCCCGATGAAGCCGCGGACATCCTCTCCGAACTCGAAGAAGAGACTTCCGAGGGGATTCTGGAGGAAATGGATTCGGCGCCCAAGACCGAGGTCCGCGAGTTACTGGAGTTTGAAGAGGACACGGCCGGCGGCATGATGAACACGGAATACGTGTCGTTGCATGAGAACGCCACGGTAATGGACGCGCTCTCGGCATTACGTGGAAACGAGGACCTGCTGGAGGGTCTCAACACCCTGCTCCTGGTGGATTCGGAAGGACGGCTCTCGGCCTCCATTCCGCTGGCGCGCGTGTTCGTCGCGTCGGCGGGTGACAAACTGAAGGATCTCGCCAGTGAAACCCGCATCGAGGTGCCGGTAGATGAGAAACAGGATCGGGTGACTGAGTTATTCGATAAATACAATCTGCTGACCCTGCCAGTGGTGGATGAAGAGGGCAAACTGGCTGGAGTGATCACCGCCGACGATATCATCACGATCCTGAGGCAGAGGTAGCGAATGAAAGAACTCCTCAATCGCTTTCGCTACCACATCCTGCTGTTTATCGCGGTGCTGGGCCCGGGATTTATCACCGCCAACGTTGATAATGATTCGGGCGGTATCTACACGTACTCGGCCGCGGGCGCGCGTTTCGGCTACCTGCCTCTCTGGACGCTCGTGCCTATAACGGTGCTCCTGATTATCGTGCAGGAGATGTGCTCGCGGATGGGCGCCGTCACGGGCAAGGGGCTCTCCGACCTGATCCGCGAAGAGTTCGGGCTGCGCATCACCTTCGTAGTAATGGCATTGCTGGTCCTGGTGAACCTCGCCAACGTGATGTCCGAATTTGCCGGAGTGGCCAGTTCCCTGGGACTTTTCGGCATCAGTAAGTATCTGACCGTCCCGCTATCGGCTCTGGCCGTCTGGTTTTTGGTGGTAAAAGGCAACTATCAGAGCGTTGAGAAGATATTTCTCTTCGCTTGCGTTCTGTACATCAGCTACGTCATCTCCGGATTTCTGGTAAAGCCCGACTGGAAAGAGGCCGCCATTCGCAGCATCGAGCCCAAACTGATGCTCGATCCGGGCTACATTTACATGTTGATCGGCATGGTGGGTACGACCATCGCGCCATGGATGCAGTTCTATTTGCAATCGGCGGTCGTCGAAAAGGGCGTTTCCGTCAAGGAATACGCGGCTTCCCGGGTGGAAGTGATCGTCGGCTGTATCGTCACGGACGTGGTCGCGTTCTTTATCATCGTGGCCTGCGCCGGCGCCTACAGCAATTCGCCGAGGGACATTCAGGATGCGTCCGAGGCCGCGCTGGCGTTGAAGCCATTCGGCAAATACGCATTCCTGCTCTTCAGTGCGGGCCTGTTCAACGCCTCCATCTTTGCGGCGTGCATTCTGCCCCTCTCCACGGCGTACTCGGTGTGCGAGGGTCTCGGGTTCGAATCGGGTGTGAATCGCAGGCTGCGCGAGGCGCCGATCTTTTATTTTCTGTACACGCTGCTGATCGTAGTAGGCGCCGGCCTCGTGCTGATCCCGAGATTCCCGCTGGTGCAGATGATTCTCTTCTCGCAGGTCTTGAATGGAATGCTGCTTCCGCTCGTGCTGATTTTCATGATCCTGCTGATCAACAAAAGGGAGTTGATGGGCGAATGGATCAATCCGCGGTGGCTGAACCTCGGCTCCTGGATTTCGGTGGTGGTGATCATCGGCCTGACGATGGCCTACATTGGCATCCAGCTACGCGGCGTGCATTGATCATTGCTCGCTCGCATCCTTCATCGAGCGGCACGATTTCGATGGTGACTCGATTTCGTCCGATTCAGCGTCAACCATTCTGTGAAATGGTTTGACGGAAGAGCGCCAAGGCCGGCGCCTTTGAGGAATCAGGCGAGAAGTGCGTTGACGACGTTGCCTTCCACGTCTGTGAGCCGGAACGGACGCCCCTGGAATTTGTACGTCAGGCGCGTGTGGTCGAAGCCCAGGAGCTTGAGCATGGTGGCGTGAAGATCATGAACGTGCACCCGGTCTTTGGCGACGTTGAAGCCGATGTCGTCGGTTTCGCCGAGGCGCACGCCGGGCTTGATCCCGCCACCGGCCATCCACATGGTGAAGGCGTTGGGATGATGGTCGCGGCCATCCGAGCCGCCCTGTACCATGGGGGTGCGGCCGAACTCCCCACCCCAGACGACGAGCGTTTTGTCGAGCAGTCCGCGGCGCTTCAGGTCTTTGATCAGCGCGGCGGACGCGCGGTCTGTGGCGAGGCAGTTCTTGCGGAGATCCTTGACGAGATTGGAGTGCTGGTCCCAGGCTTCGTGATAAAGCTGGACGAACCGAACTCCCTTCTCGACCAGGCGGCGGGCGAGCAGACAGTTGTTGGCGTAGGATGGCTTGCCTGGCTCGGCGCCGTAAAGCTCGAGTGTCTCCTTGGACTCCTTGCTGATGTCCATGAGGTCGGGCGCGACGGCCTGCATCCGGAACGCCATCTCGAAGGAGTTGATGCGGGTGGCAATCTCGGGATCGCCGGTAACGTCGAGGCGCATGCGATTGAGGCGGGTGAGCGCGTCGAGGGAGTCGCGCTGGAGTTGCTGGTCGGCGCCGGGCGGGTTTGAGAGGTAGAGGACGGGGTCGCCCGCGCTGCGGAACTGGACGCCCTGGTAGACGGTCGGCAGGAAGCCGCTGCCCCAGCAACTGTCGCCGCCGCTGGGACCTTTGGTGCCGGAGCTGAAGACGACGAATCCGGGCAGGTCTCTGGTTTCGGAGCCGAGTCCGTAGAGCACCCAGGCGCCCATGCTGGGGCGGCCGAACTGCATCGTGCCGGTGTTCATGAGGAGCTGACCGGGCGCGTGGTTGAACGCGTCGGTGACCATCGATTTCACGATTGCAATATCGTCGGCGATCTCACCGGTGTAAGGCAGCAGTTCGGAGAGCTCCGTGCCGCTCTGGCCGTAACGCCGGAACTGGAATTTGGGACCGAGCAGCTTGGAGTTGGGGTTGATGAAGGCCGCGCGATAGCCCTTGAGCAGGTCGGCGGGCGGAAGGGTGCCATCGAACTTCGCGAGTTGCGGTTTATTGTCGAAGAGCTCGAGATGGCTGGGGGCGCCGGCCATGAACAGGAAGATGACGTGTTCGGCTTTGGGTGCGAAGTGGGGCTTTTTCGGAGCCAGGGGATCGTCGGCAGCGAGGCCGGCTTCGGCGAGCAGGTGGGTGAGGGCGGCGGCTCCTACGCCCACGCCGCATTGCTGGAAGAACCAGCGGCGGGTGATGTGATTCGGCGGGCTTATCGACGACTCGTTACTCTTTGGTGATGGTTTCATCGAGGTTTAGGATGACCCGCGCTACGGCGGTCCAGGCGGCTAGCTGTTTGGGGTTGACGCCGGCGGGCAGGTCCGCTTGCGTGGGGTTGTGGATGCCGGCGAATTGCTGCGCATCCACCCATCCATCCGCGATACGCGCTTCTTCTTTGTGCAGCAGCTCGGTGAGCACTCCAGCTTCGTCCGCGGTGGGAGTTCGCGACGTGGCGAGGCGGAAGGCGTAGGCGACTCGGGCAGCGTCATCTTTGGAGGCGGTGAGAGTGCGGCGCGCGAGGGCCTGCGCGGATTCAACGAAGAGCGTCTCGTTGAGTGTGGTGAGCGCTTGCAGCGGCGTGTTCGAGCGTGCGCGGCGCACGCACGACATCTCGCCATTGGGGGCATCAAAAGCCTGCAGCATTGGGTATGGAACGGAGCGGAAACGGAAGGTGTAGAGTGCGCGGCGATAGCGGTCGGGACCCTCGGCGACTTTCCAGGTCTTCGGGGCGTAGCTGGCGGGCGGCTGGAAGAGGAATGCGGGGGCGGGCGGATAGACGCTGGGACCGCCGACCTCCGCGTTGAGCAGGCCGCTCGCGGAGAGTGCGATGTCGCGGACGATCTCGGCATCGACACGGAAACGAGGACCGCGCGCCAGCAGGCGATTGTCGGGATCGCGCGAGAGCAGTTCAGGCGTGATTTTCGATGACTGCCGGTAGGTGGACGAAGTAACGATCAGGCGCTGGAGTTTTTTGAGGCTCCAACCGGAGTCCATGAACTCGACAGCGAGCCAGTCGAGGAGTTCCTGGTTAGAGGGCGTTTCGCATTGCGTCCCGAAATTTTCGGCCGTCGCGACGATGCCGATTCCGAAGTAAGCCTGCCAGACGCGATTCACCAGCGAGCGGGCGGTGGTGGGCGAGTTGCGATCCACCAGCCACTTCGCGAACGTGAGGCGGTTGGGCTCGCCAGCCGGCATGGGGTGGAGAAACGCGGGCGTACCAGGCTGGACCGCGCGATCCGGCTGGAGGAAGTCGCCGCGCTTGAGGATGTGGGTCTCGCGGTGATCGTCGCCACGCGAGGAGAGGACCAGTTGGAGCGAGCCCTCGGGGTGTTCGCGCCAAAGTGCCGCGATGGCGTCGTTCTCCGCGCGCCATTCGGGGACGGTGGTGCGGAAATAGGAGAAGATGGCGCGGGTTTGCGCAGGCGAACGCTGGTCCCGCGGGACGCTGAGAAGTTCGCGCACGTTGCGGGGCAGGGGATCGGCGACGGCGTCCTGGGCGCCCGTCACCGAGAGGCGGATACGGCCCAGGTTGTTGTTCTCGTTGTCGTCGGAGTTGCTGCCGCCGTGATTCTGTTTGAGGCCGATTCGCAGGATGACGCCTTGAGCGTTGGAGATCGGCTTTTCCAGACGAAAGACCGCATTGCGAGGCTGATTGCGCAGGCCGGGGCCGGCGTCGATGCCCCAGGCGGTATCGTCGTTGCCGTCAATCGCGAAGTCGATGGGACCCGTGGTGCGGCGCTTGCCGCTCTTGTCATCGAACTTGGGCTCAAGAGGAGTTTCGGGGAGATTGAGATCGGCGGTGGCGCTGGCGATTTTGAGCCTGGTGAATTTGTCGGTCGCTTCGGCGGGCGCCGATTCCACCTGAAATTCAGTCAGAGCGCCCGTACCTTTGATGGAGCGGCCGGGGCCGCCATTGGGCAGTTCGGGGTCGGTAAGCAATTCCAGGCGGATCGCGGTGACTTGGGGCACTTCGATCCTGGCGCTGAACTTGACGGTGTGCTTGGTGGGGGCATAGCCTTGCGCGAGCATCGATCCGTCCTTCATCGGCAACTCCTGCTCGCCGCCGGTGGATTCGGTATCGACCGTGGGACGCAGGACCGTCCATGCAGGCTGATTCGCCTTGACCTGCTCCTCCCAGGCGGCCATGCGCGCGGGCCAATCGGGATTGCGGTGTTGCAGGTCGGCCTCGACCTCCGCGGTGCGGCGGAAGATCTCGGCGCGCTTCATCTGCTGCTCGGGCGTGTAGACGGCCACGTTGGCTTCGTGTGTGTCGTTCAGGAAGGCGAAGAGGCGGTAATACTCTTCCTGCGAGAGCGGGTCGTACTTGTGATTGTGACACTGGGCGCACTGGATGGTGACCCCGAGAATGCCCTTCCCGATGGCATCCATGCGGTCGTACATGGCTTCCATGCGGAACTGCTCGGGATCGATGCCGCCTTCCTCGTTGAGCATGGAGTTGCGGAGGAAGCCGGTGGCGACAATCTGGTCTTGGGTCGGTGACGGCAGCAGATCGCCGGCGATCTGTTCGATGACGAACTGATTGTAGGGCAGGTCGCGGTTGAGCGCTCGAATGACCCAGTCCCGGTAATACCAGACGAAGCGCGGGGCGTCCTTTTCGTAGCCGTTGGAATCGGCATAGCGGGCGGCATCCAGCCAGATGCGTCCCCAACGCTCGCCGTAATGAGGCGAGGCGAGGAGGCGATCGACCTGCTTCTCGTAAGCATTAGGGCTTTGGTCAGCCAGGAAAGCGTCGAGTTCGACAGGGGTCGGCGGAAGGCCGATGAGGTCTAGGCTCAGGCGACGGAGGAGCGTGGCACGATCGGCTTCGGAGGAGGGATGGAGGTTCTCGCGATCGAGGCGCGCCAGGACGAAGGCATCAATGGGTGTGCGGACCCAGTCTGCGCTGCTGGGGCGCGGGACGGCAGGTCGAACGGGCGCGATGAACGCCCAGTGGCGCTTGGCCGGCGCGGCGGCGGTGGTGGTTTCGGGCCATGGCGCGCCGCCATCGATCCACTGGCGGATCAGTTCAATGCGATCGGAGGAGAGAGGCTGTCCACCAAGCGGCATGCGCGGCAGGCCTGCATCTCCGGCGATGCGTTTGAGAAGAAGACTGTGGGCGGAGGCGCCGGGCTCAATGGCCTTGCCCGATTTGCCGCCTGCGAGGGCAGCGGCGCGAGTGTCGAGACGGAACCCGCCGGATTGCAACTGCGGGCCGTGACAGGCATAGCAGGACGCGGAGAAGATGGGCTGGATGTCGCGGACGAAATCGATCGCAGGTGCGTTCTGCGGCGTTGCTGCCATCCATCCCACAGAAAATACGGGGGTCAATACACCGATCGCCAGGATCGCTTTGCGCGCCATCGTTCGAGATCTTATCAGAGAGCGGTCCACACGTGGGGAGCGGCGACAGCTGGACGTCCGTGACTTCGCACACGTTATCATAAGGGTTAATCCTCTCGGGCAGACGCTTCCAACGAAGTCAAACAATGATGAAAATATGTGTTTTCTGCGGTTCGAGTTCCGGCATAGACCCGCAATATTCGGCGGCGGCGCGGGAAATGGGAAGGACCCTGGCCCAGCGCGGAATCGATCTGGTCTATGGCGGCGCCCGCATCGGACTGATGGGTGTGGTGGCCGATAGCGCGCTCTCGGCAGGCGGCCGGGTGATCGGCGTCATGCCGCAGGCACTAATCGACCGCGAAATCCAGCATACCGGGCTTACCGAACTTCACACTGTCGAGACCATGCACGCACGCAAGTTGCGCATGGCCGATCTCTCCGATGGATTCGTGGCGCTGCCGGGCGGCGCGGGTACTCTGGAGGAGATCTTCGAACAGTGGACGTGGGCGCAATTGGGGATCCACCAGAAGCCCTGCGGCTTTCTGAATACCGACGGCTACTACGATCCCATGCGGGCGATGATCGATCGCATGGCGACGGAGGGATTTCTGCGCAACGACCATGCGTCCATGCTGGTATTCGAATCCGACGCCGGCGCGATGGTGGACGCCTTTCTGGGATACGCGGCTCCTCCAGCCAAGTTCAGCGGAGCGCGAGGCGTCAGCCGCGTGGTGGCGGCGCTGGTCCAGGATCGCGAATCGCGGGTGCTCCTGGTGCGCAAGCGCGGGACCCGGGCCTTCATGCAGCCGGGCGGCAAGCGCAATGCCGGCGAATCGCACCTGGCCGCGCTCGAGCGCGAACTGGGCGAAGAGCTGGGATGCGGGTTCGACGTCCAGGGCGCCCGCTACCTCGGCGTGTTTGTCGCGCCGGCTGCCAACGAAGAGCAGTGCGTTGTGGAGGCCGAACTCTACAGATTGGAACTGACCGGGGCGATTGGCGCGTCAGCCGAGATCGAGGAGATCGTATGGGTGGATCCAGTCCATCCACCGGCCGGCCTGAAGCTTGCTCCACTCACCCGGGACCACGTACTCCCGATCGCGTGTAACGGCACTGTCGATGCGGTGCGCCATCCTGCCAGCGCGTCACAGTGATAGGATTCCGATATGAGTCGAAAAACCCTGGTCTTTGTAGCCGCGTGGTCGATGGTAGTGGGGAGCGCCAGTGCGCAGCAGACGCCGAAGAAGAGCAACGGCGATCTGGGATTTACCGATACGCCAATGCTGCCTGGGCTGCCGTACCACGTACACGACCCCGACCGGCCGCATCCGCGGGTGATCACGCCGGGAGCTACACCGGGAGCACCTCCTTCGGACGCGATCGTCCTGTTCGATGGCAAAGATCTGTCGAAGTGGATGCAGTATGGGACGGGCGCCGATCGTGAGAAGCCGATAGACGCGCAATGGAAAGTGGGCGACGGGTATTTCGAAGTGGGGCCTCACACCGGCGGCCTGTTCACGCGCGAGAAGTTCGGCGATTGCCAGTTGCACGTGGAGTGGAGTTCGCCGACGACCGTGACCGGCAACAGTCAGGGACGCGGAAACAGCGGTGTGCTGATCATGAGCCGCTACGAGATTCAGGTGCTGGATATGTGGGACAACCCCACCTATGCGGACGGCGGTGCAGGAGCGATTTACGGACAGTGGCCGCCGCTGGTGACTCCCGCGCGCAGGCCGGGTGAGTGGAACACCTACGACATCGTCTTCGAGGCGCCGCGATTCGAGGGGGAGCAGGTGGTGAAGAAAGCCTACGCCACAGTGTTCTACAACGGCGTGCTGGTGCAGAATCACAAAGAACTGATGGGTCCGATGGTGTATCGCCAGGTGGCCCACTACACGCCGCATGGTGCGGAGGAACCGCTCGAACTACAGGATCACAATAATCCCGTGCGCTACCGGAACATCTGGATCCGCAGGCTCCGCGGTTACGACGAGAAATAGGCAGGTCGCTTGCTTACGCGCGCGGCTCGCAAGCAACATGAATCCCGCGGATGAGGGAGCGGAAGGTTGCGGACGAGCGGGAGGGGAGGTCGCTTGCTGACGCGCGCGGCTCGCAAGCACGCGAATCCCGCGTGGATGAGGGAGCGGAAGACGGTAGCGGACGAGCGGAAGGAAAGGTCGCTTGCTTACGCGCGCGGCTCGCAAGCAACGTGAATCCCACGCGGAGAAATAGGCAGGTCGCTGGCTTAAGCGCGCGGCTCGCAAGAACCTATTTGGGTAGTTACGAGCCGCGACCGTAAGGGAGCGTTACTGCTACGAGAAGAAGTCCTTTACCTTCTCGTAAAGGCCCTTCTCCGTCGGGGCGTTGTCCACTGGCAGCGTTTCCCGGAGTTGCTCGAGAAGCTTCTTCTGCTCGCGCGAGAGGCGCGTCGGAATCTTCACGGCGACGTGAATGTAGAGGTCACCGCGTCCGCCGCCGTTGAGCAACGGAACCCCCTTATGCCGCAGTCGGAATTGCGATCCCGATTGCGTTCCTTCGGGAATCTTCAGCCGGTAGGGCTGCTCGAGGGTGGGCACGTCGAGTTCGCAGCCGAGGGCGGCTTGCGCCATGTTTAGCGGAATGGTGCAATGCAGATCGGCTTCCTGGCGTTCGAAGAAGGAATGCGGCCGGACCTTCAGAAAAACATACAAGTCGCCGGGAGGGCCGCCATTGGGGCCCGGCTGCCCTTCGTTCGTCAGGCGGACTCGGGTTCCGTCGTCCACGCCGGCCGGAATGTTGACCTTGAGCTTCTGATGTACCTGCTGATAGCCGTGCCCACGGCATTGGCTGCAGGGATTGCGGATGATCTGTCCGGTTCCGCCGCAGGAACCGCAGGTGCGGCGGATGGAGAGGAAGCTCTGCTGATAAATCACCTCGCCGCGGCCGTTGCAGGTTGGACAACTGGTCGGTTTGCTGCCCGGTTCGGCTCCGGTTCCGGAGCACTGGGTGCAGCGCTCCATGCGGGGTACCTGGATCTCGGCAGTCAGACCGTGGACGGCCTCTTCGAAGCTGAGTTCCAGGTCGTAGCGGACGTCCTCGCCGCGCTGCGCGCGTCCGCGCCGGCGGCCGCCTCCTCCGGTCCCGCCGAAGAGGTCGCCGAAGCCGAAGAAATCACCCAAAATATCGCTGAAATCGGTGAAAGCCTCGGGGTTGAATCCCGATTGTCCGGTGCTCTGCAGCCCGGCGTGACCAAAGCGGTCGTAGGCGGCCCGCTTCTGCGCATCGCTGAGCACACTGTACGCCTCGGAAGCTTCCTTGAACTTCTCTTCGCAAGTGGGGTCGTCGGGGTGGTGATCGGGATGATATTGGCGAGCCAACTTGCGGTACGCACCCTTGATGTCGGCATCGCCGGCGTCCTTGGGGACACCCAGAACTTCGTAGTAATCTCTTTTCGACACAGTAGCCACTGTTTTACGGCCTCACTGCAACCTTGACCATCGCGGGCCGAAGAAGTTTGCCTTTGAAATTATAGCCTCTCTGGTACTCACCCAGAATTGTCTGATCGTCAGCATCTTCGGTTTGCACGCGCTCCACCGCCTGGTGGAGGTTGGGGTCGAAGGGCTTGCCCTCGGTTTCGATTGGTTCCAGGCCCATCCTTTTGACGGTGTCTGCCATTCGCTGATAGATCAGTTCGACGCCTTTGGCGTAATCGCGATCGGCGGTCTCCACCTTCAAGGCACGCTCGAAGTCGTCGAGGATGGGTAAGATTTCGCGCACCAGATCCATGGCGGCAAACTGCAAATAGTCCGAGCGTTCGCGCTCGGCGCGACGCCGCGCGTTGTCAAATTCGGCACGGGCGCGGAGCATGCGATCGCCAAGCTCGGCTTTTTCCGCCGCGAGCTGGTCGCGCTCCGCGATTACTGCCGCCAGTTGACCCTCCAGAGTCTCGGCTGGTGTAGTCGTCTCAGGCGCAGGCGCCGCGTCTGTTGGAGACACTTCGGCAATATTCGGTTCGGGGTTATTCGTTTCCACTTTTCTTAGTTTAACAAAGCGCTCAAAACGGTTGATCCAGGGCTTCAAAACTGCGCGTGCTCCAACGCCCGGCTGATCTGCAGGACTGCGGCCATCGCCCGTTCGTAGTGCATGCGCATCGGTCCGAGTACCGCCACCTTGGCGGGCAGGCCACTACGCATCCGCACAGTCATCCCGATGAGTGAGAGATCTTTCATTGCCGGGTGAGCCTGTTCCAGTCCGACATGCACTTCCAACTCACCCGCGGGTTGTTCGAGAAAGCGATCGAGCAACTCAATGAGACGCTGCTTTTCTTCCAGGGCTTGCAACAACTCACGCAGCTTTTCGCGAGTCAGATGTAAATCCAGGCCGAGCAGGTTGGATGCGCCTTCCATGTGGACTTCGGGAGAGGTATCCACATCCAGGAGCCCCTTCTGGTACAACACCTGGATATTGCGCATCATGGCGTCATAGAGCGCACGCTCTTCGATCATGCGGCGCAGCAGTTCGCGGCGCGCCTCGCCGAGCTGCCATCCGGCAAAATTCCGGTTTACGTAATTGCGGATGGAGGCCAACTCGTCTGGCGAGATCGGCTGGTCGAGCGACACCACGCGGTTGCGCACGATATGGTCGCGCGTCGCCACCACGGTGAGGACTCGACGATCGGAGAGGGGGATCAGTTCGATCTGATCGAGCTCCTGCGCCGTGGCCGGAATCGCAGCGGCGATTCCGACGTTTCGCGTCAGCTCCATCAGAATGTAGCTGGAGCGCTCGACGTGCGCACCGATGGTGTGCAGTCCGCTGAACTCACAGCGCAGGCGCTCAGTTTCCGAGTAGGCCACACGGCTGGCGGTCAGCGACCGCACATAGAAGCGAAAAGCCTTCTCCGTAGGAATCCGGCCCGCCGAGGTATGCGGCTGCGAAAGATAACCTTCATCAGCCAAATCCGCCATGACGTTTCGGATCGAGGCCGGGCTGAGCTGTTCGTTGTTCCGAGTCTTCGAAAGGGTGCGCGAGCCGACAGGTTCGCCGGTCTCAATATACGCACGGACGATCGAGCTCAGAATCTCGTGATGTCTGGTTTTGAGCGGCGGGTCCGTTAACATAGCCCCTGGAATCCAGTTCCCCTAGTCAACATTGTAACCGTATGAAATCAAAAGGGTCAATGAATAAACCTTAATTCATGGGCGCGGCCGGGTGCAAATAGCCCGACAGGAACCGGTAAATTTCGCGTCGCGATTCCCTGGCCAGCTTGGTGTCGGTGCGATTGAAGTAGTGCCCACCCGGAGCGTCCTGGTAGATCTTGTACTCGAATTTCTTGCCTTCAGCTTTGAGGGCTTCGATCAAGTGCTCTACTTCGAGCACGTTCACGTCTTCGTCGTTGGTGTTGGTGTGGATCAGTAGCGGCGTCTGCAGCTCTTTGGCGTGCGTGACCGGGGAGCGTTTGCGGTATTCGCCGATGTCTTCGCGGACAGTTTTGCCAATGTGGTAGGGCGCGGAATAGAGCGCTCGATAGGATTCCGGTTCGTAGCCCATGCGCGCCACCAGGTCGCTGGCGGGCACGCCCGCATAGGCCACTGCGTAGGACTGCGGATGCTGGAAGATGTTCATGAGCGTGATCAACCCGCCATGGCTCCAGCCGATGATACCAACTCGTTTGGCGTCGAGGAACGGGTAGGTCTCGAGCATCCACTGCATTCCCAGATATACGTCATCCACTTCACGGCCGCCGTAATCGATCTGTTCGTAGAATCCCCGGCCGTAGCCGGTGCTGCCGCGATAGTCGGAGGAAATGATCGAATAGCCCTGCTGGAGGAGCTCGCGAAAGACGTGCGCGTCGCGCGTATCGGAGTTCGCGTGAATGCCTTGATGGGCAAAAACGATGAGGGGCTGCGGCTTGGAACGGTCGAGGTTTTTGGGGATGAAGGTATAAGCACGGATGATGAGCGGATTCGTGGCTCCAGGCACGCGCGGATTGGCTACGTGTGCGGGCGGAAGGCTGGTGTATTCGACTTTGTCGACTTCTGCAATGTCGCCCAGCGTCATGTGCCACATGAGGTCGTCGACTTGCTTGAGGACACGGTCGAGATCGATGCCCTGGTTGGCTGCGGCGGCAGCAGCAGGAGCGGCGGGTTGGCCGGCGGGCGCTGTTGTGGCGGGAGGCTGTGCGACTAGCGGAGATGCGGCGAGCAGCAGGCTCAGGAGTCTACGCATGGTGGCGATGCGCGATCTTACAACACTGGCGCGGGGTAACGCAATAGGAGAAGGCCTGGGTGTCAAGCCCGGTGCGAATCGGCACAGCGAGAATGCAAGCATGCGATACCATGATTCATGCAGAAACGGGGAGTCAAAGCGGCGATCGTTCTTCTGTTCACCGCTTATTTCCTTTTCGTGACGCACGACGGCCTGCATGCGCCGTTTGCGGCCGACGACATGCAGGCCATCCACATCTATTTCCATCCCTCTCCGGTACGCTTCTTCGTCTCGCAGATCATGTTGTGGCGTGGATACTTTCGGCCGATGAACGGCTTCTTTTATCTGCCGCTTTTTCTCACGCGCGGGCTCGACCCTGCGCCATATCACGCCGTCCTGCTGGTTCTGCTATGGATCGGTGCATATCAACTCTATCGCCTGGCGCGAGCGCTTGGCGCGGATGAATGGACGGCTGCGGCGGCGGCGCTGATCGCCTGCTATCACGGCGGCATGGCGAACCTGTACTACAACACCGTGTACGTTGGCGACGTCTTCTGCGGCATCTTTTATTGGGCAACCCTGGCTCTTTATGCGGGAGTTCGCGGCAAGGGCGGACTCCTTTCGCGCTGGCAGATGACGGCGTTTCTGTTGCTCTATCTGTGCGCGCTGAATTCCAAAGAGATGGCACTCACTCTGCCGGCGATGCTGCTGGCATACGAATGGCTGTTTCACGGCGTGCCGCCCCGGCAGTGGAAGGAGTTGCGCGAATGGCTGGGCGGACCGGGCAGGGGCTTCTGTTTCGCGGCACTGCTGGATGCGATCTGTGTCTACGGGAAGGCTTTCGGATCTTATGGCCTTATGAAGAATCCGGCTTACCGTCCGGTCTATTCGTGGGCGCGTTTCGCGGATTTCCAGGAACGCTACCTCAGCAATTTGTTCTATCAGGTGGAGAGGCTGAACGGATGGGCCACTCTCGCCATCTGGGTGGTGGTGACGTACATGGCCTGGCGGCGCAATCGGCCGGTGCTTCGCTTCTGTTGGTTTTACGTGCTGCTGACGCCGATCCCGGTGATGTTTCTGATTGGCCGGGAGCAGGCGAATCTGTACGTGACCCTGGCGGGTTGGGCCCTGCTCGCCGCGACGTTGTTCACTGACTGGCTACGGAGCGCGGCGCGTGTGATTTCCGAGGAGCCGCTTTTCCGCCGCATCGGCGAGGCGCGCGCGCATGCTCTACTGTATGCGCTCGGCCTGCTCGCGGCGGCCTATGGCGCATGGAGCTTCAAGGAGAAATGGATCGTGAGCGCGATTCCCAAACTCTCTCCCGTGACGGCCCAGGCAATCTCCCAATTCCAGGCGGTAAAGCCAAAGCTGCGTCCCGGGGGCACGGTAATCTTCCTCGACGATCCATGGCACGGCGGGTTCGATATGGCACTGATCGCGGAACTTTGGTTTCGAGATCGCAAAGTTCAGGTGTACTTGAATCAGCAGACGCCGGTCACGCCGGCGGAGATCGCGAAAGCCGATGCGGTCTTCACCTGGACGAACGATGCCCTGGTGCCCGTCAGTCCGGATCCGGCCATTCCGGGGCACTAGCGCTTCTTCCGGTTCATCGTGTGTTCATTCGAAAAGTCGGATAATCGTCCCTTGACCCCATGGTTGGATCCGCATGAGCATCACCCTCCCAAAGTGCAAAAGAATCTCGAGTGATGTGGGTCGTGGCGCAAACACCCTTGAAAGCAGGGGTTGGGGGTTAGGGGTTGGGGAGGCGCGGCGTGTCGCCGTGGCCGAGCCTATCTACCTGGCGAACCCGCCGCTTTCAACGCAATCCATGGCGGCGAAGGAGCCCAAGACCACTCCCGTTTGCCGTCTCGGCGCTCGTATCGAGACTTTTCAGGCGTCCACTCAATGTGCGGTACTCACCACAATCTTCGGACACCGAAGTCGGGTGATCTGCTCCACATTCCTGGCACTGCTTCTTCCCTTAGTCATCTCCGCGCAAACCGGGGCGCTTCGAGGTCAGATTACCGACCAAAGCGGCGCGATCGTGACCGGAGCCACGGTCGTCCTCACTGGACCTGACCAAAAGTCTTCGCTCACCACCACCGATAGTAACGGCTCCTACTCGTTTCCTGCGCTTGCCCCCGGCAATTACACGATACAAGCGTCCGCCGCACAACTGGCATTACCCCAGCCCGCGAAAGTGTCGGTCAAGGCCGCGACCCAGACATTGAATCTACAGTTGCGCGTAGTCTCGGTGACGCAACGCGTAACTGTACAGGACACCGCGGGGCCATCAGTGAGCACGGCCGCGTCGAACAACGCGAGCGCCGTCGTGCTGACCGGCGACGACTTGCAGGCGCTGTCGGACGATCCCGACGATCTGCTCGCCGACCTGCAGGCACTCGCCGGTCCGGCCGCGGGTCCCAACGGCGGCTCGATCTTCATCGACGGCTTCAGCGGCGGAGAACTGCCCCCCAAGGAATCGATTCGCGAAATCCGCATCAATCAGAATCCTTTCGCGCCGGAGTACGACAAGCTGGGGCTGGGCCGCATCGAGATTTTCACGAAGCCCGGCGCCGACAAGTACCGCGGCAACGTCAACTACAATCTCGGAACGCAAGCCTGGAATTCGCGCAATCCATACGCCGACCAGAAGGCGCCGTTCCTGCTCCAGGAATTCGAAGGCACTGCCGGAGGACCGCTCTCGAAGCGTGCGTCATTCACCCTCGACGCGCAACGGAATATGGTGGACAACGGATCGATCACCAACGGCGTGGTGGTTAATCCGCAGACTTTCGCGATCGATCCGTTCAACAGCGTGATTACGACGGCGGGACGTTATACGCGCGCGACGCCGCGAGTGGATTATCAACTGAGCCCCAACCACACCTTGATGTTCCGATACGGCGTGACGCGCGCCGGTGCACAGGACGCGGGGATCGGAGGCTTCGACCTGATCTCGCGCGGGTATGCGACACACTACCTGAATCAGACGGTGCAGGCGGCTGAGACTGCCGTGCTGGGATCGAGCATCAACGAGACGCGCTTCCAGTATTACCGGTCGGCCAGCCAGTTCACGGCCAATACCTTGGCCCCGGCTGTGCAGGTGTTAGGTGCGTTCAATGGCGGCGGCGCCACCAACGGCGGAATTGCCGACACCCAAAACAGCTTCGAATTGCAAAACTATACGTCTGGGATTCACCATAGCCATTCGTGGAAGTTCGGGGTGCGGCTGCGGGGGCAGACCGACGACAGCGTAGCGCCCCAGAACTTCAACGGCACATTCACTTTTGGCGGCGACGGTCTGGGCCCCGCGCTGGATGCCAACAATCAGCCGCTGCCCGATGGGTCGATGATTGCGATTTCTCCGGTCGAACGCTATCGCCGGACGCTGCTCTTCGAACAGATGGGGCTGACCCCAGATCGCGTACGCGCCTTGGGAGGTGGTGCGACGCAATTCACACTCAGCCAGGGGATGCCGGAACTCGCGGTGCACCAGATGGATGCCGGAATCTTCGCGGGTGACGATTGGCGCGCGAAGCCGAACCTGACCTTGAGCTTCGGAATGCGATACGAGACCCAGACGAATATCAGCGATCATCGCGATATCGCGCCGCGAGTGGCCGTGGCGTGGGCGCCGCACGGTAAGAATGGTTCGCCGAAGACCGTGGTGCGCGCGGGTTTCGGGATGTTCTACGACCGGTTCCCGCTCAGCAACACTCTCACCGCCCAGCGATACAACGGGGTGGTGCAGCAGCAGTACGTGGTGACCAATCCGGATTTCTTTCCTGCGCTGCCTTCCGTTGAGATGCTCGCGGGATTCCAGGGTACCCAGACGATTCAGGAGATCAGTTCGCGGCTGCGGGCGCCTTACCTGATGCAGAGCGTGGCATCGCTCGAGAGGCAGTTACCGGCGAACACGACACTGGCCTTGACGTACACCAACTCCCACGGCGTGCATACCCTGCGATCGAACGACATCAACGCACCGTTTCCGGGTAGCGGCGCCTTCCCTCTGGGTCGGCCGGGGCCGGTATTTCTGATGGAATCGTCGGGCCTTTACAATCAGAACCAGTTGATCACCAACGTCAACTCCAAATTGAACTCTGGTTTCTCACTGTTCGGATTCTATGTGCTCAACCGGGCCAGAAGCAATGCCGACGGCATCGGCACATTCCCGGCGAATCCCTACAATTTCAGCGGCGAGTACGGCCCGGCTTTGACCGACGTACGGCATCGCGGGACCATCGGCGGGTCCATCAATATGAAGTGGAACATCCGCATCAGTCCATTCGTCGTGCTGCAGAGCGGAGCACCGTTCGATATCACATCGGGCAGCGATCTGTACGGCACGACGCTGTTCAACGCGCGGCCGGGCTTCGCATCCGCGTCCGCCGGCAAGCCTGGTCTGGTGCTGACGCCGTACGGCCTGTTGGATCCCAACCCTTCGCCGGGCGAGCCACTGGTACCGCGCAATTATGGACGAGGTCCCGCGCTGTTGACGGTGAATTTACGCTTGGCGAAGACCATCGGATTCGGTGCCGAGCGTAAGTCGGCGAGTGAATCGCGGCCCGCGGCGGTTGCAGGTGCGGGTGCGGCGGCAGCGGCCGCTTCGGGCGGCGGGATCGGCCGAATTATCGGGACTCCCTCCACCAGCCGTCGCTACAACCTGACCATCTCGATGTCGATCCGCAACCTGCTCAATCACAACAATCCCGGACCGATTATCGGAAATATCACGTCTCCGCTGTTCGGAATGGCAAACCAGATCGCCGGATCGCAGAATGGAGAAGGATTTTACGAGACCGCCAACAATCGAAGGTTGGAGCTGCAAATCAAATTTGCGTTTTGAAGGGCTGTTTTGAAGACTGTTACGCCCGTACGCCAGACGCTTGCTGACGCGCTCGCTCGTCAGAATCGTGAGCTGCGACCATGAGGGAGCGTCCCCGCACTCTGATCAGTGATCGCTTGCTGAGCTTCACTGTCGCGGCTCGTAGCAACTTACCGCACGAACTCGACGGTGACCCGGTGCGGAATGATACCAGCCTCGAATCCCATGTCAAGGAGCTTTTGGGCGGCCAGGGGGACGGTATCGCCAGCGTCCAGCGTGTAGTGGTTGACGTACATCCCTACGAATTTCTCGGCGAGCCGGGGCTCCATGTCGCGCGCGAATTGCATTGCGTACTCGAGAGCGGCGGCGTGGTTGTCGAGCGCGTATTGTATACTTTCGCGCATCAGGCGGCAGCACTCGCTCTTGATGTCCGCATCCAGGGAGCGAAGCAGCACGTTCCCGCCAAGCGGAAGCGGCAGATTGAAGGTGTTCTTGAACCAGCGTCCAAGATCGACGACGCGATGGAAGCCTTCGCGGTCGAACGTTAATTGGGCCTCGTGGATGATCAGGCCGGCATCCACACTCCGCTCGCGGACAGCCTCGGTGATCTTGTCGAAGGGGGTGACGACGGGTTCGAAATCTTCCTGGTAAAGTTTGCAGGCCAGGTAGGCGCTGGTCATCTTCCCGGGAATGGCGATGCGTTTTCCCTTCAGCTCGGCCGGTTCGAGCGGGCGGCTGGAGATCACCAGCGGACCGTATCCATCACCGATGCTGGAACCGCTGGCCATCAGGACGTACTTGTCGGCAACGTACGGATAGGCGTGATAGGAGATCGCGCTGAGCTCGTATTGGCCTTCCATGGCCTTTCGATTCAATGTCTCGATATCTTCCAAGACGTGGCGGAAGAAGACTTTCGGCGATCGAACCTTCTTGGTCGCAAGTCCATAGAACATGAAGGCGTCGTCAGAGTCGGGACTATGAGCACTAACGATTTCCTGAGGCGCTGCCAATGTCATAAGGGGGCAGATCCCAGTTTACAACAGTGCGGGGGAGTACCCGGTGCGGGTAGATGAAAACACTGCAGGAAAATGGAAAAAGGGCGGTCATCTGCGGGAAGCGAACTAGGAAAACCTTAAAGCGGTCATCGTGTCTGCGCGTCGAGCGCGGAGGCGCCAGCAATTTCAAGGCGCTTGATGATTCCGATCGTTCGAAATTTTCCGGACTACCTGTTCACTTTCCCGCAGATGAGACCGCCCTCATCTTGGCCCGGTTCTATATGTCACCTCCCGCCAACTCGGGGTGAGCTGGCTTTTAAAGACGGCGTTTGGAATCTGTACCGGCCTGATTCCAATTTCAGTCTGCTCCTACTTGTTATGCTTGTCAATAGTACCGGCAACCGCTATCTGAGAGGGAGTTCACCTTAGGCAAGAACCATGTTTCGCAGCCTCTTCAAGAAGAAGCCCAAGCCCCTTACCGGGGCCCCCGCCGTACGTCGTATGAAGATCTACACTGCCCAGAGCGGTTACGTCTATCAATACTTCTACGAAGGGCACCGCGACTATCAAGCAGGCGGCGACCACGGCACCGAATTCGTCTTCAGCGTGTCCGCCGACCGCAAGATCTACCAGCCGACGTCGGTGATGGTGAGCGACGACGCGGTACGTAGCTGGGAGGCATCCCACACCCGAGAGCTCTCCTCCACCGAGCGATATGCCATCTCCAAATTAGCGCTCTTTCAGGCATTCGACGAACGCGAGAAGCCCGCCGACATGCAAGGCGAGGTCCGGGTCCGCACCGCCGATATCGACGGGATCGTGGAGACATTAGGATTGTAGGCGGTGCGTGGCGCAAGCACTCGTATTTGTAGCGTCGACACTCATGTCGACGCTTTTTGGGTTAGCCAAACAAGACACACGCGCGCGAGGCGTTTTCGAAGGCCTGACTCAGCAGACGCCTGAAAAGTCTCGACAGAAGTGTCGAGACGGCGGACAAGAGTGTCCGCGCCACAACCCCTCTAGCGCTTCTCGCGATCTCCGTGATAATCGAGCTTGCGGCGCACGCGAGTGCCGGCAGGCCGCGTGCGCGAGACGACCGATCGCGCCACGGGGGCAGCCAGCAGCGGAGCGGCTTCCGCGCTGCCCGTGCCGATCGGAATGATGGCTTCAGACGTGTACGCGTCGGGGCCGGAAACATCCAAGGCGTTGTCTCCCGCGGTGAGGCCGGTCCCGGGAATCGTGATGTTCAATTGGTAAAGCGCGGCCAAGCCCGGCGCAAGTCCCGAGTAACCAACCGTAGCTTGCACCCCTCCTACATATGCCGTGATGGTGTTGACCGTGAGGCTGAAAGGATTCGTCGGCGCCGCTGTGCCGTCGGGAATCGCCGGGATCACCGCACCGAGGCCGGTGAGGAAAACCGAAATCGTCTCGCCGGGTTGAGCCGGATGTGCCTCGGTTACCAGCGTGCCGTCGCCATGTTCGGCCAGCGCGGGCCCGAGCCCATCCTGCAAAGCGGTGAGAACGCCGGGAGCGGTTGTGGCGGTAAAGTTGGTGACGATGTTCGAAGGAGCGCCGTTATTGAATACCTGGATCTGGGCAATCGCAGTGGTAGTGGAGTAAGGCACAATCGCGGAGATCTGGTTCGGGCTCACGTACAGTAGCGGCGCCGCCACTCCATTGATCAACACCTGAACGCCCGCGATATTCGTCGGCAGCGGGACCGTCGAGAATACTTCCAGTTTCGTGTCGTTCGAGAGGCCGCTGCCGAACAGGGTCAGTAATTCTCCAGGTGCGATGCCCGCGGTAAAGGGCGCGGAACTGGCGGCGTTGACTACGCCTTGCGGATTGAGAAAGACGCCGGAACCACTGAGCGATGGCGCCGGGAGAGCGACGTTCAGGCTGAGGAATGGACCGATTCCCGATCCCACGCGGATGCCGTTCGCGCCCACGACGTATCGCGTCGCCGGGTTACTGTACGACCCGTTCGACGTGACGTTGTATGCATCGCTGTAGGTGTAATCGAGCGAGCCGCTATTGAAGACGTCCTCAACCCGCTGGTGGCCGATGATCGCGCCGCCGCCTGCGTTGAAAGATCCGAAATAGGTGTCGAGATTGCCGAAGCCGTTGGCCAGTTGCGAGTCATCCTCGTCGATGCCCGCCTGGTAATAGAGGCCGCCCAGATTGGGCGCGCTGCTGGCGGCGCGCACACCAACGAACATGTCCCACGAAGTCGGCGACCCGCCGAAGACGAAGTTTCCATCTGGCGAAATATAGAGGTATTTCTGGCCCGTGACCAGGAGCGTGTTGGAGGTGGGAAAGGTCACCACGGCTGCACCGTTCTGAAAGGTGTAGCGTACGGCAGGCGCGCTCTGCGTGATGACGCTAGACCCGTTTTGGCCATAGTACCCGCTTATGCTGACATTGCCGAGATTGCCCGCACCATCGGGATTGAGTTGGAGGAGAGCGCCAATCGCGCCGAGCGGGCTACCGCTCGACAGGTCCATATAGGAGACCGAGTAGCTGCCCTTGAAGCTGGCATTGGTGGGGACCGGAGAGGATAATGGCGCGGCCACAAAGATATCGTTGAAACCGCTCTCGGTGCTGCTGCCGACAAAGATGCCGCCCTGCGCGACCAGTCCGAAAACAAAATCGCCGTTTGAAAGCGGATTGGAGATATATCCGTAACCGGATGCCGAAATCGCATAGGTGCCGCTCAAAGTGCCGCTTTGCAGACTGATCGCGTTGGAGTCGGCCACCGTGGCGGTCATGGTATAGGTTCCACTTCCGTTGAACGCGACATTCCCGTAGAGCGCAATCGCGCGGCTCAGGTCTCCGGAGTTGTCGCCGATCAGGTAGAAGACTTCCCGGAAATAATAAGTGCCGTTGAGCAGGCCGTTTCCACTGGAGTCGAAGGTCGGTGTCTGAGCGGCCGCAGGAAAAATCGTGGCGACAGAAAGAACTATCCCCAATAGCGCAATCTTCATGCCCCAAATTATAGCGTCAGGGACTTACCATCGCCGTGCCGCGAGAAGAAATAGATTTTGGAACTTCGTACGAGATGAAGGAAACGCTTCCGCTGGTGTCTAAAAATCCTGCAACAAGTGGCCCATCTTTTCTTTTTTGGTCCGCAGGTACGCCTCGCGTGTATCCACCACGTCCACCAGGCACGGCACCCGCTCCGTCACAGCCACTCCAGCGCTTTTCACCGCGTCCACCTTCTCGGGATTGTTGGACATCAGCCGAATCGCCTTCAGCCCGAAGTATTGCAGAATCGCGCCGGGCAGCTCGTAGCTGCGCAGGTCGGAATCGAACCCGAGCTGTTCATTGGCCTCGACCGTATCCGCACCCTGATCCTGCAATTCGTAGGCGCGGAGCTTATTCAAAAGGCCGATCCCTCGGCCTTCCTGATGCTCATAAATCAACAGGCCGCGGCCTTCTTCCGCAATTCCCTGGATCGCGATCTCCAACTGCGCCCGGCAATCGCAGCGCAGGCTGTGGAAGACATCGCCCGTCAGACACTGCGAGTGGATGCGCACCAGTGGCGGTGGGCCGCTCAAGTGACCCATCTTGAGGACAACGGCTTCCTCCATCCGATTGCCCGATTTCCCCCGAAAGCCGTAGATTCGGAAGAACCCAAACTGGGTGGGGAAGTCGGCTTCTGCCACTTTTTCGAGTGTGAGACGCCCAGAATTGTTCATGAGATGCTACTAAGAACCTTAATCCCTTTATTATAATGGCTTTCGGCATAGAATGCTGGAAAGCGACTATTTGCTGCTGCTGGTAAGGCTGGGTCTGATGTCGGCCGTCGCCAGCATATTGGCGCGGTCGAATACGTTCAAGTCCATGCTCATGCGGGAGACGCGGACGATGAACCAGCGGCTGGAGCTGGCCATGTGGCTGTCGATCGTCTTCGGCGGCACGGTGATGGCTCGCGTCCTGATCTCTATCTCCGCGGAAAAAGAGCGGTTTCGCGGCTACCAGGCAGTGGATTTGGGGCTCGAAGGGAGCCTCATCGCAGGTCTCCTGGGTGGGTATGTCACGGGCTTGGTTTCGGGGGTAATCATCTCGCTGCCGGCGGTGGTTTCGGGCCAGACGATGGCCATGCCACTGCTCGCGGGGATCGGCGTTTTGGGCGGTCTCTTACGCGATCTGGCGCCCTCAACGGACGAAATCTGGCGATTTTCGCCGTTTTTCGATCTCAATATTTACAGGTTTTTCAAATCGGGCACGGATTACCGGCGCACGGCGTACCATCTGGTCTTCCCGGCCGGCGTGCTCCTCGCCGAAGGCCTCCGGCAAGTGGTCGGCCCGACCTTCTCCGAACCCGTGAACCGGGTGGGTTTCTACCTGTCCTCGAGCAACAGCTTGAACCGGACCGCACTCTATCTGACCACGCTGTTCGCGGTGGGGATTCCCCTGAAGATCTGGAACAGCACGCGCAACGAAAAGAAGCTCGAGGAGCAGAGCAGGCTGTTGGCGGAGGCGCGTCTGGCAGCGCTCACCAGCCAGATCAATCCACACTTCTTGTTCAATACGCTCAACTCGGTTTCGTCCCTGATCCGCACCGATCCCAATCAGGCGCGCGTGATGCTGGTGAGACTTTCCACCATCTTGCGGCGCCTGCTGCGCAAACATGAGAATTTCAGCCCATTGCGCGACGAATTGAGTTTCATCGAAGACTATCTCTCTATCGAAGTGGTGCGATTCGGTGATAAGCTCAGATTCGAAAAGGATGTCGCCGCCGATACGCTCGATATGCTGGTGCCCAGCATGTTGCTGCAGCCGCTAGTAGAGAATTCCATCAAACACGGCTTGAGTTCCAAGGTGGGAGGGGGTACGATCCGGATTCGGACTACGCGTAACGAATCCAGACTGCACCTGTTGGTGGAAGATGACGGAGTCGGCATCAGCGAGGCCCGATTGGCCGGTGTGTTGGACCATGGCATCGGGGTGAGCAACGTTAACGAGCGGTTGAAGGTATTATTCGGAAACGACTATCGCATGTGGATCGACAGCCAGCCCGGGCAAGGCACCCGGATACAAATCGAGGTGCCCGAACTGCAGGCAGACTTGATAGCGGTCTCATAAAACTGCGGAAGATGAGGAGACATTTTGAATAGACTCGAAGAGTCCGTAACGGCGTGGCCGGTGGGTGCATTGCCCGCGACACTCGCCCTCAGAACCAGGAAGGTGTACGACCGGTTGTCGGCGGTCTATCCGGTTTCGACCATGCTGTTCCATTCGCGAGCCCACCGCTGCGCGCTGGAGGCTTCCGGAATTCAGAATGGAATGATGGTGCTGGAGGTGGCCACAGGGTCGGGTGAGATGTTCCGCCGGCTGGTGAAAGCCAATGGAAACGGCTCCACCATCGGAGTGGACCTCTCTCCGAACATGGCGGCGAGAACCCAACGAGCGGCGCGGAACCGGTTTCCTTCGGCGCGGACGCATTGCCAGGCCGTGGACGCCCGGCACATGCCCTTTCGCAGCGAAAGCTTCGACGCGGTATTCGCCTGCTACCTGCTGGAACTGTTATCGGGTGACGACATTGTGAGCACGTTACGGGAATTTCGACGTGTATTGCGCGACAATGGGCGCCTGACGATGGTGATCATCGGGCAGAGTACCCCGATGTTCAATGCCATCTATAAGGTGTTGGGCAAAGTAGCGCCCGCCTTTTGGGGACGGCAGGTGGAACGGCGCGTCCCGGAACTGATCGAAGCGGCGCGATTCGAGATTGTCAAGGACCGCATGGTGCGGCAGACCTTCTATCCGTCACGCGTGCTGGTAGCGCACAAGTAGCATACCTCCAGGGGCCATCGGCCCGTTTAACGAACCATCGAAGGTGGAGGCAGCGACCGGGGGGCGAGACGGTGCGAGCCCTCCGAACGGGGAGTGGCGGCCTGTTTCGCGTGCGGGCGCATACCGCCGGACTTGAGCAGTTTGGCCACGATTTCACTCTGTGCCGCGTTGGACTCTACGTGATCCACTCCCGAAGCGGTGAGGACGTAGTCCGAGTTGTCGGCCATACTCACATATTCCTTGGCGCGCAGATACCACATCGTGAAGGTCAGGTATTCGCGGGGGAATCCCATCCACGACTCGAGATTGAGCAAGGAAATTGCAGGATGATCCGGATCGGTGCGGCGCTGGTTGTACAGCAACGATAGGACGCCCAGGCGCCGGTTCGATTCCGCTTCGACTCCGGTGACGAAATCCTTGAGTTCGAAGATGGGGAGGGGCTCAGTCTGGCGCGACTCGCGAAGGGCGTCGTATTCCATGCGACGGACCGGATCGGAGAGCACGTCGTAGGCGCGTTTGAGGCGGAGGAATTCTTCGGGGTCTCCGGTTTCGGGATTGTCCGGATGAAACCGCGCGGCCATGATGCGAAACACGCGATGGACGGTCTCCAGGTCGGCCTTGATACTGATCTGCAGGACGTCGTAGTAGTCAACGTCGCTATCGTTCGTCTTGGCATTCGTGCCGGCTTGTTTCTTATTCTTTTCACTGAATTCAAGGCCGATGTGGAAGCGCAGGCCGCGGCGGGTGCAGTGGACGACGAAGCATTCACCGATGAGGGCCCCATCACCGCCAAGCAGTTGGACGATCGCGTCCAGGGGAATCTCGCGGGTAGACTCCACGCCGACGCCGGAATCGGAAATATCCAGTCCTTTGGCGTCGGCCGTACAAGGCATTCCATCCCGACTGCGCCACGAGAGAGTGTACTTCGCGGCCTTGGGCCGTCTGACGTCTTCCCTAATATCCTGCATGTATGCTCCCATCCGCAGCATACGCGGGCACGACGCCAACAACAACACTGACCAGTGTTAAAGGGGAACGATTCACTTCGGTAACACCAGACAGCTACCCACTACCCGAAACCCACGTCCTGGTACTTGACAAATAGCTTTCCTACAGAGAACTGACTATTCCTGTCCTATCGGGCCGAAATATTCGCGCTGTCGTGGCGCAAACGCTCTTGTTTGCCGCGTCGAGACTGATCTGGACCGCAATTCCTGCCTCCGTCAAGTCTGACCGATATCGCAGTTTCCGATGTCTGCCGCGCCAGGCTTCCGACTCAGTTCACTTACCGACTACCACCACAGAGAAGGAGCCGGGTAGCATGGGCCCTCGGCCGCCGCGCCCACCACGGCCACCTTTGGTCCCATCCTTAGGCGCATCGGCAGGCGGGGTAGGCGGCGGGCCGTACTCAGCCGCGATGATCAGGATGTGGTTGGTCTTGCTGTCGAGAGTCAGAGTCTTGCCGCCCGTCATCGTCGCAACCACCTGCTCGGATTCAAAGCTGGTGGGACTCTTTTCCTTGATGACGGAGAGCGTGGCGTTGGCCGCCGAACTGAAGGCTTCCATAGTCGCCGGGTTGAACACCGCGCCGTCCGATCCGCCCGCCAGTGGGAGCGTCGAGATGATTTTCCCGTCCTCCGAGTTCATCATGACCATGACACCAGGAGCCGGCTGTCGGCATGCTACGAACAGCACATGATTCTTAACATCGAATGCGAGGCCGGCCGGCGTGTCTCCCTTGCCTTCCAGCGAGTAGTGCGCGGTGACTTTCATGGCCGCCGTGTCGATAGCGGCAACGTTCGCCTGATCCTCGATATCGACATACATGTGGCCTGCGCCATCGGTGACGGCCTGCTCGGGGGCTCCTCCAAGATCGAGCGTTCCGACAATCGAGCCGGTTTTGGCATCGATCACAGTGGCATGCGGCGCACGGTGGCTGAACACCCAGACGCGCTGATTGAACGGATCGAAGAGGATGCCGTCGGGGCCGCCTTCCACATCGATGGTCTTGATGATCTTGAGGGTCTGGGTATCCCACATGGCTACGGGTTTGCTGCTGGCGAAGCCGTGATGGGATTTCGGGTCGACGGCGGCACCGTTCGCATTGGTATCGGCGATCTCGCCGGCGGACTGAAGGCTGTCGAGATCGAACACGGTGACGCGGCCTGGGCCCTTGCGCGGGATATACAGCTTGCGCCCATCGGAATCGGCATAGACGTAGTCGAAACCTCCGTCGCCGCCGACTTTCACGGTCTTCAGAACGCTATAAGGCCCGGTGGTGGGGCCCTGGGCCCATCCCACCGTGGCAAGGAACGCGATTCCTATGGCCAAACAGAAACGTCGCATACGCTTTTCACCTCAGGGAGAAAAGGTGAGATTTAGACATCTTTCGTTACTACCGCGCTAATATTTCCGGAACTTTCTGCTTCGGCGCTGGTGCTTGAAGCATTGTCTCGCGATCCCATCAAAAAGAACGAGGCCGCGGACGGTTGTCCGCGGCCTCGAGTTTCGTTTGGACTGCTTGCCGCTTAGTGAGAGGCAGCAGTGTACGTGTAATCGATGAAGTGCCAACCCACGGAGATATCGGAAGCCGCGGTGTTGAGGAACGTCCAAAGCCTCACGTACAGGGTCTGTCCGTTGGTCGGCAAAACGCCCACCGTACCCGACAAGTTGGTGGCCTGGCTCGCACCGTAGATGTCGTTCGCACCCGTCGAAGAGCCGACGTACAGATAGTATTGGCCGGCATTACAGCCCGCGCTCCAGGTAAAGGTAGCGCTGGAGCCAGGCAGTGTCGATCCGGGAGTTGGCGTCAACATGCTGGCGGGTACGCCCAGGCTTCCGCAGGCGCCGCCCGTGGTCGCTGCGGTATAGGTGTAGTCTACGTTCTGGTTGCTACCATTGATCAGGGAGGACAAACGCACAAACAGAGTCTGCCCGTTGGTGGGCAAGTTACTCACGGTAACCGTGAAAGCCGTGCTCGGAGTGGACATGAAGAGATCGCTGCCGCCGGCCGACGATCCGATCGAAAGGGTGTAGGCCGCCACGCAGGTTCCACTATTCCAGGTGAAGACCACGGCGCCGCTCGGCAATGTGGTCCCCGGAGTGGGACTGGTAATCTGAGCCGCCGCTGGATTGGAGCATGTCGATCCGCTCCCACCGGCTGTGTACGTGTAATCGTTGAAATGCCAGCCGACACTTAAAGTGCTGGAGGGGGTGGTGACGAACGACCAGAGCCGTACATAGAGAGTCGTCCCGTTGGTGGGCAGACCCGGCACAGTGCCCGACAGGTTGTTAGCCTGGCTAACTCCATAGAGGTTGTTCAGGCCGATGGCTGTCCCTACATATAAGTAGTATTGGTTTACATTGCAACCCGCCGCCCACGTAAACGTGACCGTGGATCCGCTAAGGGTGGATCCGGGCGCCGGTGTCGTCATCGTGGCGAGGCTGGAAGCTCCGCAACCCGTGACAGCCGAGAAGGCAGTGTAGGTGTAGTCGTTGCTCTGGGGGATGCCGTTGATCAAGGAAGTAAGCCGGACGAATACCGTCTGGCCCGCTGTTGGCAGTCCGGTCACAGCGGCCGATGTGGAAGTGCCGGTGGTTGTAAAGATCTCCGTCCCACCGGATTCGTTCCCGACCGAGAGAGTATACGAAGTCACGCAGGTACCGGTCGTCCAGGTGAAGGTCACCGAGCCTCCCGTCAGAACCGTTGATGGAGTAGGAGAGGTCATCACCGCCGGAGAACCGCTGGTGCACCCCGAGTTGGATCCCGATGCCGTGTACGTGTAGTCGTTGAAGCTCCACACGGAATTGATGAGCGACCACAAACGGACGTATAACTTCTGCCCGTTGGTAGGCAAATTCGGAACAGTCGCAGTCAGATGATTTCCCTGGTCCTGCCCGTACAGGTCGTTGCCGCCCGCGATCGAGCCTACGTACAGGTAGTATTCCGTCACGCTGCAGCCCGCACCCCAGACGAACGTGGTGGAGGCGCCGGTCAACGTGGATCCAGGGGTTGGAGTAGTCATCGTAGCGGGAGTCGGCACCCCGCATCCAGAGTTGCTGCTGAATGCGATGTAAGTGTAGTCGATCGATTGGGGCTGGCCATTGATGATCGAACTGAGGCGGACGAACAGCGGACGCCCGTCGGTAGGCAGGCCTGTGACGGTTTGACTCAGGCTCGTACCCGAGGTGGGTCCGTACAATTCGGAGCCGCCCACTTCGTTACCGATCTGGAGAGAATAAGCGCTGACGCACGCGCCCGCATTCCAGGTGAACACCTGCGATGCTCCAGTCAGAGTCGATCCGTTTGTGGGAGTGATCATGGTAGCGGGAGTGGCTGTGCCGCATCCGCTGCCCGTTCCATTCTTGTAAGTATAGTCGTTAAAGTGCCAGATACCGCCAAAGAACGACCACAGACGGACGTACAACGTCGAGCCGTCATTTGGCAAGTTATTCACCACGGCAGACTGGTTGAGTTGTTGATCTTGTCCGTAGATGTCGTTCGTGCCGAGGGAGTGGCCCACGTACAGATAATATTGCGTGACCCCGCAGCCAGTGCTCCAGGAAAAGGTAGCGCTGGTGCCGCTGATAGTGCTGCCTGGCGTCGGATTTGTGATGCTCGCGGCGCTCGGGCTGGAGCAACCCCCCGTGCCGTTGAACGCGGTGTAGGTGTAGTCGGTGGATTGGGGGCTGCCGTTGATCGTCGATGTCAGGCGGACGTACACCGTGGAACCATCCGTCGGCAACGTGGTCACCGTCTGCGACAGACTGCTGCCCGCTGTCGGCCCATAAATATCGCTGGCGCCTACCGAAGTGCCCACGGATAAGGTGTACTGCGTGACGCACGAACCGCCCGTCCATTGGAAGGTGGCAGTCGAACCGGGCAGGGTGGAGTTCGGAGCCGGAGTGGTCAACTGGGCAGGGGCGGGAGTTCCGCAGGTATTGCTGGTGTTCTGAGCCAGGTACTGATAGTCATTGAAATGCCAGCCGATGCTGATATCGGTCGCGGCGCCATTGACCAGCGACCAGAGGCGGACGTATAAAGTCCGTCCGTCGGTGGGCAGGTTAGACACCGTAGCTGTCAAACCCAGGTTTTGATTCTGCCCATACAGGTCGTTTCCTCCCTGCACGCTCCCGACATACAGATAGTATTGGCTGATATTGGTGCCGGCATTCCAGGTGAACGTCACCGTTGATCCGGTGAGCGTGCTGCCTGGAGTCGGTGTCGCCATGGTGGCGATCTGGGCGTTCGCCGCTCCCGCAAAGAGCAATGCGAAGGCAACCATTAGAAGGCCAAAAGGCCGGAATTGAACTACAAGTTTTGACATGCTGACTCCTCCTGACCAGTCAAACCGAACCTATGGGACAGGCTCGAGACTCCAAGGTTACGCCGCCTTGAACGGTCTACCCCACGGAGCCATGCCCGATGCGGAATGATACCTGACCCCTGAACCGAAGCTAATCCGCGACACTCGGGCCGCTCACCGGTTAATTGTACGACGATTCGCAAATAGATAAAAGATCTTCGGATCGGATTCCCGAACTGCCCCGACAATTGGCGGTAAATGCCCTCACTACAGGCACAACCGAAACCCAATTAAAGCCGAAAGGACGCAATTTGTCGCGCTTTTGAAATAGAAAACCGGCTCTGCGATTCTTACAAGGCTACCCAGACCGACTTAACGTTGGTATATTGCTCCAGAGCGTAAGAACCCAGGTCACGGCCGTATCCACTCTGTTTGTAGCCTCCAAAAGGCGAACCGGAGTCGAAGCTATTGTATGTATTAATCCATACAGAACCGGCTTTAATCTCTCCCGCCAGACGGTGGGCGAGACGGACGTCGCGCGTCCAGACGGCGGCGGCGAGGCCGTAGGTGGTTCCGTTGGCGATCTGCACGGCTTCCTCCGCGTCGCGGAAGCGGATGGCGCTCACCACCGGGCCGAAGATCTCTTCGCGGGCAATTCGCATCTCAGGCTTGACGTCGCAGAAAACCGTGGGCTTCACGAAGAATCCCTTGGCCTTGTCACCCTCGGTATCGCGCTGCCCTCCACAGAGTACTTGCGCACCCTCCTGCTTACCACTTTCGATGTAGTCGAGAATCCTGTCCATCTGGCGGGCGGAGATCTGAGATCCCATCTGAGTGGCAGGGTCTAGGGGATTCCCGACGCGCAGCTTGCGGGCGCGGGTGGCCAAATCCTCTAGAAAACGGTCGTGGGCATCCTCATGGACAAGCAGCCGGGAGGCCGCGCTGCAGACCTCTCCCTTTCCGCCGAAAATACCCCACAACGACGCCTTCACTGCCTGATCCATATCGGCATCGGGAAAGATGATATTTGGTGATTTGCCGCCGAGTTCCAGGCTCAGGCGCTTGAGATTCGAGACAGACGCCGCGTGCAACAACTTCCGCGCGGTGAGCACACTACCCGTGAAGCTGATCTTATCGACGTCCTCATTCAGCGATAACGCTTCGCCGGTGGTGCCGCCATAACCAGTCACCACATTCAAAACGCCTTCGGGAAGGCCTGCCTCCATTGCAATCTCGGCGAATCGCATGGCGTTGAGCGGCGTCAATTCCGAGGGCTTCAGAACCACCGAACAGCCGCACGCCAGCGCGGGAGCGACTTTCCACGCTGCGATCTGCAGCGGAAAGTTCCACGGTACGATCGCGCCGACCACGCCCACGGGCTCGCGCAGAGTGTAATTGAAAAACGGCCCGTCCACGGGGATGGTCTCGCCGTAGATCTTGCGAACCCAACCGGAATAATAGCGGAAGCAGTCGGCCGCCGGCATCACGTCGGCGCCGGCCGATTCGCGCAGCGTCTTGCCGTTCTCGCTGGTAATGAGGGCCGACAGCTCGTCGCGATACTTCACCAGCAGATCGCCGATATTCCAGAGAATCCGTTCGCGCTTGGAGGGGTCCATGCCGCGCCAGGATTTCTTTTCGAAACTGGCGCGGGCGGCGGCGACGGCGCGGTCGACGTCACTGGCATCCGCATCCGGAACGGCGGTCACGAACTCGCCGGTAGCTGGATTGACCACGTCGACATGGCGGGTACAGACCGGGTCTTCCCACCGGCCATTGATGAAGAGTTTGCTGGGCAGCATTTCCTCAGTGTAGACGGTGACGACTGGAGAGCGGATGCGGGAAAGCGCAAAATGAGAACTACATCTCCTTGCGCGCTACGTTATCGGATTGAAAGTCCGTCAAGCCTGCGCAATGGTGCGCCGCCACATTCCTGGCGTTCAGCATCACCAGCATCGTGGCTGCATTGGCTTTCTGCGCCTTACAGTTCTCGAGCTCGATCCCATCCACGGCTTCGAGTACATAGGCGGGGCGGCGATCCTCCTTCAGGTAGGAGACATCTACATCGTTCAACTGGATCCCCCGGGCATGACGGATGAAAAACCCGTAGGCCGGCAGGATCCCGAACATGGATGGCTCGGGGTACTCCTTCTCGCGCTCCGGCGTTGCGTAGGCTTCACGCGGCGGTATGCCACCGGAAGCGCGGAAGAAGAACGTGTTTACCAGGTCCGCCGGCTGTTTGGCGGCATCCTCGAGGCTCAAGCCGCCACGGTACACCAGTCGAATGCCGCTCAGCTTCACGTCCTCCACGTCGTGTCCCGGCACGCCGCTAATGATGGATCCATAGCGTGGATCGGCATTGTAGGCCATCACACTGCTGATGTGGATACGGCGGATAGAGCCGATCGCCGTGTCTTCGGGAGCGCGCATGCGGCTCCCCAGCCGGATGAAGATGGGGGCGTTGGACACATTGCGCATGGTGATGTTGGAGACCGACACATCTTCGATGTGCGACCCGTCGACGCTCTCCACGGCGAGGCCGCGTGAGGTGTCGAAGACCACGTTGGAGATGGTGATATTGCGGAAATCGCCTTCCGATTCGGTGCCAATCTTGATCCGTCCGGTGGGACCGTCCTGGTCCGGAGCATTTTTTACGGTGCGCTTGTAGGTTCCGTCCAGAAGGGATCCAATTTCGAAGCCGCTGACCAGGCAATTGGTAATGGTGAGGTTTTCGCTGGCCCGCGCCGCTCCCAGGGCATGTGTGCCCTTGAGGGTGATGGCATCGTCGTTAGGCGAGTTGATGGAGGAGTTGGAAATCCGGACATTGCGGCAGGAGTCGACGTCGATGCCGTCGCGATTGGTATCGATCATGATGTTGTCGATGGTGAGATTGTCCACGCCGGTGGCGAGGATTCCGAAGTGGCCGCCGTTCGAGATGGAGAAATCGCGCAGGGTCACGTTGTGACAGAGTTTGAGGGCAATGGCCTTGTCGCCTCCGCGACCGCGCTCGCGTGTCAGCGCCTTGCCGGAAATCCGTCCGCCGCCGGTGATCGCGATATTCTCCAGACCCTCACCCCAGATCAGGGCGTTGTGGAAATGGCCGTGGCCGAAGTCCTGAAACTTGTCCCATTCGTTGGGCTCGGGTGCGTCGAAGGCTGAAGCGTCGGAGCTGGCTTCGATGAGGGCGCCCCGTTCCAGATGCAGGGTGATGTTGCTGAGCAGGTGGATAGACCCCGTGACCCAGTTGCCAGCCGGGATCTCGACCGTCCCCCCGCCTGCGGATGCCGCGGCTTCGATCGCTTGGTTGATGGCAACGCGGTTCTGCGTCTTGCCGTCGCCTTTTGCTCCAAAGGCGGTAATGTCAAAAACGGCCGCATTGAGGCAAAGTGCGGAGCCCAGCATCAGCGAAACGATACGGTTCATACGTTACTCACAGTAGATGATGACATAGGTAGTCGCGCGTCCTGCTGAACTTGCTCGCGAATCTGGTGCAGCGATCGGGCGCAGGCGGTCCGCGCTCATCTCCGAGGATTGGCCGCGTCCTGAAATGCAATGCGCACATCCGAATTGTCGGGGTTGCCTTTTCCGTCGCGCTCGAACATCACAATCCAGATGAGATTCCTGCCCGGGTCAGCCCGGCTTTGCGTGCTGAAGGCGCCGCCGTGGCCAAACGAACCGGGTGACAGCACGCTGTTGGCGGCCATCTTCGACGGATCTTCGACCACGCAGAAGCCCAACCCCCAAGGCATGCCGGGGCGGCCAGCCAACGCACCTGTCTGCTGGCGGATCATCTCCGCGACTGTCTCGGGCTTCAGGATGCGCTTGCCGTGGAACGATCCCTGGTGGAGCATCATCTGGTAGACTCTGGCGATGTCCTCGGCAGTGGAGAAGAGCCCTGCTCCTGCCAGCGGCGGACGCCCGCGGTCCGTCGGAGCCGTCTGGTAAAGGTACGGAATCGTGGTTTCTTCCAGTTTGCCGGCTTGCGCATTCCAGCGATAGGGACGCGCCCATCGAGATTCGTTCTCCGGAGCGATCCAGAAGCTGGTATTCCGCATTCCCAGGGGATCGAGCATGCGCTTCTGCAGAAACTCGTCGAACGGCATCCCCCCTGCCACCTCCACCACGCGTCCGAGTATGTCGAATCCCGCAGTCGAGTAGGCCCAACGGCTTCCCGGTTGGAAACGCAGTGCCTGTTGAGACAGCCTCTTACTGGTCTCAGCCAGCGTCAGGTGCGGCTCGCGGTTGCTCAGCTCACCAAGGCCGCTGGTGTGCGTCAGGACGTCGCGTAGCGTGACCGGGCGGGTTGGCTTGACGGTCTGACCGTTCTCACTCACCATGACCCCGCCGAACTCCGGCAAATGCTTTGCCAGCGGGTCGTCAAAGTTCAACTTGCCATCGTCCGCGAGCATGGCGACGCAAATGGCTGCGATCGGTTTGCTCATGGAAGCGATCCAGAAGATGTCATCGGTTCGCATTTCCGGTTTTTCGCCAGGTCCGTTCTGCCGGTGGCTGCCAGGTGGAGGATGGTATCCCGGTTCGCGATCAGAGTGACTGCGCCGGCGATCTCGCCCTTGTCGACGAACTCCTGCATGCGCGGCGCGATCGCGGCGAAGCGGTCCGGCGATTGCCCGCACAGGTCTCCTGCCGTGCTAACGCACACGAGCAGTAGCGGAATGGAGAGACTTCGGCGGCTCCGACTCATGCCCAAGAAGTTTACCAGCCGGCAAGCGGGGCAACCGGTCGCGGAACAAAGTTCGCTCAATAGATGGATGCTGCGGCTGGGGCGCATGCCGCGTCTTCCGAATCGGTATCCAAAAACTCGCCTCGCGGCAGGAAGTAACGGATCCACATGTGCGAAGGGAGACGATTCTGATCTGAAGTTGCAGTAACTCTATTTGCATCCATCGGTTTCGGGGGATTTCGATTGACTTCAGACGCAAGGGTACGGTATTTTACGATCTCGGAGGAAAATAGGTTGAAACTGCCCACGGGATTGGTTTTGCGGGGAGGTATTCCAGTGTTGCTGCGAACGGCGATTGCGGTGGCCGGGATCTGTATGGTCGCCCACGCGGTACCGGTTCATTACGTGCTGTCGGGGGTCCAATTGAGTGATGGCGGGACGGTATCTGGCGGTTTCACGTTTGACGCCGATGCAGGCACGCCCTGCAGCACCGGCGCGTCACCATGTGGCGTTTATAGCGCCGTGAATGTCACGACGACGACGGGCACATTCCGGACCGGAACAACATACACGTTCGTTTGTGGACAAGTCGCGACCTGTACGGGCGTCACACCGGACTCCACCGGAGTTCTGTTTCTAACTTCGAATGCGGCAAATCAAACTGGTCTTCCTGCGTTGGCTTTGTTTTTCACGGCACCCGGACCGCTGCCACCTGCCGGGCTCTCCGATGCCGGTGGGGTGATCGATCTGAGCAATAACGGGGCAGGTGTTGGGCAGGAAGCCAATTGCGCCGATGCAGCTTGTTCGATGCCCGCAGCCCCGGCGCGCATCACCACCGCAGGGTCGCTCATTGTCCCCAACCCGGGAACGATTCCCACTCTCTCCGAATGGGGCGAGATCCTGTTTACAGGATTGTTGGTGATGTACGCCTGGCTGCGTATGCGTTCGATGCCGGCGAGGGTGTAAACGAAAGAATACGAGATCTGAAATGCAAAGGGCCCGCGGCTAAGCCACGGGCCCTTTGCTTTTTGAAGCCAAAATTATTTCTGCTGCTGCGGGCGCCAGGCCGAATTCCCTTGATTGGCGCGGCCCGTCTTCTGGGTCTGCACCTTGTCCTTGTCATTGCCGCCCTTGGGACTGCTTTTAGGATCGGTTTGGGAATTCGCCGGCTTCACCGGTTCCGAGGGTGCGGGTTTGGTCTTGGACTGGGGTTGGTCAGCCGCCATCACGGCGGTGAGTGACGCCAAAGCCAGGAAAATCAGAATGCAGCTCTTCCGAATGCGATGCATAGAGCCACGTTATAGCAGAACGGGTCACTAGAAAGCAATCGGAATCCTCAGTTTTCATCGCTCCCGGCGCCGTTTGAGGCTCCCGCCGAGGAAAGTCGACGGTACAGCTCTCCCAGCTTGCCAAGATCCACACGAATCGAAGACTGAAATCCCGCGCCACCCACCATCGGGCAGAACTGCATAGCGTGAACCAGATCCAGCTTCTGCGAAATCAGCCAGAAGAACGTCCGTAATTCGACTTCGGGCATGAGTTCGATGACTTTGGTGCCGGGACTGCAAAACAGCAGATTGGCCAACCCCGCTCCATGGGGACCAATCACAAACTCCGCGCTCCGGAACAGCAGGAGCTGCTCCTGCATGCTCATTCCCTCGAGAAATACCGTCTGGAACCCGTAGCCGGCCAAAAATGACTCCACCTCGTCGAGGTTGTGGATCATTCGTGTCGGGCCGCGGCGCGCCACCAGCAGGCGCCGCGCACGTCCGGGATTGCCCGGGGGGAGGGTCGCGATTCTCTGCTGGAAATTCTTCAGATAAGGCTTCGGCATCGACTGCACAAGCGAAGGCTCGATCCAGATGGCCTCCCGCACCTTGATGAGAGGGGAGCCGATCTCGATCACTTTATGCGCGCCGAGACCAATCGCCTGAAGCGACTCGCGATGATCCAGCAGCGCCGCGATGTCCATTGATTTTGGCAGCGCGATGGTTAGTGATGAGCTGGCAACCGCGGTGCCGGCCAGTAGGTCGAGCCCAACGAGTCCCTCCACCAGCCAGTGATAGTAGTTGTGCAGATTGCCGTTATAGAAAATGATCCACGTGCCATCGAATTCGGGCGCCGCCGCTAGCGATTTCTCGCTGGCCGAGAGCCCATGCGGACCCCGCGAGATCCAGGGATTGTGTTCCGCAGGGGCTTGCTGCAAATACCCTTCGCCCTTCCAAACACCCTCGCGATCGAACACCGAGCCTTCCGTGAAGCGCGACGTCGAGACAAACACGTCGCTTCGTCTGACCAGTTGGACGCAGTCGCTCACCCTTCCAAGTGCCGGAATGTTCGCAGGGTTTCCACAACCTGCGAGAAATCGCTGTCGGTCCTCGTCATCCGCGAATAGCGGGGGTTTGCGATCGAAGATGAATTCCGATTGCCAATACGCGTCGCTCATCCGCTGAAATGCGCCAAAAGAAGACGCCCGTTCCATGTCCTCCGCGACTACTCTCCGGCGGAGCAGGATCTCGGCGGGTACCACGGCTTCTTCGGTGCGATGGGGAGCGGGCGATGGAGGGGCGGCGGCCGTAGCCTTGGGATCGAAGTACAGAACGCCCTTCAAAGTCCAATAAGAAGCATCTGGGAACTCCTCTCCGGCCAGCGCGGCGCCGATGGAAAGCAGACGCGCCGTGACCAGACTTCCCGCTTCCACCATGCATGCCAGGACGGTGATCTTTTCGCCTGCGTCCGTCAACCGGACCTCCGTCTGAGAGCCGGAACCGGAACAGATCCGTACGCGGAAATCGCCCCCAACCGCCGCCATCCTCAGAACGAGATTGATCTTGCTCCCGGCGGGCGCATCGGCGCGAAAACGAATCTCGGAAACGGGCTGCGACGGCCGCACGCCACCGATTTGGGGCGGATGCCATCCGGAAACGCAAATCAATTCCGCCGAAAGACGCCCGTCGATTTCGTCCATCAGAACGGCCGGAGGGTCGCTGCTGATGGGCAGGAAGCGATCACGGGGTAAGGAGATTGCGGCGGGTTGCTTCCCGGCAGGGACGGGACACGACAACGCGCGAATAGAAGACAGGAGGGTGTCGGTTACTTCGCGCCAGGCGCGAGGCCGGAAGTTTTCGGCGATATCCCTCTCGCGGCGGCTGCGAAGTTCGGGATCTTCGAGATACCGAATCAGCGTTTGCATGCCGTCGCGCACGTTGTAGGGGTCGATGTAGTCCACCAGCGTGCCGCCGGCTTCGGGAATGCCGCCTGCGTCCGAAGCGATGCAGATTTTGCCGTGAGCGAGGCTCTCTCCGACCGGCAATCCCCATCCTTCCACGAAACTCGGGAGCATAGTGAGAAGGCAGTTTTGGTAGAGCAGATCGAGTTCGACGTCGCTCACTCCGTGCAAGACCACGACCCGCCCGTTCAGGAAATTGCAGGCTTCGAGCTGATGCATGAAATCCTTCACCAACCAGCCTTGCCGTCCCACGAAAACCAGATCGGGCAGACGCGAGCGGCCGTTCCGGCTCATGAGCTTCCAGATATTGAGAAGATACCCCGGGTTTTTGCGCACCTCGATCGTGCCTACGCAGAGTACGTATTCCCGATCCAGAATGGCGGCGACCGCTGTCGAGACCTCGGGCTCATCGGCGGAGCCATGAGAAAGTCCGTGACCTAAGGGCACCAGAGCGATCGGAATCGGCTCGAATCGGCCGGAGAGGCGCGCCGCAATCGAAACCCGGTTGTATTCCGAGGTCGTGACGAGGAAATCGGCGAAGGTGAACGCCTCGACGATCGCCTTGACGAAGACACTGGTGCTGGCCGATTCGAAATATTCGGGCGTCTCGATTGGAATGATGTCGTGGAGGAACACTCCGACCCGCACGCCGGCACGCTTCAAGCGCTGCAGTACTCTTCCCGTTCCGCCCACATTCCAAAAGGCGCCGATTTCGATTAAGGTGTCGCCGCTGCGCAACTCGGAGGGCACCGCGAGAGCAAGCATTTCGCGCAGTTCGTACTCGGCATCCTCTCGCGTCAGAGCGCCTGAACAGACATTCTCGATGATCGGCAAAAGGATGGATTCGTCGACGGCGAACAGGCTGCCTCCCCGATGGAGGACTACAAAACGCACCGGCTGCGAGTGATCGTTTGCGGGCAGGTGCCGCAAGATCTCTCCCTGAACGCGCTGTATCCCGGTCAGGGTGCCGTGATGGAGCAGATATAACACCAGATCGGTGACGTCGAAATAGAGCGCCGTCGAATTTAAGGGGGCGGGGGCAGGCTCCTTCTCGACTGGGTGCGGGGCGTCGCCCCAGGAGTCGGCGAAGCGCACCCAGAATCCAGGATCGATCCACGGCTCATACGGCTCAAACATTCTGGTTTGAAACGACGGGATGAAGCACTTTTGCGTGGACGGAGCGAGGATGGCCGCCATGCGGGAGTAGCTGCTGTTGCAGATCGCCAGATAATCCGCTCGCTGCAGGATTTCAAAATCCCACACGAAGCCGGGCAGGCCGGCCGCGAAAGAACCGGGGGTAAACGAAACGGGCTGAAACTCCGCGAAGGCCGGAAGAACCGCATCGGGTTCGTCTGTGGCGACGAACAGAACCGGATTCCGTAAAGTCGGCCAGAGATTCCGAAGCCAGTCGAGATAGAGGTCTTCGGGTACGAGCCTGAACCAGGGGGTCCGGCTTTTTTGGAACTCGCGATAGTCGCCACGGCGGACGTGAATCGCCACCAGAGTACGGCATCCGCGATCGGTGACCTGGCGATACCAATCGTCGAGCGGAGAGCGCGCCGCGGGCACCTGAAACAGGTTCCTGAGAAGCGGTCGATGCTTTCGCCAGCAGTCCGGAATCTCTTGAAAATACCCTTCGAAGTTGATGTCGATCGGCGGGTCGTCCACATCCCAGAGTTCGCGATCATTGTCTGCAAATCCGGGATAGCTGATGGTCGGAAGATCCAGTTCCGCGGTTGGGGGATCGTGGAAGCCGAAAAGATCGTTGCCCGCCCAATCGGGACAGGCCAGCGTGAGGCCGTGGCGCAGGGCGTAGAATTCGGCGAAGGCGTATCGAAATAACTGATTCGCGAAGCCCACGCCATCGCTAAGCTTGGCGAAGGCAATATAACCTCGCGGTTCTACATCGAGCTGTCCGAAGGAATGTACCTGATCGCTCGCCAGGAAGCAATACACTCTCTGCTGCGCGGCGACGACCGAAGCCATGCAAATCAGGCCGCAATCGAACATCGCGCGGCGCAATCTCCAGGCGCCGGGGCCCCAAACCGGATCCGGCGCGTGAGGCATCCAAGCGGCGACGGCCCGAAATGGGAAATGATCTCCCGTTGCCGCCAGGCGTTCGGATAACAGCGCCGCGGGCACGAGCAGCAAATCCTCACCGGCCGCGCAGCCGGCCAGTTCCCGCGCGATTTCCGCCAGTTTATCGAGCGATTCGTCTGAACCGGCTTCGCGGTAAACGGTTTTCGAGAGGCGGCCGCCGTTCGCCTGAAGAAACTCGCCGCACCCCGCCCGAACGATCGACCGGATTGAAATCGCGTGTGCGCGAAAGGGTTCCAGCAACGATTCGATGAGAGTTTCCTCGCGTTCCACGGGCGATCAGCGCACTAGCCCCTCTGAAGCCAACTGCTTCAACGCTTCCAAAACATCCTGGACCGGCGACTCCGGCAGATGGTAAGCCTCTCTGATGAGATCGGCAATTTGTTCGGGAGAGTTTTCCCCATTGCAGAACTCGAGGATTAAGACAGCAGCCGGATTCAGGAACTGGATGCGGTCATGCCCTTCACGGGTGACTACGCATCCATCCTCTGTCGTGCTGATATCGAGGCCGTGTACTCGCTGGGGATTACGGCTGACAGGGGCGCGGCCGGTGGCTGGGCGCGGAATCCTCAAGGCTTCTTGAGGCCGGGCCGCCGGCTCGACGGAGGTAACAAGGAACCGGAACCCTCACCGCCCCGGTTGAGCACGGGATTCGAACCGCCTCCGGGTTGCGTCTGCAACAGGCTGTCCATGCGGCCCGTCAGGGGGCGCCAGGCGCTTCGCGTGGTGGTGGGCGCCACGGTTGTCGTAATCGCCGCGCTAACAACCGGCACGATGGCGCTGGCCATCAGGAACGAGCGCACCGCGGGAACGGCGTAACTCCCCAGGCCGAGAATACTCTGCACAAAACGCCGCCTGTCAGCCGACACTTTCACCAAAATTGGTTCTTGGGACTTGTCCATTGAATCCGTTTCCTCCGAGTTCCCCGGCTGCAAGCCGAATCACGCCGCGCACTTTCCGTTCGTGCACTTCCTGTTACTCTACCGTCCTTGGGGGCAACCGTCAATAGAGAACAGCGTTAGCGGGGCCGGAATTGTCTACGTTATAGTGTGAGCTTAGGAGACGGCCCTTCTGCGAAAGTTCGTGCTGCTTTTTGCTTTGTACGCGGGTATCGCCTTTGCGCTGATACTCTCGCCCGTTTGCCGGCCGTTTACGGATGTCCTCACGCGCTCGACTGCCGAGTTCTCGGCGGCGATTATCCGGCTGGCAGGCGGGCACGTCGACGTCAGTAATCAAACGTTAACAGCACCCCAAAACGGCTTCAGTATTGCGGTCGTCAACGGGTGCAACGGCATCAATGCGCTGCTGCTGCTGTGGGCCGCGCAACTCGCCTGGCCATTGGCCGGATGGCTTGAGAAACTCAAGCGGATGGGAATCGGCACGGCGGCGATTCTCGCAGCCAACACATTTCGCATCATCACGCTTTTCTACGTAGGGCAGTGGAATCGCGACTGGTTTGAGTGGATGCACCTGTATGTTTGGGAGATTCTCATCATGCTTGTGGGGCTGGCGGTATTTGCCGCTGGAGCGCGCCAAACACCCACACCCGCAGCCGCTGGTGCAGCCAAATGACCGTTATCAGTGGCGCGGCGTAAGGAACGACGTTGAGCGCGCAGTAACCGGTCAATTGCAGCAAAAACTCGCTCCAAAGCGCGGACGCCACCACAAAGTACCGATCCGTCCAATACGCCAGAAAGAATATCATTGCGATCTGACTGATCAGCAACTGCAGTAGTGTACCCAGCCCCAGAATGCGGGCCGCCTGCTTGCCCGGCCATACCGCCAGACTGAGAGCCCAGAAGAAAGGAAGGCTGAGGCTGAATACCTGCAGCATTACCGGCTGGGTTCGTACACCGGCCTCGTGCTCGCCCGCAATCTGTTTGGTAATGTCGCGCTCCGCCAAATGCAGGTACGAGGCGTGCACGACCCAATCGCCGTTTCCATTGTCGACGGTGATGAGTTGCTGAGTTTGGCTCTCAGGAAAAGGTAGAGCGCGGAAACAGACTTGGATCACGGTTCGGGAAAAGTCGAGCAGCGGCGTCAAAAGCACCAGTTTCCAGAGCACTAACGCGCAGACGAGAAGCGCGGCAAAGATACCCAGGGAACGCCACGGATTAGGCGGTTCTGTTGCCGGTGTGTCCTCGGCGGAAGGGCGCGAGCCGGGTGCCCGGCGCAATCCAGGCTCCGCTGATGCCCGGCTCCGGCGGCGAAGCTTGCTCATTTCGGCACCTGATTGCGATCAGTCATCAATTTTAGAGTACGAAGCAGTTTGCTCGCAATTGCTATGATTGATTTCCAAATGCCGGACGAAATCGGAGCCCCAAACGGCCCCCGCAAAGCAGAGGGGCTGGAGATCTGCCTCGTGGAAGATCAATGCATAGTTTATGACACCCGCAAGGACGAGGTGCATTACCTGAATGCGACCGCTGCTCTGGTTCTGGAGCTTTGCGATGGCAGACGCTCGACCGGGGAGATCGCGACGGTGGTGCAGGAAGCATACGGGCTACCGGTGCCGCCAGTCGACGACATCGCGCAATGTGTGAACAGCCTCGTCGAGATGGCAATCGTAGACTGACGGCCGGGACTGGCGGCAAGGCAGCCTCAATCTTCGAAGGGGCGCAATTCCGCGGAGAGAATCGAAGATTGAGTGACAATCACGGGCCAGGTCAGGAACGACAACGCGCCCAAAGTGCTGTTGTAAAACTTATCGATTGCCAAGTTGTCCCGAAGCCATAACGCGACATCCACGGCATTATCGGGCACAGCTTCCAGAATCCGATGGTAAACCGAGCGGTGGTACGCGATGGCGTGCGTGCAGGTGATCCAGCCCGGCACTTTGAGAGAATGACATCCCGGCACGTCCTGTAGAGCGCTCTCGGATCGATATCCCCCCAGGTATAAAAGCTGCCAGTCTCGTTGGGACAATTCTGCCAGGGTCCGGGTCAGCACGCTAGCGGCGTCGGGTGAGAATTGGGCGTCATCCTCAAACACAAGCACCGTTTCCAGCCCTTGCTGGCGGGCGTCGGCGATGATCCGGCGGTGAGAGAGCGCGCAGCCGATGTGATGGTTCAACGGCGTCTCGGCGGCAGGGAAGCGGCGCACCGCGCTCTCGATTCCCAACCTGCGGAAACGCCTTTTCATGGCTTCCCATCGAACGGTGTCCTTGTCGAGGTTGATGCAGTAGATCGCGTCGAAATAGTGAAAGGGGCTGGCCAGTTCGTCGCGGGCGGCAAATACCAGCGGATCGGCCACGGATTGACCCAGGAGTTCTTCGAAGTGCTGGATACAGGGTGTTGGATCGAGCCCGAGTTCATGGTGAACGATCAAATAGTTGCGCACCCGGTCAGCCCAGACCGGCTGATACGGGACGCCCAGGGGGCGTTCGAACCGATGCAACCATCGAAAAAACGGCAGGCACAGATTGCGCCCGCCCGCGCGTCGTATCTTCTCGTGCAGGTAGCCCTCTTCCCCCCCAAATCCGGACAACCGGGGATTGAAGCCCGGCCACGCCTCGCGGCGGCAAGCGAACACGCCCATCCCTTGCATTCCGATTTCAAACGGTTCCGCGGAAGCACTGGCGCCGCGATCGTCCATTCCCCAGGTTCCGTACATACCATGAGACCAGCGCGGCTCAAAGTGGGTGGCCAGAGGCTCGAATGCGTCGGATAGGAGCGGCCCTTGCAGCAGATCGCGGCTTTGCGGATGGCTGCGGCAATAAGCTATGAATTGTGCCAGAGCCCCCGGAGGAAAGAAGATGTGACAGTCGATGCAGAGGACAAACTCGCCGGACGCCTCACGAAAGACCAGATCGCGCACGGCCGTCCCCTGACGAGACCGAAAGGGTATGTACCGGAAGTTTGGGATGAAGGCTTCGAGCGCTTTCAGCGGACCGGCGCAAGGTCCCGTGGGATCGTTGTCGATCACCAGCAACTCGACATCGTTCAAGATTTCCGGATGGTATAAGCGGATGGCCTGGATTGTAAAATAGCAGCCGTCATAGTCGCGGTGGGTGGTCATCCCGATGGTGAGGAATTTAGGCTCACCAGGCGGAGTCGCGGGCGGAATCGTAGGTCCCGATTCGAGCGTGGCATCGAGCACCTGGCGCGCGCGGCGGAACAGCGCGGAGGAAGGATCGACGCTCCGCAGGATTTGCAAGAAGGCTCCCGGGCTCGCCGGGTCGAGATCCGCCCTAGACGAGCCGGAAGGTGCCGGCGGCGCGGATGGCGTGGGCTCGATCCAGGTTTCCAACTGCCGGTAGAAGTCGTCGAGTCCGCAATACCTGGCCGGTAGCCACTCTTCCGTTCGAATCCAGGACTGAATCGCGAGAAACGGCCCTTCGCGAACCAGCGGGCTGCTCACGAAATGCTGGCGGTCGTAAAATCGCTGGGACCGGTAGCAGTCGCTGGGCTGCCACACCGACTTTTCGAGAGAAAGCACCGCATTGCACCCTCCGGGGATGTGCAGTTCCGAAAGCAATCCGGCCATCTCCAGGAACTGGAAATACAGGGCATATTCCGTCCATCCCGGGAATTCGGTTAGAACTTCGACGATGCCTCTCCGGTGGATTGACTCCACATGCCGAATCATCTCCATCGCGCCGGATCGGCTCAACACCACCGGCGTTTCGCTAAAGAAGACACCGGCGCGATCCGCCGGGCGGTCATACGCGAGAATGTGCTGCGCGGCTTCGTAGTATCGCCGCTTCGCGTCCTTCTCCTTGGCGGCGAACCGAGGAGTGTAGAGGCGATCGTAGTCCGCGGTGCTTTCCACTCCGATCAGCGATTTGTCTCGAGCCGGCAACAGATCCGCAAGGCCGGCTCTGCGGAATTGAACAATGTCGCTGTCGAGCGTCAGGTAGAACGGCGTTTCGCAGATTCTGGCAAACGCCAGCTTGAGGATTTGCTGCATCTGCCAGCCGCCGAGGCCCGCCTGTGGGATGCGCCCAAGGCCGCAGGCGACCAGGAAACGATTCTCGTCCAGGAACTCAATCGGAAGATTGGGAGCCGCGGCGCTGACTAAATCGTGTAAGGCGTCCTGATCGCGCGCCGGACAGACAATGAGGAAGCGCTCCACACTGCTTCGGTCAAAGCTGGCCGCGAACGACTTCCACATCAGACGCAATCGCAGCGGGGCGTGAGCATTGACGCGATTCCGCCAATTGCCGGTTCCGTTTTCAAATTGTTCCGCCAGCGCGACAGGCGCAAAGACGCTGAGTTTTTCCATCTGGGTTGACGGTTACTTCCTGGCAGGGAACACAACCTGCTGATCGTCGAGAAGAGTGCTCATGGCCCTTTCGAGAGAGACCACCGCAAGCTGATAGTCAATCTGAGCTTGCAATTCCCGGGTGCGCGCTTCTTCCAGATCCTTCCGGCTTCGCAGAACGTCCAGATTTTGGGAGTCGCTCGCAGGCTTGGCGGTTTCAGCCGTGAGATGCTCTTCGGCCAGTCGCCGCGCCAGTTGGGTGGAGTCCACGGTTCTTCGCTGCGCCTCGATGGACTCCCACGCGTTGCGCACATCTACCAGGATGTCCTGTTCGGCGGCGCGCAGTTGCGCTTGCAGTTTGTGGCCGCCAATCAGCGCGTTGGTGAGTTGCGACTGGGCCGCTCCGTTGCGGACAGGCATTTTGATCTCGACGCCGGCGGCAAAACTCGGATGCTGAAACGCCAGTGCCTGGCGGGTCGCGGCGCCGATCCCTCCCGTGATGGATGCCGGCGGAATGGTGCCGGGCGGAATGTCGCGGATCGGACCGGTGTCTCCCGTGGCCAACGTTTCCAGGCGCAGATTGACCGTCGGCTTGGTCTCCTGCCGGTTGAAACGCACATCCGCATCCGATTGCTTGATCTGCAGCCGCAACTGCTCCAGTTCCGGGCGCTTCGACATGGCAGCATGGACCGCCTCTTCCAGGGTGATCGACAGGGGTTTGACATCGGGCGTATCCGTGGCGACGATGCCGTCTGCCCACAGAGGATCGGCCACGGACGGCGCCAAGAGACGTTTGAGGCCATTGGAGGCTTGGATAATCTGCACGGCGGCCTGCGCCAGGATTTGGTCGCGCGATAGAAGTTCGGAACGCTGTGAGGAGACCGCCGCTTGCGGTCCATCACCATTTTTCTTGCGGCTCTCCTCATACTCCGCCGCCGCCACTGCGTAGCCTTGCCGCTGGGCCTCATAGTTCTCGAGGGTGGCCGCGAGCCTCCAGTAGTTGTTGATGACCTGCTCCACCACGGCGGCGGCTTTCTGCTGAAACTGGCTCACCGTGATCCGCTCATTCAGCTGGTTGATCGCGATCTGCCGCTCGGCGCCGGTTCGCAGGAAGCCGCGCAGGAGCGGCTGCGTAATGGTGAGGCCAAACGTGGATCCGAGCACCGGATTGATCAACGAGTAGTCGCTGTTGGTGGAGACCCGGTTGAGATTGGTGGTCAAGATCGCGGTTCCTCCGCCCGGCAGGTTCTGCTGAATCGAGGGAGAGACCGACCAGGTCTTGGTGATCTGGCTGGCGAACTCTCCGGTCTGGAGGATATTGGTTACCGGCACATTGGTCGAGATGGCCGAGGTGTTCAATCCAAGAACGGGATCGTAATAGGCGGACGCGTTGGTCGTGTTGGCTCGCGCCGCTTCGTGATTGTAGCCTTCAATCTCGATTTCGAGATTGCATTGGAGAGCCGTTGCAATCGCGTCGCGAAGGCTCATCTCCCGCACGTGGCCGTGTTGTTCCAGTTGCGCGCGATAAGGCTTGGGCACAAGGCTTGCGGCCTCCTGTGCGCCGAGACTCAGCGCGGAAACGGCAAACCCAAAAACCACCGAAAACCAACGAGTCACCATGTTTTACCTGCCAAGCTTAACAGGAACGCATGCTGCCCGCCTCAGCCGTCGCTACGTCTCCAACGGACCGGCTTCCTCAGATGATCGATCAGTGAAATCCCCGCATCCTGGCCGGCGAGGTTGACGGAAGTGGCGTAGAAGGCCGCCTCCCTGGTGTCCCGTAGCACCACGTCCACAGCACGGTGCAAGTTCGATTCCACCAGGCCGATAAACCCGTCGAAGTAGCGGGCGTGGACCGCGTAACAATGCGTGCAGAGCGTACCGCCTGCCTTGACCACGTCGCACGGCCACTCGTCCCGTGGAGACTCCCAGCGGTATAGATAGAACACATCGTAGGGGACGCAAGCTAACTGTGCGGCCACGCGGGGCCAGAGCGCCGGCAGATACGGGTGGAAGACGACATCATCCTCCAGGATCAGCACGCTTGTGAGATTCCGGCGCCGAGCCTCCCGCACCACTTCGGCGTGCGTCATCGCGCAGGAACGCTCCGGCGAAGGATCGGCGATAGCGGGAAAGCGCTCGGCATCGGCGCCGAGAGCCCGCAACCGTGGCGTGAGTGTGTGCAGCCGCCCGGCATCCACGCACCGGTTGATGACGAAGGACTTTGCGAATGGGGCCGGAAACATTTCCGACCTATTCTAGCGCGAGGCTCGATACATCGAAGCTGAGTGTAGTGGGGGAAGGGGGCGCGATGACGGGTATGCACGGGTAACCCGGCCGGCGGGACCCGACCCCGAGGACAGTTTCATCAATGGTGACGGTGGGCAAGGACGGCAGGCGGCCAATGGCAGAAACTCGTCGAACGGCATCCCCCCTGCCACCTCCACCACGCGTCTGGTGTGCGTCAGGACGTCGCGTAGCGTGACCGGGCGGGTTGGCTTGACGGTCTGCCCGTTCTGCTCACCATCACCCCGGCGAACTCCGGCAAATGCTTCGCCAGCGGGTCGTCAAAGTTCAACTTGCCATCGTCCGCGAGCATGGCAATGCAAATGGCCGCAATCGGTTTGCTCATGGAAGCGATCCAGAAGATGTCATCGGTTCGCATTTTCCGGTTTTTCGCCAGGTCCGTTCTGCCGGTGGCTGCCAGGTGGAGGATGGTATCCCGGTTCGCGATCAGAGTGACTGCGCCGGCAATCTCGCCCTTGTCGACGAACTCCTGCATGCGCGGCGCGATCGCGGCGAAGCGATCCGGCGATTGCCCGCACAGGTCTCCCGCCGTGCTAACACACACGAGCAGTAGCGGAATCGAGAGACTTCTGCGGCTCCGACTCATGCCCAAGAAGTTTACCACCGGTGTAAAGCCGGACCCCCGGGATCGCGGCCGCTGCTCAAGGGAGAGGCGGCCGACTCCCCGGTGCGCCAAGAAAGTTACTCTGGCAGGCTGCGGAAAACCCATTTCGGCCACAGATAAACACAGAGCACGCCGGTAATTCCTTTTGTTTTCTATCGGCGTCCATCGGTGTTCGTCGGCGGTTAGCCCTCTTCCGCAAACTGCGAGGCCCTTCCGTATCATTCATGACTAACCTACTCAAGGCGGGTTTCACTTGTTACAACAGTAATGACTCCTTTGGCCTTAATTCAGACTTCAGGACTGTAAAAAAGAGCGAGGTCTTGTCTGTAATCGGTACTGATTTTGCGCAGATAGCTTTCTCTTCCCGATCCTCCTGTCTACAATACTCACTGAGAGACACAAAATCATTCAGTCTCTCCAATAAGACTTACTACTTAAATAGGAGACAGAAAGCTCATGGGACGTAGCTTGCCTACGGAACTGAAGCAGTACACCTTCAATTTATTGATGTTAATTGGCAAAGAGGTCGAGGCGCAATTCGCCAAGTGGAACAAGCCCCAAATCGGATTTCTGGCGAAGTATGTCGCCGCAAATGATCGTGCCGCGAAGAACCAGACGGAGACGCTCAAAGACTACGACGAGGAAAAGAAGCGCACCATGGAGAGGACCCTGTTCATGATCGAGGTCCTCAGCGTTCCAGCGGTTGCCTGGCTCGGTGCGGCGCTGGAGTTGCGGGTAGGGCCCAAGCTCTTTTACGAGTACAAAGACGGATTCTCGTTGCCGGGTAAAGCGTACCTCTACAAGAAAGTGCACGACGAATTCCAAAGCAAGGTGTTTGGGGACGCGGGGAAGGATCTTACCGACACCGTGTTCAAGCTGGCGAACGAGAAGATCAATTCCGTGGACCAGCCCGAGGTGAACCCGCGCCGGATTTCCTTTTCACCCGATTTCGACGCGTTCGGCAACAATCTCTACGCCGAGGTGGACAAGCAAAGCACCGCCGTGCAGACCAACATCAATCGAATTGCGCAGGCCGTCAACAATTCGCCATCGTTTGGCGAATCCCTCGTGAAGCGCCTTCGGAAGGAGAACCCGGCGCTTGACCGTATGCCGTACGACGCGCAGTTTAACCTCGGCAAGAAACTGATCAACGGCATGTTGCAGGCCAACCGCGTGAACTGGGCATCCGCATGGCTTTTCTATGGGAGCGATCCGCCGCAACCCGATTGGGAAAAGGTGACCAAACAACTGGAAAGGCACATCTGGAACATCTGGATTCTGCAGCAGGACCTGCACGCGGAGAAACATGGGTGGAATGTGTTTACCGAAGATTACAAAGTTGCCGGAGCGTCCGGTAAAGTGTTCGACGAGGTTGGCGGCGTCGGAGAGTCGTACAAGAGCAGCCCCGTGGAGGAGCGGCTGTTTGAAGAGTTCGGTGCACCCCTGCAGGACTACGAACTCGACAATTCTCTTACGACGCACAGCAAGGATTGGGCGGACAGACAGGCCCAGAAACTGAAGACTTGGGCGGTAAGTGAGGACGTCGCGCCTCTGAGCAAGCAATTAGGCGGCAAGCCTCGCACCCTGACGCCAATCGACCAGATGTGGTGACCCACTCAGTTAGTGGTTTGAACCACTGGCCGAGGTTCGATGGGAAAGCCCCAAGACTCCCCAATCCTTGGGGCTCGAAACGCGCCCTTGTCCCAATGGCGCTTTCAGTTCCTTGATTTGAAAGCTGGCCCCTTGGCCATGTACCTCTATTACGGTCTGTCCGAAGAACCATCCATCTTCATATTTCTCGGATGCGCGTAAGTGGCCGCCCGCACTCTCGACCGAAAGGTACATCACGCCATCCAGATCAATGTGCAGTAACTGGTGTACGTGGCCGGCGATGACATATTGCACGCCATACTTCTTCGCGAGCTGATGTAACGGAAACGTTCGATCCTGAAGGGCGGCGGGAATCAGCCAGGTTGGCCGGTGGGACACGATGAACTTAACGGGCTGCTTCGCATGCGCCTCCAGGTCCTTCTCCAGGAAGCTCATTTCCTCCGCGGGTAGTGAATCCGACGCGCTGGTATCGAGGATCGTAACGTGTGCCGGGCCGTAATCGAAGCTGTAATGTGGTGGATGCCCCGCATACTTTGCGAAGAGCTTCTCCGATGCCGGCGACCAGATATCGTGATTGCCGGCCGAGAGGTACAGGGGGAATCGCTTGTACGGAGCCACTACTCGTTGCCATGCCTGCCATTCGGCGTCGGCAGTAGCGTCGCTGCCGCCTTGGATCGAATCCCCGACGGTCACCACGAATGCCGGATCCTCCGTGGCGGCCTCGCGCCAGGCTTGTTCGTAGACCCCAGGCCGCGTCTCGCCGGTCCGATCGCCCAAAATGACAAAACGAAATGTGTCCGGAGCCGCGGTCGCCGCGAGACGAATCCAGGCTACCAACAGAACCGCAATTGAGAGAAGAAGTTTCCGGGTCAAGGGCACTGCTCTCACGGTAGCATCGTACCGAAACCCGCGCGATTTTTCGCACCAGGCCAGAGGGTGAATCGCGCACTTTGGTACGGTGCGTGCTCCCTCGTGCGGGAGTGACCCGTCCCGAACCGGCGAGAATACCTGTCTCGACCTATCGCCTGCAGTTGAACCGCGATTTCACATTCAACCAGGCATCGGCACTCGTTGAATACCTTCGCGACCTGGGGATCGGTGACTGTTACTTGTCCCCCATTCTCATGGCGGTGCCAGGCAGCCCGCACGGTTACGACGTGACGAACCACAGCCGTCTGAACCCGGAGATCGGCACCCTGCAGGAGTTTCGCCAGTTCAGCGACCGCCTGAAGGATCACGAAATGGGTCTGATTGCCGACGTGGTGCCAAATCACATGGCGATCGGGCATCCTTCTAACGAGTGGTGGTGGGCCGTGTTGGAGAGCGGTCCGAGCTCGCGTTTCGCGCGCTACTTCGATATCGACTGGCACCCGCCGAAAGCCGATCTCACCAACAAGGTGCTGTGTCCCTTTCTGGGCGATCAATACGGACGTGTGCTCGAAGATCAGCAGATCTCGGTGGAGTTCCGGGAGCGCTGCTTTTGCATTTGCGTCTACGATCGAGTCCTGCCGCTGTCGCCGCATTCGTGGAACTTCGTGCTGGGGCCGGCATTGAACCGTTTGACGCAAAAGCTCGGCCGTGAGCACGAAGACGTCGCCGAACTCAAAAGTATTGTGGAGAGCCTTGCCCGGTTAGGGTCGATGAACGAAGCCGTCGAAGCGGTCGTTAGCGACCGGCAGCGTGAATCGGAAATCGTCAGGAGCCGTCTCACCACCCTGTTCGCCAACAGTGAAGCGGCGCGGAGTGCGATGGATGCCGCGCGGCAGGAGATCAATGGGACCAAGGGATCGCCCCGCAGTTTCGATCGTTTAGAAGAGTTGCTGGCGCAGCAGTTCTATCGGCTGTGCTACTGGCGGGTGGCATCGGACGAGATCAACTACCGCCGGTTTTTCGATGTCAATAACCTCGCGGCGATTCGGGTGGAGGACCCCGAGGTGTTTGCCGCGGTCCACTCACTGATCTTCGAACTGATCCGGGAAGGCCGCATACAAGGCTTGCGCGTCGACCATCCCGATGGGCTCCTCGACCCCGCCGAGTATTTTCGCCGGCTGCAGGCAGGTTGTAGCTCCGCCGCCGATGCGTCGCGGGCTTTTTACGTTGTCGGTGAGAAGATCCTGGCGGGAGGCGAAGCCCTGCATCGCGACTGGGACATCGAAGGCACCACCGGCTACGACTTCCTGGGTGTCTTGAACGGCCTGTTTGTGGATCGCCGCGGCCGGCGCGCATTCCAGCACCTGTACGAGTCGTTCACCGGCTGCACGGTATCGGATGCGGATCTGGTCTATGGATGCAAGAAGCTGATCCTGCAGACCTCCCTGGCCAGCGAGTTGAATCTGCTCACCAACAAACTGGACCGCGTTTCGGAGCAGCACCGCTGGTCCCGGGACTTTACGCGGCAGAGCCTTCGACATGTGCTTCGCGAGACGATTGCGTGTTTTCCGATCTACCGCACCTACACGCAGGAGATGGCGTTGCACGCCGATCCGGAGGACGAGCGGTACATTCGACAGGCCGTGGTTCAGGCGAAGCGGCGCAATCCGTCGACGAATGAATCGATCTTCGATTTCCTGGAGGCTGTGCTGCTATTGGACGATCCGAGCGGACTGGAGGCGGCGCAAAAGACGCAACGGCGGCATTTCGTTCTGTCATTTCAGCAATTCACCGGTCCACTGATGGCCAAGGGTCTGGAGGACACCGCTTTTTTCCGGCACACGCCGCTTGCGTCGCTGAACGAAGTGGGCGGCCAATTCACGAAGTTTGGATCCACGCCAGCCGATTTCCACAGCATGAACCTCAACCATCATGCCGAGTGGCCAAACACTATGCTGGCAACCTCGACCCATGATTCCAAGCGGAGCGAGGATGTGCGGGCGCGTCTGAATGTGCTCTCCGAGATCCCCGCGGAGTGGGACCGGGCGATCCTCCAGTGGCGCGCGCTGAATGCCCGGCACAAGACCGATCTGCCGGGGGGCGCGGCGCCCAGTCCGGCTGAAGAGTACATGTTTTATCAGGACCTCGCGGGCATTTGGCCCCTCACCGAGTCAACTCGCGGGGAAAATGACGATTTGCGCGGGCGCGTCCAGGCATACATGCAAAAGGCGCTGCGCGAGGCCAAGCTCCACACCAGTTGGATTAATCCCAACCAGACCTACGAACAGGCCGTGGAGAACTTTATCAGTGCCGTACTCGATCCCGCCGGCGAGAACCAGTTCCCCGGCGAATTCCGCCGGTTTGTAGAGACCTTAGTCCACGCCGGCATGTGGAACTCGCTGTCTCAGACGCTGCTCAAGGTCGCCTCGCCGGGCGTGCCCGACTTTTACCAGGGAAGCGAGCTTTGGAGTTTTAGCCTGGTCGACCCGGACAACCGGCGACCTGTGGATTATGGCAAGAGGCGCTGCCTGCTCGAACGGTTGCGAGCCTTGGAAGCCCAGAATATGGAACGGCTCCTGGCCTACTTGATGGAGCATCCGAAGGACGGCGCAGTCAAGCTTTACGTGACCAGCCGTGCGCTGCAGTTTCGCAAGGCGCACCGTCTCCTCTTCTCCAAGGGTTCCTACGTGCCTCTGCACGGTGCTGGAGACCGGCAGGGGCATATCGTGGCATTCGCCCGCATGTTGGGCTACCACACGACAGTGGCGGTCGCCGGCCGATATTTTATGCGGCTGGGCGCCGGGTCGAGGTCGCCTCTGGGCGAGAGTGCCTGGGGCGACTCCGTTCTGGTTCTGCGCCGCGAGTTGGGCCAGAGCGTGTATCGGGACGTCTTCACCCATCGACTGCTGGAGGTGGAGTCCCGAAGAGGGCGGCCCGTGCTGCCTTTGGCCAAAATTTTCAGCCATTTACCGGTAGCACTGCTGGAAGGTGTAGAGCGCCGCCAGGGACACGGTGCAAGTCAGCCGGACGAGCCGGTGGAGCCCTCCGTGGCGACCACCAAAGTGCCCACGGCTCCCTAAAGCGGCATCCACTCCTGCCAACTCTGCCTTGCGGGCGGAATTCCGAGCCGCCCGCTCCCGCCGGCCCACCCCCATTTTTGTGCTAACTACTTGAAAAGCCCATAGTCTAACGGACAGCAGGATGGAACTGACCGATGCAGTGTTCGTCACCAAAGCGCGTTCGGGTGATACCGACGCCTATCGCGTATTGGTGGAGCGCCACGGCCGTGCTCTGTTCCGATTGGCATTTCGTATGACAGGCAATGAACAAGACGCTGAGGATGTGGTGCAGGAGAGCTTCCTACGGGCCTACCGCCAACTCAGCAAATTCGACGAACGCGCGAGCTTCGGGACGTGGCTGTACCGTATCGCCACCAACTACTCGCTCGACCTGGTCCGGTCGCGGAAGAGGCGGTCGGCCAATCTGGCGCCGGCGAATCCGGAGATGGACGACCCGGTGATGACCCTCCCGTCGGAGGATCCCAGTCCGGAACGCATCACCCTGAGCGGCGAGGTTCGCGAGCGGGTGGCCGACGCGATGAAGGACTTGAGCGCGACCGAACGGACCGCGTTTGTGTTGCGGCATTTTGAAGGGATGTGCATCGAGGAAGTGAGCCGAGTCCTGGATTGTCAACCCGGGGCGGCTAAGCACAGCGTGTTTCGCGCCGTGCAGAAATTGAGAAGGGCGCTGGAGCCCTTAGTGAGTCCGGCCAAATGAATCACCTCACCGAAGAACAATTGATTTTGCATTACTACGGCGAGGAGGGCGATACGCTCGCCGCCGAGCAGCACCTCGAAGCGTGCGAGGAATGCCGCGGAGTCTACGGTTCGCTGCAACGCGTATTGAACGTAGTGGATTCGCTTCCCATCCCACAGCGCGGGCCCGAATACGGCGCGCAGGTGTGGCAGCGGCTGGAGTCGCGCCTCCCTGTGCGGCGGCGTTTCTGGACGCTTCCTTCGCCGTGGCGGTGGGCGGTAGCCGGAACGGCGCTCGCCGGTCTGCTGGTAGCGGCATTCCTGGCGGGCCGATTCTATCCGTCGCCGGCGGGCACGAAGCGGCCGGTGCAGATGGCTTCTACAGCCGATCCGCAAGCTGGCGAGCGAATCCTGCTGGTAGCGGTAGGCGATTATCTGGAGCGCTCGCAGATGGTGCTGGTGGAACTGGCCAACGCCAATCCGAAGATCCCGATGGATATTTCGTCGGAGCAGGAGCGCGCGGCGGACCTGGTGAGCGAAAGCCGCCTCTACCGCCAGACCGCCGAACATACCGGGAACACAGCAGTGGCCAGTGTGCTGGACGATCTGGATCGCGTGCTGCTGGAGATCTCGCATGCGCCGTCGGAGATCTCGCCCGCGGAATTGGAAAATTTGCGCCATCGGCTGGAAGCCGAAGGCATTCTGTTCAAGATCCGTGTTCTGGGCAGCAATGTCCGGAGCCAGGAAGAGCCGGCCGCATCGACGGCCCGGCAAAAACTATAAGAGGTAGCAACATGATTGTTTCTCGAACATTGATTCCGATGAGTTGTTTGCTCGTAACGGGTGCCGTCGCCTGGTCTCAGACCCCAGCGGCGGCGCCAACACCGATGATTCCGATGGCTCCGAGGGTGGCCGCGACTCCAGCGGCCGCGCCGGCAGCTCCGGCCCCGGCCCAGGCGGCGCGGCCGGTGCCTGCTCCGCGGGCCATCATGGACCCGGAGGAGATGGAGCGCCTCCGCGAAATGGCAGAAGATGCCCGGGAGCAGGCCTCTCGCGCTATGGCAGTGGCGCCGCCTGCGCAGATTGATCCGGAGCAGATGGAGCACATCCGACAGATGGCCGAAGACGCACGCCAGCAGGCTTGGGACGCGCAGAAGTTCTTCCCGGATGCCAAGATCGGCGGTCAGGGATGGGGCGCAGGATTTGGAAAGGAGAACGGCAACTTCAACTTCGATTTCAAGATCAATACCCCCATGGCGTTTGCCCAAAACATGACGATCAAGGGCCGCGGCAATGACGACCGGCTCTACGATAGCGGCTTGCGCGCTCTCGACAGTAATCGATGGGATGAGGCGCTCGAGGACTTTAACCAGGTAGCTTCTCACGCGGCGGCGCGGGCCGATGGCGCCCTGTACTGGAAGGCCTATGCGCTGAACCGCCTGGGTCGCCGCGATGAAGCCAAAGCCGCGATCGCGGAATTGCGCAAGTCGTATGCCAGCAGCCGCTGGCTGGACGACGCCAAAGCGCTCGAAATCCAGGTGGCGCAGGAGTCCGGCAAGCCGGTCTCCCCTGAGGCGGAGTCCGACGAGCAATTGAAGCTGATGGCGCTCAACGGCCTCATGCAGTCCGATCCGGACCGCGCCATTCCGCTCGTGGAGAACATCCTGAAGGGCTCCGGCTCGCATCGTTTGAAGGCGCAGGCGCTGTTTGTCCTCGCGCAGAACAGCAGCCCGCGGGCGCAGCAGATCGTGGAGCAGATCGCCAAGGGCTCCGGCAATCCCGACCTGCAGGTGAGAGCGATTGAGTATCTGGGACAGAAGCGGAAACTGCCGAACAATTCGCAGAATCAGCTTCTGATGGAAATCTACAATTCCACCAGCGACACCCGAGTGAAGAGCGCCATTTTATCGGCGCTCGGCAACTCTCGCGATATCGATCGCTTGGGCCAGATCGCCAAGCTGGAGAAGAATGCCGATCTTCGGGAGCGCACGTACGACCAATTGGGCCGCGTCGACGGGCAACCGGAGCTGTGGCAGATCTATCAGGCCGAAACCACTCCGGAAGGAAAGATCGCGATTCTGCGCTACATGCACAGCAATGGCAACGCCGACAAGCTCGTCGAAGTCATTAAGCGCGAAACTGACCCCAGAGTACGGCGTGCCGCGATCGAGGCACTGTCCACTCAGCAGAATGGGGCCCCGGAGCGCCTGGTCTCGATCTACAGTTCCGAGCAGGACCCGGAGCTGCGTAAAGCCGTGGTCAATGCCCTCTCGAATCAGCGCAACGCCAAGTACCTGGTGGACTTGGCGCGTGCCGAGAAGGATCCCAAGTTGAAGCTCCAGATCGTCGACCGCCTCTCCAACATGCACTCCAAGGAAGCCTCCGACTACCTGATGGAGATTCTGTCCAAATGAAGCGCGCGATGCTGCTCCTGGCTGCCGCACTGCCGCTGGCCGCGCAGCCCAAATTGCTGATTAACGCGCAAGTGCAGACTCATTCCGCGGCCGCTGGCCTGGAGGCGCAGTACAAGAGCCTCCTCACCGCCCAGCCGCAGCCCATGTGGATCGGGTACAGCGTTCCTTCGGTGCGCACCTACAATCTGGGGTGTGACTATGTGCGCGACGGATTCAACCAGCCTGGAGTGATTCATCTGGAGCCGCCGGACCATGCGGTGATTCTGTTCCGCATCGAGAACAACCAGTTGAACCGGATCCGTACGTTGTCGCCGGACTGTGAAATCGATGCCGGCGGAGCGCCGGTTCATTGGCTCAACGATGTGCAGCCGGCGCAGAGCATTGCGCTGCTGGTCTCGATGATGTCCGACCGCGAGCGGGTTGGTGAGAGCCCCGTCAGCGCCATCGCACAGCATTCCGATCCCGCGGCGGATCAGGCGCTGGAGCGGTTTTTGGCTCCTGAACAGCCCGAAACCCTTCGGCTGCGGGCAGTTTCCGCGATCGGTTCGGCCCGCGGCCATCACGGCTTCGAGGTGCTGAAGAAGGTGATCGCGAACGATCCCGATGAGCGGGTTCGGGAGCGCGCGATTTCCAACCTATCGTCGAGCCGTGAACCTGACGCTCAAGATCTGCTGATCTCGATCGCGACCACGGACCGGAACTCACGCATGCGCCAACAGGCCGTCTCCGCGCTGGCTCGCAAACCGGGAGCGGCAGTCGTCAGCACCATCTCCAAAGTGATCGAGAGCGATCCCGACGTACAAGTGAAGAAGCATGCGGTGTCTTCGCTAAATCAGATTCCGGATGGAGCGGGCATTCCGGTGTTGATCCAGATGGTCAAGACGACTCAGAATGCCGAGGTGCGCAAGCAGGCCATGAACACCTTACAGAACTCCCGCGACCCCCGCGCCATGGCGTTCTTCGAGGATGTTCTCAAGCACTGAGTCAAGTCCGAGCCGCGGTTTTCCGTTTCTTGTATTCCTCACGCATCTCCTGCAATTGCCGGGCATGTGATTCCGCGTGCCCGGCATACCCTTCCAGCAGTTGCAAGAGCGTCATTTTTCCGTTCTCGCTATGATTTCCGGTTCGAGTAAAGGCCCCTTCCGGCAAACCCTTCAGCAGATCGTAATTCTCAGCCCGCAGGCGGCGAAAGGTCTCGAGCGACTGCTTGGGCTTGCGCCGGGAGTAGTCCAACTTCGCCGCCCAGGCATCCTGATCGTAAGCGATGAGGGTCGGATTTTCCTCCGCAATCACCTGCCGGAAACGGTGCCCTCCTACCAATTCGGCATCGGCGAGGTGCGCCACAATCTGCCGCACGGTCCATTTACCCGGGGCGGACGCAAAGTCCTCTTCCTCTCCAAAAACACCGGTCAGCACCACGGCCAGCAGTTCGGCGCCGCGGCGGTAACGCTCCAATAACGCTGGGATATCGGACATGGTTTGCACTCAGTAATAATCGGCGCAGCTCAAGTAGTAGCTGCATTTCGGGCAGACCAGCTTGCATTTCTGTTCGGCCAGCCGCGACGAACAGACAGGACAGTACAGCATGGGCTCGTTTTCGTCCTTCGTCACAGGAGGAGCCGCTTGCGATGAATGATCGTGCAAGCTTCGATTATATGCTTTTGGCGGGGTGCTCATACGTGCTTCCGGGAAGGTGCCCGGCGCGGCGACCTCGTCCTTGTCGTTGCAGCGTATGAAGATCTTCGCGGCAGACGTGCCGCCAAGACTCCTCTCTGCCGCGTCCACACTTTTGTCGAGGGTTTTCGCGTCGTCTGCCGAGTCTGACTGCAGTTCGTTTTCGACGCTGCCTCCGAACTTCCCGAATCTGCTCACGCACCCCTATTGGTCGACTCGATCGCGACTCCGATGTAATAGCAGTTACAATGAGAGATCGTATGAAATTCAAACTGGCGATCGTTTTAGCGGCGGTGGTTACGGTTGGATCGGCTCAGCGCCAACCCTCGAACCGTCCTGTACGCCTTCCTTCCCGGGGAATGCATGGCGCGGTAGCGGCAGGCAGCGAATACGCTACCGAAGCCGGCATGAAGATGTACTTCACTGGCGGAAACGCCGTGGACGCAGGCATCGCCACCATGCTAGCCGCCGCCGTGACCGAGTTCTCGCATTTCGGCATGGGCGGCGAGTCGCCGATCCTGGTGCGCACCAAGGCGGGGAAGGTCTACGCGATTGCCGGTGTGGGCACGATGCCCAAAATGGCTACCGCGGATTTCTATCGCAATCACAAGCTCAAATGGGATGAGATCGGCGACCCGCCGTCGGATAAGGGCATGAAGGACTGGGTACCCGTTTCGGGCATCCTGGCGGCGCTGGTGCCGGGAATGATCGATGCGGCGCTGGTGACGCTGAAGGAATTCGGCACCAAGCCCTTCTCCGAAGTCGTGGAGCCCGCCGCCGAGCTCGCTGATGGCTTCCCCATCGATGAACTGCGCGCCATTTCGCTCGAGGCCAGCGTGAAGTACCTGGAGGCTTGGCCCGCATCCAAGAAGGTCTTCATTCCTAATGGGCACGTCCTGAGAACGGGCGAAATTTTGCGTCAGACCGACTTGGCACGCACGCTGCGCTCCATGGCGGAAGTGGAAAAGAAAGCATTGGCCTCGGGCGCCAGCCGCGCCAAGGCCATCGACGCGATTCGCGATTACTTCTACCGCGGCGACATTGCTCATCGCATCGATGAGTTCTCCAAACAGAATGGTGGACTTCTGCGCTATGAGGATATGGCGGCATTTCACCTGGAACCGGAGGAGGCCGTCTCCACCACATACCACGGCTACACTGTTTACAAGCCCGGCTTCTGGAGCCAGGGACCGTCGATGATCGAAGCCCTCAATATCCTGGAAGGCTTCAACCTCGCCGATCTGAAACTCAACTCCGCGGAATATATTCACACCCTGACCGAGGCCCTCAAACTGGCGTATGCCGATCGCGACACCTTCTACGGCGATCCCAAGTTCGTCAAGATCCCCGCCGACAAACTGCTGTCGAAGGAATACGGCGCGGAACGGCGAAAGCAAATCACCGAACAGGCGTCCCTCGATTTCCGTCCGGGTAACGTGATGGCGAACCCTCCCAAGCACCCGTTCTACGCCAACATCGCGCGATACAAGATGGACGATGCGCTCCTCGCCAAAGACACCACTTGCGTCGACGCGATTGATAAGGATGGGGTGGCGATTTCCATAACCCCCTCGGGCTCCTGGATGCCGTCTTACATTGCCGGCGATACGGGCATTCCGCTGACGCAGCGCGCGCAGAGCTTTCTGCTGGTTCCCGGACATCCCAACGAACTGGCAGGCGGCAAGCGGCCGCGCGTGACGCTTAGCCCGACGCTCGTGGTTGGGCCGAATAAGACGCTGATCACCTTGTCCACCCCGGGGGGAGACAATCAGGACCAGGCGCTGTTGCAGGTGCTGCTCTACGCTACGCAATTCGGCATGAACGCCGAGCAGGCGGTGGAAGCGCCGCGATTCCAGACCGAGCATCTGGTGGCCAGTTTCGACAATCACGCGATGAGCCCGGGCACTCTGCTTCTGGACGACCGCACAGCTCCTGCGGTGATTGCGGAACTGCAGAAACGCCACCATCTGGTCGAAATGCGCACCCGCTTCGCGAGCGGGGCGGCCCCGGTGATGATCCGCCTGAATCCGGACGGGTCGATCGAGGCTGGCGCGGATCCTTATTTCTTCCGGTCTGCGCAAGCGTGGTAGGTCCACTCTTCGAGGAGCCCGGATTCGACCGCGACGGTCTGGCAGACCGCTTGCGCGAGCTGGCACGGCAGAACATTTACATCGGCGGCAGTTCGTGGAAGTACGAGGGTTGGGTGGGACAGATCTACCGGCGCGAACGGTATCTGTCGCGGGGCCGCTTTTCCAAAAAACTCTTCGAGGCCGAATGTCTGAAGGAATATGCGGAGATCTTTCCCGCGGTGTGCGGCGACTTCGCCTTCTACCAGTTCCCCACGGAAGATTTTTGGAGCAAGCTGTTTCGACAGACTCCCGCGCATTTCCGGTTCGCCTTCAAAGTGCCGGAACAGATCACTTGCAAAGTGTTCCCGGCTCACGCACGGTACGGGCCGCAGGCGGGCCTGGAGAACGAGGCATTTCTGGATGTCCAGATGCTTCGCGAGATGTTCCTCCGTCCGCTTGCCGCATATCGCGAGCGGGTCGCGGTGTTGATCTTCGAATTTGGCACGTTCAATCGCCGCAGCTTCGAAGACGTGCCGCAGTTCCTCGATCGTCTGGATCCGTTTCTGGCGGCGCTCCCTACGGAGTTTCGATACGCCGTGGAGATTCGCAATCCCGAGTTTCTGGAGAAGGACTACTTCGCGTGTCTGCGGAGCCGCCGCGTGGCCCACGTTTATAATGCGTGGTCGAGGATGCCCGAACTGCAACATCAACTGGCGATTCCGGAGTCGGCCACGGCCGATTTTCTCGTCTGCCGGGCTCTGTTACGGCGCGGGCGGGTGTACGAGGAAGCGGTGCAGACATTCGCTCCGTACACCTCGGTGCAGGACCCCAATCCGGAGGCGCGGCAGGCGATGCGGGTGCTGATTGGGCGAGCGCGCGAGAACAAGGAGTTCCTCTTCCTCTTCGTCAATAACCGGCTCGAGGGCAATGCTCCGATGACGATCTTATCCCTTGTGGATCCGTAAGGTAGCGCGTTATCCTGAACCCAATCTCTTATGCTGCTGCAAATTGAGGAACGACAGATCGAACCGGGGATCGCCGGAATTGACCTGACGGGCAGGTTCGCCCTGGGCCGCGAAAGCCAGCGCGTGGAAACGATTGTGGACGAGCTGGTGAAAGCCGGCCGCACCCGCGCGATCCTGAACCTGACCGGCGTGACCTACATCGACAGCGCCGGAATCGGCCTGGTCGCACTGGCGGCCGGACGGCTGAAGGAGGCGGGCGGCAGACTGGTCGCGGTCGCGCCGGACGGCCGGGTCCTCGATATGCTGAAGATCACGCAGGTGAATCGGATCGTCACGGTTTGCGGGACGCCGCAAGAAGCGGTGGATGCGTTCAGCAAGGAATGACGAGCAACGTTGCCGGTGTTATAATTTGGATTACCCCCTCTCACGGGCCCGTAGCTCAGTTGGTTAGAGCGCTACCTTGACACGGTAGAGGTCTGCAGTTCGAGTCTGCACGGGCCCACCACTGTTCTCAAATACTTACACCTGAATTATGCACAGACGGAGTCTGGCCTGGGCCGCATTTGACGCGATGATGTGATCTCCGAGTTCTCGTCCTCTACTGATCCCTAACCCTGTGATCTGCCTCCACCGGTTCGTTATGTTTCCATCTGGTTGAATTGGTTGGCTCCGTAATGCATAAAACTCTATGCGTCTGCTCATCCGGTCAGCGGCGTAACCAGGACAGGGCCAAAGCGCTGTCCGTCGGGGGCGATTGCCCGCAGCCGGTCCAACAGTCGGCTGAAGATGCCTTTTTCTTCGTAGTGATCGCTGTAGCTGACGCCCACCCGACCGGCGTGACGCCAGATCTTGGCGGCGAGAAACAAGAACCGCAAGCGTGCCGTCGCCAGTGTGGTGTGCTGGAGAGTTGCCACCTTGGCGTCTTCCTCGCGATTGAACAGCATCAGCCAGCAATTCAGGTTGTAGGCCAGCATCGCCAATTGGAAATGATTGCAGTTCATCAACCAACGAGCCGATGGATGCGCTGCCAAACCCGCATCGTTATTGGCTTCCTTGATCAGATTCTCCGCTCCCGCCCGCTGATTGTAGAACCAGGCCAGCATATAGATGGCCTCTGTCATATTGGTGACGAACACGCGATAGCGGTACTCCGGCGTATCGAACAACTGATACTGCTCGGGCTCTTCGGGAGCGCTCGGCTGGGCCTGCTTCTGGTAGCGCAGGGCGAGGAACCGATAGGCTTTGCCCCATCCCTCTGGTTGATAACGAAACTCGCATTGTCCATCGGCGTCCGTACGTGGTGAGCCCTGCCAGACGGCAGCCTTCAGTTCTTCCACCAAACGAGACGTCTTGCGGGCTGAGATGATGAACTGCACGCCCCGACTCTGGTAGGCTTCCACCGCTTCCCCGCAGTAGAATCCCGAGTCTGCCCGCGCATAGATCGTCTTCACTGTGGGGGGCAAGGCGGCAAATACACTCTCCAGGTGCCGGGCGATCTGCACGCCAGTCGGCCGATCCCCATTGCGTAGTTCACCACTGATGTATTCCCGCGTTTCCGACAAGAACGTCAGGATTGGCTGGTAGCTCTTCTTGCCCTTGTTCTTCGGGTTATAGCTTTTGCGTCCGCCCATCTGATGGCCAAACAGCGTGTGTACCGTCGTGTCGGTATCGAGCGTGACCGACGCCAGTTGGACGTGCGCCGCCTCCCACACCCGTTCCCTCATCCGTCGCTGCACTTCCAGCAGTTGGCGCGCGACACCCAGATGCAGCGAGGCCAGAAACCGCCAAAAGGTGCACTGCGGCGGCAGCCGCAATACTTTCACGATGCCAGTCAGCATCGGCTCCCGCTCCAGGAAGCGTAGATGGTGCAATCGCGAAAACCCCACGTAGATCGCCAACACCATGGACAACACGAACTGATACATGTTCATAGCTCGCGTGACGCGCTTCACCGTCAGCGTCTCCTCCACGAGTTGCTGGAATCCCAACTTCTCCAGCAGGGTCGCCACCGGCAACAGCCCTCCGTAGGCCGTCAAATTCTTGCCATCGAAGTCGTATGGCGTGGAGGCACCGATTTTATTGGGCTCCGCGATAGCTCTTTCAGCCACTTGCCTCGCGCGCTTCCTATCGATATGCTTTGTTTTGTTGCTCACCGTTTGGGTGACCTCCGAAAGTCAGCTCGCGAAGTTGGCGCTTCGCGGCTCTCCTGTTTTACCGCAGGATTTTCGGGGGTCCCAAACGGGCTGTCATTCAGGCGGGCTGATCCGGCTCAATTCCTGTGCATAAGGCAGCTGATACTGGGCGCGTGCGAGTTTGCAATACCCCAAAATGCCGATGTCGAGGTCGTGAGATACTTCGGTGTCGAGGTGTTGCGCATTTGAGACATTGAAACACCTCGATATTGTAATTCTGTGATAGCGCGCCGCCGTAGTAATTGCCGCCGCAGAGTTGCGCGAATTCGGGCCAGTCGTGGAAGCCGGCGGCGGAGTGATGATACACTACCAGCCCCTTGCCGCCACGCACGAAACCCAGCAGCGCCTCGCGAGAGCGATCGGTCCAGCGATCCGCAGGGTCTTTGTCGTTGTACACCAGCACGGCAACCTCGTAGGGCGCCAGCGAGGAAACGCCTGCGTCCCGGAATTCCTCGGTTGTCCGCACTTCGAAAATGCCGGCCGCAGCGAGAGATTGGCGCATGGACGCGGTGGCGCCACGCCAGTCGTGATCGTCGCGGCCGGTGATGATGAGGACCTGAATCTTGCGGGGCGCGGGGTTCTGTGCGATCACGGCCGCGGCGAGCGCGATGAGTAGGATTGATTTTCGGATCATGGCGGGTTAGAACGTATACTTCAGAGCCAGCTGAATCTGCCGCGCCGGGAACGTTTTGGTAATGGTCCCGAATGTACTCGTGGAGATGTTGCTCGCGGCGGCCTGAAAGTTGGTCTTGTTGAGAACGTTGAACGCTTCGGCGCGAAACTGGAGGCGCTGGCGCTCCGGCCGGATCACGAACGATTTGTCGATCGCCAGATCGAAGGTGTAGATTCCGTCGCTGCGTCCGATGTTGCGGCCGGCACTGCCGAATGGTTGCGAGATATCGGGCACCGCGAACGCCGCGATGTTGAAGTACACCTGCGGCGTGCGCTCGCCCGTTGGAAGAAACGGATTGCCGACTACGTTGGGGCGCATGGGAAGATTCGAACCCGCCACGGAACCGGCAGTGCTGGGCGTGTAGGTGAAGTTAATGGGTTGCCCGCTGATGGCGGTATTGATGCCGGCCAGCCGCCAGCCTCCGAGGAACGCATCTGCGACCGCCGACATGCCGGATCCGAATCTCCTTCCTTTGCCGATCGGCGTGTCCCAAACAAAGCTGGTTGTGTTCTGGAACGGCAAATCGTAATCGGAAATCGCCCAGGCCGATCTCCAGTTCCGGAAATTCATGTAGTAGTTCGAGCCGTTGCCGGTTTCCATGTTGGAAGGTGCGATGTCCAGCGCTTTGGACCAGGCAAACGAATTGAGTAGCGAGATTCCACTGGAGAAGCGCTTTTCGAGCTTGGCTTGCAGGGAGTTGTAGCTGGAGTTGGATTCGTTGAAGGAGGTTTCGATCTCGCTGAAATTCTGCACCGGCCGGCGCGCCGCCAGGCTAAGGCTCTGCCCCGGTAGATTCGGAACGGCCTGGTTGTAATCGCCCAACTGGTAGACGTGCGTGCCGTGGTTGCCGACGTACCCCACGTCGAGTGTCAGATCGCGTGACAATTCGCGCTGGACTGTGAGGTGCCAGCTCTGCACATAGGTGCTTTTGGTATTGCTCGGAGTGTAGTGGATGTTGGTTGTCGATGTGTTGAAGTTGGCCGATGCGGTGAAACCGGCCGGATAGCCGAGCATCGTGGGGCGGAAGCAGCCCAGGTATTGATCGCCGGTGCACAGCGGCTGCGAGGGCGTCTGGTTCACCAGTTCGTTCACGACGTAGGGTCCGTTGTAGGCCAGCAGATTCTCGCGCCCGGAGCGATTGAAATGCTCGTAGCTGATGCCGTACGCGCTGCGGATCACCGTCTTCGAATTGAGGCTGTACGCAAAACCGAAACGCGGCGCGAAATTCAGAGGATCGGGATTGACCAGCGCGCGGTCGTACAGTGAGCCGCCCTTGGCAAGGATCAGGTTGTTGGTGGCAGGGTTGAAGTTGCTCAGATGGTTGTACGCCTCGTATTGCGGCGTAGCAAATTCGTAACGCAGTCCGATGTTGAAAGTCAGGTTGTGGGTCGCGCGGAAATCATCCTGCACGTAGCCGAAATACATCTGCTGGAGGTAATGGAACAGCCCGTAGCTGTTCATGTTGTAGGAATCGCGGGCGCCGAACAGAAAGTCGGCGAAGTTGTAAATGTTGTTGCTTTTGGCTCCCGCGGGGCGGCTGAACTGCCCGGTGTATGTATCTTTGCCGGTCAGCGGATTCAGGTCGAGGATCTCGGTCGCGATGTGCTGATACTCCACGCCCGCCTTGATCGTGTGGCGGCCTTCCACTCGCGAGTAGTCGGCCTTGGGATTGATGACCTCCGGATATTGATGCTGCCCGGAATTGTGCCCGAAGGAAGAATAGCCCGTGATGCTTTGGGTGTTCAGTCCGCTCGCGATCGGCTTCGTCTCGGGAGTGCCGGGAATTCCATAGATCGTGAACATACCCTGAGTGTTGTTCAGTTCGGAGGCCTTGAAATCGGCGCCTTCCATGCGGGTGAGACCCAGACGGAAGTTCATCACCGTTTTCGCGCCGAGCGTCCAAGTGGAGCCCAGCGCAATCGACCGGTCGTAGCTGCGGAAGAGGTCGGGATCGCCTCCAGAAGGCCCTGAGATGGCCGCGTTCACGATCTGATTTTGCAGGCGGGTACTGAAGCGGCCGAAGAAGGTGAGATTCTGCTTGAGGTAGTAATCGATGCGCGCATCGCCTTTGTCGCTGGGCGTGATGGTGTCGGGAGAGGACTGGTAGTTATTGGCCGCTCCGGGGAGATTGGGATCGGGCAACGCCGAGAGCACCTTCGCCGCGAACGGTGTGATCTGATCGACGGGAACGATGCCGTTCTGATAAGAGGCTCCGGTGAGCGGATTCACGATCGCGGTTCCGAGGTTGCCCTGTTTCTGCGGGGCTGTGGGCAGCGTGGAATAGCTCAGGGAGTGGGCGGCGCTGCGGAAGCCTTCGTAGTCGGTAAAGAAGAACAGTTTGTTTCTGCGAACCGGCCCTCCCACGGCGGCCCCGAATTGGTTCTGCACGAGCGTTGGTTTCTGGCCGCCCACCGGCTGAAAGAAGCCCACCGCATTCAACTGCGTGTTGCGCAAGAACTCCCACACCGACCCATGCAATTCATTTGTACCACTGCGGATGCTGGCATTGATCACGGCGCCCGCGGCGCGCCCGAACTCGGCGCTGTAGTTATTGGTGTCGAACCGGAACTCCTGCACGGCGTCCGGCGACGCCTGCACTACCTGGTAAGAGAATCCCTGGTTGCTGGTGCCGTAAGCGTTATTGTCGAGACCATCGAGGTTGTAAGAGTTGAATGCGGACCTCATGCCGTTTACGTCGTAGGCGCCGTCGCGAGTCGCCGTGTTGCTTTGCACGGCCTTGCGCACTCCGGGCGCGAGGAGCGCGAGATCCGCGTATTCGCGGCCGTTCAGCGGCAGATCGACGATGGTGTGGTGCTCGATCACCTGGCCGCGATTGCTGGAATCCGTCTCCAGGGCGGCCGCGGCCGCCCGGACATCGATGGTCTGGTTGAGTTCGCCCACCTCCAACCGGACATCCACCCGCTGCCGCGCGCCGACATCGGCCGAGAATTCTTCGGTAGTCGCGGTTTTGAATCCTGCGGCTTGCACGGTGACTCGATAGCGTCCGACGGCGACGCTGACAAATTGGTAGGTGCCGTTCTCGCCGGTTGTGCCCTTTTCGGACACCCCGGTTTGGATGTTGAGAAGCGTTATGGCCGCGCGTGGGACGGCCGACCCAGACTTGTCGGTGACCGTGCCGAGGACGGTCGCCTCGAACTGGGCATACGACTGGGCGGCCGCCAAAAGCAGAAAGGCTGGGACGAGCAGACGTAGTTTCATGCGAAATGACTCCTTCCAGAAAGGCGCATCGATGAGAACCGGAATGTAGCACCTGAACCTGTAGACAACCTTAAGAACAGGCCACGTCATTGAAATTTCATCAACCGTCCGTCATCAAACATTCACAGCGGGAGTTTAGGATCGGTTTCCATGGTGCATCGCACGAAGTCGAACGTTGCCCTCTTCTGCCTGACGGTTGTGGCCTTGGCGAGCAGGCTTTCCGCGGACTGGCTCACCTTCGGAGGCGATTCGCAGAGGACTGGCTGGGCAAAGAACGAGACCATCCTGAACCGAACCAATGCCGCAACGCTGGAGCTGAAATGGAAAATCCAGATCGATAACGTGCCGAAGGAACTGACTTCGCTTGCCACTCCCGTGGTTGTCGATCAGGTGAAAACTCCGCGCGGCATCAAGGAATTCGTCGTCGTCGCGGGCAGTTCGGACAATGTCTACGCCATCGATGCTGACACCGGCAAGCTGATTTGGAAGCGTACCTTCAAGATCACGGCCAATCCCAGCCGCACGTCGAACACCCTCTGTCCCTTCGCGGTCAACGCGACGCCCGCGATCGACGGCGGCCGGATGAAAACGGCTTACGTGATTGCAAGCGATGGTGTCCTGCACGCGCTCGCGGTGGAAGACGGTGAGGATCGGTTTCCACCGGTCCCGTTCGTTCCGGCGTTTTCCAAAAACTGGAGTTTGAATCTCTTCGATGGCAGCCTGTACACGGCAATCGGTCAGCGTTGCAACGGCGTCGCCTCAGGAGTGTACGCGATCGATCTGAAATCGCCGGAGCATATGGTGCGGTCTTTTCAAGCCGGCCGGCCGGGCATCTGGGGACGCGCCGGTGTGGCCATCTCGCCGTCGGGCACGATCTTTGGTGAGTCCGGCGACGGCACGTTCGATCCCGATGCCGGCGAGTTCGCCGACAGTTTCCTCGCCATCTCGGCGAAGGAGATGAAGCTGACCGACTCCTACACTCCCCTGAATCGCGAATGGCTCACCCGCAAAGACCTGGACATGGGATGCATCTCGCCTTTGGTGTTTTCGTTCCACGGCAAGGAGTACCTGGTGGGTGGAGGAAAGGAGGGTCGCCTCTTCCTGCTCGACACCAGGTCGTTTGGCGGCGAGACGCATCGCACGCCCTTGTTTCGCAGCGAGCTCTTCACCAATGAAGACGTGAACTACTCAGGGCACGGATTCTGGGGCGCGTTTGCGACCGTCGAAGACGCCAAGGGGACTCGCTGGATCTATGCACCGGCGTGGGGGCCTCCGCATCCCGCCGCCGCGCCTCTATTTCCGATGTCCAACGGCGACGCGCCGCACGGCAGCATTATGGCGTTCCGTGTGGAGATGAAAGGCGAAGCCCCGGTGCTGGCTCCGGCGTGGATTTCACGGGATCTGGACGTGCCGGAGCCGCCGATTGCCGCCAACGGCGTGGTGTACGCGCTTTCCAGCGGGGAGGATGTACAGCAGTATCGCACCAGCACCGCGGAGCGGGTCCGAGGCTCACGCAAGGCGACACTGCATGCCTTCGATTCGGACACCGGAAAGGAACTGTTCGCCAGCGAACCTCTCTCCTCGTTCACTCATTTCGGTGGCCTGGCTCTCTCCAACGGAAGGATCTTCATCGCTACATATGACGGCTACGTGTACGCATTCGGCCTCAAGCAGGAAGAGCGCTGAACGCACGCACCCGCTCGCCTAATATGAATTTTCGATAACTGCGGTTTTCTTAAGGTTGCCTTTAGATTCGCGTGCTGGAATGAGGCTTCAAAGCCAAACAGGAGCGAATCATATGAAACTTTCGAGCACCTTGGGAGCCATGGCTCTCGCCGTATCGTTTGCTTTCGCCGCCGGTGCGCCCTCGATGTTCTCACCGGGCGCGCGCACGCTGGTCCTGGCACACAACGCCTACCCCGATGAGGGTAAGTACGCAGACCGCCTGGACCGTGTAATCGCGGCAGGTGTGCCATTCGTAGTGGAAGAAGACTTGGTCTGGGTTGCGGGGCGTTCCCTGCTGATTCACAACGAGAAGGCGGCGTCTGCCGATTCACCGACCCTGGAATCGTATTTCTTTCCCAAAGTTGCGCCCATCGTCGAGAAGGCGCTGAAGGACGGCAACAAGGGCAACTGGCCGCTGATCACGCTCTACCTCGATATCAAGAACGACCCCGAAGAGCACCTGCAGGCCATCTCCAAAGTGCTCGACAAGCACGACGGCTGGCTGACCAAGGCAGTGAAGACCTCCGATATGTCCAAGATGTCGCCCCTCGAACTGCAGCCCATGATGGTGATCCTCGAAGACAAGCAGAACGACATCAAGCAGGACTTCTTCTACGACCGCATCACCGTGGGCGGCAAGTTCCGCGCATTCGGATCGGCGGTGAAGTTCGACGATAACCCCAACAAGCTCCCGCGGACGGCGAGGGACGAGCGGTTCGCGAGCTTGACGAAGATTCCCGTGGAGCAACTCGTCTCCAAGCGGGCGGACAACTGGCGCCGCTGGTTCGGTACCGACTGGCACTTCGTTGAACTCTGCGGTCCGACTCATGGCAACGACTGGAATCCCGCTACCGAAGCTCGCATGAAGCGATTCGTGGAGTACGGACACAGCCTCGGGTACCTGGTGAGCTTCTACGAAGTCAACGGCTTTACCGATGCGGAAAATCAGGGCTGGACCGCCGAGTTCAATTTCGGTTCGAAGCAGGCGGCGCAGACGCGTATTCACGCGCTGGTGGCTGCCCACGCAGATTTCATCTCCACCGATCAGTACGAAGACGTCGCCGGAGCAATCCGGAGGAAGCACTAAAATGCGCGCCCGGCAGGCGGCTTGGCTCCTGGCAGCGATGCTGCCGGGAGTCGTGGCCGCGCAAACGGATACCGGCGCGCTCACGGGATGCGTCAAGGACGCAAGCGGGGCTGTGATCCAGCACGCCGAAGTGAGGGTGACCAATCAGGACACCAATATCGCGGCAGCCGTCCTTACGAACGATCGCGGCTTCTACTTTGTTCCCGATCTGCGGCCGGGCATTTATCGTGTAACCGCATCGCATAGCGGATTCAAACTCAGCGAGCAATCGGGCATCGCGCTCCAGGTGGGACAGACGGCGCGCATCGACCTCGGCCTGCAGGTGGGCGATGCCGCCGAGCGCGTCACCGTGACGGCGCAGACCTCCGTGCTCGATACTGAGACCTCCGATCGCGGGTCGGTGATTGACGGCCGCAAGATTGTCGAACTGCCGCTCAACGGAAGAGACTTCATGCAATTGGCGCAGTTGTCGCCGGGCGTGTTGTTCCAGACGGGCCGGTTGACCGCGCAGAATTTCAAGGGCGGCTTCAGCGCTAACGGCAATCGCGTCTTCATGAACGCCTATCAGTTGGACGGTCTCGACAACACGTCTTACGCGGAGTCGTATCGCGGCCTGAATATGGAGGCGCTGCAGCCCTCGGTTGACGCGCTGCAGGAGTTCAAGATCCAGACCAATGGTTACTCGGCGGAATTCGGACGCAGCGCCGGGGCGGTGGTGAATGCGGTAATCAAGTCGGGCACTAATCAAGTGCACGGCTCGGCGTATGAGTTCCATCGCGACGATCATCTGGATGCGAACAATTTCTTTGCCAACAGCACCAGCACCGCGCGGCCGTTCCACCTGCGGAACCAGTTCGGGGGAACGCTGGGCGGCCCCATCCGCAAGAACCGGACCTTCATCTTCGGCGACTACGAAGGCCTTCGCGACGACACCAGCGGGATCCAGATCAGCAGCGTGCCGCAGACCTCCTGGACGCAGGGTCTCTTCAACGTCCCGATCACCAATCCGTACGATGCAGCCGACAAGGCGACCGGTTTCATGCAGCCCGCGACGGTAGGGTGCAACGACGGCAAGGGCCACTGCTGGGTAATTCCGGCGAGTCTGTTTGACCCAGTCGGCGCAAAGATTTTGAGCTTCAACCCGGCGCCCAATATCGGCGCGCCAGGACAACTGACGAACAACTACGTCAGCGATCCTACGGCCGGGAACCAGACGAACCAGTTCGATGTGCGCATCGATCATACAGTCACTTCCAGGATCAATCTGTTCGGCCGGTACTCCTTCGTCAACACCCACATCTTCACACCGCCGCCGCGCGCCGGATATTCGGAAGGGTCGACGTCGGACGCGTTTGGCACATCGCGGAACCGCAGCCAAAGTATGGCCACGGGTGTGACTTGGGTGATCCAGCCGGCACTGCTTTCGGAGACTCGCTTCGGATACAACAACGGCGCCTACTACCAACTTCCGCCCTTGGCAGGCTCGCCCTGTCCGCTCGAACTGATCGGACTGAAGGGATCGGTCACCGATCCGAGTGTGTGCGGCGGTGTGCCGGTGGTCACGATGCCTCCAGGCCCGGGAAGCAACATGGGCCGCAGCACCTCAGTGCCGGCATGGAATACGCCGCAGGGCTACGATCTGCGGCAATCGCTGGCCTGGACGCGTGGCGCACATGCCTTGAAGTTCGGCTTCGAGTACGAATACCTGACTACGGGCATCAGCGACAACGGCGCTACGCTCGGCAGTTTCTCGTTTTCGGGCCGGTTCAGCGGGCAGAATGGAACATACCCGGGCGGAGTCGCCGATCTTCTGATGGGGCTTCCCACGGGTTACTCGCAGGATTCGAACTCGATCTACAACCGCTACCAGGATCTGTATTCCGCCTACGCGCAGGACGACTGGAAGCTGGCTCCGAAATTGACTTTGAATTTTGGACTGCGCTGGGACTTCGCCACGCCTCCGCGCGAGCAGCACAACCAGTGGGAGCAGTTCGATTTCACCACGAATTCGTTGATCTATGCCAAGAACGGCAGCCTCCACGACGAAGCGCTGGTGTATCCCAACTACAAGAACTTCGCCCCGCGATTCGGGTTCGCCTGGGCGCCGCTGCGCGGCTGGACTATTCGCTCCGCCTTCGGCATCTTCTACAACCTGACTGACCGGACAGGCCGCGAAGGGCTGATGGGGTACAACTTTCCGTTCGCCATCAACTCCAGCGCATCCATCTCCGGCTCGGGAAATCTCACTGCCTCGCAGGCGCTCTTCCGTATGCAAGACGGGATTCCGGCGTCTCTGACCAACCCCAACGCGATCAATCAGACCACCGTCGCTCACCAGTACGAGGAGGCGCACCAGAAGACCGCGTACGTCGAGCAGTGGAATCTCACGGTGCAGCGCGAGTTGATGCGCGATCTAGTGCTGGATGTGGCTTACGTCGGCAATCGCGGCATTCATCTGCCGACCTTCCGCGATGTCAATCAGAATCCCGTGACGTTCAACGCGGCCACCGGAGCGCCCGTTGCGCAGCCGAAGCCACTAGCTCAGTACGGATTCAACAGCCAGATTGAATACATGGAGTTCCAGGGTTACTCCAACTACAACTCCCTGCAAACCCGCCTCGAAAAGCGATTCTCGCAAGGACTCTCGGCGCTGGTTTCCTACACCTGGGGCAAGACCCTTGCCGATTCCATCGATCAGTTGGCCTCCGGTGGCGACGCCACCACGTACCAGGGCGTTAAGCGGGGTCCGCAAAACGGTTATGACCGCCGCAGCGAGTACGGCCCGTCGGACTTCGACATCTCCATGCGGCTGAACGTCTCCGCCGTCTGGCAGATTCCGTTCGGCCGCGGGCGACGCTTCGGGTCTTCCGGCGGCGCCTTGACGAACCTCGTGCTGGGCGGATGGGATTTCTCGCCGATCTTCACCGCCGAGGGTGGCCTTCCCCTGACGATCGCGCAGCCGCAGCTCCTGAACCTCGGCAGCAACCGCGTGAGCCGGCCGAACCGTGTCGAGAACACCACGGGAGTCCTGCCGGACAGCCAGCGATCCGTGTACCAATGGTTCAACGTCAACGATTTTGTCGAGTTGCAGACGACGCCTGGAGTCGCGGGCTTCGTGCCATTCCAGGCGTTCGGCAACTCCGGCGTGGGTATCCTTCGCGGTCCCAATTTGCAGACGCTGGATTTTAGCCTCGCGAAAGAGTTCGGCATCAGCGAGAGCCAGACGCTGCAGTTCCGGTCGGAATTCTTCAATTCGCTGAACCGCGCCAATCTCGGCATCCCGAACATCACCATGGGCCCGGGATTCGGCCAGATCACTACGACTGCAACCTCGGCAAGGCAAATCCAGTTCGCATTGAAGTACCGCTTCTAAAGGAGTGACGATGACGCGACGAAATCTCATTTCAACCGCCGGCGCGGCTTTCACGGCAGTCTCGCAATCGCGTATCTGGGGCGCCAATGAGCGCCTCTCGATTGCGCTGATCGGCTGCGGCGCGCGGGGATTGCAACTGCAGCCGCATTTCCAAAAGCTGAACGCCCCCCTCACCGCGGTCTGCGATCTGTGGCGGACGCGCGCGGAAAAGGCGCAATCGTTGGCGGCCGGTTCGCGGGTCTTCGACGATCACCGGAAGGTGCTCGAAATCCCGGGCCTGGATGCTGTGATCATCGCGACTTCCGATCACTGGCACGCGCGCATCGCGGTGGACGCACTGAGCGCGGGCAAGGACGTGTATGTCGAGAAGCCACTGACGCGCACCATCGAGGAAGGCGTCGGCATCATTAATGCCGCTCGGGCGAACAACCGCGTTTGCCAGGTGGGGGCGCAGCAGCGGTCGGGCACACACTACATGCAGGCCCGCGACGAGTACATCAAGCCGGGCAAGCTGGGCAAGATCCACCTGGTCCGCACCTGGTGGAATGATGGCCTCAGCAGCGGTCAGGCGCGGGCTGCGAGCGCCGTGGCACCTACCGGGGGACACAGCGTCCCGCCGGGCTTGACCACGAAACCCGACGATCTCGACTGGAACCGCTACGTGGCGCCCGTGCGTTGGCGCCCCTGGAATCCGCCCCAATTCTTCAATTTCCGCAATTACATGGATTTCTGCGGCGGCATTCTCACCGACAAGTACGTGCATTGGGTCGACGTGGTGCACATGTTCCTGGGCGAAGACGTGCCGCTCACGGCCGACACTGCGGGGGGTATTTACGCCGCCAAAGACGGCCGCACCGTGCCCGATACACTCAACGTGCACTACGAGTATCCCGGCAATTGGGTCTGCACCTACACCAACGTTCCGCAGGCCGGCCTGCAGCGCGAAGGCATCGAGTTCTGCGGCACGCAGGCACATCTGCGGATCGATCGCACGAAGTTTGAGGTCTTCCCATCAGACGCGCGCGAAAAGCCGCTAGTGGTGGAATGCAAGACCGATCTGGTGGAGGAGCACGTAGCCAATTTCATCGGCTGCGTGAAGTCTCGCAAGATGCCCAACGGCGATGTGGAGATGGGGCATCGTTCGGCAATCGCCGCGCATTTGGGCAACCTTTCTTGGATCGAGCGCCGGCGGGTTCGTTTCGACTCTGAGCGCGAACTGGTGCTTCCTGCGTGATGCTTATGAGAACCAACATTCTGATTCTGATTGCGGCGGGAGCGCTTCCGCTGGCGGCTGCTCCCGCGAAGAATGCAATTTTATTCATCGGCGACGGTGCGGGCGTATCGAGCCTCAACGCTGCCAGCATCTACGGCTACGGACGGGCACAGGCGCTCTACATGCAGAGCATGCCGCATGTCGCGCTGGCGGACACCTCTACGGCCAAGGAGTGGGTGACCGACGCCGCCGCGGCCGCCACCGCCTGGGCCACCGGACACAAAGGCCGCAATGGCGTGGTTTCCCAATCGCCCGATGCCGAGCGCGACGCGAAGGACGGCGAGACGCTCAAGACCGTGCTGGAGTTCGCCGAAGAGCACGGCCTTTCTACCGGCATCGTCGCCAACGACGACCGCACGGGCGTCACCATTGCGGCAGTCGCGGCCTTCTATTCGCACATCAACAACCGGCAGCGCTCCGGCGACATTTTCCAGCAGATGCTGAATCCGCGGTTCGGTAATGGTCCGGATGTGGTCATCGGAACGGGACGCAAGTGGATCGCGGAACAGACCTCGAAGATGGGACGCGATCTGGCCGGTGATATCCGCGCCAAGGGATACATCTATCTCGATTCGCTGGACGCAGCGGTCCGTCTCGACCCCACGCAGGATCGCGTCATCGCGCTCTTCGACGATACGGATTTCGATTTTAACCTCGCCGTCGAGCAGGCCATCGCGCGCCTCTCGCACAATCCCAGAGGATATCTGCTGATCGCCTTCTCCGACTGCCATCTCGGCAAAGGCGCCAAAAGCCTGGCCCGCGTCATCGAACTCGACAAGGCCATCCGCCACGTTACCGAAAAGCATAAGCAGGACACGCTCGTCATCGCTACGGCAGACCATGGTTACGATCTGCGCATCAAGGGCGAGGCGCTGGCGGAGACGCAGAAGTCGGCCACGCCGCGCCAGGTGCTCTCGGCGATTTCGCTGGAGGATCAACACACGGGCGAGGAGGTCCCCGTCATGGCGGCCGGACCTGGCTCGGAACCCGTCCACGGTTTCATTGCGAACACTACGATCTTCCACGTCATCATGGGCGCCCTCGGGTTCGAGAAATACCGGACCGGGACCAGCTACCCGATCGATGGCACCGAAAGCTGGGACTACATCACGGTCGATAGCGACGCGCGCCGCCTCTATGTGTCCCACGAAACCCGCGTCGACGTGCTGCAAGCCGACACGGGCAAACGAATCGGCACGATCCCCGATACGCCAGGAGTTCACGGCATTGCGATCGCGGCCGGTACGAACCACGGCTTCACGAGCAATGGACGCGAAAATACCGTCAGCATGTTCGATACGGAGACATTGCGGCTCGTCGCGAAGATTCCGGTCGGAAAGGGCCCCGACGGCATCTACTTCGATCGCGCATCCAACCGCGTGTTCACCAACAATCATGGCTCGCACGACATCACCGCGATCGATCCCGCGGCGGGCAGAGTGGTGGGCACGGTTGCAATCGAAGGCGACGGCGAGCAGGCCGTCTCGGGCGCGGACGGATTGATCTACGTCAACCTGGAAGATAAGTCCGAAGTGGCCGCGTTCGACCCGAAGACGCTCGCCGTGAAGAAGCGGTTCCCCATCGGTGTGGCAAAGACTCCGACCGGCCTCGCCATGGACACCGAGCATCGGCGCCTCTTCGTGGCATGCCGCAGCGAGGTGCTGGTGGTGATGGACGCGGACACGGGCAAGGTGATTACCCGGATGCCAATCGGCGCCGGCGTGGATGCTGCCGCGTTCGATGTGGCAACACACCGCATTTTCGCGTCGAATGGCGACGGAACGCTCGACATCTTCGAGCAGAAGTCGGCCGACCAGTACGAAGATCTCGGCGCGGTTCTCACACATCCCGGCGCGAAAACTATGGCGTTCGATGTGAAGACCAAGAGAATCTTTCTGCCCGCCGCCGATGTTGAAACGATTCCGGCTGCTGACCCGGCGCAGCGGCCGCAACGCAAGGTGACACCGGGCAGCTTCGGCGTTCTCGTGGCCGAACCGGTGAACTGATGACGCGACGACTCCTTTTGGCCGGACTGGCTGCGGCCGCGATTTGGGCCGCCTCCCGTCCCGCCGAGATCCCTTTTGCCGGCCGCATGATCGATCCGGGCGCGTACGAAACCTGCGCCGCCGGCGACATCAACCGTGACGGGCGCCTCGATCTCGTGTCGGGCGAGAACTGGTACGAAGGTCCTTCGTGGGTGCAGCATCCTTTCCGCTACATAGATTACTTCCGCAATGCCACCGAGGATCTGAGCGACCTCCTGGTGGACGTGAATGGCGATGGCTACCCGGACGTCATCAGCTCGGCATCGCACGCCAACAAGCTCTGGTGGAACGAAAATCCAGGCGCAAAAGGCGGCGAGTGGAAAGAGCACCTGATTGAAGACGGGCACAGCATCGAGTTCACCTTCCTGGTGGATCTCGATAACGACGGTAAGGCGCGCGAGGTGCTGCCGCAGTGGGGCGGGCATCAGATGAAGGACCCGCTGGCCTGGTTCGAGATCGTAAACGGATCGTTGGTGAAGCACGTGATCAGCCCGCGCAGCTATGGCCACGGCATAGGCGTGGGCGATGTGAACGGCGACGGCCGCAACGACATCATCGCTCCGCTTGGATGGCTGGAAGCACCGGCTGATCCGCGCATAGGAGATTGGCAGTTTCACCCCGAGTTCGACCTGGTCAGCGTCGGATACATCTATGTGGTCGACGTGAATGGCGACGGACGTCCAGACCTGGTCACCTCTATGGCTCACGACTACGGCTTCTTCTGGATGGAGAATCTCGGCCACGGCAAGTGGCAGAAGCACATGATCGACGACACGTGGTCGCAGGCGCACGCTTTGACGATGGTCGATCTGAATGGTGATGGACAGCCCGATTTCGTGACGGGCAAGCGCTACATGGCCCACAACGGCGCTGACCCCGGCGAGCGCGAGCCGCTGGGCATCTACTGGTACGAATTCCGGAGCCGCAAGGACGGCGCTGTCGAGTGGATCAAGCACATCATCGATTACGGTGGCCGGGCTGGCGCCGGCATGCAGATCTGCGTCGGCGATCTGACGGGGCACGGCAGCGTCGATCTGGCGATGGGCGGCAAGACCGGGCTATTCCTCTTTGAGAATCTGTCGCACTCGAGAAGGGCCGGGTGGTCGAGTCGCTAGCGCATCCTCTCCATGACGGACCCGAAGTACTTCCGCGCTAGGCCAAGCATGGAGTCGATTGAAGTCTCTCGACAGCAAACCGACGCCGGAACTCTCTTTTGTCCCTCCGGCGCCCTATCCCGCCGAGGCACCCTCCGGCGGCTGCTTCTTTGGAACGCCAAAGCTGTGGACTCTCCTCTGGGGAGACTGGCAGACTAACGCGGGAACAAAACCGTCTGGTGGAGCGAGGGATACAACGGTAGAGCCGCTCTACAAGCCAACGCTGCTGATTACCGGCCGCGGGTGGAATCACACGATCGCGGGTCGTGGTAACCGTTCACCGCAACGGTGCATGGATCGAAGGGCGACCCTACTACTTTCTTGCTGCAGGCGTGCCGCTCCCCGGCACCGGCTGTTGGCAGATCACTCACGAGGAAAAGCTGAAGTTTCGTGGTCTCGCTGAACCAGTAATCTCTCAGGGTCCGGGCGCGAGCCGAACGGCCACCGATAGGTTTGAGTGTACGCACGCCACCACAGGAGGGCTGAGGTTCGGGTGCGGCGGGTTCGGAGAAGGAGAAAACGGCGCAGCATTGTGGCCCAGTTGCCCGCGTAGCCTCCATCTCACCGAAGTGGCTGCGCCGGTTTCGTGCTGGAGTTGCTCGCACAGGTCCACCACGATCTTCTGCAACACATCGACATCTTTCGGCCGTGTGTTGGGATCGATGGGCGGCACCTGTTTGCAGAATAACCGCGGAACTTCGCGTTTTCAAGCAAAATCAAACGGAGATCAAAATGGTTTATGCGCCAGTAACGCTTGCGCCGCGTAGCGTTGCTCAGATCGATGCCGCTCAACAGCGCTCCGAGTTCTTCCACGCTGATCTCAAAACGCCCGGAGCCGGGTTCTCCTAAGGGAATCGCGTAGCTACCCGCTTCCAGTCGTTTCGCCCAGATGGCAAACCCATCCCGGTCCTAGTACGGAGTCTTGAGCCGATCTCTACGCTTGTTGGCGAACAGGTAAAGATGGCCGGCAAATGGATCCAACTGGAGATGATCCCGTACCAGCGCGTGCAACCCGTCGAAGCTCCGGCGCATGTCGCAGGGACTCAAGCACAGATACACTCGTACGCTGGCCGGAGGGTGAATCATTGCCTTACGACGTTCAGCACCAGGCGAAACGCCGTCGCGTCCACGCCGTTCCGGATCCGGAGTTGCTCGCCATTGGCCAAAATCAGTTCCAACGGGGCCGCGCTGGCCACCGTTTTCAGAAGAGCGAACTGCATCGGTTTGCTCTTTAGTAGCCTCTTGCGCCAATAGTAAAAGGCAGGATCTCGGACGCCCTGTTCTTGGCAGAACGCCCGAATGGTTTGGCCGCTGGCCTCCTGCTCGGCGATCAGGTTGCTCGAATACTCCCGCTTTTGGTCGGTCATCCCCCAAGATGCCGCACCTCCAGCCCCCGGCGGAAGGGTGGATCATCAGACGCTTACCTCAAGGCACATACAAGAAATGGGAGCAAGGGCGTCAGCCCGCCGAACGCGATCGTGACAAGCTTGCTTCCTATATCGATGCTGTCTGGAATTCTCGCTCCCATCAATGCCGGGGCGGCGCGAAAACAGACTGCCATGTTCACGTTTCGACAATTTGTGGGTTCCGTCTACCCTGCCAATAGCGAGGAGGAGGTGGAAAAATTCTACGGCGACTACTACGGAACCGACGATCAACCTGCATCTTGTTGAGCCGCTCGGTCCCAGATCACTGAACAGTATTTCACGAGAGGAACTTCAAAGTCTCCTTGACGAAAAGGCCCGAATGCTTTCTTTAAGCGTTGTGGATCATCTGCGCTGGCATTTGATGGCGATTTATAGGCTGGCTATGAGCGAGGGTGCCGCAGACCGTAACCCGGCGACTTCCCTGTATACGCCAAAATGCAAGGCCGCCCGTGAACGGCGTGACCTTCGTCCTGAGGACATCAACCTGATGTTTGAGGTGCTGGACCTTCGGGAGCGGCTGATCGTCAAGCTTGCCATTTTTGAGGGGATGCGGCCCGGAGAAATTCTGGCACTCAAGTTGTACGACATCGGCCAGGATTCTTTCACAGTCGAGGCGCGCGTCTACCGAGGCGAAATGGATACTCCAAAAACCAAGAAGTCGGTGCGGGAGGGAGCGCTGTCGGACGCCACAATCGAAGACATCGAGGCTTGGCGAACATTGCAGCGCGACCCGAGTCCGAACCGCTTGTTTTCCTTCCGAGAACCTCGAAACGCCCATGAGTCGGGACAATCTCTGGCGGCGGAACATTCACCCGCGGCTCGCGAAGATTGGGCTCGGCTGGGCCGACTTTCAGGTGATGCGGCGTGCGAATGCAAACCTGGCGCGAAAGGCCGGTATCGATGACAAGGTGGCGTCCGATCAGCGGGGCCACGGGCTAGGCGTCAGTCTTGGGGTTTACGCGAATTCGGATTCGAGCCAACGGGAGGCGGTTCGGAAGTTGACAGCGGTGGTGATCCAATGAATCACTCCGCGACGGAAGCCTCGAGTTGGGCTTTCGGATAAGTGAATAAAGGGGCTTTGGGGGCTAAATGCAGTAAACGCAGTAAGACTTTTTGGCGGATTCTTCCTAGATTGTTGAAAAGATGGAGCGGGAGACCGGATTCGAACCGGCGACGTCCAGCTTGGGAAGACGACTGTAAATTGTCAACAAAGAACATAGTGTTTATGGAATCCTCGTTCTGGCGATTGAGGATACCGTGTTTTCATACTGAACTCCCGCATTCCTCTTAACGGTGTTCAAACGGAGTTCACGGATTTGCGCGGGTCGAATCCGCGACTGCCATAAACACCAGCTCTGGCACGGCGGGTAATCAGCCTGCTATTCGGAAATATCCAGCTCCGTGTAGCTGCCGGGCGTAACGGCATTGATAGCGGTCATGATGTCAGCCAGCCGAGCTTTGATGACACTCCAATTGTTCGTACTCAACACAAGCATCGCCATTTTCCGCCCCGTCAGGTTTTACTGATACTTCAACTCCTGATCTGCCGTAATGAACAGGTCAAAACCGGCCCCCTCCGCTGCAATCAGCAATGCCCCGTTCTTGAGCCCGGACCAACCTTGAAACCAGGTCGTGACGACTACATGGCCGCCCTCGATCAGTAGCCGCAGCTTCTGCGGAATGCTCTCATCGAGGATAATCTTCATCAGTTATGCAATGCTTCAACGGGGGGCTGTGCGCTTTTGGCTGCAAAGTCGAGGACGGTCTGAACTTGGTCGCGCGTGACGTGGAAATTCTCAAGAACTTCCTCAATCGGTGACGTTTTCAGATTCTCAAAAACGGCGGACACCGGAACACGAGTTCCGCGAAACACCCAAGCGCCACTCACTTTGCCGGGAATGCTTTCCACAGCCGGGCAATGTGACCAATCCAAATTCGCCATATTTCGTATCCCTCCTTCCATGATAGAACGTGTCGGCAAGTGATCAAACAGGATGAGCACCTTGGAGAGATGCGGAGGCCAGTGTCGCAACGCTGCGCACGGCAAATTCCAGGACCGCGACAACCTGCTCCTTCGAAATCTGGTACCACTCTGCGATCTCGTCCACGGTGGCTCCATCCTCCAGATTTTCGAAGACCGCCGATATTGGCTTGCGCGTGTCCTTAAACACCCATGCGCCGTTTAATCGGCCCGGTACACTTTCCACGACCGGGCATTGTGACCAATCGAGCGCCGCCATCTTGTGGGCCGGGGATTCTGAAGCATCGAGCGCTTTGTTCAGAAGCTCATCCAGGTCGTGAAAGCGCCCGATCTGGATGCCTTCCCGCACGCGGCGTACAAGTTCAGGCTTTTGAATTTCGATGCTCATCGGCTGACCTCTTTCATCGTATCAATGCCGGCCATCCTACGCTAAGCCGGCATTCGGCGCAAACGGCCTTGCCGCCAATGCGGTTGATCCCAACCGCTGTCTCCTACGCTGTCCGGAGCCGCACGGGCGATGATTGCAGCATCCGAGTCAGCGTTGCCTTGTCGCCACCGTTAACCGCACGCGCGGCAGCGTCACCGGCGACTGAACCTTCAATCCACCGGATCACGGCGGCCTTCGTCGTGATCCATTTCCGGCCCACTTTCCGGCCCGGAAGTTCGCCGGATTTGAGCAGGTCGTAGACGGTATCGGCGGAGACCGTCAGAAGTTCCGCGCCTTGTGAACGTCAAGAATTTCAGCGTTTCGTGTGGTGCCTCGCCCTGAAGGGGCTCCGCTTTTTAAGCGTCTCACAGCTATCATTCGGCATCTTTCAGTTTTACCTTCAGGACAATGCGTATTCTCTAATCGGTCAGATACCGAATGTCAACGAACAAATCGGCCTGAAATCAGAACATCCATGACCCACACGGATTTAAAAAGGCTCTTTGCGAAGGGTGTGGCTCTCATACTGGACACTGACACGTCAAGCCGCGCGGACAGGCTTCCGCAGCGGGCGGAGTGTTAGCTCGATGGCGGGCCCCCATCGATCACTTAAGGCGAGGGATCGGAGCTGTACGATGTGCTGACCCGTCTCCTCCTTCCACCGTGCGCCGCAGCGCTTCATGCGGGTTTCGAAGAGACTCTTGCAGGTGGCCTCGACGTTGCCAGTACCGAGTGCCAAGCCCAGTCGACGCGCCCGGGCGTAGTTCATACGATCGGCGTCGGCGCTGTGGCTTTGGAGATAGGTGATGGCCGCATGGACTGGGTGATCCGTGCCGACACCCTCATCCCTGCCCGAGGCGGTCAGCTCCTCCAGAATGCCGCGTGCCGCACTCGCGCGGTTCAGCAGGCTCATCTTCCATCGCCGGAGCTTTTCGTCGGCCCCCGTGGCGTGCTCGATTGCGCGGGCGGCGGCCCCAAGCTTCTCCATCAGGTGGTGCAGATCCACCAGGCGGTAGATGTCGTTACCGAACTTGGCGACGAAGCCCTCCTCCAACAGATTCCACATCTCCGGAGCCCCGTCGCAGAGTAGCTCAATCTTCAAATCTGGCTTCTTGCTGCGCAGCGTCGCGACATCGGCAACCAGACGGTCGCGTAAACCCGTGAGATCTCCCTCGGGCATGCATCCATAGCGAATCGTGTGCCGTCCCACTCCGTTTTCATCGTGCAGCGTCACCGTACCGCAATAGGCCATGCGAAAGTTCCGTTCCACAGGCTTCTTCGGCGCGCCCTTTTTCGGCCGCCCCGCTGGCCGCCGCCGCGGTTCCTCCATCGGCACACTGACCCGATCCAGCGACACACTAATCGAGCGAGCCTCCTCCGGCACCTCGACGGCATCGATCAGGGCGTCTTCTATGTCCTGGTGATCCGAAACCGCCAGGGCCCCGACCAGGTGGGCCACACGCTCGAAACTGGCGCGCGAATACGGTAGCCGGCCAAACTCGCGCGCGCTCGCTTCCGCTTCCCGCGACGGGCCTTGCTGCACCGCATGGGCCATCGCCCGCGCCGCGTGGGGCAGCCAGCCGTCCTTCACCACCCCGGCCCGCAGGCTCACCGGATCCACTACCCGGCCGCCCGGCTGCCCCCCACGCTCGCCCGATTGACGGTACAGCGATCTCTCGACGGACACCGAACCCACCATCGTGTGGTAGGGCGCCTCGCACCGTCCCACCCGCGTGTAGCGCACCCCTCCGATGATCACCGCAGGAAGGTCAATGTCCAAGCTCTGGAGAATGGCGCGGTGGCCGGCCAACTCCGTGCGTCCCGCACTTTCTGCCATGGCCCGTTCAATTTCCGCATAATCCACCGCTTTCCCGCCACCGAGCCGGGACACCGTCCGCTGCAAAGCCGCCAGATACCCGGCCATCGCCTTTCCCACTTCCGCAAACTCCTCCGGAACCTCTATCACCATCTTGGGCATCACACCTCCTGACACTAGATCACAATCTGGCAGCCTGTTTTAGCATATTCATGGCGATTTGTCCAGCATGAGAGCCACACCCGCTGTCACAATCGCGCAGATGCCGAGCCGGCGACTTCACCCAGACCGACTCTCGTAAGATCGGACATTAGACCACCAGCAGGTCTGTCCCGAAGCCTCGAACTGGACGTAGAGATCGCAACCGGCCTACGGGTTACGAGGACACATCTCGGGACGGCTGTACCCGAGGCCACCTTCTCGTAGAGGGTCGACCGTGTGGGAGAAACCAGCGGGATCATGGCCGGCCTTTGTGCCCAGTCGCTCTGGCAAGCCAGCATGATTTACAAGCTAATCTGCGCTGAACGTCAAATTAGTTCGACTTTCTCGTAGAGATCGGCTAGCTTGAGGCGGCAGGCGACGGATTCCAACTCGATGGTGTCCTCCAGGCGATCGGATTCCGCCATCAACTTCCATTTGCCATCCGATTGGCGTGCGAATAGCTCCGCTCCAACCGATTCCGACGAGATCATGAGATACACTTTGAGAGATTCAATCGCCCGATAGTGCCCGAATTTACGGCCACGGTCGAAGTCCTCAGTGGAGGGCGAGAGAACTTCCGCAATCAGGGTGGGGTTAAGCAGGGTGTCGAGTTGTCCGTCCAGGAACTTCGGTTCTCCGCAGACCACGATGATGTCGGGATAGGTATACAATCCCGTCGGCGCTATCAGTACACGCTGATCGCTCGAACACACCCGGCAGGGAAGCGGCCGAAGTTGCCATGCCAGATGCATGGCCGCATTCATTTTGATCAGATTGTGGGGGAACTTCGCAACCGCCATGGCGAACATCTCGCCAGCGCAATATTCGCTCTCGTATTCGGCCTTGCGCTCGATCTCCAGGTATTGTTCCGGAGTGATGTAGTTCTTAGGGTGCGTGGACATGTTACGTCCTTCACCAACACGTTATCATGTCCACGCAAAACGGAACTGCGTTACGCCGTGCGCTGCGATTCCGACTTATCGCCCGAAATCGCCGCTTGAGCAGCCGCCAGGCGTGCGATCGGCACCCGGTACGGAGAGCATGACACATAGTTCATGCCCACGCGATAGCAGAACTGCACCGAGCTGGGCTCGCCGCCGTGCTCGCCGCAGATGCCGATCTCGAGCTCGGGGCGAGTCTTCCGCCCTTTCTCGACTGCCATCTTGATCAGTTGGCCGATGCCTTCCTGATCGAGCACCGCGAATGGATCGCTCGGCCAGATCTTCTTGTCTTCGTAGTCCTTCTTGAAGGACGTATAGTCGTCGCGCGAGATGCCCATGCCGGTCTGCGTCAGGTCGTTGGTGCCGAAGCTGAAGAACTCCGCCTCGTTCGCCACTGTGTCCGCCGTCAACGCTGCCCGCGGAATCTCGATCATCGTGCCGACGAGGTACTTCTGGTCCTTCATGTCCGCCTTGGCCAGCACTTCGTCGGCAATCTGTGTCACGATCCTCTTCTGATTCTCCAGTTCCTTCACGCCGCCGATCAGCGGGATCATGACCTCGGGAATCACCTTCTTGCCCTTCTTGGCCACTAGCACGACAGCCTCGAAGATCGCGCGCGCCTGCATCTCGGTGATCTCGGGATAGGTCACGCCCAGGCGGCAGCCGCGATGGCCGAGCATCGGGTTGAACTCATGCAACTCTTCCACACGCTTCAGCAGGTCGGCCAGCACCGTCTTCAGGTTCTTCACCTCCGCGCCGAACCGGCCATAGGTTTCCACCAGTTCGCGCTTCTGCTTGATGCCGATGTATGGCAGGGTGGCGATGTCCACCATCAAGTCCTCGCGCTTGGGCAGGAACTCGTGCAGCGGCGGATCGAGCGTGCGGATCACCACCGGGAAGCCGTCCATCGCCTCGAACAGTCCGGCAAAATCCTTGCGCTGCATCGGCAGAAGCTTGGCCAACGCCTTGCGCCGCGTCTTTTCATCGCGCGCCAGAATCATCGCCTGCATGTGCTCGATGCGATCTTCCGCAAAGAACATGTGCTCGGTGCGGCAGAGCCCAATACCTTCGGCGCCGAAGGTGCGTGCCGCCTTGGCGTCGCGCGGGATATCGGCATTCGCGCGAACGCCGAATCCGCCGCGGAACTCGTCCGCCCAAGTCATGAAGGTTGCGAGCACGCCGGACTTCGGATCGGCATCCAAGGTGTTCGCCTTGCCATCGAAGACCTCACCCGTGGAACCATCGAGCGACAGCCAATCGCCCTCATTCAGGGTCCGGGTCTTGCCGTTCACCGTGATGGTGATCTGCTTCTTCTGCTCGCTCACCGAGAAGCCTTCCGCTCCCGCCACGCAGGGAGTTCCCATGCCGCGGCAGACCACCGCCGCGTGGCTGGTCATGCCGCCGCGCGACGTCAGAATGCCCTTGGCGACTTCCATGCCGTGGATGTCGTCGGGCACTGTCTCCTTGCGGACCAGCACCACCGGCGCACTCTTGGCCTTCTCCACCGCATCATCCGCGGTGAATACGATCGTGCCCACCGCGGCGCCTGGAGAAGCCGGCAGTCCCTTTGCCAGCAGCGTGAGTGACTTCTTGGAGGCAGGGTCGAGCACCGGATGCAGCAACTGATCGAGCTGCTGCGGATCCACGCGCAGAACGGCTTCCTTGGTCGAGATCAGCCCTTCGCCGACCATTTCCACGGCAATCCGCACGGCCGCGGGGCCGGTGCGTTTGCCGTTGCGGGTCTGCAGCATGTACAGCTTGCCATCCTGGATGGTGAACTCGAAATCCTGAATGTCGCGGTAGTGATTCTCGAGCATCGTGGTGATCTCGCGGAGCTGGTTGTACACCGCGGGATTCCACGATTCCAACTCGGAGATAGGATGCGGGGTGCGAATGCCAGCCACCACGTCTTCGCCCTGCGCGTTCTCCAGGAACTCGCCGTAGAAAGCCTTTTCGCCGGTTGCCGGGTTGCGGGTGAAGCCCACGCCGGTGGCCGAAGTCTCGCCCAGGTTGCCGAACACCATCGCCTGAACGTTGACCGCGGTGCCCAGATCGTCGGGAATCTGATTCATCTTGCGATAGTGAATCGCGCGGGCGTTAAACCAGGAGCCGAACACGGCGTCGCGCGCCCCCTGAAGCTGCTCGAGCGCGTCCTGCGGGAAGGGCTTGCCGGTCTTCTTCTGCACCAGCTTCTTGTACCCCTCGATGACCGCGTGGAGATCCTGCGCGGTGAGTTCGGTATCCAGCTTCGCCTTGGCTTTCTTCTTCTGCCCGTCGAACACCTCGTCAAACGCGTGCTTTTCGATTTCGAGCACCACGTTACCGAACATCTGGATGAAGCGGCGATAGCAGTCGGCGGCGAAGCGCGGATTTCCGCTCTTGGCTTCCAGCGCTTTTACCGTCTCGTCATTCAGCCCCAGGTTCAGGATGGTGTCCATCATGCCCGGCATGGAGAACTTCGCGCCCGAGCGTACACTCACCAACAGCGGATTCTCAGTGTCTCCCAGCTTCTGCTGCATCCGCTCTTCGAGCGTGTGCAACGCGGCGAGCATCTCCTCGTGGATCTCGGCCGGAACGGCCTTGTCGTTATGGAAGTAGATGTTGCAGACTTCGGTGGAGATGGTGAAGCCAGGGGGCACCGGCAGCTTGGCCCGGCACATTTCCGCCAGCCCGGCGCCCTTGCCGCCGAGCGTGTCTTTCATCTTTCCATCACCGTCGGCGGTTTCGTTGCCGAACGAGTAGACATGCTTCTTCATTCTTTATCCTTGCTCCTATGAGTTGGTCACTATTTCCGAAAAGTCCGCTACCTTGGAGAATTCTTTCCGGAGTTCGAAAAGCAATTTCAGGCGGTTCTGGCGAACCTCCTGCTGAGGCGCGTTGACCAGCACCTTGTCGAAGAACAGATCGACTTTGGGCCGCAGCCGCGAGATCACGCTTTCAATCGGTTGGCCTGCGATCTTCGCATACTCTTCGTAAAGCTCTTTCTCCGCGCCGTCTTCCAGCAGGCCGGCGTTGAATCCCGCCTCGCCCGTAAATTTGGCCTGTTCCAGAATGTTGCGAATGCGTTTGAAGCTGGCTGCCAGAGGCTCGAAATCGGGAGTGAAGCGCAGATTCTGAATGCGCGCCAGGCGTGCCTCCAGATCCACCAGGTTGTCCCAGCCCGCCGCCATCGCCGCGTTGACTTCGTCGTACTTGAAGTTGCGGGCCTCTTTGAAATAGAAGCGGACGCGATCCTGGAAAAATTCGATCAGCGCCTGGTCGCCTCCCAACAGCGGGAGCAGCGCGATCTCGATCTTGCCTTCCACCAGAATCCGCACCACGCCCTGCGCCGCCCGGCGCAACGCGTAGGGATCCTTCGATCCCGTGGGCACCAGGCCTACCGCGAAGCAACTAATCAACGTATCAAGCTTATCGGCCAGGGACACGATCTGCCCGGTCCTGCTGCGGGGAATCGCATCGTCCATGCTTTCGGGCTTGTAGTGATCGTAGATGGCTTTCGAGACGGACTCATTTTCGCCCTGCGCCTTCGCGTAGAGACCGCCTACCACGCCCTGCAACTCGGTAAATTCCTTGACCAGTTCGGTGGTGAGATCGCACTTGCACAGTTCGACGGCGCGTTGCGCGTCCGCATCCCCGGCGAGCTTGCCCACCAGATCGCCCATGCGGACCAGCTTCTCGTAGTAAGACCCCACGTCCTTTTGAAAGGTCACATTTCGCAGATCCTGCATTCGATCCGCGAGCTTCTTCTTCTGGTCGGAATCCCAGAAGAAGCGCGCGTCGTTGAAGCGCGCCCGCAGCACACGCTCATTACCGCTGCGGACGAAACCCTGCGAATCGGCATCCAGGTTCATCACCGCCACGAACTCCGGCGCTAGTTGACCCTGCGCGTCCTCCACCGAGAAGTACTTCTGATGGTGGCGCATCACCGTGACCAGCACCTCTTCGGGCAGTTGCAGGAACCGCGGATCGAAAGAGCCGGCAATCGGCGTCGGGTACTCCGTGATGTAGACCAGAGTCTCCAGCAGCGCGGCGTCGTGTTTGACGCGCATGCCTTGCATGCCCTGATGGATCCGCTGCCGTCGCTCCTCGGCCGAGAGAATTACATAGTGGTCGCGCAGGCGCCGCTCGTAGTCCTCCACCGTGACTACTACTTCCGGCGCGCCGAGCCGCCGGTGTCCAGATGTCAGATTGCCCGATCGCACGCCCGCCAGTTCGAAGGGCACGGTCTCCTCGCCCAACAGCGCGACGATCCAGCGGATCGGCCGGATGAAACGGACACCGCCCTTGCCCGTCCAATACATGGTCTTGGGGAAATAGATCTGCGGGATAATCGCCGGCAGACCTTCGGCGAGAATGTCGATGGTGCGCCGGCCCTCCACCTTTTTCACGAAACTGTAATACGTGCCCTTCGGAGTCGTCTCGAGCGCGAGCTCTTCGGGTTTCACGCCGAGCTTACGAGCGAACCCGGCTACAGCTTGTGCGGGCGCCGATTTCGCCGGCCCCATCACGTGCTCCTGGCTGTCTGCCTGCCGCGACGGCAACCCATCGGCGCGCAGGACCAGACGCCGGGGCGTCGCGTCCATGGTCACCGACTCGTGTGGTATCTCCAGCTTTTCGAACAACAGCCGCAGATTCTCGAGCGCGCCCGGAATCATCCAATCGGGAATCTCCTCGACCCCGATCTCCAGCAGAAAGCCCAGTCCTACCGCACTCACTGCGCCACCTCCTGCCGCTGATCGGTCCATGCCTTGGCCACGCCGACCGCCAGCTTCCGCACCCGTTGGATCACCATCTGGCGTTCGGTCACGCTGATGGCGCCGCGCGAATCGAGCGTATTAAAGAGGTTGGAGCACTTCAATACCTGGTCGTAGGTAGGGAGCAGCGGGAAGCGCCGTTTGTCGGGCGATTTCGGATCGTAGGCCTTCAACAGACGAGCCGCCTCGCCTTCGTGCAGTTCGAACAGCTTCCACAAAGTCGGAATGTCGGCCATTTCGAAGTTGTATACGGAATACTGCAGCTCATCGTTGTAGCGGACGTCGCCGTAGGTGAAATCCTTGGTCCAGTCGATATCGTAGACGCTGTTCTTCACCTGCAGGAAAGCCGTGATGCGCTCCAGGCCGTAGGTCAGCTCGGCAGGGACTACTTCCAGGTCGATGCCCCCGCACTGCTGGAAGTACGTGAACTGGGAGATCTCCAGGCCGTCAAGCATCACCTGCCATCCGATGCCCCAGGCGCCCAAAGTCGGCGCTTCCCAATTGTCCTCCTCGAGTTTGAAGTCGTGTTGACGGAGGTCGATACCGATCGCCTCCAGGCTGCCCATGTACTGCTCGATCACGTCCTCCGGCGACGGCTTGAGGATCACCTGGAGTTGCGAATGCTTGTACAAACGATTCGGATTGTCGCCATAGCGGCCATCGGCAGGGCGGCGGCTCGGCTGCACGTAGGCCACGCGATAGGGCTTCGGTCCCAGTACGCGCAAGAAGGTCTCGGCGACCATGGTGCCGGCGCCTACCTCAATGTCGTACGGTTCCTGGATGATGCAGCCTCGATCAGCCCAGTATTGCTTCAGCTTGAAGATGAGTTCTTGAAAAGATAGCATCGCGCTCATGTTGTTCGTCACGGGCGCTGATCCGTTGCTCCAACAGCGACGCCGTCACCAGCTTTCGTTCCACGTGCGCTTCGATCTGCTGTACCGCGAATCTCCGTAATGCAGTGCAGTTTCCCGGTCCATTCCGTCCTCGAAACGTCCCCTGGTAAGAAAGCCTGACAACAAGGTCCGTTTCTTTCAACGGGTACGTTCGCAGAACAAGAGCTTCGCCGACGCGCGCCGGCACTCGTGGAAATTTCAGAGTAACACAGATGAAAAGCTGCACGAGTTTCAGCGAGATGACGGATTTGGATCGGTGATCTGCACCGTGGCGAGCGCGGCCTTAAACCAAAAGGAGACATCCCCGGCTCTGCCGGGGAGGGAGTGAGGTTTGACAGATCCGGACCATTGTGGCGACTCCAATCGTGAGCCGCCCAACTTCCACGGGAAAGGAAACTTCCCACTCTGGATCGCTACGAGGTCCCAACGCAAGGCAGTGTACGCGGGAGGCGAGCACTTCGCGGGTCTCTAAGCGAAGCGGCCGAACAAAAGGAGAGTCGGATCGAAGATGGATATCTGATGAGCGATCACGTGTCCGGGCTGATTGCGATACGGCCGAAATATGCGGTATCGCCCGTAGTCAGGCACTTTCAAAGGAAAGGATCCGGTTCACTCAGAGCGTGTCCACGCCGAGAAAGAGGCGAAGTTTGCAGGTCGACATTTTTGGATCGGAGGACGTTTTGGTGTTGATAGTTGTCGACGGTAGGACAGACGGTGCGGTAGTGCAGACATACATCCCGCAATTGGAGCCTTGGATGATTGTGAGGAACGACCGAGCCTGCCCCGCGATCCCTGCCTCGGTGAACTAGGACGCCGAGTTTGCCTCAGGTGAGCTCGGGCGGATCGGGAGCGCCTTCACTGCCGCATGGCGCGATCGGCTGTTCAGGCAATCTGTCCTCCTGGCGTCAGAACAAGTGGGATCGGCCAACCCCAAAAGACAATGAACCCTTCATCCCCTCGACGCGGGATTAAGTACGAGAGGCTTACAGCGTCGAATCCACCCGTTTTGCCAGGTCCAGTCGAAGAATCGGAATGCGGCGCTTTCTGAAGTGTTGGACGCCCCGCGACGCACTTCAATCCGCCGCACAAATCGCGGATCCGAATGTATGAAATCATTCCACGGCCGCAGGATTCCGGCAATGTTCCGCGAAAGCGTCAATGAACTCGGTTTCGCGCCACGGCAGTGGGGTTTAGAATCGAGTCTGGAGAGAGTGTGAGACTATCCCGCAGACAATCGTTACAGGGATTCCTGGCATCCGCCGCCGTTCCGTCGGCCGCACCAGGTGCGCAACGCAAGGCAACACCAGCGATCCGGTTGGTGATTCTCGATGTCGGCGGGACCATCGTCGAAGATCGCGGAAATGTTCCGGATATCTTGCGGCGGTCACTCGCATCTCACGGCGTCGACTCCACCCCGGAGGAGATCGGCCGTTGGCGCGGCGCTTCCAAACGCGAAATCATCCGCCATTTCGTGGAACAGCAAACATTACCCGCGAGTACCGATCGGGAATCGCTGACCACCGCCATCTATCACCAGTTCACCGCCGAACTGATCGAAGTCTACCGTTCCGTTCCACCCATTGCCGGAGCGGAAGAGGCCATCCGCGAAATGCGCCAGCGCGGTTTTCTGGTGGCCACCACGACTGGTTTCGACCGGGCGATCACCGCCTCCATCTTTGACCGGCTTGACTGGAGCAAATACTTCGCCGCTATTATTTGCAGCGACGATGTCGCACAGGGGCGACCCTCTCCTTTCATGCTCTTCCACGCGATGGAAGCGGCCCGGGTCAACGACGTCGCCGAGGTCATGGCGGTGGGCGACACACCGCTCGACTTGCAGGCCGGCACCAATGCGGGACTGCGGGCGGTAGTCGGGGTCCTGTCCGGAGCCTCCACTGCCGACAAACTCCGCCGCGAGCCGCACACTCACATCCTGCAAAGCGTCGCGAACCTTCCCTCTTTACTCACCGCAAAGCTCTAAGAGTTGAACTTTATCTCCCGGAATCACGTATCCACTCCAAGAGCGTATGGAAACTCTATGGCACGAGCTCAGGCAGAGCATGCGAATGCTCACGAGCAAGCCGGGATTCACGGCGATTGCGGTATCGGTTCTGGCGCTGGGAATCGGCGCCAACAGCGCGATCTTCAGCCTGGTGAACGCATTTCTGCTGAAGCCGCTGCTTTTCGAAAAGCCGGAAGAGATCGTGGGCGTATACAGCCGCGACAGCCGTAATCCGGGGTCGTACCGCGCATTCTCCTATCCGAACTACGTGGATCTGCGGGCCAATCCTGCGGTGTTCACCAACCTGGCGGCCCACAACATGGCGATGGTGGGGCTCGCGGAAGGCGAGATCACTCGCCGCGTGTTCGCGGATATCGCGTCGTCCAATTATTTCGAGACTCTGGGTGTGCCGATATGGCAAGGCCGCGCCTTCAACCAGGCCGAAGAGCAACCGGGCAGCGGGATTCCAGTGACGATCGTGAGTTACTCCTTTTGGAAGAAGTCTGGCGCCGATCGGGCGATGCTGGGCAAGCAACTGCGCATCAACGGACGCGTCTTCACGGTGGTGGGGATCGCGCCGGAAGGTTTTTCGGGCACCACTGCCTTGCTCAGTCCCGAGTTGTACCTGCCGTTTGGCATGTACGAACCGATGATCAACGATTTCGAAGGCGCCGGACGCCGGCTGGCCGCACGCGACAATCACAGTCTTATCCTGGTGGGACGCCTGCACTCCGGGTTGGCACAGAAATCGGCGGACGCACAACTGGCAGTGCTGGCAAGCGGGCTCGCAAAGGCATATCCAGCCGAGAATAAGGATCAGACCTTCCTCGTGCACCCGTTGGGCCGCCTCTCGATCTCCACCAACCCGAGCGACGACACACAATTGACGGTGCTGGCATTGCTTCTACTCGCGATGTCCGCAATCGTGCTGCTGATCGCGTCGCTGAACGTGGCGAATATGATGCTGGCGCGCGGGTCGGCGCGGCGCAAAGAGATCGCGATCCGGCTGGCATTGGGCGGAAATCGCGCGAGCATCCTGAGGCAGCTCTTCACGGAGGGACTGATGCTCGCGCTCCTGGGAGGCGGCGCAGGCCTTCTGCTCTCGTATTGGAGCACGACCTTATTGATCCGCTCATTGACCCTGCTGGCTCCGGTCGACGTGGTGTACAACGCTTCGCCGGACGTGCGGGTGTTGGCGGTGACGCTCGGATTCTGCACGCTGAGCACGCTGCTTTTCGCTTTGGCGCCCGCCTGGAATCTATCGCGGCCGGACGTGGTTTCGGATCTCAAAGATGGCGCGCAGAACCTCGAAAGGGGCAAGCCGCGGCGCGTCTTCTCGCGACGCAACGTTCTGGTGATGGGCCAGATCTCGCTTTCGCTGATGCTGCTCACGGCGGCCGGCCTGTTCTTGCGCAGCTTTCTGCATGCGGCGAATGTGCAGCCCGGATTCCGCATCGAAAACGCCCTTTTGATTGAGCTCGATCCCAGCCTTGCTGGATACGACGAAACCCATGGGCGCCAGATGTATCGTGCGCTGCTCGATCGGCTCGGCGCATTACCAGGTGTGGAGAGTGCCAGCCTCGCGGCGACCGTCCCGTTTGGGATGGTGTCGTTGGGACGGGGCCTTCAAAAGTCGAGCGATGCGCCGGGTGACCGGCCGGATTCGCGGCAGCAGAGCGAGTTCAACATCGTGAGCGATGGATACTTTGCGACTCTGGGAATTCCGCTACTGCGGGGGCGGACGTTTTCACCGTCGGAGTCGGGCGCTGCCACGCCGCCGGTGGCGATTCTCGATCAGTTGTCGGCCACGCGTCTCTGGCCCAATGGAGACGGGCTTGGCAAACATATTCGCATTACAGGAGGCGCGCAGCAGAAGCCACTCGACGCGGAAGTAGTCGGGATTGTGGGCAACGTGCAGGGCCACATCATCGGACGCGGCCAGGATGGCCATCTGTATGTGCCGTTCGGCCAGGAGTATCAGGCCAACATGACCATCCATCTGAAAATCGCGGCGCGCAGTCACGCGGCGGAGCAGCAACTTCTCGAGACTGTGCGGGGAGAGATCCGCGCGGTGGATAGCCGTTTACCCGTACTCGCATTGCGCACCATGCGCGATCACCTGGATCGGTCTGCTGACATCTGGGTGGTGGGCACCGGGAGCCGGATGTTCGGAATCTTCGGAGCCGTGGCTCTGCTGTTGGCGATGATCGGGCTCTACGGGGTCCGCGCGTATACGGTATCGCGTCGGACGCGCGAGATCGGAATCCGCATGGCCCTCGGCGCCACCCGGCGAGATACTCTGCGGCTGATTCTGCGGGAGGGCGTGATGATCGCCTCGATCGGAGTGTCCGCCGGCTTGGCGCTCTCGTGGCTGTTGGGAAGATTAATCGCGAGCATGTTGTACGAGGTCACGGGCTCGGACGCGATGGTGTTCGTGGCGTCTCCCGTACTGCTGACCGCGGTTTCGCTGCTGGCGTGCTATCTTCCGGCGCAGAAGGCGTCGAAGGTGGATCCGATGACGGCGTTGCGATACGAATAAGCTGCGAGGGAAGGCAGGCTATTCGCGCTTGGCGTCGCGAATTGCCTGCGCGAGAGTTTCCGCGGCTTCCGGCGAACAGGCGGCCAGGTGGGACGCCAGGAAAGGCAGCCAGGACTGCTGATCCGCGGGCATGATGGCCGCCAGCTTGCGCGCTAAGGTCTGACCCTCCTTGCCCTTCTTCTGCTCGAGAATCTGGCGGACTGCGGCGACATCGAGGCCAACTCGCTCGGCGATGGCTTCCTCCAAGTCGCCGGCTGTGATGGGCGTTGCCTCGGGTGCGGTCTTAGGCGGCTCGAGCTTGCTGAGCTTTTCCCGAATCGTCCTCTCCTGTGCCGCGATCTCGTTAGCCTTCGCGAAGTCGTGTTTGGTAAGGGCTGCTTCCAAGTCAAGGCGCTGCAGCTTCTTGCGAAGCTCCAGTTCTTCAGACGGCGGCGTGTGGCGCCGCACTCTGGCGCGTGCGCCGGCATCGTCGAGGAGGTCGAGAGCTCGCTCGGGCAGATGGCGAAGCGGTAAAAAGCGCCCGGACGCAAAGACGGCCGCTTCGATCACACCTTCGCCAAAGGTCACCTGATGAAACGTCTCGTAACGCTCCTTGATTCCTTTCAGGATCGCTACCGTCTCCTCTTCGGTAGGCGGCAATATCTCCACCACTTCAAACTGGCGAACCAGGACGCCATCATCCTCGAAGGCTCGCCGGAGTCCCGCGGGCGTTCCAGTGGCGACGCATTGGATGCCATGGCGGAAGAGGCGATCGAGCACGTGAGCTGCCTCCACGGCGCTTGCTCCGGAGTGGGCCAAATCGAGAAGTCCGTCCACGAATAGGATGCCAATCGGGCGGGCGCCAAGCTCCGCCATGATGCGCTCGGGAACGTCGGCAGACCGGCGGCGGCCGGGAGCGATCAGCGCGCTGGCATCGATGCTGAAGATCGGCCGCTCCTGCAGGTGGGACGGGGCGTCTCCCGCAATCTTCTCCGCCACGCCATCGAGGATCGCCGTCTTTGCCACGCCGGGCTCGCCGACCAGAAGCGGATTGTTACGTTTGCGGCGCCCCAGAATCTGGAGGATGCGCGAAACCTCGCGTTCCCTCCCGATGAGAGCGCCGAGTTCCCCGTTCCTGGCAGCCTGGGAAAGATTGCGGAGAAGTTCCGCTTTCGGTTCGGGCCCTGCTGACGCAACTCGGGATTCGATCGCTGCCAGCAATGAAGCCGCATCCGGCGGAGCTTTGCGCGACGGTGAGCCATCCACCGCGGCGTCGAGTTCCTCCCGCGTCACGTGCGTGGCCCGCAAGATCCGGGCGCCGAGAGACTCCTCCTCGAGGTAGATGCCCAGCAACAGATGTTCGCTGCCGATATGCTTTTGCATGCGGCGCTCGGCCTCCGCTCCGGCCTTTTCGAGCACCCGCCTGGCGACATGGCTCAGGGGCATGTCCACGCTTGTGGCGACTCGCTCCTGACCAGCATGACGCTCCTCGACCTGCTTGCGAATGGAATCGGTTTGGCCGTCCAGGCGCAGACGGACGGCAAGGTCTTTGTCCATGCGCAGGATGCCCAGGAGAAGATGTTCGGTTTCGATATACCCGCTTCCGGCCTGACTGGCTTCATAACGGGCCATGAACACCGATCGGCGGGCGGTTTCGTTATATTTCTCGAACATACCTGTCGGCAGGATAGCGCTTCTGGCGATCGAGCGCGAGCGGCAGCCGAAGCCGGGCGGAGAGCGATTCAGCTCGTCACAGTACGTCCCTTCCACAAGCCGCCTCGTCCACGCCAGTGAGCCACGGCGGAATCCACCGTGGCGCCCAGATAGAAGGCTGCGATCAGGGGAAGCAGCAAAGCCCAGAACGGCGAAACCCGGTAATAGCGCAGTACCGGGAAACAGGCGACCAACATCATCAGCCACCCGAATCCTCCCAGCGCCGTGAGATAAGACGGACCGTTGCAAGCCGCGTAGATCGTCAATACGGGCGGCACAAAATACGTGATCGTCATGGCCAGGATCGTACCCGCGAGCAGAAGCGAGGAGTGGCGAAGCTGCGTAAAGGCGCTGCGCGAGATCATATTGCCGATCTCGCCGAAGCCGGCATATTCGCGGATGCTGCGGGTCTCGGGACTGAGGCCAAGCCAGACGCGCCCGCCGCCCTGTTTCACCTCACGAGCCAGGGCGCAATCGTCGATGAGGTCGTTCGCGATGGCTGCGACGCCGCCGATCCGCTCGAGCCGCGATCGGCGGATCAGCATGCAGCCTCCGGCCGCTCCGGCGGTGGTGCGCCGTTTGCTGCGCACCCACGCCGGCGGATAGAGCATGAAGAAGAAGAGCACGAAAGCCGGAATGAGCGCCCGCTCCGCGAAGGAGCGGCAATGGAGGGTGGCCATGTAGGAGACCAGGTCGTAACCGCCGGACTCGGCACGCACAACGAGGGAGGCGAGATTGTCGCGAGGATGCACGATGTCGGCATCCGTGAGGAGAAAGTAGTCAGGCTGCATTTCCTGCGCCTTGTGGATGCCCTCCGCGAGTGCCCAGACCTTGCCCGTCCAACCCGGCGGGAGGGGAGCGGCGCGCATGATGGTCAGCAGTCCGGCGGGAGCCGCGCGCTGTGCGGCGGCAGCGGTTCCGTCGGTGCTGCCGTCGTCCACAACCACGATTTCCAATTGGCTCGGATACTCCTGCGCCACCAGCGACTGAATGGCACGTCCGATCACAGCTTCCTCGTTGCGCGCTGGAATCACAGCGACCACGCGAGGCGATGGCGCTGGCAGAGTGCCCTTCGGTTCCGAATACGGCATGCGCCAGAAACCGCCGCGCGCGAGCAGGAGGCCGAGCCAGATGACGATCGGAACGATTGCGAGACCCAGAAGCATTCGTCCGATTATCGCGCGAGACGGGTTGGACCCCGAAGTTGCTTCCAGCTACACTGGCAGCCATGGAGAGATGGATCGGAATTCGCGTGAGCGCCGTTCTCGCGATCCTGGGCAGCCTGGCCACGTTGCTCTTCGCTGCCTCGATGATCTTCGCTGTCCTCCGTCCGTCTGCGGCGGAGCCGCCCCCATCGCCAATTCCGCTCAGGCTGGTGCTTTTGGTGATGGCGGCGATGTTTCTCGGATTCACCGCGTGGGGCATCGCCTCGGCCATCGGAATTCTGCGGCGCCGGGGGTGGGCGCGAATCTCCATGATCGTGTTTGCCTGTCTGCTGGTGGGCATGGGCGGCTCCGCGCTGGTGATGATCCTGTTCGTGCACCTGCCGGAGACGCCCAATGCTTCGCCGCAGATGATGCAGAACATCCGCCTCGGGATCGCGGCGGTTTACGGATCGATGACGGTGATTGGGGCCTGGTGGCTGCTGCTCTTCAACTCGAGCGCCACGCGGCAGTATTTCGCGACGCCGCCTGAGGCAGGCGGCCGTCCTCTGAGTGTCAGCATCATTGGATGGTACCTGTTGGTTTCGGCTTTAGGTACCGCGCTGGCGGCAATTCTGCGAGCGCCGGGAATGTTCTGCGGCGTAGTCTTCACGGGCGGAGTGGCGATCGCGGTTTACACCTTGTATACGGCCATCCAGATCTATTTGGGAAGCGGGCTGCTGCAGTGGCAGGAGACGGCGCGGGTCGGCTCAATCGCGTACTTTGCGGTAATGATTGCGAATTCGGTGGTTTCGGCAGTGGCACCGGGCTTTGCGGGCCGGATGCAGGTGCTGATGCAGTCGATGCCGGCGTACTTCCGCACGCCGACTCCGCCTGACTTCACGGGAACGAGCGCGATGATGTTGATGGGAACGGTCATCATGGCGGTGCCGATCTGGTTCCTGATTCGTCGGCGGGACGCGTTTGGGAAAAGTAGACCGACTACCTGACGCCGACGCGGCGATCCGGGTAGGTCACCGATCCTATGCACGGAAATCCTGGTGCGGAGACGTGGCCCAAACACTCGTGTTTGCCGTCTCGAGACTCCTGTCGAGACGTTGTGGACGTTCACGAGATGTGCCGTACGCAAGACTCTTCATCAGTGCTTCAATTCGAAATTATCTCGTGGCGCCCGAGATTAGCAGTCACTCCGCAAAGTCGTCGAGATGAGTCTCGACGCGGCGAACAGGAGTGTTCGCGCCACGTCTAACGCGCTGCGATGATTTGGGAGGCGGCGCGGTAGGCCAGGGCTTGGATAGTCGCTGTGGGCTGTTGCCTTGCCGAAGTCACGAAATTACTGCCGTCCACCAAATACAGATTCGCCACGTCGTGCGTACGGCTGTTGCGGTCGACTACCGAGCGGCGAGGATCGTTGCCCATACGGCACGTCCCCATCAGATGCACCGACGGGAACGCTTCCACTTCCATCGGCGCGGTCCATGTCTTCTTCGCCCCGGCGGCGTCCAGAATCTCGAGTTCGCGGTCAATGAGCCACTTCATCGTCGCCACATCATCGGGATGCGCTTCGAAGGTCACTCGGGAGGCCGGCAGTCCCCACGCGTCCTTCACATCGGGATCGAGGCTGACAGAGTTGCGCTCCATCGGCAGTGAAGTCGAGTGTGCCAGCAGCGACATGGTCCGGGTGAAGTAAGTCGCCAGCAGCTTCTTATACTCCGCACCCCACTTGGGAGCGTCGGGTGGCAGTCCGGAGAGAGCGAACGCCGCAGGATAGTAATCGAAACGCGCGTCGATGCCGGCTCCGCCGTAGAATCCGCGTTTGGGGTCGGCGCGATAGTAGTCGTGAATCAGGCGAGTGACCTGGATGCCTTTGTATTCGTTCAGGGGATGCTCGAACAATCCCATCGACAGCGCGCCGTTGTCCCACATCAGATTCTTGCCGACCAGACCGCTGGAATTCGCGAGGCCCTCGGGAAAGCGCGCGGACTTCGACATGAGCAGCAGCCGCGGCGTTTCCACGCCATTGGCGCAGACCACCACATTCCGGGCGCGCTGCCTCACCTCGCGCCTCCGCGCGTCGAAGTACACAGCGCCGCTGGCGCGGCCCTGGCTATCGATCTCGATTTTGCGCACGTACGAGTTGGGGCGGATCTCGCAGCGTCCCGTCTTTTCCGCTACGGGAATCACCGTGGCCAGGGTGCTTGACTTGGCGCGCACTTCACATCCGAACATCTCGCAGAAGCCGCATTGCACGCAGGCGCCACGTCCACGATACGGCTGCGAGAGAATCGCCACGGGCGCCGGGAATGGGTGCAGGCCAAGCTTTCGCGCGGCGCGTTCGAACAACACACCCGACGACTTGACGGGCATCGGAGGCAGCGGATACGGACCCGAACGCGGCGCTTCGAAAGGATTGGCCCCGGCCTGCCCGGAGATTCCCAATTCCACTTCGGCCTTGGCGTAGTGAGGCTCCAGGTCGGCATACGAGATCGGCCAATCGTCGAAACTGGTGCCTGGAATCTCGCCGTACACGCTGCGCTCGTGGAAGTCGCTTTCGTGAAAACGCCAGTAGTTCCCCGTGAAATGCACGCTGCCGCCGCCCACCTGGCGTCCGTACATGATCGCCTGGAAGGGCTTGGCGACTTCGGATTCGTTCTTGCGGAAAGTCACCGGCTGGAGCTTCTGATTGTTGGTCATGGCCAACTGGAAGCTGTACTTGATCTCGTCGTGCGTGAAGTCTTTCTCACGCAGATAGGGCCCCTGCTCCAGCACCACTACGCTGAATCCGGCGCTGGACAGTTCCTTGGCCATCACGCCGCCTGCCGCGCCAGCTCCGATCACCAGGAAATCGACCGTGAAATTCGGCTTGAAGGAAGGGCCGCTCATTCCAGCGTTCCTTTGCGCGCTTCGGCATCGTAATAACCGAACGGAGCTTCGAAGGCCATGCGGTTTTCAAATCCGATGTGCCGCCACCCCACCTGATTGCGGTTGCCACCATAGCTCGGGTTGCCGAGGAAGCCGAGCATCGTGTGCGTGCGCAGCACTTCGAAGAATTCCGATTTCTCGAGGGCGCGGATCAGTTCAATCTGTTGATCGTTAGACAGTGCCACAACGCTGGAAGAAGCGGGGAACAGTTTGCGCCGCATCTCCTGGAACTCTGCCATCCCCTTCTGGTAGGCCTCTTTCTTATCGGCATCAAACGTCGCCAGCGCGCGATCGATGAAGTATATGACGCCTGCCTCACGTGCGCCCGGTCCGTCACCGGACGGCAAAATCTGCGCAACGATCGCGTCGATCTCCGCGGCCGATTCGGCATCGAAGGACTGCAGCTTGGGAGGTATCGCAGCTTGGACTGCGGTGTGAGCGTGTTGTTGAGCGGCGGCGATTTCGGACCACGCGGTAAGGCCCAAAGATCCCGCCAGCAGTTGGCGTCGCGTGAATGGCACTCGCATATCATGGCGCGAAGGCAGGCAGGTTGCAACTGGCTTCGGGTGCCACTGGATTCGGGCGCAACCGGATTCGAGGTGCACGCACGAGTGCCCGCGATGTATGATCTTGAGATGCGTTTACTCTTGCCGTTGCTGGTTTTGATCCCGTTGTTTGCCCAAACCCCGCAGGACGCCCCAAAGAAAGGCGGCGGGGGCCGCGGGGGTCCACCGAAGAATTTGAAGGTCTTGAAAGTGCAAGGCCCGGAATTAGGGCAGTTGATGCGCACCTATACCGTTGCTCTTGGCGGTGTGCGCTGCGATTTCTGCCATGTGCAGGGGCAGTTCGATAGCGATGACAATCCCAAGAAGGAGATCGCCCGCAAGATGATTGTCATGGCCCAGGAGATCAATGCCAAGTTCCCGGACGGCAAAGAGCACGTGACCTGCTACACCTGCCATCGCGGCGACCCCATGCCGAAAACCGCGCCTCCGCCCGCCGCGCCGGCACAATAAGCGGCTGCGGGAAAGAAGTTACGGCTGTAGCACGATGCGTTCTTCCATGGCCGCTTCCACTGCCTTGCGCGAAAACGGCAGCGGGTGGTAGCGGCCTTTGGCCCAATCGTCGAGCAGATCGCCGTAATGCTTGCTGGCGGGATCTCCCGACTCCCCAGGCACATTGGTCATCACCGACCGATCCCAATCCCCGACATCCAGAATCTCTCTCCACGACGCACCACTCGTCTGCCGGAAGTTTCCACCACTAGTGGCATTGACAGTATTGGAATCGCCAGGGCGCGCCACCGGCCCGAGCTGATACTCGCGCTTTCCAAGGGGGTGAGCGAGCGTCAAGGTATGCAGCTTGCCCCATTGCCAGGCCGAGGGATCCGTGCCGAACTGGCGGTCGAGTTGCTCCAACGTGGCGTCCAGCGATTTCTGCAGCGCCTGTAGATTCGGCGCCGACTCGAGAGTGTGCAGCATCGACTCCAGGTCGCCGCGCGATGCCGATCCCGACATCGCTGCGGGCAGCTTCGAAAGCCAGACTTCGTAAATCAACGCGGGCCGCGATTCCACCGTGATTGCCGCGTCCCAAGCCAGTAATTCGCCCACTACTTTTGCGGCACGGCTGCCGGGATCGGGATGCCATTGCTTGAGGACCGCCTGAAACCGCTGGGCGGGAAGCGAGGTCACATCCTGCTGCATGCGTACGAAATCTTCGATATCGAACTTTCTGCCGGCGTCGAGCATCTGGCGAATTCGCGACACGCGGAATGGCAGCGCCCATCCGTCGTAGCCCAACGGAATCGAATAATCCTTCGGAAGTATGTTGTTGTTGGCCGTGGCGATGTAGTGCCGCGCCGGATTGAATTCGAACGGCAATTCATCGGACCTCCGATATCCCTTCCATTCGTATCGGCCGTCTTCTCCGGGCACGGGCAGCAGGCCATTCCAGCCTTCGCGAATCGGCGTGAGCCCGCCCACCTGCCATCCGATATTGCCTTTGGTATCGGCATACACCAGGTTCTCGCTCGGCACGCGATAGCGCGACATAGCCTCGCGGAAGGTCTTCCAATCCTGGGCTCGCGCCAACGCGATGCCAGCCATGTATCCCGCAGTCCCGGGCTCGCTGCCGACCCAACGCAGGGCGAAAGCGTGATGGTGGGCGACGTCTTCGTGCAGCACCGGGCCGTGGACCGTGTAGCGCAGCATGATGGTCTGTTCGCCCTGCCCCTTGACCCTGAGCTTCTGCCGCTCGATGTCGAACTTCTTCCACGCACCGCGATAGCGGTACTCGTCGGGATTCTCAGGATTGACGGACTCTACGTACAGATCCTGCTGATCGATGCCAACTATCGTGAATCCGAATGCGACATTCTCGTTGTGGCCCAGCGCAATGCCCGGCAGCCCCGGTTCGCCCGATCCGATCGCGTTCCAGCCCGGACCGACGAGGTGGACCGTCTTGCGCAGCGACGGCAGTTGCACCGGGCGGTGCGGATCGTTGGCCAGCATCGGGCGGCCCGTCGCCGTCATGGTGCCGTCGACGACCCAGTTGTTGCTGCCTTGCTCGGTGGTGAGGCGAACGGCCCCGACCGCCTGACGATACGCACCGAGGATGTCGTTCGTAATCGAGGAAAGATCGAGTCCGGTGGGAACTTCCAGCTTCACGGCGGGCTCGAGGCGCGTCGCCTCCATCGCCCGATCGAGGCCGAGACGTTGGATCTCCTGCGCGTGCGTAACTTCGCGAGTGACGTTGCCGGTCATGGTGAGGCCGGCTACGCGGCTGAGGCAATCCTCGGGAGCCCACATTCCGGGTGCGTAACCGGCAGCTTGAAACTCGGGCGGGAGCTTGCCTCCCAGGCTTTTGATGTAGGCGTTGATGCCCTCGACGAAGGCAGTGACGATAACCTTTGCGTCGGGACCGTACGCGGCCCACTCGGCATTCCAGTCGCCACGGAAGTTCACGGAGCGCGCCAGGCGGTCGCGTTCGATCACGGAAGGCCCAAGGACCTCGGCGAGCTTGCCGGTGCCGACGCGGCGCCAGAGGTCGAGTTGGAACAGGCGATCCTTGGCGGTGATATACCCTTGCGCGAAGAAGAGGTCATGCATGGTGGACGCGTAGATGTGGGGAACGCCCCAGCGGTCGCGCAGGATTTCGACCTGTTTGTCGAGGCCGGGAGTTTTGATGGTCTCCGCGGAAAGGGCGCCTGCCAGGCAGACGGCCAGCAGGATGATGGAGAGCCGGCGTTGCATGGGGTCAAAGATATCACAAGCGAACGTGGCGCAAAGACTCATCTTTTCGGCGTTAAGACGAAACTGAGACGCGACTCGACACGGTTGACGGCACCGAATTCGGCATCAGTGCTGTCCCATCTGGGTTAGCGAGATCAGGTCGAGGGCAATACGGTAATCGGGCTGATCCGTCACCCGATACTCAACTGAACTGCGATCTCTTTGTTCCGCGGTCCTGAAACGAATTAACCGCAAGACTTCGATTTCGCGTCGGGTCAACTCCGGGCGCGGAAGGCTCTCGGCCAGTGTCTTCGCTACAATCGCCGGGATATACCGACGGCCAGCGTGCACTTCGCGGATTGCCCGCAGTAGTTCCTCGGTGACGATTGGAATAAACTGGTGCGGGATGAATCGCGAATAGTGGCGCCAAAGACTCCATGACGCATTTGAAGAAGCGGGCAAGGACGCAGTGCGCTTGCCCCCTCAGGTGAGACAAAAGTTAAGACACTGATAAGCTTCAGTCTTAGGTGCCGGCCAAGGCAGTGGAGACCCGGAGTCACTACAGCATCGGGCCATACCCACGTTTTGGGCACCGCATCGTTTGGCAGAACACTTGAGGCTCCAACTACTTCTGCGCAGCGGCCTGCTGTGTGGCTGCAAGCGTGATCCCGAGACTTTGCGTCCTGCCGGGTTCAACGGTGATCTTCTGGGACCACGTTTGAAATCCAGGCTTGCTCACGTTAAGTGTGTAGTCGCCTTTCGACAGCTTGACGTCCATGGGGGTGCGCCCAGCGGGATAGCCGTCCACTTGAACGAACGCATCCTGGGGTGACGAGTCCACCTTTATCGACATGAGCAGTTCCTCTGGTTTCAGGGGTCCCGCGGCACTCGGTTCAGAGGGTGGCACAGTGGTCGTCTCCCCGGCGGGGCGGTCGTTATCGGTGGCCGTCAATGCTCCGCCTGCCCGGCTGAAATCTACCTCGCGCTTCAAGATGGCGGAACGAAGATGCTTCGCGCAGGATTCCGCAGCGCTCTGCTTGCCGTTGTAGGCTTGGCCCATGTTGTAGGCGTATGCATAGATCACTTCGGTCGTTCTGAGGTTGATCAGACTGATGGTCGCCGCCTCGTTGGAGCGCGCATGTTTCAAGAAGATCACTTCTGCCCAGTTTGGATTCTTGCTTTCAGACGCTCCAACAATTTCGAAGTCGGCCTGCCTGCGGTCCATGACGACTGTGATTGGAACTCCCTTCACACGAAAGGCGGCCGCCAGATACGATCCGAACCCGCCAATGTTGTTGACATACACCCTGGGCGATGGAAGGACCGGATCTACCGCACGACAGCAGGAGACAAGGGTAACGAGCAGCAACATCCACCGGCCATGCAGAGCCAGCATCTTGTTCTTCGAACATCTTGACAGCAAGTTCATCACCTCAACGCATCGAATTCGGCGCAAACGTCATTTGGTTCTATGGGGCCGAGGGATCACGATCCAATGGCGACTGATACAGCCGCTGTCGTCGTCACCCCATCCAAAGAAACCTTGAGCTGGACAGCGTCTCCAACTGGAGTCCCTGGCGAGACGATGACGTTGATCTGGTACACACCCACGTAGCCGAGAGGCTTTCCATTGGAATCGCGCCCCACCAAGCCCGAGAAGACCACTTGGGCTGGGACGTCGCCGATGGTTACTGTTGGAGTGCGAATGGTCTTCGATATACTCGCCTGTGGCACATCGCCATCCGCGACCGCTGCATCGACGCTTCCAAGGCCGGTCGTGAGAATGACCAAAGTCGACGGGTCGCCGACTTTCGCGGGATGTGAAGCAAGACCGTTGACCGATCCAACAGGTGCGGCAAGGGCACCATCGGCGTTGCTGTATGCGATAGCTTGGCCAACACCCGATCCCACTACTGCTCCTCGGTTTAACGTGATAGCAAAGACCCCCGGAGAGGCATTGGCTATGGCGACGATTTGGGAATTGGAAGTCGTGCCATCGCGTGTCACGACAACTTCCGCGATAGCGGGCAAGGCGTTTGCGAGTTCCCAAGGTGCCTGAGCATTGATCTGGTCACCGTTTACAGGGTCGTGATATATGCCCGAAATGGCCGCACGGATTCCGTTTAGTGTGACGGTTACGCCCCCGAGAGAGAGGGGAAGGGGAATCGTGTTCGCAACCGCACTCGTGGAAGCGAAATTTTTCCCGAATATAGACATCAGGGAACCTGGCGTTACGACGCCCGGCGTGAAACTGGCCGAATTCAGCGCTCCTCGCCCGACATCAATCGTGGGGGCCCTGGTCCCCGGCGTTACATTTAAGTTGAAGACGCTCGATTGCCCTCCGTCCGGATTCGTCACTTGGAGGCCTACAGTGCCACCTTCGCTGAAGACTGCTGAGATTCCGACAGCTGTAGAGTTGAACACCACGACCTGACTGGCGCTCAACTGACTGGGGCCCTTGCCATTCGGCAAAGACAGCGTCACGGTCAGACCGTTCTGGAAGTTGTTGCCGAGCGCCGTGATGCCCTGACTGGAGGAACTGGCGACTATGGTTGTCGGAGTGACCCCAGTGATGGTCGGTTGCGAGTGCTGGGCGGGCGGCGAACTTCCAGGCATGACGGCAACGCTGAAGGTGTTCGATTGTCCCCCGTCCGGGTTGGTTACGCGAATTCCGTAGGTGCCCGGAAGAACCAGTGTGACGACGAGCTGAAATGAGGTTGAAGTGACAGAATGAATCTGAGTGCTATTGACGCCCGCAGAACCGCCATTGTTTGGCAAGATCAGGTTAACGGCAAAGCCAGCTTCGAAGCCACTACCAAGCACTTGCAACGTCTGGCTACTATTGCTTGCGGTCGGCGAACCAGGCGCGATTGAGCCGATCACCGGTGCGCTAGTGGGGGGCAGTGCGGGCGGTGGTGGTGGCGAGGAGCCAGCCGAGCACGATCCGATAGAAGTGGGCGTATAGGTTGTCTGCGTCGAGCTGATATCGATTGCCATCACGGGGTTTTCCAACGAGGATGTCGTCAGGTTTGCGGGCAAGACCCCGTTCGGAAAAAGATTGCCCGTTAGGCCAGTGGAGACGGACGCCGCGACTATCGTGTTGGCGGTGCTCTCAAAGCCCACGGTTACGTCGATCACGGAGAAGTTCGTGACGACCCCGGAGCTAACCGTCACGATGATTGAAATCGGTATCGCGGAACTGGGAGTGTAAGTCGTTTGCCCCACAGTCACACTTGCGGTTCCGACGAGTCCCGAACTTGACGTGTATTGATAGATTCCAGTCGAGGCCAGAGTCGGGGGTGGCAGATGGGTCAGATTCAGCGTCACACTGGCAGCCGAGCCGCTGGAGAACTTGTAGCATTGGGCGTTGACTTTCGGAACCCAAGTTGTCGCGAGAGCCAGCATAAGCGTCAATCTGATCCCCACTATGTCTCCTTCTCGGGGTCGTCAGGCCTGGAAGCCAGCCTTAGAGATAAGATCCGGGTTCGATGTCCGACTCGAATTGGAATTTGAACTCTCATCAAACTGCGTTGAATAGCTCTTTATCTTCGCCTTGGCGTAGCCACAAGGAAACGTTGTCGTTAGATATCTATAGTCAGTGCGATTTAGCGCCTGTGGCGCACTTTGGAACGAATTCCAGACTCTTGGTTGGTGAATGACCTACTGGTGCGGCTCGGCAAACGAATTCAAGGGCTTCCTTCCGCCAAGACATGGTTGCAAGAGGAGTTCGCCCACGTCACTGGCTTTCACCGGACGTACGTCGGCCAGATCGAGCGCGGCGAGAAAAATATTAGCTTCGGGAACCTCCTGAAAATCTCGAATGTCTTCGGCGTGACGCTTTCGGAGTTGTTCGAAGGGCTGGAAGCCGGTGGACCGCTGAAGGCAGCCGCCGCGCCACCAGGGCTGGGACGCGATCATTCCGCTCACCGCATTTTTGAGATCCAGAAACTCGCGCGACGGGCTGAAGCTCCAGCAGGCTGCCTTGGAACGGACGATTTTGCTGCTGGACGATCTCGCTAGCGCCAGAAAGCCGAAAGCCGGCCGGAATCGATCCCCCAAACCTACCCGGAAACGTGCCCGCGGCTGACGTTGCCGCGTCGTTCGCGCACAGTTGGCCCACGTTGCGGTCGGTCCGCCAGGGTGGACATCTACGACCAGACGGGGCGAGCGACGCGCCGATCGACGCGTGATCCGGTCACGCCTTCAACGTCGTTACATCGTTCCCGTTGTGATCGGATCAGCCCCCGAAAGCGACCTCAACGATCATCATCGAGTGATCCGAGACCCGGGCGTCGCGTTCCCTATGGGAGTAGCGACAGGATGTGATGTGCGGCATCAGCGAGGGCGTTGCAAAGCAGTGATCCAGTCGGAAACCATTTCCGCGCACACCGCCTTTCAGCCTCGAATACCACGTCCATTCTGTTTCGCCTGGATTGTGTTGCCGCCACATGTCTGTCCAGCCCAATTCGGAAAGCCGACAGAAGTGCTCGGCGCAGACATACGTCTTCCCAGCTTCGTCCCGATGGTGTGCGCCCGTGTTCCAGTCGCCGACGAACAGGAACGGCTCATTCAGCCGGGCCGTGGCAGTCCGCAGCACGGCGTTCCAGAAGCGGACCTTTTCGAGGTTGGTGGGATGATTTTTGCTGGAACCCGCGGCCATGATGTGCACAACGCCGATCCCAAAGCCGTAGTCTGGTAGGTCGGCATCCAGCCAACGCGCACGAGTGCCGGATGGTGCCGGGCATCGGCGAGCGCATTGGAGCGGTGTGCGCGAGAAGACCGCAATGCCGTTCTGGTTGTCGGCGGGACTTGTGGTTGCGACGTAAACAAGGCCGCGATCCCTCAGATCAGCGCGTAACCCAATACCCGGTCGCTGACGAAACTCCGTAACTGCAACCACGTCAGGATCGTACGCCGAGATTTCCTCAACAATCCGGGCAATTCGGGAACCGCCACCGTGCTGGATGTTCCAGGTGAGCAGGCGCAATGAGATAGTGTATATCGATGCTGGTGGCTCGATATGTTATGGCTTTCTGCAAGAAGTCACGAAGGGGTTGCCGGCATCCAGGGCGCGCATGGCGGCGATTTTCAGGCCGCGACTGAAACAGCTCGGGGCAAAATCCATTTCCTCACTCCATTCAATGTATTTGTTCCTTAACTCGCTGTCTCAGTTTTGGGGTTCACTCGACTGGTAGCACGTACCCGCATGATTGACCGCATCACGCGGCCCGAGAAAAAGCGCGATCTTCCCGCCCTCCCTGTTCTTCGATCCCTTTCGGTTAGAATGAATTTCCTGTGAAGTACATTGTTGTGTTGCTGGTGGCTGCCGCGATTGCGGGTCGACCTCTCAGTGCGAAACGGCTCGCCGTCAGGACCTACACGACAGCGGACGGTCTGGCACGCGATAACGTGCTGTGCGCCTTCCAGGATTCCCACGGCTTTCTGTGGTTCTGTACGGCGGAAGGGCTGTCGCGTTTCGACGGTTATCAGTTTAAGAACTACTACACGGCGCAGGTCCTGCCCACTAACACGATCACGAGCTTTATCGAGACCAGGAGCGGAAGCTATTGGGTCGGGACCACGGGCGGGGTGTGCCGCTTCGATCCAGCGGCAGCCGCAGACAGCCATTTTCGCTGCTCAACTCTAAAAGACGGGGAGCAGGTGCGGACGCCCCTGGTGCTGTACGAAGACAGGAGGGGCACGCTGTGGTGCGGCGCCGGAGAGTCGACGCCATCCGCCACGGGCCTTTTCCGGCTCAGGCCAGACAGTCTCACGTTCGAACCAGTGTCGGCCGAACTAAAGAGCGTATTGGCAGGGGGGAGCGAATCGAAGAACTGCCCTCTCGTGTCAGATGGCTTGACTGGCGTCGAATAAGGCGTCCATTGAGGTGACACCCAGGTAGAATAATGGATTCCCCAGCGGCGAGGTCAGAAACCAGCGATTGCCGTGAAGAACAAAATTATAGTAGCCGTTTGTCTTGGCACTGGTCCAGGGTACCCGTGATGCCGCCGTATGGATCTACTTTGGAAAGTGCCTTCTTCTCCTTCAGCCAGGTTTGTTCCGACGCATTGCCGTCGACAAAGAGGAGACCGGCGCCGAGCAGCGGCAGCGCATCCTCGATAATATCGTTCGGGCGATCCTTCCGAAACCAGCCGGTGGTAATCCTTTAACCTCCTGTTTTTTGAAGCCCGTCGATATTTACTGACTTTGTGGTCGATACGGCTCGTGCTGACGACCCAATGAAAGGCCGTGGATGTTTGCTTTAGGTACGGAGGTAGCCGACCATCGCCAGGTCGACTCATCCCCTCACGCAGCGTACAAAGCCGTCGTCGCCCCCGTGTTCGGGGAGATCTTTACAAGACCCGTGAGACGGGCCACCGAGCGTGGACGCAAAACATTTCCGGTCAAACATGTCATTTTACAATTGACGGCACCCAATCTTCCAAGAACACGCCGTCGATCAGCTCGAACACCGCATGGTTATGTTAGTTTTGAGGAATGAAGCCATGGGGTGCGCTGATAATACTGGCCTGCGCCGCCGTTGCGCAGACGCCCGACTTGAAAACGGCGAGCGGCTATCCAAAGATGGTTCAGCAACAGGTAACCGATTGGATTGAGGGCGCTGCGGCGAAAATGCCGGAAGCGGAGTATGCATTCAAGCCCGATCCCGCCGTGCGTTCCTTCGGTCAGATCATTGGGCACATCGCCGATGCCAACTATCTGTTCTGCTCCTCCGTTCTGAAAGAAGACAACCCCTCGAAGGACATCGAGAAGACCAAGAATACGAAGCCAGATCTAACGTCCGCGCTACACGGCGCCTTCGCTTACTGCAGCCGGGCGTATGGCGCGCTTACTGATGCCAACGCCAACGAGATCGTGGAGTCCTTTGGCCAGGAGCGAAACAAACTCGGGATTCTATGGTTCAACGCTTCGCACAACTTAGAACACTACGGGAACCTCGTGGTTTATATGCGGTCCAAAGGGGTCATCCCGCCCTCCAGCAGTCCAAAGTAGCAAATTACGAACAATCCGCTCCCTTGCCGCTGCACATTATGCGCCGCGCGGACGTCGAGTGACGCCATAGCATTGACGGATCTCTACGGTTGAATCACCAGATCCGCAACACTACGCCGTCAGCGGAGATCTATCTTGCGGGTGTCGGGAGGAACCGCTGCGCCCGGGGTGAGCGCTCACGGCACTGTCATTTAACGATCTCGTGAGATCTCGATGTTCCGCAGAATTTGAAGCGGCCGAGAATCACCGCATTTCGTAAGAGCTGCATCTTGGCAGGTGCGTTCCTTTGCTCGTACAGGATTCTCGATGGTGCCGGACAAGATCTTTCCGTCGACAATGCTGACTTCCATTCGAACGTCGAAGGTTTCCTTGCCAACAGCCGCCACAAGCCTGCCGTCCTTCCTGGTCACCTGAACCCAGTTATTCGGTGTGTCGGCGACGGGGTCGCGCATCCACGTCGCGGGAAGCCTCACTTGTGGCTGCTCGGGCGGTACATGCTGCACCAAGAGCGTCGCTATCTTGGCGGATTCGTCGATGCTGGTAAGCGTGATATCAAAATCGATCGAGTCCTCGCCGAGCACCACATTGTCGCCGTCTGCCCACGAAGCGGGCACCCCGACCTTCTGGTAAAAGTGGTCTCCGGCACGAGTCAGCTTTCCTACTTTCGTTGCCAACCACAAATCGGCGTAGAAAGTGAGCAGATCCGTTATTGGACCGACTAGCATGGGGTGGACTACGCTTAGATCGGGTATTGAAGGGGGCTTGTCGGGATCAAGCGAAAGCATCTGGCGAAAACTTATGCTTGCTGGCGGAAGAATAACCGCAGCACCGTTGGAGATCAGACTGGACCAGGCGTATTCTTCCAGGTATTTTCCCGTAGAATCCCTCCTCACTAGGCCCGTCGCTCGAAGGTCATAGTGCCAGTTATTATTGGTGGCTTTCATCTTGTACGTCAACCGCTCGCCTTCTTGGTAGCGCCGTGTCAAGAGGCCCGGATTGGGCGAAACGTCCTGGGCGAATATGCGCGCCAGCCCGCTCGCAATGAGAAGCACCACAAAACGTTTAACGATCATGTTTTCACCGCCAGTCCCCGGCAAAACAAAGTAATCTCTTGTTTCAGAACATGCTCGGCCGTCCGAAACGGAGGGCCCTCAACTGCCCACAGGGCCATCAAACCCAAGTGAATCAGTGAATCGTTTTGAACACCAGGATATGCTCCGGGAGACTCACCTCTGTCCGGATCGCCGTGTTATGCTCGCTCACTTGCCGAAAATCAGGTTAGCAGTGCGTTGGCCTTGGCGATTCGTTTGAGCATTCTAGCCGTTCGTGCCCTTCGTCCGCCAGGCGCCGTATAGTGATCAGATAGAAGTTCTGGTCTTAGTTTACGGCACGCCGTTGAGCGCCATGACGGCCGGGGCCGGGCAGTTTGAAGTTTAGATCGGCTCGGGTGGCTCTTCCCAAAGTTCGATCTTGTTGCCATCCGGGTCCATCACCCATGCAAACTTCCCATATTCGCAGTCTTCAGTCTTATCAATCGCCACGCCCTTCGACTGAAGATGAGAGAGAGTTTCCGTCATGCTCTTCACGCGGTAATTGATCTGGCCCGTGCGCGGCTTGCCGTTAATATCGTTTTTGGAATGCAAGATGGCCCATGCTGTCGTTCTCTTGACGGAGGCATCCGTGGAATCCCGGTATTCAAAGGCTGCATAGAATGAACTGCAGTCTGGGCTCTCGTCGTAGTCGATGCCGAGGTTGTCGCGATACCACTCCGCCAACTGCTTGGGATTGTTTGAGAACAAGAACGCTCCGCCGATGCCAATAATGATGTTCACCTCCCCCCTCCCCAAATAGTCACTTCGTTGCCGTCTGGATCGCGAAAGTGAGCAAACTGGCCTTGGTCTGGATCTTTTTCGGTCGAATCGGGTAAGAGTCCCTTGCTTTTCGCCGCCAACACGCTCCCTTCGTAATTTTCGACGCGAAACACGACAGAAACATTCGCTGAACATTTCTTCGGAGCATCCGCCTTCTTAGGGTGGATGCCAAACGCAAACAGGCCGGCGGCCGTGTCAAGTTTGCCGTAATATCCCCCCTGGTATTCCTTGGTCTCGAGTCCAAGCCTGGAATACCAGTCGGCAAGAATTTTCGCATCCTGGCATGGATTGATCGAGATCGCGCCGACATACAATATTTTCGACGAAGGCGATTCGGCAAACGCCGGGACCGAGAGAAACATAAGCGGGATCACAAAGTACAGTCTTCGGACAGCCGCAGGTGGAATCGTCCTCATCATTGCCATGTCCTCTCTGCCATCTTCCGAACCGGTATGCATAGGTCCAATTCAACATGCGACCAGTCGGTTGCGTTTTCTTTGTCCAAGAAAATCTCGAGTCCGGGCGCATGCTCGGGCTCGTAGTCACTATGTATCAGCCAGCCTCTGAAAAGGTAGTCCGTCGCCGTCGCCACCTTTCGGATATCGCCGGACACCGTTGTGGCGGCATAGCGCATGGCTGGCATTTGCAATTTCGAAATTCCCTTCATGCACTCAAAGGGACGAGACGACGCAAGACAGACCTCATATCGATAAAGATGCTTTGGGGTCACGTGTGGATCGTCCACAGACATTCCGAAAAGAATTGCTTCGGAGAAAATATTCTGGGATTTGGCCCATTCGATCATCGTCTTCAGAGCGGCAAGCACCCTGTCCATTTCGAAGGCATTCATAACCCGAATATAGGCGACCTGCCTTTCGGGAACGTCGATCAACCTCACGGGAAACGCAGCTCTCTTTTCTGCCGCGCTCATGGGAAGAAGATACCCTTTTCCTGAGAAAAGTTCTTTGCAAATCTTGCTGTTTCTAATCTCGCCGCTTTTTCGAAACTGACGTGGCGAAGTGTCGTAGCCAGATCGGAATGCGCGCGAAAAAGTGGCCGATGATGAAAAACCGCAATCCAGAGCTATATCGGTCACTCTTCGCTCGGAATAACGAAGTAGACGAGCGGCCTTTTCAAGACGAAGGCGGTTCGTAAACGCATTTACGGTCTCGCCTGAAACCGCACCAAAGATCCGATGGAAATGAAATTCCGAGAGGCAGGCCACTCTAGCCAGCTCATCCAGTTTTACCTGGCGATTCAGATTCTGGCGAAGATAGTCGATGACCCGATTAATCCTTTGGGTATATTCGCTGTTCGCTTTGGTCTTCACGATTGGCACGGATTCTATTTGTCGTAAATATCATCTTAGTGCTGTGCGGTCCGCCTCCCTCGGAGGCTTTGACGCGACTCAAACCCACGGCACGCCTGCTACATCGGTGGGCCTTTCGCATCGAGCACGGGCCCGAGCAGCTTCGTCTCGGCTGAAATCACGAAATTGACATTGACTCCCTCATTTTCCCTCTCGCCGTTCACCGATTGCGGATTCAGGCCACTGCCCCCACGCTGTATTTTTCCAAATCCAGGGACCACCTTCCTAACGCGAAAGGCGCTTCGCCTCCCCGCACCGCCGCAGACTGGTGACTGCACGTCCCCTTCGCCAATTTTACATTCCGCGACATCCCGCTAGCGTTACGATCTGGTGCTTTCGAATGGCCAATCTGCTAGAGTCTGGGACAGGCGCCGGCGATCTGCGCTGAGCTTGGGGGATTAATATGGCGAAGACACCTCTGATTTTTACCTACTATATTGCCGCGCCCGTCGAGAAGGTCTGGGATGGTTTCGTTTCCGAAGGAGGCGAATCAGAAGATCTTCATGGGCGCGCGGCGTTTGAAGTGGGTCTAAAGCCGGGCGGTGCGATGACCTGGTCGGGTCCAGATAAGGATGGGAAGCCGTCGCGCTATGTGACCGGGGAAATCCTCCGGGTTGAGGCACCCGGCTCTTGGAGTACAGGTTCGGCATGGGTGACGGGGCCGTCAAGTCGAGAGTGAAGGTGGAGCTGACTCCGGAGACCGAGGCGGTGAAGGTCGTGCTGACGAACGATGACTTGGCGGACGGCGATTCGGCCTATGCCCGGAACGCCGACGGATGGCCGCGCATTCTTTCGCGATTGAAGACTCTGCTGGAGACGGGGAAGACATTCCGCCCGCACTAAGACCGATATTTCCGCCTGATTTTCTCCTCGAGCCGTCGGCCTGTAAAACGGTCGACACGCTGATAGTCTCCGGGGGTAAGCGAACATTCCGTGGCCCGTGCACAATAGGGCTGCTGTTTGGCCCTATTAAATAGTACGGCCTGCTTGCAACCGCAGATTGCCCCCTGACTCCGTCGTCGTAAATTCCTGCCAACGTTTCGCCCACGCCATCGTCTAACTTCAAGAAGTTTACGCGATGCGGCACCCGGTTCTCACGCTGACGGCGGTACTACTTCTCCCGACCATCAGCGCACCCGCACAGGAACGCCGGGAATTGTTCACGTTCAAGGACAACTTCTGGCTTAACCTGCATGAGTTCCTGCGCGGCGAAGTGTATCGAAAGAATGTCAAAGCGCAACCGGGGCTCGACACCGCAACGTTGAGCGAATCAGACCGGCAGATCTGGAATCAGGCGCTCGAACCCTATATTGGCCTTGCGAAACGCGATCTCCTATTCGATGACCTGATGCGGACCATCAGCAATACACTCGCGATGAACGGCGATCTGCCCCAGCTTCCGGAGAGGCTCGATCCGCTGATCGTCGCGGACACCCGGATTGCGCTGAACGCCGCCGCGCCGATCTACCGCACACGCATGTGGCCGGCCCGTCAACGCGATAACGAAGCATGGATCGCCTCGGCGACAGCGCTCCTCGCGCCGCATGAGTCCGCGATGGCTCTGCGGATCAGCGAGGTCTATGGCGTGAAGTGGCCCGCCGACCCGATTCTCGTCGACGTGGTCGGAGAGACCGGGAACAGCTCGGCAATCACTCACAACGGACCATCCGGCTTCGCCGCCCATGTGCAGGCCAGCGCAGGCAGCCACCGCAACACCGGTGATGCACCGCTCGAACTGCTGTTTCACGAAGCCTGCCATGCTGAAGGGATTGAAGACCGGATTCAGAACATGATCGAAGCCGAAAGCGCCCGCCAGAACCTGCGGGTGCCGGAGAATCTATCGCACGAGATGATCATGTTCACTACCGGTCGCGTCGCCCAGCAGGAACTCAGAAAGTCCGGCGATGTCGAATACTTGCCTTATGCATACAAGTACAACCAGCTGGCACCGGCGGAGTTATCCGCATTCGAGCGCGACTGGCAGCCCTATCTCGACGGGAGAGCCCCGCTTGAGCAGGCGCTCCGCAGTTTGGTCCGAGATGCGCGCTAAACCTGCCTGACCAAGATGGGGATCTCTGCAAAGACCTGGCCAGCATTCCAGTTTTTGGAAACTACGCGATGGGATCGTGCGGCCGCGACCGACACCTTTTGCTACGGACTTCTATCTATCCTGCCCTGTTTATAAACCTGGGCGCACTTGGAAAGGTCCGGATCGCAACGGAATGGTCCACGAAGAGCAAGGCTGCGTGGACCAGGACGCCACTGCTCATCCAGGGCCTGATGAATGAATTAGGAATTCGCGAAGGACAAGTCAATCCCATCAAATCTCAAAAATGGGCGGACGGTCCGAGGTTCCGATGGGATTCTACGCTGTTACCAATCTCGTGTCTCACCCCGACCCGTTCGATCCGCAAACCGTGATTCAGCTCGATGACGTCCTGCGACAGCAGATCGGCTCGCACGTGACCGATCGCAATGTGGTCGGCTGGAGCATCGGTAATGAGAAGGACGAGATCATCGACAGTTCAGAGATTGACTCCATCTTGCAAATGGTGGGAACCGTGCCTGCGAAGCGGAGCCTGATGCTTTACGCTCTCAACGGGCTCCACCACGGTAGCTATGCCGACCTGGACGAGGCCTGGAACATTTCGGCGACCACACACTGTTGACACCGGCTTAAAAGGGCAGCGATTCCGCCGGTTTTGACGCCGAAACTAGCGGCGGTCCGCATGCCGGGGCACACCCGTGCGCTGGCCGCGGAGGATGAGGGTCAGCAGTCCGGTGAGATCGTGTTCAGGAAGGCACGTGGTCAGCGCACGGCAGAA
>DATGIL010000055.1:0-127479 GCA_035295745.1 Bryobacteraceae bacterium | reverse complement strand
GGGAACAGCGACATGCACTCCCACCGGTCATCGCCGGCGCAGTTCCCAATGCTCGATCCACAAGCATGCCGAACGTACTCGAAAACGCCCGCGACTAAAATCGGGTTACGGCGGTTCACCACTTTTATGTCGCGCACCCCTTTGTAAATTCAATGGCATCAGCAGCTTCGGGTAAGCCTGATAGCATAAAAAGCGTGCCCCGTTACGCCGCGATCGATATCGGTAGCAATTCTATTCGGATGGAGGCAGCGGAGTGGGTGCCCGGGCAGCCCGTCCGGATCCTGGCTTCCGACCGCGAAGTTACACGCCTTGGCGAGAGTGTTTTTCGCAGCGGCGCCGTCAGCGAAGAGGCGCTGAAAACGACGTGCGCCGTGCTTACCCGGATGGCAGCGCTGTATCGCAAGCTCTCAGTGGTGGGCATCCGCGCGGTGGCCACCAGCGCGATTCGCGACACCAGCAACCAGGCGGAGTTTCTGGCGCGGGCCGCGGAAGCAGCGGGTACGCCGGTGGAGATCATCTCGGGCAGGGAAGAGGCGCGGCTCATCCATTTGGGTGTGGACTCGACTTGGCCCGCTCCCGGCAAGCGGACGTTGATGATCGACATCGGCGGGGGGAGCGCGGAAATCATGGCCAGCGAGGGCGGGCGCTTGCGAGAGGCGTTCTCGAAGCCCCTTGGCGCGATCCGCTTACGCGAGATTTTTCTGCCCGACGACCCTCCGGCGCCACGCCAGCTGCATCAGATGCAGGAATACATCCAGGAAAAACTGGTCGATGTGTTGCAGCGCCTCGGGCGCACCGGTTGGGATCGCGTGATTGCCACCTCCGCCACGGCGGCTGCGATCGTGCGCGCGGTGGCCCGGGTGCCGCGGCCGCAACGGGAGGATATCGATCAGCGCCGGGTTGCCACTACTCAGGTGCGCAAGTTGTACGAGCGCATCGCCGAGATGAACCTGGTGGGCCGACGACGCATCACCGGGATTGGTCCGCGCCGTGCAGAGATTATCGTGCCAGGAGTGGCGGTCTTGCTCGAGTTTCTGCGGGAGTTTCGATTGCCGGCAATCCACTACTCGCGGGCTGGTGTTCGGGACGGCATCATTGCGGATTTGGCGGCGCGCAATGTGGGTGCCGAGCTTTCCCGGCTCAGCCGCGATCAGCGGGCGGAAGTGGAACGGATGTGCCGGCGGTATGGCGTCCCGTTGGAGGACGGGCGAAAGGTGGCCCACATCTCCGCCCTGCTTTTTGCGGCGCTGCAACCGCTTCACCAGTTGCCGCCTGCGAGCGGAAAGTTACTGGAGGCGGCCTCTTTCCTGCACGACGTGGGACACTTCGTCTCGAGTGTAGGCCACCACAAGCACTCCTATTATGTTGTAGCCAACTCGGACATGCCGGGGTTCACGGAACGCGAGCGAATGTTGATCGCGACGCTTTGCCGGTATCACCGCAAGGCACTCCCCAGCCCGGTACATAATGCATATCATTCACTGGGGGCGGACGAAAAGCGCTTGATCGTGATGTTGATTCCGATCCTGCGGCTGGCCGATAATCTGGTGCGCGGGCACGCGCAACGGATCCAGAGCGTCGCGTGCCGTCTGATGGACGGCGAGGTTTTGGTGCAAGTGCAATCGGAGGGCGACATCGACTTGGAGCAGTGGGCTGCAGAGCGAACGGGTGAAGCCTTCCGCCAGGTGTACAACCGCCCGGTCTTTGTGGCGAAGGCGCGAGAATGATATGCGGGAGTATGTGCGCACACAGACGGCAGTTCTGCTGCGGCGGTTTGCCTTTCAGGTCAATCGGGCGGCCCTGTCGGGAGATGCCGAGTCGGTGCACGATCTGCGGGTAGCAATTCGGCGGTTCAGCCGCTGTCTGAGCACATTTTCGCAGTTCTATCCGGATGGGGCGGGGCGTAAGATTCGCCGCGAACTGGCCGATCTGCGCGATCTGGCGGGCAATGTGCGGGACCGGCACATCGCCCTGGAACTGTTGGCGGCGGCGGGCATCTCCGCGCGTTCGGCGGTCTTTATGCGACTGGATGAAGAGAGTCGCAAAGCTGGGCGCGATCTTCTCAATGAGGCGAAGCGTTGGAAGGCCAGTGGATTCTCGCGCAAATGGCGGATCAAGCTGGGACTCTTGCGTCCTGGGTCATGAATCACGTGGGCTCAGGCAGACTGGGTGGTTCTCCTTAAAAGTCTCGACGAGTGTCGAGACGCCCGACACGAGTGTCGGCGCCACGTCTACTTAGGCAGCTTGGGATCGGGCGCGATTTCGCCGTGGAACATTTTCGTGATTTCGCCTGCGAGGTGTAAGTACCAGTCGCTGGGCAAATCTGCGCCGTCGGCATCCAGTGTGAGCCAATAGCCCTGCTCGGGAGCCTGATCGCGATGGGATACCACCTTGAATATCGCAGTGCCCTCGTCTACCTCATCGAACATGGCAATCTTCAGGACCTTGGCACCTGCCATCTTGGCGTTGTACGCCTGACGCCAGAAAAATTCGCCGCGGAGGCGAGGAATCTGGTTGGGGGCGGCGCCGGGCTTCAGGTTGCTCCACGAGAATCCGGGAAAGATCACGGGCATATAGAGTTGATGATGGTCGGCCGCGAGTTTTACGTCCGAAGCCAAGACCTCCTGCTTCCATCGATCCACGGAGTCCATGCGATAGCGCCCCACGTTCCAGGGTTGCACGACGTCCATGCTGGCGTAGACTTCCGCCCAGGCGGGGTCAGTGCGCGAGTCACCGTTGAGCGTGGCCCAGTGCGAGGAAACTCCACCCATGTAAGTCACGCGGCACTCGACAGGAGCCTTCGATTGGAACCATTCGATCAGCTCGCGGGCGGTTTGCGGATCGGCAGGCGGATGGTTGTTGCCATCGTTGAGCCCGATTCCCCAAACCGATAGCAGGGGTTTTCCATTGTGGTGCTGATAGCGCGGATGAGAGGTCACATGTAGCTTGTGTACGAGGTGCTGCCAGTCGTTCTGGATGGTCTGGGCGAAAGTTGCAGGGTCCGCGCCGGAGATGTCGTACTCGATCGCGAAGGTGCGGCCACTCTCCTGGGCGGCAGCCATGACGTTCTTCAGGACGACATCTCCATCGGCTTCCATTGTGGGAATGAGACCGACGAATCGCTGCACCAGGACGCCGTCGAGTCCATACTGCCGCATCCATGCGAAGTGGCGGGCGACGGTTTTTGGATTGCGCGATGAGAACAAATATGCAGGTTTGCCCGCGATGGTCATACCGGGGACCGGGCATCGTTCGTCGGGGCCAAGTTCTTGAAGATCGGGGAAGAGTTCGACGGTGAGGGTATCGGGTGCAGGAGTTCCGTGTGACCAGTGAGTCCACCGGGCAGAACCGTCTTCGGGGCAGGTAAACCAGCCCTGATAGCCGATTAGGACCTTGTTATCTAAAGTGGTAGGGTCAACAGCGCCTGCGAGGAAAGTGGCCTGAAGAAACAGGAGGAAAAATACGATTCGGTGGGGCACGCTAAAGCATACCCCACCGCGAAATCGGAAGAAAATTAGAAGCCGAGCTTGGTTTTGGAGCCGCCCAGATCGATCTCTTCGATCTTGTCGACGTTGCCGTCCTTGGAGGACTGCACTTTCGTGTCATCGAACTTCTTGTCGGTCGATTCTACCTTGACCGGGGTCGTGAAGCTCTTGGCGCTGTTAACTTCGGTGAAGATGGCATTGTTACCCTGGATCTTCAAGGTGTATTGACCAGGCTTCAGTTGGACGCTGCCGGCCTTGGTATTGGCTGTGAGGGTGATCTCGTACGTTTTGGCGCTCAGAACGCAGATGCTGGAAAGAGCAAGCACACCGACGACAAAGAGTTTCTTCATGGCTTTTGTGTTCTCCTGGGAACGTTATTTTTAAAATTTCGGCCAATTCAGATCGCGTTTTCAAGAAAACGCCGCGGAAACACGCTGTTGCTGATCCGTTTTACTTGGCTCACTTCTAAGGACGACGGGGATTTGAGCGTGGTTACAGCTTTACCTCCGAAGTTGTAAAAAAGTTCTACAGGTCTGATTTACTGGATTGTTGCATTTTGCCGACATTTCGGTTAACTGGGTTATGCTGACTCAATGAGAAAGTTGCTGGGGGCACTCGCCCTATCCTGCCTGGTATTTGCCCAAGGTATCGACGACGGCGCCAACGCCAAAATCCGCAAAGAAGAAGCGGAGCATTCACAGCTCATGCACACCATCCATATGTTGGCCGACCGCTATGGCCCGCGGATGACCGGTACACCTAACCACGAAGCTGCGGTGGATTGGGTCATGAAGCAGTTCACCGAGTGGGGTATGAAGAATGCGCACCGCGAAGCCTGGGATTTCGCCCGCAACGGCTGGCTGAACGAACGAGCCAGCGGGTTCATCGTTTCGCCGGTACGCCAGAACCTTAAATTTGAAGTAGTTGCGTGGACGCCTTCGACGAAGGGCACCGTCACCGGTTCGGTAGTCCAGCTCGAATTGCCACAAGGACCGATGCCGCCGGCTCCTGCCACCGATGCGAACGCGGCGCCCGCGGGACGTCGCGGAGGCGGGGGAGCACGTGGCGGAGGTGGCGGTTTCGGTGGTCCGCAACGCCTTGGTCCCACGAAAGATGAGCTGAATCAGTGGATGGAAGCCAACAAGGCGAAGATCAACGGGAAGGTCGTGATGCTGGGAAAAGCGGCGGTTGTGGCGGTAAACTTCAATCCGCCTGCCTTGCGGCGCCCCGACGATCAGGTGAAACAGTCGTACGATCCGAACAATCCGAATGCAGGACGCGGCGGTTTTGGTGGTGGCGGCGGCCGGGGCCGCGGCGGCAATCAGGATCCTAACCGGATGAACGCGACGCAAGTAGCGGAAGCGGTGGACGCCTGGCTGCTTGCAAACGGAGCTTTGGTTCGCCTCAGCGATAGCGCCATGGACCACGGAATCATCCGCGTCGCCCAGCATCGCGGGTACGATTCCACGAAGACCATTGCCGAGGTAATGCTCCGCAACGACGACTACGGCCGCATCGAGCGGCTTTTGGCCGATGGGGAAGACGTCAAAACGGAGTTCAACATCGTTAACCATGAATATCCGGAGGGTAAGACGTCGTACAACGTGGTAGGGGAGATTCCGGGAACCGATAAGGCTGACGAGATCGTGATGCTCGGCGGACACCTCGACTCGTGGCACTCGGCAACCGGTGCGACCGATAACGGCATCGGGTCGGCGATCATGATGGAGGCCGCGCGCATTATTCAGTCGCTAGGACTGAAGCCGCGACGTACCATTCGAGTGGCACTCTGGTCGGGCGAAGAAGAAGGACTGCTCGGATCGTTGGCGTATGTAAAGCAGCACTTCGGCACGTTCGAAGATCCCAAGCCGGAGTTCGCGAAACTCGATTGCTACTTTAATGTGGATACCGGGACGGGGAGGGTGCGGGGCGCGAGCGTCTTCGGGCCTCCGGAAGCGGCGGCGGTTCTGCGGCGTGCACTGGATCCGTTCGCCGATTTGGGAGTTTTCGGAGCGTCGGCCACGACGAGCCGTGCCACGGGCGGTACGGACAGCACTTCCTTTAATAATGCAGGATTGGCGGGCATTGGATTCTCTCAGGATCCGATCGAGTACAATTCGGTGACGCATCACACGAATCTCGACACCTACGAGCGGATCGTGCCGGAGGATGTAAAGGGCGACGCAGTGGTTTTGGCATCGGCGCTATGGTATGTCGCGAATCTGGATCAGATGATCCCGCGATTTGCGAAAGATAATATGCCGGCTCCCGTGGCGGCCCGGTAGGAATTCTGGGGACAGGCTACGCAATTCCCGAATTGTAAAGATGGTGGAAAATTCGGGAGTTGCGTAGCCTGTCCCCAGATCTTCTAGTTTTCTGTGGGAATTCTCGAGGCGGTGTCTACAAGGTAGACCGTCACGGGGCCTTTTCGACGCTCCAGTTTCAGTCCCAGTTGATCCTGCAAGACCCTCTGCCAGAGTACGAACATGTCGCTGCCCGGCTCCGGACGCATCTCAATCGAAAAGTCGTAAGTCCCTGAAAGACCAGTCTTATCCACTACTGGAACCGGTGCTCCACTCGCCATGCCAGGCTTGGTGGGATCGTCCGATACGATAATGCTGAGTTGCACCGAAAGCAGATTGGCGAATTGCCGCATCTCGCCATGAAACCGGCGGCCCGCACCCGGCGGCTGGATCTTCAATCCGCCCTTGTCCACCGTCAGCTCATACAGGCCGAGCTCTTTCGTCTCATTGTGCATCGCCAGTCCGAAGCGTTCCTTCAACAATGCACGCAACATCAAGCGGAGCTGCTCTTTCGATGCCGGTCCATCGGCTCGCGCGTCGATATCGTATTCGTCATTGTCGAGCCACTTGGGACCGCCCGTGACCTGAAATGGCTGAACATCGTAGGCCTCGGTAATCAGCCGTTTCAGCGTGAGATTCTTGCCGCTCACACCCGCCTCCTTGAAGGCAAGCTGCGTGATCGCATCCCGTCCCAACAGATGCGGATTCGCCTTGACGGACGCGACCGCGAAGGTAGGTCCATTCTGCGCCAGCAGTAAGGAACTCCACAGCAACGAAGCTAAAACCGTTCCCTTCATTTGCGCCACGCCATCCCATCTGGACCCTTGCCCGTCTGAATCCTGCCAACCAAGTCGAGCACCTTCAGGTCGATCACCGCGACATTATCATCTCCCGTCACTGCGACGTAGGCACGCGAGCTATCGGGCTCGATCAGAATTCCCGCCGGCTGGCGCCCCAGTTTCATGCGCTTCAATTCCTTGCGCGTGGAGTGCTCGAGCACCACCAGGTCGCCCGCGTCGAGGTCCGAAATCAGCACCAGCCGCCCATCCGCCGTGAACTTCAAGCGATTCGACCGCTTCGTCTGCACGTTAAACGTATGCACCACGCTCTTCCGGAAAATATCGATCATGGAGACGCTCCCGTCACGGGAATTGGCCGACCAGATCTGTTTTCCGTCCGGCGACATGTCGAAGCCTTCCGGACCTTTGCCCACCGGGATCACCGTCTCGTTATAATTCTGTGCCCCGGTCCGTTCGATCATGGTGATGCTGTCCGACCCGATGTTCGAGGTGAACATCTGCGCGCCATCCGGACTCACCATCACCATATGCGTCGTATTCTGTCCCGTGCCGAGCAGCCAGTCGATCTGGTTGGTCGCCGGATCGTATCTCCCGATCAGCTTGTTGGTCTCGGCCGTGAAGTAGAGCTTCCCCTCGGCGAACGCCAGCCCGTGCGGTCGGCGCAGGGGTCCGAGGTCGATGCGGCGCTGTTCTTTTTGGGTATCCATGTTGATCATGGAAATGGAGTTCCCCGGAGTGCCGCCGCCATAATTCGACGTAAAGGCCAGCATCCCGTCAGTGGATAGCGTTACCTCATGAGGCTGTTCGCCGGTATTCGTCTGCCATACGACTTTGCGTGTTGACGGATCGACGATCGCGAGCGTGCCCTCCTTATTCAGCACCAGGAGGGCCGGTGAGGGAGTCTGGGCGAAGGCCATGCCAATCGTCATCGCCAGGAGAAAGAGATTCCGGAGTGCCATTGCAGCTATTGTCCCTCGATCGGCAGCAGGATGGTATTGTGTCGGAGTGGTCTCGGTTCCTGGACGGGTCAATCTGATCGGCGAGCACATCGACTACCATGGGCTTCCCGTGCTCCCGATTGCGATACGGCGGTATGTGCGCGTCTCGTACCGCGTGCGCGATGATGGCGTGATTCGAGCGGTGAGCGGCGATTACGGTCGACGCGAGTTCGAATGGACCCCTGAGTTGCTCCCTGCGGCGCGCGGCGATTGGGAGAATTACTTGCGTGCGGCGGCGCAATGTGCGGGCAAGCTCAGGCATGCGGGACGTGGCATCGATGCCGAAATTCAATCCGACCTTCCAGCCGCAGCCGGGCTCTCTTCTTCCACCGCGTTGCTGGTTGCGTTCACGCTGGCGCTGCTGCGTGCCAACCAACAGAGCTGCACGTTCGAGGAGTTGATGGCCGTTCTCCCCGACGGCGAACAGTTCGTCGGCACTCGTGGCGGGGGTATGGACCACGCGGCGGTGCTGGCTTCGCAGCCGGGGTGCGCGTCGCTGATCGAGTTCGATCCGCTCGGCGTGCGCGCCATTCCGGTTCCTCCCGATTGGGGATTTCTCGTCGCGCATAGCCTGGCCACGGCGGAGAAATCGGGCTCGGCGCGCGATGCCTACAACGCCCGGCGAATTGCAGGCAGCGCCGCTCTTCATCGGCTCGGATTCGCCTCATACCGCGCCGCAATCGAGGCCGGTGCGAGTGGGGACGCACTTCCCACCGAAGAGGAGCGCGACAGCTTCCTGCACGTCACCAGCGAAGCGCAGCGCGTGTGCGCGGCCGTCGCCGCAATGGAGCGCCACGATGCCGCTGCCTTCGGCCGTCTGCTGCTGGAATCGCACACCAGCTTACGCGATCGCCTCAAAGTCAGTTGTCCGGCGCTCGATCAACTGGTGGACGCCGGCATGGCATCGGGCGCGGCCGGTGCGCGTTTGACCGGCGCGGGATTCGGCGGATATGCCGTGATCTTCGCACCCAAGCGCGACTTGCCCGCGCTGCGCCATCGTCTGATCGAGCGGTATTATCGCGGTCGCCCCGAGTTTCAGGAGGATCGCCACTTGATTGATGCGGACCCCGGACCGGGCGTTCTGTACGAGGAGGTACATGCAACTCCACACGATTGACTGGATCATCGCCTTGGTCTCGGTGGCCCTGTGTTTCGCTCCCGCATTGTTTTTCGGGAAGCGCTCCGGCAAGAGTACTGCTGAATTCTTCGCCTCGGGGCGTTCGGTGCCCTGGTGGCTGGCCGGACTCTCCATGGTGGCCACCACTTTTTCCAGCGATACGCCGAATCTGGTGGCCAACATCGTTCGCACCGAGGGCGTAGCGGGTAACTGGCGATGGTGGGCCTTCACACTCACCGGCGTGGCCACGGTCTTTTTCTATGCACGACTGTGGCGCCGTTCGGGAGTGCTTACCGACCTGGAGTTCTACGAACTGCGCTACTCCGGCAAAGCGGCAGGTGCAGTGCGCGGCTTCCGATCGGTCTATCTCGGATTGCTCTTCAACTGCGTGATCATGGCGACGGTGAATCTGGCCGCTTGTAAGATCGCTGCCGTGCTTTTCGGATTCGAGCGGTGGCAAACGCTCCTGGCCGTTGGGCTTTTGAATGTCGCCTTCGCGGCGCATTCCGGACTCTGGGGTGTGCTCGTGATCGACATGGTCCAGTTCTTCATCAAGATGTCCGCGGTGATTGCAGCGGCATACTTCGCGGTCACGCTCCCGCAGGTAGGCGGACTCAGCGGCCTCGTCGATAAGCTGTCCCAACTGCACGGACCGAAGGGCATCCACTATCTCGACATGCTCCCCGACTTCCATAACACCTGGGATGTCGCAGTGGCTGTCTTCATTATCCCGATCGCCGTCCAGTGGTGGGCCACGTGGTATCCGGGCGCGGAGCCCGGCGGCGGCAGCTACATCGCGCAACGCATGCTGGCATCGAAATCGGAAAAGGACGCGCTTGGCGGCACGCTGTTCTTCAACGTCGCGCACTATGTGCTGCGCCCCTGGCCGTGGATCCTCACCGGACTCGCATCCCTCATCGTCTACCCCGAACTCTCCGATATTCAGAAGGCATTCCCGCATCTGGACCCCAGGCTGGTGGGTCATGACATCGCGTTCCCTGCGATGCTGCGATTCCTTCCAGCCGGCTGGATGGGGCTGATGCTGGGCGGTCTGATCGCTGCCAACTCCTCCACCATCCTCACGCACCTGAACTGGGGAGCGTCCTATCTGGTCCACGACTTCTATCGCCGCTTCGTGAAGCCCGGCGCCTCCGAACACCATTACGTGACGGCAGGGAGAATGGCGACTATCCTGTTGTTTGTCTGCTCCTCGGCCATGGTCTTCGCGCTCGATACCGCGGCCGGCAGCTTCAACGTGATCCTGCAGATCGGCGCCGGGACGGGGCTGTTGTACCTGGTGCGCTGGTTCTGGTGGCGGGTCACGGCGTGGTGCGAGATTGTGGCGATGGTGAGCTCGTTTCTCATGTCGCTGATCTTCCTGGTGCTGACCAAGAGCCAGTCCGCCCCATCGACGGCCGCGCAACTGCTCATCACGGTGGGCGTCACCACGGTCTGCTGGCTTGCGACCGCTTACCTCGGGCCGCAGAACGACCCGGCGATCCTGGTGGAGTTTTACCGGAAAGTCCGCCCCTTTGGACCGGGGTGGGGGCCCATTCAGGCGAAGGCAGGAATCGCCGGTGCCGCTCTGGAAACGGAGCCGGGCGCGGAGAGTTTCACCCTCTCGTTGCTTGGATGGTTCGCAGGGTGCATCATGATCTGGTCGGCCCTTTTCACCGTGGGCAACTTTCTGTACGGCCGGATGGGTTATGCGCTCGGCCTGTTTGCCGTGTTTGTAGTGACCGGCACCATTCTGATTGGAGTGGTTCGCCGGCTTTGGAGCTAGTGCCATGAATGAAAACGAGAAAGATCGGAAGAACTCGTCCCGCCGCGATCTGCTCCGGCTGGCTTCGGCAGCGTCGCTGGGTCTGGGGCTGTCGAAAGCATCGCCGCAGCAGACTGCGAATCCCTCATCGGGCCGTACCATGTCGGGTAAGCCCTTTGAGAAGAAAGATACGGTGCGGCTCGGCTTTATTGGCGTAGGCGGCCGCGGCAATTCGCTGATCGACAACTTCTCGGCGATGCCGGAAGTGCAGGTGGCAGCGCTCTGCGACGTGGTGGAAGATAAGGTGCGCAAGGCGCAGGCCAAACTCGAAAGGGCGGGGAAGGCATCCCATACTCCGGCGCTGTATCATTCGAGCAACTACGCCTTCGAGCAATTGCTGAAGCGCGACGATCTCGACATGGTGCTGGTGGCTACTCCCTGGAAGTGGCACACGCAGATGGCGATCAGCGCGATGAAGCAGGGGAAACATGTGGCCGTGGAGGTTCCCGCCGCGCGAACGCTCGATGAGTGCTGGGACCTGGTCAACACTTCCGAAGCCACCGGGCGCCACTGCATCCAGCTCGAGAACTGCTGCTACGGATACAACGAGCTGATGGTGTGGAACATGGTGCGCGCGGGCGTATTCGGTGAGATCACGCACGGCGCTTGCGCCTATAATCACGATCTGCGCAGCATCCTCTTCTCGGATGAAGGCGAAGGGCAATGGCGCCGCTTCGAGCACCTGGATCGCAACGGCAATCTCTATCCGACTCACGGACTCGGTCCGGTGGCGCACTACATGGACATCAATCGCGGCGACCGCTTCGACTACCTGGTTTCGATGAGCTCGATCCCGGCGTCACTGGCGGCCTATCGGAAGGAGCACATTCCGGCGAACGATCCGCGACAGAAGGAAGTCTACAAATGTGGCGACCTGAACTCCAGCCTGATCCGCACGGTGAAGGGTCGCCTGATTACGCTGGAGCACAACACTTCGAGCCCGCAGCCGTACGACCGCATCAACCTGATCGCCGGGACGAAGGGCATTTTCCGCGACTACCCGCCGCGCATTTACGTGGACGGATCTCCTAAGGAGGAGTTCGGATCGCTGGATCCTTACAAGGCGCAGTACGAGCACCCGTTTTGGAAGGAAACTGGCGAGTTGGCCCGTAAACTCGGCGGCCACGGCGGCATGGACTTTGTGATGGCGTGGCGTCTGGTGCAGGCGATTCGCGAAGGAAAGGCGCCCGATATCGACGTCTACGATGCCGCCGCGTGGAGCGCCCCGGGGCCTCTGAGTGAGCAGTCGGTAGCGGCGGGTAGTGCGCCAATGAAGTTCCCGGATTTCACTCGGGGACGCTGGCAGACGACGCCCCCGCAAGGCTGAGGGCGGGCGCTGTGGCGCGGACACTCGTGTCTGCCGCGTCGACACTTTTGTCGACGCTTTTCGCGGCGTCTCCAGTTCTGGGTCTTCGACGCAGTCGAAAGCACACTCTGGGTTTAGCGCTGTGACCCTGACAGTTTCAGGATGTTGGGTAAATCCATGTTGCCCTCGTGGCAGGCGTACTCAAACGGCGGATTCGACGCCCGTCTCATGGTGAGTTCGCCCTTCCAGGGCCGCGTGTAGGCAGTAGGATCCTCCACTTCAAAGCGGTAAAGAATGGTATTGGCGTCGAGCAAACTGAACCGTTCCACAACGTGCATGTTGCGGTCCCAGCCATACATTCCACCGGCGTCCCCGTAAAAGCCGCCGGCATCGTTGAAGTTGGTGGTGTCCACCACGAGCGTGGCGCCTTCCCAGTGCCCCAGCGAATCGCCCAGCCACTGCCTGATATTCGATGGCAGGTGCGAACGGCGATCGAGCCGGATAATTCTCGCTTCGTGGATCATTTCCGACTCCACCACGACCGCATCCGCTGTCTGGACGATTTGATAGTTGCTGTTGTAACGATAGGGGATCATCGGCGGCACGGAGGTCGGAAAGAGCAGGCATCGATCCTGGAGTCCCATGTCTGTCGCCGTAGTCGGATTGTGGAGGCGCTCCAACCGATCCCGCTTGGCCGCGGCCGCCGCGGGAGTAAGGCTCGGAAGCAAGCCGTTGGGAGGATCGGTGATGATGGACGTCCGGAGGCTGGGCAGCATCAGCGACCCGGCCTCCAACCGGCTCAGCGGATCGTCATCCGGACCGTGCGCCTTTTGCAATTGGGCCGCTTGTTCGGGGGTGTAGAACGGCTGGTCCTTCAGGCGAGCGGGCCGTTCCAGAGGAATGGCGGTGGCGGAACTCCATGCGCCCTCAAAGTCAGGATGCACTCTGGCAGATGGCTGAGGCGCCTGCGCGACGAGGTTCAGTGCTGTAGAGAAAGCTAGAACCCGGAGTGCACCCGCTGCGTACCGGTAGCGGCTGGAGGGCATAGAGGCTTTATTTTACCGTAGGCAGGAGGATCTGCGAGAATAAGCGTCGCTAGGGGGTGCCTACGATTCGGGAAGTTCAGAGGCAGCGTTGAAAACGCCCTGCATCTCAGACCTGGTGGACGTGCGAAAAAGCGTCGACAGGAGTGTCGACGCGGCAAACAGAGTGTTTGCGCCACGGCTGTTCGACTATTACGTCACGCGTGAGCGTCTACTTGGGGAGTGACTGCTGATCCGGGGAGCAGCTCTGGAGTCACCGCGGCGGTCTCCCCGCTGCGGCGAATCGCGCGTAGCAGATCGAGCGCTTCCGGCAGCGCGAACTGCTCGCCCAGATACGCCGCTACGAATCGGCCGCCGCGTATCTCGCCGCGAGACTCCATCCGCCGTAACACCACCAGCAGATCGCGCCATGCCGGCGCCAGCGGCTCCTTCACCGCGATATCGCGGAAGACCACGCCCCAGCGCCGCAGCAACTGATGCGCAAAGGCGTCACGATGACCATCCGTCGGCGCGTCCGTGTGGCGCAACAGCGCCCAACGCCCCGGTGCGTGCCGTGGACGCGCCATGCGTCCCTTGCCCTGTCCGGCGCGGCGTTTCGGATCGAGCAGGGCGCGCAGATTCTCAAATCCATCAGCCGTGACGAGTCCCGCGGCGACCAACTCCCACAGTCCGTCCTCCACCTCGCTTGCCAACCGGCCCGTCGCGCGCGTCAGATCCGCAAAGAAGCAGGCGCCGCGCGATTCCAGTACCGCGAGCAATTCGCGCGCCGGATGCGAGAGCGACTCCTTGGGCGAAGGCTGCGGCCCGGCCAATAGCCACGGCGAGTCCTCGCGAAGAAAAATCGCCAGTGGCGCGACACGGGTCGGACGAATGCGCCGGCCCTTGTGTTCCTCATCTTCGCGCTCGAATGCCGGATGGGGAGACAACCTCCCCCAACTGACTTCTCCCGACAGGCACAACTGATCGAGATAGTCGGGCTCATATTTCGCGATGCGCTGCGGCAGCACCTCCGATTCCCATGCCGCGGCTGGAAACTCCGACCCCTGCAGTTGCTTGATGATCTGCAGCGTGCCATCCACGCCGTGCAACTGGTGGCCTGGACTCAGATGTTGCCAGCGATTCAGGAACGCCATGAACTCCGCCGTGGTAACGGGCTCGATTTCGCGGCGCAGACGTCCGATGGTGAGGCGATGAATTCGGGCGAGAAGGCGGCGGTGGCACCATTCCACTTCGGGAGTTGGGGATTGGGGGCTAGGGGTCGGGGTAAAGCTGCCGCGGAGGATCTGGCCCTCGGCTTCCAATTGCGCCAAGGCCTGGTCGACAACCTCTCGCGGCATTGCCAGTTTCAGCGAAAGATCCGACGCACGCAGCGGGCCCGAGCATTCAAACCACCCTCGCAGGATCTCCGCGGCGCAAGCCTCCGGTGCTTCCGGCACGGTCCGCGCACCCGGCGGCGGCTCGATCGCGGGATCCATAATGCCCTGGGGAAAAGCGCGCCGCACAATTTCCAGGCGCTCCGCGGGCACCCAGAACGGACGGTCCTCGATGGTGTACGTGGTAGCCCGCCGCGATTCCACCAGCGCCGCGAAATGGAGAGACACCTCCGCGTCAGGCGGCATCAGGCTTAGGTCGCAGAGCGCTTCGTGCAGTTCATCGGGATCGCGCATCGGAGGCCATGCCTCTGACGACACGGTGGCGATGGCTTCCGGGTCGAGGGCGCTGGCGCCTTCGGCATAGTCCGAGGGCAGAGTGCGGCGCATCTGCACGGCGCGCGCCCGTCGCTCCTCGAGCGGCGCATCATCGAGATACGCGTATGGATTGGCATTCAGAATCTCGTGCGAGAACGGCGAGGGCTCGGGTGTATCGATCGCCACCGTCTGGATCGTGCCTTCGTGAATGCCCTCCAGTAAGGACTTGAGCCCGTTGAGGTCCATCGCCTCGTAGAGGCAATTGTCGATCGTCTCCCGGACGAGCGGATGGTCAGGAATGCGGACTTCGCCCGTGAGATTTTCGGGACAGGCGGCCTGATCCGGAAAGACGGCAGCCATCAGGTCGTCGGCGCGCATTCGCTGGAGCGGCGGCGGCACCTTGCGCCCGCCGCTATAGCGCGGAATCGCCAACGCGCGCGAGGCGTTCCATCGCCATCGCGCCGTGAACATGGGCGCCGCTAACAGGGCCTGCGTCAACACCTCCTGGACGGTGGCGACGCGCAGGAACTCGAACACCACCTCCAGCGGAAACGAGTGCTGCTCGCCCAGCGAGATGACGATGCCGTTGTCGGTGGCCGCCGCCTGTAGTTCGAAATTGAACGAGCGGCAGAAGCGCTTGCGCAGCGCGAGTCCCCAGGCGCGATTGATGCGTGCTCCGAAAGGCGCATGCAGCACCAATTGCATGCCGCCGCCCTCGTCGAAGAAGCGTTCCGCCACCACTCGCTTGTCCGAGGGCATCACGCCCAAAGCGGCGCGGCCCGCCAGTACATATTCCACCGCCTGCTCGGCGCCGCGAGTATCGAGGCCGCACTCCGCGGGGCACGCACCTGTTTTCGCGATCTCCTCGCGCAATTCCGCCATCTCGTGCGAGAGTTCCAGCGTTCGACCGGGCGCTTCCCCGTTCCAGAACGGAATCGTCGGCGCGGCCCCGTGGGCATCTTCCACGCGCACTCGTCCCGATTCCACGCGCCGGATCCTCCACGACGTGGTGCCCAGCAGGAATACGTCGCCCGCCATGCTTTCGATGGCGAAATCCTCGTCGAGCGTCCCGACCGTGGTGCCCTCAGGCTCCGCGACTACGAGGTACTGAGCGGTATCGGGGATCGCCCCTCCCGATGTGATGGCGGTCAGACGGGCGTTGCGCCTGCCTTTCACTCGCTGGTTCACGGCATCGAGATGTAGATAGGCCCCGCTGCGGCCACGTGCCGTCGCAATACCTTCGGCGAGCACGCCCAGCACTGTGTCGAAGTCCTTGCGATCGAGCGTGCGATACGGTTCGGCGCGTCGCATCAGCGCGTACAGATCGTCGACTGCGAATTCCTCTGAGGCGCAGGCGGCTACCATCTGCTGTGCCAGAATGTCGAGCGCGTTATGCGGTATCTCGAGGCGGTCCAGTTCGCCCTTGCGAATCGCACGCACCAGCGCGGCGGACTCGATCAACTCGTCGCGCGTGGTGGCGAAGATGCGTCCCTTCGGCAGTGCTCCCACCCAATGTCCCGCGCGGCCGATCCGCTGCAAGGCCACCGCGATCGATCGTGGCGAGCCGATCTGGCAGACCAGATCCACTGTGCCGATATCGATTCCGAGCTCGAGCGATGCGGTGGCCACGACGGCGCGCAGTTCGCCATTCTTGAGGCGCCGCTCCGATTCGAGACGCAGCGCTCGCGAGAGGCTGCCATGATGCGGGAGCACGGCGTTCTCGCCCAACCGCTCGGCGAGGTGGTGCGCTACACGCTCCGAGAGGCGGCGTGTGTTGACGAAGACCAGCGTGGTGCGATTCTCGCGGATCAGTTCCGCCACCCGGTCGTAGATCTCGCCCCACATCTCATTGCTGGCCACGGGACCCAATTCGTCGCGCGGCACCTCTACGGCGAGGTCCATGGCGCGGCGATGCCCGACATTCACAATCTGCGCCCGATCGCTGAGGAAGGCGGCGACTTCTTCCACCGGCTTGACCGTCGCCGAGAGCCCGATGCGCTGCGGTTTCCGATTGCCGTTCTGCTCCACCAGCAGGTCGAGCCGGGCCAGCGTGAGTGCAAGGTGGGAGCCGCGTTTGTCGTCGGCGACGGCGTGAATCTCATCGACGATCAAGGTGCCGACCTGCGTGAGCATCTCGCGCGGGCGGGCCGCAGTCAGTAGGATGTAGAGCGATTCCGGCGTCGTCACCAGGATGTGGGGACGCTCTTTGATCATTTGCTGGCGCTCCCACTGCGGTGTGTCGCCGGTTCGGAGCGCAGTGCGTATCGGCGCCAGAGGAATGCCCCGCTCCTTGGCAAGCGCCGCGATTTCGGCGAGAGGAATCTCCAGATTTTTGTGGACGTCGTTGCTGAGGGCTTTGAGCGGCGAGACGTACACGATCTCGGTATGGTCGGGCAGGGCACCGAGTCGCGCGCGCCGAATCAGGCTGTCGATGGCGTGCAGAAATGCGGCCAGGGTCTTCCCGGAGCCGGTAGGCGCGGAGATCAGGACGTCTTCGCCCGCCCGGATCCGCGGCCATCCCAGCGATTGCGGCTCGGTGACGCCGGCAAAGCGCGCGGAAAACCAGTCGGCAACCAGCGGATCAAATTGCAAGAGAGGCTGAATTTCGGGGGTAGGTACCACTATTTCTATTTTACGGCACAGGTGAGGAATGCACTGCTGGCGCATACGCGGCCATGGGGGATTCTACCAGCTGACCCGCTTTAGGCCGCGGACACAGTCGAAGTGTTGGTCCCTGCTGACCACTGACATGGCATGCTGCCTTGTGAGCGCCGCGATCCAGAGGTTATTCGTCGGAATAGGCCGACCATCGCGCTTCAGTTCAGCCCGAATCTCGCCGCACGTTTTGGCGGTCTGCTCATCGACTACCAGAAGCCTGCAGTTTGCGAGTAACTCCGATAACCACCGCTCATAGCGAACCCGGTTACGGGAATGCCGGATTCCGAATCCGAACTCCCCCAGCACGATAACGGGTACGGCAATTTCGGATGCCTGTTGCAAAACGGCCTCGATGTCTTCGTCTCCTTCTGCCATTGCGGACAAACCGTTGGTATCGAGGATCACTTCCAGTCCTCAGGTTCAATATCGCCGAATTCTTCCTGGACTACCTTGTTGATTTGTGCGATGTCGCTGCGTAGATTGCGTAGTTTCCCAAAACTGTTCATCCACGGTTTTTCTTGGCGTGTTCTTGCGCTCAACTTTTCCGAGATCGCCTCCGTTACGAACTCCCTTAATGGAATCCCTTTCTGAGCTGCCGCTGATTTGGCTCGACGGAAGATCGGGTCGGGGATTTCGAGGGTTGTCTTCACTCGCAGTGATTCTCCCATATTTATGGGATACCGATGCGCGTGTCTCGATCGCCTCGTCAACAGCTCGTTGTTTGGGATCTGCGGACCGCCAGGCGCAAGCGGAGACACCACCATATCGAAGACTTTCTCATAAGGCGAAATTAGTGCTTCCCGCAAAAGCGTCGACATCAGTGTCGACGCGGCAAAGAAGAGTCTTTGCGCCACGAAGTTTCAACCATACCCTACAATGAAAGGAACGTGCCTCTTACCTGCTACCTCGATGCCTTTTCGGGCATTAGCGGCGATATGCTCGTGGGTGCCCTGGCCGATGCCGGCGCCGACCGCGACGCCATAATCTCGGCGATCGCCTCGCTCGATGTCGGCGCCACCGTCTCGTTCGAGCGCGTGAAGCGCTGCGGCATCGCTGCCACCAAATACCACGTTGACGTCCACGATCAGCAGGCGCACCGCCATCTCTCGCACATCGTCAAAATCATCAATCGCGCGGAGTTGTCCAAGCGGGCGCAGCACGATGCCATCGCGGTTTTCGAACGCCTCGGGCAGGCCGAAGCTACCGTCCACATGGTGCCGATCGATCACGTGCATTTCCACGAAGTCGGCGCGGCCGATTCCATCGCAGACATTGTCGGCGCGTGCGTTGCCATCGACCAGCTCGGCATCTCGGCGATCTTCTGCTCGCCCATCAATGTCGGCAGCGGCACCGTAAAGACCGAACATGGCATCTTGCCCGTGCCGGCTCCCGCGACCGCGCGCCTATTGGAGAACGCGCCGGTGTATTCGCGCGGACCCGCACTGGAATTGACCACTCCCACGGGCGCCGCCGTCGTATCGTGCCTCGCCGAGTCGTTCGGCGTCATGCCGAGCATGAAGCTGGTCCGCACCGGATACGGCGCCGGCGGTCACGATTTCAAGGAGCACGCCAACGTCCTGCGGGTGACGCTCGGCGAGCGCACCCAAGCCGAAGAGGCCCTGAACGTCGCGGTCATCGAGGCGAACATCGACGACAGCAATCCGCAGATCCTGGGCTATGCCACCGAGCGTCTGATGGGCGCGGGAGCGCTCGATGTCTCTGTGCAGCCGCTTCTCATGAAGAAGGACCGCCCCGCGAATCTGCTGCGTGTGATCGCGCGGCCCGAGCATCGCGAGACATTGGTCCAGATCGTCTTCAACGAGACCACCACGCTCGGCCTGCGCATCTACGAGGCCGAACGCCGTGTACAGAAGCGCTCGTGGGTGGAAGTCGAAACGCGGTATGGCAAAGTCCAGGTGAAAGTTTCCGGCGAAGGGAACTATGCCCCCGAGTTCGAAGACTGCCGGCGACTGGCAATCGAGACTGGTGTCGCCCTGAAGCACATCATCGCGGAAGCCAACTACGCGTACTTAAACCGATCCAAATGAAATACTACCTCACTACTCCGATCTACTACGTCAATGCCGCGCCGCACATCGGCCACGCCTATACCACCATGGTCGCCGACGCGATCAAGAGGTTCCGGCGTATGCAGGGCTACGAGGCGGTCCTGACCACCGGCTCCGACGAGCATGGTGTGAACGTCGAGCGTGCGGCCGAGCGCGCAGGCAAGACTCCCAAGGAGTTCTGCGACGTAATCGCCGCCGAGTTCGAGCGACAGTGGAAGATGTTGGGCCTGGAAATCGACTACTTCCAGCGCACCACCAGCCCGCAACATGCGCGCGTAGTGCAGGATCTGTTCGACCGGTGCCGCGCCAACGGTTTCATCTACAAGGGCTCGTACAGCGGTCAATACTGCATCTTCGACAATCTATACGTGAACGACGCGAAGCCCGGCGATCCGTGCCCGGATTGCGGCCGGACCACCGAAACCATCACCGAAGAGAACTTCTTCTTCAAGCTTTCGTCCTTCACCGACTGGCTGCTGGAACTCTACGAAAAACAGCCCGATTTCATCCAGCCCGACACGCGGCGCAATGAAGTGATGGCCTTCGTACGTGAGGGGTTGAAGGACCTCTCCATCACCCGCACGAACATCAAGTGGGGCATTCCGGTGAAAGGCGAAGCGCCGCACGTCTTCTACGTGTGGTTCGACGCTCTGACGACCTATATGAGCGCGGTGGATGGCACCGATCTATGGCCTGCCGACCTGCACCTGATCGGCAAGGAGATCGTGCGCTTTCACGCGGTGTTCTGGCCCTGCTTTCTCAAAGCGGCAGGACTGCCGATACCCAAGCGAATCTTTGCCCACGGCTGGCTGCTGTTTGAAGAGAGCAAAATGAGCAAATCGCGCGGCAATATTGTGCGCGCGGAACCGATCCAGAGGGTGATGGGCGCGGACGCTCTGCGCTATTTCCTGATGCGTGAAGTGGTTTTCGGCCAGGACGGCAGCTTCAGCTACGACGCTCTGGTGGGCCGCTACAATTCCGACCTTGCGAATGGCCTCGGTAATCTGGCCAGCCGTACGCTGACGATGATCCATCAATATCGCAAGGGGGTGATCACCGATGGCCGTGAACCCGAGATCGCGGCGATTGCGTATCAGACCATCGACAACGTGCAGAATGCGTTCGCCCGGTTCGAGTTTTCGAAGGGCCTGGAGGCGGCGTGGGGCCTGATCTCCGCGGTGGACAAGTTCATTGTGGAGCGCGCACCCTGGGCGCTGGCGCGCCAGTTGGAGAACGACCACGCGCAGGCTCTGCTTGATTCCACGCTCTACACAGCCGCGGAGGCGTTACGCATTGTGAGCGCTTTGGTGTACCCGATCCTTCCGGAGTCAGCGGCGAAAATCTGGAAACAACTCGGCATGGCTCACCCGATCGAATCGGAGCGCTTCGAGTCTCTGGAGTGGGGCGGTCTGCCTCCGGGCCAAAACATCGGTGACGTTTCCCCGGTTTTTCCGCGCATCGATTTGAAAGCCGCCGAGGCCAGCATGCGCGCCCTCGAAGAACAGGTCACGGCCGAGCAGCAGTTCATGTTGGGCAAGAAGCCGGAGCCGAAAGCCGAAGGCGCGCCGTCCGCTGCTGCTCCCGCCGCCGCTGCTGACGGAGCCGTCAAGATCGCCATTGACGACTTCGTCAAGGTCGATCTGCGCGTCGGTCTCGTTCTCACCGCTCAGCGCGTCAAGGGGTCCGACAAGCTGATGCACATCACCGTCGATATCGGCGAACCCGAGCCGCGCACCATCGTAGCGGGCATCGCGGAGGCATATTCGCCCGAGCAGTTGCTGAATCGCAAAGTGGTGATCGTCGCCAATCTGCAGCCGCGCAAATTGAAGGGCATTCAATCGAACGGCATGATCGTGGCCGCGTCGGTGGAGGGAGGCAAGCCGGTGCTCGCCGGATTCCACGAAGACATCCCAGTGGGAGCGCGCCTCAAGTGACCGGGCTGGTGGATTCGCACTGTCACCTCGACGACTCAAAATTCGATGCCGACCGTGAGCAGGTGATCGAGCGCGCGTTGGCGGCAGGTATCGAGCGCCTGATGGCCATCGGCACGGGCGATGGGCCGCCGGACCTGCGCACGGCGGTCCGTCAAGCTGAGCAGTATCCGTTCATCTTTGCCACCATCGGCGTGCATCCGCACGACGCCTCCAAGGCCACGCCCGAAACATTCGACGGGTTGCGTGATCTCACCACCCATCCCAAGGTGCTGGCGATTGGCGAGATCGGCCTCGACTATCACTACGATTTTTCTCCGCGCGACGTGCAGCGGGCAGTGTTCGAGCAACAAATCGAAATCGCTGCGGAGAGCGGAAAGCCGATCGTGATCCATACCCGGGAAGCATGGGAGGACACGATCAGCATCCTGCGCACTCGCTGGCAGGGCGGCGGCATCATGCACTGCTTCACGGGCGATGAGGCGCAGGCGCGCGAGGCCCTGGACTTGGGTTTTCATCTCAGCTTCGGCGGGGTGGTGACGTTTCCCAAGGCTGAGGCGGTACGGCAGGCAGCGCGCATCACGCCTGACCAGCGTCTTCTGGTGGAAACAGACTGCCCGTACCTGGCGCCGGTACCGCATCGCGGCAAGCGCAATGAACCGGCATTTGTCGTGGAAACCGTGAAACGCCTGGCGGATGTTCGGGGGAGCACGCCGGAGGCAATTGCCGCGCTCACCACCGCGAACTTCGACCGGCTGTTTGCGGCGCGGGTCACGTAACGGGTAAACTGGTTAACTTACATGAATTTAGGGAAGCTCAGGCAGGCCCTTACCGCGCGCGAGTTGTTCAACCTGATCCAGGATGAGTTGGAGCATGTTGAAAAGCGTCTCACCGCCGAGTCCGTAGCCCCGCTCGACACCGTCACCGCCATCGGGCACTATCTGCACTCGAGTGGCGGGAAACGACTGCGCCCGGCGCTGCTGTTGCTTTCCGCCAAGTTTGCCGGCGCCCCGACCGGGCCAGATTCTACCGCCATCCAACTGGGCGCGGTGGTCGAACTGATCCACGCCGCTACGCTGGTGCATGACGACGTCATTGATGCCGCCGAGACTCGCCGCGGCCGGCCGTCCACCAACGTCAAATGGGGAAATCACACCTGCGTGCTGGCGGGTGACTGGCTGTACATGCAGGCGTTTCAGATTGCCCTGCGGGAACGCAATTTCCAGGTCCTCGATCTGCTCATCGGGCTGACTCAGATGATGGTGGAAGGGGAACTGCTGCAACTCGAACGGATCGGCTGCATTGACGTGAGCGAGGCCGACTGCATGGAGTTGGTGCATCGCAAGACGGCGGGACTCTTCTCGGTGTGCGCGCGGCTGGGCGCGGTCTCGGCGCAGGCGGATGTGCAGTTGCAGGAGAAGCTTGGCGAATACGCATGGAATTTGGGGATGGCATTCCAACTCATCGATGACATGCTGGATTTCACGGCCCGCGAAAAGACTCTCGGCAAGCCGGTCGGCGGGGATCTACGCGAAGGTAAAGTGACGCTTCCGCTAGTCTATGCGCTGGAGTGCGCCACACCGCCGGAACGGAGTCTGGTCGAGACCATACTCGAACAGCGCAACTACACCGAGGTCCCCTTCGCCCGGATTCTGGCCCTGTTGGAGAAGTATCGCGGGATCGAACGGGTGAAGGATCGGGCGCAGGCGTTCACTGACAAGGCTCGTCAGATCATCAGCGAGTTTCCAGAGTCGCCGTATCAACGTGCGTTGCTGAGCGTGACCGACCTCGTGACAGACCGCGATCACTAAGTACCTGGTTTCAGAAGTCCGCCGGCGTTTCGCCAGTCGCTTGCTGAGCTCACGCGCGCGGCTCGCATTCGAGTTGCAACTACGAGCCGCGACCGTAAGGGAGTGTTCTTGCCAAATTCGAGGCCGCATTTCTGAACGGTGTACCAATCACGAATTCAATAACCGGGTCTTGAGAGCCATCGCCGCTTCTGACTTTGCGTCCGCCGTTTCGCACTGGAGCGAGGCAGCGCCCAGTGCTCGTGCCGAGGCACTACAGGCGTTGCCTCCCGCCGACGGCCTGGAGGATCGATCTGCCCTCGTCGGCGAGCCCTTCAAATCGCCCCGCAAGCGTGCCGAGATTGCGTCTATTTGCGGGCGGCTCTCCACACCGCGCCGTAAGAACAGAAAACCCAAGCAGTCTACCCATTCGGATTGGTCTTCCATACACCGCCGCCGTTCGGGGTGTTCACAAACTGCTGCACGGGGACCTCATCGTATTTATTCGTGCGCACATTCCACAGCAGCACCACCGTCTCCGGTTGCCACGCCTTCCTCATAAACTGGACCGCGCGGCGGAAGTATTCGTAAGGCGGGCGGTAATGGCCGCTGTTAGCAGAGATCTTGCGCAGGCGTCCCTGGTGGACGATCCATTCGCCCGCGCCAATCACCGAGCCGCCGGCGTTGAACGAAGAATGATGGAATCTCCCAATCTTTCCGACGTGCGAATAGAAGACCGGTTCCGGCCAGCCGTCCTCCTTGACACAAACCCAGATCATCCCCTGATAGCCCCACTCGTAGCACAGGTTCATGAATCGCGCGTCATTGTCCGCTCGATCCTTGCCAAAAACAGCGATGCCCAGGCCTGCCCGTTCCTTCCCACCCGGCGGCACCGGCATTTCGCGCCTCTTCTTGAATTGGTCTTTGATCGCCCCTGTATCGAGCACCTGTTGGCGGCGGCTGATCGTCCCTTCCACCTCCACTCGGTACTTGTAAAGGCGTATCTCCAGATCGTCGATGTACCTGACGTTCAGCCGTTCGTCATCGTGGCGGTGGTGATCGGGCAGCGAAAGCTGCTCAATGTTGTTGATCGAAGGCATCGCTGGTCCCGGAGCCGCCCCCGAGCCGACTGGACGCCGCTGCAGTCCCTCGACCGGTGTGTTTTGCGGAGCCTTCGGCAAGTTGATATAGGGTTGTTGGGTCGGGGCCTTTGACATTACAACGTAGGGCTGTTGGGCCGGAGCCTTCGTCATGCCGACATAGACGGGTGGGGCCGGAGCCTTCGTCATTCCCACGTAAGGTTGGGACGGGGGCGGCGTCACACCACGATGATTGCCGATTCCAAGACCATTTCCCGCCTGCGGCCGATTGGGGATCACACCGTTCCCGAACGCGGGCGGCGGCGCCGGCGTCGTCGGTGTGCTGGACTGGTCGTCGGCCGACAGGTCGAACAGGCTCTCCATAACGGAGAGCGCATGCGCGCTGATGTGCTGCCGGATGATCTGCGGCGTCTGCAAAGGCGACGCGATGATTTTCGGTGCCAGGGTTTTCGCGGTGCTGATTACGTTTGTTAGGTTCCGCATTCTGTCTCCTCCAACGCTGGGCGTCTACCCTGTACTTCGGAATTTCGCCACAGCCTGTTACAGGTAAACGCGAAGAATTTTCAAGGAACCGCCACCTTGGCAGCGACCCACCTCAACCTCGATATACTTGATCGATAGTGCCTCAGGGTTCCCATGCACGAAGTGAGTTTCCCACCACCAGATGGTCCATCGTTCTCGCTGCCGGTGACTGGGAACCAGGGCAGGACGATGGCGCCGCCGCTACCCGCGCCGCTCTGGAGTGGCTCTGCGAGCGCTACTGGCAGCCGCTCTATCTTTATACTTGCCGCCGCTGCTTTAACCCTGAACTGGGGCGCGACCTGACCCAGGAGTTTATCGCTACCGTCCTGGAACGCAACTGGCTTCACCGCGCCGACCCTCATCGCGGCCGCTTTCGCGCGTTTCTTCTCACTTCGCTCAAGCGCTTCCTCGCCGACCGGTACGATCACGATCAGGCTCAGAAGCGCGGCGGCGGCCAAACCGCCATCGATCTCGCTTGCAGCGGATCGGAAGACCGCCTGCAGCGCGAGTTCGCCGACCAAACCACCCCCGAGCTTCTTTACGAACGCCAATGGGCGATCACGCTGCTCGAACGCGTGATCGAGGGTCTTCGGGAGCACTTCCAGGGCACCGGCGGACTCGCCCAGTTCGACGCACTGAAGCCGTTTCTGATGGGCGACGACCAGGACTATCGCGGCACGGCCGCCGCCCTCGATATGAGCGAAGGCGCGGTTCGTATTGCCGTGCACCGTCTGCGCAAGCTGTTTCAGCGGCGCTTTCGCGAGGAGATTGCAGAGACGGTCGCTACACCGGAGGAGGCGGAAGAGGAGATTCGGTACCTGCTGAACGTCCTCTCACAAAGCCCGGCGAGATAAACGCGGTTATGGAACCCAGGGAATCCGGTGTGTGTCCGAAATGTGGGACGGAGGTGGACTCCACCGTCGCGGGCCTCTGTCCGGCATGCTTGTTCCGCGGCGCTGTGGCAGGGGAGGAGACCTTCACTGGCCCTTCCAGTGCCGGGCTCGTGATCGACCCTCTGACCGCTTTAGCCGGCGATTCCTTCGGTTCCTACCGGCCCGTTCGCGTCTTAGGCCATGGGGGAATGGGGGTTGTTTTTCTCGCCAGGCAGAGCGGCGTCCTGGAGCGCGATGTCGCGCTGAAAGTGTTGAAGAATGATTTCGACACGCGCTCCATCGCCGCCAGCTTCGCGCGCGAGAAGCAGACGCTGGCACGTCTGCACCATCCAAACATCGTGAATGTGTTCGATGCCGGAGTGAGTGCGTTCCTGCGGCCGTATTTCGTGATGGAGATCGTGCAGGGTCTGCCCATCACTAGCCACTCCCGGCAATACCAGCTCACCGTCGCCGAACGCCTCTCGTTGTTCCTGCAGGTCTGCGATGCCGTGGATCATGCGCATCGCCACGGCGTCGTGCATCGCGATCTCAAGCCCTCCAATGTCCTGGTGACGGTGGAACCGTCTGGTCGCGAAAAACCTCTGGCCCGCGCCAAGGTGATCGACTTCGGTATCGCCAAGATCATGGCCGGCGCGCAGGACGGTACGCCGGCAAGCCTGCTGACCAAAGACGGCAAGCTGGCGGGCACCCCCGGATACATGAGTCCCGAGCAGGCAGGGTTGATTCCGGTAGAAGCTGGTCCGCGGTCGGACGTTTACTCGCTGGGGGCGATGTTGTACGAACTGCTGTGTGGTCGGCCCGCATTCGATTTGCCGGAGGGGACCGCCGCCGGCTCAATGATGGCGATTCTCGCGGCCATCCGCGACCACGATCCCCCGTTGCTCTCGGAGCGTGCCGGGGATAACGCCGAACTGCGCCGCCAACTCAAGGGAGACCTCGAGACCATCGTGTCCAAAGCGCTGGCTAAGGATCCGTCCAGGCGTTACGAATCCGCCGGTGCGCTGGCAGCGGATCTGACGCGGCATTTAGAACACCGTCCGGTCATGGCGCGCCCCGACGGTGTGCTGTATCGCATCTCCAAGTGGCGCCGGCGCAATCCCGTCGCGGCTACGGCATTAACGGTCGCCGCTACCGCAACTGTGGTCTCGCTTCTGGTGGCCGGGCTCTTCTGGAATCGCGGCGCGGCCGGATCGGCGCCGCTTGTCCCCGTCTCGCAGGTTCCATTCTCCGCCCTGCCAGGCATCCAGCAGAACCCCACCTTCTCTCCTGACGGGCGCCAGGTGGCCTTCAATTGGAACGGGCCCGATCAGCAGAACTGGGACATCTATATTTCCAGCGGGCCAGGCGAACCACCGCGCCGTTTGACTTCGGACCCGCTCGATGATGTCAGCCCCTCCTGGTCCCCCAAGGGAAATGAGATCGCCTTCGTGCGATCCCGGCCAGGGCATGGCGGGCGCCTGATGGTGATCGATCCGGTGAGCGGCCGCGAGGAGGAACTGCTGCAACTCCATTCCCAGCATGCCTGGTTCACCACTTCGCTCGATTGGTCGCCCGACGGCAAGTGGATCGTGGTTCTCGACCGCCCTCCGGGAGATCCGCAGGATGGTTTGCATCTGGTGAACCGCGCTACCGGCGAACGCCATGTTCTTACCCGCCCGCAAAAAGGTCTCGAAGACATGCAACCGATGTTTTCGCCGCGTGGGCAGGTGGCCTTCGTGCGCGATGACGGGATCGGCGCTGCCGTCTATGTGCAGAAACTGACCGCGGCAATGCAGCCCGCGGGCCCACCCACGCAAGCGGTCTACAGCGCCACCTTTCCGGCGTGGTTTCCGAATGGCGATCTGCTGTTCCATTCCTTCCGCGGAAGCAGCTTTCGTCTCTGGCGCACCCAACTGAAAGCCGACGCGCCGTTGCAGGTGCTGCCGGCATTCGGTGACAACATCCTGCAGGCTGTCGTTTCACGAGACGGGCGAAAGCTGATCGCCTCGCGAAGGCTGGGCGACATTGACCTGGTGCGATACACTTTGGCGCCGAATGGCAACTTTCAAGGGCCGGCGCGATTTGCACCGACCACGGTGGACGAGTTCGCACCGATGGTTTCGCCGGAGGGCGATAAGGTCGCGTTCATCTCCTATCGTGCCGGCGGCTATCACCTCTGGACTGCCAATCTCGATGGCAGCGATGCGCGGCGTTTGAGCGCCGAGCCGGGAGCGGAACTGGTTCGCTGGAGCCCGGATGGCCAGAAGATCTATTTCACCAGCCGCGACCTCGGCTCGTCGCGGCACTTTTCGGTGGATGTCCGCACAGGCCAACTGACTCGGGAACCGGACTTTCCCGTCTACAGCGGATTTTCGCCGGATGGTAAATGGGCGCTGGTCGATCGCAATGAGAAGCTCGTCCCGGGTGTTTATCGTGTTCCTATGGGTGCGGTGGGCAAGCCCGCGATGCAGAAGCTCGTGGAGGGTCCCGCATTCCATCCCGCGCTCGACCCCGATGGGGTGTGGGTCTACTACACGAAAGTTCCGTCGGGCCGCGGAGAGTTGTGGCGAATCCGCTTCAACGGATCGGCGCCTCCCGAAATCGCCTTGCCGGAAGTCTACTCGCCTTGGTTCTTGCCGACGCGCCGTAGACTGTTCTTCACCAGGCCGCAGGGAGGCTCGGAACCGCGGCTGCAGACACTGCTCTTTCAGAAGGAAGGGCGGGTCGTAAAGGTGGCGGACCTTCCCTCGCCGATCGCCGGCAATCGCCTTCTGGGCGGATCGCCGGACGGGACAACGGTGTTGGTGCCGTTGCAGGTGAAAGAGGGCGTCGAGTTGGTGCTCTCGGAACTGCCTCCGCAGTGACTCTTCGAGTCCAGGATCCCTGCTGATTCCGGTCTATGGGTACTCGTTCTGCACGGGTAATGGGCTCAGAGCGTAGCGCGACTGCAGAAACGCCACGATGTCGGTGAGTTGCTGCACCGTCATGCGGCTCGCGAATTCCGGCATCTGGGGATGCGGAGTTTTCGAATCCTTGTCGACCGGGTATCGAACTGCGTGGTAAGTCGGGTTGATAATGGCGGTCACCACGTAACCGTCGCTGGGTTGGTGGGACACCGACCCCCCCAGAGTCACCGGTCGAATCGCCGCGCGGGGCAGTTTCGAGCCCTCTACGTCGTGGCAGGAATTGCATTCGAGTTCCACGAACGCCAGCCTGCCGCGGCTGGGATCGCCGTTGCCGGCCAAGCGAAAGCCCTTCGACGGATCACGTGCCGTGCTGCAGGAGACACCTGCCCCCACGCACGCCACGATCAGGAACAGCTTAATTGAGGGCGCCAAAGCATACCTCCTTTGCATGGACCTTTGCGCCGCGGTCCAGGCACAACGTCAATCTCCGCTAGAGCGCGTCAGTAAGAATCATTCCTCCTGTTGCGCCTGGCTGGGGCGGCATCGCTCCAACAACTCTTCCATTAGACTCAGCCGTTGACGGAGTTCGTCGCGGAAGGCCCGGTGATGGGAATGACGAATCCCAAGCAACAGCCTGACGCGTTCCGCCTCCAGCAGTTCGGCGAGCGCGGAACGTTCCTCATTGCTCACGTTCAAGGGCTCGTGGGCCGTTATGGTCATAGGACCCCCCTTTCGCACATGCGCTTTCCGGCTGGCGGCGTCAGCGCCGTGATCCTCGAATCGCGGGGATGATGAATACGTTCTCAAACTGGTAACGCCAGCGTGTTTGTCCTCAATGGGCGCACCAACCAGGTGCAGCCCGCTTCAAATATAAGGCAGCATTGTCTGAAATGCAATGGTGCTATAACAGGCCACCGGACGACGAATTTGGCCGGTGCGGTTGGCGCGGAAAAGGAGCACAATCGTGGGTAGGAGGCGCTAAGGATGATGGACACCGAAGCATTGGACATCCTGCGTGCACAAGGCTATGCTGCCGGCACACCCGACGCGCGCACTGGCCGCGTCCGCGTCTGGACGCGAGACAGCGAGGAAGCCATCGATATCCAGATCGGCAGAGAGCTAAACGAACTGGCAGAAGGCAAATTGAGCTTCGACGAGATTCGACTACGGAGGGATGACGAGGTCGTAATCGAACCCGATTGACGAAAGCCCGCTCGCAGATGAGCTATGGAGCGCAGCGGCAGCGTTGTACTGCCACTGCCGCGTGATCGGGAAACTGGACCCGCTCAGATCGGCGGGAGCCGGTAGCCAGCAGGAACTCGCTGGATCGCTTTATTTTCGAGCGCGCAAACCTCCGCGGTCTTGAGCGTGGGGTCTCTATGCGGGGTGGCGCTTCGTCCTGCCCAGCATTTCCTGAGCGCGCTGGATAGCCTTCGCTTCCGCTTCTTCTCGAGTCGCTCCGGTGGTCCGCGCCAACGCCGCTCCAGGCGAAACGTTATCCGCCTTGCAATGCCACTCCGAGCCAAGACGGTAGCTCGCCAGATTCACCGGCCAGCCGGCTACCTCCAAGTGCCTTTCCTGATATTCTTCCGCGTTCATGTCTCTACCCTTTAGCCGCCGCCGTCGCGCCCTTCTCGACGCTCGCGCCGACCAGGTTGCCCCACTCCGTCCACGACCCGTCGTAGTTCGTCACATTCGCCAGACCCAACAGATACTTCAGCACGAACCACGTGTGACTGGAACGTTCGCCGATCCGGCAGTACGCGATCACCGGCTTCGAACCGTCGACTCCCTCGCCGGCATACAAGGCCTTCAATTCGTCGGCAGACTTGAAGGTGCCATCGTCATTGCACGCCTTGCCCCAGGGAATGCTGCGCGCTCCGGGAATGTGACCGCCGCGCTGGCAAGTTTCCGGCAGTCCGGGAGGCGCCAGAATCTCCCCCGTATACTCCAGAGGACTGCGCACATCCACCATCGCCGCATTGCGTTCCGTCATCGCCTTCTGTACCTGCGGCAGGAACGCACGCAACGACAGATCCGCTTCCTTGGCGCGATAGGCCGTGCGTTTGGGATTCGGCTTGTCCGTCGATAGTTCGCGTCCCTCGGCGAGCCACTTCTTCCTCCCGCCGTTCATCAACCGGACGTCCGCGTGTCCGTAGATCTTGGCCTGCCACAAGGCCCACGCGGCAAACCAGTTGTTGTTGTCTCCGTAAATCACCAGGGTGGTATCGGACCCGATTCCGGAGGCTGACATCAGTTCCTCAAACTGCTCCTTGGACAGAATGTCGCGGCGCACCGTGTCGCATAGCTGTGTGTTCCACGCCCATGCGATCGCGCCGGGAACGTGCCCCTCGTCATAAGCTTTGGTATCGACGTCAACTTCCGCAACCACGACCTTCGGGTCGCCTGCGTGGGTCGCCACCCACTCGGTGGTGACAAGGCTCTCGGGATGGGCATACTCTGCCATATCGAAGTTCCTCTCCTTTTTGAATTCCGCCTCAATTATATCGGTGCACCGATAGTCGCTGTAGGATAAAAGAGTGAAGCTTCCGTGTCTATTGTGCGTTTTCTCGGGTCTCCTGGCGGCCCAGTCGGCTCCGGACCCGGCCGCCACGGCCAGAAAGGCGCTCGACCTGCTGATCGGCGGAAAATATGCGGACCTGTTCCAGATGTTCACGCCCGATTTGCAGACCGCCATCCCTCAGGAGTCGCTGAGCAAATTGGCGGACACGCAACTGAAGACGCGTGGCGCGGTCGAGAGCATCGGCGAGCCTTCCGTCCGTAAGGCCGGGCAGAATAGTGTCGTGTTAATCCCGGTGAAGCTCGCGTCGCAGAACGTGAACTTCCAGGCGGCCATTAATCCCACCGGCCAGTTGTACATCATGAATCTGTTGCCGGGCGATGTGAATTGGCAGCGTCCGCCGTACAGTAAGCCTGATTCCTTCCGCGAGCGCCAGGTGACGGTCGGACAAGGCGAGTGGCAATTGCCAGGCACCATTACGTCCCCCGTCGGCGCCGGACCGTTCCCAGCCGTCGTGCTGGTGCATGGAGACGGGCCGAACGACCGCGATGAGACCGTCGGCGGCACGAAGGTCTTCAAGGATCTTGCGGAAGGCCTGGCTTCGCGCGGCATCGTGGTTCTGCGCTACGAGAAGCGGTCCAAGCAGTACGCCGGCAAGATGGTGGGAAGAAACAATATCACCGTGAAAGAAGAGGCCATCGATGACGCCTTGGCCGCCGTGGGCCTTTTGCGCACCCAAAAGGAGGTTGATCCCCAACGCATCTACGTGCTGGGGCACTCCCGGGGCGGATACGTCGCGCCGCGAATCGCGGAGCAGGATGGAAAACTCGCGGGCCTCATCATCTTCGCGGGAAATGCCCGGCCGCTGGAGGATGTGATTCTGGAACAGGCCCAGTCCACGAAAATCACTCCTCAACAACTCGACGCTATGAAGAAAATGGTGGCACGCGTCAAGGCGCTGGAGCCCGAAGACGTCGATGCTCCCCCGATTCTCGGCATGCCGGCGGCCTATCTGTTAGACCTGAAGGGGTACGATCCGGCCGCGCTCGCCAAGAAACTCGGCATCCCGGTGCTGGTCCTGCAAGGCGAGCGCGATTTCCAGGTGAGCATGACTGATTTCAATCTCTGGAAATCGACCCTGGGCGGAGGAAAGAATGTGGCATATCACAGTTACCCCGCCTTGAATCACCTCTTCGTCGCGGGCGAGGGCAAGAGCACCGAGGCCGAGTACCGAAATCCGGGCCACGTTGCGCCCGAAGTCATCAACGACATCGCCACCTGGATCGCGCATTAGACTGCGGTTTGTAACTCCGGAGACCTTCTTCGACGGAGCAGGCCGGTGACCGGGCAGGACCGCGTTCCGCGCCCGCGCGCGGAACCATTCCGCATCTTTTACTATCTGATACATATGCACAATGCCAGCTTCGACCCAGGATTGACCCAGCAGTTCACGTCGCCATTTCGGCGGGCCATCAACAAGGACGGCAGCTTCAACGTGCATCGCCGCGGCACTACCTGGCGCGATTTTCATCCCTACCTCCACCTCATCAACATGAGCTGGTCGAAATTTCTGGGAACGCTGTTCCTGGCGTATGTGCTGGTGAATACCGTGTTCGCGGTGGTTTATTCTGCATTAGGTCCCGATCAGTTGCAGGGCGGCGAGTCCTCTTCGACGATGGGCCGCTTCCTGACCGGTTTTTTCTTCAGCGCCCACACTCTTACAACCGTCGGATATGGAAGTATTTCGCCCAAAGGGCTGGCGGCCAACCTGGTCTCGTCATTCGAATCGCTGGTGGGAGTCCTGGCCTTCGCCGTGGCCACCGGTCTGCTGTATGGGCGCGTTTCGCGGCCCTCGGCGCGCGTTGGCTTCAGCGAGAACATGGTGGTGGCCCCCTATCAGGATGGCACCAGTCTGCAATTTCGCGTCGTCAATCGGCGTCAGAACTCGCTCATGGAGCTGGAAGTGCGGCCCATGCTGATGACCGTGGAGAATGCCAATGGCCAGCCCAAGAGGAAGTACCAGATGCTCAAGCTCGAGCGGGCGACTGTGCTATTCCTTCCGCTCACCTGGACGGTGGTACATCCCATCGATGCGGACAGCCCGCTCTGGGGCAAGTCGGCCGAGGATTTGGCGCGCGAACAGGCAGAGGTGCTGATCCTGGTGAAGGCTTATGACGACACCTTCAGCCAGACCGTGCTGGCCCGGTATTCGTACCGTCATGACGAAATCGTCTGGGGGAAGCGTTTCGCTCCCGCGTTTTATGTGGACCCCGAAGGCGACCTGGTACTGGAGATCCGCAAAGTCGGCGAGCTGGCCGAGTTGGCGCGCGTGGAGGCCTAGCCGTCGGCGAGTTGAGAACGACGATTTCAGAATTTTATTTCGACGGGGCGCCCCTCAAACACCAGCGGCTTCGTGCTCCCGGTTAGCGTCACATCGAAATGGCGGCGAGCCGGAGCCCGCATGCGAGACCCGGGCGCGAGGCGGAGCGACAAGGTGCGTCGGGCATCGTTCCATGCCATCTGGATGCCCATCCACTCACCCTGGCGGTAACGAAACGAACTGCCGTCGTCTTCATAAAGCAGGAACGCAGCGTCCGCACCGGGATAGATCGAGATGGTGGAAGGCTGGTCGGTGGTCTCGCTGGTGTATTGCTTCACAGGACCCATCGGGACGATCGACCCGGCACGCGCGTAGAGCGGCGTGGTCTCGAGATCGACGGCGCGAGTGACCTCGCGGCCGCCTTCCTGACTCTCTCCGGTCCAGAAATCGAACCATGTCCCTCGCGGCAAATAGACTTGGCGCGCGGTCGCGCCCTTTGCGACTACGGGGGCCACGAGCAGGTTGCGACCCCAAAGATATTCGTCTCCTCGGGACACGGCAGCCGGATCGTCGGGATAGTGCAGCCAAAGCGCACGCATTACCGGCATCCCGGTAGCGGTGGCTTCGTGAACGTGGCTGTACAGGTAAGGCAGCATGCGGTAGCGCAGCTCGAGATACTTGCGGCAGATCGGTTCGACCTGCGCATTGTGGAGTTCGGCCGGATCGAGCGGCACATTGGGAGTCTCGATGGGGCCGGTCTCACCGGTATTCCATCCCCAGGGAAGCCGCAGTTTCCAGGTTCGTCCATGGGATCGAAAAAGCGTGCAGAAGGAGGCGAACTGGAACCAGCGGACGTAGAGCTCGCCGGTGAGTTCGGATGTCGGAATGAAGCCGCCAATGTCGGTGCCCCAGTAGGGAATGCCGCTGAGCCCGGTGTTGACCGCCACGGGAACGTGCGTCTTCAGGGTCTCCCAACGCGATTGCACGTCGCCCGACCATAGGAACGCCCCGTAGCGCTGCATGCCCGCGGCGCCATTGCGATGTAAAGCGAACGGCCGCTCATCGGGGCGATCGAGCTGCGGCGCCTCCCAGTACATGCGGTTGCGGACCAGGCGCGACGGCAGATTGAGCGCGTCGCCCTCATCCGGCCACCAACCGTCGACGCCGAGTTGGAACACGGGGCGATGCATCTCCCAGTAGCAGCTCGTCTGGGTTTCGGCGCGGGCGTGGGAATCGCAAGGATCTTTTGCGGCTCCGTGCATTTCGGGGATGCGCACGGGATAGGCGACGTGCAGGACGACTTTAAAGTGGTCGGCGTGGAGCTGGTCGAACATCACCTTCGGATCGGGAAAGACTTTCTGATTGAAGGAGAACTCGGTATTGTTGGTGTTCCAGCCCGAAGGGCAGAAGCCGGTGCCGAGATAGATCAGAGTGTCGCAGGGCAGCTTCTTCTCGCGGAAGGTTTTGGCTTCGGCGAGGATCTCCTCGCGGCTGGCCAACGTGCGATGCGACTGCTGATAGCCGAAACTCCACAGCGGCGGCAGTTCGGGATAGCCGGTGATGCGGGCATATTCCGCCATCAAGGTCGCGGGCTCGTGCGAGGCCACGAAGAAGAGATCGATGGGCAGGGGCGCGAGAGGCGCGGGCGCCGCGGGCGGAGGGACCGCGGTTCCGGACTGCGGAGGCTGCGGGAGCGGCGGTTGGACGACTTGAAACTTGCTCTCTGGTCCGGTGAAGTCGAATGCGCCGTACGGCTGGTGGATGAAGAGTCCCCACCCGCTGGTCCCGATGACCCAAGGGATGGGAACCCGTCCGCCGTGCGTGGCAAGTTGGTAGCCGCCCTGTCCGCTGCGCATCCGGTCGTTGGCGCCCCGGCGGTCAAACTGCGGGCCGCCTTCGCCCATGCCCAACAACGGCGCGGTGCCGGTGGTGAAGGAGACCATGCCGGTGGACTGGTCCACCTTGAGTTGCTGGATGGTTTCGCCGTTGGCAGAGGTGACGGCGAAGGAGAGCGGATCGGGACTGAACTGGATCTTGAGGTCGCCGGCTTTGATAGTCTGCGCGTGAGATGCGCCTCGCAAGCGGGTGGCGGGGCTCTTCCAGGCCGTGGGCGACAGGATGCCGTCATCGCGAATCGCGGCCGGCTTTCCGTCCTGGAGGGGGACGAGGCTCAGGCGAAAGGTGTGCGGGCTGAGCGGGGTGATCTGAATTTCGATCTCCTGGCCGGCGACCTGAAGACTGGAAGCGGCCTGATCTTCGCCGGGCAGTAGGAGGGCGGCTCCCGCCGCGCCTACTTGTTGAACCCAACTACGGCGCGAGAGCGATTGCGAACGAGGACGATTCGACATGGCAGTCCTCTGCATTATGACATTTCCTGGCGGGTCTGCAAGCGTTTGCAGAAAATGCGAGGGAGCAGAGTAGTAGTGATACGTCTGGAAATTTTCGAGCCTTTTCAGGATGCCTGGTTCGGCGGGTCGCAAGGCTGTACAGGGAGCCCTGAAAAAGAGAGACCACACGGTCGCGGTGTCCAGGTTCTTCACCGGAATCGCCACCCAGGACCCCGCCACGATCGGAGGCTGCGGCCAGCGAGCCGGTCAATTTCTCTTTGCGTGGTCCGCTCGGGATTCGCCAGACGAGTCGCATGTGCGATCGGCGATGATTCCTCCGGGTGAATTCGGGGATGCGCTTCAACTATTTTGGGCTGACAATTCGTTCGGACGCGCGATCCCAACGCCATACGCCCTTGTCCCCTTTCAGGTGGACACCGCCGAGCCAGCGATCGATGCCGTTCAACTCGATGTGGTCTGCCCGGCCCTCAATGACCTTGCGTCCCAATTCTGTGATCGTGACCTTACCCAGACTCTGGCGGGACCGGTCCGATATCTGAACGAGCGAATGCCGCGCTTCGGACAGATCCGACATCATCCGATAGAACGACCAGTCTCCCATGAAGACTTGCTCCTCCTGATTCTGCACCGCGACAAAGAGCTGTCTCCCGGACAGTGGACCGTGCTGATGAAGGATCGACAGAGCCTGCCGCTCCGTGCGGGACAAGCCATTGTCAGCGGACGGAAACTGTTCCAGATGACGCCGCAGTGCCGCACCGATAAACGGCAGAGCGGATTTGTCGGTCGCGATGAAACGCTCGATCTCCGTGGGAACCGAAGATGTGAATGCGTTCCACGCCGACTGCGCGGTTCGATATTGCGCTTCACCGACCGGCAGACGGGTGTCGGCCAGCGAGGCCAATTGGTCGGCAGTCAGTGCTCCAAGCCCGACAAAATGATTCACGCCTGGGTATCTCCCGATGCAAATGAGGCTCAGCTTTACCCCACCTGGGATCCGCCGGCTGAACCAGTCGAGCACCTTGATGAGGATCAACTGGTTCGACAGGCTATTGTGGAGCCAGATTACGACTTCGTCGTGTTGACGGTAGGCGGTGAGCGTGCTCTCACAAGCTTTCAGGTATGCTTGCGCCTCCTCTGGCGTAGCGTATCCGGCCTCGGCGATGAAACGAGCTCGTAGGTCGAACCATGCTTGATCGTCAAGACCGGCGGGCGCCGGGCCTTCGTACATCAGGTCGCCATACGTTGAAACAACGCCCGGTATGCCAGATTCCCGTAGCGTTCCCGCCACGGACTCTCCGTCAGTGATATGCAGCATATCCCATTCCCCAGTCCTCTGTTCCCGGAATACGTCTTCCAGCGCTGGAAGGACTTCTTCCGCATAGGAAGCAAGCATTGGCTGCAGTTTCTGCCGGGCGCGGGTCACCAGCGACCGGGCTGTGCTCACGGATATACCGAGAGCGTCTGCGACCTTGCGGTGGCTCACACCATCCAGATGAAACAGCGTCAGTGGCAGCCGGTACCGCGCAGGCAGACGCGCAACTGCATCCCAAATACGCTGCCGCAGTTCAATCGCCCGCAGCCGCTCAAAGCCGGACTCGACCGGGGTCGAGGCCGCGATTGAGTCAACCTCCGTATCGACATCGGTTGACCGGTAGAGGTCGGGCCGAAAAACGCGTAGCCAGTCGACGGAAACTCCGAAAACGATTCGGCGAAGCCACGCCCCGAACTTTGCGGAGTCGCTGAGGAGGTCGAGATTCCGCCATGCTCGGAGGAAGGCTTCCTGGGTGATATCCTCGGCTTCGAACGGATCATGGACCAGGACACACGCCAAGCCCCAGATCGAGCGCTGATATCTTCGGATCAGTTCGCCATATGCGTCTCGATTTCCCGCTCGCACCAATTGGATCAGTTCGTCGTCACTCTTCGATTCCATCAGCTTCCTCACAGAATAGTCGAGTGCGACTGAGAAAACGCTGCAAAACGCAGGTAAAACGCTCGTATTGTTGGTTCCGCAATTGACTCCGGCCGAAGCCGCCGTCTCGACACCGTCGTCCCAGGGCATCATCCGCCAAATTCGCTCGCAGCCTGAGCCTCGGCGTTGGACGTAACGGCCCGCGATCGCGATCTTGATTTACGATCGAGGGATGCCCGTCTCCGTCAACTTACAGACTGTTCACCCCCGCATCTTGGCCGCGGTGCGGCGCGAGGTCGCGCCTGGCGCGGTTGGCTCCGCGTGGCGGCCGGCCCTGGACAAAGTATGGGAGTTCATTCGCAGCCAGCCAGGACTGCGGACTGACGGCCACAACGTTTTTCTCTACCATCACCCGGCGCATGCGGGCGCGCCGATTCTATGCGACTTCGGCGTCGAGGTCACGCGCACATTTGAAACTGCGGGCGAGGTGTACGCGGCCGAAACGCAAGGGGGCGAGGCTGCCGTCGCCATCCACCGCGGACCGTACAGTCGCATGAACGAGGCGCACGAGGCGATCAGAAAATGGATGGCGGCGAATGGGAGGGAGTCCGCCGGGCACTCGTGGGAGATATACGGAGATCCGACACCGGATCCGGCCGATACGGAGACTACGGTAGTGTACCTCTTAAAGTAGTGTCCCCCGGACTTCGTTGCGGAGTCGGCCAACGGGAAGTTGAGGAGCCGCCAACCTCGTATTGCAGGACCTGCGGCACGTTCGACCAGCAGTGCGCGATGACAAAACGCTGGCCGAATCACCCCCCATACCGGCACTAGAGTACCGGTTCGCTACTCTGGAATCACTGGTAAAAACGGGTACTCCAGTACCTGTTTCTGAAGTTTCCACATCTTCCCGAGAGAATGGCTGCTGAGACTTGCATTGGTCCTTTTGCTGGGGCAGGCGCTTTCTCAGTGTTGAGGGAACTCTGTTCGCTCTGGGTGGTCACGTAGTACCGAATCAAATCCAAGTCACTTCCGCACCAGGCTTTCGAGTCTCGGGAAACCGCTAAAATGAAATACCCACATGACTCCCGAGCGCTGGCGGCAACTGGAGGGACTCTACGATGCGGTGAAGGACCTGTCTACCGGGGAGCGTAGCGCGCGTCTGAAAGACGCGGACCCGGATCTACGCTCCGCATTGGAGGCAGTCTTTGCGCAGGAGGGATCGGCGCTGGAACGTCCTGCCTGGGAGGGTTTCGATAGTCTTCTTCAGACCGCCACGGTGTTTTCGGTTGGAAAGCAGTTGGGGCCTTATAAGATCGAGCGGAAAATCGGCGAGGGTGGGATGGGAGAAGTCTACAGGGCCATCGACACCCGTTTGGCCAGAGCCGTCGCGATCAAGACCTGTCGTGAGGAATTCGACCAGCGATTCCAAAGAGAAGCCCGCGCGATCGCCTCCTTGAATCATCGCCACATCTGTTCGCTTTACGATGTCGGCCCTAACTATCTGGTGATGGAACTGCTGGAAGGCGAGACGTTAGCGGAGAAGTTGAAACGCGGCCCGCTTTCGATCGAGCAGACCCTGCTGCGCGGCGGGGAAATCGCCGATGCACTGGCGGCGGCCCATGCCCAAGGGGTGGTGCATCGCGACATGAAGCCTGCCAACATCGTAGTCAGCAAAGCGGGCGTAAAGGTGTTGGATTTCGGACTGGCCAAGTGTTCGGAGGATGCGAGCCTCACTGGAAGGAACATGGTGATGGGCACGCCGGCCTACATGGCGCCCGAACAGCGCGAAGGCCGGGGGTGCGACGCTCGCAGCGACATCTACACGCTGGGGTTGATCCTGCATGAGATGGCCACGGGAAAGCGTTGTTCGCGGGGAGAGATGCCGTCCCTCGGACAACTACCGGAAAAGCTGGGACACGTAATCGAGCGGTGCCTGGCGCTGGATCCCGAAGATCGCTGGCAATCGGCGGCCGATGTGCGGAGCGAGCTATCATGGGCTGCGAAGCCGGTCGAGGCGTCCCAAAAGGCAGCGATTTCCGGTCTTCCGCAGGCGGGCGTTGAGACCATTGAGAAGCGGCGGATTCTTCCGCGATACGCGAGGCTGTTATGGTTTCCGGCCGCCGCGCTGTTACTGGCGGCAGGCGGGGCGACCGGATGGTTGGTTCGACACCCACAGGAAGCCGTCGTGAATCCGATCGCCAACGCGATATTCACGCGGTTGACCGACTTCGAGGGTGTGGAGCGCGATGCGGCGATCTCCCCTGACGGACGGTTTGTGGCGTTTCTTTCCGACCGCAGCGGCCCTTTGGACGTTTGGGTCAGCCAGGTGGGAACCGGCAGTGCGGTCAATCTTACACAAGGCAAAACGCCAAACCTGGATGGCTTGGTGCGTGCCCTGGGCTTTTCCGGCGATGGCTCCCAGATCTGGTTCCACGATGCGGACGTCACCTCGCCATTGCGCAGCCTTCCACTGATGGGCGGGGCACCGAGGGTGTTCATGTCCAGCAGTCCGGCCAAGACGCCGCCATGGAATGTGGCATGGTCTCCCGACGGAAATCGCCTTGTCTACCACACTGCGGACGGGGGTGACCCAATGTTTGTCGCGGATCGCACTGGCGGTAGCCCGCGCCGGATCTTGTTAGACAAACCCGGATTCCACAATCATTATCCAGTCTGGTCGCGGGACGGGCAGTGGATTTATTTCGTGCGAGGGTTTGTGACCACCAACCAGATGGATCTGTGGCGCATTTCTCCCGATGGGGGAGTGCCAGAGCGCCTCACTGAGCACAACAGCGAAGTGAGATCTCCGGCTGCTCTGGACTCCGGGACGGTAGTCTACGTGGCCCGCGACCGGGACGGTTCGGGGCCCTGGCTGTGGGCGCTTGACGTGAATCGCAAGACCACTCATCGGATCAGCTTCGGTTTGGAGAAGTACGTCTCGGTTGCCGCCAGCGCCGATGGCCGCCACCTGGTGGCGACCGAATCGAGCCCGATTCCGAGCTTGTGGAGCGTGCCGATCCTGAAGCGAGTGGCGGAAGAGCGGGACGTGAAGCCATACCCGGTGGGCACGGTGAGAGCCTTGGGCCCGCGGTTCGGCGGAACGTCACTATTCTATTTATCCTCTCGTGGCACGGGCGACGGGTTGTGGCGCTACCAGGACGGACAGAGTACGGAGATTTGGAAAGGCTCCGATGGAGCGCTGCTGGATCCTGCGGCCGTTTCCGCGGACGGACGGCGCGTGGTGATCGCGCTTCGCCGGAATGGGAAATTGACGCTGCACCTGGAGACTGCCGAGGGCAATGAACTCCGGCCGCTTGGGGAGTCCATAGACATCAGTGGGGCGGCCGACTGGTCGCCGGATGCGCAGTGGATTGTTACCGGAGGAGCCGATAGCCAGAGTGCGGGGCTTTTCAAGATTCCCGTCAGCGGGGGCCCGCCCGTTCGGCTCACCGCAGGGGAGGCATCGAACCCCGTGTGGTCGCCGACGAGAGACCTGATCGTATATGCCGGTGCGAACGTTGGCTTCTTCTGCCCCCTGATGGCCATTCGCTCAGATGGAACTCCGGTAAAGCTCCCCCCCATCGAAGTGCTCCGCGAAGGCGTGCGCGTCCGCTTCCTGCGCGACGGTTCCGGTTTGGTCTACCTGCAGGGACTGCCCTCGGCGCAGAATCTATGGCAGCTCGATCTGGCGACCATGAAGACCAAGGAGCTCACACGTCTGAATAACGCCGGCGCCATCCGTAGTTTCGATATCGCTCCCGACGGCGACATCGTGTTTGACCGGCTGCGCGGCAATTCGCACATCGTGTTAGTCGATCTTCCGGGGGATCTTCAAAAGCCGTGAAATCTTTCGACAAGGTTCGGCAACGTACCGCATCCGCATCCGGAAATAACCGGCTGTAAGTTAGTCCGTGGATTTTACGTTCCATTTCCGGTGAAGCCGGGTACCTGGAAGATCTCAGTTCGATGCGGCCGAACCCCCGAGTGCTTGCGGTTGCGCGTCTGCGCGCCCACGTCCACGAGCATCCCGCATGATCTGAGCGCACATCGCATAGAAGTGAGCTTTGCCGTGTCGCGGGACTCGTTGCAGTCGAGCAAGCGCAGGTCGACTTCGTTGAACCAGGGTGCTGGCCTGTAAAGTTTGTCCTTCTCGCCCTTCATGTGCGCCGCAGCCATGCGGCGTAGTTCGCTACACGCGCGGAGTCAGGGCTTCCAGTTGCACGCTCATCGCCATCGGCCCAGGCAAGAAGAAGCTTGGTCGTCTCAGAGGCTTGCGGTTCCACGCCTCACTGGACCCTGACAGCGCAAAAAAAACTGCGTCGCTGTTGTGGTTTTGCCGGATGTTTCTCGCGTGTAGGTCGAGGGAATTGATATCCCGACCGCATCACGAAAAAAGGAGAAGAGTTTATGCCACAAACAAATGCAGGAAGCACGGCCGTCCTCACGGCGACTGACGTCACGACACCCGACGTCGCCAGCGCCTATGCCGCAATCAAAAACCTCGAAGCCCAGAACCTGATTCCCTTTCCCGAATCGAGCCAGACCGTACACGTCGGGACCTTCGACGGCGCTACCGGGAAATTCACCTACGCTGTCCAGACGGGTACGGAATCCTATGTAACCGAGCCTGTTGGAGGGGGAGGCGGCGGAGGCGGCAAACCCCCTCTTCAGCCCGAAGTTGTAGGCCAAATCGCGATCGGACACCAGATTACGGTTGGATACGTTCTGGTCTATGCGATGGATCTCCAGCTAAGTTTTTCCGTCGTGAATGCAGGCCCTTCTTTCACGGTGACAATGAATGGGAAAAGCGCCACAATCACCAGCGGCAACCTCCTCACCATCGACCTTCAGTCGTATTCCACTCCTCCTCAGTCGCAGTTTCAGATTCCCGGTACGCTGGTCGAACTGGTGTCCGGTGCTCGCCAGATCGACATTCAGCTGAGAATATTGAGACCTCCGTGCTGTACGGCTGGGTGCTTCACCATGCCCGCGCTTCCCACCGCGATCGTCTATGCGCCGCCGCCGGGCCCGGAGAAGAAGAACTTTGCCGTCTATTCGAACGCCACAACGATCAGCAACAAGATTTCGACGACCGTCAGCAATGGCAGCTCGACGAAGGCCGCGAAGGCCTATTCGACCACCGATTTCATCGATAAGATCTCCGGCTTTGCCGGCGACGTCGTGAACTTCGCCGCCAGCATCGCATCCTTTGCCGGGGGCGCGCCCAGCGGAGGAGGTGCGTCCGGAGGACTTCTGGGCTTCCTTACAGGCGGCTCGGGAACTCCGTCATCCTCGGGCAACGCCCAAAACGACCTGAAGCTGCTGGAGTTCCGGAGTCAAGTTATTCCAGGACATCGTCGATGGCCTCAGTACCTCGGTCACCTCAAGCACCACGAACCTGGCCACCGCGACCAGTGAGAATGACTTGCTGACCACCGATACCACGACTCTGACTCAGGGCACGGAAGCTGGCCTCGGACCGGGCGTGGGAGACCGCATCGGCATCCTTTTGAATGTCAAAGTCGGATGGGCAATCGTCAATGGCGAACTGAGTTACACCATCCTCGGCTACGACGGCGTCCGGACCTATGCCGTACAGACCCTTAGCTCCGATCTGTCGCTGCTGAACTCGGGAACGCCGATCTCACAGACGCAAACCCAGTTGGATGCTCACACCATTCAGAATCTGCTCAGCCTTGATCCCCTCGTGCAGAACGCCTCGGCAAGTGCGCTGACCGGCGCGCGTTTTGTGCAAAACGTGCCCGCCAGCCTCGGCGGCAGCGGAACGGACGCTCAGGGAGATCAGTTTGTCGCGAGCCACACCGTGACCACCACCGACACCACGACGCAGTCAAATGTGACAACCACACTGACCGATACCAAACCCGGATGGCTCGTCACGCTGTTGGGTTTCGATAACAATACCTCCACCGAGACCGTTACCTCGATGACTTACACCTCCGGAATCACCCAAAGCGTGGGAGAAACGGTGAATTCAGGGGTTACGTTATTTGCGTCGACCGCCGAGACGCCCAATATGGTGTCCCTGTATTTCGACACGCTCTTCGGAACCTTTGTCTTTCTCCCATATGATCCCAACGGTATCCCGCCCGTTCAGACAATCTTCGATCTGAATGGCATATGGGAGAGCGGCGGTACTCCGGGTCCGGTTATTTCCGTGAGCGGCAATGCAATCTCGGTGAATATGTCCGCCTATAATCGCCCAACCGCCACAGGGTCGGTTCTGGATAGCTCTGACATCACTGTCACCTTTCCGGACGACGCTAATTATACCGGCAGGCTCGAGGCGCCTGGTACAATCCTCTGGTCGAACAATTCGACCTGGACAAAAGGCTCCGGCTTAAGCACGGTGATCGATCTGAACGGCACCTGGACAAGCGGTGGTGTGCCCGGCCCGGTCATTTCTGTCAGCGGGACTTCCATTTCGGTTGATATGTCGGCATATAAGCGCCCGACTGCCAGTGGTTCGATTCTGGATGGTTCCGACATTACGGTGACCTTTCCGGACGACGCCACTTATACCGCGAAACTGCTACCGCCCGGCACGATTCTCTGGTCAAACAATTCGAGTTGGACTAAAGTGTCTATCGTTTGAGATCCTCGGGACATCCCGATTCGGAACATCGCAATGCCAAAGGCCCTGGATCGCTCCGGGGCCTTTGGCTTGTGTGCCGGGAATGGTCTAACGTGGTTTGGAAGTCCCCTTGCACCCAACGAAGGAGCGTCTGACACGAAGTCTGAGTGGCGCAAACGCGAGAGTGGAGTACAAGAACGGCTGGTGGCCGGACGAGCGAGATCGGATTTCTGATTGGTCCCAGCCGAAGGTGGCGATGGCTATGACGGGTATCGATTGGACAGATCACACGGCGCCTTCCTTTGACAACAGGCCGATCAGATCATTCGAGGCCGTCGACGGCTGCGCGCTCTACTTCGTCGGGCGGAAACGTCAGGCCGGTTATGGCGATCCCGAGGCGAGCCGCATACTGGCTGGGCATTCGTGTTAGCGGACCCATTTCGGACCGGAGCGGAGCGGGCAGCAAGAAAACAGGCGGTTCAGGCTTTACCGATTTCCGAGATGAGCCACCCACGTGCGAGCCGCCAATCCCGGGTGACGGTTCCCTCCGAAACATTCAGCACTGCCGCAGTCTCCTCCACACTCAGTCCGCCAAAGTAACGAAGCTCGACGATTTTCGCCTTGCGTGGATCGGAGTCTTTCAATTCGTCGAGCGCGTCGTTCAAGACCAGGAGATCGCGGTCTTTGCGGACACTCAAGTCGGGGACTTCGGTTAGTTCGATGTGGCCGAAACCCCCGCCGTGCTTACCGGTTGCGCGTTTGCGCGCCGCGTCCACCAGTATCCGCCGCATGATCTGGGCGCACATCGCGAAGAAGTGAGCTTTGCCGTGCCGCGGGACATTTTGCACGTCGATCAACCGCAGGTAGACTTCGTGAACCAGGGCCGTGGCCTGTAGGGTTTGTCCTTCGCGCTCGCGCCTCATGAACCCCGCAGCCATGCGGCGCAGTTCACGGTACACGCGCGGAGTCAGGGCCTCCAGTGCGTTCTCATCGCCATCCGCCCACGCAAGAAGAAGCTTCGTCGTATCAGAGGTTTGCGACTCCACGGCCCTAGTGGGACATGATATCGCAAAAATAACTCGACTGCTGTTGTGTTTTTGACGGGTGTTTCTCGCGTGTAGGTGGAGGGAATCGATATCCCTACCTCATCACGAAAAAGGAGAAGAGTTTATGATAAGGAGCAAAAAACTTTGGTTGATCGCACCGCTGTCTTTGGCCTCGGTGCTAAACGCGGCGAATGTCGTCGCGGACTGGAACGCCATCGGGTCAACTACAATCATCGCGAATGGGGGCAAGGTGCCCGCCGCGTCCACCGTCTGGCTCGCCTACTCGAGCCTCGCCATGTACGACGCGGTTAACGCCATTACAGGCGAATACGAACCGTTTTACTACCGAATCGCCGGACCTTCCAACGCTTCTGTCGACGCCGCCGCGGTGGCCGCGGCGCATCGCATTCTGGTCAACTATTTCCCGCTTCAACAGACGGCACTGGACACTCAATTCACGGCCTCCTTAGCAGCTATTGTGGGGGACCCGGATGCGAAGACGGCCGGCGTAGCCGTGGGCGAGGCGGCGGCGATGGCAGTCATCAGCGCACGCACCGGAGACGGCCTCGAAGCCAACGTAACCTACACGCCCGGATCGGGTCCCGGGGCATGGATTCCGACACCGCCCGCCTTCGCCGCTCCCGCGACTCCGTGGCTCGGCCAGATGCGGCCGTTCACGATGAAATCGGCGAGCGACCAACTCCCCGATCCCCCCAGAGCCTTAAGCAGCGAACCTTGGAGCCGGGACTACAACCTGACTCGAAATTACGGAGGAACGAACAGCACGGTTCGGTCCGCGGCGGAAACCGAGATTGGAGTCTATTGGACGGAACACACCGGGGCACAGTATGCCCGGGTATTCAACAACCTGGTGAGCAATAACAATCTGGGCACCGCGGATGCGGCCCGTCTGATGGCAATGGTCTGGACCGGAGTCGCGGATGCGTCCATCGGGTGTTTCAACGGGAAGTACAAGTACGGTTTCTGGAGGCCGGTCACCGCGATCGCGGCAGGCGGCGGAAACGCCGATACCCCCGCCGACGCGTCCTGGCTCTCCCTGGGAACGACTCCGAACCATCCCGAATATCCGGCGGCACATGGTTGCTTAACAGGCGCGGCGACCACGCTGATTGCGAACTTTTTCGGCACCACCAGGGTCCACGTTGTCACAGACAGCCTGGCATTCACCGATGGCGTCCACAAACACGTGTTTGAAGACACGCGCGACTGGATGGACGAGGTCTTCTGGGCTCGCATGTATTCGGGGTTCCACTTCTATCATTCGCTGGAGGCGGGCCGTCAGCTTGGAGAATCAGTAGCGCAGGGCGTCGTGCGAAACCACTTTCGCGCTGTGAAGAGCGTCAGGAACAGCGCCGGGGTTCAATAGCCGAGGCTGTGCGGCGGCATTCATCCCGTCAGGGGGCAATGCCGCCGCAATCCACGATGACCTGATTTTCGAGAGGCCTTACAAGGTCGCGTCGAACAACGGAAAGATGGAGGAAATGAATATTGGCTTTCGCGCCGCAGCTACCAGGAGTCTTGGCTGATGGCGGCTGCGAGCAAGATGCCGTACGAAAGCGCGAGTCGACAGGCCCCTCAGGTATTGGCGGACATGATCGAGAACGGCAAGGAAGTGACCCCACCTGCCAATTTAAAGCGCAACTCTACTTCTTGGGGGCACCGCTGCGGGCCGCGGGTGGCGGCAGTGTGCCGCCTTCGGCGAGGATCTTCATATTCTGGAGGGCTTGCATGAACCTCGTAGTCCTTTGCGCCTTGTCCTTTTCGCGGGCCGCGTCGTCCGCCAGCATCGAATTGTCGTAAACCAGGGTGTAAACGAGTTTCGACGTGCTGGCCGTCAGCGGTCGCGTTTCGAGCGTGCCGTGATACAGGTTGTAGGGCCGCCCCTCCCTTACGGGTTGAGTGTAGGTGTAAGAGAGTTCGGTCTTCCCCACCAGCACCTCGTTTGCGACACTCCTGATTGCCCCGACTTCGCCGTCTTTGCCTGCGGTAATCGTGCACGGGATCTGCATCCATTCACCGATATCGCAGAACTTGCCGATGCGTTTCCAAACGTCGGTGGCGGAGCGGTTGACGGTGATCTCCATGGGAATGGAAATGTAGGTCGGGTTTGCGACTGCAACGCCGGCCGCGCTGGCAGATGGGACCTGAGCAGGCGCGGGCGCAGTTTGAGCACTCGCGGTAAGCGACAAGCAGAGGACTGGTAAGGCGAAACGGGCGCCCAGCTTTCCCAAATGGTTTGGCATAAGGGAGAGCATACCACTTCCTCTTCGATTCGCAGGTTTGTCCGGCACGAAAGTAATTGTTTGAGAAGCAGTGAGCCGAACCAATCTCGTCTAGTCTTGCAACGCCGTTATCGCATCCACCTGCATCGCGCGCCGCGCCGGAGCCAGCGCCGCCGCCAGTCCCGCAATCGTGAGCATCACGGCCACCCCGATCGGCGTCGCCAAATCTGCGGTCGTAACTCCATCCGACAGATTCCTGAGGGCTCGCCCCGCCGCGATCGCTCCCGCCGCACCGAGCACACTCCCAGCCAGTACCAGGCCAAGACAGTGTGTCAGTACCATGCCGACGATCTGCCGGCTTCGCGCCCCCAGCGCGACACGAATCCCGAACTCCTGCGTGCGCCCCGCCACCAGGCACGCGATCACGGCATACACTCCCGAAACAGCCAGCAGCAGCGCCAGTGCGGCGAACGCGCCTAGCAACCACAGATACAGTTGCAGGTCCGCCAGCGAGTTCACGATCACGCGGTTCATCGGCTTCACGTCGTACACCACCTGACGCGGATTCACCTGTTGGATCGCGCGGACCACATCCTTCGCCACCGATTCCGGATGCGCGTGCGCCAGCACCACCAGGGACACGCCCGCATCCGACGTCGCCGCCGCGTTTTGCACAAAGGAGTAATAGATCTCGGGTGTTGCCGGGCGATCGAGCCGCGTCGTGCGCACGTCGCCGACTACCCCGATGATGGTGCCGCGGTCCGTGACTCGACCCTGCGGATTCTGACCCGGGAAATAGCGGAGCGCGAGCGCTTCGTTCACCAGGATCACTCGCGGTGCATCGCTGGTGTCGCGCTCATTCAGATTGCGCCCTTGGAGGATCGGGATGTGCAACGTCTCGAAATACCCAGGGCTGACATATCGCAGCTCGGTTCGAGGTGTCTGCTCGGCGGATGCCGGCGCTTGCCCCTGAATCGTGAAAGAGGCGTTCCATCCAAAATTCTGCAGAGGGAGATATTGAATGAAGCCGGCGCTGCGAACTCCTGGGACGCCGTGGACTCGGTTCTCCAGTTCGTGCAGATACCTTCCGAAGCTGCCCGGGCTTCGATACTCTTCAAACGCGACGGTCAGGCGCATCGTGAGCACATCGTCCGTCACCATTCCCGACGGGGTCTCCTGCAGCCTCACAAATCCGCGCAACAGCATTCCAGCGCTCACCAGGAGCAAAAACGAGAGCGCCACCTCGCCAACCACCAAGCCGTCGCGCAGCCATCGCCCATTCCATCCAGCGATGCCGAATTGCACCGCACCGCGGCCCGCCTGTTTGAGAGCGGCGTCCGGACTCACTCGTGACGCGCTCAGGGCCGGCAGGATTCCGAATGTCAGGCCCGAGACCACAGCCGCTAGAGTCAGGAACAGGAAGACGCGCCAGTCCATTCCGATCTCCGCAGCCCGTGGCAGACGAGCAGCGGCTATGCTTACGATGAGCCGGGTCGCGGCGATCCCGGTCCACAATCCGCCCAATGCTCCCGCCAGGCTGAGGATCAGGCTTTCCGTCAGAAACTGCTGCAGCAGACATCCACGGCTGGCCCCGAGCGCCGCCCGAACCGCGATCTCGTGCGATCTCCGGGAGGCGCGCGCGAGCAGGAGATTGGCCACGTTCGCGCATGCAATCAGCAACACCAGCGCCACCGCGCCGAAGAGGGTGACCAGCGGGGCTCGCACGGAACCTGACACAACCCCCGCGAGCGGTGTGAGGAGCGTGCTGCGGCCGATGCGATTGGCATCTTCCGCGGCGAACCTGGTGTCGAGTGCCGCCATCTGGCGCCGCGCCACCTCCAAAGTGACGCCCGGCGTCAATCTGCCGACCGCCAGATCGACGCGCGCATTGGGATTCGTCGCTCGTTCTGGCGGCATCGTCCACGGAATCCACATCTCCGTGCGCGCAGACCGGTACGGAAACTGGAAGTTGTCCGGCATCACTCCCAGAACCGTGTATAGCTCGCCGTCGAGCGTAATCTTTCGGCCCACGCACGCAGGGTCCGCGCCGAAACGGCGTTTCCACAAACTCGCCGAGAGTACCGCCACGGTGAGCGGATCGTCGTCGGTGAAGGTCCTCCCGACGATCGGCGCCACACCAAGCACGCGAAATAGATTCCGGTCTGCCCTGACGGTCTGAATACGTTCCGGCTCCGGCTCGTCGATCAGATTCCGGCTGCCGTTCCCGTACGTGACGATCTCGTCGAAGATGTGCCCCTGCGTACGCGCGGTCACGAGATCGCGATAATAGACCGCGCCGGCAGGATTGTGCGGATCAAACTGGATAAATTGCACCAGGCGCTCGGGATGCGCGAAGGGCAGGGGACGCAGCAGCACGCCGCTCAAAATGCTGAAGATGGCGGCCACCGCGCCAATCCCCAGCGACAGCGTTCCCACCGCTGCCAAAACGAAACCCGGGCTCTGGCGCGCCGTCCGTAGGGCGAACCGAATGTCCTGCCACACTTTTTCTCCGAATCGCATCGGCTCAAGGACGTGCTTGAGGAAGCAACCGTTAACGGGGCTTTGTAAGATGAAAGAGATGGCAACTGCTACCCTAACGCAATTCCGCAACGAACCTCTGGCCGACTTCTCCCTGTCCGAGAACCGGCAAGCCATGCTCGACGCTCTGGCGAAAGTTCGTTCTGAATTCGGCCGCGAATATCCTCTGCGAATCTCGGGCGAATACATCTCAACCGGCAACCTTCTGGTCTCCGTCAATCCCTCCAATACTTCCGAGGTCGTCGGGCGGCATCACAAAGCCACCCCCGAATTGGCGAATCGCGCCGTGGAAAGCGCGTATGCCGCCTTCCAACAGTGGAGCCGGACTCCCGCCGAAGAGCGCGTCCGCCTGCTGCTGGACGCAGCGCGAATCCTGCGAGCGCGCAAGTTCGAATTCGACGCGTGGCTGGTTTATGAAGCCGGAAAAACCTGGCCCGAGGCCGAGGCCGACGTCTGCGAAGCCATCGATTTTTGCGAATACTATGCGAGAGAAATGGAGCGCATGGCTGGTCCGCAGCCCGTCCTGCAACTCCCCGGCGAGCACGATGAGATGATTTATATTCCTCTGGGCGTGGGTGTGGTGATTCCACCATGGAATTTCCCTTTGGCAATTCTGGTGGGCATGAGCGCCGCCGCGCTCGTGACCGGAAATACAGCGATTCTCAAGCCGTCAAGTGAAACTCCGACTATCGCCGCAAAGTTCGCCGAGGTGTTGCTCGAGGCCGGATTCCCAGAGGCCTGCTTTACACTGCTCACGGGCAGCGGCGGCGCGGTTGGCGACGTCCTCGTGAAGCACCCCAAGACACGCTTCATCTCCTTCACCGGATCGCGCGATGTGGGCCTGCATATCAACGAGCTGGCGGCAAAACATCAGCCCGGGCAGATCTGGATCAAGCGCGTAATTGCCGAAATGGGCGGCAAGGACGCGATCGTGGTGGATGGCGATGCCGATCTCGAGAAGGCGGTTGACGGCGTATTGGCTTCGGCTTTTGGCTTTCAAGGGCAGAAGTGTTCCGCCTGCTCGCGCGCGATTGTGCATACCGCGATCTATGATCAGTTCCTGGAGAAACTGGTAGCCAAGGCGGCGAAGATCAAGGTCGGCCCTTCCGACGATCCCAGCAATTTCATGGGCCCTGTGATCAGCGCCAGTGCGCGTAAAAGCATTCTGCAATATATCGAAACCGGCAAACAGGAAGGCCGCCTGATGACCGGGGATGGCGCTGTACCAGAAACGGGGTACTTCATCGCGCCGACGATTATTGCGGACGTAGACCCCGCCGCCCGCATTTTCCAGGAGGAAATCTTCGGGCCCGTCCTGGCGGTCACCCGCGCCCGCGACTTTGAACAAGCTCTCGAAATGGCTAACGATTCGCAATACGGCCTGACCGGCGCTTTGTACTCGAATAACGCCGAGCACCTGCGCCAGGCCCGCGAGCGTTTCCACGTGGGCAACCTCTATTTGAACCGGAAATGCACCGGGGCGATGGTGGGCGCGCACCCATTTGGCGGGTTTAATATGTCTGGCACCGATTCCAAGGCGGGGGGACCAGATTATCTATTGCTTTTCCTGCAGGCCAAGTCGGTTGCCACTCGCGTTGGGTGATTTAGCACGAAGATAGCCATTTAGGGCCCCTTGCGAAGGAGAGGCGCTCGCCAGTAACCTCCTTGTAGCGCGGCGCGCCTCTTGCATGTTGGGTCATCGAGCAAACTCGCTGGTGGTCGGTTGTTTCGTAGTGAGCGTCGCGGCATTCGGCCAACCGGCGAGCGCTCCCACCGATTCGGCGTCCTCTCCTTCCGCGCCCACCGAATCGGCTGCCATTCTTCCAGCTCCGGCCCCTGCGATCGTCGACCCGTTCAATGAAGAGCGCATCCTCGGCGTCATTCCCGATTACCAAACGGTCACCGAGACTGCCGCCACCGGGCACGTCGCTCCTCTGACACACAAGCAGAAGTGGTCGCTGGCGCTTAAAGAAACGATCGATCCTTTTAATCTGGTGAATGCAGTGGTAGGCGCCGGATTCTCCCAAATGGGCAATCAGACCCCGAAGTATGGTGAAGGCGGGCGCGCCTTTGGCGAGCGCTTTGGCGCAGCCGTGGCCGATTTCGGTACCCAGAACTTCTTCAGCGCTGGAGTTCTGGCGGACCTGCTGCATCAGGATCCGCGCTACTTCCGCAAAGGACCGGAAGCTAAGGTGCCTTCGCGGATTCTTTACTCGATCAGCCGTCTCGTGATCTGCCGCCAGGATTCTGGCCGCGATGCCTTCAATGCCTCGGGAATTTTCGGAATGTCTTTAGGCATCGCGGCTTCCAATCTGTACTACCCCGCAGCCAGCATCCGCGGCCGCGTGATGGCGGGCCGTGTAGAGACGAGCCTGTTCGGTGGCGTGACGGGCAACCTGATGTCCGAATTCTGGCCCGATCTGCAACACAAATTCTTCCACAAAAAACACAAGGATTAAATCTTTCCGTGGCGCAAACACTTCTGTTTGCCGTCTCGACACTCGTGTCGAGACTTCACGGGCTCCGTCAAATTCCCCATGAGCTCTTTTCTCACCCAATAAGTTCTGATTTGACATACAATCCGGGTATGAAGAGAATTGCAGCACCTCTTTATCTTTTTCTTCTTGTGGCCGTAGGAGTGTCGACTTTTGCGGTACACGCTCAGGACAAGAGCGTGAAGAAAGTCCCCGCCAAGCCCACTGCCGCGATGTCCGGCAAGGACCTCTTCCGTCAATACTGCGCAGTGTGCCATGGCCAGGACGCTAAAGGCAGCGGTCCCGCAGCGGGTGCCCTGAAGACCAATCCCACCGACCTGACACAGATCAGCCGGCGCAACAATGGGAAGTTTCCCGAGCAAAAGATCCTCGCCACGTTCCGCGGAGAGTCGGGAGTACCTGCCCACGGTTCTGCGGAAATGCCGATCTGGGGTCCGATTTTCACCAATATGACGCCGAATCTGCATGAGGGCCAGGATCGCGTCTACGCGCTGTTGAACTACATGGAGGAGATCCAGGCGAAGTAAGAGGGTAGGAAGCGTGGAGGAAGCGTTCAGCGGGTTCGCTCCCTCACGGTCGCGGCTCGCTGCGAGCCGCGCGCGTAAGCAAGGATGCCCCGATCGTTCCCAAAATCACCCCCTTGCGGTCGTGGCTCGTTGCGCCGCGCGCGTGAGCAAGCGGTCAGTAATCAGCGGGAGGTGACGCTCCCTCACGGTCGCGGCTCGTAACCTATCCCAGATACGTTCCCGGCGGTAGGTGTGCTTGCGAGCCGCGCGCGTAAGCAAGCGATGCCTCATCGTATGTGGGGCAGGCGCTCCCGTATTTTTCAAGATTCTCACGGTCGCGGCTCGTTAAGTCATTGCAACACGAGGTGAGGGTTGCGAGCTGCGAAAGCGAGTTGTGAACGCGAGTCGCGAATGCGAGTTGCGAACACGACTTACGAACGCGAGTTGCAAGTTGCGAGCCGCGCGCGTGAGCAAGCGATTGTTCGATCTTTTTCGTCAACTGCTAACGGGAGGGCAAGCGGCGGATCAGGCGGCCGCCCATTTCTTCGGGAGTTGCTCGCGTGAAGGATTCCGGTGTCTGCGAGGATTCCCGCTCGCGGGGCGGAGCTGACTGACGCGGAGTGCGTGTTTTGGGAGCCGGTGCCGGCGCCGGAGGCACTTCTACCACGTACTCGTAGACGCCTCGCCGCATTTCGGCAGGGTTTGGGGGAATCACAACGCGCGATTCCAGGATCGTGCAACCTTCGACCTTTTCACCCACCTCATGGGGGAACCGGGAGCGAACCGTTTTCGTGATCATGTCTTTGCCCTGATCATTCCAGGATGCCACGGCGCGACGCGACTTTCCACTTGCTCTTCCCCCCGCCGTGTGCTTGTCCGGTTCCTCGCCTTTACTTTAGTGAGCAGACGGCCACCCCCACAGATATCTTGTCCGCCGGCGGCCGCTCATGGCAAGCTGCCGCGAGAGTGTCTGTGCCCTCGGGTATTCATCGAATCCTCGCGCCGCTGCTCCTTTTGGCCTTTACGTCACCACTCTGCCTTGCCCAGCGCTACACCTTTCAGCTCTACGGACAAGCCGAGGGCCTCACCAATCTGGCGCCGCTCTCCCTGTTACAGGACTCCGAAGGCTTCCTGTGGGTGGGCACGCAGAATGGCCTCTTCCGCTACGACGGGTCCCGCTTCGATTCCTTCCACTCCCTGCCCGGACATCCTAGCGGCGCTATCTCGTCCTTATACGAAGATGCCGACGGCTCTCTATTGGCGGCTACCAGCACCGGGCTGATCCGCTACGTGCAGAACCGCTTCGAACCAGTGTTGTTCGATGGCGCACCGCTCACTACGGCGCGGCGGCAGGGCATCGCCACCGATGATGCCGGCCTACTCTATCTCGCGACTGATCACGGCCTGATCGTGAAGACGCGGACTACCGGCGCTGATACCGCCGCAACCTACGTGTTAAAAGTAGACCCCGATCCCTCCATTCAGAGCGTTTATCGCGATCCCAACGGCACCATATGGGCCGGCTGCGGCAAAGCGCTTTGCACCGTTCAACACGATCGACTAGTCCCCCTCAACGCCGACCTGCCTCCCGCTTACTGGCAAAGCCTGCGAGCCGACCGTAATGGCGATTTGTGGATCCTCAGCATCTCCTCCGTCTGGGTCCACCGTGCCAAGACCGGGAAATTCGACCGCCTCCCGCCCCTTCCGTCAGGCAAGACCGCGCCATTCTCTCCCTTTCTGGGCGATCCGGTACTCGATGTCGCCTTCAACGGCGACGTGATCGTGGCGGGGCCGGAAGGCCTGTACCGCTGGGACCAGACGCATTGGCGGCTCGTGGACCGCGGCGCGGGGCTAATCCGCAACGACATCTCCGCGGTGCTCGCCGACCGTGAAGGCTCGCTGTGGGTTGGGATCGCCGGCCTTGGCCTCGCGCGCTGGCTGGGATACTCCGAGTGGGAAAGTTGGGGCAGCCAGGAGGGACTACCCCACGAAGCCATTTGGGCTATCCATCGCGATGCCGCAGGGACAGTCTGGGTGGGCACTAGCGGCGGACTGGCATTTGCGAAGAGCGGTTCCGGATCGCCTTCCCGCTGGGAGACCAAACCCGGGTTCGCGTCGTATATGGTGCTTTCCCTCGCTCATTCGCGTAACAACACGCTCTTTGTCGGCACCGGCAACAATGGTCTGTTCCGTCTCGACAGATCCAGCGGGAGGGTCGAACCGATCCTTTTGGGTGGCGAGCGCGCCTACGCTCCCCGGGGATTGCTGGTCGACCGTGACGATTTCCTGTGGGTCACGACCCTGGGAGCGATCTATCGCAGCGAATCGCCGGTGGCCGATCGCGTGCCGGTCATGCGCCCCCAACCCGTTCCGGCGACGGTGAAAGACGAAATCTTCTACCAAATGGCGGAAGATAGCCAGGGCAGAATCTGGGTATCCGGCGCTGAGGGACTCGCCTGTTTCGACCACGGCCGCTGGACCCGTCTGACCGCGCGCGATGGCCTTCTGCAAACCGCGACCAAGGCCATCTGGCCTGTTTCCGACGGCAGTGTCTGGCTGAGTTATCCCGATAACGCAGGTCTCTCACGCCTCAACTGGGATGGCTCGCACTCCCGCGTCGAGCAGCTCCGGCCTGGTAACGACGCGGTCTCCGGCGAGACCGTGTTCCTGGGCAGCGATTCCACCGGCGCCCTGTGGAACGGCACGGATAACGGCGTCCTGGTATTGACCGGAGGAAAGTGGCGCCACTACGGCCAAATGGATGGACTTGCCTGGGACGATTGCAACAGCCGCGCCTTCCTCGCCGATCCCGATGGAAGCGTCTGGATCGGCACTAGCCGGGGTCTCTCTCGCTTCCGCCGCCAGCCTTTGCCGCCCCTGCGGCCCCCCATCGTGAGTCTCACCGAGACGCGCCTCGGCGAAACCACCGTACTCCACACCTCCGGCGCCGAGTGCTCCTATTCCGACCGGTACTTCTATGTGCGCTTCTCCGCGCCCATGCTCTTCAACAACCGCGACCGCCTCTATCGCTACCGCCTCTCGAATGTGGACCCGGGTTGGGTTGAAGGGCCGCAAAATGAAGCGCGCTACCCCAACCTGTCGCCTGGGTCGTATACCTTCGAAGTCCTGGCACGCAATGCGGCGGGTGTTTGGAGCACAGTGCCCGCGCGCTTTTCGTTCAGGGTGCGGCCGGCCTGGTGGCAAAGCCAGTGGTTCTGGGCCGCCGCCAGTATGCTCGTCATACTCCTCGGTTGGCTCGGATGGAGACGCCATCTGGAGCGCCACAAACGGCAGCAGGAGGTGCTCGAAGCGGCCATCCAACTCCGTACGCAGGAACTGGCGAGCGAGAAATCGCGGGCTGAGCACGCCAATCGCGCCAAGAGTCAATTCCTGGCCAACATGAGCCACGAGATCCGCACCCCCATGAACGGTGTCTTAGGCATGACTCGCCTGCTGCGCGAGAGCGGCCTCAACGCCGAGCAGAGCGAATGGGCCGACGCCGCTTTACTATCGGCGGAGTCGCTACTGTCGGTGATCAACGACATCCTCGATTTCGAGAAGATCGAGGCCGGCAAAATTACCGTGGTCCGCGAGCCTTTCGACCTCTACGCAACCATCGAAGATTGCGTCCAACTTCTGCATCCCAAGGCCCAGCAGAAAGGCATCGGACTCACTCTCGACTTTCCCTCCGTCGCGCCTCATAGGGTCATCGGAGACGGCCTTCGCGTTCGCCAGATCCTGCTCAACTACATCAGCAACGCGGTGAAGTTCACCGACGAAGGCGGCGTCCGCATCGCCGTGGAATATGCCCTGGACGCCGGCTGCCGGATATCGGTTTCGGACTCCGGCATTGGCATCGCGTCCGAACATCAACATCTGCTGTTCAGTAAATTCTTCCAGGCCGACTCCTCGAATTCCCGCCGTTTCGGAGGCACCGGCCTCGGACTGGCGATCTGCAAGCAGTTGGCGGAACTGATGGGCGGCACGGTAGGCATGCACAGTGGGGCTGACGGCTCAACCTTCTGGGTGGAGTTGCCGCTGCCAGCCGCCCCCGCTACGACCCTGCCACCCCAACGCTCCACTCCCGCGCCCCCGGCTGGCGAATCCAGGCGATGGCTGGTGCTGTTAGCCGAAGATAATCCCGTGAATCAGAAGCTCGGAAAGTTGATGCTCGGCAAACTCGGCTGTGAGGTGGATGTGGCGGCCGACGGACGAGAGGCTTTACACCGCTGGACCGAGCGTCCATACGACGTGATCTTCATGGATTGCCAGATGCCCAATCTGGACGGGTACGAAACCACCGCCCGCATCCGCGCCTCCGGCAGCCGCGGGCGCAACATCCCGATTATTGCAACTACGGCACACTCCATGGTCGGCGACCGCGAGCGCTGCCTCGCCGCCGGAATGACTGACTATGTGAGTAAGCCGCTGAATCTGCAGGATCTCAAGCGGGTGCTCGACGCGGTCACGGAGGGTCAGGTCGCTGGCCCCGCCGCGCTGCCCTAACTCTCATCGAATCAGCAAAAACTCATTGCCGCTTGCAAGAGAGTGTAACGAAATCCGGCTGCCGCGCATCTTTTGGTAGCGAAGTGCTCATGTCAAATAAGATCTCGCGGCGGTCCATGCTCTCCGCCCTCTCTCTGTTTCCAGCGGCACGTTTCCTGAACGCGCAGTCGCCCGCGACTGGTCAGCCGGCGCAGACCACTCAGCAAGCCCAACCAGCTCAGCAGCCGTCTCAGGCCCCGGCACAGGGGCAGAAACCGAGCTACTCCACCGATGTCAAATTGGTGAATTTGTATGCCACCGTGCGAACCAAGCAGGGGAAAATCGTTCACGATCTGACGAAAGACGACTTCACACTGGACGACGATGGGGCAACCCAGACTATCAAATTCTTTTCGCAGGAAGCCAACTCTCCGCTTTATCTCGGATTGCTCGTCGACACCAGCGGCAGTCAGCGCCGCGTCCTGAGTGACGAGCGCAACGCCAGCTTCAAATTCTTCGACCAGATCCTGCGAGCCGATCGCGACCTGGCGTTTGTCCTGCACTTCGATTTTCAGGTGGAACTCCTGCAAGACTTCACCGCCTCCAAGGCGCAGTTGGAAAAGGCGCTCGACCTCCTCGAAGTCGGCACCAATCAACAGGCCCAGCAGCAGGGCGGCAATAATCCGCAAGGTGGCAACTATCCGCAAGGCGGTGGCTATCCGCAGGGTGGGGGATACCCGGGCGGTGGATATCCCGGTGGCGGCTATCCTGGCGGCGGACGGCGATATCCACAAGGTGGCGGCGGAGGAGGAGGGCGCCGGAATGGCGGAACGCAGTTGTATGACGCGATTCTGCTGGCCTCCGAAGATGTCATGAAGAAGCAGCAGGGCCGCAAAGCTCTCGTGCTGCTGACGGATGGCGTCGACACCGGCAGTAAGAGCACGCTCTTCCAGTCCATCTCAGCAGCTCAGAAATCGGACACGCTGGTCTATGCCGTTCTGTTCGCCGATTCCGAAGCCTACGGGAACAACGGTGGATTCGGTGGCCCAATGGGGCGGCGCCGTATGGGCTATCCGGGAGGCGGCTATCCCGGCGGTGGCGGCAGCAATCTTCCAGACGGCAAGAAGGTGCTCCAGCAGATCGCCATGGAGACTGGTGGGCGCTTCTACAGCGTCTCGCATTTCCATCCGCTGGACAAAATCTACGCCGATATCGAAGAGGATTTGCGGAATCAGTACAGCATCGGCTTCAGCCCGGATAAGCCTGGCGAACCCGGCGTCTACCATCACCTGCACCTGGCTGCCAAGAAGAAGAAAGAACTCCTGGTAGTCCAAACCCGCGCTGGCTACTACGCCACTTAACGGCCGGTGGCAAAAGGTCCGGCACGCTGTTCGCCTCTACAGTGCGTGGTTTCAGAAGTCCCGCCGACGTGTCGCCAGATCGCTTGCTTACGCGCGCGGCTCGTAAGCGATCGCTGAACAGGGCAGAGACGCTCCCTCACGGTCGCGGCTCGTCACCTACCTCAGATACGTTCCCGGCGGTAGGTGTGCATGCGAGCCGCGCGCGTCAGCAAGCGATGCCTCATCGTATGTGGGGGCAGGCGCCCCCGGATTTTTCACGGCTTCTTACACTTACCTTACGCGCGGCTCGCTGAGCTACCCAAATACATTCGCGCGGCTCGCAACGAGCCACGACCGTAAGGGAGTGGGGCGCTAGCGGCTATCAAACAACCGAAGCGACCCATTACGTCTTTGCGTTTCCGTTTTTCGCGCGATGCGGGTAGGCTTTACGAAGCAGCCGTTCCTGGCTGTTCAGATGCTTTACTCCCTCGCTCGGCTCCTTCTTCACGTACGTGCCGTTGGGCAGCATCACGCGAGCCTTCACATTGTCCGCCAGGTAGACACCGAGCACGTCGTCTCGAATTTTCTTGACCCACGCCGGGTCGTCGATGGGGAACAGGACTTCCACGCGATGGTCGATATTGCGCGGCATCAGATCCGCGCTGCCGACGTAGATCTCTTCCTCGCCGCCATTGCGGAAGTAGTAGACGCGGCTGTGCTCGAGGAAGCGCCCGACAATGCTGGTGACCTCGATCTGATCGCTCACGCCGGGCACTCCGGGGCGCAGGCAGCAGATGCCGCGCACCAGAAGCTGAATCTTCACTCCGGCTTGAGACGCGCGGTAGAGTGCACGGATCAGCGGCTCGTCCACCAGGGCGTTCATCTTGAAAATCAGGTGGCCCTTTTCTCCCGCTCGTGCGTGATCGATTTCGCGCTCGATCAGGGCCGCGAATCGCGCCCGCAGATTCAGGGGCGCTACCAGGAGTTTCTTGTAGTCGGTCTTGGCGGAATAGCCCGTCAGATAGTTGAACAGATTGGTGGCGTCGTCCGCGATCTCTTCATCGCAGGTGAACATGCCGATATCGGTGTACAGGTGGGCCGTGATGGGATTGTAGTTTCCGGTCGAAAGGTGGATGTAGCGAACCATATTCCCGCCCTCGCGCCTCACCACCATCGCGATCTTCGAGTGGATCTTGAGACCCAACAATCCGTAGACCACGTGCACGCCCGCTTTTTCCATCGCTCGGGCCCATTCGATGTTGCTCTCCTCATCGAAACGGGCCTTCAACTCCACCAGGGCGGCGACCTGCTTGTCCTCTTCGATGGCGTCCAACAAACCTTCTACGATCGGGGAGTTTCTCCCCACCCGATACAGGCACGATTTGATGGCCAGAACCGCCGGATCCTTGGCGGCTGTGCGGATGAATTCGATCACCGGTTGGAAGGAATCAAACGGATGATGGAGGAGAATGCTCTGATTGCGAATCCTCGAGAAGATATCGTCATCTTCTCCGGTCGGCGTCAGCCCAGCGGGGACTACGGGCACGAAAATCGGGTCCTTCAGCTCGGGCCGGTCCAACTGGTAGACGTCCATCAGGCGCTTCATCGAGAGCGGCCCTGGAACACGATAAACGTCGGTCGCGTCGAGCTCCAGGTTTTGCGTCAGGATTTCGATGATTCGCGGCGGCATCTCCTGTGTAACCATCAGGCGGACCACGCTGCCGAAACGGCGCTGCCGCACACCTTCCTCGATGGTCTCGAGCAGATCCTCAGCCTCTAATTCCTTAATCGAAATGTCGGCGTCGCGCGTGACATGGAACGGGTGGGCCTCCAAGACCTGCATCCCCGGAAACAAGGTCGTGAGATGCGCGGCCACCACCTGCTCCAGCCACACCAGATCGATTCGGCGGGGGGCCGCCTTGCCGAGCTTTTTCGATACCTTCTTTAAGGGCACCAGCTGCGGTAGCGAATCGGGGACTTTGATGCGAGCGAAGTGCTGATTGCCTTGCTCGTCTTGAATGAGCACCGCCAGGTTCAGACTCAGATTGGAGATGTGGGGGAAGGGGCGGCCGGGATCGAGTGCGAGCGGCGTCAGTACCGGAAAGATGGTCTCATCGAAATACTTCTTCGCGGTGAGTAACTGGACTTCGTTCAGGTCGCGGTAGTCGTGGATAAAGATGCCTTGCTCGCGCAGCGACGGCATCATGCCTTCCAGGCACTTGTGGCCTTCCTTGACGAGCCGTTTCACTTCCCGCCGGATGCCGATGAGCTGAGCCCGCGGGCTCATTCCGTCGCTTCCCGTATCCAGAGTTCCCGCGTCCACCTGGGCGAACAATCCGGCCACCCGGACCATGAAGAATTCGTCCAGGTTCGACCCGAGAATCGCCAGAAACTTCAAGCGCTCGAGAAGAGGATTCCTCTCGTCTACGGCCTCCTCCAGCACCCTGCGCTGGAACGCCAGGAGAGACAGTTCGCGGTTCAGATAGAGTTCGGGGCTCTTCAGATTGGCGGTTTCCGCTGGGGGTTCCGGCGTAGGACTCGGGTGCGGGGCTTTGTGGTGCTTGGCCGTAGTGCGAGCCGCTGGTAGTTTAGCGGCCGCCGTTCGCGAATGCTCTGGCATAAAGATAAGAGTGAGAGGCCGCGAGCCTGGCTCCGACCGAATCTCCTCAATTATCGCAAGTCACGCCACCAGCCGCATTCTTCAAGATGGCACCTGTTCGATATGCAATTGTCACGGTTGTTACAGTGAGGCGGTCTTGGCACATCGGCCGCCATTCCCTCTTTGACCGCCGCTTCATGCCGAGACTGGCGATGGAGGACACACACAGCCTGCGCGACACCTTGGTGTCGCAAGGCTGGACGGTGGATGTCGATCTACACTACTTCGAGACCGAAGGTGCCGGCCGCCAAAAAACCTTTGGGCTGCGCCACCGGACTCGTTCTTAAATTTTGTAGCGGCTGTGACCCGCCCGGCTAACTGGCGACCTTCGCCAAGCCGCGATGCCGCCGCTCACACGCACTCACGAAAGCGGCAACGATCGGATTCGGCGATGCTCCCATCTCCGGTTGGAACAGTGCCGCGACGAAGAACGGATGGCCGTCGAGTTCTACCGCACGGATTTCCTGTTGGTCGTCCACCGCTGCGACATAGAGTTGCCCGCCTTCGAGCAGCCGCCGGTACCGGCCGTTCAGACCGAAGCTGCAGTGATAATGTTCCACTGACTCGGCAGTGCGATATGCCTTGCGCAGCAGAGAACCTTGATGAAAATGGACCCGCCCTTTCATGCCCACGAGCGCGCATCCCAGGGGCGAGATGAGCGGCATCGACGCGTTTGGCTTGGTCTTTTGATGATCGGCTTCGGAGAATCCCAGAACGTTCCGGGCGAATTCGATCAGCGCATATTGGAATCCCGCAGAGGTCCCCAGAAACGGGGTCCGCGTGGTACGCGCATACCGGATTGCGGCGAGTGCACCATCCGCGCTTCGGTACGGCATTCCCGGAACACACCAGATTCCGTCGTATTCTGCCAGGGCTTCCGCCTTGCCGACGGAATCCGTGGGAATCCACACGCCATTGACTTCCCCACCCGGAACGGCGGACAGGGCCTTGGATATTGCCTGATGAGATTTTTGTTGATCGTTAAAATCGCCGACAAGGGCGATTCGCATTCCTGAGTGCATTGGCGTATTCTACGTCAACTGGCGCGCGAGGGGGTAACTCTTTTGTGATATAATTTGCGCAGCTTCGGAGGGGAGCATCCGGTCCGCGGAAAGGGTAGAAGCCCACCCCTGCATCGAAATTCATCGCGAAACTTCTTTCAGCCCGAAGATGCGGACGCCGGGCAATTGACGAAAGGAGTTCGCATATGCCGAACCATCCCGGGGATGCCCCGCGTCCTCTTCCCGAACGCCCCAATCTGCGCCATTTGAAGGACCAGGCGAAAGATCTGCTGAGATCCGGCGGCGCCGAATCCATTACCCACGCCCAGTTGCAGATCGCCCGTCTCTACGGGTTTCCTAGCTGGCCCAAGCTGAAGGCCCACATCGATCTCCTCAACGACACTGGCCAACTCAAGCACGCCATCGACACCAACGATTTCGAGCAGGTGAAGCACCTCATGATCCGCTCTCCCGAACTGCATCGCGCCCCTCTGGGATACGGCAAGAACGGACCGCTAACCTGGGTCGCGGAGTGCCGGATTCCGTGGGGACCGCCTGCGCCGGAGCGTCTCGCGATGGCCCGATGGATGATCGAAAACGGATCGGACATTCACCAGGGCGGTGACGGACCGCTAATGCGCGCTGCGCTCAACTCCGACCGGATCGCCATGATGGAACTCCTGGTGTCGAGGGGTGCGAATGTCAACGCGGAGTGGAATGGCAATTTCCCGATCATCCTCGCTCCTTGCGAATCGGTCAGCCCTGGAGCACTCGAATGGCTCCTGGCCCACGGAGCGGATCCGAATTGCCGGAACTCGAAAAGCTCCAACACCGCCCTCGACTATCTGATCGGCACCTACGCGCGCTCTACCAATCTCGCTCGCTGTATCGAATTGCTTGTGGGTGCTGGCGGGACGACGCGCTACGACCTGCCGGGAGTTCTCGACATCCTGCGCGGGCGCCTCGACATCCTGTCGGCGCGCATCGATGCCGATCCCTCTCTGCTCCAGCGGCGATTTCCGGAACTGGACTGCGGCAGCACCGGTGCACGCAGATTGCTGCTGCAAGGCGCGACACTGTTGCATCTCGCGGCCGAGTTCGGCAACGAGGAGGCAATCGCTCTTCTACTCGATCGGGGCGCGGATGTGAATGTTCGCGCCGCGGTGGACGATGGCGGGGTGGGCGGCCAGACTGCGATTTTTCACGCTGTCACACAATTTCCCGGGCGTGGACTCGCCGTTACTCGGCTCCTGCTGGAGCGCGGTGCGGATCTTTCGATCCGTGTGAAGCTTCCGGGACACTACGAGCGGCCGGACGAATTCGTGGAGTGCACTCCGCTTGGATACGCGCTACGGTTTCCCGGGTCCGAATTTCCTGACGCCAACGAAGCGACAATCCGTCTCCTGCGCGAGCACGGAGCTCAGGAATAGCGCTTAACTCTACTCGAGGCGCAGAGCGATGCATGGGTCGGTATGCGCTGCCCGGCGGGCTGGCCCGTAAGCGGCCAGTGCAGTCACCACCAAAAGGAAGAACGACGAGAGAACGAATATGGCGGGATCGGTGGCACTCACACCGTAAAGCAGCGTCCGCAACAGGCGTGTCAACACCAGGCCTGAAACGAAGCCCAACGCAACACCTGCGCCCCCGAGCGCGAGCGCCCGCCCCACCACCATGCTCTCGATCCGGCCGCGGTCCGCCCCCAGCGCCATCCGGATCCCCATCTCCTGCACGCGACGCGTCACCGAATCGGAGATCACACCGTAGATGCCGACAGCCGCGAGCACAAGCGCCAGCAGGGCGAACGCCGCCAACAAGACTGCGGAGAAGCGGCGTGAGTTCGTCGACTTGGCAACGCTGTCCGTCAGCGGCGCGATCCCAAACAGAGCCAGATCTTTATCGGACTCGCGGACCGCCCGGCGGAGTGCCGAAGAAAGTGCCAGCGGATTCCCGCCGGTCTTTACGGCCAGAGACATGCTTGCAACGGGTGAGAGGGGGTAGGGCACGTATGACTCCGCGTCCGGTTCGTCCGCCAGTGAGGTCTGCCGTATGTCGGAGATCACCCCCCACGACTGCGATCCAGTGCTCCGGCGAACCATCGCCAAATCGGCTGCCGACGGCGTCCTGATTCGGCCAGCCTCGCCGTGCCATGGTTTCATTGATGACCGCGACTGGACGTCCCGCCACATCGTGAAGATCAAAGATGCGGCCGCGTACCAAACGTGCTCCCACCGCCTCGAAGTAGCCGCGCGTGGCGGAGCGCTGGAACACGATGATCTTTTCGCCGGGGCGCGGCGGCGCAGCACCTTCGACCAAAATACCGGCGCCGCTTTTGGCATTGCTAAACGGCAGATGCGAGACCATACCCGCGGCCGTCACCGTGGGAATGCTCTGTAAACGGTCGGATACAGCCTGAATTAATGAAACCCGCTTTACGGGGTCGCCATATGTAGTGGATGGGAGCGTCAGAGAAGCCGTCAATACGCCCTCCGCACGGAAGCCCGGGTCGACGGCTTGCAGCCGCGTGAAACTACGCGCCGTGAGAGTCGCGCCGATCACCAAGAGGGTTGAGAGTGCCACCTCCGCAACCACCAACGCCGACCGGAACCTCCTGCGGCCGACGCCTTCGCCGCCGCCGCGCGTTCCCTCTTTGAGGTTCTGCGAGAGTTCTGTTCGTGCGAGCGACAGTGCGGGGGCCAGGCTGAAGAGTGCCGTCGTCCCCAAAGCTACGAACAGAGTGAAGAGTAACACTGGCGCGTCGATCGAAACGCTCTTCTGAAAAGGCAGGTAAAGGGGCGCCGCCGCAAAGGCGCGAACGGCGATCCAGGCCGCCGCCAAGCCCAAGGCAGCCGCGATTGCTCCAAGCATCGCACTTTCCACGAGCAATTGGCGAACAATTCGCGCGATACTCGCTCCCAACGCGCTGCGGATGGCGATTTCCCGCTGCCTGCCAGCGGCTCGAGCCAACAACAGGTTGGCAACGTTGACGCACGCGATGCACAACACCAGGCCAGCGCCCGCCCAAACCAGCATCACGCTCGCCCGCACATCGCGTATGGCGAAATCGTGCACAGTCCAGACGCGCGCTCCCCAATCTGCCGGGTAGTGAAACTGCGCGACCCATTGGCGGCATAATTCATCGATCTCGGTTTGTGCGAGGGCGAGTGGCAGTCCGGGTTTGAGCCGCCCGAACACTCCGACCGAGGGCATACCAGGAACGCGCGCGGTGCTGGAGGCGAGCGGAACAAAAACCCCGACGTCACTCCCGTACAGCTCGAAGCCCGGCGGCAGGACGCCCACCACGGTATAGTTCTGGTAGTCGAGGACGATCTGGCGCCCGACCGCGGTCCGGTCAGCACCAAAGCGCCGGCGCCAGAGTTCGTCAGTCAGGATGGCGACGCGCTCGGCACCGGGCCGATCTTCATCCGGAAGAAAGTCGCGGCCCAATGCCGGGCTTACGCCAGTCATCGCCAGGAAGCCGGCATTCACCCGACACGTCGCGACCCGTTCGGGTTCATCGCCCAGAATAAGGTTGGCGGAACCGGGCGAGTAGGCCGAAAGGGTCTCAAAGGAATGGCTTCGGGCGCGCCACCATTCGCCGAAGGCGTGGTACTCCACGAAGGCACCGTAGATGTTCAGGTGAGGAATCTGCGCGCGTATGGTTACGAGGCGGCTTGCATCCCGATAGGGGAGAGGCCGCAGGAGCACGGCGTTCACCACGCTGAAAACAGCGGTATTGACGCCGATGCCCAGGGCGAGTGTCAGCAGGGCCGCAACGGCAGGGACAGGGTGGCGTAGCCAATTTCGCAGGCAGTATGAGAGGTCCGCGTACATGAAACCTCCTGTATAACAGACGTCCACGTCTCAATTCCGATTTATACCTCTGTAACTGGTTGAAAACCAGGGGCTAGGATTTGTCCAATTGCCGTGACCCTGACGGTCCCGCCCGGATCCCGCGATCTCATCCTCTTCCGCTTCCTCCGAATCATGGAAGAGCAGTGCCCCTGCCCTATCGTCGCCAATGCCTCGGGCATTAGCGCGAGATGGCGCGCGAAATCTGCAGAGATCTCAATTACGACGTATGCTTATCGCCTATTCGGGCCCCTTCCTTGAGCGCAGCGTCATGACTAGAGGGGCCCTAACAGAATCGCCCAAGGTCCGTCCTTACCCGAGTGAATCCGAAGAGTCTGCTGACGCTCCTGTGCACATTCGCCATTCCTGCTGTCGGCCCGGCCGCCGAGTACGGCAAGGTGACGATGTCGAAGGTTGCGGATGATGTCTATCTGTTCTCGACCTCGCCTTATGGCGATGTCGGATTCGGCGGTAACGCGGTCGCAATCCTTACGAACGAAGGCGTGGTGATGTTCGATACTGGCGCCACGCCCGCGGCCGGAGATACCATCCTCGCGGAATTGCGCAAGCTCACCGATAAGCCCGTACTCTACGTAATCAACTCACACTGGCATTGGGACCATTGGGGCGGCAATCAGTCGTTCCGTGCGGCCTTCCCCTACGTTCAATTCCTTTCCCATGCGAAGAATCGAGAACTAATGAGGGATGTCGCCATCCCGTGGAACGCTCCAGGACTGGAAAAGGACCTGCCCGGATATATCGCCTATCAGAAGGAGCAACTGGCCGCCGCCGAGGCCAAAAATTCGCCGGCCGAAGCTCTCGCCAAGCGGCGTGAGCTGCTCGCCGCGGATGAGGAGTTCCTGCGGCAGAAGCGGTCCGTCGAGTATACCTTCCCGAACTCGACCTTTTCCGGTTCCGCCACGCTCTACTTGGGCGGGCGCGAGATCCGCGTGCTGCACGATCGAGCGATTACGCCGGGCGACACCTATTTATACCTGCCGAAGGAAAAGATTCTGATCACGGGGGATATTCTGGTGCACCCAATTCCCTTCGCGGTCGGAGGCAGTTATCCGCAGGATTGGATCCGCACACTGGAGAAGTTGGACAGCCTGGATGTTTCCCTCATCATCCCTGGGCACGGGGAGGCCGAGCACGATAAAGTCTACCTCACACGGAATCTCGAGCTGTTTCGCCACGTGAAGTCCGATGTCGTCGAATCCAGAGCGAAAGGCCGCACAGCGGAACAGACCAGAACCGACCTGACGGCGCATGCAGCCGCATACGCCGCGCATCTAGGCATCGCGGAAGCGCGCCTCACTGAATTCCAGAATTACTTTCTGAATTCCTTCATCGATCGCGCCTATCGCGAGCTGGAAAACCCTTCGGGAGACAGTCCGAAATAAAAATCGCAGCGCCGCATCTCCGCGTTTCCGTCTACACTCGAAAGATCGATATGCGATTTGTGACCATTCATCGAGCCAACTATAACGAACCCGCAGTCTGGTTTGACGACCAGGTGATCGGGCTGGGAGACGCCGGCTTCAAGGACTTGCTCTCCGTGATTTCCGGCGGTCGAGACGCGCTGGACAGCGTCAATCGCTGGATCGGCAATCCTCCTTCAGCCGAGTTGTTCGAACCGCAGAACACGCGGGTGGCGGCGCCGATTCCGAGACCGCCCAAAATTATTTGCATTGGGCTCAACTACCGCGATCACGCCGAGGAGTCCGGAATGACAGTTCCCTCCGTGCCCACGGTATTCGCCAAGTTCCCGACTGCGGTCACGGGACATCTCCACCCGATCGTACTGCCGAAGAACTCCTCACGGCCGGACTACGAAGCGGAACTGGCGGTGGTGATCGGAAAGGGCGGGCGGCATATACCGGCGGAGCGCTGGCAGGAGCACGTGTTTGGCTACACCATCTTCAACGACGTGAGTGCTCGCGACTTCCAACTGGCAACCAGCCAGTGGATGATCGGTAAGACGTTCGACACTTTCGCGCCTTTCGGTCCCGCGATCGTCACCCCTGACGAGATTGACGATCCTCACAATTTGGCTATCTCGCTGACACTCAACGGCGAGACCATGCAGAATTCGAATACGCGGAATCTGATTTTTCGGATCCCCGAACTGATTGCCCATTTGTCGAGTGTGTTCACGCTGGAACCGGGCGATCTGATCGCGACCGGCACGCCTCCGGGAGTCGGTTTCGCGCGCAAGCCACCCGTATACTTGAAAGCTGGCGACGAAGTCAGCGTGAAGATCGAAGGATTGGGCGAGCTGACCAACTCGGTAGTCGCAGAGCGCTGACGGCCGCGGCGCGTTGTGGGTCGTGGCGAGCCGCGCGCGTAAGCAAGCGACGTCTCGATTGGTCCGAAATCACTCCCTTACGGTCGTGGCTCGTTGCGAATCGTGGCGGACAAGCGTTGTCTTCAACGAGCCGCGCGCGTAAGCAAGCGACGTCTCGATTGCTCCGAAATCACTCCCTTACAGTCGTGACTCGTTGCGAAATTGTGGCGGGCAAGCACTGTCTTCAGCGAGCCGCGCGCGTAAGCAAGCGATATCCCGATCGCGCCGAAATCACTCCCTTACGGTCGTGGCTCGTTGCGAATCGTGGCGGGCAAACGTTGTCTTCAGCGAGCCGCGCGCGTAAGCAAGCGATATCCCGATCGCGCCGAAATCACTCCCTTACGGCCGTGGCTCGTTGCGAAATGTGGCGGGCAAGCATTGTGGGTCGTGGCGAGCCGCGCGCGTAAGCAAGCGACGTCTCGATTGGTCCGAAATCACTCCCCGGTCGTGGCTCGTTGCGAAATGTGGCGGGCAAGCGTTGTCTTCAGCGAGCCGCGCGGGTAAGCAAGCGACGTCTCGATTGGTCAGAAATCACTCCCTTACGGTCGTGGCTCGTTGCGAAATGTGGCGGGCAACTGTTGTGGGTCGTTCAGCGAGCCGCGCGCGTAAGCAAGCGACGTCTCGATTGCTCCGAAATCACTCCCTTACGGTCGTGGCTCGTTGTGAAATGTGGCGGACAACTGTTGTGGGTCGTTCAGCGAGCCGCGCGCGTAAGCAAGCGATATCCCGATCGCGCCGAAATCACTCCCTTACGGTCGTGGCTCGTTGCGAATTGCGGCGGACAAGCGTTCAGCGAGCCGCGCGCGTAAGCAAGCGATCCGGCGACACATCGGCGTGGCTTCTGAAACCACGAACTAAGCCGGAACTTCCGCCCTAAAGCTTTTCCCCATCCCGGCCGATAACTGAATTGTATGAGCCTTGAAGAGGCGCGGATTTCGGTATCGGTGGGTACCAGGGTTTGTTCGTGATGAATCTGTTCGGATTGATCCGCACAGTCATCCGCAGGATCCGCTGGCGGCTCGCTGATGTCGCCGGAACTGCCGCGGTTTTGCCGGTGCTTCGCGCACAACTCCGGGAGGTGGCCCAAAACGTGGAGGAATCCGTGGTACAGGTGTGTGGCAACTTCACCGGTATGGCGGATCGCGCACGCAAAACCGTAGAGAAGGCCAGGGAGATGTTGGGCGGAGGGATGCAAGACGGCGACGCCTCTGTGGAGCGCTCGATTGAAGCTTCGCGGGCGACCATCGGCGCCCTGCTCGACCGGCTGGAGCACTCCGGGCGGGTGTCTTCGCTCGTCGTAGCCCGCATGGAAGAAGTCGAACAGGCTGTGGCAGGCGTGGAATCGCTCTTGGCAGAGCTGCAAAAGATCGCTTTTTCCAACAAGTTAGTGGCCTTGAATGCAAAGATCGAATCTGTCCATGTGGGGCGCCTCGGCGCGGGATTCGAAGTCGTCGCCGACGAAATCTCCCGTCAGGGCGACCGGTCGAACGGGCTGGCCGAAACCATCGGGGAGCGCGTGCGCGAGATGCGGAGCCGGGTGAAAGCCGCCGCCCTGGATTTACGCACCCTGGCCACGGGCAATCAGGAGAAGCTGATCGCAAGCCGCGTGGACGCCGAGGGGGCCCTCAACGTTTTGCAGTCCGTTCACCTGAGAGCCCGCGATTCGCTCGAAATGATGTCCAGGGAAAACTCCCGGCTGGCCGAAGAGATCTCGGGTGCCGTAATGGGTCTCCAATTTCAGGACCGCACCAGTCAACGCATCGCCCACGTCGTCGATGCACTCGAGAAGGTCGAGCAGTGTCTCGGAGGGTCTTCCGAGACTATTCCGGGTTCGCTGGATGCACCGACATCGGCGCAGACGATGTTAGAGCATGTGCGCGGAGGGTACACGATGGAGTCTGAGCGTGAGGTTCTGAAGCGTATGGCGTCCGGGCCTCAGCAAACTGATGAGAGTGGCGATATCGAGCTCTTCTGAGGAGGTGAATCGATGCAACGAACAGCGCTGATTGTCGATGACTCGGCCTCCATTCGCCAAATGGTGGCATTTACTCTCGAACAGGCAGGCTTCCTGGTCCTGCAAGGAAACAATGGGGAGGATGGCCTTAGAAAGCTCGAAAACCAGCGAGTCGAACTGATCATTACCGATCTCAACATGCCGGTGATGGATGGGATTACATTCATCAATCAGCTCCGCCACCGGCCCGCCACAAAGTATACGCCGGTCCTGATGCTCACTACAGAGAGCCAGTTGGAGAAGAAGCAGCAGGGCAAGGCTGCCGGGGCGACCGGGTGGATCATCAAGCCATTTCACCCCGGCAAACTACTCGACGTCATCGCCAAGGTGTTGCCTTGAAGATTCCGCCTGCGGAAGCCGCGCTACAGTTTCGAACGCAGAAGTGCGGGAACCTCCGCCAGCGCCACATCCACCGACTTCCGGTTCTTGCGCTCCACCAATTCCACCAGGCCCGAAGCGAGTTTCTTACCGATCACCACACGGTATGGGATACCGATCAAATCTGCATCTTTAAACTTGACCCCCGGCCGTTCGTCGCGATCGTCGAGCAGAGCATCCAGCCCGATCTCGAGGCACTTCTGGTAGACTCCCTGCGCCGCTTCTTTTTGCGCCGCGTCGTTGAAATTCGCCGGAGTGATCACTACCTGGAAAGGCGCAATCGCCGCTGGCAGAGCCATGCCGTCCTTATCGTGAAAAAGCTCGATCGCGACACAGAGGATGCGCTCGATGCCGATACCGTACGAGCCCATGATCGGAGTGACTTCCTTGCCATCCGCATTCAGGACGCGCAATCCCATGGAGTCGGAATACTTGTAGCCGAGCTTGAAGATGTGCCCGATCTCCACTGTTTTCAGCACCTCGAGCTTCCCGCTGCAGTTCGGACACTGGTCGCCGGCGGCCACCAGCCGCAAGTCGCGAATCTCCGCCTGGAAGTCCTCGCCCAAGGTCACGCCGCGGAGATGGTGATCGTCGCGATTGGCGCCCGAGATCATGTTGCGCCGCCCTTGGAGCGCCTGGTCGGCGTAAATCACCATATTCTTCACGCCAACAGGACCCAGCGAACCCGCGTCCGCGCCAAACCACTCGCGTATCTCATCAAGACGCGCCGTCCGGAATTCGGGGTCGCCCACAATCGTGCCGAACTTCGCCTCATTGAGCTGATGGTCGCCGCGCAGAAGTACCAGAACGGGCTTGCCGTCCGCCACCAGGACGAGGCTCTTCATCTGCGACGTCTCCGGAAGCCCGGTAAATGCGGCAACTTCGGCGATCGTCTTCCGTCCTGGCGTGGGAAACTCTTCAGGCGTCAAATCGCCTTCCGGATCGGCGGCGAGCGGCGCTGTCGGTGTGGCCGACGCCTTCTCCAGATTCGCCGAATAGCCGCAGCCTTTGCAGACCGCGACGTAATCCTCACCGGCTTCGGAAGCCACCATGAATTCCTGCGACTGGCTGCCGCCCATCGCGCCCGAATGTGCTTCCACCGCCACGTATTCCAGGCCACAGCGATCGAAGATGCGCCGGTAAGCGCGATCGTGCAGATTGTATGCCGCGTCCAGCCCCGCCTGGTCCATGTCGAACGAATAGGCATCTTTCATAATGAACTGCCGCACCCGCAGCAGTCCCGATTTCGGCCTCGGCTCATCGCGGAACTTAGTCTGAATCTGATACCAGATCTGGGGAAGTTGTTTGTAACTGCGCAACTCTCCGCGAGCGATGGTGGTCATCACCTCTTCGTGAGTCATTCCCAAACAAAGATCCCGCTGAAACCGGTCTTTCAGCCGGAACATGTTGTCACCCATCACGTCCCAGCGTCCGGATTCCTGCCATACCTCGGCTGGATTCAACGCGGGAAGATACATCTCCTGACCACCGATACGGTCCATCTCTTCGCGCACAATCTGCTGGATTTTCAGAAGAGACCGCTGCGCGAGAAACAGGTAACTGTAAATTCCGGCGGCGAGCTGCCGGATGTAGCCTGCGCGCAGCAATAACTGATGGCTCGGCACCTCAGCCTCGGCCGGGTTTTCGCGCAGGGTTGGAATGAACAACTTGCTCCAGAGCATAAGGTTGTGAAGGGGTAAATATCAATTCTAGCATGGTAAAATCAGGCTTCTTCCCGCAATGCAGACTGCAGGCAAGGCTGGATCTCGCAAGGTCTTCCATCCGTCCTGCTGAAACGGAGGACGATTCTCAATCATGAAAAAAGCAGATGAAATGGCGCGGCCCCTGGCCGAAGTGGACCCCGAAATCTTCGAGGCGATTCAACACGAAGCCGAGCGGCAGGACTCACAGATCGAGCTGATCGCCAGCGAGAACTTCACTTCCGAAGCGGTGCTCGAGGCCACAGGCAGCGTGTTCACCAACAAGTACGCCGAGGGTTATCCAGGAAAGCGCTACTACGGCGGATGCGAATTCACCGACGTCGTGGAGAATCTGGCTCGCGAGCGCGCCAAAAAGCTTTTCGGCGCCGAGTATGTCAACGTGCAGCCGCACTCCGGCTCGCAGGCGAATCAGGCGGCCTATGCCGCAGTGCTCAAACCCGGGGATACCATCATGGGTCTGAATCTGGCGCATGGCGGACATCTCACTCACGGACACCAGCTCAACTTTTCAGGCAAGACTTACCACGTCGTCCCGTATAGCGTGCGCAAAGAGGATGAGCGCATCGACTACGACGAGGTGGAGCATCTCGCGCACGAGCACAAGCCAAGGATGATCATTACCGGCGCCAGCGCGTATCCGCGAATTATCGATTTTGCGCGCTTCCGGCAGATTGCGGATGCGGTAGGCGCGGTCTTTCTGGTCGACATGGCGCATATCTCCGGCCTGGTCGCCGCGGGCCTCCATCCCAATCCTTGCCAATACGCGGATATCGTCACATCAACGACGCACAAGACTCTGCGCGGCCCGCGCGCCGGCATCATCCTTGCCAAGGAGCAATACGGAAAAGAGATTGATAAAACGGTGTTCCCGGGAATGCAGGGTGGCCCGCTCGTCCACGTGATCGCCGCCAAGGCGGTGTGCTTCCTCGAAGCCATGCAGCCGCATTTCGTCGAATATCAGAAGCAGGTGGTGGCCAATGCGCGCGCCCTGGCGGAAAGCCTCATTGCCGCGGGATTCCGCGTCGTATCGGGCGGCACCGACACGCACGTCATGCTGGTCGATGTCTTCTCGAAGGGCGTCCGAGGCAAAGAGGCGGAGTTGGCACTCGACCGTGCACGCATCACGGTCAACAAGAATGCCATTCCGTTCGACACCAATCCGCCGTTGAATCCGAGCGGCATCCGGCTCGGGTCGCCAGCCGTTACCACGCGCGGTTTCGGCGAGCCCGAGATGCGCGAAGTGGGCTCGCTGATTGCCGAGGTGCTGCAACACATTGGAGACGAGGCCAGGATCGCGGAGGTGCGTCAGCAGATCGGCGTACTCACCGCACGTTTTCCCTTGTATCGTTGGAAACTCGACGCGATGCGGCATCGGGTAGAGGTCTGACCGTCGGGAGCAACGTTCCCGGTTCTACTGCATGGCGCTCCATATCGTAATCGACGCCCGCCGCATCCGGGACTTTGGAATCGGCACATACATCCGCAGCCTGGTGCATGGCCTCAGCAACATCGACTCGACGAACCAGTACACGCTCGTCAGTGGACCGGCCGATGTGAGGACCCTGGTGGGTCTTCCTGAGAATTTCCGCGCGGCGGTCTACCGGCGGCGCGATACGGACTACCTCGACAATCTGACCTTTCCGATCTATCTGCGGGGCCTCTCACCCGACCTCTCGCACATCCCGCTGAATAGCGTGCCGTTGCTGATGATCCGCCCCTATGTGGTCACTATCCACGACATGGCGAGCCTGGTATTCGAGGAGAACCGCTCCAACTTTCGGATGCAGTTGCGGCGCTACCGCTGGGAACGCGGGCTCAAGCGTGCCAGCCGGATCATCGCCGTCTCCGAAGCCACCAAACGCGATGTCGAGGCGCGTCTCAACGTCCCACCCGATCGGATTCGGCGGGTCTACAATGCACCCGATCCCGGATTTCTCACGCGCACTTCGGAGCCGCGTTCCGAAGAGCAAATGAGAATCATGGAGCGCTACCAGATCAACTATCCGTTCCTGCTCTATGCCGGCAACATCCGACGTCATAAGAACGTGCCCCGTCTGGTGGAGGCGTTTGCCGTGGTGCGCGATCAATTGGCGTCCCACCCCGTTTACCACGACTTGCGCTTGGTGATCATCGGCGATACGATCTCGCGATTTCCCGCGGTTCGCCAGGCGGTCATCAAGAGCCGGGTGGAACAGTCGGTGCGCTTTCTGGGATTCGTTCCCTTCGAGACCCTTCGCTGCTTCTACGAGTTCGCCGCCGCGTTCGTGTTCCCGTCGCGATATGAGGGCTTTGGACTGCCCCCGCTTGAAGCCATGGCGTGCGGCACACCCGTGGTCACCTCAAACGTCAGTTCTCTACCCGAGGTGGTGGGGGACGCAGCCGTCCTGGTGAATCCCGAAAATGTCTTCGACATCGCCCGCGGCATTCGCGACGTTCTGCTCGACGAGCGGCTGCGGGCGGAACTGATCCGGCGCGGGAAGGAGCAGGCTGCTCGCTTCAGTTGGGACCGCACGGCTCGCCAAGTCCTGGAGATCTACGAAGAGGCGGCGGGGCACGCGCCGCGAACAGCCCGTTAAAATAGAACTGTGCCCCTCGCTCTTCTTCTGTACATTTCGCTGGTCAACGACGTCCGGACCTTGATCCTGCAGCACGATCTCACCACCGCTGAACGCATGGCGCGGAGTTATCAGAAGCAGGCCGGGTCCACTCCGGAATTCGCGGCCGCTTTGTCCTGGATTGCACGAGGCGAGTTCGATCAGCGCCGGCTCGATCCCGCCGATGCCTACGCCACCGAAGCACACCAACTCTCGCTTCAACTTCTCAAGACGCGCAAACTCGATACCGACCCGTGGCTGCCCACGGCCTTGGGTGCGTCGATCGAAGTCCACGCGCTGATTCTCGCCGGCCGTGGGGAACGTCCGGAAGCCATCAGCTATCTGAACCAGCAACTGGCACTCTACCGCACCACCTCGATCGGCGAGCGCATTCGCAAGAACGTGAATTTGTTGAATATGGAAGGCAAGCCGGCGCCGCCACTGGAGGAAAACGAATGGCTGGGCGCGAAACCGCCATCCCTGGCAGCGCTACGCGGACATCCCGTGCTGCTCTTTTTCTGGGCACACTGGTGTTCCGACTGCAAAGGCGAAGGCCCGATCCTGGCGTCGGTGATGAAAAAGTACGGTCCGAAGGGATTAGTGCTGATTGCGCCGACCAAGCTGTACGGATATGTTGCGGGCGGCGAACCGGCGGCTCCGGTCACCGAAAAGCGGTATATCGAACAGGTCAGGCAGCAGTTCTATCCGATGCTCTCCAATGTGCCTGTTCCTGTTAGCGATTCCAATTTCCTCACCTATGGTTCCAGTACCACACCCACCCTGGTGCTCACCGACGCCGCGGGGGTAGTCCGCTACTATCATCCCGGCGCGGCTACCGAGGAGGAGCTATCCGCCAGAATTCAGAAGGTGTTACCGAAATAAGCAGGGTGCTTAAGCGCTCTTCCGCTTGTTTTCAGCGCTGCGTTTCACTCGGAAGCGATTGTACTCTTCCAACGAGTGTATGAGGGCATCAATCGCCGAGCGTCGAGCATAGAGGTTCTGAAGATTTTTCTGGGAACTGCGAAATCGAGTAATGACCACAGGTGGTTTTTTCGCGGGGAGCATAGTACAGATGTACCAGATCGATTCAGCGAATACAATAGTAAATACAGGATTTGCCTGATTCTAAATTGTGGGTTAACGTTTACCCCTAAATGTGGGGAAAGAATGCTAAGTTCTTAAGAATGTGACGATCTGTTGAAGGTCATATGGTACCAGTACGGGTGGATTCCCAAATTTTGGAATCACTTGGCTCCCGTCTGGTGCCTTCAATTCCCCCGCATGGTACTGATAGCCGTAAGGGCTATCTTTTAGGACATTGCCTGTGAGAACAGCCACCACGTCCTCACCGTTCGCCATTGCACGTGCGGCGACCAATTTGCGAATTCCTGCCAAGGTGGCGGCCGAGGCCGGTTCGCAACCGATTCCACACTGTCCGATAATCGCTTTCGCGTCTGCGATGTCTTGTTCTGTAACCGCTTCCACCAGCCCACCTGATTGTTTCACTTCGTAAAGCGCTTTCGGCCAGGAAACCGGGTCGCCGATCTTGATGGCCGTCGCCAGGGTCTCGGGATGCGAAATCGGCACCAAATGCGACGGGTCCGCCGATCGCATCAAGTCGTAGAAAGGAGCAGCTCCCGCCGCCTGGATCACGGCGAGCCGTGGAAGCCGGTCGATCAGGCCCCACTCCTTCATCTCCCGGAACGCCTTCCCGAAGGCCGAGGTGTTGCCCAGGTTCCCTCCCGGCAGTACCACCCAGTCCGGCACACGCCAGTCGCGCTGGTCCATCAGTTCCAGCATGATGCTCTTCTGGCCCTCGATGCGAAACGGGTTGATGGAATTGAGCAGGTAGATGCCGACTTCGTCGGCGAGTTGACGCACTAGCGCCAGGATCTGGTCGAAGTTCGCTTCCACCTGCAGAGTGCGAGCGCCATACTCCAACGCTTGCGCCAGCTTACCGAATGAAATGTTCCCATGCGGCAGGAAGATGATCGGCTGGAGCCCCGCCGCGCTGGCGTAAGCGGCCATCGAGGCCGACGTATTTCCCGTGGAAACACACGCCACACGTGACAGTCCCAGACGGAGAGCCTGCGCCACGCCACAGGTCATTCCGTTGTCCTTGAACGAACCTGTGGGATTGAATCCCTGGTGCTTGAACGTCAGCCGATCGAGACCTGCATATTGCGCCGCCCGTGGGCCATCGAGCAGAGGAGTATTCCCCTCGCGAAGCGTGACTACGCGCGAGTAGTCCGAAAGGAACGGAAAGAATTCGCGATATCGCCACACGCCGCTCTGTTCCAGCGGAGCGTTGGAGAGGCGCCGATTGCGCCACAGTACCTTCAATTCGCCGGCCGGGATCTCCGGCTTGGGATAAACGGCCTCCAGCAGACCTCCGCAATGGGGACAGTTGTAGATCACGTCGGTGATCGGGAAGCGCGCCTGGCAGCGCTGCTCGAAACAGGCAAGTTCCGCGGGCATGAAGCCTTATTATAGGGTGCTTGCGACACTGGCCACGGTCCGGGCCGTGATCGTAATGCGTGCGTCATCCGACTCTGATAACCTGAACGCCGCGATGTCCGACTCCAAAACAAGCCTCATGGTCAACGTAGTGGACGGTACGCGCCAGCCGCTCAAGACCGACAAGAAGCTACTCATCCGCGTGATCGACGGAAACCAGAAGCCTCAATCGGCCGACTTCCACGATGGTCCGTCGGTCTATTTTCCTGGCCTGCCGATCTTTCACAATTTCGGAGACAATTACACGGTGCTGGCCTCGGCCGACGGCTACCTCGATGCCGGGTTTGCGCCAGTCACTCTCCAGGCCGGCGTTCTGCAGAGTCTCGACCTGATGCTGCTGCCGCGAAACTCCTCCTTCAACTTCGCGGGTGCGCAATGGGCCACGCTTCCGCAGACTTTCCCCAAGCTCTATTCCATGCTCACCAACGACCTCGATCCACAAGCGGCGCGGACACGCTTCGAAGTCATGATTGAAACGCCCGCGCGCCATCCCGTGCTGGCGTGTATGCTGAATATCACTACCGCCATGGCCGCGATCGAGATGCCCGTGGGCAAGGCCCTCGACTATTTCCGCCGCTTTGTCTGGGACGACTCCATGCAGCAGGACCGGTTCTATGCCTGGGCCGATCACTCCCTTCTCGATCAGACGATACAGGCCACGCAGCATGGAGAATTCGCGTCCGAGCTGGGATTCCAGCTCTTTCACAAAAATGCGACCGCCAGCTACAAGCAAGTGCAGTTCGGCGAGGCCAACGTGCAGCTGACCTTTCACGGCAACGATGCCCCGCCCGCCGACCTGCCCAACACCATCCTCATGGAGCCCGACATCGACTACTACAAAGACGAAGGCGCGCATGCCCTGCTCGAGATGCTGCCCAACACTGTGGAGAAGCTCGTGGGCCAGAGCGGCCTGACCGATCCCAAGCAGGTGTACGTATTGCGCTGGATCGCCGGCAGGCATGCGGGCGTGCCCGAGTTCAATCCGCTCTACACCATCGTGCCCGCGTGAGATCGGTGTAGAATCGTAGCCTGTGCCCAATCTTCTGGAGGCGCCCCGCGCCGCCTTGTCGGGCAAGGAATGGCGCGTCCTCTCCTTGCTCGTAGTCTCCGGCCTGCTCAACTACGTCGATCGAGCCAATCTTTCGGTTGGGGCAACCAACATCCAAGCCGAACTGCACGTCAGCGACTATCACCTCGGCATGTTGCTCTCGGCCTTCTTTTGGACCTACGCCACGTTTCAACTCTTCGGCATTGCAGGCTGGCTGGTGGACCGATTCAACGTGTGCTGGGTTCTCGCAGCCGGATTTTTTCTGTGGTCGGGCGCCACAGCGGTCACGGGAGCGGCCCATTTCTTCGGGCTGGTGTTTGGCCTGCGCCTGGTGCTCGGCATTGGCGAATCGGTCGCCTACCCCTCTTACTCGCGCATCCTCGCCAACAACTTCCCGGAGCATCACCGCGGCTTCGCCAACGCTCTGATCGATGCCGGTACGAAGGGAGGGCCGGCGATCGGCACGCTGCTGGGCGGCCTTCTGATGGCCCGCTTCGGATGGCGCGCCTTCTTCATTGCCTTGGGATTCGGTAGCCTCCTTTGGCTGCTCCCCTGGTTCTATTGGATGCCTCGCGGTAAAGGCGTGGCCGCCCGCGAGCATCACCGCGACGTTCCGAGCATCATCTCGATTCTCAGCCACCGTGCGGCGTGGTTTACTTCGCTCGGACTGTTCTGCTCCAATTACTTCTGGTATTTCCTGATCACCTGGCTGCCACCTTACCTCGAGAAGGAACGCCACTATTCCAAGGACAAGATGGCGGTGGCGGGCTCCGCGGCATTCATGGCGATCTCGCTCTCCAGCGTGGCTTCCGGGTGGTTGTCCGATCGATGGATCGCACGCGGCGGCAGTCCCACACGCGTGCGCAAGACTTTCGCCGGCACGGGACTTGTGCTTTCCACGATCATCCTGCCGGTCTGTGTGGTCCTTGACGAACGCATGGCGATGGCGCTGCTGATTCTCGCCTGTCTGTCGTTCGGACTTTACACCGCCAACGTGTTCGCCATCACCCAAACCCTCGCCGGTCCACGCGCTGCCGGCAAATGGACCGGACTGCAGAATGGGTTCGCGAATCTGGCTGGTGTCGCTGCGCCGTGGCTCACCGGTTGGGTGGTTCAGAAGAGCGGCCAATTCTACTGGGCATTCGTGGTGGCTGCTGCAATCGTACTCGCCTCCGCGGCGATGTTCGTATTCGGCATCGGACGCATCGAGCAGGTGGAGTTTCAATAACGGGCATTCGGCCGCCGAGCCCCACTGGTTCCGATTCCTGTACTACCATGACTGATTCATCATGTCTCGAGCTGCCTTCCGTTGGTTTTACTTATTATTTTTCGTCTCGGGTTTTCCCGCCTTGCTGTACCAAATCGTCTGGCAGCGTACCCTGTTCGCGATTTACGGTGTCAACATCGAGTCCGTCACCGTCGTCGTGAGCGCCTTCATGCTGGGGCTGGGCCTCGGCAGCCTGGCCGGGGGCAGAATTTCGCGCAATCCATCAGCTCCTTTGCTGTTGCTCTTCGGCGGCATCGAATTGGGAATCGCGGCATACGGTCTCGCGTCGCTGCCGCTGTTTCACGCCGTTGCGCGCTTTACCGCCGGCGCGCCTCCGCTACAAACCGGTCTGCTCTCGTTCGGACTGGTTTTGATCCCGACCGCTCTGATGGGGGCTACCTTGCCGCTTCTCGTAGCGCAACTGGTGCGATTCTCGGGCAACGTCGGGCAGTCGGTCGGCGCTCTGTATTTCGTGAATACGCTTGGCTCCTCAGTAGCGTGTTTCGTAGCCGCGCTGGCCACGATGCCTCACTTGGGAATGTCCGGGTCGATCATGGTCGCTGCCGCGCTCAATGTCCTGGTCGGTTCGAGCGTCCTGCTTCTGCAATTCCGATGGCGCGGCACCCCGGCGGTGGAGCCTGGCTCCGCGTCCGACAAGCCCGCCACCGTCCCGATGCTTCCGTTCCACCTCGCGATCGTGCTGGCCGCTCTCGCAGGCTTCCTGTCCCTCTGCTATGAGATCGTCTGGTATCGCCTCTATTCGTTCGCCACCAGTGGACCCGCGCAGTGCTTCGCGTACGTCCTTGGCGCATTTCTCGCCGGTATCGCGTTGGGCTCACTGTGGACCCGGCGTATCTGCAACCAAAGCTCCACCGAGCTGAGTCGCCTGGCCCGTTCTATCGCCGCGCTGGTCCTCTTTGCGAACTTGCTGGGATTTGCCATCCCGCCCCTGCTCGGTTTCGCGGTGCGCCACGTCGACTACATCTGGACTCTCCCTCTGATCGCTGTCACGGCCGGCATGCTCGGGGCGACCTTCCCCTTGCTTTGCCATATTTCCGTCCGGCCGAATACGGGCGCGGGCGCGGGCCTGAGCTATCTCTATCTAGCCAACATCGTCGGATCGGCAGCCGGCAGTTGGATCGTGGGATTCATCCTCATGGACTACTTCTCGCTGCGGTGGATTTCGGTCATGCTCACCCTGCTCGGAATTGCCATCGCGATCGCCGTGCTGCGCGTGGCGCAACTCACCCCAAACGAGCGCTCCATCGCCGCTAGTCTGGCCTCATGTGCCGCTGTATTTGTCGTGCTCTCCTCGGGTCCTGTGTACGCCACGGTCTATGGCCAAATGCAGTACAAGCGTGAGTGGGGGCAGGAGGGCACGAGACTCGCCGACCTGGTGGAGACGCGCAGCGGAGTCGTCGCGGTGGATGAGGACGGCGCGATCTTCGGCGGAGGCGCGTTCGATGGCTGGATGACAACCGATATCCACGAAACCAATTTATTGTTACGGCCTTTGGCCGTGAGCTTCTTTCACCCGAATCCTAAAGAGGTATTGGAGGTCGGACTGTCGGGTGGCGCCTGGACCGAGATCATTTCCAACCATCCGCAGTTGGAACACCAGGTGGTGGTCGAGATCAATCCGGGGTACGTTGAGGTCATCAAAAGATACCCGCTGGTGGCGCCCCTGCTCCACAATCCCAAAGTGGAGCTCGTCATCGACGATGGCCGCCGCTGGATGGAACGCCATCGCGACCGCAAGTTCGATGTGATCGTGATGGACACCATCTATTACTGGCGATCGAATGCCACGAACCTGCTCTCCGTGGAGTTTCTCGACCTGGCGCGCCAGCTTCTCAAGCCAGGAGGAGTCCTCTACTACAACACGACCTTTTCGTGGGACGCGCAATACACCGGTGCCCAGCACTTTCCCTACGCCTATCGATTCGGTCCTTTTATGGCGGTCAGCGACAGTCCGATTCCGGCGGATGCGGAGCGTTGGCGCCAGACTCTGCTGAAGTATCGATTGGAAGGAGTACCGATCCTCGACCTGTCCAAACCAGGCGACTCTATGCTTTTGGGCGAAATCATGGCGCGCGCCGCGACCTTGCCGGGGAATACTTACGAGTCGGAGGGCATGGAGTCGCGAGAGAACATTCTACGGCGGACCACGGGGAGGCGAATGATCACCGATGACAACATGGCCACCGAGTGGCGACAAAAGCCCGAGTGACACTTTGGCTTAGCGGATGGTTCCAGAAGTCCGCCGACGTATCGCCAGAGCGCTTGCTAACCCGAGCGGCGCGTTGCGAGCCACGATCGAAGGCGTGTTGTTGCCCAATACGAGGCCGTATCAACGAAACGCTACGCATAGCCGAGGATTAGGCCATATCCTCGTGCGGAATATGACAATTTTTCTGTTCCGCACGGCGTGCGCTCAACTCTTAACGATTGTGAGCGTGAGCAGACAAACTTTAACGCCGTATAATGAACGGTTTCATGGGGCTTATGCGGGACGAGGAGTTGGTCGCGCGTTATCTGGCGCAACCTGGATCTCCCGAGGCCGATGCTTGCCTCAACGAACTCTTTCAAAGATATCGCGGCAAGGTTGCGTTATGGTGCCTGCGGCTCGCCGGAGACCGCGAGGCAGCTGCAGACCTTGCCCAGGAGATTCTCCTCAAGGCTTTTCGCTCGATTGCCTCTTTCCGCGGAGAAGCAAAGTTCTCCACCTGGCTCTATACCATTTCCCGCAATCACTGCTTCAAGGAGCTCAAGGCGCGAGCCGCGGCAGCGGAATCGTCTGGCGATGCTGCCGCCATCGAGGTAGCCGACCAATCGCCGAATCCCCTGGCGCAGCTGGAGAGCGCGAGTTCGGCGCAGATGGTGCGCGAGTTGATCGCCTCAGCTCTCTCCGAAGTCGAGACGCGGGTGATGACGCTTCACTTCGTCGACGAATTGCCGCTCGACAACATCACCCGGCTACTCCAACTCGACAACACCAGCGGCGCCAAGGCCTACATCGTGAGCGCCAAACGCAAGCTCAATCGCGCCGCCGAAGCATGGAGATCGCGCGGCCAGCGGGTACAAAAATGATGGGAGAAGTTCGCCATGTCTGAGCGCGATCGCGAACGGCAGTTGCTCCGCGCCGCGCTCGGTCCCACCGCCGAATGCCCACCTTTCGACGAGTTGGCGTCTCCCGATGCCAGTGAGAAGGTCAAGCAGCACCTGGCGAAATGCCTGCATTGCCGCGCCGAAGTGGAGATGCTCGCGCGGTTCGAATCGGCTGAACCACAGCCCGCCGAATCGGCGGACATGGCCTGGATCGAAGCGGAACTGGCGCGCCGCGCTCCCGTGACCGCGGCTCGTCCGAAGACTGCAGGCGAGCGCATTCGTGAGTGGTTTGGCTGGCTCCCGTTTCCCGCCGGACGGACCGGGTTCGCACTTGCCGGAGTCGTCCTCGCCTTGCTGGTCGCAGTGGGCGTTTCTCTGCGGCTTAGTTCTGTTGGGCAGCATCCCACGACGGACCAACCGGTAGTGTTTAGATCGGGCCGCTTTGCCGCCTTGGCGCCGGCCGGCGATCTCACCACGGCACCTTCGCAATTCCATTGGGAAAACGTGCCCGGCGCCGCGTCCTATCACGTGCGATTGCTCGAAGTGGACGGAACCGAAGTCTGGTCTGTGGACTCTGCGTCCGCGAGTGTCGAAATCCCCATCGCGATGGCCGCGCAATTAATTGCGGGCCGTGCGTTTCAGTGGGACGTCGCGGCGCGCGATAACGCCGGCCATACCATCTCGACTACCAATTTACAGACCTTTCACATCTTGGCGACCCCGCGTTAACAAGCGCGCAGCATTCTGAAAAGGACCCCACAGAAAAGGAACCGAAACGAAACCTATGGTTAAACCCATTCTGCTTTGTTGCTTGACCTGCATGCCGCTGGCCGCGCAAGTCGCTCCCAGCGAAATTCGGGTTTCGAACGAAATCGCTCCTCCGGGTGGCATGGCTCAAATCAAGGTGTCGCTCACTTCGCCCAAACCGATCATCACGGGGCTGATGTCCGCCGACTTCTCGAGCGGCTTCATCGATTCCATCGACGGCATTGAAATGTTCAGCGCTACGGGCGATGTAGTGGGTGCTGCCGTCGTGAAGAACGGCCGCGTCAACGCACAATTCTTCTCCCCACACGGCACCTTCGGGTCGGGTACCGACTATCCCATCTTGACCGTTGCGGCCTCCATCTCCGCGTTCGCCGTCCCCGGGCAGAGGGCCCTGATCGCGCTCGATCCCGCAGCTTCGTTTTGGCAAGATCTGGTGGGGAACGTACCCGTAAGCCTGGTGCCGGGCAGCGTCGGGGTGGGCGGCAGCGTCTCCATCACCAACGTAGTGCCTGGCGGCGGCATGATTCCCGGGGGCGGCACATTTAATATCTACGGCGTTGGTTTCAGCCCGAAGACCAAGATCTCGGTGCGCGGCGTGAACGCGTCCTCCATTCAATACGTCAGTCCCACGCAGTTCGTGGTCACCCTCAGGGAGGCGGGCCAGTTGGATGGCGCACTGATCCAGGCGCTCAACCCGGACAACTCCAGCGACAGCTACTACTCGTACATGCGCGGCGTGCCGATGGGGGTCAGCAAGCAGCCGCTCCTCGCGCAGACCGTGCCGATCTTTTCGATTCTCACCGCCACGGAGGCGGTCTTGCATTCCACCATCTCTCCTTTGGTCAATTCGAACTTTGTCACCGGAATTGCGGTGCAGAATCCATCCCCTGGCACGGCGTCTGTGCTGATCGAAGCGCGCTCCGGTTCCGGAGCGTTGCTCGGAAGCTACTCGCTGACCATCCCGCAGGGCTCACGATTCTCGCGTGAGGCCTCGGAACTGTTCGGATTCGTGCTGCCCACCGCGGCGTACCTCCATGTGCTCTCGTCACAGCCGGTGCAAATCGTGGGTCTGCTGGGCAGCCAGTCGGCCCAGACCGTGCAGCCTGTGGCGCCGACCATCCTGGCCGGTCCCCCGGCGCCTACACCTGCTCCGACTACTCCTTCTGGAGGTGGGAGTGGGGGTGGCGGAGGGACTGGCGGTGGAAGCGGCGGCGGAACTGGCGGAGGAGGTGGTGGGAACGGAAGCGGAAAACCATAAACTGCGCGGCAACCGCCAGCACCACGGCTCCCACCCAGCTCCATCGAAACACCGGCTGGATAGGGCTCTGGCCATCGCCGCTCAAAACGAATGCAGCCCAAAAGCGCGGGTGCGCGTGCGGACCGCCCTCATTCAGGAAACTGAGCTTGGCTTCCCGCAGCGCTTCCGATTTGGTTTCGCCGCCGGCCAGATGCTGGTAGAAGATCTGCATGAAATCGGCGGTGGCGCGATCCTCCACGCGCCAAAGGGTGGTCACGGTCGACCGCGCTCCGGCGGCGAGAAAAGCCCGGCTGAAGTTCTGCACGCCTTCGCCTTTCACCAGTTTCCCTGTTTCCGTGTCGCAAGCCGACAAGGTCACCAAATCGAGACTCGGTAGAGCGAGTGCCTGCACTTCGGGACGAAAAAGATACTCCGATCCCTGGTTGCCTGGCTCAGGCGTGAAGAGGATTCGCGAACGGTTGGGGTCGGCGGAATCGGCTACTGCGTGCGTCGCGAAATGCAGAATTCGCGCGCCGGCTGCGGTGCCCGCGAAGAGATAGCGCTTCTGATCGGCAGTGCCTGCATAAATCACCGTACGGCCGGGCAAGGCGTCTGCGATTCCGCGCAACTCGCGCGCCGACTCCGGCAGGTGCTGCCACTGTTCATCGCCGGGAAGACCACTCCGCGGATCTAATATCGGATCGCCGAAGCCCACCCACTGCCGGCGCCACGGCGGCAGCAGCGTTATCCGCCGTTCCTCTCGCAATAATAGAGCGGCCGAAGGAAGATAACTCACCGCGGCCGTCTCCACCAGCGACGGTCCGTTGGGCACAGGCGCGAGCACTTCGAAGGGCACCTGAGAAAGCGCGCCGTCCGGCACAATCACCAGCTTGTGGGCCTTCGATAATTCCGGGATCCGGCCCAACAGAGGGGCGCTCACGCGGCGCATCGCCTCTTCCCAGTCTTTCGCCCCGCCGCGAATGGCGGACACCAGCGACTCAATCGCGGCATCGTTCTCTGTGCTCCACGGCGACGAGGTCAGCCCGCACCCGTCCTTAGTGACCCAGAACGAAGCCAATTTCCCATCGCCGGCCCAATACTCGATCAGCAGCGCATCTCCGAGGCGAGCTTGCACGGACTGCAGTGACGCCGGAGCGCCGCCGTTGAACACATCCTGCAGATTGCGCGACCGCGCTTGCTCAAAGAGGTGGAACAGCGCGTCATCGGCAGACGCGCCCTGTTCCAATCGGAGACTAATCGCGGAGTCGTATACGTCTCGCTTGTTGCCGAGATATTCGGCCTTCAGAGCTGAAGCACCCAGACCGGAGCGCACGGCTTCAATCACGCCGATGGTCTCCCGTAGGGTGGTTAACGCCTCGCTGCTCTGGCCGGCTTGCCGCTGAATGCGCGCGATACCGTAGAGTGCGGTCCACTGTTCTTCCATCGCTCCGATGGCGCGTGCGCCTTCCAGAGCGGCCGTGAAATCCTCCTTGGCAGACTGCCAATTCTTCATGCGGAACGCCGACTCTCCCCGAAACAGGTGCGCCAGCACAATCTCGCGCTGGTTCTCCGTGGCCTTCGCTTTCACCAGCGCCGCCGCGAACGCCTCGCCAGCCGCGCGGGGATCTTGCATGTCCAATGCGAGCGCGATGCCGATATTCTGCAGCACATGGATCTCGGAGTCCGAGAGATGTTCGCGTGCGAAGAATTCCTGTGCGCGCCGGTAAGTTTCGAGCGCCTTGACCGCGTCGCCCAGCCGCCGGTACAACGTACCTGCATTCGAAAGGAGTTGGCCCCGTTCGGCCGGCTCCAGCATGTCCTGGCCAGCCAATGCCTCACGGTAATATTCCAGCGCCTTCTGGTTCTGCCCCAACTGCTCGTACAGAACTGCCAGATTGGTGAGCGCCATCTCGCGGCGATTCGCTCCCCAGGGCTCGTGCACGTTCTCCTCCGCGCGGCGAAGAACTGTCTGATAGTCTTGCAGCGCATCCAGATACTTGCCCTGGAAAAAATACGCGCCCGCGATATTGTTGAGGCGATTGATTTCGCCTTTGGCATCGTGCTGCGACCGGTCGAGGGTCAGCGCCTGTTGATAATGCGCAATGGCAGCGGGGTAGTTGCCGCGGTAGACCTCGCCTGAGCCTGCGGTATTCAACGCCAGCGCTTCGTTGGCCGGGTCCCGCAACTCCGCAAATAAGGCGCCGGCTTCTTCGCCGCGAGCTACCGCGCGCGGGTAATCTCCGGTTGCCAGCGATGCCTGGCCCGTCTCCAATAACACTTGAGCCAAACGCCGGCGGTCTCCAGACGCACGTGCCGCTTCCACTTTAGGTTCGAGCTGCTCACTTTGCGCGCCCAGTTGCAACGCCATGATGAACAGCGCGGCCCATCGCATGAATCCATCTTCACATGCGCGAAACCCGCCGGCACGCAGCAGAGCGCCTGGCGGGTTTCGCCCAGGAGGACCGGCTACTTGAAGTTGGCCTGCACCTGCGTGTCCTTGGAGACGGTGACATCGCAAGTGGGAACCGTTCCGGAACAGGCGCCCGTCCAATTGACGAACACATGCCCCGCCAGAGGCGTGGCCGTCAGCGACACCGTGGTGCCCTGGTCGAACTTGGCCGAACAACTGCTGCCGCAGTTGATGAAGGTGCCGAATTCGCCATTGGGCGTCCCGCTCACGGTGCCGCTTCCACCGCGTCCGATGGACAGCGTGTAGACCGTGGTAAAGGTAGCCGTCGCTGTGAGGGAGTCATTCACCGTGACGCTGCAGTTCGGATTGCTTCCCGTGCAGGCGCCGCTCCACCCGGAGAATACCCCGTTGCTTGGCGCCGAGGCTGTCAGGCTGACCACCGTGCCCGCAGTCGCGGGAGCTGTGCAGACATTGCCGCAACTGATCTTGACGTTGGTGCCCGAACCGTTAACGTTGCCGCTTCCGACTTTGACCACCGTGATCGAGGGCGTCTCCACGTTGACGGCCGCGTTCTGGGCTCCGATCAGATCGCCCAATTCGCCGTTGCCGGGGGATGCGCAAAGCGCCACCAGGCACAGCGCCTCGTGGGTCAGTGGGTCGTACGCGCCCGTGTAGGTGTGGAACTCATAGCGGCGGATCACCGCGTGCGACCCATTCCCCAACTGCCCCTGGTTGTGCAGTACGCCGCTGTTGGCGCTGTGCGGGTTCACCTGGATCAACTTCCAGTCATTCTCGAGTTGCGCCGGATCTTCCGGAACCACCGGATTGCCGCCCATCAGTTCGTTCAGGTCCACCTGGCGGTTCAATTCGGTTTTGAAGACTCGCACCCACTGGGCGTCGCCGAATTGCAGTTGGGCCTTGGGTGCGGGTGCGGGAACACGAAAGTCCACTATCGGCGCACCGCCGGGCTGCGCCGGAGGATTCACCACGACGATAGGTTGCGGCAATGGAATGGGAACCGGCGGCGGAGGCGGTGTCCCCGGCACCGGCAATGTGTTGCCGGTGTAGTAGGTGAGTTGTCCGGGATTCGCAGGGTCGGGAACCAGCCAGCGGTACACGATATTGGTCGGCTGGCGGAACGAAGTGCTGATGCCAAAATGCTCGCAGCCGGCAGCGGGGTAATTCGCTCCCAGCCCCAGGGTCCAGCAGCTTTCGCCGTTGATCGGAACCCCACTCGGGGCAGGTGTGCCCAGAGTGAAGGTCTGAGTGGCCGGATCCCAGGGACTGGTCCAGCGAATCTTCACGCCACCAGGGAAATCGATGGCCACCCCCTGGCAATAACGAATCACACAAGGCTGTCCCGGTGTCCACACGCCACCGAAGATGCGTGTGATGTCGGAGCTGCTGATGCCGTCGGCTTCCATTTCGAATCCGTTGACGGTCTCCCCGGTGTTGTTGACTGCATCGAAGTTCGCCGGATATCCGACAATGACGGGCGTTTGCGCCACTGCCGCAATCGGCGCGGCCAATAGAGCCAGCAGCAACGCAGCGCTCTTCAGAGATCTAAGGTACGGTTTCATTGAGTGCATTTCTCCATTTCATTGATTGAGTGATCAGGCAGAGTCGCGCCGCGTCTCGAACCGAGGCACGCAATCACTGCTCTTTGGAGAAATCAGACCGCCGCGAGAGAAGAGCGGAACAGATTCTGGAGTGAAGATGGTGTAAAGGTTCTGTAAATCGACACCGCCTCGTTTTGCTGGAGGTGGCCAGAACTCCCGCATTCCGTACGCAGGTGCCGCCACCCCGACTTCCAATGGGTAGCTGGCGAAAGACCGTGCCGCCCGATAACTTTGGTCAAGCTGGTCTAACCGCCCGGTTGAATGTACACTCCCAGTCAGCCGTACCAGTAGAGGCTACCATCCTGGCGATTTAGAAAACCGAGGAGACAAGATGATGCGCCGGAAATACCTGGCAGTTTTGGCGATAGCAGTCGGGATGTGCGTGCAGTCCGCAACCGCACAGTGCAGTGGGGCAAACAGCAGCTTGATTGGCAACCTCGGTTCGGCGGGTCCGAACAACTTCACGGTCCTCAGTCTGGGAGGACAGGGCGCTCTCGTCAACATCAATCTTGCTACGGTAGTCGGCAATGTTGGCGTGCCTAATTTCGGAACGCTGAAGGAATCAGCACCTTCTTCGGTCACGGGCGACCTGATCGTGGGATCGAGCGTGAACACGAAGGGCGTGGTCGGGTCTCACGGCCTCATCAGTGTCAATGACAGCTTGCTCTCCCAAGCGGTGGAAGACGCAAAGAGCGCCGCCGAGTTTTTCGCAGGGCGTCCCTCTACCCTGTCCGTACAGTTCAGTTTCCGGTCAATGGTCAGATCACTAAGAGCCTGATCGTCACCGGTGTCCCAGGTCTGAATGTCGTGGATCTCCCGAATTTTCAGTTGACCAATGGCACGACTCTAACGCTGACCGGGCCTGCGGGCACGGCATTTGTGATAAACGATTCGGGGGACTTCAACCTCCACACTGGGAACATACAGGTTAGCGGCGGCCTCGGGCCATTAGATGTCGTTTACAACATCACAAACCCCGATTCGACTGTAACAACGATGGTGCCGACCACTGCGGTTGGAATCCTGCTGGCACCGAACAACAATATCAACACCATGGACAGCTCAACTTTCACAGGAGAGATGATCGGTGGCTTTGCGAAAACAATCGTGTTGATGTCCGCCACGAATGTGAATAATCCCTGCGGCGGAACGATCGGGCCGCAGTGAGGGGGGCAGGGGAGCCACCGAGCGAACCAAGTACCTCGTCAGCGAGCAGGACTCAGGCGCAGGTGCACCGGCATGCGGATGCCCGCTTCTGATGTTCCAAGAGTGGGATCGGATCTTCGCGGGTTGCGCGACTTTTCGGAATCCGGTCTGCCATCTCGATTCCGTTCAAAACGGGCACAATGATGTCCGACAGGACCAGGCAGATCCCGTCCTTTACCCAAAGAACAGGCCGCGGGAGCAGTGCGGGAAAACGGGACCCGTTCAAACCAAAGTCTTGTGCGAGCTGACGGAGTTCAACGCCTCGATTGACTAGGGCCCGAGGCGCACAATAGCGCTCCCGATGCATACTTCACGCGACGGCGTGTGACGTACGCCGCGCCTTTCGGAGCCGGCTCCGGCTCTGACTCCGCCGCTCGAGCCGCGTGTATCTCCTCCAGCATGTCCGTGACATGCATGGCCGCTGGATCGAATCCGTACGCCGCGAGTGCACGTTCCGCCTCGTCCATCTGGCCGGCATAGGCTGGGAACTCCACCAGCGTAGTCGCTTCCGTCACCTCGCGCCCGTCGGCGTAGCGATACACCATCGAGGCATCGTGATAGATCTGCGGGTTGATGGGAAAGCTCACCTGTGCCAGAGCTTCCAACAAGGACTCCAAGTGGCGGGGATCCACATGGATCGACACCGAAACCAAAACTCCGTTGCTGCCTGAGAGCAACGATGCGGCCGTTTTTTGGGGCCAGACGCTCATCTAATCCCTCCAGCATCCGGCAAAGGGGGCCCGTCTACAACAAAAAACCCTGGAGCCGCAAGGCGCCAGGGTCGAATGTTCTCGAACAGACCGACTCGCCTTTAGCACTTTTTTTCGTGGTTGCAATTAGACTGGGCTTCGGAAAGCCCTAAATCAATCCACGTTTCACCTTTAGAATACCTCTGGCCGTCTCCAAGGGCAATAGTTTTAATCTTTGTAAAGACGCGACCCTTTGGCTCGTTGCACGTCGCCATTGATAATGCTACACTCAACGCCTCTCCGGAGGAGAACATGAAAGTGTCCTATATCCTTGCTGGCGCACTGGTTTGCGTAAACCTGTTCGCCCAGGGAATGCAACCGCCCAAGACGCAGCTCAAAGAGGGTGACATGGCCCCAGATTTTACTTTAACTGCCACGACTGGTGGTAAAGTAACCCTTTCTGAGTTCCGCGGTAAGTTCAACGTGGTACTAGCCTTTTTCCCCGCCGCCTTCACCGGTGGCTGAACCGCCGAAGTCAAAGCATACCAGGCTGGTATGCCCAAATTTGATTCTTCGGAGACCAAGGTTTTTGGCATCAGTACCGACAACACCCCTTCCCAAAAGGAATTTGCCGCCAAAAATGGCGTGACATTCCCGCTGCTCAGCGATTTCGCGAAGCGGCAGGTGGCCACTGCCTACGGCGTGCTCATTCCCGACCTCGGTATGGCCAATCGAGCCACGTTCGTAGTCGACAAGGAAGGCAAGATCGCCTACATACAGGAGGGCAACTCAGCCATCGATCCGACTGGCGCCGACACGGCGTGCAGTCGTCTGTCGCATAAGAACCAGTAGCTCTAGCTAGGCTCCCAGGGAGGCAGGCCAGGGCGGCCTGCCTCATCCCGGACAAATCTCCGTCAGTTCCAGCGTCAGCACCGCCCCGCACTTCCCGCAGACCAGCGAATCCCCATCCATCATGTAAACCAATGTGGAGTCGCATTTGGCGCAGGCGGCAGTCGGATCGGCCGCCTCCGGCAATGGATCGGGCGGCTTCACTCCGGCAACCGATCGGCCGGTTGCCGCCGTCACCGGTTCAAAGGTGGTTCCGCACTCGGCGCACACGTGGTTGAAACAGCAATTCGGCGTGCAACTGTAGAACACGTCGCGCGACCCGCAGGTCGGGCAGGAGATTGCCAGTTTTCGAGTTTGCACGAGCTTACTTCGCCGTACCGAAGAATTCCGGGTCGAGCACTACCGTGTCCGTCTTCTGGAGGTCTTCCATCGCCTTGCGTGCGATTTCCGGACGCGCCTTGCCTTCAAGTTCGGGCTTTGCCTCTTCGAAAGTCTTCGTCATCGACTTACTTTCCAGCTTGATCACGTGATACCCCAGCACGCTCTTGATGGGCTGGCTGATCTCGCCCGGCTTCATCGAAAACGCCACCTCTTCCGCCGCGGGAACCATGTGGCCGCGCTTGAACGTGCCCAGATCGCCGCCCTTGGCCTGCGACTGCGGATCGTCAGATTCCGCCAATGCAAGCGTCGAGAAATCCGCACCATCCACCAGCTTCTTGCGAACCTCCTGGGCCTTCGCCAGCGCCTCGGCATCTGTCAAGTCTTTCTGCCCCGGCTTCACTGCGATCGGCGAATTCTGCATGCGAATCAGGATCTGAAACGCATGCACCTGCTCGTAATCGGATTTATGCGTATCGTAATAGGTTTTCAGTTCGGCATCGCCGATCTTGGCTTCCTTGGCGATCGCATCGAAGGTCATGCCGGCAAGTAAGTTGGCGTTCTGAATCGACGTTTGCACGCGATAAGCTTCGTTCTCGTCCAGCTTGCGCCGGTGGCCTTCCGAAGCCAGCGCCAGCACCTTCACCAACTGGTCGGCGAACAGCTTGCGCGCCGGCCCCCGCGCGCTCGCCCGCGACTGTTCCGGAAGCGAATCGCAAATCATATTGAACTGCGCCGCGGTAATCTTCAGGTCACCTACCGTGATAATCACTTTGTCCGGAGGAACGGAAGGCAGAGGCTTCGGATTCTCGACGCTCATCGTGACCGTCGGCCCGGCCGGTGCGCCGGCGCGATTCGGAACGGGACTCATCTGGGGAGGAACCGGTGTCGCCTGTGGAGGTGCGGTCTGCGCCGCCAGACTCACAGCGAGTCCACACAATAAGGACACACTACGCCAAGACATCATAAGTTTTTATCATAACAGCCGACGCCCGTTCGCCCTGCCGTACCCTAGTCCGCCGGCTCGATCACCGCGGACATCGATCCTTGCGAGCGTTGAAGCCGGAAATCGGCGCCGTAGGCGTGAATCTGCTCTTGTGCGAACTCTGCTTCCCGTAGTTCGCAGATGATCAACACGGTCCTGCCGGTGCGTTCCAACTCCTCCGCGTGCCGATACCCTTCCACCAGCGTGAAGATGAAGATCTGCTGCAGCATCTCGATCACGTAATCGTAGCTATGATCGTTGTCATCCAGCAGCACGACCCGATAGAGCGGCACGTTCCGCCGCGTGCTCATCACGTCCGTGTCGGGGGAAACCTGCGGCCTCGCCATGCGCGCCGGACATCAGCCGGCAACACCAGTATATCCGCGAACCCGCCACCCGCGACACGCCGGTCTTCCCCTGCGCCACAATAGAAGTACCGGAACGTATGCAGAAGCCCGTCTACCTGGACTATCACGCGACCACCCCGGTGGATCCCCGCGTGCTCGACCAAATGCTCCCGTTCTTCGGTCCCAAGTTCGGCAACTCCGCCAGCCGCAGCCATAGCTTCGGATGGGACGCCGAAAAAGCCGTCGATCTGGCGCGGAAGCGAGTCGCCAACCTGGCCGGATGTACACCCCGCGAAATCGTCTTCACTAGCGGCGCCACCGAGTCCAATAATCTGGCGATTAAGGGCGTCATCGAAACCGCCCGGTCGGCAGGCCTCACCGGCTCCATCGTCACCGTCGCCACCGAACATCGCGCCGTCCTCGACCCCGTTAAGCGCCTGCAGCGTATGGGATTCCGCGCCATAATCCTGCCCGTCCGGAGCGACGGCATCCTGGAACTCGACCGCCTCGGCGACGCCATCCAACCGGACACCCTGCTGGTTAGCGTGATGTATGCCAATAACGAAATCGGAGCTATCCAGCCCATTGCCCGGATCGGTGCTCTGTGCCATGAAAGGCGAGTTCTATTCCATTGTGATGCTGCGCAGGCGTTCGGCAAGATCCCGATCCATGTCGAACGCGATCACATCGACCTGATGTCGATCAGCGCTCACAAAATCTACGGTCCCAAAGGTGCGGGCGCGCTCTACGTCCGGCGCCGCAATCCGCGCGTGCAAGTAGCGGCCGAAATGGATGGCGGCGGCCACGAATTCGGCATGCGCTCCGGTACTTTGAACGTCCCCGGCATTGTCGGCCTCGGCGCGGCCAGCGAACTCTGCGCCTCGCAGATGGACTACGATGCCGAATCGCAGCGCACTCTCCGCGACCGGCTGCTCTCGCTCCTGGAGGCGCAGCTTCCGGGACTCCGGGTGAACGGCTCCATGGAGCATCGGCTGCCCAACAATCTCAATCTGAGCTTCGCAGGCGTCTCCGCCTCCGCGCTGCTGACGAGCATGCCTGACGTCGCTCTCTCCTCCGGCTCCGCCTGCTCCTCGGCGACCCCGGAGCCCAGTCACGTGCTCCGCGCCTTGGGTCTGAGCGAGGAGGTTTCTCACTCCTCACTGCGCTTCGGCCTGGGCCGCTTTACCGACATCGAGGAGATCGACTATGTCGCCCGCCGGGTGGCGGAATCGGTACGCCAGCTCAGATCCCTCACCCCGGCCTAGTCTAGCCTAGGTCGATTCTCGAACCACGCATCTTACCGGATCTCTTCAAACGGAATATTCTGGATCGCGTAGTGTTTCCAGTCGTGATAGTCGAAGTGCCACCACTCCGTCTCGAAAACCTGGAACCCCTGCTTCTCCATCGCCCGCCGGAGCAGGTCCCGGTGCTCCCGCTGTTCCGCCGTCCCGCCGGTGTAATGGGGGTACGAGCGCTCCGACATCTCGTCGTAGACGCCCGTCATCTGGATCTCGCGGCCGCTTTTCAGATCGTAGAGCGTCAGGTCCACCGCACACCCTCGATTGTGCCGTGACCCCTTGGCAGGATCGGCCACGAACTCGTGCTTGTCCGGAGGCGTAGCGTCCCAGAAGATCCGCGTGACGTACCACGGACGATATGCGTCAAAGATCAGCAATCCGTAGCCCTTGGCCGCCAGGTCGCGGTGCGCTCGCAGCAGCGCCTCGGCCGCAGGCCGCTGCAAAAATGCGCGCGCCGAGGTGTAAACCGGGGTGCTCAGGAAGTCGTCCGTGGTGGCATATCGAATATCGAGTTTGATGCTGGGGTCGAGCGTGGTCAGATCGACAAGGTCCGAGCGCCGGAAGTTGCCCGTTTCCCTCGGCGGTTGCGCCGCCATCGCTTCTTTGCGCAGTTCCGCGACGGGCCGTACCGGCGTGATCCGAAAGATCCGCGGCCGTTCCTGTGAGCCCAGCACCACGGCCGCCACCAAAATCGCGGCAGCCCGCATTCGACTCATCCAGCAATAATATCCCGTGCTATCTATAGGCGGCAGATTTTTTCCACGAATTTTGGCACTTTTTGGCCACAGTTTCCGCATGTATAGATAACAGTCCTTTCACACGAAAGCAGCTTCGATCCAAATTGGCTCGAAGCTGCTTTCACACCATCCTTGCGGTCCTGCCTCATTCTCTCGCCAAACTCCTCAAACCCCCTCCGTGGCGGGCTGAACCGCCACAACGTCGCCCGGCAAAACGGGCCACGCAGACTTCACGCACGCCTTGCGTTGTCACGCGTTTATGGGCACGATCGAGCCGCCCTCTCTACTCTCGACCGAACGCAAACGATCCTGGAGCAGCGAGTTACACTACGGATTCGTTCTTCCAACGCCATCTATGCGGCGACGTTCGAGAATCCTCGGATTGTTTGCACTGTCCCTGGGGCTTCCTTTATTCGCCCATGCGGATACCGGTCTCCCGATGATCCTAATCGAATGGCCGGCGGTTATAATTGCGCTCCTTCCCGTCATTCTCGTTGAGGCCGCTGTGTTCCGAAGAGTGTTGGGCATGCCCTACCGAAAGGCTCTCTACCCTGTTGCTGTTGCCAATCTGGCTTCCACGTTCATTGGATACCCGTTGGCCTGGATTCTGCGACTCATCGGACAATTCGCACTTACGCTGATACTGATGCTTGTCGTGGGGGTCGTGGGTGAACCGTCCAAGGCGTTTCTCGACTCCGCCTGGTCAAGGGTCGGCGGAGTTGTCCTTTACTCCGCGTGGCTCCCCGGTGATGACAACGGCGGGCTTTGGATGTTGCCTGCTGCCTCGTTGATCGGGCTGGTTCCAGCATATTTTGTCTCCGTCTACTCGGAGGCGTGGGTGCTGAGGAGATTGATGAAGGGCGAAGACGCGCTTTCGATCCGCGCCGTCTCGTTCAAGGCAAACCTGGCAAGCTACGCGCTTCTCGCAGCGGTTGGCGGCGCCATCCTCATTCGCCTTTTGGTTCGCCGATAGCGAAGACTGGATTCGTCGGCCCGTGTAGCGGCTGGAATGGCAGCCAGTTCAGACGAACCACGCGGAAGAGGCGGCGCATCGCGCGATAGCGTCCCAGACCTCCGGAATGCCCTCGGTCGGACTGTGAATGGCGCCCGCGCAGACGTTCGATTGCCCCATTTTATTTTGAGCAAGAATATGAAAGTGCACGCGCCGCACAAGTACGCGAGGATCGAACGCGAACGCCGATTCCTCCTGCGCCACTTTCCAGCTCATGAACACGTGGTGCGAAGCCGTCTCATCGTGGACCGCTACATCGACGGCACGACTTTTCGCTTGCGCAAGCTGAGCGAAAATGGCGGCACTGTCGCGTTCAAGCTCACTCAAAAGATTCTCGCGCGTTCCAGCGGAGCACAGCAGGGCTTGATCACCACCATGTACCTCACCGTCGAGGAGTATTGCGTGCTGGCGCAGCTCCCGGCGAAGACCCTCACCAAAACCCGCCACAGTGTGCCGCCTTTCGGTATCGATGTCTTTGACGGTCCGCTACAGGGGCTGCTCCTCGCCGAAGCAGAGTTCGAATCCGCAGCCGATGCGGACGCTTTGGTGCTCCCCGACTTCATCCTTCACGAAGTTTCCGGCGACGACCGCTTCACCGGAGGTCAGCTAGTCCGCGCGTCACCACAGGACGTCCGTACGTGGCTGTCCGAATACGGCATCGACGCCGCACCAGTGTACTCTTCCTAGTGGCATGCGGGCGTCTCCAACGGCTCGTGCGGAGTCCGTGCCTGGGGCAATGGCAAGCTGGGATTACCGCATGGGTCGGAGTATTGGTAGGCCCGGCTGGACTCGAACCAGCGACCCTCAGCTTAGAAGGCTGAACTTGCAATGACGGATTTAAATCACTGATTCTACTAATCTTACCGGCGATTTTACAACATCAAATTTTGACCGGCAAGCGCTCTACTTGACTCACCCCTTGAATGCGGGAACGGGGAGTGGTAAACCATCGCACCGCGTCGTGGTTCTTGATCTTCTGGTAGAAGGCGGTGGCTTTCTTGGCGGGCAGGCAGTCGGCTTCATTCTCGCCCTGCTCAAAGGTCAGGTTGACGTGCTTGGCCATCTTGCTCTGCCAGGTGTCCACGAATCTGGGGATGATGGGAACAGGCACGTTGAACTTCCCCTTGAGCGACTTTCTCACGCGGTTGAAATAGAAGTCCTCAGTGAGTGACCATGCCTTCTCCCGGTCGTGCCGGTAGTTGGAGGGCTGCCATGAACTCCTCGCGGCACTGCTTGGCGATTTGGTCGGCTATTGCGTATTCCGGTGAAGTGGGCCACTTCGACCGGAATACGCAGGCTATTTTGGTTGTTGGTCTAGCTGGTCCATTTTGGTACTTGAATTAGGGATAAAGTGGGGTTAGGCTCAGAATAGCGAGTTCTCTCGATGATTATCACGCCTACGGATGCGTCAGTTGTAACTGCTGCTCTCGGGTTCTTAACTGCCGTTACAACTCTTGCCAGAACGATGCTTGAGAGAAGGAAGTCATCAACATCAACAAATCCGCAAATTCCTACTCACTCTCCATTCCCGCTTTTTAAAAAAATCTAAACACAACTTTACGACTTCGTTTTATTCACACGTTTTGAACATGGTTGGTAGTCTAAGCTATTGAAACATAGGGAGTAAAAAGCTGAGGAAAAAGCATTCGTGAATTAAAATGGCTTAATCAAACGTTCTACTTTTATTCGCCGACCCTTTCAGGTTCATTCCTGATATATGCTGGTGCTGTCCTGCTCCGCCTGCCTCTAGACCTTCGGCTCCGCGTTGGTCATCTGATCCTCAATTATTCCTGTATAGCGCAGAACGCCTGAAAAGTGCGATGACCAGTCTTTGAACGGCTCGTTCATCCAGTCCAGCTTCTGTTCGTCCCACTTCTTCCGGTAGTTGCGGATTGCCGATAGCGCCAGTTCACACTTCTGCTCGCTGATATACAGCCTCGGTAGCATCATCAGCGCCTTGTTGATCCCGTCGTCCACTCCAATACTCGGTATCTGTTCAAAATCGATTCCAAGTGCCGCGGCCTGCTGCGTGATGGTCTTGCCGGTGCCGGTTACCGGCTTTAATGCCCGAACCGGCTTCAATGCCCTCACCGGCTTTCTCAGCGTTCGGCGGCAGTGTGAGCTGTTGGGTGTGAACGGCTCCGGCTTGTATTACGAACCACTGGGCGAAAGCGAAGAGAATCTGCGGTTTATGCGGCTGATCGACGAACAGTACACGCGGGCGCCGTTTTACGGAAGCCGGAAAATGACGAAAGTGGCTGGTGAGCGAGCGTTATCCAGTGAATCGCAAGCGGATCTCGCGTTTGATGGAGGTGATGGGAATCGAGGTCGTGTACCCCAAACCGAAGCTGAGCCAGCCAGGCGAAGGGCACAAGATCTACCCGTACCTGTTGAGAGGGATCACGGTAGGGCGCGTCAATCAGGTCTGGAGCACGGACATCACGTATATCAGGATGGCGCAGGGCTTCGTCTACCTGGTGGCGGTGATGGACTGGTTCAGCCGGTACGTGCTGAGTTGGTCGTTGTCGTTGACGATGGAAATCGACTTCTGCATGGAGGCGCTGCGGAGTGCCTTGCGGCGGGGCTGGCCGGAGATCTTCAACAGCGACCAGGGGTCGCAGTTCACCAGCGAGAAGTTCACCGCCGAGTCGGCGGCAAAGAAGATTGCCATCAGCATGGATGGCCGCGGACGCTGTATAGACAACTGACGTTCTTTGACAAATTGCTCGATGAGGCTAACGCTCAAAACGACCTTCTTTCTTTCCGAAAGCCGTTTGTGTTATGCCATTGAAAACTCAAGGTTTGGTAGGCCCGGCTGGACTCGAACCAGCGACCCTCAGCTTAGAAGGCTGATGCTCTATCCACCTGAGCTACGGGCCCACATGATGACTGCCTGCTTTGCCGGCGGGCCCAGGGATGTGTGTTTCGCCTCACACAGGCACGCCTACATCGCCATGATATCAAGCATAGTGCCCCAAGTGGAGGATACTACGGCGGCCGCAGAGGAGGCGGGAATCGCGGCCGGAAGGCGCAGTGGGGCATCCACACCCACAGACGGGGCTCCGAGAACGAACCAGGTGATCACCGGCGCGGCGCTCATTGCCGCAAGAGCGCACGCAAGCTGGCAATGATGGCGGACCACCCGTCGCGCCGCGGCGTAAAGGATCGCAATTGCTACGCCCTGCCACAGAAAGTGAAGCAGTGTCCAGCCGAGACGTTCCACCGCCGGCTGCGCGGAGAGAACTGCAGAATGGTCATGAAGAACCTCGCTTCTCGCGCGCATACGTCTCGAGCATCTGGCGGATTTCGTCGAGCTCTTCGCGAGATGCCGGCTGCGCCTCGAGCGCGCCCATTACCAGGCTGCTCGCCGATCCCGCAAAAACGCGCTTGAGCATGTCTCCGGCGATCTGCCGCTGGGTCTGCTCTTTCGGTGCGCTCGCCTCATAGACATGCGACCCAAAGCGCTCGGTGCGAATCAGCAGGCCCTTCTCCGTCATCACCTGCATCTGCTTCAGTGTGGTGGTGTAGACGTTATCTTTGCCAAGCTCGTTGTGCACTTCGCGCACAGTAGCGGCGCCCAGTTTCCAGAGGACGGCGAGGATGTCGAGTTCGGCGGCGGTAGGCAGAGAAGGCATCTACCGCGAGCATACTACGACAACAGACGTAAGTCAACGAATGACATCGTACGGTGAGGCACGCATCGGCAAGCGTTGATGTCGTTCCCAATTAAGGGAGCACCTTGGCGGGATTAAGCGAGACGGCTCGAAAACCTGCGCGGTCCCGGAACCCGCTCAGCGGCCTGCTACCGCACCGCCACCGTCGCCGCGTTGCTCGCCAGGCCTCCCGCAATTGCGAATACGGGAATCTGGCCCATCAAGGGCAGCGCCGGCACCCGCGCATTAATCTGCCACAGCCCCGGATACGCCGACAGCGGCACGCTAGCCACGACCTCCGCTGGCTCATCCCCGAAAAACACGCTCACCGGCGCATTCCCCGATCCATCCAGCGGCCCCGCGCCCGTCGCATAAATGGAAACAATCGACCCCACCGCCGCCGGATTGGACGCGCTGTTGATGGAAGAGTCCTGGTTCTCTACGGCTCCCGGCTGCCACGGATCAGCCGTGAGCACGAACAGGCCCGGTCCGGCATCAGTGATGGCCGCTTGCCCTGCCGCCATTTCCCGCCCGCCGGCGCGCACCGAAATGCTCGCGGTGCCCACCGCTGCGGAAGCCGGCACCACAAGGTTGACCTGCGTCGCCGTCGCGAACACGATCTGCGCAGCGATGCCCGCCACCAGCACGCCATCCGGCACCTGCCCAAAGCTCCCGAACACCGCCGCGTACGATCCCGGCGCCAGCCCTTGCTCCGCCCGGAAACTCGCCCCGTTCACCGCAATCGCGTCGCCCGATGGCGCTGCGGGTGCTTGGTCTGTGCGGGCCAGGATCGCTCCCATTACCGGGTCGTACCGTGCGAAGAAATCTGTAGACCGTATGCCGATCGCGATGTCCGGCGCAAACGTGGGCCCCGGAGCGATCCCCGCCGGAGTCTGAACGTAATTCGTCGAGTATTCGCCAATCAACCCCGAGCCCGGCAGGGTGAATTGAGTGACGTTCCCGTACCCGCCCGCCGCCCCGCCCGTCGCCTCGCCGATGATCCGCACCTGCGGGATCGTGCTTTTGAGTAGCATCGCATCCAGGCTGCCCGACGAGAACGTTCCGTTATCGACGGCCCCGTAGATGCGAAAACGCGAATTGGTAAGCAACCTCGGCATGCGTTGCGTCAACCCCGTGAGCAGCGGATTCCACACCACCGAGTTCCCGCCCACGTTGCGCCGCAAGTCCAGCACCACCGTGTCCACCGGGTTCGAGTCGAGCGTCGCGAGCAGGTTCGCGGCGAATGCTGCGAATGGGTTGCCCGGCGTGTCGCTGCAGGAGTTGTACCGGAAATAGACCATCCGATTCGCGGGCTCATAGACGAACCAATAGTTCTGGTTGGTCCCTTGCAGATAGCGCGGATATGGTCCGCCGTTCGGATCGGGCAGAGCGGACGCGGAGGTCATCGCTCCCGGCGCCACGTCCAGCGTGAAAGTTTCGCCCGCCAGCGTGCGAAACGTCAGCGGCGTCGTCGCGCCCACGGGCGCGATATGCAGTCCCTGCAAAATCTGCTGCCCGCGCAGATAGCTTAGCGAATAGTAGCGCAGCCACCCGTCGTTGCTATGCGGGATCAGCGTTCCCATTTGCTGCATCACCTGGTCGATTGGCACGCCGCCTACTGCCGTCAGTTGCGCGCCCAGCGCCCGCGCGTACGGGTCCGACGCCACATTGACAAATACGCCATCGTCCAGCGAGACGAACTGGAGCGGGAACTGTTGGAACCCAGCGGTAACGGCGGCGGAATTATTCAGATAGATCGCGGTATGCGGATCGCCCGCCATGGCGATGAGTGCCGCCAGGCGGTCGTAGAACTCCGCGTCCGACAGGTTCGGCAGATCCGTCGCGAGCGCATCTGCCGCCGCCTGGAACACCGCACGATCGAGCTGATAGAAGAAGTTAGCGTGCAGGCGCGGAACCTGATTCGCGACGAAATTCAGATCCGCCTGGCGTGTGGCGTCCGAGCCGTAGGCGGTCAATTCCGCCAGAAGCAACAGCGCGGGGAACCAGTTATGCATATTGCATACCCGCTCTGATTGTACAGGATCTGATTATCTCATTTCATTACGATCTATGAATTCAGTTTCGCGGATGCAGACTCCAGGCGTTGGGTAAGGGCAACCGCATGTGTAAAGCAAACACTTGGACCTCACTTTGAAAAGGGGTTCTTGTCGCGAAAGGTACCTGCGCTGCGCGCTTTTGCGAACTCTCTCTTCGAGATCTCGCGGAAATCTTCGAGGGGAAAGCCCAGCGCATGCGCACGCAACAACGTCTGCTCCCCACGAAGCCAAACATCGCTCGTAAGTCTGATCAGCCAATGAACATAGGACCAGGCCCACATCATCTGGAAGTCCAGCCCTTTCACCGTTAATCGTGCGTGGCTCAGGCTGGACTTAATCGGTTCGATCTTCAGGCGTTCGAGGCGTCCCGAGAGTACGGCTTGGTTGGCATCTGGCGTTTCGGGAATTCCTTCCCGAAGCGTCCACCGGACAACTCCATCGCTGGAGCGAATCACCAGGTCGCCGACAAGCAGCCCGCAATCATAGGCCATTGAAAGACCAGGAGCGGTGGGTTCAGCGCCATCGGCCGTTAGTCTAAAGTTCGGCTCGCGCCTCAGCGTGGCCGAAACCACAGCTCCAAGACCAAGGAGAAACTCATATTCGGATCCAGCGGTGGGATACGGAAGATGGAAGAATCTCAACAAGCCGTCGATTCTGCTTTTCAGGATGGACATGGTCCAGTCGAAGACCTTCCGGGCATCCTCCGCGGACTGATCCTTGGGAGGACCCAGCGCCCGAATATCCTCCGGCACCACCAGGAGTGGATAGGCATCTTCAAACACTGTTCCCTCCAAAGACCATGGCATCTCTCGTTTTTCGTCAGCCATAGACCCGCGGCAATGTTCAATATACCGTCGTTGAAGATCTCCACCGAAGATCTCTACCGAAGCTAGCAGTGGCTGCCGACGCTCGCGGTGTCTGATCCACCGTATGGGACGATCTACGGGTGGGGGCTCAATTCTCTCTGGAGGATGTGCGCGACTCCAGGCATTGCAAGGCGCAACCGCAAGTGTAATGAGAAGCGATGCCCGACGTGCCTGCCTATTTCAGCGTGCTCAGCTTCTTTTCGAACTGCGCAGCCTTCTCGCGTTGCCCTTCGGTCAGACTGTTTTCATCCGACGCCAGGCGCTCGGAATTCTGATTCGGGTACGTGTAGAAAGCTCCGTTCGACGCCTTCTGCTGCACCATCAGCTTGTAGTTGCCATCGGTTTTGAAACTGCCGGCCCATGAGTAGTACACCTCATCGGGAACGTCGTTCTTTCCACTCGGGGGCAGATTCTCCAGTGTCACCGTGGTGCCCGTTTGCAGCCCGGCTTGTGGCCCGAAGTAAGCAGTCGTCAAACCTGCCAAGCGTCCCTCCGCAGCGGCGAGACTGAAGTTCACATCCGTAGTCATGTCGTTCAGTGTGGGCCCGCGATACGGATCCGATGTGTCCCTATCGGAGGTGCCAACGTTATCGCCCGCCGAAAGGTCGGTTTGCCGATTCTCTTCCTGATGCGCCGGTCCGTATGTGCGGAAGTGCGGATGCAGATCCTGCGCGATCATGCCCTCCCAGTTGGTGCCGTAATCCAGCGTAATCACGAAGCCCGACTGCAATATGTGTCCCGAGCCCTGGATGAATTTCTCGAGCCCCAGATTGATGTAGGTCACCACTCCCTGCTCGCTCTTGGCCAGTTCGATGGAGTAGAACCGCGCGTATCGCCGCAGGTGCTCCGCCACTTCAGGCACGAAGCGCACCGGAATATAGAGCTCGTTGAACTCCAAAGCCTGGGCCGCCGAAGCGTAGTTCTTGGATGGAACCATCGCCTCGAGCAAACCCGCAAATGCATCGCGAGTGAGGTAGACGTGTCCCGACTTCCCGGCGAAGATCTTTTCGCGAATCGAGCGATCTCCCTTTTCGACGGTCTGTACAACCGCTGCCGGAACCTCTTTCTTGATCCAGTCCCAACTCTTCTGCGTCAGTGAGGGTGCCACAAAACCCACTTCGGCAGTGCCATCCGCACCCAGAATGGTCTTATGAACGCTGAAGGCATCGGGCAGTTCGTTCGATAGCACCACCCCTTTCTGCGACTCGGGTTTGATGGTCGCGGTGGGATTGGTCGCATCCGCCTCCCGCGCTTCGAAGCGCTTGCCAAATCGAGCGTTGCGTTCGCGTTGCGTCTTACTCAAGGCGGGTGAACGGTCGTAGCAGATATACAAAACCTGGGAATTGAATTCACTCCATGCCTTGTCAGGATCCTCTTTCGCCTGATCGGAGAGATACTCGAGAATCGATTCGGCGAGCGATCCGTTGCCCGCGCCAAATTCCGAGATGGTGAACGTTTCGTTCGGGCCGAGGATGCCGGCTTGCCGCATGCCGCGCCACATGCGGAAAATCTGTTGCGCGATCATGTGGCCGAAATACGGCGCCAGCACATTTGGATAGGTTTGATAATCGGACGTGAAACTCACCCGCCCGCTGGCGTAATAGCCAAACTTGGGGTGGAACATCACCAGATCCTGATACTCCAGAAACGAGGGGAAGTGCTCTTTGACGGCGGCTTCGGTCCCGGCATTGATGCGCACTTCGTCGTGCAGTTCCTGGGCGTTTACGAGCCGGCGTGCACTGGCAGTGTCGGCGTAGGCCACCGATAAAGCCAGACAACCGCAGGTTGCTAATAGCGTAAGGACACGGGTCCCGCACGATTTGTTGCAAAACTCACGCATTCTGTCAGCTTACTCGAAGTGGAGGCTTCCGTGGGGATGGGCCGGAGTGCAAATGGCAACTTTTCGGACTAGAATAATACATTCAGGTATGAAACTGTCATGATAGCGACGCGGACACTAAAAGACGAAATTGCGACACTTCAGAAAACCAAGGAGCGTCTGCAACTCGGCGGTGGTGCGGAGCGGACCGCCAAACAGCACAGCGATGGCAAACTCAGCGCGCGGGAGCGGCTGAGCTTGCTGTTGGATAAGGAAAGCTTCCAGGAGACTGGTCTCTTTGCATTGCACCATGCCACCTTATTTGGCATGGCGGATAAGCCTTTACCAGCAGACGGAGTAGTTACGGGCAGCGGAAAAGTCGCGGGCCGAGCTGTACATGTCGCCAGCCAGGACTTCACGGTAGCCGGAGGCTCCGCGGGCGAAGTCCACGGCAACAAGATCGCGACCGCGATGAAGTCGTCGATCACTACGGGGACACCGTTCGTGTTCATCAACGATTCCGGCGGCGCGCGTGTGCAGGAAGGCGTCGGCAGCCTGGCCGGATACGCACGTGTGTTTTATCACAATGTGCTGCTGTCCGGCGTGGTCCCTCAAATCTCCATGATCTGCGGACCTTGCGCCGGCGGCGCCGCCTATAGCCCGGCTCTCACGGACTTCATCATCCAGACGCGTTACGCCCACATCTTCATCACCGGCCCGGCGGTCATACGGCAGGTCACCGGGGAGGAGATTACTTCCGAACAGCTAGGCGGCGCGCGCGCGCAAATGGAGCGCTCGGGCGTAGTCCACTTCGTCGCCGAGAACGACGTGGATGCCATCAAGATCTGCAAGCGCCTGCTCTCGTTCCTGCCTTCAAACAACCTGCTGGACCCGCCCCGCGGCGAGCACGATCGGAATCACTTCCGCGACGAAGCGCTCAACACGATCGTGCCCGACGAGTCGAAGATGCCCTACGACGTCCGCGAGGTGATCGGGCGCATCGTTGACCGCTCGGACTTTCTGGAGGTTCAGAAGGACTACGCCAAGAATCTGGTGATCGGTTTCGGCAGACTGGTCGGGCGGCCGATCGGCATCATCGCGAATCAGCCCGCGGTAATCGCCGGCGTGCTCGACATCAACGCGTCCGACAAAGGCGCGCGTTTCATTCGCTTCTGCAACGCGTTCAACATCCCGCTGGTAACGCTGGTGGACGTTCCCGGCTTTCTTCCGGGAGTCGATCAGGAGCATGGCGGCATCATTCGCCATGGCGCCAAGATGCTGTTCGCGTATTCGGCCGCCACGGTGCCCAAACTCACGGTCGTGATTCGCAAGGCTTACGGTGGAGGATACATCGCGATGTGCTCGAAGGAACTGGGCGCGGACCATGTGTTCGCCTGGCCGTCTGCCGAGATCGCCGTGATGGGCGCGGAAGGCGCTGCGGAAATCGTCTTCCGCCGCGAGATTTCCTCCGCCGAAGATCAGGATGGCCGCCGGCGCGAGCTGATTTCGGAATATCACGACACGTTCTCCACTCCTTACGTTGCTGCGGGCGCGCGCCTGGTCGACGATATCATCGAACCCGCCGACACGCGAGGCGCACTGGCCCTGGCGCTCGAAACCCTGGTCACAAAGCGCGAAATCCGGCCCACCAAGAAACACGGAAACATTCCGCTCTGAGGCGCCGCTTATGCCCATGAAACCTCAAAACGAAGGCTATCGTGTGGTGATTGCCGCGGCCGCCAATGCCTTGTTGGACAGGGACCGCCCCGTGCGTATGCGCATCACACATGAGGGTCGCAGTTATGAAGTGGAAGTCGAAATCCTGCCGGACCTGATGGACGAACAGCTTGAGACCGATTCCGAGATGGCCATTCCGGAGTCGGTGCTGCTGCCGCCGCTGCTGCCCGACATGCGTGAGTCGGACAGAATTTGCCGAAGCCCTTTGACGGGCTCGATCGTCTCGGTGTTGGCGGAGGTGGGCCGCTACGTACGGCAGGACGATCCAGTGGCGATCATCGAAGCCATGAAAATGCAAACCACGGTGCGCGCGCCGGTGGACGGTTTAGTTGAAGAAATCGCGGTCGCGCCTGGCGACGCTGTAAAGTCCGGGCAGATGATCTGTCGACAAAGCTGAGCGGTACTCAAATGTCGGCATTCGGATAGCGCTTCCGCATCCATTCGACGAATTTCTGAGGCGCTGCCATCGTCGAGAGGCGACTCTGGCGGACCAGCGCCCAGTCATCGAACTTGCCGGATTGTTTGACCTCGGTCAATGACGTCACAGGGTCCAGTCGTCCCCGAAACGCGACGTCCACAATCGCCGACTTAGGATTCTTCGGGTCCGAACGCGGCTCCGACTCCACCGTGGCCAGACCCACAACGCCCGAAACGCCGCCGCTGTGATACACGAAGATGCGATCTCCCGGCCGCATCTCGCGGATGGCCCGGACTGCCTGTGCATTGCTGACTCCATCCCACGCCGTTTTCTTGTCGCGCTCCAGATCGTCGATCGAGTATGTCTCCGGGTCGGTCTTGGCGAGAAAGTAGTTCATCGATTTTCCTCTCTCACTTTCTTACCACGACAACGGTTCATTGCTGCCGCAAAGGCGGCATGGGAATGCGGATGTTATAGTTGTTAGCGCCCACGCCGATTCCGCCTTCGCACGTGGTGGGAGCTTGCGCTTCCACACCCCAGAACATGTATCCCAGCATGCCGGCACTCGATCCGGCGCCCGCGGGAGCGATCGTCGCGACGAAGTTCCCGGTGGAGTTCTGGAGCGACGAATTGAAATTGTTACACTCCGGTTCGGGCGTGCTGCCCAGCACGACTCGCACGGCTACCGTCACCTTGGCCGGGGCCAGTGGCGGAATCGGCGGATTCACATTCGTCCGCCCGATCACGTGCTCCTGCCAGTTGGCTTCTGCGTCCGCAGTCGCCGGTTGACCATTGGGAACAGTCGCATTCGCGTAATCGAGGACGGGAGTGTCCGTGCGCAGCCAGGTGGTGACGGCTTGGCGATTGAGATTGTTCAAGGAGCGGTCGCCGGCAGCCAGGTCGATGGTGAGCCGTGCCGCGGGGTTCGATCCGGTCGCGTCGTACGGCAGAATCGCGCGATAGGCGTTAATGAAGGCCTGCATTCCGTCCAGGTTGGGGTTGGTATCGTTCTCATAGTCGATTTCGATGCCTACTCCCATGGCTTTCGCGAGATTGGCGGCGTTAGTCGCCAACTGCGACGCGTTGCTGGTGAGGGCCTGGTCCCAGAAACTGGTGTACGTGGAGCCGCCGATCGAGATCATCACACGGACATTGTGGCTGGTGAAGTAGTTGACGATGTCCTGGGTCATTCCCACGGGCACGCCGTTCCTGGTTTCGGAATCGTTCGTCAGGTTCAGCAACTTCATCGGCTGCACGAAGCAGAGGACCACCACGTTGACCGAAGGCAAGCCCGAACCATCGCCGCGGTCGATCATCCAGTGATTGGCTTTATCGAAGGAGGCCACATCGCGAATCGTCCTCCAGGTGCAGGAATCGTTGCTACAGGTCCAAGCGCCGTAGATCTCGAATGAGGCTCCCTCGCCCGCTGGTAACGAGGAAAAGCTAGGGGCCGCTTCGGCGTTCAACGACAGGCTTACGATCGGCTCGAGAGAAGTGATGGTCACTGAGCCTTGAAACTGCGCTACGCCGAACAGAGGTCCGAGATTCTGCGATCCGTGGGCGCCTGCCGGGAGGGTAATGCTCGCGGTCGCCACCATCTTGCCGGTCGTGTCCTGGGCGGTGAGGGTGACTTTGGCCGGACCGCCCGACGGATTCGCGAGCGCCACGCCGGTCATCTGGTCGGCATAGGTAACGAAGCGGGACGCCAGGGCATTCATCGCAATTACCGATGCCTCACCGGTGGCCGTCGTGCCCTTATAGCTGCGGAACAGCGCGCTGGCCTTCACCGGCCCGGTGCAGTTGGCAGTGGCCCAGCCCGTAGTCAAGGGCACTGCGGGTAGCGAATCGGTCTGCCTCCGCGCGATTCCCCCTGGCGGAATTACGTCTGTAGTGGATGTTACCGCGGCGCCGTTGAAGGTCAGGGGCAGTGCGCCGCCGCCATCGGCGAAGAAGGATGTCTTGCATGTCACTTGTGACGTGCCGGCATTCACGTAGGTAAACGTCGTCCGCCAGACATCCGCTGCGGCAATTTGCGCGAAATAGTAGACCGCGGGTGTGTTCGCCGGGCTGAAATCCGGTTGCCCAGGGGGAAGCGACGAGATGATGGGAGAGGCTTCGGCATTCAGTGAGAGGCTGACGATGGGCGCGGAGGCAGTAATACTTACCGATCCTTGGAAAGTGCTCAAACCCAGCAGAGGACCGAGATTCTGCGAGTCGTGAGTCCCTGCTCCCAAGGCGAGCGTCTTCGTGGCAATCGGGGCACCCGTCTGATCTTTGGCGGTGAAGGTGATAGTGGCGGTTGACGAGGATGGATTAGCATACGCCACGCCAGTGAACTGGTCGGCGAAGGTGACGAACTGCGTAGCTGGGGCGTTCATGGCAATCACCGTCGCCTCAGCGACAGGCGTGCTTCCGTTGAAGAGCCGGAAGAGCGCGCTCGCCTTGACCGGGCCAGTGCAGGAAGCCTCTGCCCATCCCGTCACCACGGGAAGATTCGGTTGGGCATCCGTCTGGCGGTGGACGGTGCCGCCCGCGGCTATGACGTCGCTGGTTTTGGAGACGGCACTCCCATTGAAGGAAAGCGGCAACGGATTGCCCGAGTCGGCGAAGAAGGAAGTGTTGCAGGTGACCGGCACCGACGAGGCGTTTACGTAAGTGAAAGTTGTGCGCCAAACGTCAGCAGCCGCGACGTGGGCAAAGTAATACGTGAGATTGGTCTGCGCGTGAGCGGTTAATCCCAGGGCCAGGAGACTTAAGGCGAAGTTGCAAAGACGTTTCACGGAATCCCCTCCGTAACCGAGGCATGTCGCCTCATGCTAACCCGACGTGCGCGGGCGGGTGCCGGTCACGGGGTACCGGTACGGACGATTCCTTACATGTCTCGTGGTACGAAGACTGTGGCCGCGTCGGTAGGCATTATCAAGGTGGCTTGGTACCAGAAGTCCGCCGACGCATCGCCAGACCGCTTGCTAACGCGCACGGATCGTTGCGAGCCATGATCGCACGGCGTGTTGTTGCCTGATTAGAGGGCCGTATCGACGAAACAATGCACTAAAGCTCGCTACCCGACGGGCGGAGATACAATTCGCTGAATATAGATTGTGCCATCGCCGTCCAACAGGGCCATGCGCTGCCCATCCGGCGACCAGGAAAGCGGGACCGTGTCATTCCGGTATGTTCACTGTGACACCCGCACAACTGTGGCGCTACTCACCATAGACACTAAGCCAGCCCAGTCGGCATGACTGCAAAGCAAGTCTCCCATTACACCCACGGGTGCGGGTATGCAGTCCTTACCCACATAAAACATGTTGAGATATTCAGCAATTTAAGGTACGTTTAACTCGAATGTGATTCACGGCTCAGCAGGAGGGCTCGAATGATCCGATTGTATAGAAGTGCGCTTCATCCTCAACACTGGGTAGCCAATGTTCCGGGGACCGGTTGGATGGCGTTTCCAGCCCGAGAGAACGGCTGGCTCGAACGGCATCCGGCACATGGGCTGGATCCGCTATATCTGCGCGAAGTCCCGTTGAGCATGGCCCAAAATACCGGCATTCTGGAGCCCGAACCAGAGTTGGTGGACGCGTAAGAGCGGTGCCTTGGACTCACCCGATCGTGTCGGACTCGGTCTTCTCCACGAACTTCTGCACGTGCATGCTGTAGATGGCGGGCTTGCCGTGCCGGTCGCTTTGGAAGAAGATGCGCTGGCTATCGGGGGAGAACATCGGGTTCACGGTGTCCGGGCGGCTCGCCTTATGCTCGCAAAGGGTCAACTCCCGATGGGTCACCCGGAGCAGAATCAGGACATACGGAGAGGCGATATTGCGGCTGGCGCCTACAAACACGGTGGTGTCGCGGTTGGGTCCGAATTGAATGAACTGGCTGGTCTTCCCCACCAGGCGGTCGGTATTGGTGTCCGGGATGTGCTCGCGAATGGTGTTGAGTTGCTTGGTGTCGGTGGGAAAGTTCAGATACAGGAGCGTCTTTCCATCGGACGCCCAGTTCGCCGCTCCGATGCCGCCCTCCGCGACCTTCAATTTGTGAGCCTGCTGCCCGTCTAGATTCACCAGCCACAAGGTGTCGTTCCCCTGCCGATACAAGATCTGGGCGCGCATCGGACGGGGAATCGGATCGGCGATCGGAAACGGCGTCTCCACTACCGTTCGTGCTGGTCCAGGCGCAAAAGGTACCACCCGCAACCGGGACGTCTCTCCCTGCCCTTCGATGAACGTTACATGCGTGCCATCGGGTCCCACCGTCATACCTGGGCGCCTCTCCCACCCGTCCGGGATGGCGTACATTTGCCGCTCGCGTAGGGTCGTCAACGGCGAAACGAACAGGGCACGGCCTGCAAAATAGCAAAACGAACGATTGTCCGGAGTGAGCGTCAGCGAAGCCTCGTCGAGCCCCTCCACATCGGTCAACTGGCGCAGGCCCCCGGTCTTGAGGTCCATACGAAAGGCTTGGGGCGATCCTTCCCGGTCTGACGAGTACAGCAGAAAACTGCCGTTCCTCGCGATGGCACGGTTGTAAAAAGCTGGCAGCACGCTGGTATGCTCGGGATCGGTCAGGCGCAGGACTTCCAATTCGGTAGCAGGATCGGGATACCGGGTCCACTCCGATGGAAACGCATTTCCCTTCGTACCGACGGCCCACAGGCGAGGGCTGGCAGCCAGTCCCGCCAGCAGCACTCGGCGCGAGATTCGGTGGGTGAGACCGGCCATAACTCGATGGTAGCAGGCGGGAGGAAAGGCGGAAGCGGTGGCGCGCTCCCGCCTCCGTTACTTCACCGCCATCGTTACGGCGGGCGTAATCGGGCTGGTTTGACCTGCCACGCTGATGACTACGGGCACCGCGTCACCGGGCGCAACTCCCGCCGGCACCACCGTATTGATCTGGTAGAGGCCGGGGATTCCGGGTGTGAGCCCGCTGAAGGCCACTGGCGCGGAAACGCCTCCAATGGTCACCGTCACATGGTTGTCGGTCTTGGAAAGCGGCGCACTCGGCGGCGGCGCCCCTTCCGCCACTGCGGGCGTCACGGAACCCAGGCCCGTGCAATAGATCACCACGGTTTCTCCAATAGTCGCGGGAGTGCCTGGCTGCGCGAGTGTGACTTGATCGCTCTTCACGATACTGCCCTGGCCTGAGCCCTGCTGGTTTACGGTGAAGATTCCAGGCTCCGCCTGAGCCACCACCAACTGCTGCGGCACAGAATAAGTGTTGTTATGCTGTACCGTCATTTGGTATTGCGTATTGACCGGGATGCCGTAAGGTACTTGCACGTTTAACTGACCGGGGTTGGTGTAGAGAATCGGAAGCGCCTGGTCCCCCAAGACTACCTGGGTGCCGTTTACTTGCCCAGGTAATGGCAAGGTGGTGCTTTGATTGATGCCGTCGGCAAGATCCAGACCGTAAATCGTAATCAGGCCGCCCGGCGCGATGGGAATACCACCCAGATCGCTCGCCGCGTGCACCACACCTTGCGCGGTCACGGTCGGAGCAGGTACGGCCGCGCTCACGACCGCAGTCAAAGTGGCGGACTGGCCCGACTGCCCACTGCCACCTTGTACGGCGACCAGCGCGTTGACGCTCATGGAAACGGTTCCGGCGTTCAGCGGACGCCAAGTGCCCTGCCAGATGCCGTTGCCCACGTGGACCATCGTGACCTTGTCCCGGTTCGAGAAGTTCGCCTGAACGCTGGCAGGCTGCCCGTTGGGTCCGATCAAATCGCCGCAGGCGTCGGTGACCTGGACGTCGAGTGTGGTGGCCTGTCCAACCACGGCGGCGAAAGACGATTGATTTGGCTGCGGCTGTCGAAACACGACCAGAGGACTTTGGTTCGAGCAGCCCGATGCGTGAGGCGAAAGACGGTCAGATGAGGTTGCGGAAGGCGCGACAACCGTCAAGACGCTGACGGTCTGCGAGGATCCATCGGAGAATTGCAGAGTGATGGTTCCGTGCTGGATGGTTCCTGGAGCCAGGTTCGTGAAGTCCGGATAGACGTGAAGTGTGGTCGGCTGGGTGCCCGCCACGGATGCGTTCTTGGGCAGATAATCGAGGCCGGTCCCGATGATGCCGGAGACGAAGCTCATACTCACGCCGGATGGATTGCCCACCTGCACATCCTGTGAGCTTGGGGTGACTCCCGCGACGCCAGTGAAGATGAGTCCCGTGGGGAAGACCTGCGCTCCCAGAAGGCCCCCCGCCGGGAGGACGGTCAAAATCACGGTCATGACTTGGGGTGAGTTCGCCGCAGTAGCCGAGACCTGGATTCGTCCATAGTATGTGCCGGCCCCCAGCGTGCTTGGATCGATCGACACGGTTACAAGGGACGTGTCGAGGTAGGGTCGCGTCACCGTCCCACCCGACGGGGAAATGCGCAGCCAACTGCCGCCGGATAGAGTGCTGGAGGTAGCGGTCCAGTTGAGAACCCCTTGCCCGGAGTTCACGATGCCGAAATTCTGCGAGAGAGGAACGCCGCCCTGCGCCACCGCGGTGAAGCTCAATGCGCTCTGTGAGAGCAGAATGCTTGCCGTAGGGGTGCTGACCGACAGAGTCACGGGAATCGCGATGGTTTTGCCGCCGCCCGTAAGTGTCACGGTCCCGCTGTAGGTGCCGGCGGAAAGCGAGCTGGGCGTACCGGTGATGGCGAGAGAAACCGGAAACGACGCCGTTGCCGTTCCGCCAGAAGAGGAAACGCTAAGCCAGGAGCCACCCGAAACCGTGGACGCCGCGGCGGTAAATGCGAGAGAACCTCCACCGGTGTTCAGCACTTGCAACGTCTGGCTCTGAGCGCCGGCTCCCTGAATCGCAGTGAAGCTGACGCTCTGCGTCGCCACTCCCAGAGCCGCAGGACTGGCGGGTTGAATGTTGAAGTTCACGGTGACGGTAGCGGTAGAGGGTGACGCACTTGGAGCGGTGATCGTAATCGTGGCCTTGGCATCTGCAGTGAGAGTGGATGGATCGGCAGTGATCTGCAAACTTGCAGGCATGGTGCCCGAAGACGGGCTGATGTTCAGCCAACTGGCACTCGACGACGTGGTGAACCCCAGACCGGCAACTGACGGAGTGAGGTTAATCACCTGGACAGGCGTGGGAGCGCCCCCCGCCGTAGCCGTGAAACTCAGGGTCGCGGGCGCGGCTTGAAAGGATGGCCGGGCCGCGAGGACCACGCGGATGCGGTCATTGTTCACATCGGCGATGAATAGATTTCCGGCGGAGTCAATCGCGAGCCCTCCCGGAGAACTCAGAGTCGCGTTCGTCGCAAGACCGCCATCTCCAAACAGTCCTCCACCCCCTTTGCCCGCAACCGTGGAAATCAGACTCTGGGAAACCTTCCGGATTCGGTTGCTGTTCCCGAGGTTCGCAAAACTGATGGTATCCGCAATATAGAGGTTGCCCGCACTATCGACCGTCACCGCCGAGGGGTAATCGAGCGAGGCACTCGTAGCGGGACCGCCATCGGCGGAAGAAGCTTCGGTTCCATTGCCCGCCACTGTGGCGATGATTCCATTGGTCACTTTGCGAACGCGGTCGTTGGAAGTGTCCGCGATATATAGGTTGCCGGCGGAATCCACGACGACTCCAAATGGGTCGCTTAGTTCGGCATTGGTTGCAGGTCCGCCATCCCCGGTGAAACCCGGGGTTCCGTTACCCGCCACCGTGACGATCCTTCCGGCGGAGACTCTGCGAATCCGATGATTGGAGGTGTCCGCGATATAGAGATTATTGGAGGAATCCACGGCCACACCCAAGGGTCCATTCAGTGTGGCGCTCGGCGCTGGGCTTCCATCACCGGAATAGCCGGCCGCTCCGGTGCCCGCCACGGTGCGCATGATGCCGCCGGTTACGGTTCGCACGACGTTGTTGCCGTAGTCGGCGATGTAAAGCGTGCCTGTCGAATCGAATGCGATGCCAACCGGTGCGTTGAGGGTGGCGCTTGTGGCAGGACCGCCGTCGCCCGAATAGCCGGCCACTCCGGTGCCTGCAACGGTCACTATGGTTCCACCAGACACCTTGCGGATGCGGTTGTTGCCGGCATCGGCGAAGTAGAGGTTACCCGCTCCATCGACCACCACACCAACAGGTAACAGCAAAGACGAACTGGGCCGTATGCTCAGAGTCGCGTTTAGAGCGAGTCCTCCATCGCCCGCGAAACCTCCGTTGCCTGCCACCGTGGTGATCGTTCCGTTGAACACCTTGCGGATTCTGCCGTGAAGATCGTCGGCGATGTAGAGGTTGTTGGCGGAATCCACTGCCAAACCCGTAACCGGAGAGAGCCCGGCGCTGGTCGCGAGTCCTCCATCGCCGAGGGCCGCCGGCGGGGGACCAAAGCCGGCCAACTTCCCAGCCACCGTAGTGATGATGCCATTCGAAACCTTCCGCACGACTTGATAGGCAAATAGTCCGATGTACAAGTTGCCACCCGCGTCCACCGTGACATGGTAGGGGTACGACACGGCGGCGCTGGTTGCCGGGCCACCATCGCCTGTGACCGAGTCGACTCCGTTGCCCGCCACGGTAGTGATGGTTCCATTGCTTACCTTGCGAACCCGCTGGTTCTGAAAGTCGGCAATGTAGATGTTTCCGGCCGAGTCGACCGCGACACCGGCTGGTTGGTATAACGAAGCGCTGGTCGCAGGGCCTCCATCACCGGCGTAAGTTCCCGCCCCGTTTCCAGCCACCGTGGAGATAGTTCCTCCTGCCACCTTCCGGATCCGATTGTTACCGCTTTCGGCAATGTAGAGGCTGCCTGCGGTGTCCACCGCTACGTCCGAGAGCCCCTTCAGTGAAGCGAGAGTGGCGGGGCCTCCATCGCCCGAGAATCCTGCCGTTCCGTTGCCCGCAACGGTGGTAATCAGGCCTTGCGACACTTTCCGGATACGCTGATTCGCTGCGTCCGCAATGTAGAGGTTGTCCAACGCATCCACCGCGACGCTCACGGGAACATTCAATGACGCGCTGGTTGCCGGACCACCATCTCCGGAGAAACCAGGGTGGCCATTTCCAGCGGCGACTGTCAGAGTTCCGTCGGTGGACACGCGGGCGACAATCTGGTCACCAGGATCGGCGATGTAAATGTTGCCGTGGGAGTCGACCGCCACTGCGTGCGCTCTACTCAGAGGAGCACTCAGCGCGGGCACTCCCGTACCGGGGACCACATAGGCGGTCCCTGCCGCCGTAGTAATCACTTGGGCTTCGGACATGCTCGCGAAAATCAAGAGAAATACAAACAGCGATCGGCTCATTGTGTATCTCTGGCGTTTCTCGGAGTTTAACATGTGCGAATGGTGACTACTTTGTTATTCAGTGACATTTTGGGTAGCAGTTGTTTCGAATTTCGCCGCATTCTTCAACACGCTGTTACAATGTGGACATGGCGTACACGCCATCGAACTCTCGTCCAGGGCTTTTCGGGTCCGACTAGCCTTCCGCCGCTCGAAAGCGGCGCGCGCCGTTCCTTCCGGAGTGCGGTGCGCAGGGTCTATCCAACTCAAATTTGAAGATAGGAGTCTCCCATGGCTACAACCCTGGAACAGGCCCGCACGGATCTGCCGATCCTCAAGGGGCCGATACCCGGTCCGCGGGCGCGCGCAGTAATCGACCGCGATGCTCGCCACGTTTCCCCGTCCTACACCCGCTGCTATCCGTTGGTTGCCGATCGTGGCGAGGGGGCGATCGTGCAGGACGTAGACGGTAATCGTTTTTTAGACTTCAACGCCGGAATCGCCGTGGTGGCGACCGGCCATTGCCATCCTCGGGTGGTCAAGGCCATCCAACAACAGGCGGCGCGACTGATCCACATGTCGGGAACGGATTTTTACTATCCCGAGATGGTCGCGCTGGCAGAGAAGCTCTCCGAGATCGCACCTGGCGCGGTGGAGCGGCGGGTATCGTTCGGCAATTCCGGTGCGGAAGCGATCGAAGGCGCCATCAAGCTGGCGCGCTGGTCCACTGGTCGAGATAAGATCATCGCGTTCTTCGGCAGCTTTCACGGGCGGACGATGGGAGCGCTCTCACTGACCGCACGAAAGTCGGTGCAGCGGGAAGGCTTCGGCCCGATGTTGCCTGGAGTGGTGCATGCTCCGTATCCCAATTGTTACCGCTGTCCGTTCGGCGAAAAACCTACGGACTGCGAGGTGGAGTGCGTCAAGTTTGTCGAAGACACGCTGCTGAAGACGATCGCTCCCGCGAGTGAGACGGCGGCGATTGTCGTAGAGCCGGTGCAAGGCGAAGGTGGTTACATCGTACCGCCGAAGAAGTTCTTCGACGAACTGGCGAGTCTTGCCAAACGTCATGGCAGCTTGCTGATCTTCGACGAAGTGCAGAGCGGGATGGGCCGCACGGGAAAGATGTGGGCCGCGCAGCATTTCGATGCCGTGCCCGACATCTTCGCGGTCGCCAAGGGAATCGCCAGCGGATTGCCCCTGGGGGCCACAGTGGCACGACATGACTTGATGACGTGGCCGCCGGGCGCCCATGCTTCGACATTTGGGGGAAATCCAGTGGCATGCGCGGCCGCCCTGGTGACGATCGAGCTTCTGGAACAGGGACTCCTCGAAAACGCGGAGCGAATGGGTACGTACCTGAGGACCCGGATGCGCGACTGGCCGGCTCGATTCCCCAAAGTCGGGGACGTGCGCGGGCTCGGACTGATGATCGGAATCGAACTGGTGCACGATCAGGCAACCAAGGAGCGTGCGCCGGAACTGCGCGATCGGATTGTCCAGATGGCTTTCGAACGCGGACTCTTGGTACTGGGAGCTGGCGAGAATACCATCCGGCTATGCCCGCCGCTGGTGGTGTCGGTCGACCAGTGCGAATTCGCACTTGATACTCTGGAAGCGTGCCTCAGAGCGGCGACGGACGGCCATTAAGAACACTCGATGTAGGCTGCGGGATTCACAAACAGCCCGGATCCATTGGGCTAGACCGGAATCCCGCCAGCCGCGCCGACGTCCTGGCGGACCTCGATCATTTCCCCTATCCCTTCGCCGACAGTTCGTTTGACCGGCTCACCGCCATTCACGTCATCGAGCACGTGAACGACGTGATGCGCACCATGGAGGAGTTCCATCGACTCGTGCGCCCAGGTGGTACGGTGCGAATCGAAACCCCGCACTACACCGACTTCAGTTCGTTTTGCGATCCGACCCATAAGAGTCATCTGAACAGTTTCAGCTTCCGTTATTTCGGTGAGAATCACGGCGGCTTCGGCTACTACTCAAAGGTAAAGTTTCGTGAGATTTCCGTCCGTCTGAAGCTACTGGCTTTCTGGAAGTGGCTGGGCTTCCAGTTCCTGGTGAACCGCTTTCCGCGGTATAGGCGGTTTTGGGAATACTACCTCTGCTACGTGGTACGAGGCAAAGCGATGGAGTTCGAGTTCGAAGTGTTGAAATGACGATTCTTGGGTAGGATAGGGAAAGAACGCAATGGAAAACGGAAACGAGTACGCGACGAAGGCCGACATTCACATGATTCAGGGCTACCTCCAGGCGATTCTGGGAAAGGTAGATACGCTTGCGACAGACGTGCAGCTATTAAAAGGCCATGTTGAGACAATCAAACACCAAATCGGGGCGCTGGAACAACGCATGGACAGGCTGGAACAGCGCATGGACAGGCTGGAACAGCGTATGGACGGGCTCGAACAGCGCATAGGCGTGCTCGAACAGCGCATAGGCGTGCTGGAACAGCGTATAGGTGTGCTGGAACAGGGCATGAACAGCCTGGAACAACGTATCGATCAGAAGCTGGAAGCCATCCAAATAGAGTGGAATGCGCGATTTGTTGCGCTGGAGCACCGCCTCGAACAGCACCTCGTCGATATGGAGACACGCATCGTCGCCACTGTCTACCGCCTGCTCGATGCGGGCAATCAGCGACTGACTGCGGCCGAGCGCGAAAGCGCCGCCATTAAAGAACGCCTGGCGACCCTGGAGAATCGGCTGCTGGCCATCGAGCAACGCTTCGATCTGCCCCAGAAATGATCGGCCTTTTCTACCGCGTGACGGACGCGATCCGCCGGCGGGCACGCGGCATCGACCATGGCCGGATGGGAGAAGATCTGGCGCATCGATACCTGCGCGACCACGGATGCACGGTGGTGGCACGCAACTATCGGACTCGATCGGGTTCTGGCGAAATTGATCTCGTGGCGTGGCATGGCGAGACGCTCGTGTTCATCGAAGTGAAGACACGATCCACCACCGAATTCGGCACGCCCGAAAGTGCAGTTGACGCGGAAAAGCAAAAGCACCTCTACCGAGCCGCCACCGATTACGCCCGCCGCGCCAATATCGACTGGTCGCGAACTCGTTTCGACATTGTCAGCATTGTCCTGGGCAAGCGGGTGCGCATCGAGTGGATCCGAGAAGCCTTCCCCCATTAGCGGCCACGCTATAATCATACTTTGCTCATTCCCGTTGCCCGTTCTGGAGGAGTTCCTCGAATTGCCCGAGTTACGTAAGGACCCCATCATGGGGCGATGGGTTATCATCGCATCCGATCGCGCCAAACGCCCCAGCGATTTCATTCGCCAGCCGGTACCACCCGCCACTGCGGGATTCTGCCCGTTCGATAGCGGGAACGAGAACAAGACGCCACCGGAGGTTCTGGCTTATCGCACCAGCGGCGGGCGCGATCAGCCCGGCTGGCGCGTGCGCGTAGTGCCGAACAAATTTCCCGTCCTCGGCATCGAAGGCGATCTCAACCGTCAGGGCGAAGGCATGTACGACAAGATGAATGGCATCGGCGCGCACGAGGTCATCATCGAGACTCCGAATCATTCGATCACGCTCGGGGAGATGCCGGAAAAGCAAATCGAGGAGGTACTCTGGGCCTTCAAAGATCGCGTTTCCGACCTGAAAAAGGACCGGCGCTTCCGCTACATCCTGCTCTTCAAGAATCACGGAGAGGCCGCCGGGGCATCGCTTGAACATCCGCATTGCCAGCTCATCGCGCTTCCGGTCATTCCCAAGCGCGCTAAAGAGCAGATCGATGGAGCCAAGCTGTTTTACGACCTGAAGGAGCGCTGCATCTTCTGCGACATCATCCGCCAGGAGACCAACGGAGGCGCACGCCTCGTGATCGAGACGGACCGGTTCGTGGTGCTGCAACCGTATGCCCCGCGGTTTCCCTTCGAGACCTGGATTCTGCCGAAGATCCACGAATCGCATTACGAATCGTCCGACGCGCCGACCTTGCAAAATCTGGCGTGGGTGTTGCGCTCCACGATGCGCAAGATCGATAAAGTGCTGGAGCGCCCGGCTTACAACTTCATCGTGCAGAGCGCGCCTGTCCAGGAGGCGCCGCTGGCCCACTACCATTGGCATCTGGAGATCATTCCCAAGCTAACGAAAGTGGCCGGTTTCGAATGGGGCACCGGCTTCTACATCAATCCCACTCCGCCTGAGGAGTCCGCGCGATTTTTGCGCGAGGCGGGCCTGGCATGACGCCCCCTGGCTTAACGCGCGGCTCGCATCGAGATGTAACCGACAGGGAGATTTCCCACAACGAAGCCGTATCTGCGAAACGATGTAACTCGTTAAAGTTTTAGCAAGTCTTCGAGCTTCAATCGCCCGGTATAGATCGCCATCCCGAGTGCGGCATGTACGCCCATCGATTGCAGTGCTCGGACATCATCGAGCGTGGTGATGCCGCCGGCGGCGGTCAGTTCCAGGGATGTCGCGTTGCGAAGGCGCCGGAACCAATCCAGGTCGGTGCCCTGCATCATTCCTTCCTTATCGACATAGGTGCACAGGAATCCGCTACAGTACGGTTCGAGCGCGTGGAGCACGTCTTCCGCAGCGAGTTCAGTGGACTCCTGCCAGCCTTTCACCACGATCCGGCCCGCCCTCGAATCGGCCGCGATCAGAAGACGATCTCGTCCAATCGCGTCGCGGAGTTCCGCCAGCAGCGGCTCGTTGATGCCGTCGCGCCGGAATGCCGCCGTCCCCACAATCACCCTGTGAGCACCCTTGTCGATCAGAGCCTTTGCTCGTTCGACACCCCGCACACCGCCGCCCACACGAGTCACCGCGCGCGACGCCAGCATGCGAACGAGTTCGTCGTTGGAGCCCTTACTCATCGCGGCATCCAGGTCGATCACCTGGATCTGCGGGAACCCCGCGAACTGACTCAGCATCTCGTCGGGGGTGCCGCCCTCCAGGGCCTTCTCGCGGCCCTGGACCAACTGCACCACCTTCCCGTCCATCAGATCGATGCAGGGGATGATCATGCCGCGAGCCTCACGGGGATGCCTCGCTTGTCGAGTTCTTCCTTCAACTGGTTTACGGTGTAGGTTCCGTAGTGGAAGATCGAGGCGGCCAGAGCGGCGTCGGCGCAGCCGTCCGTCAGCACGCGCACGAAATGTTCGGGCGTTCCGGCTCCCCCGCTCGCGATCACCGGGATGTGCGTCGCTTGCGATACAGCGCGGGTGAGCGGGCAATCGAAGCCATCCTGCACGCCATCGGTGTCCATCGAGGTGAGTAGAATCTCGCCCGCTCCGAGTTGCTCGCCGCGTGCCGCCCACGCGACGGCGTCCATCCCCTCATCGTCGCGGCCGCCGCGCGTGTAGACGTGCCATTCGCCGGCTGCATGCCGCCGCGCATCAATGGCCAGGACGACCGCTTGCGCACCGAACTCGTGCGACAGTTCAGTGATGAGTTCGGGACGGCGCACGGCGGCGGTATTGACCGAAACCTTATCCGCGCCGGAAAGCAGAATGTGGCGCGCATCGGCGACGGAGCGAATGCCGCCGCCTACGGCAAGCGGAATGAAGACACGCCGCGCGGTACGAGCCACGACTCCCGCCATAATCTCGCGCGCATCGCTCGATGCAGTAATATCGAGGAAGACCAGTTCGTCGGCGCCGTCGCGATTGTAGCGATCGGCGAGTTCCACCGGGTCCCCCGCATCGCGCAGATTGACGAAGTGGACGCCCTTGACGACGCGTCCCCCGGTGACGTCGAGGCACGGGATGATGCGCTTGGCTAACATGAGGCAAAGCCCCGCAGGAGCGCCACGCCGTCCGGTCCCGACTTTTCCGGATGATACTGCACACCCTGAATCGTCGCATTCTGAAGCGAGGCCATAAAGGTCACGCCACCGTAAGCACAGACCTCACAGACCACATTCTGGTCCACCGGGCAGTAGTAGCTGTGGGCGAAGTAACGGTAGGGCAGTGGGCGTCCTCGCCCGCTCCCCGTGCGATCCTCGCATCGATTCCATCCCATGTGCGGAACGCGCGCCTCGGCGGGGAACCGGCGCACCAGACCAGGCAGCAGGCCCAAACCCTTCACCCCTGGAGCTTCCTCGCTGCCCTCAAACAGCGCCTGCATCCCCAGGCAGATCCCGAAGAACGGCACGCCCTCCGCAATCTGTTCGAGCAGCGGTTGGCGCAAGCCCAACACGTCGAGCGCGTGCATCATCTGTCCGAAATGCCCGACACCCGGCAGGATGAGGTCCGTTGCGGCCCGCACGCCCGCTGGCGTGTTGACGACGGTGTGCTCTACGTTGACTTCTGCGAGGGCATTGCGGACACTCGCCAGGTTTCCGGCGCCGTAATCGATGACCGTAATCATAAAAGCCCTTTGGTAGATGGCAATTGATCCTTCAGACGCGCGTCTTTCGAGCAGGCGTACTTCATGGCGCGCGCGAAGCACTTGAAAATGGCTTCGATCTTGTGGTGGTTCGACCGGCCATAGAGCACCTTGCAGTGCACATTCGCGCCGGCGTGATTGGCGAATCCTCCGAAGAAGTCTTCCACCAGCTCCGTTTGCAAATCGCCGACCAGCCGCACCTTCACGCGATCCTTGTACACCAGAGCAGGCCTGCCGCCTAGATCGAGCGCCACTACCGCCAGAGTTTCGTCCATCGGCAAGACGAAATATCCGGCGCGATTGATTCCTTTTCGATCGCCCAGCGCCTTGGCGAAAAGCTGCCCCAACACGATCCCTACATCCTCAACGGTGTGATGCTGGTCGACATCGAGATCGCCGTCGGCACGGAGCGCAAGATCGAACCCGCCGTGTTTGGTGAACAGCTCCAGCATGTGGTCGAGGAAGCGGATTCCCGTCGAGACCTGGTACTTACCGTGGCCTTCGATTTTCAGAGAGCCTGCAATTCGGGTCTCTTTGGTATCGCGCTGGATCTTTGCGGTCCTCATGACGCGAACACCTCGTCCAGGTAGTTGATGTTGTCGACGATCGCGTAAGCTCCCTCCGCCTGGAATAGAAATACCAGGTCGATATACAGCGGATTGTCGGGAGCCGCGATGCCGATAAACGGGACCTTCGCGGCACGTGCGCAGCGGGCATCGTCTACCGTATCGCCTACATAGAAGGCAGGGGCCGGGAGCCCGTGGCCGGGGGCGGGGGACAACGCGGACTCCATTATGCGGACGAGGCCATCCGGCGCGGGCTTGTGATTCTCTACATCTTCCATCGCGATAATCGGGTCGAACTTGAGGGATTGCGCGAAGCGATTCAGCGTTAAAGCGGCTTCCTCGCGAGGGCGTCCGGTGAATATCGCGAGGTGGAACTGCTCGGCCAGCTTTTCCAGTGCGCCGGGATTCGCTACCCAACGCTCGCGTAGAATCAGCCCATCGGTCCCATTTCCCAGAAAAAGTCTCTGAAACCGCGCCCGCACCTCTTCAAACGGCACGTCAACTCCGGCGCCCGTCACGATGTGGTGAGTGAGTTGCCAGTCGTCGTTCCAGCCCCCCTGATTCTTGTACTCCTGAATCTGCTCGCGGGTGATCTTCACGCCAGTGAAGTGCTCGGCGGTGCAGGCAATCGTCTCGCGGTAGGACTCGGCCACGTCCACCAGGACGCCATCCATGTCGAAAATGAGAAGCGGCTTAATCATTCGTCCAGACCTCTTCCAGGGCGGCCAGCAGCTTGCGCGTCTGCTCCCGGGTGCCGACCGTAATCCGGACGCAACCTGGAGCCTGGTAGCTGCGATCGCGCACCAGTATGCCGCGTCCCCGAAGCGCATCGCGCACCTGAATCGCGCGGTCGCCGAAATGCCCCAGCACGAAATTCGCGCTACTCGGCACATAGCGGATCCCGAGCCGCTCCAAACCCACGCACAGCAACTCGCGGGCGGCCAGGACTTCCGCTACGTAATTTTGGATGTACTCGGTGTCCTCAACCGCGGTCTTGGCTGCCATCACCGCCAGCGCATTCACGCTGTATGGAGATTGCGCCTTATGGAGCAGCGCCACGTTCGCCTCGTGCGAAAACAGGCATCCCAACCGCATCGCCGCCATGCCGAATATCTTGGAGAAGGTGCGGCAAACGAACAGATTGGGCAAGCGCTCGATCTCGGTGAGTGCGGTCACTCCCGAGAACTCGTAATAAGCCTCATCCACGAGCACCACGGCCTTGCGCGCACGATGGAGAATTCGCTCGATTCCCAAGAGCGAAATGCCCGTGCCTGTGGGATTGTTCGGGTTCGCCAGGATGACCGCGCGTGTCTCCGGCGTGATCGCGTCCAGCAAGGCCTGGAGCGGGAATTCCAGACCCGGCATTTCGTGCTCCACTTCCCGAATTCGCGCGCCAGCCACCTCAGCGTAGAAGCGGTACATCGCATAGGCCGGCTTGAGGATCAACACCTCCTGCCCATCATCGATGTACGTATTCACGAATACCTGGATCGCTTCGTCAGTACCGTTCGTGAAGACGAACTGCTCCGGACGCACGCGGAAGTAATTGGCCACAGCCTCCTTTGCCTCGCCATATTCGGGGTAGATGGTCAGAGTTGAAGCTTCGATCTGATCCTTCAGCGCGGCGATCACGCGCGGCGAGCACCCCACCGTATTCTCGTTGAAATCGAGCCGCAATTTGTCCGAGCGGCCCGCTGTGGGCGGCGAGTATGGCTCCATCGACAACACGGCGGGCCGCGGCTTGATCGCGCCTTTGGGAAGTTTGGGAGCTTTCATTGCGTGACCCTCACCTCCACCGAGCGGGCATGCGCTTCCAGTCCTTCGGCACGCGCGAGAGTCGCGATGGCGGGGCGAAGACGCGCCAGGGCGGCCGCCGAAAGCTCCTGCACCGAGACTACTTTCACATAATCGGTCACCGACAAGCCTCCGCGAATGCGGGCCGCGCCGCTGGTGGGCAGCACGTGATTCGGCCCGGACGCGTAATCACCCGCAGCCTCCGGACTGTTCGGACCCACGAAGACACTTCCTGCATGCTTCACCTTTGCCAGCAAGTCCGCCGTAGGAATGCTCAAGTGTTCCGGCGCGAAGCGATTGGCGATCTCCATTGCTTCGTCGAGCGAGCGTACCAGCACGATGGCCGAATTCCGCGCGATCGCCTTTCGTGCGACTGCAGCCGTCGGCAACTCCGCGAGTTGCCGGTCGACTTCCTTCGCGACGCGTGCCGCCAACCGCTTCGAGGTGGTCAGCAGCACGGCGGAAGCGTCTACATCGTGCTCGGCCTGCGCCAGCATGTCGGCCGCGAGGTGCCGTGGATCGCCATCCGTGGAGACGATCAGGATCTCCGTGGGGCCGGCCACGAAATCGATTCCGACCTCGCCCGCCAACAATTTCTTGGCAGCAGCCACATAGATATTGCCAGGACCCACGATGCGATCGGCTCGCGGCACCGTGCGCGTTCCGAAGGCGAACGCCGCGATGGCCTGTGCTCCACCCATCTCAAACACGCCCGACACACCCAAAAGAGACGCCGTCCCGAAGACCTCTGCAACCGGCTTCGGCGAGGCCACGAAGATATTCGGCACACCCGCTGCTTGCGCCGGAACCACGGTCATCAGAATGGTGGAGGGCAACGGATAACGTCCTGAGGGAATGTAGGCCGCCACCGTATCGAGAGGCCGTACGATCTGCCCAAGACGCAGCCCGGGCTGTAACTCGGCACTCCACTCGCGGGGCATCTGCCGTTGCGCGTAAGCCCGTATGTTCGCCGACGCAGTCTTCACCGCGGCACGAAACTCTGGCGACAGATCATCACCCGCGGCGTGGAGATCCGCCTCCGGCACCCGGACGCTTTTACGCGTGAATCCATCAAACTTACGCGCGTATTCCAACAGCGCACGATCGCCACGACGGCGAACGTCATTGAGGATCGGACGGACGACCGACTCCGCCTCCGTCAATCGCGCCGCCTTGCGCGACAGCAGGCGGCCGACATCTTTGCTTTCCAATATGCGGATCACGGTACGATCTTGTTCAGCGGGTATTCGACAATTCCTTCGCCGCCTGCCTGTTTGAGTCGTGGAATGATGTCACGCACGGCGGCCTCATCCAGAATCGTGTTGACCGCCAGCCATTCCTCGTCGCTGAGGTGCGACACCGTGGGCCGCTTTAATGCGGGTAGCACGCCCAGCACGCCCTTCAAATTGTCCTTGTGGACATTCAACATCAGCCCTACCTTACCCAGGGCGTTGATCGCGCCCTCGAGCAGCATCTTGATGTCTTCCAGTTTCCGGCGCTTCTGTTCGTCCTGCCACGACTGGTGATTGGCAATCAACTGCGTGTTCGACTCCAGCACCGTATCGATGATGATGAGGTTATTCGCGCGCAGCGACGAACCGGTCTCGGTGACCTCCACGATGGCATCCGCGAGCACCGGCGGTTTCACCTCGGTGGCGCCCCAACTGAATTCCACCTTGGCGGATACCCCATGTTTGCGCAGATACCGCCGCGTCGTCTCCACCAACTCGGTGGCGATGATCTTGCCCTCCAGATCGTTCACCGATCGGAACGTGGAGGCGGCCGGCACGGCCAGAACCCAGCGCACCTTGCCGAAGCTCTGCTTGGCGTAGATCAGGTCGGCAACGGCCACGACATCGGACTCGTTCTCTTCGATCCAGTCGCGGCCGGTCAGGCCCGCGTCGAGAATGCCGTCTTCCACGTAGCGAGCCATCTCCTGCGCGCGGATGAGCATGCATTCGATTTCGGGATCGTCAATGCTGGGGAAGTACGACCGGCTGCTGGTGGTGATCGAAAAACCGGCGCGCCGGAACAAGTCGATGGTGGCGTTCTCCAGGCTTCCCTTGGGAATTCCCAGTTTCAGTTTCACGCCGGACCTCCGTAGACGGCAGCGGGATCGTACGTGCGCTCATCGGAGACACGCCACTCGCCATCTTCCAGGCGGCGG
>DATGIL010000054.1:0-165730 GCA_035295745.1 Bryobacteraceae bacterium | reverse complement strand
CCATCGCCTTTCCCACTTCCGCAAACTCCTCCGGAACCTCTATCACCATCTTGGGCATCACACCTCCTGACACTAGATCACAATCTGGCAGCCTGTTTTAGCATATTCATGGCGATTTGTCCAGCATGAGAGCCACACCCTTTGCGAATGGGAATGCGCGATTCTGCGCAATTGCGATATGCAGATTGTATAACACCTCCATAGCTCAGCACTACGATTGCCCGATTTCTTAATACCACTCTCCCATTCACGACTTCACGGTCGAGATTACCGATCCGGAGCACCCCATCACCCGCGGCTTGAAGAAGAGCTTTCTGCAAACGCAGGACGAACTGTACGCCAATATGCAGATGCAGCCAGCGGGCACATATCACGTCCTGGCCACCGCGTGGGACGATCACGCCCTGTACGAAGGGCGATCGCGTGTGCCGCTGGAAGGAGCGGGCAAAAATGAGCCCCTGCTGTGGACCGTCCAGGCTGGCGCGGGCCGCGTGTTCGCAACCATGATCGGGCACAGCGCCAGGGCCACGGAGAGCGGCGGTTTCGGCATCACGTTCGTGCGTGGAGTGGAATGGGCAGCTACCGGAGCGGTCACCATCCCTCCGCCTGCGGGAATGGCTAAATAGGCTCGGAATTCCAGCGTCGGCGCCGAAGATCGTATCGATCGCGGTGCAGTCGCATGAATTTTCGGTAACAGGCCCTGGACTTAAGGTTTTCTTAAGACTGGCGTGATTCCATCTCTTCATGAGCCCAACCCAACGCATCACCCGGACTGTGTTCAGTCTCAGCCTGCTCGTGCTGACAGCAGGCGGCTGCTTTGCCCAATTCGAAACATCCGCCGTGTTGGGGACGGTGCTGGACGCGCATAACGCGGCCGTGCCGCATGCCCACGTCCTGCTGGAAAACCAGGAAACCGGAGTCTCGCAAACTACGGAGAGCGATGAACGCGGAACCTACCAGTTCCTCGAAGTCCGCGTCGGCCGGTACAAGGTCGCAGTGGAAGCGGCCGGCTTCAAGCGGGCCGGGACGCAGGAATTCCGCGTGGACGTCGGCGCCCGACAGCGAGTTGACGTGAGCCTCGAGGTCGGTGAATTGACGCAGACTATCGAGGTGAACGAAGCCGGGGCTATGGTGCAGAGCGAATCGAGCGACCGCGGCGAGGTGATCAGCCACGAAGAGACGGCGAATCTGCCGCTCAACGGACGCAGCACCGCATCGTTGGCGCTGCTCGCACCGGGCGTGCGGCTTGCCTACGGCCTACCGAAGCGCGAATCTTCTTTCAACGTAAGCGGCATGCGCAGCCAGTTGAACGATTTCATCCTGGATGGCCTTGACAACAACGCTTACGGCACGTCGAACCAAGGACTCTCGAACCAGGTAATCCAGCTTTCGCCAGACGCAGTCCAACAATTCAAAGTGATCACCAACAGCTTCAGCGCGGAATATGGGCGCGTCGGAGGAGCGGTGGTCAATGCGTCGGTGCGCAGCGGAACCAACCTGTGGCACTTGACCATGTGGGACTACTTCCGCAATACCGACCTAAACGCGGTAGGCTTCTTCAAACCGACCGGCGGGCAAAAGCCGGTTTACGTCTACAACCAGTTCGGCGCCGCGGGTGGCGGGCCCATCCGGAAGAACAAGATGTTCCTGTTCGCCGATTACGAGGGCTTCCGGCGCATTCAGCGCTCGCTCACCTTCGCCAGCCTGCCGACCATGAGCCAGCGGACCGGCGATTTCTCGGGAATGGCTTTGATCGATCCGTTCAGCGGATCGCCGTTTCCAAACGGCGTGATTCCGCAATCTCGGCTTTCCAAATTCGGCTCGACCGTTTTCAGCGCGCTGCCCGCGGTAAACCTGCCGGGCAGCAGCAACAACTTCGAAAGCCTGCCACCTTCGCCCGACGACGACAACAAGGGCGACATCCGCTACGATCATTACCTGAGCAGCAAGATCGTCGGATTCTCGCGCTACAGCGAGCATCTGTATCATCAGACCGCGGCGGCAGCGTTTCCGGGTCCTTCGGGTGCTGGGGCCGGCATTATCTCGCGGGTGATGAACTGGCAGGCGGCCGCTGGCCTCACGTGGACACTGAATCCCACGTCGATTCTCGAATTCCGCTTCGGCGCCTCCAAGACGGAAGGCATGAAGCGGCCGGCCACCGACAACGGCGGGCCGAGCATGTTCGACCTTTACGGCATCACCGGCCTGCCCACAGCGCCCAATCTCACCGGTGGACTGAACACGCAGGCCATCAGCGGGTACTCGTCATTGGGGCGCGACAACCAGAGCCCACAGTGGCAGAACCCGCTGGTATTCAATCCCAAGGCGAATTACTCGAAGATCCTGTCGCGGCACACGCTGAAGATCGGATATGAGTTCCAGGCCATCAACACCACCATGGACGATTTCAATCCGGCCTACGGCGAGGACTACTATTCCGGCCAATTCACCAATCCCACGCCCTCGAAAGGAAACACGATCTACAATCTGGCGGACTTCCTTTTGGGTGCACGCAACGAATATCAGTTGGTGAGCTACACGGAAGCGCACTTCCGCCAGCGGATGAACTTCGCCTATGTGCAGGACGATTTCAAGGTCTCACCGCGCCTCACTCTGAATCTCGGAGTGCGCTATGAATTCGCGACCCCCGTGTACGAGCGTGACGACCACCAGGCGAACTACGATCCGGCGACCAATTCGCTGGTGCAAGTCCATGGCAGTTCCATCGCGGACCGGGCACTGGTCTACCCGGATTACAAGAATTTTGCTCCGCGTGTCGGCCTTGCGTACGGTATCAACTCCAAGACAGCCATTCGGGCCGGGTACGGCATCAGTTACATCCAGTTTATTCGGCAGGGTGGCGACAGCTATCTCGCCTATAACGGACCCTTCGTAGTCAATGCCGCGATCACACAAGCTGCTTCACAGGGACTCTGCGCGCCGGGCCAAGCGCCACTGACCTGTTTCCGCACCACGGACATGGGCTATCCCGAAGGTTTCACGAGCCCCGCGAACTTCTCCACGGTAAACACCAAAACCGTATACATCGATAAAACCATCCGTACTCCGTACGTGCAGAACTGGCACCTCACCATTCAACGTGAGCTGGCGAAGGATCTACTGCTGGATGTCGGTTACGTCGGCAATCACAGCGTGGGCCTGTGGGTGAATGAGGACTTCAACCAGGCACTGCCCAATCTGGCGGGACAAAACCTGCCGCTCAAGGTCCGCCGTCCGAACGCGCAATTCGACTACATCGATGCCAACTTCGGCGCGGGGTTCTCGTCCTACGAAGGGCTTCAGGTGAAGCTCGAGAAGCGCTACGCGAACGGCCTTACGTTCCTCAATTCGTTCACGTGGTCCAAGGCGATCGACAACGCATCGGGAGCCTTAGAAGCCGCCAACGGCGACTTCCAGGCCGTCAATCTGTTTGATTCCCGATCGCAGAAGGGGCTTTCGGGATACGATCAGCCCTTCAACGACACCTTCTCGGCGGTCTACGATCTGCCGTTCGGGCACTCCCGCCGCTACGCCTCGAGCCTGCCGCCCGTCCTCGATGCCTTCCTCGGTGGATGGACGCTCTCCGGCATCAACACCATGCAGAGCGGCCAGACCATCAATCTCACCTACGATCCCAATTCGGCATTCATCGCTACCGACGGCAGCAAGAACTCCGCAATCTATCGGCCGAACATCATCGGACCTGTCATGATGCCCGATGGCCAGCGCACCATCAACCAATACTTCAATCCCACGAACGTCTTGGTGCCGACCGATGTGACTCATCCTTACGGCAACGCCGGGCGTAATATCGGGCGCAGCGATCATTACTACGGCTTCGACCTGGGGATCCACAAGCAGTTCCGCCTGCCCGGCGAGGGCCGCTATCTCGAGTTCCGCACCGAACTCTTCAACGCGCTGAACAAGACGAACTTCTCGCCGGCCAACGGCGATCGTTCTAGTTCCTCGTTCGGCAAAATCACCAGCACGTTCCCGGCCCGCCAGGTTCAACTCGCTCTTCGTCTCGCTTTTTGAAACCGCCGGGAGCTGTCGAAATGGCTCCACAGAGCCAGAAAGGTTCTATGCGTCGTCTAACTCTGCCCATCCTATTTGTGTCTATGCTCCCGCTGGCCGCTCAAACCGACCGGGCCAGTCTCACGGGAGTGGTCACGGATGCCAGCCATAGCGTCGTCCCGAACGCAAAAGTAAGCGTTCACGCGGCAGCCACCGGGATCGACTACAACGGCAACACGAACACGGCGGGCGTTTACACGTTCACGGGTCTCACGCCCGGCCAATACTCCGCCTCGATTTCCGCCGGAGGGTTTGAGACTCTGCAGGTGCAAGCCTTCACTCTCGAAGTGGGTGAGACGCGAACGCTGAACGCTTCGCTGCGCATCGGCAGCGTTAGTGCGAACGTTACGGTGGTGGATGCAACTCCTGATTTGACTCTTGCCACCGCGGAAGTGGGAGGAGTCATTACTGGCAAGCAGACCGAAGAACTGCCGGTCAACGGGCGCTACTGGGCCAGCCTGGAAGCCCTGATTCCCGGCGCTATCAGTGCCGGCACGGGCACGCAGGACACGATCCGGTTCAGCGGCCTCTCGCAGGAAGACAACAACTTCCGGTTCGATGGCGTTGATGCCACCGGGCTCAACCATCAGTTCGTCAAGGTGGCCGCGCGGCTGCAGTTCCCTCTGGAATCGATTGCCGAATTCAAGGCCAGCAGCGCGGTGTATAGTGCCGATGTAGGCGGCATGGCAGGCGGGCAGGTGAGCATGGTCTCGAAGAGCGGCGGCAACGACTTCCACAGTTCGCTCTACGAATACCTGCGTAACAGCTTCTTCGACGCCAAGGCCTTCGATGCGCCCAGCCTGTCACCATTCCGTATGAACAACTTCGGCGCCAGTTTCGGCGGCCCGGTCATCCACAACAAACTGTTCTTTTTCGTCAATTACGAAGGCATCCGGCAGGCCTTCACGCAATCGCTCAGTGGTTTCGTTCCCACCGACGCCTACCGCGCGCTCGTGGCACAAAGATCTCCCGCGCTCGCCCCGTTGATCAACGCCTATCCCGAGGGCAATGTCCCTACCGCCGATCCCAACGCGCTGCTCTGGATCACCGGCGGCCGCAGCCCATCCAACGAAGACGGCGGCCTCTTCCGCATCGACTATGTGATGAACGAGAAGACCAACATATCGATGCGCTTTAACACGGACCAGTACTACAACATCTCGCCTGCACTGGCCGAAAACACCATCACCACGATGGACACACCCAATGCCGTAGTCGACATACAGCACACCTTCTCGCCATCCATGCTGAACGACGCGAAGGTGGGGTTCAATCGTGACAACTACCAGGACGTGGGGGACGGCAAGTCCGCCTACTCGCTCAGCATCACTGGATTCACGGGATATTCACTTGGCGACCACTCGTTCCGCATCGACAACTCGTACAGTTTCGTCGATGACTTCACCTACACGAATGGCCGTCACACCATCAAGGCGGGCGTGGAAATCCGCCGCATGCAGGAGAACAAACTCCACCCCAACGCGGCTCGCGGCCTGAGCTATATCAGCGAAACGAATTTCGTGAACAACCTGCTGGACTCCTACAGCTTCAGCCCGCCCGGCGTGGAAACGCAGGCGCGCAAGAATCCCTACTACGGCTACGTGCTCGACGAATTCAAGATTCGTCCCAACCTCACGCTCAACGCTGGCCTTCGATATGAATACTATGGCGTGGATTACGACAAGGACAACATCGGCCGTGTGTTCGATCCGTTCAGTTGCGGCTTGCAGTATTGCCCGCCCGGCACGGCGTTCTACTACCCGAACAGCCACGACTTCGAACCGCGAGTAAGCGTCGCTTGGGCGCCCGAGGCACTGCACGGCAAAACCGCGATCCGCGCGGGCGCCGGCATTTCCTATAGCGACGGCCAGTTCGGCGGATTGTACGCCGCGCAGACCAATATCGGCCTATCGTACAGTTTGACGCAGGCGAACATTCCGGGGCTAACGTTCCCGGTCGATCCGTTCGTCGCCAACGCCGCCTACAGCCTCAGCTACTCGGGCAAGGACCGCCACCGCAAGGACGTCGCCGTCGATCAGTGGACCTTCTCCATTCAACAGGAAGTCGCGAAAGACACGATCGTGCAGGCGACCTATCTGGGCACCAAGGGAACTCACGAGTTCAGCAGCCAGACGTTGAATGGCATCAATGTCCTGACTGGCACGAGGGCCTTCGCCAGCCTGACGAACTCGACCATTGGATACGGCAACTACCAGGGCAACAGCAATCTCGAAGCTTTGCAGTTAGGGCTGCGCCGCAATATGAACACCGGACTGCTGGTCTCCGCCAACTATCAGTACTCGCACGGCATCAGCGACGGCGCCAATGGCGATGGCGAGTCGGATTCCCTCCAGAACAACAACTGCCGCACCTGCGAAAGGGGCAACGCCGATTTCGACGTCCGGCACAATTTCACCGCCAGCGTGATCTGGATTGTGCCCGCCGGCAAAGGCCGCCGGTTCCTCGGCAGCTCTACGGGAATCGCCAACGCGCTGCTCGGCGGTTGGCAGTTGAGCGGCATCGGCGTGGCACGCACCGGACTGCCGCTGAACGTCACGCTGAGCCGCAGCGCCTCGGCGCTTCCGGACGGAATCAACAGCAATCAGCGGCCCGATGTGGTGCTTGGACAGCCGCTCTATCCCGCCAACCAGGGCGCGACCCTGTGGCTCAATCCCTACGCCTTCACGACCCCGCCGAACGGGCGATGGGGCAATGCCGGCCGCGATACCCTGAGAGCGCCCGGAATCTGGCAAGCCGATACTTCGCTCGAAAAGCGCTTTCCTGTCCGCGAGCGCTTCGCCATCACATTACGCGCGGACCTGTTCAACGTCTTCAACCGGGCCCAATTGGGCAGTCCGAACGTCAAGTGGACCAACCCTGCTCAAGGGACCACCTTCGGTGCGATCACCAGCGCTTACACCACCGCCGCAATCGGGACCGGAACGCCGCGGCAAATGCAGTTCATGCTTCGCTTCTCCTTCTAACCCCCGGCCAGAATCGTGAGGCGGACCGCATAGTCCGCCTCTCCCCTGTATTTCTACCCTCCGAGTTTTTCCCCGCCAACCAAAGTTACTCTTTGCGGTTGATACAGACTCGTCATATCCTAGTAACGATTCTGTAATCGACCTATGGTGCCGGCGGGCAAATTCGTGGTGATCGGAGCAATCGCGATGATCCGCCTGAGTTTCGGTGCGTCCGCCGCGATCGCCTGCCACCATATCAAACTCGAAATTTGCGCCAACCCCGGAGCACCCGTGATCGGGTTGGCTGCGAAGGTGCGAATCAATAGCGGCGCCCCAATGGCGTTATTGCTGGATAGCGGCGCGCAGAGTGTTGTCCTGGATCTCAGCACCGCTAAACCGTGCAGGATTCAGCGGCGGCGGCACCAATTAGGACCTGGTGATTCCCGGCGCTCCCGGTGCGGTGGTGAAGAAAGTCGCCGCTGATTCGGTTCAAGTCGGCGATCTTACGCTGCGCGACATCCCTGTTCTGGTGTGTGACCGGCATTTCGGCGACGGGATTCATGGAGTTCTTCCGCTGTCATTGTTCAGCGGATATTTGGTCCGGCTCGATCTCGCCGGCAAGAGCCTCGACCTGATGCCTTATCCGGACGAACTCGCCAACTCCGGCCCCAGCATTCGAGCGATTTCCAGCAACGATCTCCTGTTCCTGAGCGGTACAGTGAACAGAAACAAGGCTACTTTCTGCTCGATACCGGGCCTCCTACTACGCCATCTCGCGAAATGTGGTTCGCCGGTTGAATATCCCGGCCACCTTCGCCCCCCCATATCCCGCTGCAAGGCGGAGGGCTCGAACTCGAGGCTCCCCTCATCGACGCCGGATTGAGTGTGCGGTTCGGAACACTCTCGATCGCGATGTCTCGGCTGGTGGCCGTCGATATCTCGACATCGAGCTGGTACCACGGTTTGGAGGTGCCGGGTTTGCTGGGATATCCGGCCCTGAGCGACTCCGTCCTCACCGTGGATTACCGCCATGGCTTGGTCCAAATTGCCGGCCGGCCCGGACACGGATAGCCCAGATTGAATTCAGGGGCCAGGCTCGATCCAAATACACCACTCCGTCACTAGAAATTCATCGAACTATCCTAGGATGTTTGCATGAGAGTCCTGGTGGCGGAAGACCAGCCTCGTATGGCGCGCTTTCTTCAACGGTCTCTGGAAAGCGAGGGCTATTCGGTCGCGTTGGCGTTCGACGGCGAGGAGGCGCTCAATATCGGCATCTCCGGCGGACTCGACGTGATCGTTCTAGACGTAATGTTGCCGCGCCGGGATGGCTATGACGTGATCCGCAACTTGCGGGCCGCGAAGTCCATGGTGCCGACCATCATGGTGACCGCCCGCGACGCGATGGCCGATATCGTGCGCGGCCTCGACTGCGGCGCAGACGATTACCTCACCAAGCCCTTTTCGTTGGACATCCTGCTGGCGCGGATTCGCGCCCTGGCGAGACGGGGCCCGGTCAGCTATCCGTCAGGCCTGCAATATCAGGATCTGGTGCTGGAGGCGCGGACGCACGAAATGCAACGCGGCGGCCGGGCCGCGTCCTTAACACGCACGGAGTACGCGCTTCTCGAGGTCCTGTTGCGGCGCGCCGGATGCGTGGTGCCGCGCGAAGTCCTGGTGGAGGGCGGTTGGGGTGGCGGAGCGGAAGTCAGCGACAACACCCTGTACGTGTTCATTCGCTCGCTGCGTTCGAAAATCGATGGCCCCGGCGAGCCGCAACTGTTGCACACCATCCGCGGGGTAGGCTACTCGTTGCGCACCGAGGCGGATTGAGCCGGCTGTCGATCTCTTTCCGGCTAACGGCTTGGTTCACCGCCCTCTTTCTATGCGGATTTATCGCGTTCGGCGTGGCCATGTGGGCCGACTTGGCCTATTCGCTCTCTCAGGGACGCGACCGGACGCTCACTCGCCGGGCCGCACGGGCGATCGAAGCCTTGGCCACGACGCCTGCCGGCGAGCCCGGCAAACGATCGGCAAGGTACCTGGAATTCACCGACGCGACTCCAGAAGGAAACCTGATCCTCGTGTACAACGCCCAGGGCCGGCTCCTCTATCCCAATAGCTCCCAGGCGCCGCCCGATTTCCCATGGCCAGCGGTGGTGCGGCCGCCCTCCGACCGCTTCCACAGCGTGGACTTCCATGGGCGCAAGTTCCGAGTCCTACAACGCCCGGTGGTGTTCGAAGGAGAAGCTCTTAACGTCGTCGTCGGCGGCCAACTGGACGACAATCGGCAGATGTTGGCCCGATTTTCCGCGGGCCTGATTGGCGCCACTCCGATACTGCTTCTGGTTTCCGCGCTGGCCGGCTATTTCATGACGCGCCGGGCGCTGCAACCGGTGGGCCGCCTCACCGCTGCCCTCCGCTCCATCACTATCGGAAACCTCTCAGAGAGACTTCCCTCGCGTCAGAACGGCGACGAGTTCGAGAGGCTTTCCGAGACTTGCAATGAAATGCTCGGCCGCCTCGAAACGGCGGTCGCCCAGATCAAGCGCTTCACGGCTGACGCATCCCACGAATTGCGAAGCCCCATCTCCTACATTCAGATGGTCGCCGAATATGCTCTGCGAAGCTCCAAACTGGAGGCGGATAGCCACGAGGCTTTCGAAGAGATCCTCGCCGAATCGCAGGACGCCACCCGGCTTCTGGAAGATATGCTGGTGCTGGCTCGTGCGGATTCCGGCCATGTCGACATTCCCTTCGAGGCCGCCGATCTGGCGGAACTGATGCGGGAGTCGTTCGAGAGAGCCCGGATCCCGGCTAAGGCCAAGGGTCACCGCCTCCAATTGCATTGTGTCGAACACCTGGAGGTGCGGGGCGACCGCGCGAGCCTGAGCCGCCTTGTCTGGACGCTTCTCGACAACGCGATTAAGTACACACCGGATGGCGGCGCCATCGATTTGTCCCTGGACCGAGATGGCGAATCGGGGCGCTTGCGTGTTCAGGACAACGGTATTGGCATCGCGGAGGAGTTGCTGCCGCGGATCTTCGACCGCTTCTTCCGGGCAGATCCGGCCCGGGCGCAGGGAGAAGGCACCGGCCTGGGCCTGGCGATTGCGAAGTGGATTGCGGACGTCCACCATGCCGACCTGTCGGTAGAGAGCCGGGCCGGCGCCGGCACCATCTTTATGGTCGTGTTTCCTCTCGATCTTCAGGGTGTCCGTTCCACGCGACCCTCTTAGTGCGGTGAAGCGCGCCGTCCGACGATTTGTGACCGGCACAGAGAATCACTTCGTAATTCGGAAGGAATCCGCCGTTTCGCCGTCGTCGGAAACCTGTTTGAAGCGCAGTATTTTTTGCTCGATATCGACCACACTCAGGGAATGCACTTGCGATATGAACTTGTTGGTGAAGCTTTGCCAGCTCTTGGGATCGGTTTGCTGTTCGGGGTTATACAACTCTGCCCCGCCCGCGCCGCTCACGATGTAAATTACGCCGTGGGGCTTGGCTGCCGCGCCGTCGCCGAACGCTTCATCCAACTTCCATTCGCCCGCCACGGCGCCGCGGGCGGCTGGAGCGCCATCTGGCAGAAATGTGAGTGGGAAAGACCGTTGGTAATTGTGAACATGTCCGGCGAACACGATGTCGACATGATTCGCTTCGAAGACTGGCGACAGGACCCGCATCTGTTGCTCGCCGAAGTGCTCTTTGGACGAATTGAACCCGGGTTGATGGAATGCCACAAACCGCCAAGTGGCTGCCTGGGCCGCCGCCAGATCCTTCGCTAGCCATTCCCGCAGCGACGAATCATTCCAGTCCATGTAAGTATTGGCATCCAGCACGGTCCAGTGGCTATTGCCGTAATCGAAGGAGAAGTTGGCCATGCGGGGATAGCGCTCGCCCGCGCCTTCCAGGAAGATCGGCTGTGCCGCGACGCTACCGGTGAGCAGATGCTTCGCCTTCGCCGCGTCCGCCGGAGGCACCGGTCCGTTGAGCGGCTGGTCCCAATAGAGGAAATACGCGAGCGCGTCCGGGTATCGCCGGAAGTTCACCAGATCGGTGTCGTGGTTCCCGGGAGCGGCGATGAACGGAATGGAGCGGAGCAGCGGCCCGCCATGGGCGGCTGACGGTTCGTCTTCGTTATAGCTTGGAAAGAATCGCGTGCGATATTCACTGATGCGGCCCGATCCGTAAACTATGTCGCCCGGGATGAAGACAAAGTCGGGCTTCGCCAGATAGGCCTGATACGCGATGGCGTTTTCCGCCGGAGTGCCTTGACCGCAGTCGCCGAAAAGCGCGAAGCGATACGGCTGTCCGGTGGCCTTGCGTGCGCGGCCGCTGGCGTCGAACATCTGTTTGCCGCTCTTCAAGACCCGATACTGAAACTCCTGACCGGGCTCCAGGCCAGTTAAACGAGCACGATAGACAAAGTGCTTCTCAACCGCCGGCGACGCCGGAGCGTCTCTTTTTGCGCCATCCACCCCCGCAACCATTGGCTCGCCCGCCGGAGCCGAGACGGCGCTAACGGACGGCGGCTGAACTGCGCGCCAATCGCGGTCCCTCGATGTGCGAACCTCGACGGACCATTCCGCCGGGGCCGCAGTATGCCAAATCAATATGAGGCTTTCGGATTTGGATAGCGCAGGCGCGTCGCCTAATTGTAAGTAGGGCTTCTCCAGAAACGCGCCCGAATCCGGAGCGGCTTGGCTGAGGAGTAGGGTGGCTGCCAGCAGGCCCGCGACAGGAATGTATTTTGACATAGCGAAATTATTCCGCGAGAGGCATTTCAGCTTAATGACGGATGCTCGCAGACCTGCGTGTTTACTCCTCGAATCTCGGCGCCTTCATGCTGGAAGGGCGATGCGTGGAGGCTTGCAGGAACTTCTATCCTGCCTTGATCATTTTGACAAATCGAGGACAAAATGGATCGAGGTCACTGGTAATGCCGAAACACCAAAAACGGAAGCGCTGCAAGCAATGAACAGAAAGCCGTGGTTCGCCTTTTGGCGAGACTTCCCCCCCGGCTGCCGCCGTGTTGCCAAGGCCCTCGTCGCCGATGACGTCGGCCCTACCTATCCAGAGGTGGCGGTGGAGTTGGGCGTCCATATAGGGACCATTAACCAGCACCTTCGCCGCATTCGGCGCAAGCATCCGGAGGTTTACGCGGCTCTCATGAAATTTCGCGCTCGTCAATTGGCGGAACGCCATCGAGCTGCCATCGCCAGGGAACGTGAGCGCAGCAGACTCTGGCACCGAATCACGCGTGGCTTCTATTTTCCGCCGTTCCAAATGACCTACTGATGTCAACAGTTCACGACGCGCCGCTAGCGACGGCGCTTTTCGTCTCTCTTGGGACTTCTGGGGAGTCGACATTCGCCTCCGAGCGTTACCGCAATTACTGCTTTGCCCGGCCGCGATTAGTGAACCTGTTTTTCGGTGGGCTTATGTGGTCAGGATTCACCGCGTTGAACGCCGAAGTTCTCTATTATCAATCGCGGTTCGAATCCGGTCTCCCGCTTCAGTTTCAATAACTTACAAGCTTTCCGGGGACGTCCTTTTTGGTTTTACTGCATAATTCGGGGCTGGTGTGGCCAAAGCCCTGCTGGTCGAGACGTTGGTTCCGCCGACGCGGCGACGGCCAACCTCCGAGTTACCGACAGTTCGGCCACGATACGCCAGCAGGCGCAACTCGTGGCATTCGATAGCTGGGAGTGTTGCTCGCCCCCAAGCCACCGGAGCATACGCTCCCACTCGTTGACGGGCGCAGCGAAGGAGGCGCGACAGAGGCTCGCATCCGTGGAGACCGGGCAGAACGTACGGCGATTCATGTTATGTAGGATATGGGACGCTAACTCAACGCCTCGGCGCTGATGGGCAGGATTGGTCGCGCACCTACCGTCCGCTCGCGCTGCGGGGAAGGCCTCCTCAAATGTCCCTCACACTCTCGAACGGATCCAGGCGATCGCCGCCGTATCCTCCTCAAACACCGGAAACAGGCCCGAGACCCGAGTCCTCTCCAGCAATTTGCCGACGTGCGCCGAGGGTCGCACGAGGCAAACAGCAGTACCAGCTTCGCTGGAAGCGGTATAAAGAATGACCAGTTCACCAAGGCCAGCGCTGTCGATACCGGAGATCCCAGCCATATCCAAAATCAGTCCGGAAACCGGCCGCTCCGAGAGCAGGGTGGAGACGGCACGGGAGAAGGCCGCCAGCCGGGGCCCCAGAGTCAATCCACCGGCCATGCGAATCGTCACGGGGTCTGCCTTGGGATCATACGAGTATTCAAGCGCCATGCGGTTTCTTCAGCGCCTCCCGAAGCCCGAGATTACGGACCAGCCGCAGCAGATAATTGGGATGCAGACCGAGGATTTTCGCCGCTCCTTTATAGTCACCTCCCGCCTGGCTGTAGGCGCGCAGAATGCTCTCCCTCTTGGCCTCCGTCACGGACGATTCAAACGCGCCGAGTTGCTCCGCCGGAGCCGCCTCGCGCACGGTGTCCGGCAGATCCGAAGGCAGGACCCACCGGCCTTCTCCCAAGACTACGGCGTGCTCCATGGCGTTCTGCAGTTCCCTCACATTGCCCGGCCAGTCGTAGCTCTCGATGCAGCGCAGCGCCTCGGCGGAGAACTCGAGCGCGGGCCGGCCGCACTGCTCGCCGAAATAGCGCAGAAAATGGTTCGCCAGGATGGCCAAATCCTCCTTGCGTTCCCGCAGTGGCGGAGTACGTAACGCGACCACGTTCAGCCGGTGAAACAGGTCCGCTCGAAACCGTCCCTCCCGCACCAACTCACCGAGATCGCGGTTGGTCGCGGCTACCACGCGAATATCTACCCGTAGCGGATGCGTCGCCCCCACCCGCTCGAACTCCCGTTCCTGAAGCACACGCAACAACTTGGCCTGCAATCCCGGCGCAAGTTCACCGACTTCATCGAGGAACAAGGTGCCGCCTTCGGCCATCTCTATCTTTCCTTTTTTCAAAGCCGCCGCACCCGTGAACGCACCCTTCTCATGCCCGAACAGTTCGCTTTCGAGCAGCGAATCGGCGATGGCGGCACAATTGATGGCCACGATTGGCGCGTCGGCGCGCGGGCTGGAACGGTGCAGAAGCCGGGCTACCAGTTCTTTGCCTGTGCCGCTCTCGCCTTGAATCAGGACCGTAGTATCCCGGCTGGCGAGCCGCTCGATTCGTTCCAGGAGCTTTAGGATCGCGGGGCTGCCTCCGAGAATTCCACCGTTGCCGGTGAGGCGTGCCTCCAGCGCAGAGTAATCCTCGCGAAGCCGTTCGACCTCGCGCACGCTTTCGATCGCCACGGCCGCCAGACTGGCGATGGCGCTTAAGGTTTCGCGCTCCGCCTCGCGAGCCCTGTACAGAAAGAATGCGCCGGTTAAGCTGCCGTTGGCGTAAATCGGGATGGCCGTCACCTCGTCCGTGAAGAGCGGGCCTTCCGTTACCAGGTGCTTCCAGATTGACGGGTCCTGGTACTGTGACGAGAGGTCTTCTTCACTGCGGCCGATCAGCACGCTTCCGGTTTCGAAATCAACGAACTCGCGGAGCAGGCTGATCAGTTGCCTGCTCACCTCAGCGCGTCGAGCCGTCGCGTGTGTGCCGGCCGTCGCGCGGAAAAGAAAGACCAGCGCCGAGGCGTTGAGCAGCAATTGGGAGGTATCGCGAGCGGTGTCACCCATTATCTGTTTGGTTAACGCCATTATCCTTTATATTCGGCGGCCGCAGCCAAAGATCTGAAAATTAAGGGAGTTTCGGTGGATTTTGTGCTGGCCGGCGAATTGCAACTGGGGCCGCCATATCATCGGCAACCTGTCGAGCCCTTCGGTGAAGCGGAACTTCGGCGAGAGTTGCGGAAGGCAGATTAGTGAGAGATCATACGCAAATGCTTTCAGCGCGCCGCCACGAACAGAACCGTGACGAGACCATCGAACTGCAGCAGAAACTCGCGCGTGTCCAGAGCCTGCTGGAAGCCTCGCGCCGCGTCCATTCCACCATCCGGCTGGATGATGTGCTGGCCGGCGTGCTTGAGACCGCGGCCAAAGAACTGGAGGCCGAAGGCGCGTTTTTCGCTTCGACGGATGCGGAACTCGAGTCGCGGGCGCGCGTCTACGGCGAAGTTCCCGATGACTGGACGCGCTGGACCGAACGCACGGAAATCCCGGGCTACGCCAGCGCGCCGCTTACGGGCAGCCGAGGAGAGACCATCGCTCACCTCGTAATCTACCGCCCGGAGCCTCTGTCGCTCGAGGAGGCTGATTTTCTAGAAGGACTGGCGCTGCAATCGGCGCTGGCCGTGGGCAACGCGCAACACCACGAAAAGATGCTCGAGTGGGAGCGCGTGCAACTCGACCTGGACGCCGCCAGGGCCATCCAGCGCAGCCTGTTACCGCAAACCGTTCCGGACGTGGAAGGGTACTCACTGACTTTCCGGTCCACTACCTGCTACGAGGTCGGCGGCGACTACGTCGACATCCTGCCGCTCGCGGATGGGCGAATGATGCTGGTCTTGGCTGACGTTGCAGGCAAGGGCCTCGCGTCGGCGATGATCAGCGTGACTTTCCGGTCGAGTTTCCGTGCCATCGCCGGGGCGGGATTGCCCCTGGATGAGATGGCCGCCAGACTCAATGATCTGCACTGGCAGGAAGGATTGGAAGCCCGGCGCCGCTATGTGACGGCAATCCTGGTATGTGTCGACCCGCGAAGCCATTCCATCGAAGCGGTCAACGCGGGACACAATCCCGCATTTCTCACGGATGCCGCCGGAAAGGAACGGGCGCGGATCGGCGCCAGCGGTCCGCCGCTCGGCATGCTGCCATCCCGCACCTATCAGACAGAGCGATTCGAAATACAGGAGGGCAATCAACTGTTGCTATACACCGATGGGTTGACCGAAGTCTTTCGTGGGGACGACGAGTTCGGCGAAGACCGCCTCCTGGGATTGATGGGTGAAGTGAAGCCCGCCGCACTGCTCGACCACGTCTGGAAGACGCTGGCGCGTTTCGCCGGCAGCGCCCGGCAGACCGACGACATGACTGCGCTCTATCTCTGCCGCGAAAAGGAAGGAGCCACTGCATGACCGAGGTTCCAATCATTACCGAATTGCGGCTGCCGACCCGCCTCGGCTTCGAAAAGGTAGCCATGAACACAGCCGCCAGCGTGGCCAGCATCATGGGATTTTCGGAGGACCGCATCGACGACCTGAAAACGGCGGTTGCGGAGGCTTGCATCAACGCGATCGAGCATGGGAACAAGCTCAACGAGCGGTTGAGTGTGGTGGTGACCCTTGCCATGAGCGAAGAAGCGCTGGAGGTCAAGATTCGCGATCAGGGGGGCGGAGTCCACGCCGCCATGCACGTGCCGGACATCGATCGCAAGATGCGCGGCGAAGAGGATCCTCGCGGAATGGGAATGTTTCTCATCCAGGCGCTAGTGGACGAAGTCGAGTATGTCAGCGGCAGATCCGGCAGTTACGCGCGGCTGGTGATCCGTTTGAATCCGGAGGCTGTGAACAAAGCATGACAGTTTCACCTACAAAGACCAAAGTGGAGCAGAACGCTGATCTGGCGGTGATGCGGTTTGAGGGGGACATCACCAGCGCCTCGGAGCAGGCCGTCCTGGGGAAGTATCGCGGCCTGAACGCGCCGACGAAGAAGATTCTGCTCGATTTCTCCAAGGTGTCTTACCTGAATTCGAGCGGCATTGCAATCGTCATCCAGCTTCTGGTCGCCGCCAACAACGCGTCGCAGAAAGTGGTGTGCTTCGGCCTCTCGGCACACTTCGTCAAGGTTTTCACGATGCTCGGTCTGTCGAAGTACACATCCCTGCACGGCGACGAAACGGCAGCTCGCGCAGCGGTGGTCTGACCGCGGAAAAGGCTGGATTGTGGGACAGGTTGCCAGCCCTGCGGCGGATTGCCAGACCCGTCGTTGGCACCGTGGCGATCGGCGCGCAGCTTGGCAGCGTGTCCCAGCGGAGTGCTTCTACAGGCGACCAATCCACTACCCGGAACTCTACGGCTTCGCACGCCCCGGTCAGGGATGGCGCCAGAACGACGACGTTACGGTGGTCACGGTCAGGAGGGTGGAATGAGGGCAGCGTTGCTGCTCCTTGCGGCTGCGCCGCTCGCAGCGCAATCGTTGGCGTATGTCGACCTCGCGGGCGTCTGGCGGCTGAGCGACAGGGACGATCCGGCTTTCGCTCAGCCGGGATTCGATGATCGCGGCTGGAATCTGTTTCCGTTGCCACGCAAAACTGTGCTGCGCGTGGGCACTTACTGGCTGCGGCGCCAGATCGACGTTCCCGCCGAAATCGCGACGGATCACCTGGTTCTGACATTGGGATCGGTGAGCGAAGTGTATGAGGTGTTCGTCAACGGCAAGCGAATCGCGGCGCGCGGAGAGCAGAAACTCTCTCAGAGTTTTATCGTGCGCCCGGAATCGTTTTCTCTACCGGCGGGGATCATGCGGCCAGGGGAGAAGCTTACCGTCGCGCTGCGAGTCTGGCGACCTCTTTACATTCCGACAGAGTCCTTTCAGAGCGTCGGTGGCATTCCGGACGAAGGTCCGTACTTACTCACATCCGCCGCTCTCCGCCCCTTCGGCGCGGCGGCGATCGCAATGCAGAAGAGGGAACGGATCGCGGTCACAACCCTGCTCTCAGGAGCCGGAAGCCTGCTGATCGCCATTCTGCTCTTGCTGGCGTGGGTGATGGAGAGGGAGCGCACCGAACTGCTCCTCGCAATTGGATTCCTGCTGACACGCGCAGCGTTTAACCTGGCCGGGTATTTGTCGCTCGCTCTTCAGTGGTCGGACGCGGTCACGGTGCTGTCGGGCCCTTCCGTGGCCGTCGGCGGGAGCTTTCTGGCCCTTCTGGCCGGGCAAATCGCGGGCGTGCGATCGCGCTGGTGGCGGATTTCAGTTTGGATCCCGTCCATCATTCACATTGCTTACAACGCGCAAGCCGCGGTGGACGATCGCGGCTTCGCTGGATATCCCATTCTGAGCTGGAGTTGGCGCGTGTCGCTTTTGCTCCTCCTCGCTGCCACCTTAGGAATCTTGATCTACGGCTGGCTAAAAGCGAGGTGGGACGTCAGTACGAAGATCCTGGCCGTGACGCTCGCGTTAGTGGCGTTCAGCAGCCCGATTCCGCTCCGCGGCGCGAGATTGCTCAGGTTGGAATGGTCGAGTCATGGATTCCAATGGACGGCCGAGGAATTGAGCGGTTTTGCTCTCATGCTCGTCCTTTCCATTCTGCTCCTGCGTCGACTGGGTGCGGACCGGCTCCGGAAAACCCGGCTGGAGGAAGAATTGGCTGCCGCCCGGCTGGTTCAGGAGACGCTGCTGCAATCGAGTCCACCAGGTGCCGGGTGTTTCCATGTCGAAGCAGCGTATCTGCCTGCGAGCGAAGTGGGAGGTGACTTCTACTGTGCGCTCCCGGCAAATCCGGCGGATGGGTCCCTCACGGTGGTCGTGGGCGACGTGAGCGGCAAGGGACTCCGCGCCGCGCTGCTGGTCGCGCACCTTTCGGGCGCGGTCAGCAACGAGCGGTCGCGCCAACCCGATGAGATGTTGGCGCGTCTCAATGAATCGCTGCTCGGGAGGACTCGCGGTGGCTTTGTCACCTGCTGTTGCGTATTGATGCAGCCGGACGGAACCCTGCGGATCGCGAGCGCGGGGCATCCGGCTCCGTGGATCGACGGAGTGGAAGCCCCGGTCGAGCCGGGGCTGCCGCTGGGGGTTTCGGCGGATGCGTCCTATGCGACGCGCGTCCTGCCTGGCGGCAGGCAGGTCACTCTGGTGTCCGATGGCGTGGTCGAGGCGGCGAATTCGAAGGGCGAGCTGTTCGGCTTCGAGCGCACGCGCGCGATCAGCACGAACTCCGCTCAGGAGATCGCCGGAGCCGCGCGGGTCTGGGGACAAAACGACGACATCACGGTGGTCACGGTGCGGAGGGCGGAGTGATCCGAATCTTGCTTCTCGGTCTATTCGCGTGGCATGCTTTGGCCCAGTCCCAGCTCTCTATCGATATCTCCGATGGCTGGTCGTTGGTTGGGTCCGGCCGCCAGGGCACCGTCAACCTCGGATTCGCGGGAAGCGAGCCCACGCGGCTCGGCAGCCAGCCGGTTACCTTGCACCGGAGTGTCGAACTTCCTGACTGGACGAACCGTAATCAACTGGCCGTGACGATCGGACCAGTGCGCGAACGCTACACGCTTTTAGTGAATGGACAGAAGATCGCGCGAGTAGGCGATCCGGACACGCTCAGCAATGCCAACATTGCGCAGACGCGAACGTTCTCCATTCCGGCTTCGGCCGCGGGAACTCGTGGGCCGTTAGACATCGTTCTCGAACTGGACCGGAGGGCCTCATCAGCGCCCTGGTGGCACCCGGTAGGGTACTGGCCTTCTCTGATCACGCACCGTTCCAACGCTCCGTTCTCCGTCGGCGAGGATGACTTCGCGCTTCGTCGTCTGCGTCTTACGCCGTGCCTGGTCATGTCGGTGGTTTTCCTGCTCCTGGGTGTGCAGGTCCTGCTTGCCTGGTTGCGGGAACGCGATCGTCCGGAGCTGTTCTGGTTCGCTGTGTTTCTGTTGCTGGCATTCGCCTACAACTTTCGAACCTTTGCTCAGATGACACCGCACTCAATGCCGTATAACGCGTACGGCACTCCGTGGATAACGGAGATCATCCAGACTGCACGTTTCGCAAGCTTCGCTTCCTTTGTGGTTGCCGCCCTGCGGTTGCGCCTGCGCTGGTTGCATGTTGCCGTCTGGCTTCTGTGGCTTGCTCTTGCCGGGTATTTGGCGTCATCCAGCCAATTCCTGGGCTACACCCCGTTCGGAGTCTATCGATTGTTCAGTTTTCTGGTATCGGCTGCGGCTTTTTCCGCCGGCATCGCCGGCTGGAGGCGAATGTCCGTCGAGAAGGCGACGTTCGCCCGCCATGCTTTCGTCGTCCTGCTGCTGCTCAACAGCGGATATGCCCTGATCCCCGCAGGCTCCTATCTTTTCTTAAATGGCGCCAGGGAGTTCACGTCAGTCGGCGGATATTACTTCCTCCACTACGATCCGCTAACCCTCATCCTCGCCGTCTCAATTGTGATGCTGCTGCTCCAGCAGGTGGCGTCGGACCGGCGGCAGCGCTTGCGGCTTGCAAGCGAAATGACCGCCGCACGGTCCGCGCAGCAGTTCCTGCTGGGACAGACCGCATCGATCGAGGCTGGCGCATTTGTGATCGACCCCGTATACGAGCCCGCCGCCGAGGTCGGCGGCGATTTCTACCAGATACTCCCGCTTGCGGACGGGGCGCTGCTGGTGGCCATCGGAGATGTCAGCGGCAAAGGTCTGAAGGCAGCCATGGTGGTTTCCATGGTAATCGGCCTGTTTCGCTCGCATGCCTCGCTCTCTCCCGGCGCGTTACTCGAGCGAATCAATTGGACGATCGCGGGGCGTCTAGATGGCGGATTCGTGACGTGCGCCGTGCTGCGGATCGAAAGAGATGGCCACGGGGTCATGGCGAACGCGGGCCATCCCGCGATGTACTGCGACGGCCGGGAAGCTCCGGTCGAGTCTGGTTTACCGCTGGGGATCGATCCCGAGGCCACCTATACGGAAACCCGGCTGAATGATTCGACGGTGACGTTGGTTTCCGACGGCGTTGTGGAAGCCGCGAACACCAAGGGCGAACTCTTCGGCTTCGAACGCACTCGCGAGATCAGCAGGAAATCCGCGCAGGAGATCGCGAGTGCCGCGCGTGCGTGGGGCCAGAACGATGACATCACGGTGGTCACGGTACGGAGGGCGGAGTGACTTGGTTTACGCTATCCCAACGGATCCCAGAGGGGCGCGAGATCGAGCACGAAGCCTTCGACGGGGCCCTCACCGGCAAGGCGGGTAATGCCAGCGCGAGTTTCGGGCTCGCAAACTGGCCGGTAGATCTCGACGGTGCGGGTCTCCGGATCGATCAACCACCCCAGCTGTGCCCCGTTCGCGAGCTACTCTGCCATCTTGTCGCGCAGAATGCGCAGCTTATCGGACTCCGTCCGAAGCTCGATTACGAAGTCCGGACAGATATGCCTGAAACCCATGAAGCTCGCCTTGTCCAGGGTCTTGATGCGTTGCTTGAGAATCCAGGCGGCATCCGGGGAGAGGCGGGCGCTGTTGGGCAGTTTCCAGCCGGTGGAGGAATCGAACGCGACACCTCGCTGGTCTTCTGGAGCCCAGCGCCAAAGCTGGCCGCTGATCTCATTGTTGCGGGCGCCAGTCAACGTGAAGGTTTGTGGCATGACGATGAGTTCCCCGCGGGCCGAGAGTTCGAGATTGAGGTCGGGATGCTCGTTGCAGAGGGCAGCAAAAGCCTCGTCGGCCATCGGGCCGACAGTCAAGGTCGCGGGCAAATGGACGTCGTCAATCTGAAACGCCGTGATGATCAGTATAAGCTTGCACCGGGCATCCACTGCGGGGCCTCGTCCGCGATGTGGCGCAGAGACTCTTCTCGACGCGTTCGCGGCGCGTCTGCCAAGACCACGGATGGAGTGCGCGCCCGAAACGTCTGGCCAAGAGGTGCCTCTCTCCCCTTTCACGGAAAGTTACCTGGGCCAGGAATGTGGCGCGTGGAAACCGATTCCGAGGGGCGCCCGGACCGGGTCGACACGAGCCTCGACGCGGCAGGCAGGAGTGTCTGCGCCACATCTTGGACACGTAGAATCTGCGACCTGATCGAGGGTTCCTGGAGAGTGTCTGGGCCACGTCTCGGAGGGCGCCGATGATCCGAACCTGCCTATGGCTCTTGGCGCCGCTCTTCGGATCCTATGACCCGGCGCCTTGGCTGGTCCCGGTGCGGAGGGCAACCACGTGAAAGCGGCTCTTCTCCTGATCTGGGGCTGCGGACTGCTTTCGTCGCAAACTCTGGACATCAGCGGCACGTGGCGGCTGCACGGGGGCGACGATCCGTCGTATGCGAAGCCGGAACTCGACGACTCCGGCTGGGAGACGATCGAACTGCCGCTTCGAACGACGCTACCAGCCCGCGTGTCCTGGCTGCGGAAAACGGTGGACCTTCCGGCGGGCGTGCGAGACGCGACGCTCGTGCTGGGAGGACTCCAGTCCTGCTACTCGGTCTTCGTGAATGCGCTGAGTGCCGGCGATTCGGGCTGCGGCAAAGGCGGATATCCCGCCCCGGTATCCCGTGGATTTCGGCTTCCCCGGGGCACGGAAAGCGGACGCATCACCGTTGCGATCCGGGTCACCCGCATCATCAGCCTGTTCCGCGACGAAGGCCCTTACGTGATTGCCGGCGCGAGCGACGCCGCCTGGCAACTGGAGCGGGGGCGGTTGTTGGAGATGCGGCAGACGAACCTCTATAGCCTGTTCGCATATACGCAAATATTGATGGCCCTGATTCTACTCGTGCTCTGGCTTGGTACTCCCGGGCGGATCGAACTGTTGTGGTTCACCCTGACGATACTAGCCTTCGCTCTCTTCAACTTTGCACAGATCGCTGGTCCTTACACGGGCAATCATCCGAGCATCGGGGTCTCCATTCTTGGCGCAGTTTTCTTCCTGAATCTCGGCATGAGCCACGTGGTGAATGGCCGGGCGCTCGCCATCTGGAAAGCGGCGGTGCTGGCAGCCGCGTTGGTATTGTTTCGGTTCGCGTTCTCGATCCCACTCCTCGATATGATTCCGGGGCTGGCGCTGCCCGTATTTTGGAGTGTGCGCCTGGTGCGTCGGGGTACGATCGAGCAGCGCGTGCTGGCGTGTGGGGTCTTGCTCTACGCCGCCAGCTTTGCCCGTGTCATCGCCGGTCAACTGGTGCCGGGCTTGTATGCTTCATTCACGTTTTTCATTGGCCCCTACGGCCTTGCCCCACATACCGTGATCAACATCGCGCTCTGTATCACGGCGGTGTTCGCATTAATCGGCGGACTCCTCAAAGATCAGCAGGAAAAAGGCCGTCTGGCCAAAGAGATGGAAGCGGGGCGGAGCGTGCAGCAACTGCTGCTGCAGGCGCCGCAGAGTTCGCGTGATCTCGCCATAGACGCGATGTACCTGCCGGCGGCCGAAGTCGGCGGAGATTTTTGGCAGAGCTTTCGCACAGCGGACGGGGCGCACCTGGTCGTGGTCGGCGACGTCAGCGGCAAGGGTTTGAAGGCCGCGATGCTCGTATCCCTAATCGCCGGTGCGCTGCGCAATCGCAAGTCGGATCGCCCGGCAGCGCTGCTCGCCGAGTTGAACCAGGTCGCGGTGGAGTCGCTAAAGGGCGGATTCGTGACCGCGACGGTCGCGCGCATCCAGGAAGGCACGGTGACCATCGCGAGTGCAGGGCATCCGGCGCCATATCTGGATGGTGCCGAGGCAGCAGTCGACCCCGGACTGCCCTTGGGCATCGATCGTTGCGGGATCTATGCCGAATCGACGCTTTCGTTGAAAGGGATGCTGACTTTCGTGTCCGACGGCGTCATCGAGTCGGCCAATGCCAAGGGTGAATTGTTCGGCTTCGAGCGAACGGCCGCCGTGTCCAAGCGATCGGCGCGGGAAATCGCCGAAGCCGCGCTGGCTTGGGGGCAGAACGACGACATCACCGTGGTCACAGTGCGGAGGTTGACTTCATGAAGTGGCTTCTCCCTCTTCTCTTTGTCATCCCCGCCCTAGCGCAAGACATCGTATGGATTGACCTCTCGGGTGATTGGAAATTCTCGTCCGTCGACAACCCCGCCTTCGCCCAGCCTGGTTTCGACGACAGTTCCTGGCGCTCGGTTCAGCTCCCGTCGAACCCCGATCTATTCACCCGCACCCCGGCGTGGCTCCGGCGCACGGTGACTCTGGCTCCAAATGCGCCGCGAAACAATCTCGTCGTCACGCTCGGAACCATACAGGATGTATACCAGGTCTTCGTCAACGGCGTGCAGATCGGCGCGTCCGGCGATTTCGAAGACTTCTCTCATGCGAGCGTGCCGCGGCCGCGCTCCTTCCCGATCCCCGCAGCCATCGCCACTGGCGGCGCGCCAAGGCCGATTACGATCGCTATCCGCGCCAAGCGGGCGCTGTTTCTACCGCCGCAATACCGCCTGCGCGATACCGGTCCGTATCTGATTACCACGGCAACCCAAACACCCTGGCATGAGGGAGAACGCCTGCTCGACCGGCAGTGGCGGAGCTTTTCGCTTCACTGGCTGCTCTGTGGTTTATTTGCTGCCTTCTCGGCCATCAGTGTTATCGGGTGGTGGACCGAGCGACGCCGGACGGAGCTTCTCTGGTTCTCGGCCTTCGCTACCGCCCACGCTGTCATCTTTTATTACCTGGTTACGATGCTCCTTCCAGCAGCCGAAATCTCCCTGCGCGGCAGGTTCTCCGACCCGCTGGAGATTCTCATCTGTCTGCTCTACGTCATCTTTGCGCAATTCGCTCTGGTCGCGACCGGCGTTCGCTCCAAATGGCCGTACTGGTTCCTCTGGGCTGGTTGCCTGGCGACTCAACCTGTGCCGATTCTGCCTTACATCTGGGCCCTCGGATTGACCTCCGGTGTCGTGATGTTCCACTTGCGACGACAGTGGTCATCCATTTCGGCCGAGGATCGCACATTTCGGATCGTGCTCCTCGCCGGCGGTGTCGATTCGGCCGCAAATTGGGTAAGCATTTTCGTGGGCGCGACGCGAGATCAGATTTGGATCGGCGATTACGTGATTGCCCGTTCCAATCTCTTCTGGTGCCTGCTGGCTCTGACGCTGCTCGTACTCCTCTTCCGCCGGGGCGCTCGCGATCGAAGCGAACGCGAGCGCTTGTCGGGTGAACTCGCCGCCGCGAGCGCCATCCAGCGTCTTCTTCTGGCGCAGCCCGCTCTGGTAGATCCCACATTGTCGCTCGAGGCGAGATACCTGCCTGCGCAGGAGGTCGGCGGCGATTTCTACCTGGTCATCGGCGGCGAGGTGCTCCTGGCGGGCGATGTCTCCGGCAAGGGGCTCAAGGCGGCGATGGTGGTTTCTCTCCTGACGGGCGTACTGCGGGAGCGCTCCGAGCGAAATCCCGGCGAACTGCTCCGCTTGCTAAACCGGGCATTGCACGGGCAGACCGAAGGAGGCTTCGTCACCTGCTGTGCGATCCGCTTCGAACCCGGCGGACAACTGCGCGTTGCGAACGCCGGGCACCTCGCGCCATATCTCGATGGGCGGGAACTCCCGATTCCGGCCGGACTGCCGCTGGGTATTGCGACCGGGATCGAATACTCGGAGAGCGCCGTCATGTTCGCAGCTGATGCTACGTTGACGGTCGTCTCGGATGGCGTGGTCGAGGCCACCAGCGCGAACGGCGAACTGTTCGGCTTCGAGCGTACGGCGCAGATCTCGATGAAGCCGGCCGGCGGGATCGCGGAAGCTGCCCGTGCCTGGGGACAGAACGACGACATCACGGTGGTCACGGTGAGGAGGACGGGATGACTTGTGTGGCGCTATTGCAGCGGATCGGTCTTGCTCTGCTAGCCATGCTTGCGCTGCCCTGCAAGGCTCAAACGACACATGTCTACCTTGACCTCTCCGGGCCTTGGATGCGCATTGACGCCAACCAGCCTCCCCACCCTTACCGGTTGCCGCGCACCACGCTCGTGACGGACGGACCCTTCCGGCTGGAACGCGAGATCCAGCTTCCCGCGGATGGCCTCACGGGGCTGGCGATTCTCATGACGCCCTTGGGCGGCAGCTTTGAGATGACAGTGAACGGTCAGTCGATCGGCGGCCTCAAGCCGTCCAGGCCTTGGCTTGCGCCGCCAACGCACTCAATCGTGCTAACGGTTCCGGATGGTCTGTTGCACGCCGGGAGCAACACTCTCGCCCTGGAGGTGGGCGCCATACGGGTGATCGATCGCCTCGCGACCGGCGTTCCGCCCGCCTCGCCACTACTCGGCGGCGCGGTGGAGTTGCGCGCCATCGCCGAGGGCGGGGAACGCGCACATCAACTCCAGAGAATCTACATGCCGGTCGACACCGTGGCGCAGTTGGTATTTTGCGCGGTGCTGATCTGGTTGAGCCGCGGAAGCCGTTACCGTAAGGCCATGCTATGGATGGCATTCTATTTCGGAGCCGTGGTGGTTGGGTTCGATCTTCTCGTCTCGCTAGATATTTTTGCGGGCTTTTCCCGAACGCCGCGAGACTGGCTCGCGCCCCTCAACGTGTTTGTATGGAACGCGGCGCCAACGGAGACTTCTCTAGCATTGCTCGAATGGGCCCCGCCCGTTTGGCTACGAATCCTGTACTACACAATGCCATGGTGGGGCTGGCGCCCGACGCCCTTCGTGATCGCGGTGGTGAATCTCTTCCTTCTGGGGCTGGCGATCCGGAGGCGCAATCGGGTCGCGGCTGCTTTTCAATGGCTGATGATCGGCTACAACCTCACCACGGTGGCGATCCTACCACCCTTCTCGGTGCCTCAGCTGATTCCCATTGGCCCGATGGCCATCCACATCATCCCGGGATATCGCATCTTCATCGGACTTGGCCTCATCCTGATTCTGATCCGCCAATCCGTGCGCGACCGTAACGAACGGGAACGCCTGGCATCGGAAGTCGCCGCCGCACGCACCGTGCAGCAACTGATCATCGCGGGCGACGTGGAGGGTGTGGAGGCGGTGTATCATCCGGCGGACGAGTTAGGGGGCGACTTCTACCAGGTGCTTCCGCTGAACGATGGCGGACTGCTGGTTGCGGTCGGCGACGTGAGCGGTAAAGGACTGAAAGCCGCCATGGTGGTGTCGATGGTGGTCGGAGTCTTGCGTTCGCACAAGCATCTCGCGCCGGCTGCGTTACTTTCGCAGATCAACCGCACGCTCGCGGGCAGCCTGGATGGCGGATTCGTCACTTGCATTGCGGCGCGTATTGACGCTGGCGGACGCTGCGTTTTGGCGAATGCCGGCCATCTGGAGCCGTACGCGGACGGCCGCGAAATCGCGTTGTCGTGCGGGTTGCCGCTTGGAGTCGCTAGCGACGCTGAGTATTCCGAGACCGAAGTCCACGCATCGTCCCTGACGTTTGTCTCGGATGGCGTAGTCGAGGCAGCCAATGCGCAGCGCGAGCTGTTTGGATTCGACCGTACGCGTTCCATCAGCGTCAAGCCTGCGTGCGAGATCGCCAAAGCCGCCAGCGCCTGGGGACAGAACGACGACATCACGGTGGTCACGGTCAGGAGGGCCGTATGAAGCGGCTTGGGATGATTCTGGTGCTCGCCTCGACCTTCGCCATCGTTTGGGGCCACGCGCAATATCTGCTCTGGCTCGATCTCAGTGGAGACTGGCGGATCAGCGTCGATGACCGCCCCGAATATGCGCGGCCAGATTTCGACGATTCCGCGTGGCCGACGGTCCACGTGCCCAGCGGAAGACGGCGCCCCGAAAGCGGGATCCGTCCAGTCCTGTGGATTCGCCGAAGTGTCGAACTCCCTCGCGAGGCCGCGCGCGAGCCGCTCACTCTGGCGATCGGAGTCCCGAACGGTGTTTACGAACTCTACGTCAATGGCCGGCAAATTCCCACGGTAGCCACGCTGGATCGGCTGGAAGATGCCGAGATCCAGCGTCCCCGCACCTACGATCTGCCGCCGGATCTGACTTCGTCCGGCAAACTGGTGATCGCGCTTCGCACCCGGTCACTCCGCAACCCACCCAACTGGATGCTTCCCGATATCGGGCCGTATGCGATCACCACGAGCGCAGAGAGTGTCCGCAATGAGGGCCAGCGGCAACTGCTCGCCCAGTTCCGCGCGTATGCGCCTTATATCGTTTTCGGCGGCGCTTTCGCCGCCACCGGAGTCCTCTGCATCCTTCTATGGTTTGGCTACCCGCAACGCATGGAGCTGCTGTGGTTCGCGCTGTTTCTGATCGTCACGGGTGGCGATCTCTTCTGGGAAACCTTTGCCTTGGTTTCCGACTTCAAACAGTGGAACCACGCCGGTGTTCCGGCGCTCCTCAGTACATTCATCACGGTGGCGTTTCCGTTGCGGACGTGCTTCACCCTGGCGGCGATCCGCGCTCGCTCGCGCTGGCTTTACGGGGCGTTCTGGGCCTTGTGGCTTCTGGCTGTGGCAGGGTATTTTTGGAGATGGATTCCATCCCCTCAGATCGAGCGGATGAGTGCATCCTTCGGATTCGTCGCACTAATCGTCCTCGGCTGGTATTGGAGGAGGTTGCCGCGCACCCGATCCAGGCTGGAAGATCATCTGTTTTTCGCCGTTCTCTCACTCCCTGAAGTTTTCTATGTGGAGAACGGGATTGCCCAGTACCTCACCGGCAATCCCGTTCGCCATCTCGTGATCTCCGGATACCTGATTCCGTACCGGCTCCTGGTGCACCTTCCCCTGCTCGCGATCATCTTCTTGATGCTCATCCGCCGTGTTGGCGCCGACCGTCGCGAGCAGCAACGCCTGTCTGGCGAGCTGGAGGCCGCACGTACGGTCCAGCGGCTGCTCTTCTCCGGCGACGTCCAGGGTGTCGACGCCGTGTACCGGCCGGCTCACGAAGTCGGCGGTGACTTCTATCAGGTGCTTCCGCTCGATGACGGCGCGAAGCTGGTGGCCATTGGCGACGTCAGCGGCAAAGGACTGAGAGCCGCCATGGTGGTGTCGATGATCGTAGGTATTCTCCGCCTGCATCGCGATCTCTCGCCCGGCGCACTGCTCGCTCAGATCAACCGGGCCATCGCCGGCAGCCTGGACGGCGGGTTTGTCACCTGTGTGATGGCTCGCATCGCACCCGATGGCTCCGCCGTCATCGCTAACGCTGGTCATCCGATGCCGTACGCAGGCGGAGAGGAGCTTGCCCTTGATGGCGGGCTGCCGCTCGGCATCGTCCCGGAAGCCGTCTGGCCCGAGGCTCGGATTCCGGCCGAGGATCTGACCTTGGTATCCGACGGCGTGGTGGAGGCCGCGAACCCCCAAGGCGAACTGTTTGGCTTCGAGCGCACTCGCGAGATGAGTACCCGGTCCGCCGCCGAAATCGCAGAAGCGGCGCGAGCCTGGGGCCAGAACGACGACATCACCGTGGTCACGGTGCGGAGGCCTGCGTGAGATTCATGGTGGCGCTGCTGATCTCGCTCCCCCTTATGGGCCAGAGCTTTGCCGACCTCTCGGGCGAGTGGCGAACGAGTGCAACAGCCGGCGTCGAGGCGGCGCGCCCGGATTACGATGACTCGTCTTGGCCGGCCGTCGAGATGCCTCTCGGCATGACGAAGCTGCCCGCTGGCACCTGGCTGCGGAAGAGCTTTGAAAAGCCCGATCGTGCCAGCGTGCTCATCCTGGGGCTCACCGGAAACTACACGCTCTATTTGAACGGCAGTCGAGCCCGTCCGGTTGCATCGCCGAACGGTGATTCGGATCGTGCCGGTGTACGCCCGAAGGTTTACCCATTGCCGCCTGGCCCGGGCCGTATCACGGCCGCGGTCCATATCGATTTCACGCAGTTTGGTCCCACCGCCCCGTATCTGGATGCCGGGCCGTACCTCGCCGCGCCCGAGTCCTGGGTTGTGCGAGCTCTCGAAGATGCTTCGGCCCGCGTGCGATCGCGATTGGGACCGTACGTGCTGCTCGCCGGCTTCCAAACTGCACAGGCCTTTGCCCTCCTCATCGTCTGGTTCGTATCGGGTCGCCGGTATATGGCCCTCGTTTGGGCGGCGCTCTACGTGCTTTACAGCGGCTACAACGAATCTTCCTTTTTCCAGGACCTGCCGCTGCGCCTTCATTTTTTGCCTCCGGCCACCCTGACGTGTCTGGCGCTTTCCATTTGGCGCAAGGATGCGCAGCGGTGGGTCGTGGCTGTCCTGGTGGCTTGGGCGATCCTCTTGTTTCTGCCGACATCCGGGCAGAGGATTTCCCCTTGGATCAATCTGGCCGCCGCGGCGATCGTACTCCTGAACGTCCCGAAATCAAAGGGAGCAGGCAGAATCGCCGTCGTGCTCCTCGCTCTGTACGTGGAGGCTCCGGGCTGGTCGATCCTGGCGAACCGCCCTCTGGTATTCGACTCTCCCGCGGGCACATGGCCATTGCTCGGAATCATCAACGTGAGTTTCGCGCTTGCGGTGATTTTGTATTTTATGCGCCGCTTCGCGCTCGATCGCCGCGAGCGCCAGCGCCTGGAGGGGGAACTGGAAGCGGCGCGAACGGTGCAGCAACTGCTTTTGCCCACTCCCACGGAATGGAGTGAACGATTCGCAGTCGACGCCGTATACGAGCCCGCCCAGGAAGTGGGCGGTGATTTTTATTTCGTCGACCGGGCGAGCGACAGGACGCTGTCGATCGCGATCGGCGACGTGAGCGGCAAGGGCCTGAAGGCGGCCATGGTCGTGTCGATGATTATCGGGGCTTTGCGAAATCGGCGCGCCCAGAATCCGGCGGACATTCTCAGCGAACTCAACGCAGTGCTGTGCGCCGCGGGCGCGGATCGCGGTTTCGTGACTGCCACCCTCCTTCGACTGGAACCGGAGGGCGGCGCGCGGCTGGCCAATGCCGGACACCCGGCGGCCTATCGCGGCGGTATCGAGGTGGAAACTGGGCCCGGTTTACCACTTGGCGTCGTTGCCGGGACAGCCTACGAAGAGACCGCGTTCCGGCTGGATTCGGAACTTACGCTCGTCTCCGACGGCGTGATCGAAGCGGCCAACGCGAAGGGCGAGTTGTTCGGGTTCGACCGCACCACGTCCGTGTCGCGCCAATCCGCCCGGGAAATCGCGGAAGCCGCACGGGCTTGGGGACAGAATGACGACATCACTGTTGTCACGGTGCGGAGGACCGCATGAAGCGCATCGCGTCCACTCTTCTCCTCGCCCTTTTTCTGGTTCCCTCCGCGGCGCTGGGGCAGAATGCTCTCTGGATCGATTTGAGCGGCGATTGGCGCATCCTGGTCAATCAGGACCAGCCAGAGTTCGCGTCGCCCGATTTCGATGACAGCGCATGGCCAACGGTAGGCCTCCCGGCCGGTGAGCGCTTCCCTAACGGGCTTTTGGTGCACAGCGGATGGATGCGAAAAAAGATCGAACTTCCCCAAGAAACCGATCGCTCCAATCTCGCCCTGACTGTTGGCACGATACAGCTCCAATACGAAATCTACATCAACGGCAAACGAGCAGGAGCCTCACCGAGTGCCCAGTCGGATACGGAGGCGCAAATCAGCCGGCCGCTGAGCTTCCCGCTCCCGCGATTCGAGACGCGAGCCCTGCTGATCGCGATCCGTTTGCAATCGGGCAGAAGCATGCATCCTCTCTGGCGAATCCCGGACCGCGGACCTTATCTGCTGACCTACCGGATCAACGCGCCACTAAACGCCGGTGTCCAAGCGATCGACCGGCATAAGGTCGAGATCGCTCCCCTTTTCGGATTGGCGGTATTTTTTCTGGGGATCGCGGCGCTGAGCTTCCTCGGGTGGATGGGAGATCGGAAGCGTAAGGAACTGTGGTGGTTCTCCCTGGTCGGTATCGGGAGAATGGGCGAATTGTTGTCCCTGTTCCAACTGTTGACGCCTTGGTCCCATCCCTTCAGCCCACGACTCGTGATCCTGAATTATCTGAACAACGGATTCTTATTTCCCTCCTTCGGCGAGGTTGTGCTGCGCGCACTCGGCGTCCGTGCGCGCTGGCCCCGGTGGGCACTCTGGCTCGGCTGGGCCGAGGCGCCGATCGCCTACCTGGTTGGATGGCATCGCTCTGATAGTTTCAAGATCACCAACTACTGGTGTACCTGTCTGACCCTGGGAATAATCCTCTGGGAATGGAGGCCCCGGCCGAACCGCCGGTTTACCTGGGGAGAACACGCCATCCGTGGTGCGTTGATTGTGCCGGTGCTGCAGAATCTCGACTATTGGTCCGGCCAGGTGCTGCGTACTCCGACCTTATTGCCCGGAGTGTTCTTCTGGCGCGGTTATTGCTGGGATCCCTACGATGTGTTTCAACTCCCCGTCTGCGTCCTCATTCTTGCGCTACTGATTCGCAGCGCGATCGTGGACCGCCAGGAGCAGCAGCGGCTCACTCGCGAACTCGAAGCGGCGCGGATCGTCCAACAGTTGCTATTGCAAGGCTCAGACCTGCGGCAGCCTGGCCTCGTTCTCGACGCCGTATACCAACCTGCACAGGAAGTCGGCGGCGATTTCTACTACGTGCTAGACGGCCAGACCATCGTGCTAGGCGATGTGTCGGGCAAGGGATTGAAAGCCGCCATGCTGGTTTCGATGCTGGTCGGCGTATTGCGCAACACGCCGGAACGGGCTCCCGCCAAAGTGCTCGCCGCCCTGAACTCCGCGCTCGCCGGACAGACGCAAGGTGGATTCGTCACTTGCTGCGCCGCGCAAATCGGCGTGAACGGCGGTATCGTAATCGCCAATGCCGGTCATCCTATGCCTTATCTGGACGGCATCGAGGCCGATCTACCTCCGGGCCTTCCGCTCGGTGTCGACGCGTCGGCAGTGTATGGCGAATGCGAATTGCCTTTGTCCCGCCAGATGACTCTCGTCTCCGACGGCGTCATCGAAGCGACCAATGCGCGCGGCGAACTCTTCGGTTTCGAACGTGCGCGCGAGATCTCCGCGAAGTCTGCGGCTACGATCGCCGAAACCGCCCGCGTATGGGGACAGAACGACGACATCACGGCGGTCACGATCAGGAGGACCGCATGAAGCGCTGTCTGTTTTTCGCTCTCGCGGTTCCGCTGTTCGCCCAGTTTCCCCTATATCTCGATCTCGCGGGCGACTGGCGCTTCAACACGGCGGACAACCCAGCCTTTGCCGATCCGGCCCTCGATGACCACGACTGGTCCGTGTTCCCGCTTCCCCGGCGCGACGATCCGCCATTTGGCTCTCACTGGCTTCGCAAGCGTGTCCATATTCCGGAAGGCGCCAACACGTCCCGACTCGCGTTCACCTTCGGGCCGTTCATCGAGAATTACGAAGTGTTCGTCAATGGGCGGCGGATTGGAGCCAACGGCGAATACCGGCTCAGCGCGACGCATGTGGTCCGGCCGCGCACGTTCGAGATCCCCGGCGGACTTTGCTCCGCCGGGAGCGACCTGACGATCGCGATTCGCTTCTGGCGAATGGTTTACAACGGGCCAAGCTATCGGAACTTCAACGGAATTCCGGACGAAGGCCCGTACCTGCTCAGCGACCGCTCCAACGTTCCGGCAAATCCAGCGGCATTGGGTATGGAAAGGCGGGATCGTCTCGCCGTGACCGATGTGGCGGCGGGAGTCTTCGACCTGGTCATCATTTCGGTTGTGCTGTTGACCTGGTTCAGCGACCGTAGCAGGACAGAGCTTCTTTATCTGGCAGGCTTCCTTCTGACGGAATGCCTACACTCCTTACCCTCATGGCTCTCGCTCGCCCTGGATTGGTCTCACGGGGTTGCGGTGATTTTCGGTCCGACGTTGACGGCTACCGGCCCATTCCTGCTGCTCCTCGCCGCGAGGGTTTGCGAACGCCGTATCCCCCGCTGGCTCGGGATCGCGATCTGGATACCCACCTTGGGCCACGCCGCCATCAACTGCCTCGTCCTGCTGAGAGATGGCGACTATACCGGGTTGTCTGGCACGTACGAAGTATTGGCGATTGGCATCGACGCGGTGGATCTGATCTGTCTTTGGATGCTGGGCGCACTTTTGCTGGGCGCAAGGCGGGACGCGATCTCACGTTTTCTCGCAATCGCGATCGGCGTTGTGACGATTCTCCACGTGCCGAATCCGTTCGTGGCCGGCGGTCCGAGGTTGCTCACTGCTGTGTGGCAGGGTGGCGGCTTTCGGTTAAGTGCATACTACGCCGCCTACGTCGTTCTGGCGCTGGCGATCACGACGCTTCTGTTCCGTCGTATTGCCGCGGATCGTCGCGAAAAACTGAGGCTGGCGGAAGAGATGGCGGCCGCGGGCGCCGTGCAACGCCTGCTCTTCACGGGAGCTACGGAGGGCATCGACGCCGTCTACCACCCGGCAACGGAAGTGGGCGGCGACTTCTACCAGGTGCTTCCGTTGCATGGCGGCGACCTGCTGGTGGCGGTCGGTGATGTGAGCGGCAAAGGACTCAAGGCCGCCATGGTGGTGTCCATGGTGGTCGGAGTCTTGCGTTCGCATCAGCACCTCGCACCCTCGGCCTTACTGGGGCAGATCAACCGCACCCTGGTGGGAAGTCTGGATGGCGGATTCGTCACGTGCATCGCGGCGCGGATCGACGGCGCGGGACGCTGCGTTCTGGCCAATGCCGGTCATCTGCAGCCTTACGCGGATGGACACGAAGTCGCGCTGCATGGCGGTTTGCCGCTCGGAGTCGCTGCCGACGCCATGTATCCCGAAACTGAAGTGCGCGCCGCATCCTTCACGTTTGTCTCCGATGGCGTGGTCGAAGCAGCGAACGGCAAACGCGAACTCTTTGGTTTCGACCGTACCCGCACCATCAGCGCCAAGCCGGCACGCGAAATCGCCGAAGCCGCCCGCGCATGGGGACAGAACGACGACATCACGGTGGTCACCGTGAGGAGGTCTGCATGAAAGCGTTTGTTCTCGCGATGCTCGTCGCCTGTCCACTCGCCGCTGCCGACGGCATCGTCACCGTTGAGAAATGGCGGATGCATGTGGGCGACGACCCCCGCTGGGCCGCGCCGGACTTCGACGACTCCACTTGGGAGGCGTCGCATTGGCCGACCCGGCACAATTCAGCCCAGCCCTTCTTTGCAGGAATGAGATGATATCGGGGTGTGGCGGACCTGCCCGCGGCGCCATCCGCGCAACTGGGGATTGCGCTGCCCCCGATCGATGAAGTCTTCGATGTCTTCATCGACGGAGTCCGGATTGGTACGTTCGGGTATTGGGGACCGCCTCCCGTAAGCCGGTTCCCTCGTCATCTCACCATGCGCTTCCCTGAGGACCGGCCCCGCGGACGTGTCCACGTGGCGATCCGGCGCTGGACTGGAAAGACCAGGACCAACCACACGGCCTTCTCGGCAACCGGCGCCATGAGCTTGCCGCATATACCAGAAATCGGCCCGGCCAGCCTACTCGAAATCCGGCAGGAACTGCGGAGGCTGGCGTCGTCCCAAAGTTACGAGGCGAATCAGTTCGTCTACCTTTGTCTGTTGGCTGGCGGACTGTTGAGCCTGGCCGCCTTTCTGCCAGACCGCCGAAGGAAAGAAAACCTCTGGCTTGGACTGGCTCTCCTTTGTGACGCTGCCTATCCGCTGCTTGGCATCGCGGCCCTCGACGCAGATGTCCCGCTACGTTCAGCCGGAGCAACTCTCGTGGTTTTCCTGCAATTCTCGTCATGGGCGCTCTGGTCGATCTTCCTGGGAACCATCTGCCCCTCCCTCACCCGAATCTTTCGCTGGACCGCTGCCGCTCAATTCGTGTTGGGATCTGCGATTGCGGCCGCTTTCCGGTGGCAACTGGAGGTCGTGCCGCCCAACGCAATATGGGTCGAGATCTGGATGTGCATGGGCGCGGCCGTGGTTGCGGCTGTCAGCCTCTTGCGGGATCGGCATGATCGCGAGTCCGGGTGGCTCGCCGCCTCCCTCTTTCTGGTTTCGCTCACGCAGTTCTATTACACTCAGGCCTTCGTTTGGCTGGGGGTGCCTGACAGGCATCGCTACCTCGCCGTGGGCGGCCAGGTGGTTGACCCGCGTAACGTGGCACAACTGGTGCTCGCCATCGTGGCTTTGACCGTATTGTATCTGCGCCACCGTCGTGAGAAGGACCGTCAATTGGCTCTCGAACAGGATCTGGCGGCAGCTCATCTAGTCCAGGAGTCGCTGCTGGCGGGAAAACGAGGAGACACTCCTGGTTTCCAAGTGGAAACCAGCTACATTCCGGCAAACGAGGTAGGCGGTGATTTCTATCGCATTTTGCCCGGTGAAGACGCCTCCTTGTTGGTGGTTGTCGGCGATGTGAGCGGTAAAGGACTGCGCGCCGCCCTGCTGGTCGGTCACATTTCGGGTGCCTTGAGCAATGAGCGCTCCCGGCGGCCGGGCGAAGTTCTCGCCAATCTCAACCGATCCCTGCAGGGCAGCCTGCCAGGCGGATTCGTCACCGCCTGCTGCGCGCGCTTCGATCCCGGCCAAACCGTGACCATAGCCAACGCGGGGCACCTGCCTCCATACGCAGGAGGCCGCGAAATTGAGACGGTAGCCGGTCTGCCGCTAGGGGTTTCCGCGGAGGTGAACTATCCAGAGTTGGTTCTCGATCCGGCAGATGGCTTGACGTTCCTCTCCGACGGCGTCGTGGAGGCGGCCAATGGCTCGCGGGTGTTGTTCGGATTCGAGCGCACTCGCGAGATCAGTTCCAAGCCGGCGGGCGAGATCGCCGAAGCTGCCCGCGCCTGGGGACAGAATGACGACATCACGGTGGTGACGGTGAAGAGGGCCACCGCGTGAAAACTTTGCTCCTCCTCTGCGCCTTCGCGACTGCCACACTTGCCCAGCCTATAAGTCTCGACGGTGCCTGGAAGATGCACGCCGGAGACAATCCTCAGTGGTCGCAACCGAATTCCGACGACCACGACTGGCCGGCCGTGACGCTACCGCTGCGTGCTCTCGATACCGGCGTCTTCTGGCTGAGGCGGACAGTTCCGACGCCCTCATGCGGCGGAGACTGCTATGTGACAATCGGCCTCATCTCCGAGGTTTACGAGCTATACGTCAACGGCGTCAACATCGGCGGCACTAGTCCATTCACTTCGTCCGAGTTGCACTATCCTCAGCCGCGCGCCTTCCGGATTCCGGGCGACGTGCTGCATCGGGAATCGTCCGTGACCCTCGCCTTGCGCGTCCGCGGGTCCCACATGATGTGGGGCAGAACCGGCCAGGGAATATCGGAACGGGATCCCTATTGGCTAAGCGGCCCTGAGTACGCATCGGCGGCAGTGGAGGCCGCCCGCAATCGGATGCGCCTGCAAATCAGTCCTTCGCTCGCCAATGTTTGTGTCCAACTCGGCATCGGACTCTGTCTGCTGCTTCTCTGGCTTGGAGAACGCCAGAGACTGGATCTGCTCTTCTTTGCAGGTTATCTGCTGGGTCAAAGTCTGGTGGAAAGCATCGGGATCTTCGTGGTGTCCGTGGGAGGGTCGTCGCTTTGGACTTTTCTCGTGTATCGGCCCTGCAACCTGGTCGCATTCTTGCTGCTCGTCGCAGCTTTGAGAATCATCTTCCGCCTCGGTTCCTTTCGGGTTTGGGCGGTAGGCGGTACGGCAGTGGTGTCGCTGGCGCTGGACATCCTGTTCCCCTATACGATCCTGTTCCTTGCGCCATGGTATGCAGCACTTGCGTGGCTGTGTCTCGGCGCCGTTCGCTCGTCGGTTCGCGAGAACGTCTGGATTGTGGTTCCGTGCGTTTGCTATGTCGCCGCGGGTCTGAACAATCTTCTGCCCGCTCCCCATCTCTTTCCGCTCGCTTTCGCGGTGGGAGACCTGACCCTGAGCCTCACGAGCTTGTCGCAAAGCGCCCTCGGCGCCTCGATGTTGATCCTGCTGCTGCGGCGACTGAGCCAGGACCGGCGCGAAAAGCTGCGCCTGGACTCCGAAATCGAAGCGGCGCGTGGAATTCAGCAACTGTTGCTCTCCGCAACGCCGGCACCGTCGGCGAACTCTTCGGTGGATGCGGTATATCTTCCGGCTCAGGAGGTTGGCGGCGACTTCTACCAGGTGGTTCCGCTGGCGGATGGCGAACTGCTGGTCGCGGTCGGTGACGTGAGCGGCAAGGGCCTCAAGGCCGCGATGGTGGTTTCCATGTTGGTCGGAGTCTTGCGGTCGCACACGCATCTCTCTCCGTCAGCATTACTCGCGCAGATCAACCGCGCGCTGGTGGGGAGTCTCGATGGCGGATTCGTCACCTGCATCGCGGCGCGTATCGATCGCGCGGGACGCTGTGTTCTGGCCAATGCCGGCCATCCGGAGCCGTACGCAGATGGATGCGAAGTCGCGTTGGATGGCGGGTTGCCGCTCGGAGTCACGACTGAGGCCGACTATACCGAAACCGACATCCGCGCCACATCCCTGACGTTTGTCTCGGATGGCGTAGTCGAGGCGGCCAACGCGCAGCGTGAGCTGTTTGGCTTCGAGCGCACCCGTTCGATCAGCGTCCAGCCCGCACGCGAAATCGCCGAAGCCGCCCGCGCATGGGGCCAGAACGACGACATTACCGTGGTCACCGTGAGGAGGCAGTGTTGACGTCGCCATGCACGCCATGGCCAGTTCCAGCAAAGGCGCGCAACCAGGAATCGAGGCCGGGAAGAGTTCGAGACGCTCGCGGAGAGGGTATTGCCACGACGACGTGACGTTCGAATCGGACACCCTTGGCGGCGTCTCTGGTGATACTCCGAAGAAGCGCGGGCCGCCCCCGAGTCCGCAGGTCTCCGCGGCTGACTCCGCTTTCCGATCCAGCTGATCGGTCGCCGCGGTCCCTCTCGAGTGCCACCATCGCGGCGGATGAATCCGGGTAACCCCGAACCAAAGTCTATATATAATCGGGACCATGGCCAGACAACCTGTAGACAAGAGTGTGTGGAGTGCTGAAAACCGACCCATCTGGGTTTTCTTCCTACTCGCCGTGGCCCTTCCGGCGACGGCACAAACCTACATATCGGCGGAGCCCATTCCCAGCGGAACCGTGGTTGGCCCCGACAATCTCGGAGCCATTGAGGGTCTTGGATACACAAACATGGCGCTTTGGAGCCAGCGACTGCTCGGGGAATGCCATATCGTCGATAACGTCATCGACACGCTATCGGCGCATCGAGCGATCACTACGGCGACTCAAGCCAACACCCGGTACCAGGTTTCGGCCGGCGGTTTCCAGGGCGTCACCGACCCGTCGTACGTCCTCGCCTTGGTCGATTCGGGGCCCCTGGCCGTAAGCCAGTCCGATATCTTTGTGCTCAATAACGCCTTGGGCTACGTGCTCAACCAGGACGGAACAGCTCAGTTCAGCCTGCAATATAACCCAAATAACCCGTACGACTTCGCCCTTCCGTATGCGGTGGTGACCCTGAACGGAAATCTGACCGGGGAACACGCCCAGAGTTTCTTCAACTACCTCGGAACCATTGATGCCGCCCTTTGGACCGGCGACAACGCGGGCTTTACCCAGATCCCTCTCAACCCGTTCGGATCTGCCAATTCGATGCTGTTTTTGATCGGCTCGGTTTCCACATCTGAGTTCGAGATCGGCCTCTATCAAGCCGTAACCACTACTTCGGATGCGACGTATTCCCCGGACAATCATGGCAATCCGAATGTTGCGACAGCCGGCGCAGCCTTTCCGGGCAATGACTGGAGCGCCTTTCCCAACGGAGATCAATACCTGGTAAACCTCCCGAATTCACCTACCTTGCTGAGCGATTTGGCCGCACTTCGCCAATCGCACCTCAGGGCGGTCGCGAACTTACTGCCAGCCATCGCTAAGGGGACCGTTGACGACTACCTCCATAACCAATTCCGCTGCCCGTAACGCACGGCGCGCGGAAGAAACCTCGAGAACTGCACTGAATCGGGGCGTGGCGGGTGCTGATGGGCACTGAGGCGCCTTCACATGGAACCGCTGAATAAGGAGGGGCAGAATGGTCAGCCTACAAGTATTCGCATGTCGAGCGTTACCAGTTTCTCCTCGACAATGGTACTCACGGTGTCGAGCACCTCTTGCGCCCATTGAGGTGTGTCGACATGGGGTAGGGAAGACCATTTACACCTTACCGGCTGGAATAGGTCTGCGCTGGCGCCCATGCAGGCAAGGGCGCATCACGTAGAGCCGGAATGTCTCCCACAGTGCACGCGATCCCACTCAACAGCATTGCGGCGAGCGCCATCGTCAGCAAGTGGCGGCCTTCCAATCCGAACAACTCCAGGTCGATCGAGGGCCTTACCCTCGGCGCGGTTCATTGGTTATTGGTCGGACGCTTCGGGGACTCATCGTCAACAGTGTAATTGATGCCGGAATACTGCATCTCATCCCAGGTCTGTTCACCCCAGCGAACTTCCTTCGTGGGATCAGGATTCGACGCGTTATTGGCAGAGTTGTCGTAGTGTGCAACGGCCTCAAGCTTCGATCCCTTAGGAACGGTAAGCGGGGTCGCGAAGATATAGTACGTCTGCCAATTGAAATCGTAATGCGGTACGGGGAGCACCGTCTCCGTACGGCCATCCGGATAAACGATCTTGTAGTCCCAGCTCTTTCCACGCAGATGGGTGTGGGGGAACAGCGCGGTGAGGTGCACATCTTTATCGAACTGGATGGCAGTCGGCACCGCTACGTCCGCAGCCCCGGCGGGCAAGACCAGTTGCGGGTTGAAAAAGGCGCTGGTATGCATCTCCCTGTCCGGCGGCTCCTTTGCAAAGATCACACCCACACTGGATTGGTCGCTGACCTCCTTGCCATTGGTTGTGTAGTGAATCTGAAATCGAAGGCTGGCGCCTGCAGGAATCATCATCGCCGTGCCGGGCGGAAACACCATGGCGTTCGTTCCTGGGGCGGTCGTTGCAATCAGCGATTCGGGCTTCCTGGTTGATGGTCGATTTGGTGGGTTTTGCGGACGGGGCGGCTGTTGCGGCACGATCTGAGTGTAGGCTTGGCCCTGCCGTGTCCCGACCACGAAGACGAGGATGTGGTGTACCACGCTTCGTGTGCCGGGCCGGACTTCGATGGCCTGAATCCATTTGTCCTCTGTGAAGTTCGTCGGCACTGTGACATTCTGATAGCCGATCGTGCCGCGCGCGGGCAGCACATACGGCTCCGGCATCGTGATCACTGCATCTGGCTTCCCGATCTCCCAATCGTCCGCAAACACAGGTACCGGCGGCAGGTCTTTGACGTCGCCCTTCGGAGCGCCTCCGGCTACCCATCGTGAGATCAGCCCTTTCTCGGCATTACTCAGCCGGCGGTCATTGGAAAACTGACCCGTGGGAGCGGCGGAGTGCCACGGAGGCATCGCTCCCGTCGCCACCTTCTCCCGAATCGACGCTGCCCAGGGACGCACCTCTTCGTAGGAGAGCAGCGACATGGGTGCGATCTGGCCGGCGCGATGGCAGCTTGCGCAATGTCGATAGAGGATCGGTGCAATGTCTTTCGAGAAAACCGGGGTCCCCGTCGTCTGGGCCGGCATGAGCGAACTGCTGCCCAGAAATAATGCCACAGACCAAAGGAACCGGTTCACGCGGCGGCATCCCATATGTTCATCTCCTTGTCTGCACTATTCTTGCATAGCCAGTGGACTCGTACGGAAAGGAAACCCGTACGGAAACCAAACTCGCGCTGCGATACTCCGACCGACGTGGGAATCGCCCACAGCCTTTAACACGTGTTCGTCGCAAGCGCGCTCCCTCTCCAGCAGCAACTGCCTGCGGATCCACCAGACTATGGGGTGAAACCAGAAGATGGTTTCCACAATGTGTACCGCTACGGTGAGATTGTCTGTGCGGCGGAAGTGGCAGTTCGGGGGGAAGAACAGCTTCTAACAGCGGCGGCGTCAGGTGCTTGGTACCTTGCGGGAGGATTAAGATCGGCTTGAGTATCCGAAGACACCCGGTTCCAAGCGTGCTGAGGATGAAAACACGGGAATCGGCAGACTGCGATGCAGGGGTGTCGCCGCACTTCACACGGCTCGAATCTGCCGAAGCACCGGAACCGGAACCCAGAAGGCAGGCCCGAATATGACGCCGCCGAGCCAGACAGCCAACAGGATCACAGGAAACTGGCTGTCGGTTTTTGAGGCGGACATCCGGGGCGAGATCTCGATTCGGCACAGAAAACACTTGGTAATCGTAGTCACCACGGCGATATCCGCGGCCTGTGCAGCTGCCGTCGCAGAATGCTACCCAACCGACGTTCCGGCAACCAAGAATGGCGCGGGCGGGAAGCGCTCGCCCGGCGGTTGCCTGGTTGATCGTAGTCTGCCCAGGGGCGGCAAACCGAAGGCCGCACCTCGGGGTCGGATAGTACCAATCCGCAAAAAGGTCTTCAACTATTCGCCGGCGCCACTTCGTACCTTTTCCAGATGAAGTTTCGCTTGGTGTAATTATCAGTGATTTCTCCTGGCTGGAGGCGCACAGATGGCTCTCAGGAAAGTGGAAATCCTCGTCAGTGCCAAAGTGGTTGGCAAGTACGAGGCCCGCTCCTATCCCGAAGATTCCTTTACGGACCAGAACTGGATCGAGCTTTACGAAGTGCCGGTGTACCAGCTGGTCGTTTCGGGCAAAGACGACGATGGGGCGGACCAGAAATTCGAATTCCAAGCTCCTCGATTTATGCCGTATTACAATGATCCCAAGAAGCCCGATACGGAATACGGCGCACGGGGTTGGTTAAGCGCCGGACTGTCGAGTGCAAGGACGATTACGGTTTCCACCTATCTCGCCGATTACGAGATTCACAATCGCCACTCCACTTTCCATGGTGCGATCGTGATGCAAGGTGCCTTCTACATCCATGGGGGTCCGGAGACCCTGGACGACGTGGGATTTGGCTCGGCGGGTTGCATCGAAATCATTGGCAATTTCAACTTCTTCAAGCTGAAGATCGCATCCCTTTCTGGTTCGTCCCAATATGCGGCGATCAAATCCAGCGATACAGCCGGCACGAAACCCACTCCGCAGATGGTTGCGAAGTCGGACGCCGCGATCAAAGACCTGGTGAGCAACCGCAAGCTGGTGATCGAGATGAAACAGGCGGACGCCCCGGACATCAAGAAAAAGCTGACGCGCAAAGTCAAACGGAAGGACCTTTTTGGCGAATGACCGGTTCCACGGCACTGCAGTGACCATCATGACATCACCCCTTGCTCCCGTTCTAACCGTCTTGATCCTGGCGCCCCTGCAGGCGCGTGCGCAGAGAGCCGTCAAGATTGAGCAATGCATACAGAAAGAGGCCGGCAGTTCCAATTCCTTGCGGGCCGCGATTGAGAAATCGATTGCGGGCAGCGATCCGGTGGAGTTTGTGGACGAAAGCTCGCCATGCGATCACACTTCGGCCCTGCTACACGATCTCGGAAAATTCGTTGACCGACGGTACTTCGCCGGTCTGAAGAACCACTATTTCGCGTACCTGTTGTTCCACGATGAGCGCCTGGATGTGGAACAGCTCGAGCTCAAAACGGAGGCGGATGCGCGGCAGGCAGCGAGTCTGCTGTCGAAGCGCAAGTTGGTGGTCGTGACGGAATCCGGAAGAACCAGCTACGAGTTTTTCCGTGAGGGCGCTTTGCTGATTTTTCTTGCGGCGCCATATCGGGGTTGGAAACCTGAGACCCGCGCGTTGGCTGAATCCATAAAGAAGAACTATCTGGCGGTTGCAGGAAGATGAAAGACGTGCGCGAAACCTGCGACTGTAGCGCCCTCCTCTCGGGAGAGGTCATGAGTGACAATTGGGCATCCCCGCACCAATCGGCGCTCGCAGGCCCTTTTTGATCGGGCGACCAAGCGGGACGGCGAGCGGGCCAGTAGTTGACCCTTATCTCTTCGGACCTCTTCGAGCGGCAGGTCAAACGCAGCTCGCCTACGCTGTGTTTACGACGACCGGGCGCCAGCGGAGCAGAAAGAAGCGTTGACCGCAAAGATCGCAGTGACACGGCTGCAGGAGCCAGTGGAAAGCGGCCTCCATGGCGTTTCGAGTGCCGACCGCTCGGAAGTCGATGGACCTGCAATGCGGGCAACGTGAAGTGAACAGGTTCACTTTGGCGCGCATCACATTCCACCCACGTCTCTCTCTGCATCCGGCACGGTGGGAGCGGCGGGATTTCGAGCCGGCCTCGCGGAGTAATGCAGATGCGGCGCGTTGGACCTCCCGGACACAGCGCGGCTGGCCTCCCGCGCTGCTGCTAGCTGCTCCGGGGTTCTCACATCAGGACCCGAAAGCCTGACCTTGTGCTTCTCGCGGGCGACCTGCCGCTTGTGGCGCTTTGCCAGTCTCTTGTTCATCCCAGACCTATTCCCCTGGTTCCTCAACCGCCGTAGAAATCATGGCCTCGGTAGTGAGCATCAGTGAAGCGATCGAGGCCGCGTTTTGGAGAGCCGATCGGGTCACCTTGGTCGGGTCGATCACGCCGGACTTCACCAGATCTTCGTATTGTTCGGTAGCGGCGTTGAATCCGAAGTGGGGATCCGGGTTGCTCCTGATCTTCTCGACCACGACAGCGCCTTCGATTCCGCAATTCACCACGATTTGGCGCACGGGCTCCTCGCAAGCGCGGCGAACGATGCTGACGCCGAATTGCTCGTCGCCGGCAAGTTTGAGAGCCTGCAACGCGGCGGAAGCTCTCAGTAAGGCAACGCCTCCACCGGGAACAATCCCTTCCTCGACGGCCGCTCGCGTGGCGTGTAAAGCATCTTCCACGCGGGCCTTCTTTTCCTTCATCTCGGTTTCGGTCGCGGCGCCGACCTTGATGATGGCAACGCCGCCGGCCAGTTTCGCCAGCCGCTCCTGCAGCTTCTCGCGATCGTAGTCCGAGGTGGTCTCTTCAATCTGCGCCCGGAGCTGCTTGATCCGTCCCGCGATATCCTTCGGCGCTCCGGCTCCGTCGATGATGGTGGTCGTGTCCTTGTCCACCGTGACGCGCTTGGCGCGGCCCAGATCTTCCAGGCGGACACTCTCGAGTTTCATGCCGGTCTCTTCCATGATCGCCTTGCCGCCGGTGAGGACTGAGATATCCTCCATCATTGCCTTGCGGCGATCGCCGAAGCCTGGAGCTTTGACTGCGCAGGCACTCAGCGTGCCGCGTAGTTTGTTCACTACCAGGGTAGCCAACGCTTCGCCTTCCATGTCTTCGGCAATAATCAGAAGCGGCTTACCGGCGCGCGCAATTTGCTCGAGAATCGGCAGCACGTCCTTCATGCTGCTGATCTTCTTATCATGAATCAGAATATAAGGATCCTCGAAAACGCACTCCATCCGTTCCGCATCGCTCACAAAGTAGGGCGAAAGATACCCGCGATCGAATTGCATCCCGTCCACCGTCTGCAATTCGGTGGTCATCGTCTTGGATTCCTCGACCGTGATCACACCGTCCTTGCCCACCTTCTTCATGGCCTCGGCGATGATGTTGCCGATGGTGGAATCGCTGTTCGCGGAAATACTCCCCACCTGGGCAATCATGTCGCCGGAGACGGGCTTGGAGAGCTTCTGGACTTCCTCTACGGCCACTGCCACCGCCTGATCGATGCCTCGCTTGATGGCCATCGGATTCGCTCCCGAGGTGACTGCTTTAACGCCTTCCCGGTAAATCGCCTGGGCGAGAATCGTAGCCGTGGTGGTTCCGTCTCCTGCAACATCAGACGTCTTCGATGCCACTTCGCGCACCATCTGGGCGCCCATGTTTTCGAGCGGGTCCTTCAATTCGATCTCTTTGGCGACCGTCACACCATCTTTGGTAATCGTCGGCCCGCCGTACTTCTTCTCCAGCACCACATTGCGCCCTTTGGGGCCGAGGGTCACCTTCACCGCATCGGCTAATTGGTTGACGCCGCGAAGGATCGCCTGGCGGGACGCGTCGCTGTACGTAATCTGTTTTGGCATGGATGTCTCCTGGTTGCTTCGGATTCTGCGTTAACTTGCCTTCGAGAGTGCTTTGGAGGCTGGCGCCAAAACGCCGAGGACATCATCCTCTCGCATGATGATGTAGTCCGTACCGTCGAGCTTGATCTCGTTGCCCGAATACTTACCGAACAGAATGCGGTCGCCGGTTTTGACATCGGGCGGCACGATTGTGCCATCCTCGAGTCGTTTACCTTTTCCTATCGCCATTACTTCGCCTTCCTGGGGCTTTTCCTTGGCCGAATCCGGAATGACGATGCCGTTGCGCGTGGTTTCCTGTTCCTCGATCCGCTTCACCACGATGCGGTCATATAAAGGTCGAATCTGCATGATGCTGTCTCCTCAAAGAAATGAATTCCGCTAAAAGCGTAGCGGCCGCAAGATCGCGCTAGCCCGAAAACCGCGTGCCTTCCTGAACGTGGCGCGGGTGAGCGTACACACTCACGCAGGGCACACGTAAGAAGGAACCGTCCGTGACCCGCGTAATCTCAATGCTGTTGCAGTGCTGCGATTTCACGTTCGTGATGAGTCGTTTCATCGCGGAAGCCAGCGCCTTTTGCCGGTCAAATCCGAACACCGTTGTCTTGATCTCGCCTGCCATGAAGAAAAACGTCAATCCGGCATCCTGCAGAGCCTTCTCGAATGCTGAGCTGGTTCCGTCAACCATAGCCCACCCATTCGAATCAGACCCGGCGTGAAGCAGGGATCCCGGCAACTGAGTGTCTTCCTGAACCCGTATGGTCCCGGCGATGATTGTGTCGGCCATAGGACCTTAATTCACCGAACCAGGGGTTGCGGTTGGGGAATGAGCCAGCCATACCACGGGGTGGCTATGAATCTCGCCATTGCGCTCCCGAATATCCGCCCAGTTGATATCCTCTTTGAGCCGCAGAAAGACTCCCAAAGTGCCCTGGTACGTACCGAGGGCCAATACCACTTCGTCACCTTCGTGAAAGGTAAGGCCAGCAGGTTGATCGTTCGTCATATTGTGAACTCCTTCGTTTGGCATCTCGTTAAAGCTCGGACTTATGGACGAAACTTGGGTTTATTCAGAAGCCTCGCCTTGTCCAACTTGGCTTTGGCTGTGGCTTCATCACTCGCCAGCCGCGCGGCATCTCTTTGCGGCGCTTCCTGATCATCGAGCCGTTTCGCCTCCAGATTGGCAGCCTTGGCCGACTCTTCCAATGTCTTAGTAACGCCAACCAGCTTGAAGGTGGGGCCGTAGGAATCGCGAATCAGGTCGAAACGATGCTCGGAGTCCTGCCATTGCGCAACGGTCTCATCCGGGTCGCCGTAACCGCCGGCCGACCGTTTGGCCGGAGCGGGAGGTCTGGTGGCGGGCCCATACGCTGTCGAGATCGCATCTACGTAATCGTCGACTGTCAACCCCTCGGTTTCATAACGGTCATAGTCAACCCCGATGCGATAAAGCTCGCCATTGTAGAAGCTGAAGACCACGTTCTTGGCAGGATCGGTTTGAGCACTGGCGCCCAGAGGTTGGGGGTGCCATTCCAGTTCCTGGATCAGAGCCGGGCGGCTATGGATCACCTTTACTAGAGACGGGTTTGTGCCGGTCTGTTTGGCGACCGTGGCGAGGTCCATCCCCAGCCGAAAAGTCCGATACGTGGAGAGATCTCCCGCCCGCATCGTTGCCGGCATCGCTGCCATCACCAGGACTAGGGGAAGAGCCGATCGCAATGCTATCTGTTGAAGTCTATTCATTGTATTTTTCATGTGAAAACCTGTCTTCGTCCACTAATACTGCCCGAGCCTGGGGCGCGCTCTCGCGACGAGTACTTGTTCAGCAGCGCGATCAAGCCCTCGGCAGCCCGCGGCGTAGGCGTCGATGTGGAAAGGATTTGCCGGTTCTCTGACTTTTCGCCGTAGATCTCAGCGTTGTCGTCCAGATCCTGCCGGAGGGTTGCGCCTTCCAGTGCAATGCCGGCAAACAATCCTTGAGACCTCGACCAAGAGAGAATCTCGGCGTGCATCTGCGCGTCGGTTTGAGCAGTCGCCGTGCGTCCAACCGGGCCGGCGGCCACTGATCCTTCGGCTCCCAGGGTGAATTTGCTCGAAAGCAGTTTGTCCGCTCCGCGCGCATTCATCACCAGCATGATCAGATCCGTGGTCGACCCGCCGATCTGGAACCCTACGCTGCCCCCCTCGATGCGCACGCTACCAGGAGCCGACCAGCCGATTCCGTCTTTGCCCCGGCACGACACGTAACCTTTGCCATATTTGCCGCCAACCAGGAAAGCTGCGGTCTTCACGCTCGGAACGATGACGATACAGTGAGCTTTCTCCAGCAGATCTTGGGGAATGCCCTTGTCGGGAGCTGACATGACCTCCGAGAATACCGCGGTGGCTTCGTTGAGCCGCTTCTCGCTTTCGTTATCTTTTGCCAGCAGGGGCACAATTGCCAGAGCAGCCGCCAGAATGATTCTCATTTCGAATGGACCTCATCGTCGATCGTTAAACTCCGTGTTTATTGGCGACAGCATCCGTAGTGCACGGCGTGCACCATGTCGATCTTCGTTGAGCCGATTCACCGATCGAGGCTTTCTAGATGTCACCTGGGAAAGGAAGTGACCTCTGGCGGTCAAGTGACGCAGTATGGTCACCCCAGACGCCGGTGGTCAATGCACCGTCTCGGGCACGACTTCGCCCGCGGGTCTCTTCAAAAGAATCAAGATCAGGTGCGGAGCTCCTATCGAAACCGGAAATCACAGACGTGTATCAAAGCGATCCGGCGACTGCTCGCGACTAACATCGGCCAAGACGTCTCTAACGGTGGCCACCAGCAACGATGCCAGAAAAGGCTTTCGCATGAAGTGCCAACCGTAGTTGAGGACCAGCAGGGCGCCGTCGGCGTGGCCAGACATCAGGATGACGCGCAACTCCGGCCGTATTGTCCTCAATTTGATCGCGAGATCGGGACCGGGAATATCGGGCATTTCCACATCAGAAATAAGCAGCTGGATGGGCCCCGGAAAGTTGGCAACGAAGTCCGAAGCCTCCGACGAAGTGCTGGCCGACAGCACCGTAAAGCCAGCCCGCTTCAGAATCTTCGTGACAACTCGCAGGACAATCGCCACGTCTTCCACCACAAGGATGGTTTCCGGAACCGTTTTCTCTGACGGAGTTGGCATGAACTCACATTGCGCAGGTAAAAGTCGCGTCTTATCACCGAGAAAGTGGTTGCTCTCCGGAATTGGAGGGCAGCGCGGCTTGTTGGTGGACGAGTTTTAGATGTCGCTCCCGGGTAAATAAAGCACTTCATCAGCCACAGTTCACAGCTTCATTGCAAGAATTCCGGATGAGTCGATCGCCAGGATTCGCCGCGTTGGCAAATCCGTCAAAACCGGTGAAGCCTCGCAAGGGAATGCTACGTTCTTACAGCGTCCATGGACGCTCCGCGTCAAAGATCCCGGCGGGAGATGCCCAGCTTCTTCATCATGGCGTTCAGGGTAGTCCGGTGCAGTCCGAGGCGCGTGGCAGCCGTGGTGACAACACGATCGCTTTCCCTGAGGATCTTCATAATATGATCTCGCTCCACCTCTTCGAGGGTCGCGCCCCCGTTCGATTGAGCGACAGCCTCCCGTATTTCGCCCAACGGAGCACGCAGGCTGGACCCGCTGGAAAGAATCACGGCCCGCTCGATGAAGTTTTCGAGTTCCCGAACGTTGCCCGGCCAACTCCAACTCACCAGGGCGCGCATGGTGTCGGCAGGGATTTTGTCGATGTGGCGGCCCATTTTCTCCGCGTATTTCTTGGTGAAGTGGCGGACCAGGACCGGTATGTCTTCGGCATGGTCTCGCAATGGAGGCGTGGTGATTGGAAAGACTTTCAGCCGGTAGTAAAGATCGCTTCGAAACAATTTGTCGCCCATCATCTGGGTAAGGTTACGGTTGGTTGCCGCTACGAGCCGGACATCGATGGGGATGGTTTTGGTGCCGCCCAACCGCTCAAAAGCCTTCTCCTGTAAGGCGCGGAGCAGCTTCGGCTGCAGGTCCAACGGGATGTCGCCAACTTCGTCCAGAAACAGAGTGCCCCGGTTGGCCATCTCAAAGCGGCCGATCTTTTGCGATAGCGCGCCGGTGAAGGCTCCCCTTTCGTAGCCGAATAATTCACTTTCCAGAAGCCCGGTCGGAATGGCGGCGCAGTTCAATGTGACAAATGGCAGATGATGGCGCGGGCTTATGCGATGAACCGCGCGTGCCACCAGTTCTTTCCCTGTGCCGGTCTCCCCTAAAATCAATACCGTTGCATCGGTGGGCGCCACCACTTCCACCTGCCGCTGAACGCGGCGCAGGGCGGCACTGACACCGACAATCTCCCCAAAGTCCTGTTGCGGCTCTCCACCTTCCGCCTCTACACTCTCGGTCCGCTCGCGATCGCGAAGATCCTGCACAAAGCTGATCCACCGAAAGGGTGACAGTTTCAACACGGCAGTCACCAGCAGAACCGGAACCCGGATCCCATCTTTGCGGATCAGTTCCTTCTCAAAAGGCGTGCAAGCCCCGAACCGCAGACATTCCTCATGCGCCAACTCATCCAACGGAGCGTATTCAGCAGGAGTGAGATCGGGCCAGTTGAGACGGCCGTCGAGCAGATCATTGCGGCTATAGCCGACCAGTGCAAGAAAGGCGTCGTTCGCCTCGGGGGCGCGGTCGAATTCGCCGGAAACCACGCCCGCGATGGTCGACTGTGTAGGGACGGGACGGAGGCGCGCGCGGCTGCGCCGTAACTTCTCATCTCTATCGTGGCGGTCGGTAAAGTCGCGTACCGCCCTGGCAAACCCGCGCAATTCGCCGTTCTCATCCTTGAGCGCCACCATAATGGTGTTGGCCCAGAAACGCGATCCTTCCTTTCGGACCTGCCAGCCTTCAACTCCCGAATGGCCTTCTGCGGCTGTCCGGCGGAACTCCTCCTGCAGCCTTGCTGGAAGCCCATCTTCGCCAGGGTAGAGTAACGAGACCTGCTCATTCACGGCCTCCTCCGCCGTATAGCCGTAAATACGGGCAGCTCCGGAATACCACGCGGCAATGCGTCCGTCCGGTTCCAGTAAGTAGAGGGCGTAGTCCTGCACCCACGAGGGAATGGGATCCGTTCCGGAATGCCCCGTCTCCGCACGGGCGGTCTTGTCGCGCAGAACCAGCAGGTTCCGTACTGGCAGAACGCTCCCTTTGGCCGTGAACTCTACATCGCGCGGGTGGGCATCGCCGCCAGCCAGGCGGAGTGAGCCGGATTGCTCCCCACTTTGCAGCGCTCTCCAAAGTTCCGACATGCGAGGCTTGGAACCCGGATCTGCAAAATCATCCACTGGGCGGCCGATAATCTGTTCGCGCGAAAGCCCCAGCAGCTTTCCGGCCCCTACACTCGCGTCTTTGGAATTTCCCTGATCGTCCGTAATGATGACCGGTGCGGAGGGGTGATAGACAATCGCCCGTAAGAGTAATTCGAGTTCGTTCGGACCGTTTTCGACAAGCCAGGTGTTGGCTGGCGCCTGTGCGGTAGCGGAGTTCGAGTCGGAATGCACAGCTCCTCTCTTTCCGCCGTTGATGATCCAGGGAAGCCAGCGCCGGGGAGAGGCGCGATTCGACGATCGCCGAATGGTGTCTCGCAACCGAGGATGGACGCCAAGAATGGCAGCGACGTCCTCAGTTTACCATCAAAACGGCCTTTGCCTGCGCGATCCGACCGTATTCGGTCACTCCGGCGGTTCCGCTTGCGGCGCCGCTCATCGCGGCGGATCTTCGCGGTCCTTGCGGCTGTCGAACTCGTGGCCGCCCAATTGAGACCGATTCGGCGCATGCAGGACGGCATTGATCATCTGCACTAACTTCACCGCGACAAAAGGTTTCTGAATATACGCCCAGCCATAGTTCAGAACCAGCAGATTACCGTCTGCACCGCCCGACATCAACATTACATGCAGATCGGGTCTGGCCTTCTTCATTGCCTCGCCTAAGTCTGGACCGGATAACCCCGGCATTTCCACGTCGGAGAGCAGCAGGTCAATGGTTTCGGCCGTTTCAGCCGCAAGCTGGAGAGCAGAAGATCCATTGTGTGCCGAGAGAACCCGGAAATTCTCAGCTTTGAGCACCGCAATCACGGTCTCGAGGACTGTTGGGTTATCATCAACAACCAGAATCGTTTCGAGGATCTCTTTGGGGCGCGGGATCAAATATGGCCGCCTTTCTTGTGGCGGCGAGTTGCCGGCACTGTCGGTACCGATGGGCAAGAGTAGCAATGAATGCCTTGGCAATTCCCGGCCAATGCAGGGTCATTTGGAAGCTGGGACTGGGGCCAAAGTCGAGGTTTTGGTGCCGGACGTAGCGAGATCCCGATCCACCGCCGCCAGATGGGTGAGTTCTTCCTGCAACTTCAGCCATTCACTCTCGTGAGTCTTGGTCTCGATCGGCAAGCTGAGGTCGTGGTAGAAGTTCAGAAGGTCGTTCCTGAGATCCTGGGTTAAATCGGCATAGTGCCCGTCCAGCCTATGCACCAGTTTTGCGTATGCCGCATCCGCCAGCCGGTATTGACCCGCTGGAGTCGCTGCTCCGACATCGAAATTGTCGTTTGGCAGCTTCATTTGGCCACGATCCACCGCCTCCAGCAACCCGCGATACCGTTCGATGGATGCGTTGAATCCGGCCATATATAACTTCTCCGTCGCCGGTGTCAGCCGCTTGAACGCTAATGCCTTGAATGGGCCGGCCCGGGGGATGACGCGAAAGACTCCGGCCAGCATTTTGGACCGGATGCCCGGCTTCTGATAGGTCGAGCCCCAGTTCTTCTCGTAGCTGGAGCGCGAAAGATTGTAGAGGAATTTTCTGCGAGTGATACCCGGGGCGTCCTTGCGGATGTCCTGCCCCTTAATCTGCCACGCGACTCGGGTCAAAGCCGGCAGGATCGTGCCCACGGCGCGCCGGTACGAACCGATCGCGAGGTCAAGGTTCAGGAAAACCTGTTCGATCCGCATGCCATAGGTATCTTGAAAGGCCCGCTCCAGCACCGGTTTGGCGACTTGGAAACCGATGAACTCTTTGTAGGCATCCGGAGCGTATCGGCTCTTCGCCGCCTGGAACACATCGAATCCAAATTCGGTCTTGCTATGCGAGAACGGGTCGTCCGCGTAGGTGACGGAGTCGCCGAATTTCAAACGGAGCTTGGGATAGAGCTGCGGCACCGACAGGTTGGTGGCCATCCGGTGGCCATCGTTGTCCGCCGCATAGTGCGCCAAGGCGCCAAGCGCGAAGGCGTACTCGTCCAAGTCCTGAGACTCCCGGATCAGGCTGAGGATGAAGTCGCCGCTGCGGACGTAGTGTGTCAGGTCGCTGTAGAACTTACTGCCAAAGGGATAATAGCCAAGGTCCTGAATGATGCACCCGCCGTATGCGTAGGCGTGCGCTTGCCTTAACTCATCCGCGGTGGCCGTTGGGAAACGCTTCAAGAGAAGCGGCCTGATCCCGCTGTCCCACGTGGAGTCGACGATGGCTTCGTGGGTCAACACCGAATACGAGTAGGCATTCCAGCCTGATAACACGACCCCGAGGGAGAAGAGCGTCAATGCCCGGCTGATGGCGCGCTGGACGGTCATTTTTTACGGAACACCTTTCGCTTGATATCCGGCCAAAACTCCGTGCCCAGGTTGCCGGCCAGACCGAATCCGAGCCCTACTGAGCCCTGGATAAATCCGAGCCTGGGCGTATTCAGCCGATCGGGATACCAGAGATTCGAGAGGAACGCGGAGCCATAAGCGCTGCCGATGCGCCACGTGGACAGAGTCTCGCCACCTGTGTCGGTGCGCGTCAGGATGGTCCCTCGGAGCGCGTGTCCCGTGCGGCGCCAGAAGCCTGTGCGAAGCGATCGATAGTAGCGCGGATCCTGATGAAGCGTGGAATCCAAACCGAAAGCCAGCGCGCCGTGAATGGCCCAGGCGCCTTCTGTGGACTCCACGCGTTTCGCATAGGCTCTGCCTCCTTGCCCCCACTCCCTGGGCGCGTCGAATTCCTGCAATGCTCCGGCGTACGCGGCGGCGCCTGCGATCGCCAAGGGCCCGAAGGTAGCCTCGGCATGAAACCGCAATTTGTCCGTGACACCCAACGGGTCAAGGGATTGGGCAGTTGCGGCAGCCGGGATCGTCACCAGGAGTGCGGCTATCGGCAGGTTCATCATAAGAAGGGTTCGTATCGTCGCAGCCTCAGCAGAAGAGTTTCATTAAACCGTGACGGGGTGAGCGCGGAACACCGTGAACAGGGCCGCACCCGTCATGATGCAGACGACTCCCATCACCAGGAAAATCTTCACAACCAGGAATAGCGGGCTCAGCGCCACAACCACCGCAATCAACGCCACCGCTCGGGAATACTCGCCCGAACGAACCGCTTGGTGGATGAAGACCAGGGCGGCAACGATCACAAGCGCCGCGAACCACGGCTCATACCTGGATGCGGGATACGAGAACATCGAGAGCACCAGCAGCGCAGGAATCGACATCCACTTGATCAGGTGCCGAGTCAGCAGAAACCGCGAGTGCCGTTCCTGAGTGATTCCGTCCCAGGGTTGGTTGGCGGAGCTCGCCAGTTGTTTCGACTTGCGCTTGCCGTAAAGATTCCAATTCATGCTTCCACCAAGCGCATTCCGGCATCCACTCCCGAAAACCTCCACGAACTGCTTTGTTCCGGACGGCGGCAACGTCCGGAGCCAGGCGAAATCGGCCAGAAATCCGACCGTGCGGGGTCATGTGACCGCATCTGGTCACTTCCCGATGCGGCGTCCACGGTGTTTTCGCCTGCGGGCGCAGAATCCGCGGCTTTCTTGCGATGGGGAGTGAATTGCACTGATCCGGATTAGAGGGAACACAAAATGCCTTTACTCAATCTTGTCGTGATACTGGTCATTGTCGGAGTGGCGCTGCATCTGATCAACCGCTACGTGCCGATGGCCTCCAGCATAAAAACAATTCTGAACGTCGTGGTTGTGGTCGTGGTTTGCGTGTGGCTGCTTCAGGCTACGGGAATGTGGGCCTCCGTGTCGAGCTTCAAGCTCGGGCGATAACTGCGATCTGATGGCTTGTAGAGCGCAGCCCAGACGATTCGTCTGGTATTCCCGGCAATCCTGCCCCTGCCACGTTCCGGGCTGCGCGCAACCCCCGCCACTGTCCTGCCTGTAATGAGACCCCGCCCCAGCTGTTTCGCAGTTGAATCATTCGCCTCCAACGCGCAGAACGTCAGGCCGTCCGATACCCCTGTTAAATGCTCTCCCCGCTAGATGATGTGCGGGCCATCATTTGCTAAATCGTGAAATCCAGGAAGGAGTGGCTTGTAAATTCCCACTGACCCGGAACCTTCCACCTGCTGAAATCAGACGCCGGCAAGTCGCGCCGGCGCCTCCCTGCCCCGCAACATTTCTACTTACGGTTGTAATCCCGGTTACGATCGTGGTCTTTATCCCAATGATGATCGTGTGCGACCTGCCCGTGCTCTCCGTCCCAATAGCCGGCGAAATACTGCTGTCCGTCATGATGCGGCTCTACCCAATGCGCACCCGCGTACGCGGGGCGAGTCCAGTATCCGTCGTGCCATTTATAGTGGCCCCCTTCCGGATACCAATACCCGGCGATCCAGGAATAGTCGGCACCGGGGCTTCGCGGCTGGACCCGGACGACCCGCGGTGGAGGTGGCGCGCCGATTCGAATTCCTACCGAAATCTGAGCGAAGGCAGCTCCCGCAGCCAACAACATGAATATGATCAGTTTTGCTTTCACGATTCGTTTCCTTTTCTGATGACGTAATGGCACGTTGCTGGCCGGAGGTGGAAATACGGATCTGAGGCGATTCAGAAGCTGCACGGTCACGGAACTGACCGCCACCGGTCACATGACGCGATAAGGTCAGCATGCCTGGTGCTGCAGGCTTGTGGATCGCTGTATCTATTGGCTGCTCGTGAGTTGGCGGAGGTGGTGCCTGAAATGCCATTGGAGGAGGCATGAACCGAATGAAAGCAATCACTACTGTGAGCTGCGTAGCGCTGATCGGCGCGGTACTCGCATCGAATGTCAAAGCCGACGCCTGGGACAGAAAAACCGTGATCACCTTTAGCGGCCCTGTGGAGATTCCGGGTGTTCATCTCGCCGGGTGGGGCGTATTGCCTGCCGGCACTTATGTGTTCAAGATACTGGCGTCACAATCGGACCGCCACATTGTGCAGATCTTCAGCCAGGACGAAAAGACCGTCTACGCCACCATCCTGGCGATTCCGAACTACCGGCTGAAGGCCACCGACAAAACCGTTGTCACGTTCCGGGAAAGACCGGCTGGCGAGCCGGAAGCTCTGCGCGCCTGGTTCTATCCGGGCAGAAACTGGGGCGAAGAATTCGTCTATCCGAAGGAGAAGGCAATGGCGCTGGCCAAGACCACCAATACAGCCGTTCTCTTTACGCCCGCCGAGATTCCTCTTGAAGTCGTCGAGCCTGAAAAGTTGGCGGCTGAGCCGATCGTGTTTCAAATGAAACGTGCGCCGATCATGGCTATCCGGCCTAGCGGCGAGCAAGTCCAGTTGGCTGAAGTGGTCACGCCGCCACCGGCGGAACCCGAAGCAGCCATGACGGCCAACCGGACAGTGCCAGCCACCGCGAGCACCCTGCCAGCCACTGCGAGCACATTGCCGCTGGTCGGGCTCCTGGGCCTGATGGCTCTCGCCGGAGCTTTTGCCCTCCGTCCGATAGTCAGGCGCATTCAGTAGAAAGTGTTTCTGATCGGTTTCCGCGGCGCGCCAGACTTTGGTGCGCCGCGTCGGCCGTTTCATCCCCGTGGGCCAGGAGTAAGCCGTATGCGACAGAGAGTGATTCCGATACTGGCGGCCGCCACCAAGCGCCAACACGATAGCGGGAGTTGTAATCAGACCACAGCCCGTGGGATGGCGGTACTCAACTCGCCCGTTCTGAACAAGGGGACCGCCTTCACGGCGGAAGAACGCGTGGCGCTGGGCCTCAGGGGCCTCCTCCCGCCGGACATCAGCACTTTGGAAGCGCAGGTAAAACGCGCCTACATCCAATACGAACGCCGGCCCGATCCGCTGAGCAAGAACATCTTCCTGACGGCCCTTCACGACCGCAACGAAGTATTGTTTTACAAACTGTTCTCCGAGCACCTGCGTGAGATGATCCCGATAGTCAACGATCTCACCGTTGGAATGGCCATGGAGCAGTATCATCACGAGTGCCGCCGCCCGCGAGGCGTATATTTATCCATTGATCATGCCGGGGCGATGGATGAAGCGTTTGACAGCCTGGGCGCAGGCGCAGGCGATATCGACCTGATTCTGGCTACCGATGCGGAGCAAGTGCTCGGTATCGGTGATTGGGGCCTGGGAGGTATCGAAATACCCATCGGCAAGCTGGCAGTCTATACGGCAGCAGGCGGAATCGATCCGGCCAGAGTGATTCCGGTGATGCTCGACGTGGGAACCAATCGCGAGAGCCTCCTGGAGGATCCGACCTACATTGGGAACCGGCACCATAGGGTGCGGGGAGAGGCTTACGACGCCTTCATCCAGGCTTATTTTGAAACCGTGACCAGGCGATTCCCGCAGGCGGTGCTGCAGTGGGAAGACTTCGCGCCGCGCAACGGACGCCGCATTCTTGACAAATACCGCGATGTGACTTGTACGTTCAACGACGATATGCAGGGGACTGGAGCGATCACACTGGCCGCTGCGATCTCCGCCATCCGCGTCTGCGGCACGCCTCTGCGCCACCAGAAGATTGTCATCTTCGGAGCCGGCACCGCAGGGATTGGGTGCGCCGACCAACTTCGCGGCGCGATGGTGCGCGAAGGCCTCTCCGCCGACGATGCGGCGAGGCGTTTTTGGTGTGTGGACCGGCAGGGCCTGCTCACCACCGCTATGCTGGGTGAAATTCGCGAAGATCAAGCCACCTACGCGCGCCCGGCCGCTGAAAGCAGCAACTGGAAGCATGATGCCAATGGTATAGGCTTGGCTGAAGTTGTGCATCGGGTGAAGCCGACGATGCTGGTCGGCGCATCGACGGTCGGCGGGAGTTTCACCGAAGCCATTATTCGGGAAATGGCCGCGGATACCGAGCGGCCGATCATCTTCCCGCTTTGTCAGCCCCGGGCGCGCTCAGAAGCGAATCCGGCAGATCTGATCGCATGGACCGACGGACACGCCCTGATCGCAACCGGCAGCGCCTTTGGCCCGGTCACGCACAAGGGCGTGACCTATGTAATTGGCCAACTGAATAACGCCATGCTGTACCCCGGCCTGGCTCTCGGCGCAATCGTCACCCGAGCCAGCAGAATCAGCGAAGGTATGTTGGCCGCGGCAGCGAGCGCCGTATCCAGTCTGGTCACTGTCCGGCATCCCGGCGCGTCGCTGCTCCCCCACGTGGACGATTTACGTAGCGTGTCTGCGACAGTGGCGGCGGCTGTGGGCGAGGCGGCGGTGATGGAAGGCCTGGCCCGAGCTGAATGCGACGATATCGTGCAACAGGTGCAGGATGCCATGTGGCAGCCGGAGTATCGCCGGATCCTGGCGTCTTGAGGTTCACCGTAATGTATCGACTCCACGGCGCTATCGCTCTCCCGCTCCTGCTCATTGCCTCTTCCCGCTCGTCCGCACCCCAGGAACTGACAGATCACCGAATTTCGGTGAACGTTGACCTTGTAGTCTTGCAGGCCACGGTTAGGGATCGGAAGGGCAGGCTTGCGCCGGATTTGCGCGAGCAGGATTTTGAGATCTACGAGGACGGTGTCCGCCAGACCATCCACCTGTTCCGGCACGAGGACACGCCGGTGACCGTCGGATTGGTGGTCGATCATAGCGGCAGCATGCGGCCCAAACTGCCGGAGGTGATGGCGGCCGCCGCGACCTTCGCTCAGGCCAGCAGCACGCAGGACGAAATGTTCGTCGTCAATTTCAATGAGAAGGTCAGCATGGGTTTGCCCGAAGAAATCCCCTTCACCAACCGTTCCGATGAACTCGCGCGCGCCATTTCCACCGCGCCGGCTACCGGACAGACCGCCCTCTACGATGCGGTTCTGGTGGCGCAACGGCGTTTGCAGTCCGGCAACCGCGACAAGAAAGTGCTCATCATTATCAGCGATGGCGGCGACAATGCCAGCAAGCACAGTCTGGAAGAGGTTGTGAAGACCGCGGCGGAATCCACCACCCAGATGTACACGGTTGGCATCTTCGACGATGGGGATGCGGACCGGAATCCGGCGGTCCTTCGCCGTCTGGCTGTGGCGACCGGCGGAGAGGCATTCTTCCCCGGCCAACCGGGTGAAGTCGTATCGATCTGCAAGAGCATTGCACACGACATCAGACATCAATACACCTTGGGTTACGTGCCCAACCAGGCGGCCCCCCCCGGCGCCTATCGCGCCATACACGTGGTCGCTCAAGCCGCGGACAGGACGAAGCTTATCGTGCGCACCCGCTCCGGCTACATCGCGGCCAGGGAGCGCGCACCGGTAAAGGATGATCCAGATAAATGAGAGTCCGGGTGGACCAAGGGGCGGTGACACGCTTGGTGAAATGGACGCAGCGAATGCTCGTTGCGCTGGCGGTGTCCGCACTCGGATATTGCGGGTTCGTCCTCGTGGACGGCTGGACCTTCCAGAATCGGGAGAGCCGTCGACTGGAACAACTCCTGAATGCCCGCAAGCTGGAGACGAGCAGTGCGGCAACTCCCGCCGTCTTCCCTGTCTCCACGAAAATCCCCGCACAGATCGCAGAAGGGGGCCTGATTGGGCGGATTACGATCCCCCGTCTCGCCATGTCGCTAATGGTCATGGAAGGTACCAACGGAAGCGTGCTCCGGCGGGCGGTGGGCCACATCGCCGGCACGGCGTTGCCGGGACAACCGGGGAATGTTGGCATTGCGGCGCACCGCGACACGCTGTTCCGGCCGCTCCGAAACATCCGGGAGAACGACCTGGTCAGCCTCACCACGCCAGCCGGTGAGTACCGGTATCGCGTGGTGTCCACCGCTGTAGTCAGCCCCACCGATGTCGGCGTGCTCGAACCTGGCGCCAACCAGAACCTCATTCTGGTGACTTGCTATCCATTCAACTTCATCGGTTCCGCTCCCAGGAGATTCATCGTGAGAGCTGAAAGGATTCCATGAAAGACATCAATAAAATCCGCAAGATCGCGTTTGTTGGTGACCATTTGCCGCGCAAGTGCGGCATTGCCACGTTCACGACTGATTTGCTGGCCGCCGTTCAGGGCGCCTATCCCCAAAGCCAGTGCCTGGCCGTATCGGTGAATGACATCCCCGGCGGCTACGACTACCCGGACGTGGTTCGTTTCGAGATTGAGGAGCAGGATCTGTCATCTTATTTGCGCGCGGCGGATTTCCTCAATATCAGCAACGTGGATGTCGTCTGCCTGCAACATGAATTCGGCATCTTCGGCGGACCGGCCGGCGGCCACATCCTGGCCCTCTTGCGCGAACTCCGAATGCCCATCGTGACGACCCTTCATACGGTTCTGCGTGAACCGAACGCGGACCAGCGGCGAGTGATGGAAGGTCTGACCTCGCTGTCTACCCGCCTGGTCGTCATGTCCGAGCGGGGGCGGCAAATGCTGGAGGAGATTTATCGGGCGCCGCCGTCGAAAATCGATCTCATTCCTCACGGCATTCCCGACGTGGGCTTCGTCGATCCGACCTACTTCAAGGACCAGTTCGGGGTGGAAGGCAGGGTGGTGCTCCTCACTTTCGGACTGCTTTCACCCAACAAGGGGGTGGAGAATGTACTGAATGCCCTGCCGCAGATCCTGAAGGAGTTCCCGGAGGTAGTCTATATCGTCCTCGGCGCCACTCACCCGAACGAACTGCGCGAGCATGGCGAAGCTTACCGGCTCAGCCTGGAAATCCTGGCCAAGAAGAACAAGATCGAGAAAAGCATTATCTTCTACAACCAGTTCGTGGACCTCGACAATCTGAAGGAGTTCATCGGCGCAGCCGACTTGTACATCACGCCGTACCTCAACGAAGCACAGATCACCTCGGGCACTTTGGCCTACGCGTTTGGAGCCGGCAAAGCGGTGATTTCCACGCCTTACTGGCATGCTGCCGAACTGCTTGCAGACGACCGCGGAGTATTGGTGCCGTTTGGCGATGCCGCCGCAATCGCTCGCGCGGTGACGGGTTTGCTGAGGGACGATATCCGCCGCCATGCGATTCGCAAGAACGCGTACCGCATGGGGCGAGAAATGGTCTGGAGCAATGTGGCCCAGATGTACATGCATGCCTTCGACTGTTCACGGCTGGAGACCGCAGCGCGGCCGCGACAATCTCTTGCCACCAAGACACTCGATCAAAAACCGCGCGAACTGCCACAGGTTAAGCTGGATCACCTTTCACGGATGACCGATTCCACAGGAGTGTTTCAACACGCGGTTTTCAGTGTTCCCAATTTCGCCGAAGGCTATTGCACCGACGACAATGCACGCGCGTTCGTCCTGGCCGTATTGCTGGATGAGTTGGGCGAGGATGCGGCTCTGGCCCGGACTCTTGCCACGACTGCAGCGGCCTTCCTGCATCATGCCTTCGATCTCAAGACCGGACGCTTCCACAACCACCTGAGTTTCGATCGGCGATGGCTCGACGAACGAGGGTCGGAAGATTGCCACGGAAGGGCGTTATGGGCCCTGGGGATCGGCGTGGGGCGTTCTCCGTACCGCAGCTTCCAGATGATGGCCGGCCAGCTTTTCGCACAGGCGATCCCCGTGCTGACTGAATTCACCTCGCCGCGGGCGTGGGCCTTCGGCCTGATCGGCATCCACGAATACCTGCGGCGTTTGAGCGGTGACAGTATGGTCAAGCAGACCCGCGAGACACTCACGTGCCGGCTCATGGAGAGCTTCGACGCAGTAGCGGGACCGGAATGGCAGTGGTTTGAGGACGAGTTGTCGTACGATAACGCGAAACTGGCACACGCCCTGATCGCGAGCGGCTACTCCACCGGACAACCGGGGGTGCTCAACCGCGGCCTGCAGGCGCTTCGCTGGCTTACCCGCCTGCAAATGTCCGAGCAAGGGCATTTCCGGCCGATCGGGAGCAACGGCTTCTACCGTCGCGGCGGAACACGGGCCACCTTCGATCAGCAGCCCGTGGAGGCGCAGGCAACCGTCTCGGCCTGTCTGGAAGCCTATCGCGCTACATCCGACGTCTGCTGGTTTGAGCACGCGCAGCGCGCCTTTGATTGGTTTATCGGTTGGAACGACCTCGGCCTGGAACTCTACTCACCTGGGACCGGCGGTTGCCGCGATGGGTTGCATGTAGATCGCGTCAATGGCAATCAGGGAGCGGAATCCACCTTGGCCTTCCTGCTCTCCCTGGCGGAAATGCAGTTAGCTCAGAGCATAGTCACCAGCTTCAAAACGCCGAGCGCGGTTACACAGTAGCCGCTAAGCCAAATGCCCATCCATCTCAAACGAAGCAGAACAATTCTCAGTCCCGACCAATCACGGGTCCTTCTGAGGCCCTTTCAGCCTGGAGACTCCCGCCGCGTCGCCGACATCATCGGCAGGATCATGTTACTACCTGACAGTGAGGTCAATACCCTTCTGGACGAAGTCTCGGCGGAATTCTCCCAACGGCATCACAACATCCGAACTATATTTCTGGAACGTTTTGAACAGGTCCGCGAATTGTTGCGTTGCGAGAAGAACCTTCCGGAGCCGAGGCGCCTCTTGATCGGGTCCTATTTCCTGGCCGAATACTCTCTGGAGTCGGCGGCGTTGTTCAATCCCTCGATCGTCTCCCACCCCGATCAAACAGGCCTGCCGACGGGCGCGCTACGTTTCGTTCTCAGCTTGCGAGCGACTGGTGAAGGCCACATTTCGTCAATCACGTTTCGCACGGGAATCATCTACAGAGATAACCGGATCGAAGTGCTTACGCCCGGCGGCTTTCTCACGGAGCCGCGTCAGACTCCGAATCCTAGCTATGAAAAGGAGCTGTTCGCCCGGAAACTGGTGGAGCTCGGCCTGGTTCGTGAATTCACGCGCCGGGTCATGTACCGTCTCGGAGATTGGTTCTCTCTGGACGAGCTTCGCTCCGCTTTGCAAACCGAACAGTTCCGCCTCCCTGATGGAATGGCCCCGGTGGATCAAGACGACGCGCAGGGGATCTGGATGCTTGCGCGATCTAACTACGAGGTCCATTTTGAGCCGGAGCAGGATTTGTCTCAGCGTATCTTGTTCCCGGCAACACCCTCCCAGCGCAACGGGATTGAAGATGCCCGCCTCGTCCGCTTCCAAAACGAAGATGGCAGTGGCATGTACTATGCCACCTTCACCGCCTTCGATGGCAAAGTGGTAGTGCCGGAACTGGTGGAGACAGCCGACTTCCTCCACTTTCGCTTCATCAGCTTGAATGGCGAGGCCGCCGAGAACAAGGGTATGGCGCTGTTCCCGCGCCGGATTGGCGGACTCTACGCGATGCTCTCCCGCCAGGACAACGAGAACATCTATCTCATGTATTCCGACAACGTCCATTTCTGGAATGAGCGCCAAGTCCTCCTCAAACCCGCTTTTCCTTGGGAACTCGTTCAGCTCGGAAACTGCGGATCACCGATCGAGACCGATGCCGGATGGCTGGTGCTCAGTCATGGCGTCGGCCCCATGCGACGGTACTGCATCGGCGCGTTCCTTCTCGACCGCGAGGATCCTGGCAAAGTAATCGGCCGTATGCGCGAACCCCTGATCAAACCGAACGAAGACGAACGGGAGGGCTACGTGCCCAACGTTGTCTACACCTGCGGATCCATCGTCCACAATGGCGAGCTGATCATTCCCTACGGTCGCGCCGATCACTCCACAGGTTTCGCAACCGTGCCTCTCGCCGAGGTGCTGGCAAATATGGAATGACCATCCCCGGCAAAAGAGTCGCGATCCTCGCTCCAGTAGCCTGGCGAACTCCTCCCCGCCAATACGGCGCTTGGGAGACTGTTGCCGGCAATATCGCCGAAGGACTCGTCTCCCGCGGTTGGGATGTCACCTTGTTCGCCACCAGGGACTCCGTGACCAAAGCTCGCCTGCACGCCGTTGTAGATCGCGGATATGAAGAAGATCGCGCCATCGATCCCAAGGTCGCCGAATACCTGCATATTTCCGAAGTATTCGAACACGCCGCTGAATTCGACCTGATCCACAGCCACTATGACTTCATGGCCCTGTGCTACACCCGGCTGGTGAAGACGCCGGTGCTGACGACCATCCACGGATTTTCGTCCCCCCAGATCATGCCGGCTTATCACAAGTATCGCGAGGGATATTTCGTCTCCATCAGCGACTCCGATCGGGCGGCGGGGCTCAACTACCTGGCGACGGTCTACAACGGAATTGATCTTACGCTCTATCCACTGCGCGAACGCGGCGGCGATCAACTGATTTTCCTGGGCCGGATTCACCCGGACAAAGGCGTTCACCTGGCAATCGAGGTCGCACGTCTCAGCGGGTTGCCTCTGCTCATCGCAGGCATCATCCAGGATCCGATCTACTTCCGCGACCAGGTGGAGCCGCATCTGAATGGCGCGATCCGCTACATCGGGCCTGTGGACGTCGCCGGCAAGAATGCGCTGTTCGGCCGTGCCAGTGCTCTGCTGCACCTGAATACAATCCCCGAGCGCTTCGGACTGGTCCTGGCGGAAGCCAATGCGGCTGGAGTGCCGGTAATCGCCATGGACCTGGGTTCTTGCCGCGAGGTCATCGAGGATGGGCGTACTGGTTTCCTGGTGAATGACGTTCGCGAGGCGGTGCGGGCCCTGGAACACGTTGGGGGGATCGATCGCAACGCTTGCCATCGGCACGTCGAGGAGCGCTTCTCGATTGAGACGATGGTGAAGGCGTACGAACGGGTCTACAAGACAATTTTCGAACAGGAAGCGAGCCGATCATGAGACCTGAGATGGTCAGACGCCACGTTTACAACCCAATCCTCACCAAGGCCGATATTCCTTATCCCGTAGAGACGGTCCACAACGCTGCCGTCGTAAAGCATGACCACGAATACATCATGCTTTTCCGGTCCCATCTTCGTACGGGAAGGTCTATCATTGGGTTGGCGCGCAGCCAGGATGGTTTCCACTTTAGCGCCGATCCCCAACCCTTTCTGACCCCGTCCAGGGAAGGTCCGTTTGCACCGTACGAAGAGTTCGGAGTGGAAGATCCGCGCGTGACGAAGATCGATGGCGAGTATCTGATCACTTACAGCGCCTATTCGCGAAACGGCGTGCGGATCGCGCTGGCGAAGACTCAGGACTTCAAGGAGGTGGAAAGATTTTCGCTGATCACCGAGGCCGACTACCGCAACGTGGTGATTTTTCCCGAGAAGTTCGACGGTCTTTACGCTCGCTTAGATCGTCCTCATTCCGAGATCTCGCCATGGTCGATTTGGATCTCATATTCTCCCGACTTGCGATATTGGGGCGATTCCCAACTGGTCATGAGGCCGGAGCCTTATCATTGGGATGAAATGAAAATTGGCCCGGGCGCCCCGCCAATCAGGACGGAGCAGGGTTGGCTCTCCATCTACCACGGTGTTTTCAAAACGATGGACGGATCAGTCTACCGCTTGGGCGTGGCTCTTCACGACCTGGCGGACCCGGCGAAGATCATCGGAGTGGGAGATTCGTGGATCTTGCAGCCGCAAGATCCCTGGGAAGTTACGGGATATGTGCACAATGTGGTGTTCACCTGTGGCGCCATCGCTGAGACTGACGGTACGGTGAAGATCTATTGGGGCGGCGCCGACACCGTGATGTGCGTGGGCGAGGCGGATCTGTCCGATCTTGTCGCGCTGTGTCTGGATCATGGCAGGACACCGAAATAGCGCAGCGTTGTCATTGCTCGAGACGCAGTACGGTGGGATGGTTGTCGCTTCAACGTGGGCTCCCCGCAAATCGGCACTTGTCCGTCCTTGGTTTTAACTATTAGGGCCCTGGCCTTGTTGATGGGCGATGATCTGCCAGAGGGTTTGGCTTTTGGCGACTGCCGCGCGCGGCTCGCAACGAGCCGCGACCGTGAGGGAGCGTCACCGCCCTGATGATTCATGATCGCTTGCTGACGCGCGCGGCTCGCAAGCGCAAGTATCGCCCGAACGGACTTGCGTAGCTTACGAGCCACGACCGTGAGGGAGTGTTCTTGCCGGAACACGGGGTATCCCGAAGTGATGTACCCATGCCGATCCCCACGCCGGGAGAGCGCAAAATTCGCACCACTCTCAGATCATCAGGTGCAGATCTCCTCTATATCTACCGAGAGCGGAGCGCATTCGAAGCGGACACGGGCACGCAGTATTCCCGTCGTTGCCTGGCACTCTTCGCGATCCGGTCACCTGACATTCCGTCTTGTCACAAAGTCGCCGGTGGTGACGTTATACCGCCGATGACCTTTCCGATCAAGCCGACTGTTAGCGCCGCAAGCCTGCTACTTTACACGACTCTACCGCTGCTTGCGCAGCCCGCCGCAAGTGTACCGGGCGCCAAACTGGAGTTTGAAGTCGCCTCCGTGAAACCGGCCGCTCCCATGACGGGCGGATTCATGCGCATGGGTATGCGGGTCGACCAGGGCAGGATGGATTACGAAAACGTCTCCCTGAAAGACTGCATCCGCACCGCCTATCGATTGAAAGACTTCCAGGTGAGTGGGCCGGATTGGCTTGGGAACACGCGGTTCGATATCTCCGCCAAACTGCCCGAAGGCACGACCAAGGACCAGGTTCCCGAGATGCTCCAGTCGCTCCTGGCCGATCGCTTCAAGTTGACGGTGCATCACGATTCGAAACTCCACGACAGCTACGCGCTGGTAGTAGGCAAGGGTGGGCCGAAACTGACGCCGTCAGAACCGGACGACCCGTCGAGCCCGCAGTCCAAAGCGTCGACGGCACTCGGGGCTCCCGGTGGAGGCAAACCGGACGGTGCCTCGCGCATGACGTTTACGATGAACGGAGGCGGTGGTGGTGGTGGTGGCGGAATGGCGGGGGGCGGTGGAATGGGGACCGGGCGGATGGCTATGAGCCCGGGCAACGTGATGAAGATGCAGATGAAGGGTCAGACGATGTCTGGCTTCGCGGACATGCTGGCACGCTACCTTGCAAGCCCGGTGGTGGACCTGACGGAGATCGAAGGCAAGTACGACTTCACGCTCGAGATGTCAATGGAGGACATGACACGCGGTTCGGGACTCATCATTTCGAAACCGGGTGGAGCGGGCGACGCAGGCGGCGCGCCGGCCGACGACGCATCGGAGCCAGGAGGCGCGATTCTGCGCAGCGTGCAGAACTACGGCCTGAAGCTTGATAAGAAGAAAACGCCGATGGACCTGGTGGTTGTCGACCATATCGAGAAGTCGCCCACGGAAAATTAGGCGCCTGGTGGAACAGGCTTCAGTTTGCCGGCCGGTTGGGTGTTCAACAGGCTAAGGCTTGACCGGCTGGCCGACTTCCAGCGAAGCCACGCCGCCGATAGCATCAGCATAAACAACACCACTGCCGCCGTCGCGAAAGCCGTCTGCGGAATCGTCAACTGTCGCTGCAGGCGTTTCGTCCAGTCTCCATAAACGAGCGCCAGATGCACCCAGTACACCATCAGCGAGTTGCGTCCCAGGCACTCGATCCAACTCCAGCCCTGACCAGCGCCATACTCCGTCCAGAGATACGCGCCAGCCAGGAGCAGAAGAGAGGTCCCGCCGCGAATCAGAGTCAGAGCGGGACTGTCCACCCAGAAACTCGCGTGGGCGTAAACGGAATAGGGAAAACTGCCAAAGTACTGCGCCACGAACACGATGGCAAGGCCCGCCAACAGGAACCACTGCATCAGCCGCTCGAATCGCCCCTCGACGCTGGTCTTCACCAGAACGCCCGCGGCAACCCCGAGCGCGACGTAGGCGGCATTGGGAAAGAAGCCGAAAACGCCCGGGTCCGTGGCTGGAGCGATGTAATCCCGCAGCAAGACCGGCGCGAGTTTCCATGGCGCAGCGGAGACGAGCGGTGACGCGGCGGCGATTCCGAATCCTGCCGCCACCGAGAAGCGGGCACGGCTCGTGGCATCCAGCGCAGCTCCCGCGGACATCACCATCAGGCCCACCCCCATGCAATTCAAGATGTCCACCCTGGTGATCTCGTGGAAATCGGCGTGCGGAAGACTGAACAGCCAGTTGGTGATCCGAAAGGCGAACGCCACGGCGAGGATGTACGCGGCACGCCGCAGGGTCAACCGCCAGCGCCGACCCGCCTGAGGCTCGCGCCGATCCAAACTGGCCATCTGGAACGCCAGCGTCATTCCCGACATGAACAGGAATAGGGGTGCCGCCATTCCGCCAATGAACTGGGAAAGCTGATATTGGCCTCCCTCGCGCAAATCGGGCCTCGCGAAGGAATTGAAGGTGTGGCACTGAATCATCACCAGCACCGCCAGCCCTCGCATCCAGTCCAGGAATCGAAATCGCGTCACCGGATTCTCCGTCAGGCAAACGCGGCCCAGACGATGGTGTGGTCGGAACAGCCTTTCAGTCGTCGGGGTGTCAGGTCGACCTCGACCCTCTGACAGCGTTCCGCAAGCGGTGCGGTCGCGAGAATGTGATCGATGCGCCACCCGAAATCCCGCTCGAAGGCGTTCCGAAAGTAGTCCCAGTAGGTGTATTGAACGAGGGCCGGATGAAGTTTGCGGAAAACGTCGACGAAGCCGAATGCCAAGGTTTCCTTGAATGCATTGCGCGCATCGATGTGGAAATCGGGATCATTGATGCGACGATCCGGATGGTAGACATCGATCTCCTCCGGGGCGACATTCAGGTCGCCTACCCAGATCGCCGGCAAGGTCGGATCAAGCGCCGCGTCGAAATACGCACGCAGACGCCGGAACCAGGCGAGTTTGTAAACGTACTTCTCCGATTTGATGGAACTGCCCTGGGGGACGTAGCTGTTAATGATCGGAATGCCTTGGATGACGGTCTGGATGATTCGGAAATCCTCGTTATCCGGCCCTTCGTGCAGGCCGTGAATGACTTTCGAGGGCTCCTCCCGCGAGAGCGTGGCGACGCCGTTGTATCCTTTCATTCCGCGAAAGGAGGCGTGATAGCCGGCATTGCGAATGGCTTCGAGCGGAAAGTCCTGATCGGGCACCTTGGTTTCCTGCAGGCACATGATGTCGGGTTGATGCTCGGCGAGCCAGTCGAGAACGATCGGGAGCCGCTGACGGATGGAGTTGACGTTGAATGTGGCGATCTTCATGCGTACCACAGGCAATTCGTGCCTGTGCCGGGGTGGTGCTGATGCTTAGTGTAGTCTAACTGGCGCGAAATCGGCACCGGGGACATTCGTACCCGGGGATGCGGTCACGCCCGAGAACAATGCCAATGATCAGGGCGACCAATCCGAAACCGAAGATCCACAAGGTCATGATTCCCAGGAGGATTAGTACTCGTGACGCAGTGGATCGGCGAAAGACCACCGCCAGCCCGGCGCCGCATCGGGGACACGTGCTGGACGCGAGACGGTCCATTTGCGCCTGCCCGGCCACAAACGGGGCGAAGGGCGATTGGGTGATCGGCACCCACGTGCTGCCGCCGTGAACCACCACGGAATCGGTGATTTTGAGCTGCTGCCGTGCGATCATCGCGCGGACTTCCTCTTCAGTGAATGGTCCCGCGGTTTGACCAGTGGCAAAACAGACGTGCCAGGTCGGGGGCTGGGTGATGACGGGGGACGGCCGCACTGGAGGCGGGGGCACCACCGGTGAACGGGGTGGAACTGGCACGTAGTGCGGTGCTGACACCAGCACTGGCGGATGTTGCGGCGCCACTGGAGCGGGCGGCCACTGGGGAGCAGGCACATATTGCGGTGCCGGAGCCGCTACCGGAGCCGGTGGAGGCTGCGGCGCAACCGGAGCGGGCGGGCGCTGGGGGGCGGGCACATATTGCGGTGCGGGAGCCACCGCCGGTTGTTGTCGAGCTGCCGGGCCGCCGACCGCGGCCGCTACGGCTTCAGGTACCGCCTTATTGCCGCACGTGACACAGAACGCTGCTCCTTCCGGTATACTCGCTCCGCAAATGGAACAGAAAAGCACGGTCACCTCACTTTCCGCGCGTCCATATTATATCGAAACTGACGGCCGCGCACCGCGTTCCGTGGACGACCTAATCAAAGGATACGCATCTTACCCGAGGAAGGTTCCTCGATCGACGTTTTGCTGCGTTTGGTACGTCTTTTCTGCTGAAATAGCCGATATGAAACTGTCTGCAAGGAATCAGTTGCCCGGCATGGTGGAACAAGTCCACACCGGTGAAATCATGGCGCGCGTGGTCGTGAAGGTAGGCGAGCATCTTCTGGAGAGCGTGATTACCCGGCAGAGCGTCGAGGAACTGGGCCTCAAACCGGGCGACGTGGTACACGTGGTTGTGAGGTCCACAGAGGTGATGATTCAGAAAGACTAAACCACCTGCCCTGCCAACCTGCGGAAATGTCGAACACCGCTGCTGAACGCGCGCGGGTCGCCGATTCTCCCCTGCTTGCAACAACTTAGCGAGCCGTGAGATACCCCAAAGTGAGCGGAAGGACAGAAGTGGCGGCCTTCGATGCGGTGTGAAGGGAGCGACCCGCTATTTCGCGGGAGCCTCCGCGATCGCGAACAAATGCCGCGCGCTCCGCACAATCAGCAGATCGCCTGCAAGCGCCGGACTCGCCAGAATCGGCTCGCCCATGGGATTCTTGGCGAGCTGTTCGAACTTATCCCCCGCCTTGATCACGAAGATGTCGCCGTCTTCGCTCGCGGCATAGATCTTCCCTGCCCCCACAATCGGCGACGCCACGAAGGAAACACCGGTCCCGACGCGCTGCTGGTAGGCACGATTGCCGCTCTTCGCGTCATAGACTGTCATCACGCCATTATTGTTGATGAGGTAGAGCAGGCCATCGTAGACGATCGGCGAAGGCAAATACGAACCACCGCTCTTCTTACTCCAGGCAATTGCATCGCTTGACTCCTGCCCGGGTTTCAACGTCAGGTCGCCCGTGGAACCGATCTTGATCGCATAGATCGGCTGCACGGGCGGATAGCCCGCAGTCACAAAGATGAGGCCATTGGCGAAAACCGGCGTGGTGCAGGTGATTTCCGAATTCGGACCGAGCGTCCAAAGCTCCTTGCCGGTGTCGGCGTCATAGCCGCGAATCGCTTTCGTCCCGTTGGTTACCAATTCCGTTTTGCCGTTGCCTGGGACGAGGGTTGGCGTGCCCCAGGCGGGGATTTCCGCACGGCTGGTGCGCCAGATCTCCTTGCCGTCCTTCAGGTCGAACGCGGCCACGAACGAGTCCTTCTGACGATCGCACTGCACGATCACCATGTTCTTGTAGATGACCGGAGAGCTGGCCGCGCCCCATTCCGAGTCGGGATCGAAGAACCATCCGGCGTTCTGCAGACCGAGATCCTTCTTCCATAGCAACTTGCCCTCGACCGAGTAGGCCACCAGCCCCTCCGATCCAAAGTAGGCAATCACGACTTTGCCGTCCGTGACCGGGGTCGGAGATGCCTGCGAGGACTTCGGATGGCGCTTGGTCTTGGGTATCCCCTGGTATGCCAGTTGATCCCAAAGCACCTTGCCGTTCTTCTTGTCTAACGCCATCACCTTCCACTGGTGAGCGCTGCGATCGCCTACGGAATCGGTGTCGCCGTAGAGTCCGGTGCGAAAGGTCTGTTTGGGGTCGCTGGAAATCGCGGTGGTGACGAAAATCCGATCCCCCCATACCACCGGCGAAGAATTAGCCAGCCCCGGGATCTCGGCGCTCCACAGGATATTTGTGCCTTTGGTGGCGTCCCACTGAATCGGCGGGTGCTGCCCGGTTCCGACGCCGGAACCGGAAGGACCACGGAACTGGGGCCAATCACCCTCTGCGGCGGCGCACACCGCAACGACGGTTACGACAGTCCCGAGCAACTTCGCGAACTTACGAGAGAAAATCATTTCGACACCGTTTTCTTGAACTTGAAGCTGGCACCACCCTGTTTCAGCGTGAAGGAGTCCGCCGAGTCAAATTCGATCTCAAGCCGTGCGGGTACAAATGCGAACCGCGTGGCGCTCAACGTTTTGGTGGCCAGTTCCTGCTGACCGGAGGCCTGCAGGTACAAAACACCTTCCTTGATCGAGATCTTCACTTCCACAGGAAGTTGGTCCGACCTGAAACTCCCCACGTAGGACTGAAGAACCGCGGCGTCCACGGTAACCGGCGGCGGAGGCTCCTGTGCGCCCGCCTTCTTGAGCAGGGCGGCCACCTCAGCCTGTTTCTTCTCCAGCGCGCCCGCATACGCCTCGTCCAACGCTTTTTGGCTGGGCTTGCCGGCGTCCAATACCGCTTGCACCAGTTCCGCGCGGCCGGAGTCGGCGACGTCGGAGAGCGTTTCATCGGGCTTGGTGGTCTTCGCCGCCAGCAGTTTCGCGATACCCCAATGCTTCCTCTGGATCACGAAATCCAGTATCGAGGCTTTGTAGAAGGTGTCCTTGATGTCGGTGGATGCACCCTTGTCGAGCAAAAACCGGACCACTTCCTCGTGCCCATTCATGGCGGCCAGGTAGAGCGGAGTCTGTCCGTAAGGCGTCTTGGCCTCGACGCCCGCGCCTTTATCGAGCGCTGCCTTGACGGCGGTCAAATCTCCGGCCCGCGACGCCGAGAGCAGATCGTCGTTCGCGTCCCATGCGTGGGCAGCGAACGGGAAAGCGAGAAGCAGAATGGCAAGAAGTCGCATGTTCCCCCGTAGAGCTAGTTTACCCGGACAGGAGGAGGGAGGGAAATATTCTGTGCAAGGGTCAAGTGGATGGGGTTATCATAGGTCAAATGACCGACTGGCTCTCGGAGACTATCATTTTTGTCAGCTCCGGACTTCTGGTCTATTGGCTGTCGCGTACCCTCGTCCTATTTCGCGGCTCGGAAGTCGAAATCGACAACACGCTGGAGTCCGATCGGTGGCGGCTCCGCAGATTAATCACGGGACTCAGTTCGCTCTTCGTGCCTCCCAACGCGTTTGTCGGGTAGATGCAACTGCGGTTTCCAGAGCCCCTGACTCGCATTCCGAGACGATGCAGAAAGAGTATCGGTTCCTATTCGTACTCTCTCATTTCACGGGGCGTCAAACGGCAGCCTCGCATCTAGCGGGCCGTAGGCCGGATAAATATTTCTCTCCGTGAATCAACGTCCCTTGGCTGGCAGTGCGGCCAAGCCAATTCCACTGGTGCGCGGCATTCCAGGATCAGAGTAACATTGGCGCGGCTATTTGTCCGTCAGTTCGGACTGACGCCCCGCTACCTATCTCGACACCGGTGGGCTCCTTCCTGTAAGTTAATTGGTGGAAGCAGACGTGGCGCAGAGACTCTTCTCTGCAGTCTCGACACTCGTGTCGAGACTTTTCGGGGGGGGCCACTAAGTCCGAGGCGTTAACTCCAACTCCGTTTCTAATTATTTCTAATTAAACTTCGGAACCGGCATAAATTCTCGGAATTGCGCTGAAACTGAAGGCCTGTTGGGAGCGGTAGCGGCGCGGACGGACTCTGATCCATCATGACCGGCACAAGTGTGCGCCAGCATCCACCAGCGCACTATTCACAGCGAACGAACTGCGACTGCGTTCCTCCTACTACATAAATACGCGCATGACGAGGTCCGAAAAGATACCCCCGGGGACGCCGCCTCTGCCGACTTGGTCCGCTATGGCCATTGCAGAGGAACTCGACACATTTGTATAATTCTTGCAGTCGAGACTGTCTGGACAACTCAGAGATGCCACGCCGCGCTATCCCCAGGATTATGCGTCTGGCACCCGGTCTGATCGCCCTCTTCGCGATCCCCTCCGCCGGTGCTGCCACTTCTGCCGTCGAACAACAATTTAGCCATACCGTTCGGCCTTTTATCGATAAATATTGCGTTGGCTGCCACAGCGGGGCGTCTGCCGCGGCGCAGTTCGATCTGAAAGCCTACACCACCGTCGAATCGGTCGTGCGCGATCACCCGCGCTGGTCGTTGGTGAGCGACAAGCTGACCGCCAAACAGATGCCGCCTTCCCCCATGCCGCAGCCGCCTGACGAGGCGCGCCAGCAGGTGATCGAATGGATCAAGGCAATGCGGATGTCCGAAGCCCGCAAGAACGCGGGCGACCCGGGCGTGGTCCTGGCGCGGCGCCTCAGTAACGCCGAGTACGATTACACCATTCGCGACCTTACCGGTGTCGACATTCGCCCGGCGCGCGAATTCCCGGTAGACCCCGCCAACCAAGCCGGCTTCGACAATACCGGCGAATCGCTGACCATGTCGCCGTCCCTCCTTAATAAGTACTTGCAGGCCGCGCGCGAAGTGGGCGATCACATGGTGCTGACGCCGGACGGGATCGATTTCGCCCCTCACCCCATGCTCGTGGAGACCGATCGCGATAAATACGCGATCAAACGAATCGTGGACTTCTATCAGCGCCAGCCCACCGATTTCGCCGACTACTTCCAGGCGGCCTGGCGGTACAAGCACCGCGCGGCGCTTGGAAAGCCGGCTCTGACGCTCTCTGGCGTGGCTGCGGAAAATAAGGTCAGCCCGAAGTATTTGTCCATGGTCTGGCAGATTCTGGAAGAACCCGCAGACGCCGCCAAAAAAGAAGTGGGACCAATCGCCAAGCTTCAGTCGATGTGGCGTGCTTTGCCGCCCCCGTCCGATCCCGACGGTGTGTTGCGCGCGAAATGCGTAGAGATGCGCGACTTCGTGGTACGGATCCGAAATCACACCGCCATGCAGTTCGCCGCACCGGTGGTGCGCGGAATCCCTGCAGGCTCGCAGCCCCTGTTGAACTGGAAATATCGCGAATTCAATTCTCACCGCCGGGATTTCGATCGCGCCGACCTGCGCAACGACACGGATCCCGAACAAACCGTTCTCCCCACCATTCCGCGCTTTCCCGGATTGCATCAGGAGGCCGCACCTCGCTGGGCTGCCGTCACCGCTAAGGCGCGTGCCGGCGATCCTGATCTGATCGTCCCCGCGGCGGAACGCCCCCGCTACGAGGCTTCGTTCGCGCGACTCGCGAATGTCTTTCCCGACGCCTTCTACGTAAAGGAACGCGGCCGCTACTTCCCTGACGATTCCGAAGACAAAGGCCGCCTGCTGAGCGCCGGCTATCACAATGTGATGGGGTACTGGCGCGACGACACGCCGCTCCAGGAACTGATTCTCGACGAAAAGGGTAAGAAGGAACTCGATCGCCTCTGGGACGAGTTCGATTTCATCGCGGCGCACACCGAACGCACCTGGGACCAGTATTATTTCAACCAGAGCGGCGAAGTCGACGGAAAGGGCGCCGAGTCCGGCAGGCCGCGTCCCCTGGATCATAAGGTGACCGATGAAGCCGTCATTTTCGGATTGCGCGATGCCTACATCGCTAAGGCCGAAGCCGCGAAGAATCCGGTCGCCGTTCAAGCGTTCAAAGATCACTTCCAGTGGGTCAACGACATTCTGCGGCGCATGGAGCGGCTACACGCCGAGGCGGAGCCTCATCATCTGGATGCTCTGCTGAAGTTCGCCGGGCGTGCCTACCGCCGGCCGCTCACCAAGGCGGAGCACGACGACATCCTCGCCTACTACCGCCAGCTTCGCGACAAGGACGGCCTTTCGCACGAAGATGCCATCCGCGAGTCGATCGTGAGCGTCTTGATGTCGCCGTACTTCTGCTACCGCATCGACTTGCTCGACACCGGCGACAACGCCCACCAGAGCGGCACAATCCGCCTCGCGTCTGCCACCTCGGGCGGAGCTGCGGTGCATCCCCTTTCGGGATACGCACTGGCGAGCCGGCTGAGTTATTTCCTCTGGTCGAGCATGCCGGACCAGGAACTGCTCGCGCACGCGGCATCGGGCGACCTGCACCGGCCGGACGTGCTGCTGGCACAGACGCGGCGCATGCTGAAGGATCCGAAATCGCGCGGGATGGCCACCGAGTTCGGCGGCAATTGGCTCGATTTCCGGCATTTCGAAACCCAGAACTCGGTGGACCGCGACCGCTTCCCCAGCTTCACCAACGATCTTCGCGAAGCCATGTTCGAAGAGCCGATTGCGTTGATTGAGGACATGATCCAACACAACCGTTCGGTGCTCGACATGATTTACGGTAACTACACCTTCGTGAATCCGTCTCTGGCGAAGCACTACGGCATGCCCGAAGTTTCGGGCGGTGAAGATCATTGGGTTCGCGTGGACAATGCCAACGAGTACGGGCGCGGTGGCCTGTTGCCGATGGCAGTCTTCCTGACCGAAAACTCTCCCGGGCTGCGCACCAGTCCTGTGAAGCGGGGGGCATGGCTGGTGAAAAAGGTCCTCGGTGAAGTGATTCCTCCGCCTCCGGCAGTGGTTCCCGAATTGCCAAATGACGAGGCCAAGTCCGATCTGCCCTTGCGCGACATGCTGGCCAAGCATCGCGAGAACAAGGTCTGTGCGTCGTGCCACGCTCGCTTCGACGTGTTCGGCCTGGCGTTCGAAGGCTACGGTCCAATTGGCGAGTCTCGTACAAAGGACTTGGCGGGCCGCCCCATCGACGCCAAAGCGATGCTTCCCGGCGGCGTCGAAAGCGAAGGCTTCGCCGGCGTAGAAGCTTACATTCGCGAGCACCGCCAAGCCGACTATTTGGATAACATCAGCCGCAAGCTGTTGGCCTACGGCCTTGGCCGTTCTCTCGCTCTGTCCGACGATCTCGTGGTGCAGCGCATGGTAGCGCGCATGCCCGCCAACGGCTACCGGTTCGACTCGCTCGTGGAGACGATTGTCACGAGCCCCCAATTTCTGAACAGACGCAGTCCCGAGTCGCATGAAAAGCCCGATCTTCCCTTAAGGAAAGGTGACTAAGAATGCCCCAACCCACCGACAACTCTGCCCGCCGCATCTCTCGCCGTACCGTGCTTCGCGGCGCCGGCGTAACGATGGCTCTGCCATGGCTTCAGTCTCTGTCCGCACTCGCCGACACCGCGACGCCCGCCGCGTTCCCCAAGCGCTTTGGGGTGATGTTCATGGGGTGCGGCATCAACGAAGAACAGTGGAGCGCCGAGGGCCAAGGCGACCAGATGAAGCTCAGCAAGACTTTGTCTGTGCTCGAGCCCCTCAAGAAAAAGATCAATGTCATCGATGGGCTTTTCAATAAGGCTGCCACGGGGCAAGGCATTCATCCCGCGCAAACCGGCAGCCTGCTCTCGGGCGCGCACATTACCAAGGGCGCGATCATCCACTCGGGCATCTCCATCGACCAGATGATCGCCAATCGCGTGGGGCAGGACACGCTGCAGCCCAGCCTGGTCCTGGCCTGCGACATACCCATGACGGGCTACCACGAGACCAACTTCTCCCTGGCCTACAGCTCCCACATCTCCTGGCAGACGCCGGACTCGCCTGTTCCCGTGGAAGTCTATCCGTCGCTCGCCTTCGACAGTGTCTTTGAGAATCGCGGCAGCCTGCGGAACATGAGCATTCTCGACCGAGTGAGAGACTCTGCCGAAGCCTTGACCCGCAAGGTCAGCTCGGGCGACAAGTCCAAGCTGGACGAGTACCTGACCAGCGTGCGCGAAGTGGAGCAGCGCGTGGACAAGATGCGCCAGGGCAAAGACAAGGCCGAGGAGGCCGCCAAACAGCAGAACAAGCCCACCTTCGCCATGGAACGCCCCGCCAATGGCCTGCCGGAGGATCTTCGCGAGCACACCAAACTGATGTGCGACATAATCGCCATCGCCTTCCAGACTGACCGGAGCCGCGTCGCATCGCTGATTCTGGTTCGCGACCTCTCGGCCATGATCTATCCGTTCCTGGATGTTCGCGAAGGCCACCACGGCGCCTCGCACAACAATCTTTCCGAAGGCTACGAGCGCATCGCACGTTTCCACCTGAGCCAGCTTGCCTATCTGGCTGCCAAGCTCGACAGCATGCCCGAAGGCAACGGCACGGTGCTAGACAACTCCTGCCTCATGTTCCTTTCGAACATGTGGGCCGGCCGCAAACACGACAATATGCGGCTGCCCCTGGTGCTCGCCGGAGGGCTCGGCGGCACTCTCGAAACCGGACGCACGCTAAACTATCTCGATCAGAGTGAAGACAAGCGTAAGATGTGCAGCCTCTACCTGTCGATCATGGATCGCATGGGTGTGAAGCTCGATCGCTTTGGGGACGCCGACACGCGCCTGGAACGGCTATAATCGCCTCATTGTTTACTAAAACCGGATGTAGTTCACCTCTTGGGCCTGCGGTGTTTCTGGCGCTCGCGGTGAGCCTGCCCTTATCCGCGCAGAACGTGGCTATCGTGGGAGGCACCCTCATCGATGGCAACGGCGGCCCGTCGCTTCGCGATGCGACGATCGTCATCGCGGGACAACGGATCAACGCCATCGGTCCTCGGGCGTCGGTCGAAATTCCGCAAGGCGCCACCGTAATCGACGGGGCGGGCCGTTACATCGTCCCGGGCTTCATCGACACGAATGTCCATCTCTCGCTATACGGAGGCGCGCGCGACCGCTATGAGACCCTCGCCAAGTACTTCACGCGCGAAAACGAGATCGTGCTGGAGGCCGCGCAAATCGACTTGCGCTACGGGGTGACGACCGTTCGGGATAGCTATGGCATGCTGATGCCGCTCGTTCAGGTGCGCGATGCGATTGCGCGCGGCGACTCGCTGGGTTCGCGCATCCTCGCCGCCGGCAACATTGTGGGATGGGGCGGACCTTACTCCATCACCTTTAGCTTGACCCCTCAGAAGGACCTCACCCGCTTTCAGGAAGAGATGAACGACGCAATCTCGCAGGGAGCCGGCGAGGACTTGGCCGACATGACTCCGGCAGAACTCCGCGTCGCCATCGGCAAGTATCTCGATAAGGGCCCCGACTTCCTGAAATATGGCGGCACCAGCCACTTCGCTCAGCCCACGTACATCGGGTTCTCGCCCGAAGCCCAGAAGGTCATGGTGGACGAAGCCCACAAGCGCGGGCGCTCCGCCGAGACGCACTCCACCACCATCGAGGGACTGCGCCTCTCGATCGCCGCCGGCATCGACCTGATCCAGCATCCGGAATTGATGACTCCGCGCGAAATGCCCGACGATCTCGCGGCGCTCATCCGCGAGCGCAACATCATCTGCTCGATGCTCGTGAGCACCATCACCGGCGAAGCCTGGGACAAGCACGTGAAGGCCAAAGCGGAGGCCGAGAAGAAGCAGCAGGAGGCCGACAAGAAAGGGCCTGTGCGCCCTCGCACCTTCGTGGAAGAGCGCCGCCGCGCGGCCGATCTCGGACTCGACCTGGATACCCGCCGCACCAACGCGCAAAAGCTAATCCGCGCGGGCGCCACCGTCACCGTGGGCACCGACAGCTATTGGGCCGCTGCGCCCGAGTTCGCAATCGACGCCAAGCCCGATAACCAGAGCCACGGCATCGGCACCATCATGGCGATCGAAGGCCTGGTGGAACTCGGCATGACGCCGGCACAGGCGATCGTGTCCGGCACCAGGAATGGCGCGATCGCCTGCCGCAAGCTCAATGAACTGGGCACGCTTGAAAAGGGCAAGCTGGCGGACCTTGTGATCCTGGATGCCGATCCGCTGGCCGACATCCACAACATCCGAAAGGTGCGATCGGTAATCAAGGGCGGACAGACACTGGACCTCGCCCGCCTCCCCGAAAAGCGCGTGCTCTCCACCCCGCCCAAGGAGCAGTTGAGTGCGGAAAAGCGGGCGTTGCTGCTGAAGCCAGACGCTCCGGAGATGACCCGCAAGGCACCCGATGTCTTCAGGGTTCGTTTCGTCACCAGCAAAGGCGACGTCGTATTCGAACTCCATCGCGACTGGGCGCCTCTGGGGGTGGATCGCCTTTACAACCTGGTGCGTGCCGGCTACTACGACGACGTGCGCTTCCACCGCGTGATCAAGGACCGCTGGGCGCAATTCGGCATCAACGGCGACCCCGAAATCTCGAAGCTCTGGCGTACCCAGACGCTGCTCGACGAGCATCGCCGCGAATCCAACGTGCGCGGCACCATCGCGTACGCCTTCGCGGTTCCAAACGGCCGCACCACGCAGATCTTCATCAATACCCGCGACAATCACGTGACCCACGACGCCGAACCCTTCGTCCCCATAGGCAAAGTAATCGACGGCATGGACGTCGTGGATCGCTTGAACTCCGAGTATGGCGAAAGTTCCGGCGGCGGCATTCGAGCGGGCAAGCAAGGCCCAATGTTTGAAGAAGGCAATGCCTGGCTTGATCGCAATTTCCCCCGCCTCGATCGAATCGAACGAGCAACGATCGAATAGTCGGAGTTCACACAAAGACTCCTCTTGGCCGGCTCGACACTCCCCTGTTGAGACTCTTCGGGCGTCCGCCAAGTCCGCACCACGAAGGGGCAAGACGCTATTCATGAGTCTCCGCGTCCTACGCTTCCGGCTCTTCCTCCGGGGGTTCGAACGAATCCAGCAAGTCGGGATTCTTGGCGAATCGCTTCAGCACCTTCACAATCTCTCCCGTCCGGAATCCCGCACGCACCAGCCGTCGGTAAGCCGCTGCCAAGTCCTTGTCCTCCTGAAACAACCCCTCGCGCTCCGCACCCCGATACTTCTTGCGAACCCAATCCTCGATCAACGCCACCTCATCCACATTCTCGTAAACCTTCTTCACGGTTGTTTCCGCCAGATTCGGCGCGACGCGATGCTGCCGAAGATCCTGCAGAACCCGTGTCCGGCCAAATCGATCGTTGGAGAGGCGCGCCGCGGCATAGCCCTCGGCGAACCGTCGGTCGTCGAGATATCCGTGTTCCTTCAATCGCGCCAGAATGTCATCCACGTCACCGGCACGCTCGGCGCGACGCCTGAGTTTCTCGCGCAGTTCGCCGATGGAATACGCCCGGCCGCCCAAGGTTTTCAGTGCGTATGACCACAAGGCCTCGCTGTCTAACAGGCGCACTTTCCGTTCTTCCATGGTTTGAGCTCTCATGCGGAGTATACTGGAAATGGTTGGTCCGGAGGCTTTCCCGTTGATTCGAAAGTCGAATTGAGATAGGAGAAAACACATGGACAAGAACGGGCTCTCGAGCTTTCTACTGGGGTTGGGTGTGGGGGTCGGGATCGGGATGCTATTCGCGCCGAAAGCAGGGCACGAAACTCGCGAACTGATCAAGAACAAGGCCGGTGAAGGCTCGGATTATCTGAAACAGCGCGGCACGGAAGCCAAGCAGACGGCTTCGGAATGGGTGGACAAGGGCAAGGAAATGCTCGGCCGCCAGAAAGACAATCTTGCGGATGCAGTCGAGGCGGGCAAACAGGCCTATCGTGACACCGTCGGCCAACAAGCCTCGTCTTAACGCACTGGCTTTCGATAAAGAGACTAAGACCGCAGGATTTCTCTCGAATGACTGACGCAGTCTTTCGCATCATCGTAGCGGTAGGAGTCGGATTGGCCTGCCTGGGAACCATTGTGCAGGCCTTCCTCGTTTATGGCATGTTTCGGCTGGTGCGCATCCTCGAGCACCGAGCGGAACCCCTGGCTCGCCGCGCGGAACCGGTAATCGACGAGATTGGGCGAGTCGCCGCCAAGGTGGGACCGGTCGTGGACGAGGTTGCTCCGGCCCTACGCAAGATTGGGCCGATGGCAGATAAAGCCGGTGAGGCGTTTGAAAAGGTCGGCCCGCTCGTGCAGAAGCTGGGCGACGTAGTCGAGCAGGCCAGCAAGGTGGTCGCGAACGCCAATCACATCGTCGAAGACGCCCGACCCCGTATCAAAGAGGTTTCGAGCGAAGTTGTGGCGATCTCGCACTCCGGACGGGAGCAGGTCGAGAAGCTCGGCGAGCTGCTCCAGGACGCGGGCGAGCGGGCACGCAATCGGCTGGAACAGATCGATCACACCGTGGAGAATACGGTGGAGCAGGTCGAGCAGGTCAGCGACGCCGTGAAGCGCAGCGTTATGCGCCCGGTCCTCGAGATGAATGGCATTGCGGCCGGTATTTCGGCCGCCGTATCTACCTTCGTCGGGAAGCCGCGCAAGTACTCCGTCGATTCCGCCACTCAAGACGAAGAGATGTTCATCTGAGGCTGTGTTGGCTGTATAGCCTGCGCCCGGCGCACATACGCCACCACCAATCGAATCTGATCGTAGGTGATTTCGGGCGATATCGCCTCATGGATCGGTCTCAACCGCTCATGGCCGAGACGGCGGACTGCTTCCTCCGTCACTCGATGGGCCTCCTCTCCAACCCACTCTTTCCGATACTCGAGTGTTCCGGCCTCGACTAAGTCGGCGATGGTTTTGATCACCGTCGAAAGTTGACGGCCGCGGATTTGGGCGATCTCCTCAAGCGTTTTGCCTTCGTTCAGGAGCCGTAGGGTCTCCTCGCCCGGCGAGATCTGTGCGGATTCCCGGAATGTCGCGCGAGCGCCGTCCTGAAAGGCATTGAAAGCCGCAAAGATCCCATCGGCGTACAGTTCCGCCTTGCGTTCACCGATACCGCTGACAGTTAGCAATTCCGCCACACTCGCGGGTTTCCGCCGGCAAAGATCCTCCAACGTGGAATCGCTCATCACCACATAGGCCGGGACCGCCGCGGCCTGAGCGGTACGGCGGCGCCACTCCTTGAAATACTCGACCAGGGCACGATCGCCTGGGGCCGTGCCCGCGTCCGGCGTCAGCTTCTTCTTGACCGCCAGCGCCTCTTCCGGCTTCTCCTTGAGCCAATCGGGAATATTTCCGCACACATCGCACATCTCGCAGCGCTGCCACTTGGGTGTCTGTCCGAAGTGCTGGCAAATCTGCAAATGGCGGCAGACACCGGCCTCCGCGAATCTGCGTACGGAGTGATAACGCTCCCAGGCCCGCTGTTGCTCGTCGCGATCGTTGAGTTGCTCGATGAAGTACGCCAGTAGCCCCGCGTCCTTAGGCCGCCAGAAGAGCAGGCAATCGGCAGGAAGCCCGTCACGTCCGGCGCGTCCCGCTTCCTGATAATACTGCTCGATCGATTTGGGAAGCGAGGTGTGAATCACTGCGCGCACCGCGGGTTTATTGATGCCGAGGCCAAAGGCAATCGTGCCCACCAGCACACGCACCTCATCGTTCATCCAGCGCTCTTGATTGCGGCGGCGGACGGCGGGCTCCATCTGCCCGTGATATGGCACTGCGGCAATGTCGCGTTCGGCCAGGAAGTCCACCAGGCGATCGACGCCGGCAATCGTGGGGGAATAGACGATTACGCTCTCACCAGCATACGCGCGGACTGCCGACAACAGGCGGCTGGGATGCGTCCCCTTCTCGCATTGGTGGACGATGTACCGTAAGTTGGCCCGATGAAAGCTCGCAATGTACTTGTGCGGTTGCCGGAGTTGAAGCTGATCCAGGATATCGTGCCGGACCCGCTGCGTCGCGCTGGCCGTAAACGCCGCGATCGGCTTTTCAGGGAAATGACGCCGCAACGAGCTGAGTTGCCGGTATTCCGGACGAAACTCATGTCCCCATTCCGAAATGCAATGCGCTTCGTCGATCGCAAAGAACGCGAGAGGCACCGATTGTAGCCACGCGACGGTGTCTTGCCGGGCGAGCCGTTCAGGCGAGAGATACAGCAATCGGAATGCGCCCTGAGCGGCCGCGCGCATCACGGAACGCTGTTCCTCCACGCTCTGCGTGCTGTTGAGCAGCGCGGCGGCGATGCCCATGTCACCCAGTTGGGCCACCTGGTCTTGCATGAGGGCGATCAACGGCGAGATCACCGCTACCATCTGCCCCATTACGAGCGCGGGCAATTGGTAGCAAAGCGATTTGCCGCCGCCCGTCGGCATCACCACGGCCGTGTCGTTGCCCGCCAAAAGGCTCTGGATGATCCGCTCCTGATTCGGGCGGAAGGAGTCATAGCCCCAATACCGTTTCAGGGCTGCGTAGATGTCTTGCACTGTAGAACTACGAGTCTATCAGTCCGCGCTTAGCCATTCATCATCCCAGGCGCCGCATTTTCTGCCCGGGTGCCGCGTCCAGCATCTCGCGAATGCTCTTATGCGTCACCGGATGCCGCAACTCCGGCGCCAATTCCGCCAACGGCGCCAGCACGAATCGCCGTTCCCCCATGCGCGGATGGGGAATCTGCAGATTTTCCGTCTCCACCACTGCCTTGCCGTACAGCAGAATGTCGATGTCGATCGTCCTCGGCCCCTTCGCAACCGTCCTGACGCGCCCTAACTCGCGCTCGATGCGTGCCGTTCGCGTCAGCAATTGCTTCGGGAACAGACTGGTCTCCCCCTCCACCACCAGATTGAGAAACCAGCGCTGCGCCGTGTACTCCACGGGCTCCGTTTCGTAGATCGCAGACGTGCGGAGCACCACCAGGCCGGGCGCCGCGAGACGCTCAATCGCAAGCCGCAAGTGGCTCTCGCGATCGCCCACATTCGAGCCCAGGCTAAGGTAGATGGTCTTCAAAACAGGGCGGGCTGATTGCCTCTGCGCAGCACAGGCTTCACGTTGAAATACTCATACGCCTGTTCCGTGGCCACGCGGCCACGCGGCGTCCGATTCAGAAATCCCAGTTGGATCAGGTACGGCTCGTACACCTCTTCGATCGTATCGGCCTCCTCGGAGATCGACGCCGCGATCGTGTTCACGCCCACCGGACCGCCGCGGTACTTCTCGAGGATCGTCAGCATGATCTTCTGATCGATCTCGTCCAGGCCGAACCGGTCCACATCCAGCAGATTGAGTGCGCTCTCCGCTACCGGCAAGGAGATCCGTCCGTCGGCGCGCACCTGCGCATAATCGCGAACGCGCCGCAGCAGCCGATTCGCAATGCGCGGAGTCCCGCGACACCGCCGCGCAATCTCTTCAGCGGCGCCATCCTCTGTCACCACGCCCAGCAACCGCGCCGAACGCTTCACGATCGTCTTCAACTCCTCGACATTGTACGGATCCAGGCGCAGCACCAGCCCGAAACGGCCGCGTAAAGGTGCGCTCACCAGTCCTTGCCGCGTGGTCGCGCCGATCGCCGTGAATCTTGGTATGGGCAGCGAATGCGTGCGTGCGCCCGGGCCCGCACCCACCAGGATGTCCATCCGAAAATCCTCCACCGCCGTGTACAGGATCTCTTCCACATCCGGCATCAGGCGGTGAATCTCATCGATGAAAAACACCTGGCGCGCACGGATCACGCTGAGAATCCCAGTGAGATCCACCTTCTTCTGCAGCACCGGGCCAGACGTCGTGGTGAACATCACTTCCAATTCCTCTGCGATGATCGCCGCGAGCGTCGTCTTCCCCAGTCCGGGCGGGCCGTAGAGCAGCACGTGATCCATGGCCTCGCCTCGTTTGCGAGCGGCCTCGATCGCGATGGAGAGATTCTCCTTGAGCTTACTCTGTCCAGTGAAATCGGAAAGGCGGCGGGGGCGCAGACCCGCCTCAAACTGCAGATCTTCCTCTTGCGAGTTGCCGGAAATCAGTTCCCGGTCGGGCATTGTGTTACCAGCTTACCCCACTGGCGCGGCTCAACGTACCAACTCCAGGGCGCGCCGAAAGAGAGGCTCGAAGTCGGCGCCAATTCCCCCGGTAGCCTTTGCTTTGCGCACCGCAGACTCAGCCTGAGGACGCGCGCATCCCAGATTGAGCAGTGCCGAAAGCACATCCTGGTCGATCGGCGACAGCGCTGGAGCGGCAGACACTTGCGGTTCATCGCCCACCACCGCGGGCAATTTGTCGCGAAGCTCCAGTACCATGCGCTCCGCCGTCTTCTTGCCGATTCCCGGAATCCGCACCAGCTTTTCCACTTCGCTCCGTCGAATCGAATTGATCAAGTCTACTGCCGCCAGCCCCGACAGAATCTTGACTGCCAGCGTAGGCCCGATCCCACTCACCCCGATCAGCTTCTCGAACAGCGCCTTCTCGTCCTGCGTGAGGAAGCCATACAGCGCCAGCGCGTCTTCGCGCACGTGGGTATGGATTCGCAGGCGCACTTCCGCGCCAGCCTCTGGCAAGTGCGTGAACGTTGACACCGGGATGGTGACATCGTACCCCACGCCGCCGGCTTCAACGATGGCCTGGTTTGGATGTTTCTCGATCAACACACCGCGCAGCAAAGCGATCATCAGTAGTATTGTCGCAGACGTGGCGCAAACACTCATGTTTGCCGTCTCGACACTCTTGTCGAGACTTTTCGCGGGGCCGGGCACGCGAGTCCGAAATTGCGATGCCACGAAGCGGTTTTCGACTCTGCTTTTCCCGGCGCCGTCCCGCGCTCGCCCACTAGAATAAGAACGTGGCCCGGAGACGATTCTTCGTAGATACGATTCGCGCAGGAACCGCCGAACTACACGGTGAGGACGCGCGGCACCTGACCCGCGTCCTGCGCGCCGAGGCCGGCCAGCGCTACGAGATCTCCGACAACCAATCCGCCTACCTGGCAGAGATTGCGGAATCACGCGGCGACCGAGTCGTCTTCCGCATCATCGAGCCCATCGAGTCCGTCAGTCTGCCACTCCTCCTCACTCTCTGCGTGGCGCTCATCAAGTTCGACCGCTTTGAGTGGATGCTCGAGAAGGCCACCGAACTCGGCGTCGATCGAGTACTCCCCATCGAGTCCGCCCGCTGCGAAAAAGGCCTGCTGGACGCGTCGCGCAAACGGGCCGAACGGTGGACCCGAGTCGCCCGCGAGAGCAGCCAGCAATCGCGGCGGGTCCGCAGCCCCGAGATTCTACCGGCGGTTAAATTCGATCGCGGCCTCGTCATCGATGCGGACCATCGCTATTTCCTCGAAGAGACCACAGCGCCGCCGCTCCTACAGAGGCTGCCCGACCATCGGGTACCCAGCGACAACGTCGCATTGCTGGTCGGCCCGGAAGGCGGATGGATCGACTCGGAGCGCCAGGCCGCTGCCACGGCCGGCTGGAAAGCCGCCTCGCTCGGACCCCTCATACTTCGCGCTGAAACCGCCGCAATTGCCGCGATTGCGGTCCTCGCCAACGCCTGGCTAACCCGCTGAGCCCTCGCGAACCCGCGCCGAAATGAGTTGCTCCAAACGCGATCCTGTCCGCACGATCGTCTGATTCCGCTCGGGTCCCGTCGAAACGCAGCCGATCTCCACGCCAGTCTTCTCTTCCAGGAAGGCGAGATAGTCCTTCGCCTTCGCCGGCAGATCGTCATACGATGAGATTCCGAAAGTCGACTGGCTCCAGCCGGGAACACACTCGAACACCGGCTCGATTTCGGCGATCTCTCTGACCGTCGCAGGCATATCCGACACCACTTCGTTGCCATGCCGGTACCCCACGCATACCGGAATGCGGTCGAACTCATCCAGAACATCGAGCTTCGTCACCACCAGGCTGTCGAAGCCGTTGATCGCGGCGGTGTACCGCAACAACGGCACGTCGAACCAGCCGCAGCGCCGAGGCCTCCCGGTCACCGCCCCGAATTCGTTCCCGCGCGCGCGAATCTGTTCGCCTGCGCCGTCCAGCGCTTCCGTGGGAAACGGCCCCGCACCCACGCGCGTGACGTAGGCCTTCGATACGCCGATCACGCCGTGAATCCGCGTGGGCGGAACACCCGTACCGGTGCACGCACCGCCCGCACTCGCACTCGACGACGTGACGAAGGGGTACGTGCCGTGGTCCACGTCCAACATCGTGCCTTGAGCGCCCTCGAATAGCACCGTCTTGCCATCGCGAATCGCCTGGTTCAGCAGCGCGGCCGTGTCGCAGACCATCGGCCTTATCGCTTCGGCGAAAGCTTCATATTCATTGCGAATCGCGGCGAGGTCCATCTCCTGGTAAATGCCGAAAGTTTTGGCGATCGCCACCTTCTCTTCCATCACCGAGTCGTACTGCTCCCGGAAGAATGCCGTGTCGAGCAGATCGGCAATGCGAATCCCGCGGCGCGCGATCTTGTCCTCGTAGCAAGGCCCGATTCCCCGCGAAGTAGTGCCGATCGAGACCCGTCCAGGACGTCCCTCGGACAGCTTCTCCATCATGCGGTGCGCCGGAAATAACACGTGGGCACGGTTACTGATCGACAGGTTGGCGGCCACGGAAACTCCAACGGATTCCAGAGCTTGAATCTCCGCAAGTAGTGCGGCTGGATCGATCACCAGGCCGTTTCCGATCACCGCCTGTTTGCCCGGGCGAAGAATCCCACTCGGAATCAGCTTCAGTACGAACTTCTTTTCGCCAATGAAAACCGTGTGTCCGGCGTTGTGTCCGCCCTGGTAACGCGCGACGATATCAAAGCGATCGGAGAAGAGATCGACGATCTTTCCCTTGCCCTCGTCTCCCCATTGGGAGCCCAGGATAATTACGTTTCCCATTTTGAACAAACCTATCTATTTTACCGCAATCCGGCAGGCTTCTTCCTCGCATGCGTGCCCTGCTCGAACGCGAAGGCCAATTTCAACAGACCAGATTCGTTCCATGCCGCACCGAAAAATGAGATCCCCACGGGAAGCCCGCGCACGAATCCGGCCGGCACCGTGATGTGCGGATAGCCCGCCACGGCCGCCGGCGGTGAGCAGCCTCCCGTATCGTGATCGCCGTTTACGTTATCGATCAGAAATGCCGGGCCCGCCGTCGGCGCAACGATCGCATCCACGCGATGCTTCCTGAGTACCGCATCGATGCCATCCGCACGCGACAGCTTGTGATTCATCGCCAGAGCTTTCTTATAGGCCGAATCGCTGAGCGGCCCCTTCGCCTGCGCCTTCTCAAACAGCTCCTGCTCGAAATACGGCATCTCCTCCGCCGCGTGCGCCTTATTGAATTCCATCAGCCTCTCGAGACTCAACCCGGTACCGCGGGCCGCCAGGTACGCGTTCAAGTCCGCTTTGAACTCGTACAGCAGCACGTCAAGCTCGGAGTCGCCGAACTTGCCATGAGAAGGCAGGTCAGCAGGATCGATAATCTCCGCTCCCATGCGTTTCATCTCGCCGATCGCGGCCTCCATCAGGCGATCCACATCCGCTGTTATCCCGAAGAACTTCCGCGCCACGCCGAGCCGCGCCCCGCGCAAACCGTTCGGATCTAGAAATTTTGTATAGTCGGCCTCGGCGTGCGGACCCTCAGCCAGCACACCCAGCAGAATCGCCGCATCGCGCACCGTGCGCGCCATGGGCCCGGCCGTATCCTGACTATGCGAGATCGGAACGATTCCGCGCCCCGAAATCAGCCCGACCGTCGGCTTGATTCCCACAATCCCGTTCATCGACGAGGGGCAGACCACCGACCCGTCCGTCTCGGTACCTACTGCGACCGCGCACAGATTCGCCGAAGCCGCCACTCCCGACCCCGAACTCGATCCGCACGGGCTACGATCGGGCGCATACGGATTGCGCGTCTGGCCGCCGCGCCCACTCCACCCGCTCATTGAATGCGTCGAACGGAAATTCGCCCATTCGCTCAAATTGGTTTTCCCCAGGATCACCGCTCCCGCATTGCGCAGGCGTTCCACCAGCGCGGCGTCGCGAGGCGCGGGTGCATCCACCAGGGCGAGCGATCCCGCCGTTGTCTTCATACGGTCGCCGGTATCGATATTGTCCTTGAGCAGTACCGGGACGCCGTGCAGCGGCCCCTTCCGCGGTCCTCGGTCGAGTTCGGCGGCGATGGCCAGCGCATCGGGATTGACTTCGATCACGGAGCGCAACCCGCCATCCAGTTCCCGGATGCGCGCAAGATACCGTTCGGTAGCTTCCCGAGCCGAAACGCGCGCGAGATCCGCGATTGTGATCTCTTCGATCTCGGGCGATTGAGCGCCCGCATTGTGGGAAACGGCGGCCGTGGCGACGGCGCTGATCAGAAAGGAACGGCGATTCACCCCTGAAACGATATCATGAAAGTACCGAGCTACCTGCGCCGCAATTTGCAACATCCATGATCACCGATCTCGTCCAAATCCGTCTCCTCGGCGAAAAGAAGCGCCCCGAAAATGAACGCTTCCGGCGCCACATGAAAGCACGCGACCACTCCGACCGCATTCTGCGCCGCGTCGCCGAAGAGATCGAAGAGCAGATCGATTGCACCCAATGCGCGAACTGCTGCCGAGTCGCCACCACTACCGTCTCCGAGCGCGACGTGGAGCGCCTGGCACGCTTCCTGCGGATCAAGCCCGCACAGTTCCTCGCCGAATACACCACCCAGAGCGCGGAAGAAGGCACTATCCTGCGCCGCACCGCGGACCGTGGGTGCGTCTTCCTCGATGGCAACACCTGCACGGTCTACGAGGAGCGTCCCGAGACCTGCCAGCGATTTCCGCACATGGTCCGCGGCACCGGCTCCATTGCCAGCCGCATGTGGCAGTTCATCGACCGCGCCTGCTACTGCCCCATCGTCTACAATTCGCTCGAAGCGTTCAAGAAACAACTGGGCTTTACGCGATAAGCTATACGGCATGTCCGAGCTTTCTCGCCGGCACTTCTGCCTTTCCGCAGCGGCCCTCCTGGCGCGGCCGGCCTGCGCCGCCCCAGACACACCTTGCATCCTCGCCTCGCCCACTCAGGTGGCGCATCTGCGCACGGCCCTGGGCCGCGATTCCTCCCTCAGTTCCATCGCCGCCCTCGTGCGTAAGAATGCCGACGCCGCCCTGAAGAAAGGTCCGTGGAGCGTCACCTATCATCGCCCGGACTTCATTAAAGCCGGCCCTAACGACTACTACAGCGAAGGGCCTTACTGGTGGCCCGATCCCAAAAATCCCAAAGGCCCTTACATCCGCAAGGACGGCGAGCGCAATCCCGACCGCTATCTGAACAATCGCAATGACTTGGGAAGCCTCTGCACCGCAGTGATGTCGCTCGGCCTGGGCAGCCTTCTCGGTGACCGCCGCTACGGCGAGCATGCGGCCCGGATTCTCTCCGTCTGGTTCGTGGACCCCAAGACTCGCATGAACCCGAATCTGGAGTACGGACAGGCCGTCCGCGGCATCAACACCGGCCGCGGTACCGGCATTATCGATACCGTATCGATGATCCATACGGCCCAGGGCGTGATGCTTCTCGAACAGTCAGGCATGCTCGTTGCGAAGCTCGGCGATGGCGTACGCACCTGGTTCGCCGACTACATGAAGTGGATGAACACCAGCCAGAAAGGACTCGACGAGAAGAAGTCGGGCAACAACCACGCCACCTGGTGGACCGCACAAGTGGCCGCGTATGCCACACTCGCCGGCGATCAGGCCATGAAACAGATGGCTTGGGAGCATTACCGCACCTACCTCGTCCCCACCGAAGTGAAGGCTGATGGCAGTTGCCCGCGCGAAGAGGAGCGCACTCAATCGCTGTCGTATTCGGCGATGAATCTCGACGCGTTCTCCGTGCTCTGCCGCATCGCCGAGGTCAATGGTGTGAGTCTCTGGAACTTCCGCACGGCGGCGGGACTCGGCATCGAGAAATCGTTCCACTATCTGATGCCGTATGTGGGCCACCCGGACACGTGGAGCAAACAGCAGATCACCAAATTCGATCCCGACAGCACGATCTTTCCCGGACTCGCAGGCGTGGGGCTCAAGTCGGAAGAACTGCTCGCCGGGTATCGCGCCCTGCCGCGGTCCCAGGCCTCCTGGGTGCAATGGGTGGACCTCGTGGTTCGGGGATCGAAGTCGTGAAGCCTCATCGCTTCCTGCCCGCCGCAATCGTATGCGCGCTGCTGGCGCAGGACTCCAATCAACCCATCGCCCGCGTCACCACGCGCCTGGTGGAATTGAATGTTATCGTGCGTGACAAGAGCGGCCCCGTGAGTGACCTGGCTAAAGAGGATTTCACCATTCTCGAAAACGGGAAGCCGCGGAAGATCGCCTTCTTCTCCAAAAATGTCGCTCCTCCCGAATCAGTCGCGCAGACACCACAGCAGGCCGCCGGCGGAGTCGTCACCAACCGCCCGAATGGCGCCGGCGAGACTCCCGTCAACGTGACCGTAGTCCTGCTCGACGCGTTAAACACCGAGATCCGCGACCAGCAGTTCGCCAAACAGGAGTTTCTCCAGTTTCTGAAACAGATCCGCCCCGAAGATCGAGTCGCCGTGTACACCCTCGGCACTAAGCTGCACGTGCTGAACGACTTCACTAGCGACGCCAAGCGCCTGGCTGCGGTCGTAAACCGGTATAGCGGCGAGAATATAGGCCTCGCGGAGGCCGCCGGCGCGCCCCTTTCCGACGCCCCCGATGGCATCGGTACCGACAAAATCATCCAGGACGCCATCAACAATCACATGAACGACCTGGTCTCCGACTACACCGTTCGCATGCGAGCGGAGACCACGGCAGCGGCCATGGAAGCCATCGCCAACCACATCGGCCACATCCCCGGACGCAAGAGCCTCATCTGGATCTCCGCCAGTTTCCCCTTCGTCATCGGCCACATCGGCGACGGTCAGACGAATTCGGAAGATACCGCGTTCGATGACGACATCTCCGGTGTCACGGCTGCCAAGAAGAAGGGCGGCATGTCGCAGAGCACCACGCTTTACGGCGCCAACGATCGGGACGGCAGCCCGGCGCGCACTCAGATGAACTTCACCGAAGCCGCCATGCGCGCCACGCGAGCACTGAACAACGCCAACGTAGCAGTTTATGCGGTCGACGCCCGGGGCCTCACTGGCATGGTCAAATCGATGACGGTGGAGCAGAACTACGGCATCTCCGGATCCGCCGCGCGCACGCCCCCCAAGCTCACCTCCACTATCAACACCAGTAGCACGGCGCTCCACACGATGGCCGACAGCACCGGCGGCCTGGTTTTCCAGAACACCAATGGCATTCGCCAGGCGATTCAGTCGGCCATCCAGGACGGCGAAGTCACGTACACGCTCGGATTCTACCCCGAGTCCTCCTCGCTCGATTCGAAGTACCACAACCTCAAAGTTCAGGTGAAGCGGAAAGACGTGGAGCTTCGTTACCGCCGCGGGTATCTGGCTGTACCCGACTCGCAACTCACTGCGCAGGAACGCGGCGCACAGGTCCGCGACGTCTTGTGGAGCCCTCTGCCGGCCACCGCAATCGGGCTCATCGCTGGACTGGAGAAGGGCGACAAGCCAGGAACCATCCGCATGCAAGTCGCGCTGGAGCCCCGCGATCTGCTCCTTGAGAAGAAGGGGGACCGGTGGACGGGCGCACTCGACCTGGTTTTCGCGCAACGTGCCGCCGACGGTAGCGATTTGGGATTGACCACCACCCCGCTCGGTCTCTCACTCGACCAGCAGCGTTACGAACTGATCTTCCGCGACGGCCTCTCCATCACCAAGATGCTAGACGTGGCGCCGCACGCCGTCGAGTTGCGCGTTGTGGTGTTCGACCGCGGCTCCGGTAAAGTGGGCTCCCTCACCGTGCCGCTCAATTAAAAGTGGCGCAAACACTCCTGTTTGCCGCGTCGAGACTCATCTCGACGCTTTTTGGTTGTCCACCAAGTCTGCTGAACGAAGGCTCCTGCCCTCGATCGTTTCGGACCGATCGAAAAGCCCCGGCAGGAGTGCCGAGGCGGCAGAGAAGAGTCTCTGCGCCACGAACGCGCTATGCCGTCTTATCCTTCGCATAGCAGAGCGAATTCAATCCGCACTCTGCGCATTTCGGACTCCGTGCGATGCACAGCGCGCGCCCATGCAGAATCACCTGGTGTGAAAACAGAATCCACTTCTCCTTCGGAATAATCTTCATCAGATCCTGCTCGATCTTCACCGGGTCCGTTTGCTTCGTCAGATCGAGCCGCGCCGAGATGCGCTGCACGTGCGTGTCCACTACTACGCCCGACGCGATCCCGTACGCCGTCCCCAGCACCACGTTCGCCGTCTTGCGCGCCGCGCCGGGAATCGTCAGCATGTCCTCGATCGTCTTCGGTACCGCTCCACCGAACTCCGCCATCACCCGCTTCGCTGCTCCCACAATCGACTTCGCTTTGTTGTTGAAGAAGCCGGTGCTACGAATGTCGTTGGCCAGCACCTCAGGACGCACCGCGGCAAAATCGGCTGGCGTCGGGTACTTGGCAAAAAGACCCGGCGTCACCTCGTTCACCCGCTTGTCGGTGCACTGCGCCGAAAGAATCGTCGCTACTAGCAATTCCCACGGATTGTGGTGCAGCAGTGCGCAAGTGGCGCCGGGGTACATCTGGTCCAGGCGCTCCAGGATCTCGGCCACACGCGCCTTCCGTTCCGCTGCGTTCTTCGGGCGTTTCACGTAAGCTCGTAAGAGATCATGTGGGCTCGCCTTTCCTTGCTGTTGGCCACGTTCGTTGCCTTTAGCGCTTCGCTCGGTTCGAGTTTTCACTTTGACGATTATGCCATTTTCTCCGATCCTGCCCTGACCTCTCCCGGCGGCTGGCTCGACGTGTGGACGCTGCGTCAAACCCGCCCTCTGACCTATCTCACCTTCTGGTTGAACTACCAGGTCGGCGGGCGCGATCCGCTCGGCTATCACGTCCTGAATCTGGTGCTGCACCTGAGCGCCGTGATGCTGGCCTTCGAGTGTCTGAAGCGACTTCTGCCTTCCCGAGCCGCTCTCGTCGCCGCTATGATTTTTGCCATCCATCCGATTCAGGCCGAGGCCGTGAACTACATCTGGGCGCGCAGCATCGTTCTCGCCACGCTCCTCACGTTGGCGTCGCTATATGCCTGGATCAACGGCCGCCATTGGGTCGCCGTCGCCTGGTTTGCCGCAGCCCTGCTGGCCAAGGAGGAGGTCGCCGCATTTCCTCTTGTGCTGGCCCTTCTTTCCATCAGCGCGCCACGCGCGGAGAAAGGCCCGCCGGCGCGAATCTGGGCGCCCATCGCCGCCATGCTGCTGCTTTCCCTTTCCGCGGGAGCACGCGTCCTCTATGCGACTTCCGTAACTCCCGGAGCCCCTGCCGGCGCGCAAGCCGGAATTACGCCCTGGAATTACCTGCTCGCGCAAGGACCCGTGATCCTCCGATATCTGCGCTTTCTGGTGATCCCTTACGGTTTTACCGTCGATCCGGACATTCGCGTGCCCGCCGTCTGGCTCGGCCTCGCGGCGTGGGCCGCGATTCTCGCCGCACTTGCGTTCGCCGTAAAGCATAGAACGCCCTGGGCGCTCTGTCTGCTGGCAGGCTTCATACTGCTAATTCCGAGTTCCAGCATCTTTCCGGCTGCCGATCTGGCGGCCGACCGCCGGATGTACCTGCCCCTGCTCGCATTTGCCGCCTCCCTTCCGCTCGCCCTCGGGAAACTGGATAAGCTCTTGATTCCTTTTCTGGTGGTCGCGACGGTCCTGGGAGCCATCACAGTCATGCGGACGCAAGTCTGGACGACTGAGGAATCACTGTGGCGCGAAGCTGTGGAACGGGCCCCGGCAAAAATCCGGCCCAGAATCCAGCTCGCCCGCGCTTTGCCGGCCGCGCCTGCCTTAGAGGTGCTGGCCCAAGCCCGCAATCTCGCACCCAACGACCCTGCGGTCGCCGCAGAGATCGGCAAGACGCTGCTTGGGGAAGGACAGGCGGATGCCGCTCTGCAGGAGTTTGGCCGCGCCCTCGCGCTCGATCCACGCGATGCACGCAACCTGAACAACCGCGGCGTCGCACTCGAAGCGATCGGTCAGACCGAAGCGGCTCGCGCCGACTTCGAACGCGCGCTCGCCATCGATCCCAACCTCGCCGAAGCCCGGGCTAACCTCCAGAAGCTGCCGGCTCGGTGATCTGAATATCGGTACTGACGTTCTGCCAGTCAGGCAACTCGTAGAATTTCAACTTGGTGATCAGTGGCGATGTCAGCTCTTTCGACTCGTTCGGTTTCAGGCTCGTCTTGAATGTGAACGTCCCCGTTGCTTCTTCTTCCGAACTGCGGGTCCGTCCCCACACCGTCACGTTCCCGGCCAGCACCTCGATCGGTGCATTCGAGTGGTTCACAATGATGAACATCACGGCCGGTTTCTTCTTGGCGTCTTCCACAAAACGCACGCCCGTGATCTCGATGAATTTCTGGTAAGGGCTGGTCTTGGCGCCCGGCTTGGCCGCAGGGCTCTCCACCGTAGCCGATGGCGCGGCAGTGGCTCCTCCATGCGAAGATCCGAGTAACCAATAAGCGCCACCCACCACACCGCCGAGGACCACCAGGCAGATGATAAACAGCAACCATGTCGGCAATCCGCGGCGCGCGGGAGCGGCCGGCGCTGCCGAAAAACTCGAGGGCACGTCGTTGATCGAACCCAAAAACGATGAGGACGACGCGGGGCGCGGCGTCGGCGGAGTGTCCGCTGGCGGAGTATATGGCGGCGCTGATGGCGCGGGGGAGGCTCCAATCGGAGGCCCGCCCGAAAGCCCGAGAAAGGAGGGAGCTGGCCCCGGGCGCGTCGACTGCTCGACTGGTGGCGCCTGTTGGGGCGGAGCGGGCTGCGGCGGCGGATACTGCGGTTGTTGCGGTGGGTATCCCTGCGGCGGTGCGGGATACGGTGGCTGCGGTGGCCCATACGCCTGCTGCGGCGGGTACCCTTGCGGCGGATATCCAGGCTGCGGCGGATACTGCTGCGGCGGTGGATACGGCTGCTGCGCTGGCGGATACGGCTGCTGAGGAGATCCGTAGGGCGCTTGCGGATAAGCGGGCTGTTGCGAACCATACCCCTGCGGCGGAGCATACGGGGCTTGCGGATTCGCCGGATTCTGGGGCGGATAGAACTGCTGGGTGACTTGCCCTGGCTGTTGCGGAGGCTGCTGCGGATAGCCTGGAGGCGTGTAGTCCCCCGGCGCAAACGGGCGTACCGTGGCTATCGTGCTTTCGCCGGCTGGTTTGTCGGCGTCGGCTGGCTTTCCGGCAGGCTTACAATCCGGGCACTCATTGTACGCGGGAGGCACTTCGCGCCCGCATTGCGGGCAGATCCACGTGAACATTTGCTTCCTCAGTCCTAATGTACCGCCGTTTCACAACCCACCCGCAGCCCGCTACATGACCGCGACTTACGAGCCGCGACCCCAAGGAAGCGACCCCCTCTGTCTCCCCGTTACAGGATCCCCGCAAAGGAATACAATCTGCCCGCCGCCTCACCATCTCGCCGGAAAGAATGAAACTCCTCCGCCTGGCATCGGGTGCACCAGTTCGACGCGTGGATACGTTCCGCCGTTACGCCCAGTTCGAGTAGTTGCCGCCGATTCGCCGCTGTGAGATCGATATGCGCCCGCCCCTCAACCCCAAACTGTGCGGCTACCTCGGGACCAACTTCGTAACAGCATCCCCCTATGCCCGGTCCGATGGCCGCATGCAAATCCGCGGGCTGCGTCCCGAACCGGCCGCGCATCGACTCCACGGCGTTCGGAACGATCCGCGCGACGGTTCCGCGCCAACCCGCGTGCACCGCTGCCACCGCGCGATTTCGTCCATCGATCAGCAATACCGGAAGGCAATCCGCCGTTTTCACCGCCACCACTGAACCGGGAGTATTCTCCAGCAGCGCGTCTCCTTGTCCCAGGATCCCCGCCCTCCCGCAGGCGTCCACACAGGCAGCGGAGTGAATCTGTTTCAAAGTAGCGAGATGGCGAAAGCGTCCGGGGATATCTGCCAGACGGGTGCCGAAGCCGTGCACGAGCCACGGAAAGCTATCGAGCTGGTCGTCGCGGTAGACCTGCTGGGAATCCTTGTAAAACACGTTACGCGGGGTTCTGTATCTGGGCGATACGCACCTGCTGCTTGAACTCTTCCAGCATGGTCTCGTCCAGACGCACTTCTGTCGGCCGCTTCACCAGCGTGCTCATCTGATCGATTTTGTCCTGCAGTTTGAGAAGAGCGTAGAAGAGATTCTCGGGACGCGGCGGACAGCCCGTCACATATACGTCCACCGGCACAATCTTATCCACGCCCTGCAACACCGCATAGGTGTTGAACGGACCGCCCACGCTCGAGCAGGCGCCCATCGATATGCACCACTTGGGATCGGGCATCTGGTCCCAGATGCGCTTCAGCACGGGCGCCATTTTTAGGGTGACGGTACCCGCCACAATCATCAGGTCCGACTGCCGGGGACTCGGACGAAAGACCTCCGCACCGAATCGCGCGATGTCGAAGCGCGATGTGCTGGAGGCGATCATCTCGATGGCACAACAGGCCAGCCCGAAAGTGAGCGGCCAGAGTGCGGACTTGCGCGCCCAGTTGAACACATAATCCACCGAAGTGGTGACGACATTCCGTTCAAACTGGTTCTGGATAAAGGAAGACACGCAGCTTCTCTCCTTTTACGATTCCGTTAAACCGCAATTCTATCACTCCCGCTTCCCGGAATGGCGCAAAGACTCTTGCTTCGCTGGTTGGGACTGAAATGTATGTGGCCGTAGTTTGCACATCTTCATTACGGAGAGAACGGGTGGTGCTTAGGGGCGGTGACCAGCAACCTGGCGAGTGGTGGATGTATTTTCGAGTGGTTCGGGCCGGTCTACCCGTGCCCGAGGTACATCACCCAGCCGATACCGAATAGCGCGACCAGGAAGCAGACGAAGGTGTACGCGCCATAGTGCAGCCGCTCACGATCGGTAGTCTTCGTAACCACGCCCAGCACTACCGACGTGAACAGCGCGAACAGAAAAGCCGCCTCAAAGTGCGATAGATTCATCTTGGGCATTAGTCTTTCCTCCCGGCGGCAATCTCGAACACATCAACCATTGCGAGCACGTTGAGCAGTCCGGCAGTCACCAGGAACTTGGTGCCGTAGTCGTGCACATGCCCCGCCATGTCCGGTGTGTTGTAGCCCAACCAGACTGTCAGCAGATAGAGAATCCCCGAGCAGATATCGCCAATGAAGCCGCCCGTGTTGATGAGGGTAGTGAGCAGATCTCCGCTCTGCGGCTGAAACATCGTCCCGCGCATCATCAGGCCGCACAGGAACATCAAGGTGATCGAGACCATCAGCAGCACGCCGCGCCCGGTCCGTTTCAGCAACAGGTGGCCACCCCCCGGAATCAGCCAGCCCAGGGCTACGGCAGGCGCCCATGCGCTGACCGGGGGCATAGGACGCTTCTCTTCTTTTTCTTTGGCCATTTTTCTTTGATTTTAGCAGGAAGTCGCCTGATTCCGCCGACTTGGACCTACTTCGGGCCGGGCGCGAGGATGCTGCCCCAGATCACCTGGTACGCCTCCACCTGATCGTAGAGATCCTTTCCCGCCCTCACAAATACGCGCATATTGACCTTCACGCTGTCGGCGTCCACGTTCTCGCCGTTATCGAGAAAGCGTGTGTCTTTTCGGAGCAGGATTGAGAGATCGCCGCCCTCGCGGGTGTGCAACACCAGGCGCTCCGGCGTAATCCGGAAGACTACGCCCGAGTAGCTCAAGGTACCAGCGGGCAGCGCGCGATCGGTCATCGCCCGGTACGAACGCGCCCTCGCGGTAAGGGATCGCGGCGGAGGCGCGGGATCCTCGTACACGTGAATCGTGCGGGCATACCGCAGGACAGATCCAGGGACGGTGTCGGATACCACTTCGATCTTGTCCCCGGGCTCCAGGCGTCTGACGTCGATCATGCGGCTTTCGCGTTCGACGTAGGTTTTGGCATCAAAGCGATACCGGTAGACCTGATTGCTGGCGACGCGGACACTGAACTCGCCGGATGGGGATGGCGCATCGCGCTCTAACAACACGCCTCGCGCGATTACGGGACTGTCGCTCGGGGTTTGTGCGGCACCGATTGACGAGAACAGAAAAAGGAGACAGACCCTGCGCATCCGCGCCTCCATGCATACACGGTACCATGGCCGAACACGCGGACATCGCATAGAAGAGCCCCCAATCGTATGTTGGCGGCCTCTTTCCGGTAAATTGACTACTGGCCGCCCGGCGTGGAAGTCAGCGTATTCAGCCGATCCACCTGGAATTTGGCGCTAAATTCCAGATTCTGATTCAGCCTCGCTTCGAACTGAATGCGCTGTTGACCGCTCTGCAGCAGCGGGCCGCGAATGCTCTTCTGGTCGAAAGTGACCTTCCATAACCCCGCATAGCCGCCGATGAAGTCAAGATGCTTGGCAGGCACGATGTCCTTAGCTTTCTCGTCGGCCAGCGACGCGTCGAACGGGCGCATCAGGCGCTCGCCTTCGTTGGCGCCAATCAGCTTGCCCGAACCGACTTTGCCTCCAATTGAGACCATGATGTAGAACTGGCTCGAATCGTTGCTCACCAGAAGGCCGGCGAGTTTCGCGGTCTGGTCCGGAGTCAAATCCTTGTCGAGCATCTCCAGTCGAGCGAACGCGTGGGCAAACTGGTTGTCGGCCCAGTAGACGTCCAGCGACCCGTACTGCCGATCGAAGAAGCCCATCAGACTCCCCGTGAGTCCGACCTTTCCCGTGCGGTCCGCAACGATCCGCTGGCAATCTTCCCTCGTCCACTCCATGAACGACCGATCGCCGCCACCCGCGGGAGCTACCGTCTGCAGGTAATCCTTGAGCCCCATCTTGTCTTCTTTGCGGTCCAGGGCGAAATCGTAAACATCCAGAATTTCGATGTTCGAGGTCGACTTGCTGCCCGTATTGCCTTCCACAAATCCGAACTCGCCCGAAGGAATATCCTCCCGAGGCGAGATGCGGTATAGATCCTTCACCGGCGTCGGACCGATGTCGCAAGGAACCTCGTCCTGATTCTGCTCGGTACTGAACAGAATCGACGCGTTCGCCAGAGTGCGCTGATCGAAGCGCTGGCCCGTGATCTTGCACTGCAGCAGTTTGAATTTGCTCACGTCGCGGCTGGGCGGGAAGAACGCAAAAAAGGTCGGCCGCAGTAGTTCGTAGCGGCTCGTGGAATGCGCGCCCGGAATGTCGATATCGATCTTCTGCCGGACAAACGGCACCATACTCTTGAGGAGGGAGCGGAATTTGCTGATCTGCACCTTGGTCTGTACACGGCCGAGCGGCTTCAGGCCGCCATCGGCCCAGATGTACACGCCGTAGTTTTCCGGCGCCGCCGTGACTACGGGTACCGGGTTCCGCCGCACCGTGTTGGTCTCATTCGCAACCACTTCCTTCGACACATTGGAAGGTGGGAACGCCGGCTTCGCGGGCGGCGCCTTGGTAGCGGTTGACGAAGCCGTCGATGATTCCGGTGGCGGTCCCGAACTCGCAGACCCCTTCGGGTTCATCATCACGGCGATGATGGGGTCGGTCACCCCTGCCGACTTGAGGGCCACCAATCCATCCACCGACGTATCGAACCTGGTTTGCGAGGATTTGATCTTCGAAATAATCAGGTCTTCGGGAAGCTGCGCCTTCACCAGCTTGATGACATCCTGGTTGGTCATCGCCGCAGGACCGGCCTGCTTGACCGGAGTTTTTTGGGCCGGTGCCGTCTTCGGAGGCGTGCTTTTTTGGGGAGCCGGAGGCGGCGTAGCCTGTTGTGCAAAAACCGCGGTCAAGAGCGCCGCACCCATTAACATCGCGAGCGAGATACCGTACGACTTCAGACGTTTCATGGTTCCTACAAAGTGTAGTATACGTTCCAAAGCCCGGTTTTGGGTAAAGGCGCCATGCCGCTGGCTTACCTGCGGGTACCAAATTCATTTCGTACTGAGCCACTCCGGCGCGGACGCTAAAAGGCGGGGCGGTTCCCGTTTGGTTTGGAAGTAAACCCGGTCACCAGGGGACCCTGTCCCAGCTTCGAGGATGATGCCAGGAACTCCAGCCCTCAGGCCAGTCTTGCTGAGGCAGCAGGCGAAACACTTTTACGCTTTGTTGCGCTACCAGAGTCGTGTCAGCCGGCGGTGCGAAGAAGAGATTCGAGATCGGCCGTTCGGCCGGCTTCCATAGCGGCTTCCACTTGCAGGCTGAGACGGTCTCGACCGATTGTCGCGACCGCAATAATCCTGTCAGCCCGGCGATATACAGCGCAAGCGTTATACTTCTCCAGATCGCCTTCTATTTGGCAACTATCCCATTGGGATGCGTGTCCAACGTACGAGATCTGGACATCGTAGTGCTGGCTCCAGAAGAAGGGTGTTTCGCGGAATGGGCCGCCGATGCCCAGCATCGAGCGTGCCACGGACTGGCCCTGGCGTTCGGCGACAACCCAATGTTCAATCCGAGTTTGTTCGCCTGAAATTGGTTCTGGATAGCGAGCAATATCGCCCGCGGCGAATACGTCCGATGCACTCGTTCGAAGCATCTCATCCACTACGACACCGTTGTCGACCGCGATGCCCGCCTCTTCGGCCAAGGAGGTTCGCGGCGAAACGCCAACTCCGAGTACGACCAGGTCGGCATCGACGGAACGTCCCTGGCCGATTTCAACCTTATCGTCCAGAATCGCCTGCGGTTTGGTGCCGAGCAGGAATCGCACGCCGTGCTTCTCGTGAAGACTCTGAACGAAATGGCCCAACTCCTTGCCTAAGATGTTCCCGAGCGGAACGGAATCCTGACTGATGACGGTAACCTCCCGCCCACGGCTTCGAAGCGAGGCGGCGACTTCCAGGCCGATGAAGCTCGATCCGATTACCACGCAGTTTCGCGCCTGCTGTGCCCTCGCGATGATGGCCTTGCTATCCGCGAGAGTCCGAAGACGAAAAACATGGGGCAGATCCGAGCCCTTGATCGGGAGCGAACGGGGCTCCGCGCCGGTGGCGAGCAAGAGCGCGCCGTACGCCAGTGTCCGGCCGTCCCGCAGGGAAACCTTGTGTTCTCCGGGGCGAATTCGGATTGCCGGATTGCCAGCGACAAAGTCGACTTGGATCGACCGATAATAATCAGGAGTCCGTAACGGAATCCATTCTTCCGGCGCCGAGCCAGCCAGATAGTCCTTGGAGAGATTTGGACGGTCCACCGGGCTCGGCTGCTCGTCGGCAACCAGCGTAACTGGTCCCGCATATCCTTTCGTATGGAGCATGTCTGCACAGGCGGCTCCAGCTGCCCCGGCGCCGATGATCACGACAGAGGAAGGACTCTGCGGGCAGGGAACGCGGAAATCAGCCTCCATCTTTCCCATGATTGAGACCCTGTTGCCGTCACGGCGTACATTGAAACATGGCAGCGGATTGAGGGCCGGCGCGCCTTGAGCTTCGCCGGTATGAATGTTGAACCGTGCGTGATGCCAGGGACATCGGATCGTGTTGCCGACCAGAAGCCCCTCAGCCAGCGGACCGCCGTAATGGGAGCAGGTGCCTGCCATCGCGAAAACGTGGTCGCCCTGACGCACCAGGATTACAGCCTCACCTTCATAATGGCCGAGGAACGGTTCGTTTTCGATGAGCTTGTCCAATTCAACGCCCGATTTCAGATCGGGTCCTGAGAGTTGCTTGTCTTCCGCCATTGATTGCTCCATTCATCGATTGAACACTCACGATCCGCGTCTGACTGTAGACAGTCGTTTACCGTTCCTTGGTGGATTTTGGCATAGTCCTCACTCGCGTGGTATTTCCGACCTAAACCACCTCTCGGATCTTATCCTTCATTACCGTCTTGAGAATCTTCCAGCCGTCCTTCTGGCCCTTAAGCAAGGCTTCACTGAATTTTATGAACTGCTCGGTGTTGACGTTACCAGGCAATGGCGGCTCATTCGGATCGACCACGGCTTGAACGACTGCGGGCCCATCGTGCGCCAGGGCGAGGCGCAGGGTCTCTTCTGCCTCCTCCGGCTTCTCAATCGTGAAACCTGCGGCACCGCAGTTCATCGCGACTCCGGCAAAATCGATAGGCTGCAGATCCACGCCGAATTCAGGATTCCCTTCGAAGACCATCTGCTCCCACTTGATTTGACCCAGCGTGTTATTTTTGACGACGATGACTTTGACATTGAGGTTGTACTTAACCAGGGTAGCGAGTTCGCCCATCAACATCGTCAGGCCCCCATCGCCGACAATGCAAACCACCTGCCGGTTGGGATAGGCAACGGCTGCCCCGATGCTGTAGGGGAGGCCGTTGGCCATGGTCGCGAGCGATCCGGAAAGGGAGAATTGCATGCCATCGCGGATCTCGATATAACGGGCGGCCCAGGTTGCGATCGTACCGCTGTCTGCCGACACGATCGCGTTTGGCTGTAAGAGCTTGTTTAAATGATAGGTGACCACCTGCGGCTTCATCGGCATGTCCGTCCGCCGTCCTCGCTCCTCGGTCAATTCGTTCCAGCTCTTCATGCGTTTCTGGCACGTCTCGATAAAACTTTGGTCAGTCTTCTTGTTGATGAGTGGCAACAGAGCACGGAGGACCATCCTGCAGTCGCCGACGAGCCCCACTTCAGCCGGACAGCGCAGCCCGATGCGTGTCGGGCTGACATCGATCTGCACGGCTTTAGCCTTGCCCGGTTTTGGATAGAAGTCCAGGTAGGGAAAACTCGATCCGGCAATGATGAGTGTGTCGCATTCCTGCATGGCGTCTTGTGAAGGCGCGGTGCCAAGCAAGCCGATCCCCCCTGTTGTATAGGGGTCGCGGTCCGGCACGACTGCCTTGCCGAGCAGGGCCTTGATAATCGGACCGCCAACCGCCTGCGCTAATTGCAGAATCTCGGCGCCGGCGTTGAGGCACCCGCGGCCGGCGAGGATGGCCACTTTCGCCCCCTCATTGATTACCGCGGCAGCCCTCGTGAGCAATTCCTGCGAAGGAACGGGAATCGCGGCGGCAAAAAGATCGGCGCTATGAGCGGGAACATTCGCGGCCGAACGCTTGCTCTCGGAGCTCCAGTCCTGCACGTCCTTCGGAATGGTGATGTGCGCCACGGTGCGGTGGCTGAGGGCGGTCTTAATCGCCTCATCAACCACGTTGACGACGTGGTCGGGCCCGGTGACTCGCTGGTTGTAGGCTGCGACGTCCATATATAGCTTGTCGAGATCGACGTCCTGCTGATAGTGGGTGCCGATCAGATCGTGGAAGGTGTGGCCGGTGATCGCCAGAACTGGCTGCCCGTCGCACTTGGCATCGTACAGACCGTTAAGCAAGTGAATACCGCCGGGACCCGATGTGGCCAGGCACACCCCAAGGCGACCTGTGTATTTCGCGTAGCCGCAAGCAGCGAAGGCTGCCGCCTCTTCGTGCCGAACCTGGATGAACCGGATCTTTCCCTGGTTCGTGCGCAGGGCCTCGAAAATTCCATTCACGCCGTCGCCGGGGAACCCAAAAATCGTATCGATACCCCATTCGATCAAACGCTCCACCAGCAAATCCGCGGTTGTTTTTGCCATTCTGTTGCCTCCCGTTTCCTTTTCTTTACGATGCCCGTTTCTTGAGCGCGAAGGCGAGTGCGCGCGAATATAGCGGCTCCTGCCAGCGCCGTGGTTCCTTTGTGTTGCGCAAGCCACGTGGTCGCGGCTTCTTCATGCGCCTGCTGACCAAAACACGCCGTGGGCGCCGAAAATCACCCGGCACGGGTTCGAAATAGATTGTCCGGCCGATCCTTGAGTGCGGATTCCTGTGTCTGCTGCGAATCAAAGCCCGTGCGGCCCAGGTAATGGTCGGCGAGCGCATGAGCCAATTTGTTGGCTTGGATCGCGATCACCGTCGGGACGCCGACGAAAACTTCGCGGCGCTGGTGATGGGAAGCCCAAACAATCCTTTCGGCCGCGACCTCCGGCTGGAAAATCGGCGGCACCGGTTGGGGACGCTTCGGCATCTTCGAACGGCACCAGCTGAACTGAGGGGTGTTCATCGCCGGAAGTTGCACCATCGTCAGATGTATATTTTTGCCGTCGTGGATCAGCTCGGTGCGGAGCGAATCCGTGAAACCTGCAATGGCATGTTTGGCGCCGCAATAGGCCGCTTGCAGCGGAATCGAGCGGTAGGCAAGCGCTGATCCGACCTGGATGATTCTTCCCCAATTGCGCGGCAGCATGCGGCGCAGTGCCGCCATGGTCCCGTAGACCGTGCCGAGATAAGTCACCTCGGTAGCACGCTTGAACTCGGCTGGGGTGACGTCGGCCACGCGCGCGAACACCGTCGTCATTGCGTTGTTTACCCAAACCTGGATAGGACCGAGCTCGGTTTCGATCCGGGCTGCAGCATTTTCGACCTGATCGGCGTCCGCCACATCAGCCGGTACCGCAAGGCTCTTGCCCCCCAACTCGTCGACCTCGCGCGCAGCTGCATGGAGGCCTTCGGTATCGCGCGCGATTAAGCCGACTTGGGCTCCTTCGCGGGCAAAAGCGCGGACTGTCCCGCGTCCCACGCCCGCCGACGCACCCGTTACAACGATCACTCTTGGCTGTTTTTGTCCTGCCATCTTCTTAATACGCCTCCACCTCGAAGTTGTGCCCTTCCCACGTGCCACGGTCCTTCCAGAAGAAGGTAAATTCGACACGTGGGTTGAAGTCCTCCGGTTCCAGGTCCACGTTAGCCGAGCCAGTGGGGCCGCCGCGGCGCATGTGGGTGTCTGGCTGGTCGTCTTGATCCCAGATCTGTTCGGGCAACAGGCCGGTGCCGTTCGAAAACCGGGAGCATTCCGCTTTCGCCGTCAAAAATGGTTCCTGCCTTTCGGAATAACACAGGCCCGCCAAACCGGCAGTGCTTTTCTCGATACTGCGCCCAGGCGATGTGCGGGCACACACGCGATCGAGGTCGGTCCACGGAATGTCGAATGGTGAGGAAAAGGCCAGGAGGATGCGGTATCGTCCCAACCTTCGACGATTCCGCTGAGCTCAACCTTGTGACTCGCGAAGCTTTCTGGAGGATTGAGAATGATCCCCGGGGCCTTCGATTCCTTGAGGTCCCTGCGGGGTTCCACGGCAACTTTGGAGAGAGCGATCTCGCTCTTCACATCGTCGAGGAAGTGAGCACTGGGACACACCCGCCGACCATCTGATGCAACTCGCCGCCATAGCCTGTGGAATGGATTCACCGAGACGGGCAGTCGCGAAGAGAAGCCGACCGATGAAGAGAATCCAGGGATAATGAGATCAGAATGGCCGACCTGACCACCATTGCAAATCAACTCGATCTCGAAAAAGCAACTTGCCGGGCGATCATCGAAACGCCGAAAGGGTTCCGAAACAAGTTCGATTACGACCCGGAGTCGAATCTCTTCATGCTCGCCGGCCTGTTGCCCGAGGGCATGATGTTTCCTTTCGATTTCGGGTTCATACCCTCGACCCGGGGAGACGACGGAGATCCGCTCGACATTATGGTGCTAATGGACGCGCCCGCTCACGTCGGCTGCCTGATCGATGTGCGGATCATTGGCGTCATCGATGCCGAGCAAACGCAGGACGGCAAAACCGAGAAAAACAGCAGGATTCTCGGCGCCGCAATCCATTCGTACGAACACGAAAACCTCATCTCTATATCCGACATCAGCAAGACTCGGTTGTCGCAAGTCGAAGAGTTCTTCGTCTCTTATAACAAGCAGCGTGGTAAGAAATTCAAGATTACAGACACTGGCGGTCCGAAAAAAGCCCTCAGGTATCTGAAGAGCGGGATCAAAGCGCATCTGAAAACAGAGAAAAAATGATGGACGGGCAGGCCCAAACCTCTAAGGGCTTCCCTCCGAAGTTGGCACGATTTGGGGCCATCTCTTTCCGATCAACATTAGCGGCCACACTTTTGAATATCGCCCTCCGGTTTTTCAGAGCATGATAGTACAGTGCTCGCCCCTGGAGCAGTCTCGCGAAAGGAAAACACCATGCCTTCCACCCGCCGGGATTTTCTGTGCGCCGCCGCTGCTTCTGCAGCGTGGCTTCCTGCCAGCCCTGCCGACCCAGTTCCCTGGTTCGACCGGCCCATGCGCTGGGCCCAATTAACACTCGTGGAAGATGACCCCGGCAAGTACGATCTCACCTTCTGGTTGGATTATTTCCGGCGTACCCACTCCGATGCCGCCTGTCTGAGCGCCGGGGGCTGCGTGGCCTACTATCCCACCAAAGTGCCGCTGCACTACAAGAGCCCGTGGATGGGCAGCGGCGATCCATTCGGCGACCTGGTAGCGGGCTGCCGCAAACTCAACATGGTGGTGGTGGCGCGCACCGATCCCCACGCCGTCCACCAGAACGTTTATGACGCCCATCCCGACTGGATTGCGGTGGAAGCCAACGGCCAGAAGCGGCGCCACTGGGCGTCGCCGGATCTCTGGGTCACGTGCGCTTTGGGCCCATATAACTTCGAGTACATGACCGAGGTGACGCGCGAGATCGTGTCACTCTACAAGGTCGATGGCATCTTCAGCAATCGCTGGGCCGGCTCGGGAATGTGCTATTGCGAGCACTGCAAAGAGAACTTTCACAAAGCCAGCGGCATGGACTTACCCCGTACCAATGACCCGCAAGTCCCCAGCCGCCGCGCCTACATGGGCTGGCGCCAGCAGCGTCTGTTCGAACTGTGGCATTTGTGGGACGCGGAGATCCGCAAGATCAATCCCGGCGCGTGCTACATTCCGAACTCGGGCGGCGGCGCGCTGGCCGATTTGAACATGAAGATCATCGGCGAGACGGCCCCGATCCTCTTCGCTGACCGGCAGGCGCGAAGCGGCCTGGCGGCACCCTGGGCCAACGGCAAGAACGGCAAGGAGTATCGCTCCACTATGGGGCGCAAGCCTATCGGCGGTATCTTCAGCGTGGGGGTGGAAGAGACATACCGCTGGAAGGACTCGGTGCAGAGCGGTCCCGAAGTGCGCTTGTGGGCTTTGGACGGGATCGCCAACGGGCTGCGTCCCTGGTTCACGAAATTCTCCGGCACGCTCCACGATAAGCGCTGGCTTCAGCCGGTGGAGGATGTCTATACGTGGCACTTTCGCAACGAGCGCTACCTTCGGAATGAGCGGCCGCTGGCGCGCGTGGGCATGGTCTATTCGCAACAGACCGCGCAGTTCTACGGCGCGGACCGTGCTCGCCAGAAGGTGGAAGACCACACGCTGGGATATTACCAGGCTCTGATCGAAGCGCGCATTCCCTTCGAGATGGTCCACGATCAACTGCTGGATGCCGCGCATGTCGATCCGTTCCGGGTGCTGATTTTCCCCAACATCGCAGCGCTTTCCGAGGGGCAGTGCCGGCAGATCCATGAGTATGTCGCGCGAGGCGGCAGCATCGTGGCTACACACGAGACTTCGCTTTACGACGAGTGGGGTGTGAGGCGCGGCGATTTTGGGCTGGCCGATCTGTTCGGCGCGTCCTACGATGGCGCGATCGATGCCCGCATGCAGAATTCGTATCTGCTGCTGGAAGGCAAGCATCCCATCCTGGCGGGTTTGGAAGACGCCTCGCGCATCATCAACGGCGTCTCGCGCGTCCACACCAAGACGATCGGCAGCTATCCCAACCCTCCGCTGACACTGATCCCGTCGTATCCCGATCTGCCGATGGAGGAGGTTTTCCCTCGCGTCGCGAAGACAGACATTCCCGAGGTCTTCTTGCGGGAAATGGGCAAGGCGCGCGTGGTCTACTTTCCGTGGGATATCGACCGCACATTCTGGGAAGTGCTCTCGCCAGACCACGGCAAACTGCTGCGCAATGCGGTCGATTGGGCTGCCAACGAGCCACATCCGGTGACGGTGACCGGGCCGGGCACGCTGGACGTCACCATTTGGCAACAGAAGGATTCCATGACCGTGCACCTGGTGAATCTCACCAACTCCATGATGATGAAAGGCCCCATCCGCGAGTTCATTCCCACGCCGCCGCAGAAGGTCGCGATCCGCGTGCCGGCCCGCCCCAAGGCGGTGCACCTGCTGGTGAGCGAAGGCCGGCCTGCCGTGCAGTACGGCTCGGGGATGGTGACCTTGACGCTCCCCTCGATTTTGGATCACGAGGTGATCGCGCTGGATCTGTAGGACGGCGGATTTTTACGCCCGCGCCGGCCGTGCAGGCACCGGGATTCCAAGCTCAGGATTTCAATGCGCTCTTGCGAAACTCTATGCAATTCGCCAAGACGGTTGGGCCGGGGTCAGTGCCGTCACGGTGCTACCCAGCAGCTTGCCGGCAATAAACAGCATTCCACCTCCCGTGATAGCCGCCGGCATAGTTTTAGGCAGCAAGGTAATAGCCTCGGTCCTCAGCACGCGCTCCACGAAATCCAGACGTTCTCGGACACTGGCGGATTCGGGTGGGGCAAGGCGTTGGCGCAATTGCGTGCCGATCTGGCGGATCCTTGCGCAAGACGCCGAAGGCCGAAACACCGCCGTCAGCACCTGGAATGGCACGCCGAAACGCCCGGCAATCCGCAGTACCCGGCGCGCGAAGGGCCACAAAGAGGACCGGGTCATCGGGACCCGTGGATCGCTGAGCATCGGCCGCACGATCGCCGCCGTTCTCGCCTCCATATAGTCGAGCATGCGCGGCAATAGGGCGCGGCCAGCGCGGCTGTGAAGCGGGCCAGTGGCATCGACGAAAATCCGCTGCCCCGCCTCCGCGTATGCAGGTGGGCCGGCGAGAGGATTGGTCACGCGAATTCGCATGAGCTCGGCGGAGGTCGCCAACAGTCGAATCGCTGCCAGTCCCATCGGTGTCAGTGGGCGATAAAGCCCCTGCGCTACGCTGAAGCAGAAATACACACGCAGATCCGATGGCTCTTCGCCCGGCCGGATCTCCGGCGCCTGCGCGTTGACCGGTAGCGGATAGAGCGTGGTGATCGGCCGGGCTTGCGTGAGCCACAACTTGCCCCGGGCATCAACAGCCCACTCGGTGTCCTGAGGCGATTGGAAGTACCCCTCGACTCTGACGCCGAGTGCGGCGAGCTCTCGAATCTGTTGGTCGGTGACGCAGGCCTCTGCGGCAGATGATGCGCTCTCGATCTGACAAGTGCCACCGCCGGACAACGATCCGCACGGCGAAGCGCTTGTCTCCCAGACGCCGTTCGAGGATCTCGCCGGTGCTGGGGTCGACGACAAAGTGGCCAGGATTGACGGATCCCACGACCACCGCCTCTCCCAGCCCTGGGCTGGCATCGACTCCCACCTGATGACGCCGTCCGGTGACCGGGTTCGCCGTGAACATGACCCCGGCAATCTCTGCCTGTACCATCTGTTGAACCACCACCGCCAGCCGGACGGAACGATGTTCAATCCCGTTCGTGGAACGGTAGATCACCGCGCGGTCGGTCCATAGTGAAGCCCAGCAGCGACGAACGGCGTCCAGTAAGGCGCTTACACCCACGATGTTGAGATAGGTATCCTGCTGGCCCGCGAAGCTGGCGCTGGGCAGATCTTCGGCGGTGGCGGAGGAGCGCACTGCGACATGGCTGTCGATGCCAAGCCGCCGGTACGCGTCGCTGATCGCCGCGGCAACATCCGGCGGCATTGGTGCGGCGAGGAGTGCTGCGCGGGCCCGCTCTGCCAGCCGCTTCAACTCTTCGGTTCCGGCCGTCCGGAAAGCGGCGAAGTCAATCGCGGCCGACTCCGAGACTGCCGCATAGGCATCGGTGGTGATGCAGAATCCCGGCGGCACCGGTAAACCGGCGCGAATCATCCTGCAGAGATTTGCTCCCTTGCCTCCGACGTCTGGCAGCGCTTCGGCCTCTTTACGGGACAGCTCAACGACGAAGTGCCGCGTGATGGTTCGAGACGCGACAGGAATCTCTGTCGTGTCGATCGTGTATTTACTCAAGTGGTGCTCCTTTCGACTGCTTCAGAATACGGGCAGGCAGGGCAAGGAGTCGTGACGCGACGGTGCGGAAACGGTGACGGTCTGGTGAAGCGCCAGATTGCGAGCCAACTCCACCAGCCCGATGGCCTTGGCAGCCTCCACCTGCTTCGGGCTGGCATTGAGCAGAATGGCGGTGTCCTCGACGGAGAGCTTTTCGAACACTGTTAGAAGAAGCGCCCACCGGTTGAAGCGGCCGATCGACAGCAGCGCTCTTTCCAGGGCGGCTTTGCCGGTGGCGGGAATCGGTTCGGACCCCCGCCCTGCGGGCGATTCCGGCAGTTCGCGGCACTGGTCGAGTACTTTGGCGATAAAGATCTTGCGGGACCAGGCCGTCATCCACCGGCCGAAGAATGGAGTTGTAGAATCTTCTGCATCGATTGTGTCGACTACGGATTGAATACTTTGCTCGCGGTCGCCCGTGAGCAGGTATGCGAGCCAATACAGATCGAGCATCGGCTCGAGCTGCAGGCTCGCGTCGGAATTCATGGATGATTGTCTCCAGGACATACGTTTCTCCTCCTTTTTTCTTGGAAACGGTCTATCTCAGCATCAGAATACGGTGCGCGCTGATGAAGAGTCGTGACTGGGGCGTTCCCAAATTGTGATTTTGTCGTTGCGCCGTGGATGCTCGATGTTACAGGTGTGAATTCGCAAGCGCCGGGCGCCGGTCCGCTACCTCTCGCGGATCACCTGGCCCCCGTCTCCATCGACGGTTAGCACGTCGCCGTTCCGCAATTCCGTGAGTACCCCCGGGAGATTGACCACCGCCGGGATGCCGTATTCACGAGCTACAATGGCGCCGTGACTGAGATATCCACCCGTGGCCATAACGATTGCCGAGGTGCGCAGGAACAGCGGAGTCCATCCCGGGTCCGTGGACGGGGCGACCAGCACCTCCCCGGCTTGCAGCAAGTTGCCATCGCGGGGATGCATGATGATGCGCGCAGGTCCGCGGGCACGGCCGGGTGCAGCACCTATACCGGTCCACGTTTCGCCATCGGGTCCACTGACGACAGGCACTGCGGTCATACGACCGTCCGCCTCTTCCGTGATGACGTCGGGCGGAGCATCTTCCGCGAGCCACGCGTCGCGTTGCTGCGCACGGTCCTGCGCCAGTTCGCGCGCGCCGGCCCCATCCCACAAGCCTTCGAGCCAGCAGAGAACGTCGACGGCGGCAAAGTGGAACACCTGTCCGGCGTCGTCTAGCTGTCCGCACCCACCAGCCGCCTGCCAATCTCCAAAGCGACACGCCTTGCTGGTAGCACCAGTGCGGCCAGGGCTGATTTCGCTGCCTCGCGGGCCGCCATGGCCCGCCGCAGCCTGCCTATGATCCAGAAAATGATGGGAGTTCGCCAGCCTGCGGCATGTCGAACCGCCTGCTCAGCCTGATTGCGCAAGCGCTTCGCGGCTTCCCTCGGCGCCATTCTCTGGGGATTCGCCAGGAAAAAGCGCACTTGATCCAGGATGTAGGTTGGGTCTTCAATCCAGCGCGGGTTCAGATAGTCCGCCTCATAAACTGCGCGGTGGCCGAACTCATCCAGGAAACGCGCGAGACCATGGCGAAAAGGCGAACTCGCGGGGAGGGTTGCCCACTCAGTGGCCGGGCTGCCGGATGCAAGCCATTCGAGCGCCGCGCGATCATTGCGGGCGGAAGATGCGAGATCACAGATCGCGTAGCCGTGCTCGGCGCTGACCACAGAGCCCGTGCCCGCGAGCAGCTTACCGATCATTGGACGGGCCGCCTTGCCGAACAGCGGTTTCAACATCGCTTCCAACGCCAACTCCCACGGCCCTTCGGCACTATTCGCAATGCCGGCCGTGATATCCATGGAGTCGTATCCCAGCTCGAATTTCTCATAAATCGCCATCAGTTCCGGGGTGCTGCACCGTGTGAGGTCGGTGTCGCGAACTTTGTCCAGGCAGGCTTTGCGCTGGTTCACCACACGATCGAGATCGCGTTCGATGCGCCAGATTCTACACATCAGTCGCAGGGCGGCGGCCATTCGGCGGCGCCCCTCGGCACCCACGCCCGGGTCGCCAGGCACCGGAATCTCCGGTTGATGCCGGCCAATGGATTGCACCAACTGCGCAGGCATCAGACCCAACGCGTCGTACATCACCCATTGCATCAGGGTGAGGTCAAAATAACCTCGGCCTTTGAACCGGCGTACCAGTTCGGTGCCGCTCTCGAGCCGGTAGCCGGCCGCGATCGGTCCTGCGAAGGCGACGGTATCAACCGCACTCTTCAGAACGCTCCATGACAGCATCGAGACTACGCCGGGCACGGCGTCCTTGATGTTGGCGGTGGACCAGTGCCGCGGCAACGTGGATACCGCTGCGGGAAGGAAGCGCCGCGTGTTCGTTGCCGGGCGCACCTGGAGAAACCAGATCTGCCTGCCGTCGTAAGCCCACTCGACGTCCTGCGGATCTTGTCCGTCACCAAAGGCCCAGTGCATCCGAAAGACCTGTTGCGCCAGCTCATACTCGTGCCGCGGCGGCAGGAGGGCACTATCGCCGCCCTGCGCTTCCCGTTGCAGGCGTCCCTTGACGTTGCGGTAGACGATCCGCTGCGGGTCCACAGCTCCGCTCACTACCGCTTCTCCCAAACCTGCGGCCGCATCGATCACGATCTGATCGCGGCGCCCGCTCACCGGATCGAAGCTGAACGCCACACCGGCGCACAGCGGTTCGGGGAGGCCCTCGGCCCGGACCATTTCGCAAATCGCCACGGCGCATAAGACGTCGTCATCGGAGAAGTTCATCTTGCGGCGGTACGCCAGAGCGTGCGGTGTCCAAAACGAGGCGTAACATCCCAAGATTGCCTGCCCGATGGCTTCTACGCCGTTCACATTGAGGAAGCTGCGATGGATACCGGCGAACGAAGCGCGGGCACCGTCTTCCGCGGTAGCGCTGGAGCGGACGGATACGGTCGATCGTGCCAGTCCCTGTTGTTCCAGGAAGGTCTCCAATTTCGCCTGAAACGCTGGTGGAATCGTCGCGGCTTTGAATGCTGTTCGAATTTCTTCGAGTGCCGATATGACGGCGGGTTCGGTCACGCCCTCGGCGGGAGTCACGCCGGCGAATGTCAGGGCATCCTGCGGGACGGACTGCAGAATCTCCGTGTACCAGGCTGCCGGAATCACTCCGCCACGCGGGATGCGGAAACCAACGTCTGGTGACTTGGCCTGGCACTAGGCGGAAGAGAATTCAGCGGGTTCCCCCCTCATTGCAGCGGCTCGCCAGGTACGTGGTTTGGCTGATACGGCCCCGTATTCAGGCAAAATACACCCTTAAGACTTTGGTTCGCCTACGAGCCGCGCGCGTCAGCAAGCGATGCCCGATCGCCCGAAAATCACTCCCTTACGGTCGTGGCTCGTTGCGAGGCGCGCGCGTAAGCAAGCGATGTCCGGGTTTTTCACAGCTTCTCACGGTCGCGGCTCGTGAGCTACCTTCGCACGAATACGTGCGCTAACGAGCCGCGCGCGTCAGCAAGCGACCACTGATCAGAGGTCGGAGACGCTCCCTCACGGTCGCCGCGCGCAAGACACTGACGAGCCGCGACCGTCCAGCAAGCGTCTTCAGCATGCGTGACTGGCAGGCGCCGCTCGTCAGAAGTAGCCATAGGCAAGCCAGCCACCGTCCACGTAGAGCGACTGCCCCGTGATGAAACTCGCCTGATCGCTAAGAAGGAACGACACCGCATCGGAAACGTCCGCCGGACGTGCCAGCCGCCCAAGCGGGATCCTCGCCTTGATCTGCGCTTCGTTCACATTGCCCGCCGCGATGTTGCGTTCGGTCATCTCGGTGGCCACGTATGCAGGACCCACGGCATTCACGCGAATTCCCCTCGAAGCCCACTCGATCGCCAGCACTTTCGCGAGCATGGCCACTCCCGCTTTGGACGCGCAATAAGCCGCGCGCCGCGGAAAGGCAGCCTCGGCATTGGTGCTGGTAATGAATACCATCGCGCCGCCTGTGTCCCACATGTGTTTTGCGCAGGCCTGCGAAGCGTAAAATTGTCCGTTGAGCTGTACATCCACCATGCGCGCCCAGTCGGAGGGAGGGATCGAAACGGAATCATGCGGCCTGCTGATTCCGGCGCAATTCACGACTCCATCCAGCCGGCCAAAGTGATCGATCACCGTCTGCGCTGCACTTTCACACTGCTCCGGCTTGGTGATGTCGCAGCCTATTCCAAGCGCCTGTCCGCCCACGTCGATCAGCACCTGCGCTTGCGCGCAAGCCCGCTCCTCATCCAGGTCGGCGATGGCGACGCACGCCCCATCTGCAGCCAATCGGGAGCTGACGGCACCGCCGATGCCACCGGCGCCGCCAAACACTACGTGCACTCTCCGTGCCTGATCCGCCATGTCCAATCGTCGCAATTTACAGCGCCGCTACCTGCCCCGCGACTTCCTCCAACCGCACCGTTCGCCGTTCTTCATACGACTTGCGCGCCGCCAGTCCCATCACCACGGCGATGCGTCCATCGTCACCATTTACAGCCGTAGGCCGATCGTGGATGACGGCTTCGACGAACCCTCGCAATTCGGTGGCGAAGCTCTCCAGGTAGCGTTCCATAAAGAAGTTCAGCGGGAGGTCCTTCCGTACTGCGATTCCGGTGCTCACCTCGGCCTGGTTTGGAAAACGATTCTCGGTGGCGATTTTGCCCAGACTGCCCAGAATCTCCACCCGCTGGTCGTAGCCGTAGCTCGCCTGGCGGCAGTTGTCGATTGTCCCGATCACGCCGCTGCGGAAGCGCAAGACGATCAGCGCCGTATCCAGATCTCCCGCCGCACCAATCTCGGGATCCACCATGACACCGCCTGCCACGAAGATCTCGTCCACCTCATCTCCAATCAGGAAGCGGGCCATGTCGAAATCGTGGATAGACATGTCCAGGAACATTCCACCCGATACCTTCACGTAGGAAATGGGTGGCGGTGCGGGATCGCGGCTGATGATGTGGAGCAGTCGCGGTGCTCCAATCTCCCCCGTCTCCACTGCCCGCCTCACTCGCGCAAAATTCGCATCGAAGCGCCGGTTGAACCCGATTTGCAGCTTCACGCCGGACCGTGCCACCGCTTCCAGGGAAACATCGATCTTCGCGAGATCGAGCGCAATCGGCTTCTCGCAGAAAATGTGCTTTCCGGCGCGCGCCGCGTCCACGATCAGCCCCGCATGTGTATCGGTGGAGGAACAGATCAGCACCGCGTCCACGCGCGGGTCGGCCAGAATCTCCTCGCTCGACGTGGCTACCGACTCGATTCCGCAGCGATTCGCCAGTTGTACGGCCGCATCGCGATTGACATCCGTAATCGAGACGATCTTGGCCTGCGGCAGGCTGAAAGCCACCGTCTCCGCATGTACCTTGCCGATCCTACCGGCGCCGATGATGCCGACCTGCAGTCGATTCGCGTTCATAAGACCCCCGAGTGGACTTGTGCCGAGTCGAAGTGCCGCTCGACGGAGCGCAGGAATTCGCGATTGCGCCGTGCGCTCTCTTTGGGTGCTCCCATTCCGGGCAACACGTCCTGCTCCACCAGCACGTAGCCGTCATACCGATGCGCAGCGAGCCATCGCAACACCGCCGGAAAATCCACCGATCCTTTTCCCAACTCGCAGAACACGCCATGCTGTAGCGCCGCGAAATAATCCCATTGGTTGGCGCGCGCCTCTGCGGCAACCCGCGGGTCGCAGTCCTTAAAGTGCACGTACCACACCCGATCGGCATAGCGATCCAGCGCCTCCACCACTCGTGAGTGGCCGGCGCCATAAGCAAAGTGCCCCGTATCGAAGACCAGGCCGACCTTGCGAGGATCCGTCAGTTCCAGAAAGCGATCGATCTCGTCAGGTGTCTCGACGTATCCGGCACAGTGATGATGGAACACAGTTCGCAGGCCGGTGTCGTTCAGAACGGCCTCGGCGATCCGATTCGCACCTGAGGCAAATTGCTTCCATTCCTCAGCACTCAGTCCCTCACGAGCAGTGATGCGGCCGGCTTTCCGGGTCCGTTCGGGCACTGTGCCGTTGTTATCGGCCAACACGAGATACGGTTTCGGCGTCGATGCGACTGCCGACAGAAGCCTGGCCGTCTTCACCGCCGCCTCGATACCAGGATCGTGTGCCCGCGGGTCCTTCAGCGCCACGGGGACAAAGGCTCCCAACATGACCAGCTTTCGGCTTTCCAATTCCATCCGCAGGGCGCCCGGGTCGCTCGGCATGTAGCCCCAATCGCCGAGTTCCGTTCCGGTATATCCCGTTTCCGCCAATTCGTCGAGCATGCGGGAGTATCCGATTTGTTCGCCTTTGGCCTCGGCAAATTCCAGGGTGCCCCAGGAACAAGGCGCATTGCCCACTAACAGTTTCGACATGATTTGACCCTCACAGGTGATACCGTTCCTTCCGCCGAGCCTCTTCGTAATTGGCACGCGACTGCCGCACCGTTTCCATCTCGGAAACTTCCGCCACCGCCACGTCCCACCACGACTCGTAGCCCGGTACGCGCACTTCGCGCTCCGTCTCGATCACGATCACCGTCGTGCGATCCAGGCCCTTGGCCTTTTCGAGAGCCTGACGCAGTTCTCCCACGTCTTTGGCGCGGATGGCGTGCGCCCCCAGGCTGCGCGCGTTGGCCTCGTAATCCACCGGCAGGAAGCCGCCTTCCAACTTCCCCGATTCGGCCGACCTTGTGCGATAAGCCGTGCCGAATCCCTGTTGCCCCAACGATTGGCTCAAACCGCCGATACTCGCGAAGCCGTGATTGTCCACAAGCACGATGATGATCTTCACGCCCTCCTGCACTGCTGTGACAATCTCACCAGGCGACATCAAATATGTGCCGTCCCCCAGGAACACGTAAACTTCGCGTGTCGGGTCCGCCATCTTCGCTCCAATCGCGCCCGGAATCTCATAACCCATGCAGGAATAACCATATTCCATGTGGTATCCGTTCGGCGTGCGTGTACGCCAGAGCTTGTGCAGGTCGCCGGGATGGCTTCCCGCCGCCGACAGCAGAATGTCGCGCGGACCAGAAGCTTCCCACATCGCACCGATCACTTCGCTCTGCGCCGGCCTAGGCTGGAGTCCAAGGTGATACAGGCAATCCACCTCCGCCTCCCACTCCTGCTTCCACTGGGCGATGACGCGCGCGTGACTCTCGTCCACGTGGTAGCCGGCCAAAGCTGCCGCCGCCCGGTCCAAAACGACTCGGGCATCGGCCACCACAGGAATTGCAGCCACCTTAAATGCGTCAAACTCGGCGGTGTTGATATTGACGAAACGAACTCCCGGATTCTGGAACGCCGTCATGCTCGCGGTGGTGAAGTCGGAGTAGCGTGTGCCTACGCCGATCACCAGGTCGGCATCCCGCGCCAGCCGGTTCGCGGCGAGTGTTCCAGTGGCCCCTACAGCGCCCACCGCCTGGGGGTGATCGTAGGGTAACGACCCCTTGCCCGCCTGCGTTTCGCCAACTGGAATTCCGGTAGTAGCGCAGAACCTTGCCAGGGCTTCCGAAGCTTCGCTGAACAGGACGCCGCCGCCCGCGATCAGGAACGGCTTGCGGCTTTCACGAATCGCCTCCACCGCCCGTGCGAAACTGACGGCGTCCGGTTCCGGTCGGCGGATCAGCCACACGCGTTTGCGGAACAGATCCTCGGGATAGTCGTATGCTTCCGCTTGCACATCTTGCGGCAAGGCCAACGTCACCGCGCCGCAATCCGATGGCGACGTCAGTACACGCATCACTTCCGGAAGGGCCGTGATCAGTTGCTCGGGACGATAGATGCGGTCCCAGTAGCGCGACACCGGCTTTAAACAGTCGTTCACGCCGATATCCTGTGTGGCCGGCGATTCGAGCTGCTGCAGCACGGGCGCCACGTTCCGCCTCGCGAAGATATCGCCAGGCAACAGCAGAACCGGCAGTCGATTGATCGTCGCCAGCGCAGCGCCCGTGATCATGTTGGTGGCGCCGGGTCCGATCGATGAGGTACACGCAAAGGCGCGCAGACGATTGCTGGTCTTCGCGAAGCCCACGGCAATGTGAACCGCGCCCTGCTCGTTACGAACGGGGATATATGGCAGCTCCGGAGTTTGCTGCAATGCCTGTCCGATCCCCGCGACATTGCCGTGGCCGAAGATGCCGAGGATGCCAGCGAAGAATCGGTGTTCCTCGCCGTCCCGCTCTACATACTGATTCTTGAGGAAGCCCAGCAGCGCCTGGGCCATCGTCAGTCTTCGCGTCTTCACCGCTACCTCCTTGCCCCCATACAGGCCGCTACCCGATCCAAAGCCGTGCCTCGCACCCGAGCCATTCCTGCCAGGGCTTGCTCCACACTCCAGCCCTCGTGCACGATCCCGCCGGCAGCCTCTGCCATGGCCAACGGATCCTCTGCGCCCGGATACAAAACATTGCGTCCCACGAGCGCGCCGCGCACGTTCGATCCTGCCTGAAGCGCGCCCTCCAACTGGCGGAGAAACGGCGTCGGTTCGCCCGCCGATTCGCCGCCCAGCAATAGAATCGGCAAGGTGGTCGAGCGCGCGACCGTTTCGTAGCCCTCGCAGTAGGGAAGCTTCAACCACATGTACCGGCTGCTGTCGCCCAGTGCCGAAGCTACACCCGCAAGCCGAGCCAGCGCGGTGCTCGTCTTCACCACCGCGAAGCCCTTTTCGGTTCGTTCCACCGGCAGAGGTTCCAGGAACATGGGAAGGTGCAGAGCATTGCACTCGTTGATGGCTCGCACGGTAGCTGAGATCGTGTTCAGTGAGCCGGACTCCTTTAGGTCGACGCGGAGTAGAATCTTCGCGCCGTCCAACTGCCACGCTCTACAAGTCGCCGCTGTGGCATTCGTCATGGGATCATCCAGTTCCCATGCGGACCCTGCCAGGCCGCCCCGATTGAAACTGGCGATCAGCAGTTTATTGTCGAGCAGCGTCATTTCACCGGCTGCTCGCATGAAGCCGTCTATTGAGAGCAGGTCTTCCAGAATATCCATGGTGGCCATCACGCCGTCCACACGGGCGGTCACGAGCACTCGCAAGATACGCGCCAGGTAATCGCGGCGGTCGGCCATCGCCAGAGTGTCGTCGCCCACCTTGGTCACATAGCGGGCAGGATGGTCGGCGGCCAGGATGTTGAGCTTTCCCGTGGGAGCGAGTTGCTGGCGGCGAATCCTGGCCGACGCGGCACGCCAGGCAAACTCGGGATCGCTGACGCGCATCGAGGTCAGCCGCGCGATTATGGCATCGGGAAGAAACTGGCTACTGTCGAACACTGCTCTCGGTTTCCTTTCTGTGACCACCCACCATTGCCTCCACCTCGGGCAGGGTGGGCATGGCCTCCGAGCAGCTCAGCCGGCTCACCACGATGGCCGCCGCGGCGTTGCCGTAATGCAGGCATTGCGCTACCGGCATGCCTTGCAATAACGCGTACAGGAAGCCCGAGGCGAAACCGTCACCGGCGCCGATAGTCGAAACCACATCCACGGAATACGGCGGCAGGAATACCGAATCCGCGCCTTGCCACACGCGCGTACCTTGGTCACCGAGTTTGCTCACCAGCAGCGGAACCCGATCGCGGAGCGCTACCGTGGCGCGATCCAGATCGTCCTCTGCCGCCACCAGCCGCAGTTCCGGTTGATTGCCGATCAACACATCGATAAACGGCAACGCCAACCGGATCGCCTGACCTGCCGCAGCCGCATCCGGCCACGACATGGCACGGTAATCCACGTCGAATACGACTCGGCAGCCCGCCTGCTTCGCCCTCTCCAGCGCCAGGTAGGTCGATTCGCGTGAAGGCGATGCGCATAACGATGTACCGTTCGTAATGAACATGCGACTCGAGGAGATGAATTGCAAATCCGGCTCCGTCACCCGCAACATCGTGTCTACCGCATCATGGCGGTAGAACACCTGCGGAAACCGGTCTGGCGGTGACACTTCCGTGAGGCAAAGGGACGGCAGAAATCCGGACGCTTTCTGAATGTGCTTGGTGTCCACGCGCTCCTGCTGCAGGAATTCGATCAGGAAGTCGCTCAGGCTGTCGTCGCCGAGACAACTCACGATGCCCACCTGCGCTCCCAGGCGCGACAGGCCGACCGCCATGTTGGCGCTGCTCCCGCCCAGGTATCGCGAGAAGCGGCGGACTCGCGGTAGTTTGACATGCGGCTCTTCCGAGTAGAGGTCGTAGCCGATGCGGCCTACGATGGTCACATCCATTCGATTGGTCATCTCCATTAAACCAGCGGCAGCCGCGGGTCTTTGTCGCGCCATTCCGCGCGCACCCACGCGTAATCGGGATCGTCGGACGCGGCCATCGATCGCGCCGATCCGGCCAGTGCGTTTAAGTAGTAAACGTCGTAACCGTGCGCCGCAACCACGGGATGGTAGCCTTCGGGCACCAGCACCAGTTCGCCATCCCGAACCGTCAACGTGGTATCGATTCGCCGGTCCTTCGTATACACCTTCTGAATTGCGTAGCCTTCCGGGCGGCTCACGCGGTAGTAATAGATCTCCTCCAGGTCCACTTCGCCGGGGGGATTGTGCACGTCGTGCTTGTGCGGAGGATAGCTCGACCAGTTGCCGGCGGGTGTATAGACCTCTACGATCATCAGCCGATGCGCCGGGAAGCCGGGCTTGATCATGTGGTGGATCTGACGCGTCGCGTTTCCGCCGCCGCGGATCTCCACTTCGACTTCGTCCGGCGTCACGAGAGAGGCGCTGTGCTCCTCTTCCGCCTTCGAGAAACACAGAGCGAGATCGCAGCCGGCTTCCGTCGAAACCTGAAAGCGCGTGTGAGGAGGCAGATATAGCGTGTAGGGCCTGCCGTCGAACACGTGTGCGCGTGATCCGACATTCTTCCATTCGCCCCGCGAGGACGCGACCGCGCATCGCCCGCCTAGAACGACGAGTGCCAATTCGCGCCCAGCCGTCTCCGCCTCATACCGCTCGCCCGCGCCGAGTTTCACATTGGCGAACGACAGGTACTCGTAGCCGAAGTCCTCCACCCGGGCGGCGAACCGGTCCGGCGGTATCAACAGTTCTTTGATCATCGATTCTCCTTGGGATGAGCCGTCGACTGCCTAACGATAAGCTGTCCCTCCACCCGCAGATTGTGGGTGGAGTGCGGCCCGTCAAAAATGTGCAGCAGAGTTTCCATCGCCATGCGTCCCATCTGGCGCATGGGCTGCCTCACCGTGGTCAGCGGCGGCTCGAGATATTGACTGATATAGAGATCGTCGAAGCCCGCGACCGACAGATCATCGGGAATCTGCAGACCGGACGCGCGGATCTGCCGCATTGCCCCGAGCGCCGACATGTCGTTGTAGCAGAAGACCGCGGTCGGCCGATTCGCGAGAGCGAGCAGTTGCGCCATCGCGTGCTCGCCTCCTTCTGGCGTGCCGTCTCCGTAGGCCGCCAAGTCGACGCAATATGGGATTCCAGCCTCTTCCAGTGCCTTCGCGTATCCGGCACGGCGTTCCGTGTCCGACTGATGGCCGAAGCGATCGCCCAGGTACGCAATGCGCCGGTGGCCCAACTGAATCAGGTGACGCGTCGCTGCGACGCTGGCCGCCAGGTTGTCGATCAGTACCGAGTGCATGAACTCGCTGGGATGCTGATTGTTCAGCAGCACCACCGGCACACCCATGCGTTCAATCAACGAGACGTAAAGCGCACCGACGCGTGAGGAGGTCACGATGATCCCATCCACACGGCGTTCCTCAAAGGAGCGCACGACGCGCAACTCTCGGTCGGGATCGGCATTGGAGTTGGCCAGAAAGACGGAGTAGCCATGGCTCTCCGCCATGTCCTCGATGCCGCTGACCACTCCCGCGACAAACGGGTCGGCGATGTTCGTCACCACTACACCAATCGTATTGCTGCGTCCCTTCACCAGGCTGCGCGCGGCCGCACTGGGCCGGTATCCGGCCTTCTCGGCGATCTTGCGGATTCGCGCGGTGGTCTCCGGGCTCACCTGTTGGCTGCCATGCAAGGCGCGCGAGACGGTCGAGTGGGAGACTCGGGCCAATCGGGCGATATCTTTGATGGAGGTCGCAGGCATCGCAAATTGCGCACACGTGTGCGTACCAAAGATCGATTGTACGGTATGCTGGGGCTTGCCGCAAGCGGTGGTTTAGAGTACAATTGCTCTCGTTCAGCGCAAACGTGTGCATATCTGGGCGCTGATGCATCCGCTTGGACGTTCCGAGTCCAGCACGAGCCAGACGCCAGCCGAAAGTGGTGACGTTCCCGTCAGCGCCCACAATCTGGAGTTGCCATGGCTGGCCTGTACTGGTTCCGTCCCGCGAAGCATCTTGCGCGATTGCCCGACGAGCAAATAGCCAAGATTTATCCGCGCCTTCGCTGGCGGATCCTCGAGTCCACCTTCATCGGTTATGCCACGTTCTACTTCGTCCGCAACAACCTGCCTGTTGTCTCGAAGGAGATGGGACAGGCGCTGCACTACAGCAAGGGACAGATCGGCGACATGCTGGCCCTCACCGCGATCGCCTACGGTGTGGGCAAATTCCTGATGGGGGCGTGGTCCGACCGCAGCAATCCGCGGTACTTCATGCCGGCCGGACTACTGCTCACTGCGTTGTGCAACTTCGTGTTTGGCGCGGTCAGCGGCTACGGAGTGCATCTGGCGCTTTGGACTCTGAACGGCCTCGCGCAAGGCATGGGATGGGGACCCTGCGGGCGGTCTCTTGGGCACTGGTATAGCCTGCGCGAACGAGGCACCGTCTTCGCCTTCTGGAACATCGCCCACAATGTGGGAGGCGGGCTCACTGGCCTTATCGCGGCATACAGCACCTCGCTGCTCGGCTGGCGATCGGCGTTTTACGTACCGGGCGTCCTGGCTTGCCTGTGTGCGGTCTATCTGATTCTGCGATTGCGTGACACGCCGCAATCCATGGGACTGCCCCCCATCGAGGAGTATCGTAACGACTATCCGCCCGAAGGGGAGCGCGATCGCGAAGACGAACTCGGCACGCGAGACCTGCTGGTGAACTACGTCCTCAAGAACGGCTACTTGTGGCTGTTCGCAGCAGCCAATTTCTTCGTCTACATCGCTCGTTACAGCATGCTCGACTGGGGTCCCACATACCTCAAGGAAGTTAAGCATGCGAGTCTCGAGGCTGGCGGATTCAGCACTGCCATCTTCGAGTTTGCCGGCATCTTTAGCACCATCCTCATGGGATGGCTTTCGGACAAAGCAGGCGGACGCCGGGGAATGGTCAGTTTCGCCTGCATGGTGCCGGTCTTTCTCGGCTTCGCCGGTGTACTTTACACGCCGCCGGGAATGCTTTGGCTGGATCTCACTTTGTTTGGAATCGTCGGTTTTTTCATTTACCCTCCCGTCATGCTGCTAGGCGTGACGGGCTTGGATTTCAGTTCGAAGAAGGCCGTGGGCACCGCCGCCGGGTTCATCGGCCTGTTCGGGTATATCGGGAGAACGGTGCAGGGGAAGGGCATCGGATTCCTGGCGGAGCGCTACGGATGGAGCGCGGCGTTGTCCGCCATCCTGGTTTCCACGCTGTTGGGAATTTTGCTGCTGGCATTCACCTGGAGGCTCAAGCCCCAGACCGCGGTTACGCGGAAGGCCCAGTCCACGGGCGTCGAGAGCAGCAAACCAGCCGTCACGCACACCTAGCCGGCGAAATGGGAGCAAGTAGCTTCAGGAGGATTAAGATGAACAGGTTCTCGAGAATTGCTTTCCTGCTGGGTTGTTTTCTGATCGCGACGTTGCTTTTCGCGCAGTTCGAGACCGCCGAGGTCCTCGGTACCGTGCGGGATCCTTCGGGTGGAGCGATCCCCCAGGCTAACGTCACGCTCGTCAACATGGACACCGGAATATCGGCTAAGACCACCACCGATGAAAACGGAAACTACGATTTCTTCAACGTCCGGGTAGGCCGCTATTCAGTCGTCGTGGAGCATAGCGGATTCAACAAATTCACTACCACCAACGTCGCCGTGAACGTCAACGCCCGCCAACGCGTCGACGTTACCATGACGGTCGGCGCGGTGACGGAATCGGTAGAGGTGAGTGGTGTGGCCGCTGCGCTGGAGACCGATTCCAGCGAGCACGGGCAGGTGATCAACACCCAACAGGTCGTGGAACTGCCGCTGAACGGCCGCAACTATTCAGACCTCGCGCTGCTCACCACCAATACTCACAAGTCTCCGCTGGCCTCGAATCCCTCGACGCCTCGTGAGGGCGCGTTCAATGTCAACGGCATGCGCAGCACGTACAATAACTTCCTGCTGGACGGGCTGGATAACAATGCCTACTCGACCAGCAATCAAGGTTTTTCGAGCCAGGTAGCCAATCCTTCGCCCGATGCCGTCGCGGAATTCAAAGTGATCACCAGCAACTTCAGCGCGGAATACGGACGTGTAGGAGGCGCGGTTGTGAATGCCGTGATGCGCTCTGGCACGAACCGGATCCGGGGAACGCTGTTCGAGTTTCTGCGCAACACCGATTTGAATGCGATCGGATATGTGTTCGGCGTCCGACCAGCGACGTTCCAGAAACCCACGCTGCAACGGAACCAGTTCGGCGCCACCATCGGCGGCCCGATCGTCAAGAACAAGATCTTTTTCTTCGGCGATTACGAAGGCTATCGCTCGCTGCAGAAGGTGCTCAATTTCGACACCATTCCCAATATGAACGACCGCGCGGGAATCCTGCCAGTGGCGGTGGTGAATCCCGTGACGGGTGTGGTCTATCCGGCGGGAACCGCGATCCCCATGACCGCGTTCGCCAAGAAGGTGCTGAACGATCTTCCGTCGGTCGCAGCAGGTACAGGCCGCTCGAATGACTTCCAGCAGACGATCATGAATCCTCGCGATTACGCAGACAAATACGACGCCAAGGTGGACGCACAGATCAACGATCGAATGACAACGTTCCTGCGCTTCAGCCAGCGCAAAGATAACCAATACTACCAACCGACACTTTCCGGACCCTCGGGTGGCGACGGTAACGGCTACGTGCGTGCTTTGTCGCAGACGGCTGGGTTCGGCTTTACCTGGACCCCGACAGCCGCTTCGATCCTGGAATTCCGGCTTGGATTTACCCATATCGTTGCCGGCAAACAGCCGCCGTTCTTAGGTGGTGCGAGCATGCAGGATCTTTATGGCGTCACCGGACTGCCGACCTTTCCGCAACTGACAGGTGGACTCAATACCCAGAACATCGGCGGCTTCACCAGCGTCATCGGCAGACAGGCGACCAATCCGCAATTCCAGAACCCAACCACCTACGATCCCAAAGTGAACTATTCGACGATGAAAGGCAGGCACGCGCTCAAGATGGGGGCCGAGATGCAGATCGTCCACACCGAGGTCATGGACATCAATCCGGTGTATGGATTGCTCGGCTACTCCGGCGGGTTCAGCAAACCCACTTGTGCGCAGTTGGGACTGGCCAGTGGATGCTCCGTCCCCAGTGACACTGCCAGCTACAATCTGGCGGATTTCATGTTCGGCCTTCCAGGGCAAGTGCAGCTTTCCAATTATCTGGTGGGCAACTATCGCCAGCGCCTCTACTTCTTGTATGGGCAGGATGATTTTCGGGTCAACTCGAAGCTCACGCTCAACCTGGGTCTGCGCTGGGAATACGCGTCGCCTCGCTGGGAGCGCGACAACGTGCTGTCTAATTTCGACCCGACAACCAGTAGCATGCTTCTCGCGAAGAGCGGTGGCGTATACGACCGCACGCTGGTCAATCCCGACTACAAGGACTTCGCTCCACGCATCGGGCTCGCGTATAGCTTTACTACCAAAACCGTGTTCCGCAGCGGATACGGGATCAGCTACGTGCACCTGAACCGACTGGGCAGCGCCGATGAACTGGGAATCAACGGCCCGCAGGTGGTCTTCGGAAATATCAGCCAGTCGCCGCTGCTGTCGAACGGACAGCCGAATCCGGCGTTTATCTCGCCGCAAACCGGATTTCCCCCAACGCTGGCCAGCCCGGCGAGTTTCAATCCTCTGACTGCGAACGTGGCGTACCTACCGAAAGACACGCGTTGGCCGTACGTTCAAACCTGGTTCGCCTCTTTGCAGCGTGAGCTCATCAAGCACTGGGTGGCCGAAGTGGCATATACCGGCAGCCACAGCGTGCGACTGCCCATCATCGCGGACTACAACCAGGCGCTGCCGAACCCCCTGACCGCGACGTGCAACGCCACGGTGACGACAGGCTGCCTGGGGATTCAACCCCGCCGTCCCAATCAGGCGTTTGGCGCCGTCACGTGGGTCGACCCGGCGGGATTTACCAGCTACAACGGATTGTCGGTTCGTCTGGAGCATCGCTTTGCCAGCGGCCTTTACCTGCTCAATTCGTTCACCTGGGAGAAGGCGCTGGGCAACTCCGAGCAGGCTCTCGAGTATCCGACCGGTGCAACCGCAGCCAACCCGCAGAATATCTACAATCTCAGTGCTGAGCGCGGCCCTTCGAGCTTTGACGTGAAGTTGATCAACGTCACCAGCCTGGTCTATCAGCTTCCCTTCGGAAAAGGTAGGAAACTTGGAGCCAATTGGAAGGGCCCCTTCGATGCAGTTTTGGGCGGATGGGAGATCACGTCGATCAATACCGCCAACACTGGGCTGCCGCTCAACGTGTTCTACACACCGTCGGCCACTATGGACGGCACCAGCCGGATCGCCGACTATCGCGGACTCTCGGTACAGCGTCCGAACCTGGTGGGTGATCCAACCGGCCAGACTGGACCGGCGATGCTCGATCACTACTGGAACTCGGCTGCCTTCGCCATCCCCTCGGTGAATGCGCCTTACGGCAACCTGTCGAGAAACGCGTTCCGCATGCCGAATTTCTGGCAATGGGATCTGGGCGTCGACAAGAGCTTCAAGATCCCGGCCCGGGAGGGTATGGCGCTCCAGTTCCGGTCGGAGTTCTTCAACATTCTCAATCACACGAACTTTGGGCCGCCGACATGCGACATCACCAATGCCGCGTTCGGCACCATTCGCTCTACCTTTCCTCCGCGCCAGATTCAGTTCGCATTGAAGCTGCTATTCTGATGCTCGGATGAGGTGCACCAAAAGAGACAGGAGCTTCCGGGCCGCATGACTCGAGTGGAAATGTACCGCCGCCTGCGCGAACGCCAGGCGGCGTGGGACATGATCATCGTGGGCGGAGGGGCTACCGGCGTGGGAGTGGCCATCGATGCCGCCACTCGCGGGTATGATGTGCTCCTCCTGGAGCAGCATGATTTCGGCAAAGGCACTTCGAGCCGCAGCACCAAGCTGGTGCACGGCGGCGTCCGCTATCTGGAACAGGGAAACCTGTCGCTCGTCATGGAGGCGCTGAAGGAGCGCGGGCTCCTGCTCCAGAATGCGCCTCACCTTGTCCGCAATCTGGGCTTCGTCGTACCGAATTACGAATGGTGGGAGGCCCCGTTCTACGGCGTCGGTCTGAAGCTCTATAACCTGCTCGCCGGCAAGTACGGATTCGGCGCCTCGCGCATCCTCTCCCAGGACGATACGTTGGCGCTTTTGCCGAATCTGCAAAAGGAAGGCCTGCGCGGCGGAGTTATCTACTTCGACGGGCAATTTGACGACTCGCGCCTGCTGATCAATCTGGTGGCCACTGCCTTCGAACAGGGAGCAGTATTGCTGAACTACTTCCCGGTTACCGGATTCAGCAAAGACTCGGACGGGTTCGTCAACGGCGTCCGTGCCCACGATCTGGAAACAGGCGAAGAGTTTGCCCTTGGCGCGAAAATAGTCATCAACGCGACCGGCCCTTTCACCGATACTCTGCGGCGTGAGGCGGATCCTACAGTCGAGCCCATGATCGCTCCCAGTCAGGGCATCCACCTGGTTTTCGATGGATCGTTTCTCTCTGGCGAGAGCGCCATCATGGTGCCTCATACCAGCGATGGCCGGATCCTTTTCGCCATTCCGTGGCATGGCCATACGGTTGTCGGTACCACCGATACACCCATCCCCCAGGCTTCGCTGGAACCTGTCGCGATGGAGCAGGAGATCGAGTTCGTGTTGCAAACCGCGGCCCTGTACCTCGCCAAGAAGCCGAGGCGCGAGGATGTCCTCAGCGTATTCGCCGGCATTCGCCCGCTGGTCCGCATGAAAGACGCCGGCAGCACCTCCTCTCTTTCGCGCGATCACACCATCCGCATCGAGAACTCCGGCATGATCACCATCTGCGGAGGCAAGTGGACGACCTACCGGCACATGGCGGAGGACTGCGTGAACCAGGCGGCCACCCTGGCCCGCTTGCCCGAGAAGGACTGCGTGACACAACACCTGAACATTCACGGCTTCCACGCCAGCTCCGACCGCTTCGGAGATCTGAGCGCCTACGGCTCCGATGCGGCTGCCATCGACGCGCTGACCGCATCAGGCGCGTCCCTCGCCGTCAGGCTCAGTCCCGACCTTCCCTACACGGCGGCGGAGGTGGTCTGGGCGGCGCGGCACGAGATGGCGCGCACCGTGGAGGACGTTCTGGCCCGCCGGACCCGCGCGCTCTTTCTAAATGCCCGCGCCGCGGTCTCCATGGCCCCGCGTGTGGCAGACCTTCTCGCTATCGAGCTGGAGCGCGATCTCGCTTGGAAAACTGCGCAGTTGGCCGGGTTTGCAGAGACGGCCAAGGCTTATACTTTAAGCGCGGTGTAACCACGTGGATCGATCGGCCCCGTTGCTCGAAGCGCGAAACATCTCGAAATCGTTTGGAGGCGTCCCCGTGTTGCGGGATGTCTCGTTCGACGTGCGATGGGGAGAAGTACACGCACTGGTAGGCGAGAACGGCGCAGGAAAATCGACGCTCATGAACATCGTGAGCGGCGTCGTTCGGCCCGACGCGGGCGAACTGTTCTTCGAGAATCGGCCGGTCCATCTCCACGGACCGCGCGACGCGCAGGCCCTCGGAATCGGCTTCGTGCACCAGGAGTTGGCGTTGGTGCCGCAGATGAGCATAGCCGAGAACGTATTTCTGGGCAGGTACCCCTCGGCCCGCGGCTTCGTGAACCGCCGCGCCATGCACGAAAGAGCGCGCCAGGTCCTCGCGCAATTAGGGCACGACATGGACCCGCAACGGCCCGTCGCGGAATTGAGCCTCGCCGAGAGGCAACTCGTGGAGATCGCCCGCGCCGTGGCTTTCGAAAGCCGCCTGCTCATCATGGACGAACCCACTGCGCCTCTTTCGGACCATGATGCTCAGGCGCTGTTCCATTCAATCCGTTTGCTATGCGAGCGCGGCGTCGGGGTAATCTACATTTCACACCGCCTCAAGGAAATCTTTGAACTGTCGGATCGCGTGACCGTTCTGCGCGACGGCAGGCTTGTGCTCACACAGCCGCCTTCCGCGGTCACCCAGGAACACCTCGTGCGGGCCATGATCGGAGACGAACTGAAGCAAAAGCTGCAATCGGTGGCGGCGGCCAGCGTGCAAACCGGCGAGGCGCTCCGTATCGAAGGCGCAGTGAATCTCTCCATCCACAAGGGGGAGATTGTCGGACTGGCGGGGCTCGCCGGGGCCGGTCGGACAGAGCTGTTGGAATGGCTTTTCGGGACCGGTGGAACGCACTCTCCCGCTGCCGGGATTTGGGTGAACGGAGTGCCCGTCAAAGTTCGCACGCCCCGAGACGCGATCCGCCACGGCCTTGCCTTAGTGCCCGATGATCGCAAAGCGAAAGGTCTCGTTCTCGGAGCATCCGTGCTGCAGAATATTTCACTTGCCGCCGGGCGTTCGCGATTCTTTATGCGGCGAGCGCAAGAGGAGCAGGCCGCGCGCCAATGGATCGGTGGCCTGCGCATCAAAGTGGCCGGATTGAGCCAGCACGCGGTTCATCTGAGCGGTGGCAATCAGCAGAAGATTGTGCTCGCGAAGTGGCTGGTAACCGGGGCCCGCATCTTTCTCCTCGATGAGCCAACCCGCGGCATCGACGTAGGGGCCAAGGCCGAAATCTACGATATGATTCGGAAGCTGGCCGCCGATGGTGCGGCCGTATTGATGTCATCTTCGGAGCTCGAGGAGTTGATGGGGGTGGCGGATCGGATTGTGGTGATGCATCGAGGGCAGATTGCCGGTGAGTTGTCCCACGCCGACGCAACGGAAGAGAAGATCATGCACCTGGCCACCGGAGGTGTCGATTGAGCGATGCCGCGCGGCCCGTGGAGAGCTCACTGCCGCGCCATTTCCTCTCCGTAGCCAGTCTGATGCGGAAGTTCGGTCCTTTGCTCGGACTGTTGATTCTTTGTGGCGCGCTCGGCGCGGCATCCGACCGCTTCCTCACGGCCGATAATCTGCTCAACGTCTGCCGTCAGTCCGCGGTGAATGCGCTGGTCTCGTTGGGACAATTGGTGGTCATCATCACTGCCGGAATCGACTTGTCCGTAGGATCGATTCTGGGCATCTGCTGCGTGATTGTGGCGCAGTTGATGCACGCAGGCGTTCCGCCCCTTTTCAGCGTGGTCGCGGCATTCGCGATTGGTGCGGCGCTCGGCGCCATCAACGGAATTCTTCTTACGAAACTGCATTTGCCCCATCCGTTCATTCCCACGCTCGGCATGATGAACGTGGCTCGTGGCCTTGCGCTCGTCATCTCGGGAGGATTTCCCATTTCCGAGTTGCCCTCCGGGTTTCGCTTTTGGGGTGCTGGCTCGCTCGGATTCATCCCGGCGCCTCTGATCCTCGTGGTGCTGTTCGCGATGCTGTTCTACGTCTTTCTGAGCCGCACCACCATCGGTCGCGACATCTATGCGATCGGAGGCAATCCGCAGGCTGCACGCCTCTCCGGAGTGCCCGTGGATGCGCGCTTGATCCTGGTGTATTCGCTGAGCGGGGTGACCGCGGCCGCCGGCGCGATCGTCCTGGCCGGCCGCATGAACTCCGGATTTCCGCTGGCCGGAGTGGGCGGAGAGCTCGATTCCATTGCGGCCGTGATCATCGGCGGCGCCAGTTTCTTAGGTGGAGTCGGCACGGTGGGTGGCACACTGGTGGGAGCGCTCATCATGGGTGTCCTCCGGAACGGGTTGAATCTGCTGAACGTGTCGGCGGCCTGGCAGACAGTCGTGATCGGGACGGTAATTGTGGCGGCGGTCTGGGTGGATATCGTGCGGCAGCGCGCCGCGGAGAAAGGATAGAGCGAACTGAGTGACCACGCTGAGAGTAGGGCTGATTGGAGTCGGGAGGTTGGGACGCATGTACGGCCAATATCTGGCTCATCGCGTACCAGGAGTTACGTTGGCCGCCGTTGCCGACCGCAAACCAGGCGCCGCGGAGGCGTTCGCGAACGAGTTCGGAGTCGCGAAGTGGTATCCCAGCCACCAGGATCTGTTGAACGATTCCGCGATCGATGCAGTTGCCGTGATCACATCCACCAGCACCCACAAGGAGGTCGTGATCGACGCCGCCCGGAGTGGCAAAGCCATCTTCTGCGAGAAGCCGATTTCGCTCACGCTGGAAGACGCTCAGGAGATGATCCGCGCCGCCGCAGCCAAGGGGGTGTTCTTCCAAATGGCTTTCCAGCGCCGGTTCGATGCCGGCTATCTTGCGGCCAGGCGCAAGCTCGAAGCGGGCGCGATTGGCGACCCCGTCATGTTCACATCGATCTCGCGCGATCCGTATCCCCCACCGCTCGAATTCTGCGATCCGCGGGTCAGCGGTGGATTGATCGCCGACATGGGTGTGCACGATTTTGACGTCGGACGCATGTACATGGGAGACGTGCGGCGTGTGCATGCAATCGGCGGGACGCTGGCGTACCCTGAAATGAAGTCCGTGGGCGACATCGACAATGCCGTAGTCGATCTGGTCTTTCAGAGCGGTGCATTGGGCGTGGTGCAGTTGAGCCGCAACGCGGCTTGGGGATATGACATTCGCGGCGAATTATGGGGCACCAAGGGTTCGATTCAAATCGGTTACTATCGGCAGACACCCATTCTGATGATGACTTCCGAGGGCATTACGCACGATGCCGTGCCTTACTTCATGGAGCGTTTCGAAACTGCGTACCTGACGCAGATCCAGGACTTCGCGGACCATGTGCGCAAGGGCCTGCCGCCCTCCATCACGGCAGCAGACGCGGTCGCTGCTTTGCGCATCAGCCTGGCCGCGAACCAGTCGATGCGCGAAGGACGACCGGTGGATTTATGAGACTGTGTGTCTGCGCGACCGCGCTCCTGGCGCTTCTCCTCACTTCCTGCGGGGCGGGGAATTCGTCCAAGACCACCAATATCACGCTCGTGGCCAAGGCCCTCGATAGCGAGTGGTGGCAGCGCGTAAGGTCCGGCGCCGAAGCCGCCGCTAATGAAAATCCCGGAGTGCGTCTGGCGGTATTGGCGCCCGAACGCGAGGTCAATATCGATCAGCAGGTCTCCATCCTGGAAGATCAGATCACTAAGAAGGTCTCGGCGATGGCCGTTGCGCCAACGGGGACGGCCGAACTGTTGCCCGTGCTGGAACGCGCTCACCGCGCCTCCATCCCGATCGTGATCTTCGATACTGATATCAACTGGCCCTCCAAGCTGGCTTACGTCGGCTCGGACAATCGCCACGCCGGCAATCTTGCGGGCCAGTACATTGCCAAACTCCTCAACGGCAAGGGCAAAGTGGCGGTGATCCGCGGAATTTTGGGAGTTGCCACGCATGAAGACCGCCTGGCGGGCTTTCAGGAAGCCATCCACGCGGCTCCGGGAATCGAATGCGTAGCGGTGCAACCGGCAAATAGCGAACGAACCCTCGGGATGACGGTCATGGAGAACATGATCACGCGCTATCCGGACCTGCAGGCGGTCTTCGCCACCAACGACCAGATGGCGTTGGGAGCCGTGGAGGCCGTAGCCGCGCGTAACCTGGCCAACCAAATCGCCATCGTCGGCGTCGATGCCACGCGCGAAGCTGTGCACGCGGTAGAGGCCGGACGCCTCGCGGCCGATGTCGCGATGTATCCCGAAGCGCTCGGCCGCAAGTCCGTGGAGGCCGCCATCAAGGCCGCGCGCGGCGAGCCTGTCGATAAGAGAATCGACGTCGGCGAGGGGCTCGTCACGAAAGAAAACGCGGCTCAGTTCCTGAAGTAGGTCACTTGCCGATCGCGACCGGCTTCAACTCTGCCGAGGGCAGCGGAACATTCAGATAAGCCGCCATCGTGGGAGCGACGTTGCGCAGGTCGATCTCTCCGAGCGACAGTCCCGGCTTCACATCCGGCCCCGCGATAAAGAAGGACGCGAGCATTTCGGCGTGCGATGGCGCATACCCATGGGTGCCGCCTGCCTTCTCGCTCACCAAAGGCCCCATCGTATTCGCAACCGAGAAGTTCGGTTTCATGTCCACCCAGAATGCCGCTTCCGGGTCTCCGCCAATGGCCGCGATTGCCTTGTGGTCCAAAATTCCGGCGATGCCATTGGCCGGATCGGCCGCGAGGCTGCGCAGCAGATTCTCCACCTTGGTGCGCGTCGCGGCGTCTTTGGAGTCCTTCAACAGAACCGCGGCCGAACCGCCATCCACCTTTGGAAAGGCCTTCCAGTCCACCACCAGCGGCGCACCGCGAAAGCCGGCGCCTTTGCCCAAAGTGACCAGACCTTGGTCCGCGAACGCCTTCATGAGATTCAGAGTGTGGTCGATGCCGGAGAATCCGTGGTCGGAGACGATGCAAATCGTATAGTCGGGCCACGAAGCGTGCATCGCCTCTTCCAACTGCCCCACCATCTCATCAATCTGCTCGAGGGTACGATTCGACTCGGCGCTGAAGGGGCCAGTCGCGTGCTCCAGGTGATCCAGCGCCGCCAGGTGAACCGTCATCAGTCGCGGCTTGCCGTGGCGCAGAATCCAGGCGGCATATTTGGTTCGCGCGAGGTCCCCCGGAATGGCGTCATCCAGATCTACATTGTACGGTCCCGCCTCTTTTGCGATCTCTGCGACCAGCCCCGGCGTGCTCACGGCGCGAAGCAGTTTGAGATCGTCGGGAGTCTTCTGTGCGCGCCAGTATTCGGGAATGTTGTAGCGGATCCCTTTGGCGTCCACGCTGGCAGGCCAGGACACGCTGCCCACTGTCAAACCGGCCTTAGCCGCAGCCTCCCACAAGGTCGGAACCGCGATGTCTTCGCTGTACCAATACCAGCCCTCGAAGTTCAGGCCGAGGGGATCGAAAGTGGTGTTGCTATAGATGCCGTGCCTGGCAGGCCATACGCCGGTCACCAGTGTCGTGTGGCTGGGATAGGTGACGGTAGGCAGCACCCCGCGCACCCCTGTCGCATGCGCCCCGTCGTGCAGAATGCGGCGCAAGTGCGGGATCTTAAGACCATGAGCATCGGCCTGCAAGACGGAATCGGGCCTCATGCCATCAATGGAAATCATCAGCAGCGCGTGGTCCGCTCCGCTTGCTGACCATGTCAGGAGGATCGAGAGGGCGATGTACCATCGAAAACGTTGCATGCCGGTATCGTAACTCCGCTCACGGAGAACGTCACACCTGCAGATACCAAGGCACGTTCACGATCGAAATCCGCGGCTGCCCGTGCAACACCAGCAGGGCTGTGAGCAACTCGCTCCTTTGCTGGTGCAGAAATCGATGATACCAGTGACGCTCCACCACGTTCGGGACGATCACCGCAATATGCCCTTCCGAATTCTTCGCCGCTAAGTCTGTGACGTACTCCACGATGGACTGGAGCACCGCGCGGTAAGGGGAAGGAAGCACCACCAACTCGGCCGTCCCCAGGCCGCAACGCGCCGCTGGGTCTGCAACCCACTCGGCCCACTTCTTCCGCAGTTCGCCGTTCTGACCCTCGGCCTCCACATGCAGCGCCCTCACATTCTTAGAGATCGACAAGGCGAAACGCAGCGCCCTTTGGGTGGCTCGATCCCATTGCTCTACTGGAACCACCACTATAGGCGGGCAAAGATGCTCCACCGGCAGGGCCTCCGTAGTCGTCAACTCCTGGGCGACCATCGTTCTGTGCCGCTTGATGGTGCGCATCAGGAGCACAATGGCGGGAATCAGCAGCAGTGTGGCCCAGGCTCCCTCCACGAACTTGGAGACAATGATGATGACCAGCGCGCCGGCAGTGGCGGTGGTGCCCATCCCATTTACGAACGCGCTCTTTCGTGCGTGCCGGCCGCCTTCCCGTCGCCAGTGCGCCACCATCCCGGCCTGCGACAGCGTGAATGCCAGAAACGCCCCCACTGCAAACAGGGGAATCAGACGATCGGTCACAGCGCGAAACATCACCAGGATCGACCCGGAGAGGACAGTCAGGACCACGATTCCCAGCGTGAAGGCGAGCCTCCTGCCACGATTTGCGAATCCCTGCGGCAGGTAGCCGTCTTTCGCCAGTACGCTGCACAGTCGCGGAAAATCCGCGAATGCGGTGTCGGCTTGCAACGCCAGCACCGACAGGATTGAGGCGATGGTCACGTAATAAACAGCGCCTTTACCGGAGACTGCGCCAATCAGTTGAGACAGGACGCTCTCATACTCGGCCGTACCCGGTTCGGTCGCGCCGATTCCGTAGCTGCGGCACAGTATCGCCACGCCTGCCAGCATCAGCGCGAGAATTCCCGCTATCAGCATGAGTGTCCGTTGCGCCGTCTTCGTATGGGGTTCACGAAATGCAACCACTCCGTTACTCACGGCTTCTACCCCTGTCATTGCCGTACAACCGCCCGCGAACGCTTTCAGAATCAGCCACGCACTGGCGGCCTGCGCCGCACTCAGAGGATGCACCTGCGCGATCGCGGCCGGGTGTCCGCCGGACGCGATGCTCTTCCACAGTCCTGCCGTGAGCACTCCGAACATACAAGCGACGAACAGATAGGTGGGCAGCGCCAGCAGGGTGCTGCTCTCTCGCAGACCACGCAGGTTGATGATCGTGATGATGACCAGCAAGGCCAGCGCAATCCCCAGAGTATGCGGCTGCCAGGTGGGAATCGCCGATACCAAGGCGCCGACTCCTGCGGAAATGCCGACGGCGACAGTAAGCACGTAATCGATCATGAGCGCCGCCGCGGCAATCAGACCCCAGGTCGAGCCGAGATTGTGACTAGCCACCTGATACGATCCGCCTCCCTCCGGGTAGGCGGGAATCGTCTGCAAATAGGAGAAACAAACAATCGCCAGCAGAAGAATGATTGAGAAACTGATAGGCACGACCCAGTGTGTCGCGGCGGCGCCCAGCGGGATCAGGAGCGTGAGTGCCGCCTCTGGACCGTACGCCGTTGATCCCAGCGCGTCGAGCCCAAACACCACGACGCCCGCAAGGGGACCGACCTTCTGATCGATATCCTCAGCGGAGGGCAGGGGCCTGCCCAGGAGTTTGTCGAGTAGCGACATGAGGGATGCGGCTGCGGTTACTGATTGTGTAGCAGACAGAGTGCCAGAGCAGCCCAACTCACGAAGAGACGGCAGTCGGATGGAGTCGAGTGTACGGTTGACCTCCTTTCTCCGCACCGGCCGTTCGTTTACGTGCTTACCTGGCGGATTGGTGGCGTCCTAGCTCCCGCGACCCTTGTCGAAACCGCCACATGATAGAAACGAGGCGAGTCTGCGCGGCCCGGCATCAGCATCCAGGGGGGCTCAGACGGCTAGCTGCAGCCACACTGTTATGGCAATGGCGTGCCATGTGGCACGCACCCCGGGGCGCAGATGTGGGATCTTCAAACCGTGAGCATGGGCCTGCTGAGAGCGTCATTGGCGCAACGCAAAAAGCGCGACAGACTTTGCTGGTCTGCCGCGCTTTTACAAGACCGAACTGATCGAGTGTTAGAAAACGAATCGAACGCCAACATCGGCGCGGCGAGCGTTCGTGCCGTCCGGGAAACCGCCCGACGCAGTTCCCAGTCCAGGAGTCGTCGGCGCGCAAACTGTAGCCGTCGCACTGGCGCACGGCGCAATCACGAAGTTAGGAACTGCTGCCGTACCTTTGTTCGCAGCCGAGAATCCCTGCGAAGACACGCCGGTGTTGCTCACGGTGTTCGTCAGATTGAACACTTCAAACAACAGTGTCAGGGACATGCTTTCGCGGATCGGAAAGATCTTCGAGAGGCGCGAATCGAATCGGGTGGTCGGATCGATGTGCAGCGGGTTGTTGGGCAGGAAGGGAACACGGCTGTCGCCGCCCAGCCCGTCGAGGCTTCCCGTGAATGCTTGCGGCAGGTTGGTGGTCGAAGAGAAGGTGACCGATTCGAAATTCGGCCGTCCGCTGGCCAGGGTCAGATATCCGGTCAACTCCCAGCCGTTCACCACGTAACGGGCGAAGCCGCTGTTGCTGCTGGTGAACTTCGGGCGCGCCACAAAGGTCCCTACGAAGCGATGGCGCTGGTCCAGGTTGCCGTTGCCCTTGTCGAGGTTGTATGCGCCGTTGTAAAGCCCCATCGGGCCGCTGCTGAAGAAGATCGCGTTGCTGCCCGACTCCTGATTTTCATCCAATTCGTGTGACCACGTGTAGGAGATCGTCCCCTGGAAGGTGGCGCTGAAGCGGCGGATCAATTGAACCGCCATCGCGTCATACCACTGCTTTCCGCCATTCTCCACCTGGTTGATGTGCCCGTAGCGGGTATCGATACGGTTGCTGAAAAGGTAGATCGGCGTGCTGTAAACCTGCCCCGTCGGATTGTAGTTCGAGTCGAGAATCGTGAAATCGTAATTCTGCGTGCTGAGCGGCCCGATGTTGATGTCGCGCACGGTGAAGAGGTCCTTGGCGCGGTTCTGCAGATACGAAACCGTCAGCGTGGTGCTCTTGTCGATCGCCCGCTCCACCGCCACATTCAACTGCTGGGTGTAGGGGTTGCGCATATTGGGTGCAGCGAAGGTAATCGAGCGGTTGGATGCGAGTGCTCCGGCCGGGCTGGTGAGCGCGAACGGGAAAACCGGGGCGCCGGTGGAACTCGGGTTCGTGATACTCAAGCTTTGGGTGTACAGGTCGTTGTTGGTGAAGAACGTGCTGATTTGGGCCGAGACGTAACGCGCGTAGAACAAGCCGTAGCCCGCGCGGAGTACGGTCTTGTCATTCAGCGAGTATGCCAGCCCCACGCGAGGTGCGAAGTTGTGCGGAGCGGACGGGATGTGGCCGGTCTGCGGGTAATTCGGATTGGTGATGGGTGGTTGAGGCAGCACCGAGTATTCGTAGCGCAGTCCGTAGTTGACGGTCAGCTTGGGACTGACCTTCCAGGTATCCTGCGCATAGAAGCCGAGATCCGTAATGTACGTGTCGACGACCGGGTTGCCGAAAACCTGGCTGAAGGTGGAATAGTGACTCGGACCGGGCGTTGCGCTCGAGAAGTCCTGCGCAAATGTCGTCACGTTGGAGTAGGTGTAGCTTCCGAACCGGCTGCTCAAGCTGTTGGAGTAATCTTCTGTGCGGGCAATATCCGCGCCGAATTTGAAGGTATGGCCGCCCTTGACCCACGTCAGGTTGTCGACGTACTGGAAGCGATTCTCGCTGGGCAGAATGCGCGGCAGGATGTTGTAACCACCCAGAGTGCTCACGCCCGCCACCGACAGGCTTACGTTGCCGATGGGGTAACCTGCCTGTAAGGTCGGATCGAAATCGTCCGCCTGCCGGTCCTTGAACCAGCCGAATCGGAACTCGTTTACCACTGAACTGGTGGGTACGAAAGTCCACGACACTTTCCCGATGCGGTCGAACACTTTGTCATCCCCGTTGGTGCCGATCGCGGCGCCATTGGTCAGCGTGATGCCGGTCTGGATGCCGTTAATCGAATTCCAGTGCAGGTAGTTCATGCTGGCGCTGAAGGTGTTCTTCTCGTTGGGGCGATAGTCGAGCTTGAGGAAGGCCAGCTGCTGATTTCCGGTGCGATTGACCGTTCCGAACATGCGCGGCAGCAGGGAATTGATCGCCGTGCACTGTGCCGCCGTCGCGGGCGCGGCGCAGCCGATCCAGGTTTGCGATGCAGCATTCACTGAGGAGTTGATCAGGTTGCTGATAATCGGAAAATGGCGCCACTGTTCTTCGGTGTCGGCGAAAAAGAACAGCTTGTCCTTCTTGATCGGCCCGCCGATCGTCGCGCCATAGATATGCCGTACTTCGGGCGGATCGATGGCAGCGAACCGGTCGCGCGCATTCAGCGTGCGGTTGCGGAAGAACCAGAAGCCCGTTCCATGAATGTCGTTGGTTCCGCTCTTGGTGATGGTGTTAACGACACCGCCGGAAGCCTTTCCGAATTCAGCCGAATACGAGGACGAAAGCACCTGGAATTCCTGGACCGCATCCTGCGAAAGCTGCGAACCAAGGCGTGTCCGGCCCGCGTTCTCGTTGTAATACTGATTGGTCGTGTCGTTGCCATCGATCAGGAAAGAGTTGCCGCCCGCCATGCCTCGGAAAGTCACCAGACCGAAGTCGGCGTCTTTGGTCACCGCGGGAGTGATCAGCACGAACGAATCGACGCGCCGTCCGTTGATCGGCAGATCGTTGATGAGTAGATTGCCCACCACTTGCGATGTTTCCGTTTTGACATCGTCCACGGCAGGCGTGGCGCCGACCACTTCGACGGCCTGAGCCATCGCGCCGACCGTCATCGGCACCGTCAGATCGGTAACTTCGCCGACGCGAACCACGACTCCCTTCGCTTCATACGGCGCAAAGCCCTCCTTCGTGATCATGACGTCGTAACCGTCAGCCGGCGTCAATGCGGGCGCTGCGAATATGCCTGCGTCAGTAGTCGTCAACTCGCGCTTGAGGCCCATCTTCGGATTGGACACCACCACTTTGGCTCCGGGGACAGCCGCGTTACTGGCGTCGCGCACCGTTCCCGAAATCCCGCCAAAACCGGCGGTAGCCTGACCCCAGGCGGCCAGTGAAGAAGCCGCCACTAGAAGTCCAAGCGTGACTGCCTGACGAATGCCCCGCCTCCTTTTGCGAAACGATTCGCAAACCACGGAAACTCCCGCTGACCCGCCTGTCGGCTCAGTGGCGGCAGGGGCGGATGGATTGGAAATAGGCGACCGCGAAGCGGCAAGCTTAGAACGCATTGACTCTCCTCAACTGCAAAAGAATAACAGTCTTACGATTACGGTTTTGTGAAGCCATTAAGACCCTGAATTGAACGAACGGATAGACGTGAGTATAACGCAATTGCGGCCAGTTGCACCCCCGCTCCGAGGTTTTTTAGGTAACATTCGGCTGGTACTTTCGGGCCCTAATGTAACGCGACAGAACCCCGTATGGAATCCAGCAGCTTGGCCGGATCGTAGCCGGCCCCGTCCTTGAAGACCAGCTTCACCTTCTGAATGTCGGCGATCCGCGCAGCGGGATTGCCATCGATCACAACCAGATCGGCCTGCTTCCCGGCAGCGATCGAACCAATGTGCTCTGTCTCCCCTAAATACCTGGCGCCATTGAAGGTGGCGATCTGAATCGCTTCCACCGGGGTGAATCCGCCTTCCACCAGCAACTCGATATTGCGCTGATCGGCGAATCCTGCCAGTGCTCCGCCGTTGCCTGTAGGGTCGGCTCCGGCGATCAGCAGTCCGCCAGCTTTTACAAATGCATATTCGAATTCCAGCTCCTTTTTCAGCATCGGCAGGAACGAGCCCGCTTGCGCCCGTGCTCGCGAGCTGAGGTAGCTCACCTGCGCCTCAGGCGTCAGAGCGTCCAGGAATCGCTGCTCGATCGGCGGCCGGCCTCCATCGAACGCTTCGAACACCGCGAGCGTCGAAGTGATCGCAACGTTGTGCTTCACCAGATCGGCAATCATTTCGCGGACAGGGGCACCGGTAATGTCGAGACCTGCGAGTTCCCTGCGGGTGACGGCTTGTGCCGGACAGGCGTCCGGCTGTTTGCCCGGATGAAATTCGGTGTCAACCAGCAGGCCGTGCTCCAGATTGTCAATGCCAAGCGCGGCAGCTTCCCGGAATCCGATGGAACAAAGGTGGCCCGTGACTTTGATGCCGTGCTGGTGAGCGGCATCCACCGCAGCCTTCAACTCGGCGCGGGTGATGTTCATGTACGCCTTGAACGACGTTGCGCCTTCCGCGACCCAATACTCCACGGTGCGAACCGCGTCGTCGGGACCGCTCAGCTCGTGCATCTGCGGTCCCGCGATGCTCCCGGCGCCTTCCAGGTAAGGACCGGTGATGTGCATTTTCGGACCTGGCATGCGGCCGGCATCGATCAGGCGCTTCATGTTCAGATCGGTATAAGGCTCCAGGCTACCGGCCGTACGCGCAGTGGTAACGCCCGTTGCCAGATAGAGTCGCGGGAAGCTGAACGCCTGCTCGTTGTACATCGGGATGCCCGCTCCCGACGGGTAGAACAGGTGTTCGTGCATTCCCACGAGCCCGGGAATCACCGTCTGTCCGCTCAGGTCGAGTGTCTGTGCCCCTGCTGGCGCAATCGTCGACGCGGCGGGCCCCACCGCGGCAATCCTGCCGTGATCGATGACGATCGTCTGATCTTCGCGAGGGGCGGCGCCGGTGCCGTCGATGACGCGAACGTGCAGCAGCGCGACCACCGGCGCGTCGACGGTGACGAATGGTTTCACGCCCGGGTTGAAGCGGCCCTGGGCGAAGGCCGTAGCGGCCAGCGCGAGACTCAACAGAAGCTTCGATGTCACAGGGATCAATTATAGAAGTTTCGATCCCAGCCGTGGCGTTTCAAAATTGCCAGCGTCTCTGGCGGCAGAACCCCCAAAACCGAGGCATTGGCGTTCGATTCCGCGTGATGGCGCGTTCGCATGCCGGGAATGACAGTCGAGACGGCGGGATGCGACAGGCAGAACCGCAATGCCACCGACGGCAGATCGACATCCTTGCCCAAGTCGTGGAGCAACTGGTTGACGTGGTCCACCACCTGCTTCTTGCGATTGCCGCGGAAGTACCACTCCCGGAAATCGCCGGTTGGAAATTTGGTGTGCTCGTCGAGTTTGCCGGAAAGGCCGCCTTCATCCAGAGGAACTCGCGCCAAAACACCGATATTCTGTTCGAGGCAGAGCGGCAAAAGCTGATTCTCGGGTAACTGATCGAAGATGTTGTAGATCACCTGCACCGTATCGATGAGCCCGGTGCGAATCGCCGAGAGCCCGGAATCGGGATCGTGATCGGAGAGCGAGATTCCAACCGCCCGCACCTTGCCGGATTGCTTCAGATGATCGAATGCGTTGCGCCACTCTTCCCGCTCGACCCACTCCGGATTCCACACATGCAGTTGCAGCAGGTCGATGGCATCCAGCCCCAGATTGCGCAGGCTTTGCTCCGCGGAATTGACGATGTAGTCGTAGGGGAAAACCTCGGCAATGCTTACGCCGGGTTTCGCGGGCCAGATGCGATTTCTGGGCGGCACTTTCGTGGCTACGTAGATTCGCGTCCCGGACCCACGGACGATCTGGCCCACCAGTTCCTCACTGTGCCCGTCGCCATAAGCCAGAGCGGTGTCGATGAGGTTGACACCGAGCTCGATGGCGCGCTGCAACGCGAGCAGTGACTCGTCGTCGCTGCCGCCCAGCCACTGCTTGCCGCCGATGCCCCAGGCGCCGTAGCCGATTTCGCTGACTTCAAAATTGGTTTTGCCGAGTTTGCGATAGTTCATGAAAATCGCATGGTATCGCATGTATCGTCAGCTCTGCGGCCGTGGCGCAAACACTCCTGTTTGCCGCGTCGAGACTCTTCTCGACGCTTTTTCGCGCGTTCACTAAATCTGACCATGCAGCTGGGTTTGTGACACTCAGGCGGATTTCCTGTGCCAGTGCCCGGCCCTATTCCATCCGCAGTGCGTCGACCGGGAGCAGCCGCGAAGCACGCCGTGCCGGCAGGTAGGCCGCGGCCAACGCGACCGCCGCCAGTACCAAACATGCAATCAGGAACGTCGGCAGATCATGTGGCGTGACTCCGAAAAGCAGCCCCCGCAAAAGAGTAGTCAGCGCGAATGCGCCTGCGATTCCCGCTGCGATTCCCGGAAGCACGATCGAGGCCGCGCCGCCGATGACCAGGCCCACGATGCGGCCCGGCTCCGCACCCAACGCCATGCGTACTCCAATTTCGCGAGTGCGCTCCGTGACCGAATACGCCAGCACACCGTAGATTCCGACGCTCGCGAGCAACAGCGACACCGCGGAGAACGCAATCAGGAGCAGGGCACTGAAGCGCTGGCGCGAGAACGTCTCCGAAACGATCGTGTCCATGGTGCGGATGTCTGCGACCGGCAAGGCGGAATCGAGCGAGCGGATGATGCGTCGCACCGGCTCGGCGATGGCTAGCGGGTCGCCCGCCGTTCGCACCACGAAGACGAGACCGCTGTAGGCCAGGTGCGCATGGATGTAGTACACGGTCGGCTTGGGCTCTTTGTCGAGGGCGCCTTCTTTAACGTCTCCGGCCACACCGACGATTTCGCCAAAGGGATTCTTGGAATCCATCTCGGCGCTGATCGATTTTCCGAGCGGTTCCTCGCCGGGCAGATAGCGGCGAACGAAAGTCTCATTGACGATGAAGCGATAAGGCGAATCGGACGTGTTATCGAAAGGCTCGAAGTCGCGGCCCCGGCGGATCGGTATGCCCATGGTTTGGAAATAACCCGGCATCACCGTCCGGATATTTGCATCGAGTTCCTCACCCGGCCCCGGCGCCGGCCGCCCTCCAATCTTTACCCCAGTTCCCGCCACCATCCCGTTGAAGGGAAGAAAGCTCACAGCGCTCGCGGAGCGAACCCCCGGCAGGGCGCGGATCTCATCGAGGGCGCGGGTGAAGAATTGGGTGCGCCGCGCACCATCGGAGAACCGTGCAACCGGCAGTGAGAGGCGGAAGGTCACGACTCCGCGCGGATCGAGCCCGGCATCCACGCCCTGCAATCCCACCATGCTCCGGAAGAGCAATCCCGCACCCGCCAGCAGCACCATCGAAAGCGCGACTTCCGCGGCCACCAATACCGACCGGGCCCGAAATCCCCCGCCCACCGAAGAGCGCGCAGCGTCTCGCAGTCCATTTGACAACCCATCCCGCGATGCAATCAACGACGGCGCCAGTCCGAAGATCAGCCCGGTGAATGCGGAGAGGGCCAGCGCCATCAAAGTGACACGCCAATCCACCGAAATCACGGCATTGACGGCCAGGTCCTCGGGCGCCAATGCCAGCAGTCCCTGGACGGCGACCCGTGCAAACGCCAGGCCCAATATGCCGCCTGCCAGCGAGAGGACCGCGCTTTCCGTGATCAGTTGGCGGATCACTCTTCGGCGTCCGGCTCCGATGGCCATACGCACCGCCAGTTCGCGCCTGCGCGCCGTGCAACGTGCCAACAGCAGATTGGCGACATTCGCACAGGCCACCAGCAACAGAAGTGAAACTGCACCCAGCAGAACCTGGAGCGAGGTTTTCACTTCGCGGACCATCGAGTCGCGAAGCGGCTCGAGGTTTACGGTCCAGTTCTTATTGAACGCGGGATACTGCGCTTCCAGGCGGCTCGCGATCGCGGTCATCTCGGCCTGCGCGCGGCCCAGTGTGACACCGGGTTTCAAGCGCGCCACGGCGGACGGATAGCGCCCCGCATTGGCGCGATAATCTCGCGCGGGGTCGAAACCAATCGGCTCCCAGATGTCGATCTGACGGTCCCGAAAGAAAAACTGAGGCGGCAGCACCCCGATGATCGTGGCCGGCTGCGATCGCAATTGCACCTTGCGTCCGATCACTCCTTCGTCACCACCGAACCAGCTCTGCCATAGGCGATAGCTGATCACCATCACGTTTGGCCCGGTTGGCAGATCTTCCTGCGCGGTGTAAAAGCGGCCGCGGAATGGTTGCACGCCAAGCATGGGTAAAAGATCGGCGCTGGCAAAGCGATTGTGCAGTTCTTCGACGCGATCTCCGTCGCTCAATACGGCGCGCCCGTCGCCAAAGGCTGACAGGCTCTCGAACACGTCATTTTGCGCTTTCCAATCGCGGAAATTCGCGGGCGAGATTACGTTGTAATCTGACCCTCCTGCTTTCAGATGACGTTCCCACACCATCACCACGCGGTCGGGCTCGCGAAACGGAAATGGACGCAGAAGCAGGCCGTCGGTCACCGCAAAGATTGCCAGGCTGGCGCCGATACCCAACATCAGGGAGACAATTGCGGTGAGCGCGAATCCTGGATTCCGAATCAGGCCGCGCAGAGCATATTGCACGTCGCGAAGCGTGATCTCGAGCCACATGGTTGTCGACATATCTCGTACTGCCTCCTTGGCGAATTCCACGCCGCCGAATTTGAGGACTGCGGCGCGGCGTGCTTCGTCAGGCGGCATTCCGGCGCGCAGATTGTCTTCCACATGCATCTGCAGATGGGATTCGAACTCATCCGCCATCTCGCGTTCCCGCTGCGATTTCCGAATGGATCCCAACAACCGGACCAGTGCCGCTCGCAGTTTCCTCATGAGGTCCCGCCTTCCGGCAGGAAGAAGCGCGAGATGATATCTTTGGTCTCTTCCCACTGCCGCGCTTCTTTGGCGAGCTGTTTCTGGCCGGCACGGGTCAGCGCGTAGAACTTCGCCTTCCGGTTGTTTGACGACACGCCCCACGTCGAAGCGATGTACCCCTCCTGCTCCAACTTCAGCAGCGCGGGGTAAAGAGTGCCGTAGTTCAATAAGAGCCGGTCTCCGCTCGTATGTTCAATGCGCCGTGCGATGCCGTAGCCGTGCATTGGGCCCAGAGTTTCCAGAGTCTTTAACACCATCAGTGCCAACGTGCCCTGCCAGACATCGGACTTTGGTTCCATATATGGGTATGCCATATGAATGTATCACAACCCGTGACCGCACGAAAGACGTGGCGCAAACACTCCTGTTTGCCGCGTCGAGACTCCTCTCGACGCTTTTCGTGTGTCCACCAAGTCTGCCTGTCAGAAAGCTGCCACCCAAGCACAACTTGCGGGCGGAGCACCGGGCGGGCGACAATGTAGTTCCGGGACGGTGCGGGCTCGTGACGCTTCGCGCCATCCGGAAACTCGACGAAAGCGGAGGAAATGCCAATGTCCCCTATTGCCCATTACCCGATGCCGTCGAGCCTGCTCCCCGCCGCGTAACCGCACGGGCCGGTCAGGCTCGCGCCCATCGTTCAACACAAACAACCTGAAAGCCGCAGTGTGTCTGTGCGCGGGTTGACCTCGCGTGCATTAGGGGAATTTTGTTTGAAGTATCGAAATCGTCGTATTTCAGAATCACAGTCCATTGATCCGGACTTCGCCGACGCTCTCTATGGAGGCGAGTCCCACCGCCGGTCTGCCGATCCGCGTTTGCAACGCAAAACACGGCAGTTCTGCCGGCAAGTACAACGAGCCCTGAACCTCGCGCTCGCAGATGGAAGTATAGGGGAGAGCCTCAACGGCCTGTTCGTTGAGGACGTCTCTCCGGCCCCGGATTGCGGGCGTCTGTTAGTGCATGTATTCGTTCCAGCAGGTCTTTCCGTCGCGGATGCCCTGAGCGCGCTTCGTCGCGATTCGGCGCGTCTCCGCGCGGACGTGGCCATGGCGATCACCAGGAAGCGTGCCCCGGAATTGTCGTTCATTCCGGCCTGTCAGGAGGCGGGACCCGATGAGTGAATCATCGCTCGCACCCACACGCGCGTGGCTCGCAAATCCTATGGATCGCGACGTGTCGGAGGCGATTGAGCGCCTCCGGCGCCCTCCGGACATTCAGCAGATCGCGGTAATGCCCGACGTGCACCTGTCCGCCGGCGTGTGCATCGGCACGGTGATCGCCACGTCGAATCTCATCTACCCGCAAGCTGTGGGAGGTGACATCGGATGCGGCATGTTGGCAGTCGCAACCGACGCGGAGGCCGCATCACTCGCCGTTCCCAGGCTCGCGGGCGAAGTCCTGTCCGGTCTCGGCAAGGCGGTACCTCCGCGCCGCCGCAATCGCCGCACGCTCGTGTCTCAGCCCGCCAGTCTCACTCAGGAGCCACTCAGCGATACCAGCCTCGAGTCCGTCCGCCGGACGGAAGGCGCAATCGAGTTCGCGACGCTCGGCAGCGGTAATCACTTCATCGAGCTTCAGGCGGACGAAGAGGGACGGCTCTGGCTGATGGTCCACAGCGGGTCGCGCGCCGTCGGCCAGGCAATCCACAACCACCATTTGGCTGGCGCCCAACCTGTCGGCCTCGGGCTTCGCGTGCTCGAAGCTCAGTCCGATTCCGGCGTCGCCTATCTGCACGACTTGGAGCACGCCCGGAGCTTTGCCGATGCATCCCGCAAGGCGATGGCAGAAGAGGTCGGGCGCGTGCTGTCTAAATCACTGGGGGCGCGTCTCTGTTGGGAAACAGCCATCACCACCGACCACAATCACGTTGCGCGCGAGTCGCACGGCGGCCGCGAACTTTGGGTGCACCGAAAGGGCGCCATGCCGGCTGGACCGGGCCAGCCCGGTGTTCTGCCGGGATCCATGGGCACTCTCAGCTTTCATGTGGATGGGCGTGGACACGAAGCGTCGCTCCGCTCCAGCGCCCACGGTGCGGGCCGGGCGCTGAGCCGGTCCGCCGCCGCCGGCAAGGTTTCCGAGCGGGAACTCCGGCGGCAAATGGAGGGAGTCTGGTACGACTTCCGTCTCTCTCGCGAACTTCGTGAGGAGGCTCCTTCGGCGTACAAAGACATTCGCGCCGTGCTGCGAGCGCAACAGGAGCTCGTGAAAGTAACCCGCACCCTGCGGCCGGTTCTCAACTACAAAGGCGTGTGAGCAATCCTATGCCGGCCAGTGTAACGTCTCGGGAACCGAATCGGCGTGTTCGATCACCGCCCAGTACTTCACTTCCAAACGGCTCTTGGCGGGGAGCCAGCGATAGCCGGGAACGTCGAAGAGCCGCCCCCGCTCGATCATCTCGCGCCGCGATTCGGGAAACGGCGACACCCCGAACTCCATACCGCGCGCGATCGTGGCACCATTCCAGGGAGCCTGCGGGCGGCTCAGATTCTCCTCCCAGATCCCGAGCCACGGGAAATCGGCAGTCTTCCAAATGTAGCCGAAGACCAACCGGTGCTTTGGACAGAATGCGGCAAAAAACGCATCCTCGCGCTGCCGATCCATCAGGTGCGTGGTGAAGGCGCTTGACACCTGGGCACCGTTGAAGAGTCGCAGGTCCACGGACCCATGTCCGCGTGCCGGGGCGTAAGGCCAATCGAACTCCGCTCCTGCCTGGAGATACGAGGCGCTACCGAAATCCGACTCATGCACCTTGGATCGCGTCGCCGATGCGCGAAATTGAGTCGAGCCCTTTTCCAGAAATGGCGGCCCGAGCGTGACATGCTGCGTCCAAGCGATGGGCCGGTCGCACGACGAGAGATTCTCGACGGTCTCCGAGATCTCGAGTGCGTGGCCATTCAGTGCCAGCCGGCGCTCGAACGCGAGCCCCGCCAGGGGCAGCGAAGTCCGCAACGTCAGTAGACTGCCGGATTCGGAGACCTCGTACTCCGCCACGGATCCTTCGCCGTGAACGGAGATTCCAGCCGCCTCTTCCTCCGGCGACGGCCCTCCGAAGAGATCGAGACAGAGATTGTGTCCCATGATCCCTGCCAGCAGCCTGGCTTCAGCGCCGCTGCCGTATTCGGGGAAACGGGCGCCATCGTATCGCGACGGCTCGATCGAGGGCCAAGGAGGCGTCCACAATGGATTCACGCCTGTCTGGCGATCTAGAATCTCCGCGATATGCCCGCCTTCCTTCAGGACGGTCACACGCACGTGGGCGTTTTGAAAAGTGAAGGCGCGGCGGCCCCGATACTCGGTCTCATTCATGTCTATCTCAGATACTGCAGGCTCTGATCGATCAACTTCTGCGTTCCGGCGTACGGGTCGCCTTCGCCTTCGAATTCCATCGAGAAGTATCCTTTGTATTCGCTGGCTTTGGCGATCGCGAAGGTCCTTTCCATATCGACGCGGAAGGTCTTGCCGTGATCGATCTCGACATCTTTTACGTGGCTGATATTGTATGCACGCCGGAACATCTCTTTCACCGCGTCGTAATTGAACGCCTCATCGCCTTTCAGCATCGAGTTGCAGAAGTCCGGCAGCGCACGCAGCCACGGGCTGTTCACCTGGTCAATCACCTTCGCCAGGAAGAACGCATCTTCTGTAGTGATGTCGTCGTTCTCCAGGTTGACCATCACGTTCTTCGAGGCGCCGTATTCCGCCACTGAAGCGAGGCTTTCCGCGGCCACTGCTGCATCGCGAGGCGTACCTTTGACTCCCTGGATGTGCACCCGCACGCTGGGGCAGTCGAGCGCCACCGCGGTATCGATCCACTTCTTCGCATTGGCGGCGGTGGTGGCGCGGCGCGCGGCATCGGGATCGTAGAGGCTCCCACCCACGCTCGTCGGGATGTTCACAACGTGCGATCCGGCGGCCCTCACCGCTGCGCGCAGTTCTTCGACCAATGCCGGCTCACCAGCGCGAATGTGCTGGCCCAACAATTCGACGTTACGAATTTGAAATCGCTCGGCGACGAGTGCGGGAAACTCTTTGATATTCATTCGAGTCACCTGCGGATCCCGCGCGCGATTATTGGACGGCGTGTCGATGAAGCCGCGGAAAGGATACGAGGCGACTGCCAGCCGGTCGCGGGGAGCCGACGGAAACACAATCGACGGCCCGCCGGCAGCTTGGACGCGCGGCCCCATGGAGGCCCAGATGGACGCAATCACGAAGTCGCGGCGGCTCATCTTCATGAGATGAGTATACGATGTGACCCTCCGCGTTGCCGGCTGTCCATGATGCGGAGAATCTTCATTCGGCCGTCGTGGTGCAAACACCCTTGAAAGCAGGGGTTGGGGGTTAGGGGTTGGGGGTTCGCGGCGTGTCGCCGTGGCCGAGACTATTTGCCGGGCGAACGCGCCGCTTTCATCGGAATCCATGGCGGCGAAGCAGCCCAAGACCACTCCTGTTTGCCGCGTCGAGACTCTTCTCGACGCTTTTCGGGAAGCCCACTAAGTCGACGGAATAGATGATCTGGGCAAGCGTTGTCGACGCGGCAAACTGTGGTGTTCGCACCACCGTGGCCCTTCAAGATTTGCATACACATAGGGAAGCAGGCAAACCTACTCCGGCAGTGAGAACAGGTAAGTGGTCAAATTATCCAAATCTCGCGGCGAGAGTTTGTAAGCCGGCATAATCGATCCGGGTGAAAGCTTCTGCGGATCGGCAAAGTGATCCTCCACCCAGCTTCGGGTCTGTCGCTTGGCGAGGCCGTTGAGCGGCGGTCCCACCTTTACGCCCACCCCATTCACCATGTGGCATGCGCCGCAATGATTGGCGGTGTATACCAATGCTCCCTGCGTCGCGAAATCAGGCGCATTCTCGAGCGCCGTGGCGTTCTGCGGATTGAGCTTCAACAGGAACGCCGCCAGCGCATTCAACTGCTGATCGCTGAGTTGAATCGGCGGCATGGCAGAGCCAGGGCGCATTGCCGCCGGCCGTTTGAAATGCTGAACCATCCATTTCACGTCCCGGTGAATGGAATTTGCAGTGAGATCCGGCCCGACTTTCGTGCCCTTTTCTCCAATCACGTGGCAGGCGATACAGTTCTCCTGTCGGAAGTAGGCCACCCCGGCCATCTCCTCCGGCGAAAGCTGCATCCAGTCGGTCGGCGCTGAATAATCGATCTCCACCACGCCCGATGCAGCCGGCGTCGTTGCCACCGCTCGAGCAGTCAGCGCCGTCCAGCCGAGAGCCGCCAGCACCACGACGGAAGCCGCGACGGTCCGCTGTGTGACCTTGATCATCTTGCCGCGGTCGATGAATGGAACCAGAATCAGCGTGAGAACCGCCAGCCCCGGCAGGATGACGCTGCCGACTACTTCCAGAGCCCCAGGAAACAGCTTGAGAGTCTGGAAAAGAAACAGGAAATACCACTCCGGTCGTGGTGTGTAGGTCGTATCCGTGGGGTCGGCAAGCTGCTCCAAGGGCACTCGCACCGCGACCGCCATCAGGAATAGCACCGCGAATGCGATCGAGACCGCGACCGTGTCCATGAAGACCTGGTGCGGATAGAACTGTTTCTTCGGAACGAGTTCGTCTCCTGGCGCGGGCGCCACCCCATGCTTGCGAACCAGGAAAACGTGGACGCCAATCAGCAGCAGCGTGAAGGGTGGCAGCAGTAACACGTGTAACCCGTAGAAGCGCGCAAACGTGACCACGCCGATGCCGTCGCCTCCCCCAAGAAATCGCGTGAGGTACGGCCCCAGCAAAGGGGCCTGTCCCGCCAGACGCGTGGTCACCACGGTTCCCCAGTATGCGCGATTGTCCCAGGGCAGCAGATAGCCGGTCAGACCATAAGCCAGCGTGAGCAGCAACAACACGACGCCGATCATCCACGTGGCTTCGCGCGGCTTCTTGTAGGCGCCATAAAGGAAGACCTGCACCATGTGGAGCACTACCACCACGATCATCATGCTGGCGCCCCAATGGTGCAATCCGCGGATCAAGCGCCCGCCTGTCAGCTCGGTCAGAATATAGCGCAGGCTGTTGTACGAGTCTCCCGGAGTCGGAGTGTAGTTGAACGCCAGTAGTGCGCCCGTGAATGCCTGCACCAGGAACAGAAACACCGCGACACTGCCGAACACCTGATGCCATCCGCTGGATGCCGGAATCTCTTCATACAGAAACTGGCGGACCGCGGTTTGAATCCCCGTGCGATTGTCGAGCCAATCCGAAGCATTTTTCCAGTGCCGTTTCATGCAGTGGGCTCCGACTGCCGCAAATCGCCAACCAGCAGTTTGGTTCCGTCGATCTTGGTTTCGAAGCGGTCCAGCGGGCGCGGCGCCGGCCCCGACACAACTTTGCCGTCAATCGCGAACAAAGAAGCGTGGCACGGACACAGGAATTCGTTCTTACCCTCTTCCCAATGGTATGCGCAGCCAAGGTGTGTACACTGCGGGCCGAACGCCACTACCTGGTTGTCCGCCTGTTTCACCACCCATGCGGTGCTCTTCTCGCTCAGTATCTTCCAGCCATCCACTCGGTTCCGTCGAAACGTCATCTCCACCGGAGTGTTGGTCGCCAGCTTGGTGACGTCGCCGATCTCCACCCAGTTGTTTTCCTGCCGCGCTTTTGGCGGAAGAAACAGGTACGCCATCGCAGGCAGCCCCAGTGCCGCTGCGATCAGTCCCCAGATTCCGTAGATCGCACCAATGTAGAAACGCCTGCGGGAGATTTCCGGTTGCACTTGCTGCCGCTCCAATGTCCGCACGTCCTCCATCGTAGGGGAGATCGGCGTTCACTTTGTCGCCTAAATGTATAGAGTTTGCAAAATTCAAGCTCGTTACATCAGACAGATCAGCGAGTCCCTATCCAAGGTAAGGTATGATGCTGTGAAATAGGGGGACGCTGCCGATGAGATCTATAATTGGATGCTGTGTCCTGATCCTGATGGCGGTGATGCCCGGCGAGCCACAAAATGGCGGGACCGGAATCCCGCATGTTCCGCCGAATCTGTCGAATCAACCCCACCAACCACCATATCCCGAGCCAACGACTTCTTCCGAAGAGTCCATGAGATCTTATCTTCAATGGATGCACGAACAGAATCTGGAAGACACCAGCCGGCTGGTAAAACTCTCGCAGGAGCTCAAATGGGATCTGGCCGATCACGACCGCGATGTGCTCTCCCTGGCAACCATCCGCAAGATGGACGAGATCGAGCGCCTCATCAAAAAGATTCGCGGGCGCGTGGGAAAAAAGTAGCGCCTCAATCCCACAACGGCATGTGGCTGAACTCTTGGGCCGGCTGCGGCTCCACCTTGCCCTCGCGGTAGATGAACTGACCACTTTTCATCGTCGTGTGGACCAGATTCATTCCGAAGCATTGTGTGAGATCGCGATAGTCGGAGCAGTTGAGGAGCACCAGATCGGCCGACTTGCCGGCTTCCAGCGATCCCACGCGATCCGCGCGGCCGAGTGCGTGCGCGCCGTTGATAGTAGCGGCCGACACGGCCTCCGCCGGTGTCATGCCCAACCGCAGACAGGCCAGCGCGACCACAGTCTGCATGTTCAACGTGGGAGTGTGGTGAGGATTGAAATCGCTGCCTAGCGCGACCGCCACACCCGCATCGATCAAAGTCCGCGCCGGAGCGTTACTTCCGCCGTTGCAGAAACCTGCACAGGGCAGCAACGTCGCCAGGGTTTCGGAGTTTGCCAGCACCGCCGCATCGGCCGCAGTCGCCTGTTCCAGATGATCGACTGCAATCGCGCCGTGCCGGACTGCCATCGCGACCGCGCGCGACACATGCATTCGCTCCGCGTGGATCTTCGAGGGCAGGTGCAACCGGCGGGCGGCTTCCAGGTACATGCTGAAGAAGGAGTCGCCCGAGGGGTCCTCTTCCCAGGCCATGTCCGCAAACTGGGCAAAGTGCCGACGTTGAATTTTGGGGAGAAATTCCAGAAGCAGCCAGTCCATAGCGCGGGCTCCATCTGCGTCTCTTGGTGGCTGGCGGAACAGGAAGGTCGGAGCCAGATAGAGCGGGTCGTTCTTCAGCGCTTCGAGCACCCGCAGCAGCTTCATCTCGGCGCTCTCGTCAAGTCCGCAGCCAGTCTTGGCTTCCACGGTAGTCGTTCCATGGCGCGCCATCGACTGCAAATGAGCTTGTGCTTTGACCTGAATTCTCTGGCCACTGCCGGAGCGTACTGCGCGCGCCGCGTCTTGCAACTCCAAGGCCGGACAACCCGGTGGGGGAAACAGCATGTGGGTGTGGCTGTCCACGAACCCAGGCATCACCACGCGGCCGGCCGCGCTGATCTCTACCGCGTCACGAGCTTCGGCGAGATTCTCGACCCGCCGTCCCGGCCCCACCTGGTCGATTAGGCCGTTCTTGATCAGGAGCGCGCCGTCCGGGATGATGTTCAATTCCTTGAGTTCGGGCCCACGTCGGGGTAACTTGGAGCCACGCAGGGTAATTAATTGGCGCGCGCCGCGGATGAGGATATGGCTAGGAGGCATTCCTTAGGGGAAACTTCCTACCCTAATGTAGCACCGTGTTAGTGCGATTTCACACATTCTTTCAAATGTCTAGACGATTTACACCTCCGCCGCCTTCCGGACCAAAAAAACGCCGTCTGAAAACTCTGGAACGGGTCCTGTCCAAAGCGGGGGCGGGTTCCCGGACCGACGCGCGTAGTTGGATCGGATCCGGACGGGTGCGGGTCAATGGCAAGATCGTCCAGGACCCCGATCACTGGGTGGACCTCGACCGCGATCGCATCCTCATGGACGCAAAACCCCTACATGCGGCGGCCAAGGTCTACGTCTTGCTGTACAAACCCAAGGGCTACCTCACCACCTACCGCGACCCCGAGGGGCGCCCGACAGTATACGACCTGACCGGCGACGTCGATGCCTGGATCTCCCCAGTGGGACGGCTGGACCTGGAAACCAGCGGTCTGCTGGTGATGACGAACGACAACGATTTCGCCGAGCGCCTGACCAATCCCAATCACCACGTGCCCAAAACCTACCAACTCAAGGCAAACGCGCTGCTCAGCGACGAGCAACTGGCGCTACTCCGGCAGGGACTCGAACTGAGCGACGGTCCGACCCGGCCGGCACTCGTGGCGCGCCTGCGCGATCAGGGGAAGTACACCCACCTGGAGATCACCATCACCGAAGGCCGGAATCGCCAGGTCCGCCGCATGATCGAGGCAGTCGGTAGCAAGGTATTGAAGCTGGTTCGCGTCGCAATCGGGCCGGTTCGAATCGGAGATTTGCCCATCGGCAAATGGCGGTACCTGACGAAGGAAGAAATTAGGTCGCTCGGGCGCTAAGTTCGCATGCAAGCGCACGTATCGCGGAACGTATTAGGAGTAAGTTACGAGCCGCGCGCGTAACCAAGCGACCTCCCAATCGCCTCGAAAACCACTCCCTTACGGTAATGGTTCGTAGCGAGCCGCGCGCGTAAGCAAGCGACCTCCCAATCGCCTCGAACACCACTCCCTTACGGTCGTGGCTTCGTAGCGAGCCGCGCGCGTAAGCAAAGCGACCTCCCAATCGCTCCGAAAACCACTCCCTTACGGTCGTGGCTCGTAGCGAGCCGCGCGCGTGAGCAAGCGACCTCCCAATCGCTTCGAAAACCACTCCAAGGGAGCGTTGCATGCCAGCGCTAGCAAAACCACCCGCTCAGCGCGACGGTGTCGCGAGGGTCTCCCATTGCGATTCGTACCCAGCCGGCAAGACGAGCGTAGGCTTGCTCGATGGGAACAGGAAGGTACCGACATCCCAGAATTCCAGGCCGCGCCCGCCCATGTGAACCTCCGCTCCCAATTCCCTGGCGAGCGCCGCATTCGCGTCATATCGCGCCGCAAAGGGAGAGGAGACATCGCCACGCACGAGGCGGTTGAACGACAGCGAGATCAGGAAATAGGGCTGCGGTAGTATGTGGCGCTCCAGGCGCGTGATGCGTCCCAGAACGAGTGCACCCGCGGGAATCAGCACGTCGTTCGTCCCGCGCCGCCGGACCGGCCTGCTGACTCTGGCTGAAACCGGGTCGCCGGCAGCCGCGACTCCCGTGTCGATCGATCCGGTGAGAGCCAGATAAATCGGCAGACCGATCGGCAAAGCCACTGGCGTCCGCACCATCGGCTTGGCCGCGGCACTATTGGCGTCCGAGTCGGTATCGAAGTGGACCGCCGATACTGTCATATACTCGCGACAGTCGGAGAAGGTGGTGACGTTTGTCGTCTCCTTCCCTCTATCCATCACGATCTGCAGTCTTCCTTCGCGCGGTAGGAGCACGTCGCCGTCGCCGATATGCACGCGCTGATAGTCGAGACCGGCGTTCAGGCTGCACATGGCACTGGCGGCGGGCAATTGGCCGGCTTCCACCGTGAAGCGCCGCAAATCGAGCGACTCCGGATCGATCCAGAATGTGCCGTCGTAAGGAATGATCTGCCATTTGGAACCCATCTTCACGCGGTAGCGGCTCGCCTCGGCAGATACGTGGTAGCGGTACTCGATGGCGGTTCCGGCGCTGTCCGCCTTCTCGCCCACATATTGGAATTGCACCGCGGGATTGTCGAAAACTCCGGTGAGGTGAGTGCCGAACGACCCCGTGCCAATCGGACCCTGGTGGATGATCTCGTCGACGTCGCGAGTGTCAAAGCGCGTGGCGCCGGGCCAGGCGTGAATCTCGTGTCCTTCCGAGACCGTCACTTCGAGGCGCAGGCGGTCGGTACCTTCAAGCTTGCGGGGACCGCTTGAGGCGCTGCCGGCCCCGGGGACCAAGCTGCATGATGCGCCTGGCTGAGGGGGAGGCTCATAATAGGAGCGCTCGACGGTCTCAATGCAGGCATAATTCGGCAGGCGATGGGTCATCGCCTGCAAGTTGGCGCGAGCGCGCTCCAGAATTTCGGCGGGATCGCGCACGGGCTGCCCTCGCACATTCACGAGAATCAGCAACGGCAGAGCCAGGCGGATCCGCGAATGCATCAACGATCCTGTTTTTTGGCGGCGGCGAAGGTCCGCGGCTTCCAATTCTGCGCAGCCTGGTCCGACGCCGAAACTTCTTCTGCGGAAAGCTTGGCGGCTTGCGCGGAACGCAGCTTCTCGACGCTCTTATCGCCGTGAAGGTAAGCCAATGTCAGCCAGAAATAAGCTCGCTTGCTGTCCTGAGCGATTCCCATTCCATTGGCGTAGCGGATGCCGAGCCTCGCGAGGGCCGGAGGATATCCCTGGCTGGCTGCCGCGCGTACCCAGCGGACCGCCTGCTCCTCATCGTGCGGGATGCCACCTTTTCCTTCCGCATAAAGGCGGCCCAGATTGAACTGCGCTTCCGCATGACCTTTCTGCGCGGCGAGTTCATACCAATAAGCGGCCTGCTTCTGATCCTGCTGCATGCCGTAACCGTCAAGCAATGACCAATCCGTGGCGGGACCATCCGAATCGGGTTGACCGGCCATCTCAAACCAGCGGAGCGCGTCCTGCTGGTCGCGGGGAATGCCCCATCCACGGGAATACATCTGTCCCAGAGCGAATTCGGCTTCGGCGTTGCCTTGCTCGGCTGCCTTCCGATACCAGCGCTCGGCGGCGGTCAAATCGCGCTGCACTCCCAGGCCCTGTGCGTACAACACTCCGAGATCGAACTGCGCCTCCGCCTGCCCGGCGTCGGCCGCTGCCTTCCATTCATTGAACGCCTTGCCGTACTCCTTGGCCCTGAAGGCCTGCATACCGGCAGCCGTGTCCGCGAACGCCGGTGCCAATGCGAGCAGAAAACAGCTCAATCCCCCCAAAACGATACGCGTCGAGCGATATTGCATCGATGGTCTCCTTTCCGCAATAACCGCCTGCTGAGTTCGTTTTTACCATGTTTTACCGGTCGCGCGCGTGCCAAATAGGACGTGTCTGGCTGTTTTTAGGCGACTGCGGCGGCTGCCACTGGAGTGTTGCTCGCAGCAATATGCAGTAACTCGGGTTGCCGGCCGTGCCGTTTCAGACGCGATATTTGCGATTCCAGGAGACGTGCTTTGGCCGCCGGCCGCAACAGCACGTCGGATTGAATGACGCTGTGCGCTTCGTTGGCGTATAACGGCTCCCACTCACTGCCACTCTTCCATTCGGCGATTGCCAGTGTCACCAGGCATGCGGCTGACTCGTAGTGGTGCCAGGGGCCCAGAATATCGGCCGCCTGGCGGGCGAGTGATGCCGCCTGTGCAAAGTCGTTCAACTCCAGACAGGCTTCTGCGAGCACGCCCTGGGTTATGGCTCGCTCCGGCTCAGATTCCCAAAGTGGGATCAAGCATTCACACTCGCGAATTGCGGCTTCTGGACGGCCGCCTGCCAGGTGCAGGCGCGCTCGTTCCAACAGCAGGGATCGCAAGTGGGAGATTGGCAGGTCGCGGTCCTCTGGGAGACATTTCCACGCATCCTCCAGGTTGCCGAGTTCCCGCTGCGCGCCCGCGAGCTTAATTTGATATCGCGCGGCGGCATCGGTGGCGCCGTAAGATTGCAAACGGGCGATCACTTCACTCAGGATGTCGAGGGATACCTGCGATTCGCCCTGTCGCCAGAGATCTTCTCCGATTTGGCCAAACTCATCCCACGCGACGTGCCGTTGGGTTGACGGCAGGTCTGGCGAGCGCAGCATCTCCTCTGCTTGGGCAACGGACGCGAGGGCGTTCCCCACGTCACCAAGCGCCAACTCGGCCTGGGCCTGGATTGACCACGCCTCCGCGAAGAGAACCGACCGTTCAGGGCCCGGCGGGAGAACCCGGATTGCCGTGCGGGCTTCCTCCAGAGCCTTGCCGAAATCGGCCGCACGGGCGTGCGCACGGCCTAGCATGATGCTCGTGACTCCCAGTTCCACACGGTCCCGGATCTTCTTCCTTCGGTCTTCGAGCGCCCGTAGCAGGGGAGGATACGATCGGCCGACCTCCATGATGTGGTGGCGCTCCAGGGCCGCGCGCTGCAGCAAGGCCCACGAATTCACCGCTAACGCGTTCTCGAACGCACACTCAGCCTCGAAGGTGAGTGCTTTGCGGCAATATTCTTCGGCTGAGGGCCAGTCTCCTAAAGCAACGCTGACCCGACCCTGGCGTTCGTAGCAGATCGCGACCACCAGGGCGTTCTGCTCGCCGCACGCGAGCGCTTCTTCCAGGGCTTTGCTCCACAATGCCGCCTCGTTCCGATAATCTGCCCGGTTGCGGAGTTCCATGGCGTCCTCGCTGTACTTGGTCAAGGCGTTCCGGTTCAGCAGCAAGCGCCCTCCGTGGGTCATGAAGATGAGGTGGAAGAGCATGCTGCCGTCGCAATACCCGAAGGGAATCAGATTCACGACGAAGTCGAAAAATGCGATCGGTGCGAGGAATCCGGGAAACCACCACATGGCCTCAAAGCGCGTTCCGGGCAACGAGAGGAAGATCGCCGTCATGATCAGCGCGTTCAGCAACGCCGCGAGGGGCCCTCCCGCCACTTCGGCGATGAACTTGAACCTGAGATTGGCGCCCGTGGTGGGCGCCGAACTGACGAAGCCTCCAGTGGCGAAAAGACGCCGCCAATCGAAATGGAACTGGTAGCCACGCCCAAAATCCCGGAAAGTGAACGGACCGATATTCACCGCCCGGAGCCGGTTGTAGAGAGCCCACGCCACGATCGCGTGCCCCGACTCGTGGACCGTCACATCGATCAGGAATAGCACGGGCAGGAAGATCCATCCCAGGTTCCATCCGTGCATCTTTAAGTGCTCGGCGTAGATGCCCACTCCACCGAAGGACGTCATGCCTACGGCTGCCAGGATGCCGATGGCCCATCCCTGCGCTTTCGATCTCTTTTTGGCGATCCAGTAATCTTTCGACTTTCGAGCTAGCGCCGCAGTTGCCGGATTCTCGACCTTCTCCGGTGCTGGCGGGTTCTTCGTCAGCGTGAAAAGACCGAACAGGCCAGCCAGGGTCATCCAAGGGAACATGGCAATCAGCAGCAAGGATACGCAGATGCCGGTCCACCGCTCCCACGGGCGGCTCCGCTTCAGAGCCCAAGCCGTAATCAACGACAGCGTTGCGGCCGCCAGATTGACCACCGCCATCACACTCACGAACAGGTTCTGACGATCGACGTCCTCCGGAAAGAACGCTTCGGCCTCTGATTGAAAGGTCGCTTGCAATAAGGCGCTGCCGCCGAACAGGAGGAGCAGTCCGATGCCCAGAAACATCCATCGGAGCAACGTCCGCCGGCGAGAGAGCGTGGGCATCGCACCCGACTCTAGCACTCGAAAGGGGCCAAGGATGTATTAACAATGGTGATTAAACGGGTACTGCGAGGTCAGTCTTTCTCTTCCTCCCAGCCGATGACCGGGTGGCCCAGGGCCTCGGCGAGGCTCACCGGCTTGCGTCGCCACGCTTCGCCGTTGTCCTGCCCGATCTCGTCCCGATAGCTCATACGCGGGCCGGGGTACCCGATCAGTTGCCACCCGATCATCCCCGCATTGCCGCCATGCATCGGGTCGCTCAACAGCCCTTCCAGGGTATGCCGCCGCAGTAATTGAAAAAACGCCGTCTTCTCGATGGCATGCAGCCTGGCATCCTGCTGGACCGCCGGTAGCGATTCAAAATCTCCGAGTGACTGGATTCCCTCGCGATAGATATCCCGCGGCGTGGCCTTCCCCTGGTACCCGTGTTCGGGCATGGATTCCACCCACGGCCCCTTGGTGTATCGATATTTATCGCGGCCATAAGGACCAGCCAACTGCCGGTCGATGTAGATCACCACCCCGGCTTCAGTGGCCCCCGGGCCGCTCTCGTCTGCGGGAAAGATGCGCTCGCAAGCCGCCGACACCACCCGCGCTTCCGCCGCCGTGAAGAAACGAAGCGGGACCCGCAGATTGCCGTCCTGAGCCTGGAGCCGGATCGGCTCGCGCGCCAGAGTGTACAGAAGCAGGCCCCCCAGACTCTTGGCTGGCATCACCAGGAACTCCCGCCTTTTCATGCCAATGGCCCCGGATGCTTTAAGTATCGCTCGATCATCGTGTCAGCCGCCCGATAAGCCATCGCGACAATCGTCATGGTGGGATTGCCCGAAGAGTTCTGGGGAAATGCCGAGGCCCCAATCACCCAGAGATTAGGGACTCGCCAGTGTTGCAACCAGGGATTCAGCACGCTGGTCTCCGGTGATGTTCCGGCCACGACCCCGCCCGAAACGTGGCTGCTCTGGTAATCCACGGTCGAATAGTGGGCGCCCACCCGGCGCGCAGGGCTGCCAGCCTTGACTCCCATCGCATTGGCGACTCGCGCCTGAATCTTCTCCGCCATGTCCGCCTGCCGCCGCTCATGATCGGTCCAATCGAGAGTCATACGGGCGAGCGGATCCCCGAACTTGTCGGTGTAAGTCGGATCGAGGTCAAGGAAGTTCTGCCGATAAGGCAAGTGCTCGGCCTCGCTCGTGATGCTGGCCGACCGGTCCCACCATTTCAGCGCCGCCTTCTTCCATGCCGAACCCCAATTCGCACTCGTCTCTCCAGGCGGAATCCGCCCGAACGAAGCAATCGGCGCTTCCCCTCCGCTGGCGATGCGAATATGGCAGCCCCGCAGCACGTCGAACGATTCGAGTCCGTGGTCGCCGTCAAAGTCGGCCAGCGTAGCGCCCAGGCCACCCGCCCCCATGAAGGAATTCAGCGGACGGTCGAAGAAGATCGGCGTCGCCGCGCTCACCTGGTGTGTGAGATTTCGGCCGAGCGTACCAGTGCGTGTCGCGGGATCGTAAGGCTCACCGATCTTCGACAGCATCAGCAAGCGATTGTTGTTCAACGTCCAAGAGGCCACGATCACGACGTGCGCGGGTTGCTCCACTTCGGCGCCCGTCTCGTCCATGTAGGTCACGCCTTGGGCCTTTCCATCATGGTGAACGATCCGGCGCGCCGAACATCCCGTACGCAGCGAGACGCTCTTGCGATTCGTCAGCAGCGGCAGCAGCGTGTTGGTGGGTTGCGCCTTGGCGCCGATCATGCACCCATAGCGCAAGCAGTAGCCGCAGTAGGCGCATCCCGAGCGCGTAATTCCATCCGGATTCCGATACGTCTGGCTCAGTGTGGCGTGGGGGGTAGGGAAGGGGTGATATCCCAATTCGCGAGCAGACTTGGAGAAGTGCGACACCAGCCACGTCGGGCGATGAGGAGGATTGGGAAACTCGTGCGACCGCGGCCCCTCGAACGGATTGCCACCATCGAGAATCTGCCCGCGCAGATTGCCGGCCTTGCCGCCGATTCCCATCATCTGCTCGGCGCGCCAATAGTAAGGCTCCAGTTCCTCATAGCTCACGCCCCAGTCGCGCACGTCGAGATCTTCGGGCAGCTTTTTACCGTATTTCTCGCGCATCGCCGTCGCCAGGTGGAACTGATCGGGAAGATAGCGATACGCGAGGCCGCCCCAATGTTCGCCCGCGCCGCCGACTCCGGTACCAGGATTGAACGATCCATATTGCCGTATGGGGAGCGCCGTCTGGCCTACCGCGTGGCGATGCGTGGTTGTTTCTTCCGCCAGGTTCTGCATCAGCTTGAAGCGAAGGGTGTGGTCGACCTCGTCCATCCCGTTCACGTAGTCGCGGAGCTTTCGCGCAGGCCCGCGCTCGAGCACCACGACAGAAAGGGAGGTCCGGGTGGCGATCTCCTTTGCCATCACTAGTCCAACCCATCCCCCGCCGGCGATCACCACGTCCACTGGTTTGAGACGCTGCATGGCGTTTAGTCTGGCACAATACATCCCGCGCTGTAGGGAAGTCAAGCGGCGCGGCGAGGCTAAGTCTTTGTAGATTTTCTATAGATCGGGTGGATCCGGTCGAAGATTGATGGCTGGGCCTGAGGGAGCGTCTTCGCCCTCTGATGAGTGGTCGCTTGCCGGCGCGCGCGGCCCGCAGTAGTTGGAATCACGATCGTTGTGTCGGTAGCGCTTCACGCTTCCGTTTGAGCCCGGAGCACTTTTGCAGCGCAGTGAAGATACGAGTCATTCGTACAGACCCCCTTTGTGGCCTCCGCCATCCCAGAAACGATCTGCCCGTCGCGCAGTGCCGCATGGCTTCAACGACGTCAACGTCGAAACGGAGGCGCGTGTCTCAGTCCGGCCGCAAGCTAGGTACTTGGTTTCAGAAGTCCGCCGGCATATCGCCAGATCGCTTGCTGACGCGCGGCTCGCAAGCGCAAGTATCGCGCGACCGTATTTGCAGCTTACGAGCCGCGACCGTGAGGGAGCGTTGCCGCTACGCCGCTAAAAGCAGTCAAAGATCGCTTGCTTACGCGCGCGGCTCGCAAGCGCAAGTATCGCGCGAACTTACGAGCCGACCGTGACGCGCGCTGATCGCAAGCGCAAGTATCCCGCGAACGCATTGGGGTAGTGTCGAGCCACGACCGTAAGGGAGTGTTCTTGCCAAAAATACGAGAACCGTATTTCCGAAACGGTGTACTAAGTAGACATGAGCGAATAGCAGAGTCGCCCTTGCCGTCTTTGCCAGCCTCGCTCTGACCTTCTTCAGTCCCGCGCCGCCACGACCAGATTCCAGGCACCTCAAGATAATTCCGTCGGACTCCGACGGAAATTCTCTGTAAGTTATTGAAAGTGCAGAGGCGGACCCGTCGGACTCCGACGGGTGCCACGTCGCTAGCTACGCGCTAGTCCTGATCTCTTCCAGTACCAGACTTGGCAGTACCCGTTTTATCGCCAAGCCGAATTCCGCCCGAGAAAATTCTGCTTCCCGTGGTACGCTCCAGTGACAGGAGGGCCAGCATGGCGACCTTCAAGTTGACTAGAATCGGCGCCCTGTATCTGATCGAGGCGACGGGCAAAGTGGACATGGTTACACTGACTCGTACCTCCAAGGAGTACTTCACTGACTTCGTGAGCCGTGAAGCCAAGGCTCAGAAGCTCAAGGTGGTGGTCAACGGCAGTTTCACGGATCTGTCCAGTTTCAACTCCATTGCCGTTCAGATCACAAGCGGCCCTCTTGACCCGAGCGAATCCAAACCGATCGGTGAAGTGATCGAACAGGGGAAACAGATCGCGGGCTCCTCGTCGCCTGGAAAGTTCTACTTTTCGCAGAATACTTGTGGCGTCGACACCTTCACGTCCGGACAGGGAGACCCTCCCGGGACCTCTTGCGCGGCGGTTGGCGGTGTGGCGCCGATTGTGGTGAATGGCATGCCTTACGGCACCTTCAATCAATATGGAGCCGGTGTTCCCGCGGACGCGCCGATGACTGGAGATGTCGAGCCCAAGTATCAGAAGTACCTGACGGAAAAGAGCAACGCCATGTTCACGCAGCTCCTCGGCAAGGGTGCTTCGGTAGGCAAAGTGGCCATCGGCTACTCGAACGCCAAGCAGAAGCTTCTCTTGGTGGTCCAGCAGGATGGCAACGCCGCCGGCCTTGATGCGAAGGGCGTGCGAGCCATTTTCACTGCGGCGGGAGCGGAAAACGCGGTCTTCATGGACTGCAGCAACTCCGCGACCCTCTGGTACGATGGCAAAATCGAAGTCGCCCCGAGCAACCACAAGAACGAGTACCTGAATGTAGCGGTTGGCTTCAAATGAGAATGCGTGCCATATTCTGGTATTCGGTTCCTACAGCCCTGTTGCTCTTCTGCTGGCTGACGATGGGAGTCAGCGCAGCCTATGATAACGGCCGTGTCACCGCCTTCGGCTTTCCTTTGAGCTGGTATACGCCAAGCCTGGTTTCCTCTGGCGGCTACGAGGTCGCCGCGGGCCGCGCGATTGTCGACCTTGCGATCTATGCGCTTCTTAGTCAACTGGTCTGGATCGCGTTGGCGATGCGCCTGTCCATCAAGCGGGGAGCAGATCGGATCCTGAAAGGCTTACTCTGGGCGGGCGCAGTCCTCTCCCTTCTTCTGTGCGCGGGAGTGTTCACGCTCGATCCACACGTCACCTGGTGGACCTTGAGCCCGCCCGCGCCCGAAAATGCTCCCAAGACTTACTTCCTGTCCGTAGGCCTTCAGCCCCGCGCCGCCCCAAGATGACTCCCCCAGTCAGGCGGTGGAAGACGCTTCGTGACACCAAACGGATCGTCATAGTCTTGCGACACCGCCATCATGATTCGTGATCGCTTGCTGACAAGCTGTGAAAAATCCGGACATCGCTTGTTGACGCGTGCGGCCTCGCAACGAGCCGCGACCGTGAGGGAGCGTCGCCGCCTTCTGATTAGTGATCGCTTGCTGACGCGCGCGGCTCGTCACCGTCTTGCGACGCCGCCCCTCATGATTCGGGATCGCTTGCTGACGCGCGGTGCGCCAGGATAAGCCTGGCTTGATCTTGTGGGATGTAAGGAGCCCACCATGTAAATTGCTCGTTCGAACATGTAGC
>DATGIL010000053.1:0-166000 GCA_035295745.1 Bryobacteraceae bacterium | reverse complement strand
GCTTCGAAAGCAGGGGTTGGGGGTTAGGGGTTGGGGGTTAGGGGCTGGGGATTAGGGGTTGGGGATTAGGGGTTGGGGATTAGGGTTGGGGGCTAGGGGTTTAGGGGCTAGGGTTGGGAGTTAGGAGTCAGGGGTTGGGAGTCATGGATTTGGGGGTTGGGGATCAGGGTTGGGGGCTTCGGGCGCATCGCTGACCGCTTCGTGGTAGACGTGGCGCAAAGACTCTTCTTTGCCGCGTCGACACTCCTGTCGACGCCTTCGGGTGTCCGCCGATTAAGCCCTGGGAGATTGCTTTTGCGAGAACAGGCCGTCAGCTACTGCTCTACCACTTCTCCCGTCTCCGACGTGTCATACCCCGCCAATACTTCGAGCTTCCTCCGCAGCACCGTCCGCTGCAAGACGTCCAAAAAGGCCTGCGTGGAAGGCAGCGTGGCTGTCCGCCTTCGCATCACCAGATCGTAGCGCTCGCTGTGCAGCGGAACAAAATCCAGCCCGAAAGTCCGGGCAGCGGACCGGGTTGCCAGGCACACATCCGCATCGCGCGAAAGCACGCACCAGGCGGCCGCGAGGTGGCCATAGGCGATTCGCTCATAGCCGCTCACTTTCTCCGGCTCGATACCGGCCGCCTGTAGCCGCTGATCCAACAGAGCCCGGCTTCCCGAGCCAGCCTCGCGATTCACAAACCGGATGTTCTTGCGGACCAGATCGTCAATCCCGCGAATAGCCTCCGGGTTTCCCGGCGCGAGCACCAGCCCTTCCTCCCATCGCGCGAAGGTCACCACCAGAAAGTCCTCGTCGGGAAATTCCTTCCGGATGAACGGCAGATTGAACTCTCCAGTCTCCGCGTCTTCCAGATGCGTCCCTGCGACGTGGACCTTGCCTTCGTAAAGCCAGGTGAGCGCGAGCTTGCTCGACGCGGCCGCTGACACTAGTTCTACGCCGCTGATGCGCTCCACCATGCGCGCCAGAATGCCGGTAGCCGGATCGCAGCCCGCCAGCACAATGCGTTTTTGCGAGGCTTCTTCTTTGTCGAAGACCACCAGGTCAGCGCGCCCGTTCGCTCGGCCCGCCTTCTGCACAACCCCATCGGCTTCCGGCAGATAGTAGGGCGATGCGCTCACCGGAATAGCCACCCACTTCGATCCGATCGAGCAGATGCGCACCGGCTGGCCTTTTGCGGGAGTCGCGGAACTGAGGACCTCCACCGCCAGAGTCTCAGGCGACTTCTGCGTGCTCTCGTCCAGCGAGAACAACTCCTCGACCGTAACTTCCAACTGCCGTGCCAGATTCAGCGCGACTTCGGTGTTCGGAACGTACGTCCCGCCTTCGATCGCATAGATGGTCTGACGGCTGACGTTGACGCTGCGGGCCAGTTCGGAAGCGCCGATACCTCGGCTTTTGCGAATCTCGCCGAGACGGTTTTTGACACTCGGTTTCACGGGTTTCGTAGGCGCTCCCAGGCTGGCCCGAGCGCTAACTGCGCTTCCGAGCCACGACCGTGAACGAGTGGTCCAGCCTGGCCTTTCGTCTGCGTGCTCTTAGAAGTGTACCTTGGCGACGAATTCGAAGTCCCGTGGATTGCCGGCGCTGGTGATCGAACCGAATGCCGCACTTCCAAAGCTGCCGTTGGGATCGTTGAGCGGCGGCGTGTTCGACACGTTGAATGCCTCCGCACGAAATTCCAGATTCACCCGCTCCGTGAACCGGAATGTCTTGCCGATCATCAGGTCTGCCTCTTGCAGCCCCGGACCGCGCACTGGATTCCGTGAACTCGTGCCGATTACGAACTGCGGCGCACTGGTGAAGTCCGCCACGTTGAAGTACTCGGCCACGCTGCGATTCGCGAACTGGTTGGGATTCCCGATCCGGTTGGGCCGCTGCACCGCAAAGCCCAATGCGGAATTGTTGTTGGTTGCCTGCGTCACCGGCACCGCGTCGCCCGACTGAATGCGAATCAGCCCCGCGATCTGCCATCCCGAAATCTTCCAGACGCGCGGAATGTCGTACACCCACCCAAGAGCGAACACCCGCGGAATGTCGCCTGACGACACGTCTTTCTCCAGATGGCGATTGTACGCATCGGCCGCGCCGGTACTGTTCAGGACCGGACCAGTGAAGATGGTCTGCGAGAAGACGCTCGACGCGTCATCGATCAGCTTGGAAAAAGTAAACGCCGCGTTGATGGTGAGGCCGTGCGACAGCCGTTTCTCCAGCTTCGCCGCGGCAGCGTTGTAATCGGAATTGCCCACGTTGTCACGGAAGAGGGCCACCGTGGTGAAGCGCGGGAAGGGCCGGAGCAACTGCTGTTGCGCGATGGTCGCCGCTCCCAGGGACGACGACGCCGGGATCTGCCCGAGGTACGGATTCGGCACCTTCGTCAACAGCGCTGCTCCCATCGAGAGGTACTGCGAGGGAAGCTGATTGATGTTCGCATCCGGAATGCCGAGCCGCGTATTCTTCGAGCCCAGGTATGAGACTTCCAGGTTCCAGTCCTTCAGAAAAGTCCGCTGTACCGTGAGATTCCACTGCTGCGAATAGCCCGATCCGTTATTGCGGTCCACGCCGAAAACTCCTTGTCCCAGGCCCGAATTGGGATTCGGAGCGGACACCTGCACGGTCGGCCCGCTCGACAAAGTGAAGGCGGCATTCACGTTGTCTGCGGACTGTTGCCCCACGGTCTGTACAAACGGAAATTGCGGAATCGTGAACGGCGTCGTGATGCCCGACTGTTCGAAGTAAATCAGGCCGTATCCCGAACGAATCGCCCAATTGTCGCTGATCCGATAGGCCAGCCCGACGCGCGGCCCGAAGTCGCAGCATTCCAGCTCGCGCGCGGTATGCGGAAACTGCAGCACCTGCGTATTCAGATTGAACACCGCGCCCTGGTCGTGAACCTCCGTTGATGGAAAATTGAGGGTGTAGCGCGTACCGAGGTTCAATGTGAGGCGCGGCGTGACCTTCCAGTCGTCACCCACGAAGAACTCCGCGATGTGCGCGCGCGGCTGAATCACCTGCTTCTGAATATCGATGGTGAACGCATTCACCTGCCCCAAAAGCATCGACGCCAGCGCATTTCCACTGCCCGCGACCGTCGAGTTGTTCGAACCCGTAGTCGTGAACGCGAACGACCCCGTCGGGTTCGGAGGATTCAGCACATCGAGTGCTTCGCGCCGGATATCCGTTCCGAACTTGATGGTATGGCGTCCGCGCACCCAGGTGAAGGTATCCACCAACTCTGTGATCGACGTCGTGAAATTGGAATTCGCGGCGGTGGTCGGCCCGATTTGCTGAAATCCGGCGACCGTAAAGATGGGCAGCACCGAGCCGAAAGAGTTGGCGGGCAGACCGGGTATATTGCTCCCGCCATCCTGCAGCGAACTCTGGTCCAGTCCGCGCCGCGAATACCCAAAACGCAACTGGTTCAGCGTGGTGGCCGAACGCACCCAGTCGTAGTCCGTAGCCACCGCGTCACCGCGCGTGAGCGCATGCCCGATCACGCCCGAAGTCAAGCTTCCACTCCCGTCGGGTAGCGGCGTCACCGGGTTATCGTCGTCGTGGAAATAGGTGTAGCGCCCGAAGACACGATGCTTCTCTCCGAAGTAGTGGTCCACGCGGAAATCGGTCTGGTCCTGGTTGTCCGGCTCGGTCGCCGTGCGCACGTAATTGTTGGCGCCGGCGACATTGGGAAGAGGATAATGCTGCAGAATTTGCAGCGCCAGAGGATCGACCCGGCTCGCCGGCACCGTGTTGCCCGGAAACTGCGTGCGCGGAGACGAAAGCGGATCGAAAATCGCCTGTGTGAAGATGCCCTGCCGCTGAGCCAATGTCGGCACTACACTGAATCGCGTGATGCCGGTGCGCAGCCGCGTGCCCTGCCAATCCGCAAAGAAGAACGTCTTGTTTTTTTGAATCGGCCCGCCGATGGTAGCGCCGTACTGATTGCGGCGGAACTCGGGATTCGGCCCCGGCTGCGCGAAAAGATTGCGCGCATTCAGCGCTTCGTTGCGAAAGAACTCGAAGACGCTGCCGTGGAATTCGTTGCTCCCCGACTTGCCGATCACCATTACCGTGCCGCCATTCGACCGTCCGTATTCCGGCGAATAAGCATTGACGTTGAGCTTGAATTCGGCCATGCCATCGATGATCGGGTAATAGACCACCTGCCCTGGTTCCGGCTGCAGCACGCTGATGCCATCGTAGAGGTACTCGTTGGTGCGCGGCCGGCTGCCGTTGATGCGCGGCAGAAACTGCCCGTTAGGCAGCGCCACGCCCGGGGAAAGTGTGACCAGAGGTATGAAGTTTCGGCCGTCCAGAGGAAGCGAGACGATCTCCTGCGCGCTCACGTTCTGGCTTACCTCGCCGCTCGACGCCTGTAACAGCGGAGCCGCCGCGGTCACATCTACCGACTGTGCCGGTTGCCCGATCTCGAGCTTCACATCGATCGAAGGCCGGTCCGCCAGCCGCAGCGTGATGCCCGATTGCCGATACGTATGAAAGCCCGGCTGCTCGACTGTGAGCACATACTCGCCCACCGGCAAGCCCACGACGTGATACTCGCCGCGCTCGTTCGAGAGTGCGGAGTACCGGGCCATCGTACCCTGATTCTCCAGCCCGACTTTGGCTTTTTGTACCGGAAGGCCCGATGGATCGAGGACCGTGCCCGAAAGTTCAGTACGGCCAGCCTGCGCAAAGCAGACCGCGGAAACGCACAGCAACACCAAAAGCAGTCGATTCATAACATGTCAGGCAAAAATGACTTTGTTATGTTAGCACGACACAGGGCAGCGACCTTCACTTCACCGGTCGCAGGGCCACAAGACACTGACGAGCCGCGCGCGTCAGCAAGCGATCACTAATCAGAGGGCGGCGACGCTCCCCTCGAGCGGTCCTACGCTTGAAACTTCACAACCACGACTACCAGATGATCGGGCACGCTCCACCACTGCCGCCGCAGCACCCGAAAAGAGCCGTTTACGTCGCGGGAGAAACCCGCCAGCACGGCATGGTAAAAGCAGGCCCGACTCTGCGCCCGCGTGACGAAAGGCCCATAGTCGATCGCATCGCAGCTTGCCACTCGCTCGCCGTAACTGAATGAGTATGGTTCCACGTTGCGTGTTTCGGGGTCGCTCCAGTCGTATTCGTTGTAGATCTCGTCGGACCGGTCCACCGCAATCCGCGCGAATGTCTCGCGAGGTGTACCACCTGGCGCGCTCAAACCATCCCACGTTGGCTCGGCCTCACCGGTTGGGCATGTCCCTCTCGGGCAACTCAATTCCGTGATGAGGGATGCCATCGGGATTTCGTAGGTGCCCGCGGGAAGCGAAGTCCAGATTTGACTGACGATGCGCGAGTGAAGTTCGTCGCCATGGCCGCACGATATCTCCGCGGCGCGTGCCCGCGTCAGGCGGTCAACTCGGTGGTAGACCTCTGCGTAATTCGTGACGGGGCGATCTTTGGAGGCGCGATGCTTGAACGTCGTGACGATCCGGTGCGTGCGGTCGCAGGGTAAAGCTATGCGAGCCCCCTCCCCCGTGTAGATGAGACCGCGAATGGTGAGGCCGCCCAAGCCTTCCCGCCATTCGGCTACATCAGGCGGCACGGCGCCATCGGTCCCCGGCTGCGAAAAATCCGGCATGACTACTACTGCGTCCCGCTCTTTGGGATCACGTAGCCTTTCCGCGCCAACACCCGCGCTTCCGGATTGTGGCCCTTGGCGTCTTCGCTGAGCTCCACCGAAACTTCGCGAGCCTTCCCCGGCACGCCACGCGGCATCTCGTAATAAATGCTGTAGCGCTTGCGAATCCGATGCAGCATCTCGCGAAAAGCGTGCCCCGGATTGTCCGCATCCACCACCTCGCCGCCCGTTTTCGCCGCGACTCCCCGCATGCTCTCGCTCGGAAGTCCGATCCTTCCGTGGCGTAGAGAACCGGGCGTCGGGATGATGAGGCCGCACAACAGCACGTCCGACTCCCACATGCGATCCACCACCTTCTTCTCGCTCGCGGATGGCTGTCCATCGTCATCCGTAAAGATCAGAATCGCGCGCCGCCGCTGCCGATCGGCATGTTTCGCAAAATACTGCGCCGCATCGTTGATCGCGGATAGAATAAAGGTGCCGCCGCCGAAACGCAGGTCCACCACACGGCTGACGGATTCCTCCACCTCCTCCAGATTGTCGTTGAACGGCGTGATCAGCCAGCTTTGCGTGTTGAAGTCGGCGAGCGCCACCCGGTCGCCTTGTCGCAGTTCGGTCAGCGCGGTGTGTGCGGACGCGGCAAGCCGCCGGATGCCAGGATACATGCTGTCGCTGATGTCGAAGAGCAGCATCAGGTCCAACGACTGCTCGTCCTGAGAACAGTAAAGGATCTCCCGCTTCACGCCGTTGTCCTTGATGACGAAGTCGCCTTTTTCGAGACCGTCGATGGCTTTCAGACCGTCCGTAACTTGTGCGTCGACGCGCACCAGAGCGACGTCGGAACGGAATACGGGATCTTGTCCCCGCATCAGGAGCGCCGTGAGTATTCCCCCGGCAAGCGTGATGGGCAACACGATCGTTCGGCGGCGGAGAGTCATGTGTTGCCAAAATGCCTGGAATCTCTCCCGCTGTCAAGCGTGGCGTCCTCGCGCGCCGAAATGGTGGTGCTGCGCACGCTCTTTCGAACGCGCTCGCCTGAGGCACGCTAAATTGAAGAGGTAGGAGTCTACTTTGTCCAAACTCTCGCTTGCCTTGCTCTGCGCCGCCGCCCTCTGTGCGCAGACGGCGCCTCCCCGTCCCGCTGCATCCGCGAAACAGACCGTCGACTTTGACGTGAACAACATCGACCGCTCGGCGAATCCGTGTACCGATTTCTATCAGTACGCGTGCGGCAACTGGATCAAGAACAATCCCATCCCGCCCGACCAGTCGCGTTGGGGCCGCTTCACCGAATTGCAGGAACGAAATGAGACCGTTCTGCGCGCCATTCTGGAAGAGGCTGCCAAGCCAGATCCGAAACGGAACGCGGTGACCCAGAAGACCGGCGACTTCTACGCCGCGTGCATGGATGAGAAGACCATCGACAGCAAAGGACTGACGCCGCTCCAGCCGGTGTTCACTCGCATCCGGAACATCAAGGACAAGACGGCGATCGCCGGGGAATTGGCCCGCATGCATCGCGATGGCATCAACGTAGCCTTTTCATTCAGCTCCGGCCAGGATTTCAAGGACTCCACGTCGGTGATCGCCCAATTCGATCAGGGCGGACTCGGCTTGCCCGATCGCGATTACTACCTCAAGGACGACCCAAAATCGATCGAACTGCGTTACAAGTATGTCGCGCACATGGCGAAAATGTTCGAACTGGCCGGCGCGAAACCCGCCGAAGCGAAGGCGAATGCCGATACTGTGATGAAGCTGGAAACCGCCCTGGCCAAGGGATCGCTCGACAACGTCTCCCGCCGCGACCCGGAAAAGGTCTATCACAAGATGAATCTCAAGGAGGTCGAAGCTCTGCTGCCTGGCTTCGGCTGGACGCAGTACTTGAAAGAATCGGGCACCCCGGATTTTCAAACAGCCAGTGTGACGTGGCCGGACTTTTTCAAGGCGCTTAACACCGAATTCGAGAACACTACCCTCTCGGAATGGAAAACCTATCTCATCTGGCATGAGTTGCACGCCGCCGCACCGCTCCTTCCGGCGGCGTTCACGCAAGAGAATTTTAACTTCTTCGGCCGAACGCTAACCGGCGCTACCGAAATGCGCCCCCGCTGGAAGCGATGCGTGCAATATACCGATGGCGACCTGGGCGAGGCACTGGGCCAGAAATTCGTGGACCGCACTTTCGGCGCGGAGGGCAAGGAACGCACGCTGAAGATGGTGGCGGCCCTGGAAAAATCGCTCGGCGAGGACATCCAGGCACTCTCGTGGATGACGCCTGCCACCAAACAGCAGGCCATGATCAAGCTCAAAGCCATCACCAACAAGATCGGATACCCCGACCGCTGGCGCGACTATTCCAGCGTCACCATCAAGCCAGACGATGCATTGGGCAACGACAACCGCGCCACGGAATTCGAATTCCAGCGGCAATTGGATAAGATCGGCAAGCCTGTCGACCGGCAGGAATGGTTCATGACCCCACCCACCGTAAACGCCTATTACGATCCGCAAATGAACAACATCAACTTCCCCGCCGGCATCCTGCAGCCTCCCTTCTTCGACAACAAGATGGACGACGCCGTGAACTTCGGCGGCATCGGGATGGTCATCGGACACGAATTGACGCACGGCTTCGACGACCAGGGACGCCAGTTCGATCCGCAAGGGAACTTGCGCGACTGGTGGACGCCTGAAGATGCCAAGGAGTTCCAGCAGCGCGCCGCATGCGTGGCGGACGAGTACTCCAGTCTTGCCGTCGCGCCGGGTGTTTACGTCAACGGGAAACTGACCTTAGGTGAGAACACCGCCGACAATGGCGGAGTTCGCGTTGCGCTGATGGCGCTCTTGAACACGATCGGCAGCCGCCAGCAGGCCAAGGTCGACGGTTTCACGCCCGAGCAGCGTTTCTTCCTTTCGTTCGGCCAGGTCTGGTGTGAAAACGCTCGCGAAGAGGCGCTCCGCTTACAAGTGCAGACCAACCCGCACTCGCCAGCGAAGTTCCGGGTCAACGGCGTCGTCGAAAATATGCCTGAATTCCAGAAGGCATTCTCCTGTAAAGCGGGAGACAAGATGGTCAAGGCAAACGCCTGCCACGTCTGGTAGGCAAATCACTTCGCGTTCTGCACGGTACTGACGCTCTTCTTCGCGCGATCGTGCAGTTCGCCCAAATTCAGTCCGGACTGCGCCGTCGCCACCGCGCCGCCAATCAACAGCGGCAACGTTTGCGCCACAAAAACAATGATGGAGAACGTCTTCGCATCGTTCGTCTCCACCTCGAAGAGCCGAAGCGCTAACACACAGGCGAATTGAAACAACCCCACATTTCCAGGCGCGTTCGGAATCACCGTGCCAAATCGAATGATCGTCAAGACTCCCGCCGCCACCCAGAACGACAGATCCAAGCCCCACGCCTTCATCAGGCAGAAGATCTGGAGAAACTGCAAAAACAGATAAAGCAGACTGATCAGGGCGGTGTACCCGAGCGTGCGCGGATTGCCCATCAGGTGCAGGCCTTCGATGATATGCCGCAGGATGCTGGACCAGCGGCTCTCGGCGATAGCCGCGTGCGATTCCGGCCTGCGGATCAGCCAAAACAGCACCACCGCTCCCGCTAGAATCAGCCCCCCGATGCACCACACCAGAATCACCAGATCCCGTGGGATCCTCTGCACAAAGCTCGCCGTGATCAGGAACGCCAGAACCATCCAGAAGCCGTCGATCAGGCGCTCCACCGCGATCGAAGCGAACCCCACCGAGAGCCGCAGGTCGTTCCAGTGCGACAGCAGATAGCAGCGAATCACTTCCCCCACGCGCAGCGGCAGCACTTCGTTGGCAAACAGCCCGATGTAAATCGCCTGGACGGTCCGCCAGAGTCTTAACCGGATCACCGGCTTCAACAGGGTATTCCACCGCCAGCCGTGAACCACGTAAACGGTGAGATCGGAGATCACAGCCAGGCTGACCCACCGGAAGTCGAGCGAGCGAATGCTTGGAATCAGATCGTCAATCGGGTAACCGTGCAGCACCCAGAACAGGCATGCGGCAGAGAGGCAGTACCCCAGCACTTGCGGCGCCCATGCAGGCATTCTTCGGCGCGGTGCGGCGCTGGAGAGATCCATAGGTCTTCAGAAAAGCCAGACGGGCGAGTTCACGTTAAGGACCGAGACTTTACCGGGATTTAAGCGCATTTTTTCACCCTACTCGTGCCAGGCTTCCCCGAGCCACTTAGCTTATGATAGCGTGACGCCCGTACCGGACGTCTCTGCTGCCTAACCTCCGGGTGCTTGTGCCGTCTCACGTCCATGCGAACTTGTGCACAGGATCTCCGGTATGCGGTCCGGCTGTTGGCGCATGCCCCCGGTTTCACACTGGTAGCGGCCCTGGTGCTGGCCCTGGGGATCGGCGCCAACTCCGCGATCTTCAGCGTGGTGGACACTGCCCTGCTGCGCCCGCTTCCCTTTCACCAATCCCAGGAGTTGGCGATGCTCAAGGAGATCACTCCCGAGCACCACATCATGCGCGCGTCCCCGCTCAACTACCAGGATTGGCACGACCAGAACACAGCATTCTCTTCCATGGCGGCGGTTTCAGGCGGCCCCCACACACTCTCCACAGAGGCCGGCGCCGAGCAACTTCCAGGACAAGCGGTGACGCTCGACTTCTTCAAGGTCCTGGGAGTGCATCCGGTCGCGGGCCGCGACTTCACCTCCGAGGAGGAGCGCACGCAAGCCAACGTGGTGATGATCAGCGAACGCATGTGGCGTACCCGATTCGGTGCGGACCCGAAACTGGTCGGCGGCTCGCTCATGCTCGATGGCAAGCCCTTTCATGTCGCAGGCGTGGTTCCCGCCGATTTTCAGATTCTGTGGGACACCGATATCTGGACGCTGCAAACCGTGAAGCGCAGCCCCGAGCAGCGCAAGATGCACTACTTCCAGGTCCTGGGACGCCTCAAGCCGGGGGTTACCTTCGAGCAGTCCCGCACGGCAATGGCACTGGTGGCCGCGCACCTCGCCGAGATTGCGCCCGACACCAACAAGCGCTGGGGCATCCAGGTAGAGCCACTCCGCGACGCCGTGGTGGGCAGCGAGTTGCGCGCCACGACGCTGGTGCTGGCCGGTGTGGTGGGATTCGTCCTGCTGATGGCCTGTGCCAACGTCGCCAATCTCATGCTGGCGCGCGGCGCCGGACGCGCACGCGAGATGGCGGTCCGCGTATCGTTAGGCGCGGGTACGGCGCGGCTGGTTCGCCAACTCCTCACGGAAAGTCTGGTGCTCGCAATCCTCGGAGGAGCGGGCGGTGTGGCTTTGGCCTGGTTGATCATCCGAGTGGCTCCCGCGGCGATCCCCGCCGACACTCTGCCAGTCGGGATCAAGCTGGCGCTGGATGCGCGTGTCGCCGCCTTCGCTGCCGCGTTGTCTCTCTCTACCGGGGTGCTGTTCGGCCTGGCGCCCGCATGGCAGGTGGCGCGAACCTCGCTCGCGTCCGCCTTGCGGGGAGCAGGCCGCGGAGCCACCGGCCGCTCCGGACTGCTCAGCACACTGGCGATGGTCGAGATCGCCATCTCGGTGATGGTGGTCGCCGGCGCCGGACTCTTTCTGCGCACCCTGGAACGGCTGAGCCAGGTCGACCCCGGATTCCACGCGCCGCGCGTTCTCACCATGCACATGGTCTTGCCGTTTTTGCGGTACCAGACGCCCGAGCGATGCCTGAACTTCTTCAACGCCGCGCAACAGGAGATCGATCACATCCCAGGTGTCGAAGAGGCCTCGTTCGGGGGTGCTCTCCCGCTGACCGGGTGGGATATCGGCCAGGGATTTCGCGTGGGCAACGGGCCCGCCGATGCCAGTAATTCGGGCGCGACGCATTACCAGATCGTGGGGGCAAAGTACTTCGAGACGCTGGGAATTCCTCTCCAGGCGGGCCGTCCCTTCAGCGAGCACGACACCACCACAGCGCCTCAAGTCGCGATCGTCAACCAGGAGTTCGTGCGGCGTTATCTGCGCGGCAAACCGGTCGTCGGCACGCATGTGAACGTACAGGCCATGGATCCGGGCGGACCCAAGTGGGTGGATCGCGAGATTGTGGGTGTTGCCGGCCAGGTAAAGGTGGACGGCCTGGGAGAACCAGAGAACAGCGTCGAGGTTTACGTGCCCATCACGCAGAATCCCTGGTTCCTGGCATCGTTGGCCGTGCGCACCGCCGCCGATCCCGCGGCCATCGCTCCTGCCGTGAAGGCGGCGATCGCGAAGGTCGACAAGGATCTTGCGCTGACGCAGGTGCAGACCATGGACCAGATTACTTACGAATCGGCGGCGCGTCCCCGCTTCCGCGCCCAGCTTCTGGCGAGCTTTGCCGGGCTGGCGCTGGCGCTCTCGGCGGTCGGAGTCTTCGGAGTGCTGGCGTTTTCGGTCACGCAGCGGACGCGCGAGTTCGGCATTCGCATGGCACTCGGCGCTCAGATTGCGAACGTCCTCGGCATTGTGCTGAAGCGCGGCCTCAGGATCGCGGCTGGAGGCGTTGCCCTAGGGTTGCTTGGTGCGGGGGCGATGGCTCGCGGTATGGGCACACTGCTGTACGGAGTGCGCCCGCTGGACCCGGTGGCGTTCGTTTCCGCGGCGGCGATCCTGGGCATGGTGGCCTTGGCGGCGTCGGCGATTCCGGCGCTACGCGCCTCGCGGGTCGACCCTGCGATCGCTCTTCGCGAAGAATAATCTTTCGCAGATGGAACTTTTCGGCGGTTCGCGGCATTACCGGTATGGGAGGCCAACCGGGCGGCCATGACTACCGACGAAGCGCTGATGCTGGAGTTTCAGCGCGGCTCGCGCCAGGCGTTTGATGAATTGTTTGCCCGCTACCGCGAGCCGCTCTATGGCTTCTATCGCCGCAGGCTCGCCAGCCCCGAGCGCGCCGAAGATCTCATGCAGGAGACATTCCTGGTGATCATCCGCGCCACTGAACGCTACCAGCCACGCGCGCTGGTGCGGACTTACCTCTACAGCATTGCGCTGAAACTCCTCGCCGGAGAACGGCGGCGGCAGGCCCGAAGCAGCCCCGGCGAACCGGCGCACGAACCCGCTGTGCCAGCGTCCTCCGACGGCGCCATCTGGGTGCGACAGGCGCTCGCGCGTCTCGATTCCACCGAACGGGAGATCGTGATGCTCCGCGAGTACGAGCAACTCAGCTACGACGAGATCGCCACTGTGCTCCGGCTTCCCGTCAATACCGTGAAATCGCGGCTGTTCCGCGCCCGCATGGCGTTGCGCGAGTTCCTGGAACCGGCTGGAAAGGAGGCGCGACATGCCTAGCACCAATCATCCCGTCGCACCCGAGGAGTTGATCGCGTACCTGGATGGCGAACTCCCACCGGACCAGGCGGCGATTACCAACGAGCATCTCGCGCAATGCCGCGAATGCCAGTCCATCGCGGCTGATCTGCAGAACGTTTCGCGACGCATGTTGGCGTGGCAGGTGGAAGATTCGGACCGGGCGCTCCGAGCGGATTTGGAAGCGGCGCTCGCTGCGCCAAGGAAACTCCCGAAGAGCCCCCCGACCCGGAAGGGCTGGCGTTGGACGTGGATGGTGAGCCTGGCTGGAGCTTGCGTAGTGCTTCTGGCAGTTTTCTCGGCGACCTCGCGGAGAGTCATTGTACAGCCTTTGCCCTCTCCTGCACGCCAGGCCTTCCTTACGATGCCCCAAGACGATGGTATTCCGGCGAGCAAAGGCCGCTTGCCTCGGCCTGGCGAGCCGCGAACTGTCAACGGCCCGCTGATCGTAAGGACATCGCAGCTGACCCTGACCACCTCCGAATTGGGCAAAACTCGCGACGCCATGGACGCTCTGCTCGCGCGCATGGGCGGCCATGTCGCGCAGATGTCTCTCAACTCTCCCGTGAGTTCGGGCCACAGCTTTCAGGCGACCTTGCGCGTTCCCGCCAATCAGCTCCTGGCGTTCCTCTCCGGACTGCGCGCGCTCGGCCACGTGGAGTCTGAATCCCAGGAGAGCGAAGAGGTCACGCAGCAGGTCACCGATCTGGAGGCGCGCCTGGCCAACGCGCGGGCCACGGAAAAGCGTCTTACCGAGATTCTTAGCCGCCGGACGGACCGCGTCTCCGATGTACTCGAAGTGGAAAAGGAGATCGATCGAGTGCGCGGCGAGATCGAGCGAATGGTAGCGGAGCGGCAAAGTTTCGACCACCGCATTGCCTTCGCCACTGTCAACGTGACGATCTCGGAGGATTATCAGGCCGGCCTGCAGGTCGCCCCGCCCAGTGCCTCCCGCGAGTTGCGCAACGCAGCAGTAGAAGGTTGGAAGAATCTGGTGGGGAGCCTGTTCGTTGTAGCGCAGTTCCTGCTCAGCACCGGCCCGGTATTGCTCGTATGGGCGGCATTACTGTTCTTTCCCATGCGTGCGCTCTGGCGGCGCTTCACCCTGCGAAAAGCGGCGCCTCGCCCAGAATAAGGAATCGCTCCAGCGATCTTCCGCCCGATAGCAGTCCTCGAGATGCCTGCGGTACCCACGGTGAATCTCGCGGATGCTATCGATGTAGCCGGCCGGCGCCGCCGAATCTCCCGCAAGCCAGCGATCGGCGGCTTCCGCCGCAGCCAGGCCTGTGTACAGCGCATGGAAGAGCCCTTGCGCAGAGATCGGGTCGAAGCTGATGGACGCATCGCCAGCGGCGAACCATCCGGCGCCCGCGGCGGGTTCCAACGCGCTCCCCTGCGCGGGGCAGCAGCCGAAAACCTCGCCGGTTCGGAATGCGCAGTCCCTCAGGATGGCATGCAGCTCAACGGTCTGCGTGGTATGGGCCAACAGCGCCTCCGGCGTCCGAATCGACCGCAGGATAGGCAAATCGGAATCGGTATGGAACGCCAGAACACGCCGGCCACCAGGCAACGGAGCGGTGTACCACCACCCATCCTGCACCGCTTCGACGAACGTGAATCCCGCGCCGCACCCGGCTGGACTCGCGGCACCGTAACACCACACGCAGACCAGGCGATCCTCGTCGTGCCGAGTCGCACCGAGACGGCGCGCGAGCGGAGCGGCTCGTCCGCCCGCATCGATCAGGCACCACGCCGAAATCACGCCTGCCGAAGTGGCGACTTGCCAGCGCCCCGCGACGCGCTCGACGCCCTCCAGACGCGCCGGAATCAGCAATGCCGCGCCTCGCTCATCCGCCGCCCTACGGAGCCACGACTCGAATCGCGCGCGGTCGAGATGCCACCCAGGCCCATCTGGGCCGCGAAGGAAATCGTGATCTGCAGGTTGCACGCTTCCCCACACGGAGCGATTGCCGTAGCAAGGCACGTGCTGCTCTGCGAGGAACTCATCGAAGAGCCGCATATCGGTAAGCAGCCGGCGCGCGGCGGGCGCCAGCGATTCTCCGATGCGCTCATGAGGAGCGGCCGACGCATCGATCAGCGCGGTATGGCGAAGCCGCGCCAGGTTCAGCGCCGCCGTCGCCCCGGCCGGTCCCGCTCCAATAATCAGTACCTCAACCTCCCGCATTTTTTGTGTCGCAAACACTCCTGTTTGCCGTCTCGACACTCCTGTCGAGACTTTTCGAGCGTCCACCAAGTCCGCACGATGCGTTCACCCCGTGGCCCAGTAAGGCCCTCCTCTTACTTCAACCCGCGCGGGAAGCGGTGGACCTTCTCGATGCCCGTCAAATCGATCCGATCGGCGTCATGTGCAAAATCTCCCGGCACCGCCATCAGCAATTTCCGCTTGTGGCTCGGCAGATTCTCTACCTGCATCTCGGCCGGGAACTCTCCGCCCGGACCCGGACGCTCTTCCACCACCCCCAGATCCCCGTAGTCGCGGATCATGTTGTTGATCTGATCCGTGTAGCTCTTGCTGCCCAGCGGCCGGATCCACGCCGCGCGGTTGGCGAAAGCCGACAGCTTCTCCTCCTGCGTAGAGTGCGGGCTCATGATGATCTCGTAGTTCTCGCGAGTAAGCACCTGATTGGGCACCCGCGCCGGCCAGAAGGTCGGAACATACGGGTCGTACGTCTTCTGATAGCCCGACCGGCAGCTCGCCGTATCGGTCTGCCAGGGAATCGCCATCCATCGCGAGATCCCGCCGGGCACCTGCGCAGCCAGTGGTCCATTGGGCAGGGACAACGTGTCCTGGATAAGCTCTTCGCCGAAGCTGGGCTCCACCCAATCTTCCGGCGCATGCAGGATGCGGAATGCCGACATGTACATCGTCGACGTGCGCATGGGCCACGTCATTTCGCAACCGGGATGGAACGCATCGGCCAGGCAGAATTCCAGTGAAGCCCGGTCGAGCATCGCAGGCTGCTCTTTCACCGGCACTTCCGACAGCTTGCGCGCCGGCTGCCAGTTGGGATTGTAGTCGGCATCGAAATCGCCGTGGGCCCACTGTTGCAGGAAGCGTAGTTGTGTATTGGTCAGACTGGCGTTCTGGCGCGGCGTCGGTGCCGGTGGAATGCTCATCGCGTCGCCATATTGCCACGGCCACGTCTGCTGCGCCCACGAGTCCCGATCGAAGACACGGAATTCGTTGGCGATTGTCTGCCGCAGCTCGCGGTCATTGGGATTGTTCTTCGAAAGCCGCTCCAGCCACTCGGGCGTGGAGTAGTTGTTGGGACCTTTCCAACCGAACGACGCTGCATATCCCGCATTCACCCATTGCAGGTTCGACATGCGCTCGAACAGCGGACGAATATCCCGATTAAACGACGGCCGCCCCGGCATCGGCAGCATCTTCGCCTGAATCGCCGTATCGCGCATCAGGTCCCACATGGTGCGCACCGATTTCTGGCGAGGAGCGTAGTCCGGCGGCGCCACCACGATCCACGCCGGATCCACTTTGAGCTCCTTGCCCTGGAACTTTACGGTCGCCGTGACCGGCCCATCGCCGACATCGTCATGCCACCCCTCGTTGTTCGCAAAGGTCACGGCCTTCGTGCCGTTGTACGACGCGGACTTACCGTGTCCGCCAAGCACGATCAGGCGGCCATCCTCATCGGTGCGAAGTTCGCCCAGGTAGACGGGCGTGCCCATGAACTTACCGGTATCGAACGTGTGTGCCGGCCCGCCATGGGTCTTGCGGCCCGAGATGTGGCGCTTGCCGGGATCGATGGCCAGATCCGCGCGGTTCGGGACGGCCGCATTCCGCAGCAGCGATGGCGGCGCTGCAGCAGCCTCGGGTATGTCAAGCGCCAACTGGAACTGATACCAGGCGGCCTTCTTGTTCGCCAGGTGGACGCCCCAGTGGATCTCCGCGTTGTCGAGCGTCAGTTCCGCCACCGGCTGGCCTTCCGCGTTCAATCCATACACGCGAAAGCGGACAGCCTGCCGCTTCAAGGCGCCGTTCCCGTCGCGATAGAAGCCGTGTGGTTCCGGCAGTGGATCGGCAACTTCCGGTGCCAGGAAGAACTCCTCTGGACTGTTGCCCACGCGTGCTACACCGATCGCGGGATAAATCGCCGCGCGCACGATGCAGTCGTCCGGTACTGGCGGTAAGGCCACGGCCGGACGTGGCTCGCCGGGTTCGCGAACCGGAACGCCATTGGCATTGCGGCGTTCCTCTGCGCTGGCGGAGTACACCACGCGCCTCGCCGCCGAGATGCTGCCTTGCGGCTCATGCTCTTTCAGACTGTGCCACGGATTGAACGATAGATTCTCGCCATAATTCGCCTGACCCAACGCGGTGATGTCCTGTCGGGGCAGCACCAGCGTGGCGACATGCACCGGCACGCTCACGGATTCGTCCCAGCGGACCGTCGCCTGGTCGAGCGGCATGGTTGCGGGATCGGTCTGAAACTGTACCAGGAAGCGGAAGCGCGCCTCGCCCGCACGGAGACGGCGAGCCAGATCGGCTGCCAGATAATTTGGATCGTCCGGCGGTTGAGCATGGTCCTGCTGTTCAGGTTCGAGCTTGTACTTCACATACCGATTGCCGAACGAGTACGGAAGACCGCTCCAGTAGGTCGTGGTGAGGACACTGCTTTCGACCTTCTGCATTTCCTTCAAAATCCGGTCCGTCACCGGATGGGTGCGTAAGTACGGTTCGTAGTTGCCGTCCACCACGCCCGCCCTGGTGAATTCGCACATGTCCACCGCGGTGTCCACGAAAAATACGTCGGAATTCTGAAGGACGAAGTCCTGAGTATCGCCGCCGCCATCCAGCTTTAGGCCAGGCACTCCGAAGAGCTTGATGCCGATCCCGCAGGTAGTTTTCAGGTCGGGCGTCGTCGGGACGGTGTCGCTCGAGAAGCGCACCCAGACGGCCAGTTGCCGCTGCGCGAAGACGCCTACCTTCAAATCCGCGGGCAAGTCCGGCACCATCTCGAAGTAGCCGTGAGCGATCCCGTGCGGCTTCAAAAACACAGGACGCCGGGCGGGATCCTGGCCCTGCCGGATACGGCGGGTCTGCACAATGCCAACAAACATCTGCTTCAGCTTCTCGGCGGGATCGTCGTGACAATCCCAGCATTCGGACGCAGCGGGGCGCTCGTTTTCTTTCATCGGTGATTTCCTTCTCTTAATAAGAATTGCCCGTGGATTTGTTAGTGTAATCCAGGCCAATCCAATAGGAAAGTGAATTGTTGGTGACGAACCGAACCCCGTGCCGGCCGTGGTACCTTAGCCGTGATGACGCAACAACTCTGGCTGGTTCGCCACGGGGAAACCGAGTGGAGCAAATCGGGAGCGCACACCGGCCGCACCGATCTTCCGCTCACCGACGCCGGCCGCGAGAACGCCACCGCCATCCGTGGATTGTTGGGCGGCCGCCGATTTGCCATGGTCCTCACCAGCCCCATGCAGCGTGCGCGCGACACCTGCGCTTTGGCGGGTTATGGCGACCAGGCCGAGGTGGACCCCAACCTTTGCGAATGGGACTATGGCGACTACGAAGGCCGCACCACGCTCGATATCCGCAAGGAGCTGCCGGACTGGTCGCTGTGGGTGAACGGGGTGCCGAACGGAGAGACTATTGACCAGGTCGCCACCCGCGCGGACTCGGTGATCGCGCGCGCTCTACAGGTGGACGGTGACGTCGCCCTCTTCGCTCACGGACACATTCTGCGAATTCTGGCGTCCCGCTGGGTGGGATTGGCTCCGCAGACAGGCCGGTTTCTGGCGCTCACCACGGCGTCAGTGAGCAATCTGGGTTACGAACGTGCGACGCGCGTAATTACTCGCTGGAATCTTTCGATTTCGGGTTGATCAGTCCCACGCGGACCGGCTTGTTTCCGGGCGGAACCTTGGCCACCTTGCAGATCAATTGCAGGGAGGAGGCCGCGCAGATCGCACGCGCACGCGCGCGCTCCGGGTCCGTTCCGCTGAGCACCACCACCTCGCGAGACGGAGTGAAGACTTCGAATACGCGGATCCGCTCCGTGCCGCTATGGTAGAGAACGATCAGCTCCTCGTCTTCCTTGAGCGCCTTTTGCATGGCCGCGATCTGTCCGAGGAAAGTGGCGGCGACATTTTCGGGTTGCGCCGGTGGAGGCGGGTCCTTGGTCGTCGCCGACAGCAGCGCCTCTTTCGCGATCTGTTTCGTTAAATCGACGAACGCCATCCTGGCTTGATGCTATCACGTCACGTGGCGCAAACACTCATGTTTGCCGCGTCGAGACTCCTCTCGACGCTTTTCGCGTGTCCACCAAACTCCGCAGGGGGTGGTGATCTTCGAGTCTGCGTAGTATCCGGCGAGTCTGCTCTCAAGCTCGCGCCGAGAAATGAAAGCGTTGGGAGTCTCGACGCGGCAGACACGAGTGTCCGCGCCACCACTCAATCCGCCGCCAGCCGTCTCTCCGACTGCCCCGCCTCCGACGCCAATTTTTCGAAGAATCGCTTGATCAGCATACGCGCCGTCGTATCCAGCAATCGCTGCCCGACGTTCGCAATCGTCCCGCCTACGTGCACGTCGCCCTCGTACTGAACATTCGTTCCGTCACCCGACGGCGACAGCGTGAGCAGCCCCTCGCCTTTCATGAATCCGATCTTGCCATTGCCCTCCACGATCAGCCGAAAGCTCGCGGGCGGATTCGCTTCCGAAATCTTCACTTTGCCTGCGAACAGTCCCGAAACACTTGCCAGCACCATCTTCATGCGCATGGCATACTCGTTCTCGCCAATCAGATCCAAGCCCTCGCAGCCGGGCATGCACTTGGTAAGAATCGCCGGGTCCTGCAGAAGCGCGTACGCACGCTCCTGCGGAACCGGCACCACATACGACCCCGAAACCTTCACGACGCCCTCGATAACGCCGCCGTCAACGCCCTCGCCGCGTGAATCCGCGCCAGATGGAGACGATAATCCGCCGAAGCAAACAGGTCGGAATTCGGCTGCTCCCCGGCGCCTACAATCGCCGCGGCATCCGCGATCGTGCCTCCGCTTTCAAGCACCTGTTCCGCCGCGCGATCGCGGAACGCATGAGTTCCCATGCCGGTCACGCCGATCCGCGCCATGGCGATGCGGTCGCCGCTCTTGCGAATCCGCGCCGCGACGCCGACCACCGCGAACCCCGAGGCCGGATGCGCGAACTTCTCATAGCGGGAGCCTTCGTTCGATGGTTCCACCGGCACCTCGACCTCCAGCACAATCTCACCGGGTTCGAGCGACGTCGTAAACGCGTCCTGAAAGAATTCTGAAGCCTCTACCGTCCGCTCCGAGTGCGCCGAGACCAGCCGGATGCGCGCCTCGAGCGCCACCAGGGAAGCGGGATAGTCGGCCGCGGGGTCGGCGTGCGCGATGCTGCCGCCCATCGTCCCCATATTGCGCACCTGCGGATCGCCGATCATAGCGGCTGTCTCCGCCAGCAGCGGGCAATGCGCGCGGAGCACCGGAGACGTCTCCACCGCATGATGGGTCGACATCGCGCCGATGCGCACTACGCCATCCGTCTCGCTGATGTAGTTGAGCCCGGGAACACGGCCCAGATCCACCACTTCGGCCGGCTGCGCCAGCCGCAGCTTCATCAGCGGAATCAGACTCATTCCTCCCGCCAGGATCTTGCGCTCTCCTCCTTCGATGAGCGCGAGCGCCTCTTTCAGAGTCTGGGGAGCGGTGTACTCGAATGACTGCGGAATCATGCGTGGCCTCCTGCCTGAATGAGCTTCCAGATCTTTTGCGGGGTAAGCGGCATATCGATGTGCCGCACACCCAGAGGCGCCAGCGCATCCACCACCGAATTCACCACAGCGGGCGAACAGCCGATCGTGCCGGCCTCGCCCACCCCTTTTACGCCCAGCGGATTCACCGGCGATGGCGTTTCCGTGTGGCTGCTTTCGATGAACGGCATGAAATGCGCCCGCGGGAGCGCATAGTCGGTAAGCTCGCCGCTCACCAGTTGCGCATCGTCATCGTACACGGCCTCTTCCCACAGCGCCTGGCCGAGCCCCTGCGCCACTCCGCCGTGTACCTGCCCCGAGACCAGCAGCGGATTGATCACCTTGCCGCAATCGTCGACCGCCACATAGCGGCGAATCTGAATCGCCCCGGTATCGCGGTCCACTTCGGTCACCACAATATGCGCGCCAAACGGGAACGTGAAGTTGGGCGGCTCCCAGAAGTGCGTCGCCACCAGTCCAGGCTGCGTGTTGGGTGGCAGTGTCTTGGCGTGATGCGCGGCCGTCACCATCTCCGCAAACGAGACGGACTTGCCCGTCTCCTGATCGACGCAGGAGCCTCCCACCAGCGCCACGTTCTCGCTCCCCAGCAGCATCACCCCGAACTTGCGGATCTTCGCCTTCAACTCCTGCAACGCGTAGAACAGCGCCGCACCGCCCACCGCCGTGCCACGGCTGCCGAACGTGCCAATGCCGTACTGCACCACCGACGTGTCGCCGTGCACCACCATCACATCGTTGATATCCACCCCGAGTTCGTCGGCCGCGATCTGCGCGAAGGTCGTCTCCTCGCCTTGCCCGTGTGGCGATGCGCCGGTCATCACCGTGACCTTGCCCGATGGCTCGATCTTGACCGTCGCGCTCTCCCACCCGCCCGCTGGCATCGCGGCAGACGGGCCCATCGCACAGATCTCGCCGTAAGCCGAGATCCCGATGCCCATCAGCCGGCCAGCCTTGCGTGCCTCCACCTGCTCCTCGCGCCGTGCCGCGTAGTCGACTGCGGCCAGCGCTTTGTCTAATGGCGCTCCGTAGTTACCGCTGTCGTAAGTGAGTCCGGTGGTGGTCGCGTAGGGGAACTCGTCCTTGCCCACGAAATTCTTCCTGCGGATCTCTACGGGGTCCATCTTCAACTCGGCCGCCAGAATGTCCACCATGCGCTCGATGCCGTGCGTGGCTTCCGGCCGCCCTGCGCCCCGATACGCGTCGGTCGGCACGCAATTGGTGAAGGTGCCGATGATGTCCGCCGTGATGCTCTTGAACTTGTAGAGTCCCGGCATCATCAGCACAGAGAGCGTAGGAATCGCGGGCGTCAGGAGCTGATGATACGCGCCCAGATCTTGGATCAGCTTGAGCTTCAGACCCAGCATCGTACCGTCGCGCTTGGCCGCGAGTTCATAGTAGTCCACATGCCCGCGGCCGTGGATGGTGCACTGGAAATTCTCGCGGCGCGACTCCACCCACTTCACCGGCTTGCCGATGCGCTTTGCGATGAAGCACATCAGCGCTTCCTCGGCATAAACATTCAGCTTGGACCCGAATCCGCCGCCTACTTCCGGAGTGATCACGCGTAGATGATTCTCAGGCATCCCCAGAATTGCCGCGCAGATGGTGCGCAGCAGGTGCGGAATCTGCGTGGACGAGTACATCGTCACCGCCTTGTCGCCCTGCCGCCATTCGGCCACCACGCCGCGCGTTTCGATCGCCGTCGGAATCAGGCGCTGGCTGGTGATGCGCTGCTTGACCACCACCTCCGCGTCGCGGAACGCCTGCGCAGTGTCGCCGCCCTCCTGATGAAATGTGAATGCGATATTGTCGGGCCACTGCGGGTGGACCGCGGGCGCACCGGGCGCGAGCGCCTTTTCAGGGTCGGCCACGGCGGGCGTTGGTTCGTAATCGACCTCCACCAGGTCGGCCGCGTCCGCCGCGATGTAACGGTCGGTGGCGACCACTACTGCGACGGGATGGCCCGCATAGTAGACGCGATCCTGCGCCAGCAGATGATGGTGCGGCACGCGGAGGCCGGGCAGCGAGGACGCCGTCGGAACCGCGCCCAGATCCTTGATATCGGCGCCGGTGAACACTGCCGCGACTCCCGGAAGTGCGAGTGCCGCCGCCGTGTTGACACTGCGGATCCGCGCCGCGCCATGCGGACTGCGCACGATGCATGCATGGTGCATGCCTGGCATCTTGATATCGTCCAGATAGGTGGCGGTGCCGGTGATGAGGCGCGGATCTTCCTGCCGCCGGATGCTCTTGCCGACCAGGGTTTCCGGCTTGCTGATGGTAGTCGCCATGACTTACGCACCCGCCTTTCCCGCGGCCGCCCGCACGGCGTTCACAATGTGCTGATAACCGGTGCATCGGCAGAGATTGCCCTCGAGGCCGTGGCGGATCTCCTGGTCGCTGGGGTTCGGATGGTCGGCCAGCAATTGCCGCGCGCTGAGAATCATTCCGGGCGTACAAAATCCGCACTGTAGGCCATGCTCGTTCCAAAAGGCTTCTTGCATCGCGTCAAGTTGCCCGTCGGCCGCCAGACCCTCGATGGTGACGATCTTGTGGCCATCAGCCTGCACCGCGAACATGGTGCAGGATTTGACCGTCCGCCCGTCGAGCATCACGGTGCAAGCGCCGCATATCGAGGTCTCGCAGCCGATATGCGGACCGGTCAGGCCCGCGACCTCGCGCAAGTAGTGAATCAGAAGGAGCCGCGGCTCGACTTCATCGGTGTATGGTTTCCCGTTGATGGTGAGAGATATCTTACGTTTCATTTACGCATCCCAGCGCCCATTGCGGGCGATGTCCCCAGACGGTTAGTAAGGTATCAAAATCCGGGACAGAAGCAAAGTGGCCCGAATCGTGCCGCCCCAAGCGTGCATACAATTATAGAAGGTAAGCTGGAGGGCTCAGACTATGGACCTGCCGGACCAATTCTGCCTGCCGCGAGTCGTTTGGAGGATCTCCACTAGCTTCGTATCGGATGCGGCGCGTGCAGGGCTGCTACAGAAACTGCCCATTCGCGAAGGCCAGGTGCTCACGCAAGATCTCCTGGACCAGTCGCTTGAGGCTATTCAGACGTTTGACGATCATCTCGATATCATGATCAACAACGTGGGGACCCGCGAGGAAATCCTCACTGGACACACAAACGCGATGCTCAAGTCTCCTCCCGGGTTCCGAGAGAAGATGACGCGTAACTTCGGACTCTCGCCTTGCGATGACGCAGTCAATTTCACGATCTACGATAAGGTGGCGTTTCCGCAGCGAATCAAGATCGAACCAGCCGTTCAGGCTCGCATGTTAATCACCCAGACGCGCCCCTCGTTCTCCCTTGCTCCCGGCGAGGAGGGCGGCGTAGTGCAATTGGCGATTCTCGTTACGAAAGCGGGGACTGTCGCAGAGGTCGACCCGTTAGCCGGACCGTCACACCTGATCCAGCCAGCGGTGGACGCTGTGCGACAGTGGCAGTACCATCCCACGCGACTGAACGGCATCCGCGTGGAAGTGAGAAGCACCGTCGAGGTCGATTTCACCGCTTGATGTGTGCTGCGAGCCGCGCCGCGAAGGCCGCGTCCACCTCGACATGCGCCGCCTTCGCGGCCTGCACCTCGCTCCAGGCCTCTTCGTATCGCGCCATCGCCGCTAAAGCTCCCGCACGTGCTGCGTGTGCTTCACCGAAGCCTGGCCGCAAACGAAGCGCCACATCGAAAGACTCGATCGCTTCCAAGTTCCGTCCCGAAGCGGCGCGCACCAGCCCCAGATCGAAACGCGCCTCCACATTCGCTGGATCGTAATGCACCGCCTCATCGAATTGCTGACCCGCCTGCTCCGTTTGCCCTGACCTCGCCAGCAGTGCGCCGAGCCCCAAATGCGCCCGCGCCACCGTGGGATCGAGCTCGAGAGCGCGCCGCAACTCCGCCATGGCAGCGTTGGAATCTTGCTGTTGGGTCAGCACCAGTCCGGCATCCGCATGGGCCAGAGCGTTGCGCGGCCGATACCGCAGTCCTTCCTGGAAACTCGCCAGTGCTTCCCGCAGCGCTCCCTGGCCCATGAGCCTCTCACCCCTGGCGAAGTTTGCCTGCGCATAATTCTCCTCGCCGTGCCGGTCGCCGGGCTTAATGCGCAGCGTTTCCCGATACTCCGCCAGCGCCTCGTCGAATCGCCCCCGCCGATCCAGTTCAACGCCCAGATTATTGTGGGCCGTGTAGTTGTCCTCTGTGAAAGCGATCGCGTGCGTGAACAGCGCGACACCATCCTGCCAGTAATGCACTTGTCGCCACGAGAGAACGCCGCAGGCCGCCGCCACCAGAGCTGTGGCAGGCACCAGGAAGCGGGCTTCGCACGACCAGGCGAGCGCGATGAGCAGCCCGATCATCGGCAGGTACAGATAACGATCGGCCATCGCCTGCATCCCTACTTGCACAATCCCGATCACCGGCAGCAGGCTCACCACGTACCAAGCCCATCCCACCGCCAGCCACGGACTGCGTGAGCGTACTGCGAACGCCGTCCACGAAATCGCCGCCAGCAGTAGCAGACATCCCGCGGCCTGCCACGCCGGAGTCCCATGCAGGGGGAACGGGTAGAAGACTGCCAGCTTCGTAGGCCACGCCATCTTCGCCAGGTACCGGATGTACGAGACTGCCGCATTTGAGAGCCTCCACGAGAGCGGCAACTGATCGAGGCCGGCCATCGATGCGTTCTGTCGCTGTGCCCACACAGCGGCGGCCGCAGCCAGCCCGGACAACGCCAGCAGCGGAAGCTTCTCCAGAATCAGGCGCCGCGGACTCTCTTTGCGCGCCAACGGCCACCAATCCAACAGCAGCATCAGCAGTGGCAGAGTCACCAGCATAGGCTTCGATAGCAGCGCTGCGGCGAACAGCGCTGCCATCAGGCAATAACGACCCGTCCCCGGCCTCCTTGAGTAGCTGGTATATGCGATCAGCGCGAGCATTCCAAACATAGTGCTCAGGACGTCCTTCCGCTCGGCCACCCACGCCACCGACTCCACGTGGGCCGGATGCACGCCGAAGATCAGCGCCACCGCAGCAGCGCGTGTGGGCGATCCCGTAGCGCCGCTCAACCACAGAAAGAGCAGGACCGTATTGGCAACGTGGATCAGCAGGCTGGTGAGATGATGGCCGGCCGGCGCCAATCCGAAGAGCTCGCAATCCAGCGCGTGCGACAGCCAGGTGAGCGGATGCCAGTTGCTGGAATGCGCCGCCGTGAAGGCCCAGACGATGTTCTGTGCGGTTAGCCCGCCGGCGACATGCGGGTTCTCCGTGACGTACTCCGGGTCGTCGTACCCGGTGAATCCATTGCGCAGCGTTGGCGACAGGCACAGGAACACCACTGCCGCCAGCAGTACAATATGCTTGAGCTTGCCGGTGAATGGAAGTTTCGGCAAGCTAAAGCATAGCGTACAACTATGGAATACAGCATCGCCGACGGCAAGGTGCAGACCCGGGCGCTCGAATACCACATCGCCGACCACTGCAACTTGCGCTGCGATCACTGCTGCTCGTTCTCGCCGATCCTCAAGAAGTGGTTCGCCGATCCGGTGGAGTTCGAACGAGATCTCCGCGCCGTTAGCCGTGTCGTGGCGCCGCAGTTTCTCAAGATCGTCGGTGGTGAGCCTCTCCTGCACCCCGAACTGGAGCGTCTGCTGGTTATCGCCAGGGGGCTCGCCGTCGGAGGCCGGATTCAGCTCACGACCAACGCGTTTCTGATCGAGCGGCTCACGCCCCGCGGATGGGATTGCCTCGACATGATCGCCGTCTCGCTATATCCCGAGCCCGCGCTGCCCAAATCGGTCATTCGATTCATCGCGCGCGAGGGCCGGCGCCGCAACATCGAGGTGAACTGGAAGGTGCAGGACCAGTTCACGTGTTTGGACCGCACGCAGCTCGCGGATCGCGCGGAGACCGTTCGCACCTTCGCTGATTGCTGGATCCGCCACCGCTGCAACAGCATCAAACACGGCCGTTTCTACTGCTGCACCCGCCCGCAGTACGTGCAGAAGTTCGCATCCGATCCGCAGGCTTTTCTCGATGACGGCGTCCCCGTGAGCGATCCCGATGCCCACGCGCTCGCCCTACGCATCAAAGCGCACCTGGAGCAGACCGAGCCATTGCAGTCCTGCTATCTCTGCCAGGGCGGCTGCGCACCGCTCGATACCAATCGGCAACTAGCGCCCATGGCCGTAGCACGCAAGCGGGAGCAGATGGTGATGCTGTCCGAACTGATCGCCCGATGAGCTTCCTGCGCCTGCGAACAGGCCAGCGCGCCGAAACACTTCGCGCGCTATTCCCCGATTGCACGCCGGAAGAGCGCGCGTTATCAGCGGAATTCTACGAACGCTACTCCGATAGCCGAGGCGCGGCGGCGCTCACCCCATTCGTTGGAATCCGGTGTGAGCCGATGTGGCGCGAACACTCCTGTTTGCCGCGTCGAGACTCTTCTCGACGCTTTTCGGACGTCCACCAACCCGGATTCCTCGAACTCAGCTCACTCCTCACTCAAGCCCTCGCCAGCTTATTCTCCCCATCCGAAACGGTCCACGTCGCGGTCAGCGGCGGTATCGATTCGTGGGTACTCGCCGCGCTCCTTCAATCGCTCGGGTACCGCATAGCCGCGTGGTATCTCCAGAGCAACATTCCCGGATACTGCGAGCGCGAGCAAGTGGAGCGTCTCTCCCAAGCCATGCGTATCCCCTTCTGCCCGATTTGCGTGACCGCCGCCGATTTCATCGATTCGCTACCGGAGTTCGTTTCGTCAACCGAGAGCCCCATCTACAACCTCCACCCCGTTTCCAAGTACCTGCTCGCCAAAGGACTCTCGCAGCGCGGCGTCTCCTCCATCGTCACCGGCGACGGCGCCGACCAGGTAATGCGTCACGAGTGGGATTGCGACCTTCTGCCCCTCACGCAAGCCTGCTTTCGCAGCGCCGGCGTCCGCTTGATCGAGCCGTTCCTCTCAGACCACGTCCGCGATTTCTGCCCCGAGCCGTCGCCCGACAAGCGCCCTATTCGCGACCTTGCCGAAAGCCTGGGTATCCCATCGGTCCCCAAGCACGCCACCTTCTTTCCGCCGGTACCGCTTCCACCTCGTCCGCGCGCCAGCCTGTCCGGCGTCCTGACGTGCTCCGAAGACCGTATTGAGTGCCTGTCTTATACTACGGGATTGCTATTGCAAGCCCTGGAGGACTGTCCACAGTGTGTGGAATCGCCGGCATAGTCCGGCATTCAGGCATCAATGAGCAGGACCGCCTGTGCGTCGCCCGATTGGAGCGCCTGCTGCTCCACCGCGGTCCCGACGGCGCCGGCCGCTACCACGATCGCACGTGCGCGCTCGCCCAGACCCGGCTGTCGCTGATTGGCCCTCTGTCGCTCGGCCTGCCCGTCTCCTCGCCTGACGGCCGCTACGTCATCGTCTACAACGGCGAAGTCTACAACTTCCCCGAACTCCGCCAGGAGCTTCAGCCGGCAACACCGTTCACCCTCCGCACCGATACCGACGTCGTGCTCGCAGCCTGGATCCGGTGGGGAAGCCGCGCCCTCACGCGATTCAACGGCATGTTCGCCTTCTTTATCTGGGACGCCCTCCAGCAGCGCGGCTTTGCGGCCTGCGATCCGCTCGGCATCAAGCCGTTCTTTTACAACGCGACCGCAGACCGCTTTTTCTTCGCCTCTGAAGCCGGAGCGCTGGTGGAGAGCGGGGGAGTTCGTTTCGTCACGGACGATGAATCCATCGCCGAATCGCTCACCGCGCCTTATTTCAGCTCGGTCACCGCGTTGCCCTTTGCCGGAATCGCGCGTCTCCAGCCGGGCCACTATCTCGAACTCCATCAAGGCGGCCTCACGATTTCGCAGGTGCCTCAAGTTTCAGACAGCGCCGATCCCTACAGTCCCGGTTTCCTCAACCGCCTCGGCGATACGCTCGACCTGGCAGTCTCCGCCGCGATGCGTGCCGACGTCCCGGTCGGCGTCTTCTTGAGCGGCGGCGTCGATTCGAGCCTCCTGGCCGCCATCGCGCAGAGTCACTCGTCCCAACCGGTTCCCGCGTGGACCATATCCTACTCCGGCGAGGACACGGTTGACTATTCACGCTCGCTGATCGTGCGCAGCCCCGATCTTCCTTTTGCCGAGCGCGTGGCCTCGCAGTGCGGTTGCGCCCACACCGTGGTCCGCGTGGACGAAGCTCGTTACGAAGCCGCGCTCCTGCGAACCCTGCACACCAACGACCTGATCAGCGCCTGGGAACAGGAGGTCTCCCAGCACATTCTGGCCGAAACCGCCGCTCCACACGTGAAGGCTGTCCTGGTGGGAGATGCGGCTGACGAGACGCACTTCGGCTACTCCTTTCTGCTCAATCCGGCCCGCATCGAATCGCCTGGCCGCGTGATCGACTTCTTCGGAACCCCTCCGCTGCGCCGCGAATTCCTCGACGACCCTGCCGGACACTTCACCTGCAAATACCGCAAGTTCGCCGAGGATCGCGGCCACCGTTGGACGACGCCCGATGAGCAATGCATGGCGATGTCGTGCCTCATCTACCATCTCTGGCTCACCCGCCTGCTTCATAACGGCGATATCCACCTGATGGCACACTCGCTCGAAGGCCGCGTTCCCTTCGGCGACACGCGCCTCTTGGCCCTGGCGCGTCTCGTACCGCAAGAGCTCGGGTTCCGCGACGGAATCGAGAAGTGGCATCTTCGCCGTGCCGCCGAGCGCTTTGTGGAACCCTCGGTGGCCTGGCGTCCGAAATCCGCACTCACCAAGAATCTCCGTGCCCATGCCATCATCCATCGGCACTTCGTTCGGGCCTGGCGCGAGTGCGGCGCGTTCCTGGAACCGTATGTGGACTGTGACGCTGTCGAACGCCTCGCATCCGGCGATCCGCCCACCACCGAACAGGGCACTGGTCTCTGCTTCCGTCTGCTGGCCGTGATGACGTGGTTCCGGCGCTTCCATAAGGCGGCCGCGTGAAGATCGCGTTCGCCATCATCCCCGAAAAGGGCCACGTCAATCCCTACATCGGACCCGCGCAGGCGCTTGCCGATTCCGGCCACGAAGTCGTGATTGCCGCGCCCGGCGACATTGGCCCACAGATCGCGCGCGCCGGCCTGGTGTTTCGCTCCGATCTAGTTCCTCAGGCCGCCGGAGACCGCGTCACTCGCGGCGCCGAGTTGGTCCGATTGATTCAAGAACCCCCGCGTCTCCGCCAGTGGATCGAGCAACTGCTCCTTGGCAGTCTTCCGGAAAGTATCAACCCAATCCGTGAGTGGTACCGGCGCGAGCAGGCCGACGCCGTCGTCGTCGATCCGCTCTACTATGCCGCCGCCATCGCGGCTCACCTCGAACACATTCCCTGGGCATCCGTCTCGAATTCGCTCAACCCCGTCATTCCCGCCGGTCTCGATAGCGCGCTGCTCCAGACAGTTCGCCATCTGGCGCCGCGACGCGCGGAGATCTTCCGGCGATTCGGAATGGACGCCTCATTCTCCGGGTGCGACGTGCTCTCGCCGCATCTCACCATTGCCTTCGCCACCGAGGCGTTTGTTGGCCCGCCGCCACCTGGTGTGACTCTGCCGGGCCCTTCCCTGCCGCTCCACAATCGTGGCGACGAGACGCCGATTCGTCCCCTGTCCCCGGACCGCCCCGTGATTTACGTCTCCTTCGGAAGCCAGATCTACTTTTGGCCCGAAATCTTCGGGAAGATCGTGGACGCGGCCGATGTACTCAAAGCGCACCTAGTGCTCTCGCTCGGCGACCTCGTCGACGACCCGCGTTGGAAGCCACCTCCCGAGCATTGCGACGTCTACCGGTACGCGCCGCAGTCCGAAATCCTGCGGCGGGCAGCCGTGTTCGTCACCCATGGGGGCGCGAACTCCGTGATGGAGGCGATTGCGGCAGGCGTTCCCATGCTGATCTCGCCGATGTGCAACGATCAGTTCCACCAGGCGTACTTCATCGAAAGATCAGGGGTGGGCCGCGTCGAGAATCTGATCGCAGCGCCAGTAGCAGCCATCGCTGACACCTTGCGCGATCTCCTTACGAAACCGTCAATCCGCGCCAGCATGGCGGCGGTCTCGCAAACCTATCGAACCAACGGCGCAGTCACTACCGCGCACCTGATTGAAAATCTGGTATCCTGCCCTGGGTGACACGTGGAAGCGACCAAGAGGCGCGCCGCTGGGTGGTGCGTGGGCGCGTGCAGGGCGTCGGCTTTCGAGACTTCACGCAACGCGCCGCATCGGGACTGGGCCTGACCGGATGGGCTCGTAATTTAGACGACGGCAGCGTGGAGGTCTACGCCGTGGGTCCTGTCGATAAACTGCAAGAGATGAGCGGCAAGCTGCGTCACGGCCCGCGTTGGTCGGACGTCTGGGGCGTCGATGAAGAAGAAGCCGCGGTCAAAGTCCACGACCGCTTCCGCATCGTAGCCTGATTCCTTCTACCGCATCGGCGGACGCCGCTTGTGCCAGTCCGTCTTCGATTGAAACTCCCGGCCGATTGCCAGCAGAGTATTTTCGGAAAACGGCGGCCCCATCACCTGCACGCCCACGGGCAGATTGTCGGCAAACCCGCAAGGCAATGACAGCGCCGGCAAACCAGCCAGATTGCCCGCCGGGATGATCCCCTGAAACCCTGCCGTGGCAGATGTAGCCGCTGCCGGGCCGGGGCCGCCCGCATCCAGCCGCTGATCGATCTTGCTGGCCGGACCGGGGCGTGCCGGCGCGATCACCGCATCCACTTCCGCAAAGAACTGCAGGAAGGCGTCCTGAATTAAACGGCGGACGCGTTGGGCCTTCAAGTAGTCCTTAGCCGGAATCTCCAGACTAGCCTTCAGGCCAGCGATCTGTGCCGGATCCGCCAGTTCGTCCACTTTCCCGCTGGTGATCAGCGGCTCGAAGATCGATCCCGCTTCCGATCCCAGGATCGTCGCCAGCACCGGACCGTAGGGAAACTGCGGCCACGCCGTTTCCACCAGTTGAACGCCCGATTCCTTGAACACGGTCAAACACGCGGCGAACGCCGCCCGTGCCGCAGGGTCGGCACGCTCCCCGAAGTCCACCGGGGCATATCCTACCTTCAGTTCTTTCAGTGGACGGGCGTACTGGGGCGTGTAGTAGAAGCTCTTTCCCGCCGAGCCCGGATCCTTTGAGTCTTTGCCCGCAATCACCTGCAGGATGAGTCCGCAATCTTCCGCGCTCCGCGCCAGCGGACCCAGCTTGTCGAGAGTCCACGAGAGCGCCATGGCGCCATGCCGGCTCACCAATCCGTAGGTCGGCCGAAGGCCGGTCACACCGCAGTACGATGCTGGAGTTAGAATCGACCCGGAAGTCTCCGACCCCAGCGCGTACGGCACTAGTCCTGCCGCCACTGCCGCTGCCGAACCGCTTGAAGATCCGCCGGACCATCGCGTGCGATCCCACGGATTCAGCCCCGGTCCCGTCAACGACGCCGACGCGAAGCGATAGGAAGGCCCACCGGCCAGTTCGACCATCGCCAGCTTGCCCGTGAGCACCGCGCCAACCGCGTCCAACCGGTCCACCACCGTGGCGTTGTAGTCGAACACCTGTCCCACGTACGGCTTGGCGCCCCAAGTGGTCGGGCGGCCTTTGTAACTGATCAGGTCCTTCACGCCGTAAGGAACGCCCTGCAACGGACCGTGCGTTCGGCCGCGCTTCAGGTCCTTATCCACGTCCTCGGCGCGTCGGATAGCCTGCTGGGCAAGAGGAAGCGCGAGCGCGTTGTAACGCGGCCCAAGTTGCTCCAAACGATTCGCGAAGGCGCGCGCCAGTTCCACCGCAGAAAACTCGCGCGCAATCAGGCGTTGATTCAGTTCCGGAATCGCGGCAAAGAAAACGTCGTCTCCGATTGCCGGCATCGTTCTCCTCAGGCCTTGAATGCGAGAGCGGGCTCCGTGTCCATGGGCACGGTCTGCTTCGCCAGCGCGTCGCTGAGGGTCTTGATGCGGTCCCGCGCTGCCCTCAGTTCCTCATCCGGATTCGCAGGCAGCGGTGGCGGCGCCTGTGTTTGCGCAGCCGCCGACACAGCAACCGGGGCCAGCATCGCCTGCGCCAATTTCCGTCGCGTGAGCTTCATCACTTATCGCTCCGTGAGGGCGCTTTGTGCTGCTCCAACGCCTCCATCGCCGCTTTTTGCATAACTGTGCGGGGAGCAGTATCGCCGGTCCACAATTCGAACTGCTGAGCCGCCTGCTCGAGAAACATCTCGATCCCGGCGATCACAGTCTTCCCTTGTTCCTTAGCGTGACGGACGAGGACCGTCTCCAGGGGATTGTAGACCAGATCGAACACGATCTCGGCCGGGATCTTACCGTCAAAGAAGCAATCGTTCACATGTGGGAACATCCCGAGCGGCGTGGCATGCACCACGACGTCGAAATGCCGCGCGACCGCCTGCTCGCGGCTCAGCGCTTCGGCGCCGCACACCTTCGAGAGGGCGCGAACCCGGTCCTGATTGCGACCTACCAGGGAAATCTTCGCCCCGGCATCCGTTAGCGCGCAGGCTGCTCCCCGGGCTGCGCCTCCGTTACCGGCGATCAGGACTGTCGCATTCTGCAGCCGCAGAACGCGGCTCAGCGGACCGGTGATCCCCGCCACATCGGTGTTTGTGCCGCGCCATTTGCCCGCCTTCCGCCACACTGTATTCACCGCGCCGATGCGCCTCGCGAGCGGTTCCACGGCATCCAGATAGCGGATGATTTTCTGTTTATGCGGAATCGTTACGCTGAACCCGGCGAGCGGCAACTTGCCCGCCATCGAGAAGAAATCGCGCAGGCAGGCAGGCGAGACCAACAGGGGCAGATAGACGGCATCCACGCGACGCGACTGGAACGCCCGATTGTGTACCGCGGGCGAGATGGAATGCCGCACCGGATCGGCGATCACACCGTAGATCTTGGCCGTTTTACGCAGTTTCTCTACGCGGTACAAATGCCGCAAAGAGCGGGCGCTGACCTGCCCCAAGGCGGTTCCTTCCGCCTGCATCGGCGTCGCGTAGGTGTAAACTCCGCCGAACACGGGAGAGAGCACGCGCGTCGGAAATCCGAGTTCCCCCATCGCCAGCACCACCAGTCTGGATTTGGGGAGGCTCTTGGCAGCCGATAGCACCCGCAGATTATCCGAAGGCTTGCGGGCCGTGGTCACTACCTTGTAGACATCGCCTTGCACCCGCATCACCCGGTTGATGATGGTGTCCATGGGTGGGGTGGCTTCGAAGTTGTGATAGGAAATCACGATCTGGGCCCGTCCCCGGAGACTGCTCAACCGGTCCGAGGCAGCCTCGGCGGTCTCAATCTCGATATCCACAGCTTGGGCGCCATTGCGCACCGCCTGATCGAGCACCGCCAACTGCTCCTCGATGCTCCCATTGAACTTGCCGTGGTTCTGATGCCGCCGGCAAGTGGCTACCAGAAAAAGGTCTGGAAACTGTTCGAGGAAACCGCGAATCGCCTCGGCTCCCTGGCAGGGGCGATCGAGGAAATCCAGGCGGAACTCCAGGAAGGTCTCGCCCGCCTCAGCTTCGCGCCGGGCGTGCTCGAGTAAGGTTGGAACGTCGGGGAGTCCCAACGCGATACAGATGCGTGGGAGCGACCTCGTCTGCGCCATCGTAAGGACTCTTAGAATAACACGCTTAGTGGCGCAAACACTCCTGTTTGCCGTCTCGACACTCCTGCCGGGACTTTTCGAGCGTCCACCAAATCTGCCGTAGCAAAGCCGATTTTGCGGAGCAGACCTCAGACTCAGTGGACAAACGAAAAGCGTTGAAAGAGCCGTTGCGCCACGCCTCGCTACTCAAAAGCGTCCGCGAGTAGCTCCGCCGTATGCCGAACCGCCACCTGTGACTCACTTTTGTCGAAGCCGCCGCGGATCTGCATGGCGCATCCCGGACAGTCCATCGCCGCCATCGTCGCGCCGGTCTTGCGGATGTTCGTCAATTTGCGCTCGAGAATGGGCGCTGAAATCTCGGGCAGTTTCAATGAATACGACCCGCCCATCCCACAGCACATGTCGGACTCGAACATCTCCACCACTTCGTACCCGGCCAACCCCAGAAGCTCGCGAGGCTCCCGATACACCTTCAGTGTCTTCTTCAGATGACACGAGTCATGATACGTGATCTTGCCGAGTTCCCGCCCCTCCTTCACCTTCAGCCGGCCCTCATCCACCAGCTTCTTGACGAGGGTCGAGAAATCGACCACCTTGGCGGCGAGCGCCTCCGCCTGCGGGATCTGGTCCGTCATGCCCAGACTTGCAAACGTCTTCGCGAAGTCGTGTTTCAGCGCCACTGTACAAGTGGGACAGGCGGAAACCACATAGCGGACGCCGTCATCCAGCAGCGCCTTGATATTCGCCGCCGCATTTCCGGCCGCGACTTCATAGGCTCCGCTGAACCGTGCAGGCGCTCCACAACAGGTCTGCCCCTCCGGAAAAACCACTTCGATTCCGGCCTTGTTCAGCAGCTTCGTGACCGCCTCGCCCGTCTCTGGATATGCGAAATCGATCAGGCAGCCGGCATAAATCGCCGCCTTCTCCGCGGATTTCGGCTGCTGGATCTCCGCGAACCGGTCGCGAAATGGCCTCTCGGCCACCGCCGGCAGGCTCCGAAATTCGCACAGCCCCGACAGGAACATCGGCAGATGACGAATCATGCCGTCGCGCGCGAAAGGCTTCTGCACCGTCGACGCCGCGCGTAGAATTCCGTGGAACAGCCGGCGATTATTGACGATCGTGAAGGCCGCCTTCTCCTTCATGGTCGAGCCTTGCTGTTGCACCAGCCTCCGGCGTAATTCCAGAATCATGTCGGGAATCGGAACCTTGCCGGGACACACATCCACGCAATTGCCGCACTGAATGCAAAGCCCCTGAATATCTTCCGACTTCTTCAGCTCATCGAACCATGCCGTCAGGATCGTGCCGATGCCACCCGTGTAGACCTTCCCGAAAACGTGGCCGCCCACCAGCCGGAACACCGGGCATACGTTCAGGCACGACGCGCACCGGATGCACTGCAGCGCCTCCCGGAACATAGGATCGTCCGACATCTCGGTCCGGTGGTTGTCCATCAGGATAATGTGCAGGTCCTTCAGGCTGCCGTCGGTATTCGGCGAAGGGCCGGTGATGATGGAGACGTAGCTGGTGAGCAACTGCGCCGTCGCGCTTCGGGGGAGCGCGGTCAAAATCGGGAGAATGTCGTCGAACCGCGCGACCAGTTTCTCCACCCCCACAATCGCAACGTGCGTCTTGGGAAGCGTGGTCACCAGCCGGGCGTTGCCCTCGTTGGTGATGATCACGATGCTGCCGGTCTCGGCGACTGCAATGTTGGCGCCCGAGACGCCCATTTCGGCATTCAGAAACTTGGTCCGCAGCTCTTTGCGCGCCAGCTTCACCAGGGCCGGAATATCGGCCGCCAGGCGCTCATTGACCTCTTTGCTGAAAACCTCCGCCACCTGCTCCTTGGTCATGTGGATGGCGGGCATCACCATGTGCGACGGACGCTCGCCCGCGAGTTGAACGATCCACTCGCCCAGGTCGGTCTCCGCCACCGAAACCCCTGCCTCTTCCAAATGGCGATTGAGGTGAATCTCCTCCGACGCCATCGACTTCGACTTCACGACGCTCTTGACGCCGTTGGACTTGGCCAGATTGACGACGTAGTCGTTGACGGCCTGCGGATCTTTGGTGCGAAACACCTTTGCCCCGCGTGCTTCGGCATTCCGCGTGAAGATTTCCGCGAGCGCATCCAGATGTAGCGCGGCGTACGACTTGACCTCGGCGACGCGGTCGCGCAGTTCTTCGAAATCGATACCCTCGTAAGCTTTCGCCCGGCTGGTCCGGTATGCCTCGGAGAACCGGCCCAGTGCGCCGGTGAGATTGGCGTTGTGCACCGCCGAATGGATCGATTCTTTGAAAGCCGTGCTCATCAGTTTATTCCTAATTCATCCACGAACAGGATGATCAGCCGCGCCGGCCCGTGCACGCCAATCGTCAGCACGCGCTCAATGTCCGCAGTGCGGCTCGGACCCGTGATCATGGAGATGTATCCGCTGTGCCTGGTATTGAATCTGGCCAGCACGCTCGCCATATCGGGCTGGATGCCCGCGGTAGGCAGAATCGCGACGTGAATCGTCGGCAGCGTGGATACCAATCGGCGCTCTACTGGCGCCGCGTCTGTAACCAGGGTGCCGGTTGCCGAGATGGCCCATTCCACCTGGCTGACTCCAATCTTGGCGGCCTCCGCGCTTTCGCGCGTGACCTGGAACGTGAGTCCGGGAACGGCATGGGACAGCGTCTGGTGGTCCACGCCCTCGAGCAGCGAGCCGGCGCACCATACCGCCGACGATTGCGGCGCGTCTGCCACCTTCTCCGCTTGCAGGAAGTCGAGTACGAAGTCGAGCGCATCCTGCCGCGACGCGCAGCGGTGCACCTCGGCGCTAACGGCCTGGGCACGCGCCTTGAAGGTATCGAAAAGTTCGCTCATCGGGAGGCTCTCTCATTGCGATAACTCTGCGCCAGCAGCGAAACATAATGCGTCACTTCCTGTTCGGCGCCGAAGCGCTGCGTGCAGTCGAGGAGTTGCATCATGCATGCCGGGCAGCCCGTGGCGATCTCGACCGCGCCGGTTCCGGCGGCATCGATAGCCTTGCGGCGCGCGATCTCCGTCGATGTGGCGGTGTGCGTCAGTGCGTACGATCCCCCCGAACCACAGCAGGCGTCAGGCTGTTTCATCTCCCTCAAAGTCACGCCTGGAATCTGGCGCAGTATCTCGCGGGGTTCGCGGAACACCCTCATCGACTTCTTCAAGTGGCACGAATCGTGGTACGTCACGGAGGTGTCCACGCGTCCCGTGGGGGGACGATAGTGAATCACCGACGTCAGGAAGGTCGAGACGTCGTAGGTGCGCGCACTCCAGTAAGCGGCGCGGTCGGCGTAATGTGGATCGTCCGCCAGAAGTTCCAAAAACTCGTGCTGCCAGGCGCCGCCGCACGATCCGCACCCGGTCACGATGTAGCCGGCGCCACTGCCATCCATCACGTCGATGTTGTTGCGCGCCAGTGTAAGCGCCGTTTCGCGATCGCCATGCACCAGCACGGGCGTCCCGCAGCACTGCTGCTGTTTCGGAATCGACACTTCCACCTGGTTTTCCGTCAGTACCTCGATCAAATCGATGCCGGTGGACGGATAGAAGTAATGGAAGGAACAGCCCGTGAAGAATGCTGCGCGAGCGACTGGCTTGTCCACCCGGATCAGCTCCGCTACACGCTCGCGCAGCGGAGTTTGGGCGGGGGAGGGAAACAGCCGATGGCCGTCGAAGCCCGCACGATTGCCGAGAATCGCAAAGGGCGAACGGGGCGACATCGCGGGCAGATTCGGGTGGGTGCGGAAAACCAGTTTCTCGAGGGCGGACATCACCTTGAAGCCCGCATCCATCGCCGAAGGCTCCTTCAGCGCTCCGAAGATTGCCGCCTTCAACCAAGGCAATCCCTTCTTCTGCGCAATCGCCGCACGCAGGCCGAGAATGATGCGATCGAAGTGCACGCCTGACGGGCAGTTCTGCATGCACGACTTGCAGACCAGGCAGTCGTAGAGAGTGTCGATCACCTCGCGATCGTCCAGTTCCAGATCGCCGTTCAGGACGGCCTCCGCGATACCGATCTTGCCGCGCGCCACGGCCCCTTCCGACTTTTCGGTGGCGTAGACCGGGCAGGCGGACATGCAGAATCCGCACCGCATGCACTTGTCGATCTCGACCTGAACCTCGGGGAAGGACTCCAGGCCGCATCCATCAGTGCGTGGCATGGACGGCCTCTTTCGCCGGCACAAGTTTGCCTGGATTGAAGAGATGCGTCGGGTCGAGCGCGTCCTTGATACTGCGCATCAGGTTGAGGCCGCTCTCGCCGATTTCGTTGCCCAGGAAGCGCATCTTGGCGATGCCGATGCCGTGCTCGCCGGAAAGCGTCCCACCGAATCGAAGAGCTGCGTCAAAGATCTCCGCCACGGCCTTGTGCACCCGCTCCATCTCGTCGGCGTTGTTCTTATCCGCCAGGATGGTCGGATGCAGATTGCCGTCACCCGCGTGGCCGAATGTGCCGAGCACCAGGTTGTACTTGCGCCCGATGTCCTGGCACGCCACCAGCATCTCCGTAATCCGGCTGCGTGGCACCGTGGCGTCTTCCAGAACCACGGTGTTGTTCAGCGACGCCAGCGCCGGCAGCGCAGCCCGCCGCGCAGCCCAGAGCTGATCGCGCTCCGCGTCGGACTTCGCCAGCCGCAGCACGCCATGATTCGCCGCCACGGTCGCAATCACGTCCTCTGCCTCGCGCTGCACCACGGCCTCCGCCATGCCGTCGACCTCGATCAGCAGCAGCGCCTCGGCATCGGTGGGCAAGCCCACGTGCGCGAAGGCTTCCACCGTCTCAATCGTCTTGCGGTCGAGAATTTCGAGCGTGGCGGGAATCACTTGTGCCCGAATAATGCCTGCGACCGTGTTGCCCGCATCTTCGATGGTCTGGTACGTCGCCAGCATCGTGCGGCGGAAGCGCGGCGCGGGGATTAGTTTGACGGTGATTTCGGTGATGACGCCCAGAGTGCCCTCAGACCCGACAAACAAATTGGAAAAATCGTACGCGGTCACATTTTTGACCGTCTTTCCACCGAAACGAACCGCGTCGCCGTTGGCCAACACCACTTCCATCCCCATGACGTAGTGCTTCGTGACGCCATATTTCAGACCGCGCAAGCCGCCCGAGTTTTCGGCCACCGACCCGCCCATCGTGGCGGTCGCCACCGTGCCGGGATCCGGCGGATAAATCAGGCCATGAGGTGCCGCGGCGTCGTTGAGCGCCTGAATCACCACGCCCGGCTGGACGATGGCGGTGAGATTCTGCGGGTCCACGTCCAGAATCTTGTTCATCTTCTGGAACGAGAGCACGATGCCGCCGGCCAGCGGAATGGCGCCGCCGCTGAGGTTAGTGCCCGCCCCGCGAGGATAGATCGGAACGCCCCTGCGGCGCGCCAGGTTGACGATGCTCTGCACCTCACGCGTATTCTGGGGCATCACCACGACGTCGGGAATCTGGCGCGGTACATCGGCGGTAGCGTCGTAGCTATAAGTGACCAGGTCTACTTTCTTGGTGAGCACATCTCCCACGATGGCCCGCAACTCTTCGATTACGCCTTTGTCCAGCATCGCTTCTCCCACGGGGTCACTCCCTTACGGGCGCGGCTCGTTAAGGTATCGCAAACTTGAGTTCACGATTGCGAGCCGCGCGTCAGCAAGCGGTGTTCGACCTTTTCCGCCGCCTGTCAGAAGTAGAACACCTGCAACTGCATGGTGAATTCATTACTTGGGCGGATGGTGGAACCATTCTGCGGCAGCGCCCGCAGATATTGGGCCGTAACCTTCAGATTCTGGCCGTGAACGTAGTAGTTCCCGCCGAAGCCCCAACGATTGATGTCTTTGGTGTTGTTCACCGCAGCCACGAAATCTTGCGTTTCGAACTTCAGGAACGGCTGGAATTTGCACTTGTGCAGGTAATAGGCGCCTTCCAGAAGGTAGTTGTTCTGGTTGGGGATCGCCGTGAATTTGTTCCGCCCGTCGAAGTGCAGATACTGGAAGTTGAAGCCGAGTTCGTCGCCGCCGTTCACCGGCGTGTCATTGGCGATGTTGGCCGACATCGATCGGTAGCTGCCCTGCGTGTCGCCGCCAGCATCGATAGCGAGGATCTTGCGCTTGCCCAGCGCGGTGCCGGCGTAAGCATATTCTTTCTCGCGATCGAAGAAGTCGTATTGCAGATAGAGTGCCGGCCGCAGAGAGTTGCGCCCATTGGCATCCCGCTCACCGGCGAAGATGCCGCCGCGATATTGCAGGCGATCGTTGAAGAAGTAACCGCGAGCCTGGAGTCCCATGTCGCGCAGCGCCGATTCCTGCGTAGGTCCGTTTGCGATGGTCGAGACGGGGCTAATGTTCAACGTGTAGAAGCTGAGCGTGGATTGCAGGCCCTGGCGCGAGACGGGCAGCAGCATCTCACCAGCGGCGATCTGCAGATGCGTACTCGCTTTGTATTCCATCCAGGCGTCCTGCAGCACGAATCCGGGCGATGTGCTGGTGCCGGTGGTCATTGTCTTGGACCCGCCCGCGGGCGAGTAGCCTAGTTTGGGATCGTCAGTCTGGAAGAAGAAGTTGATATTGTTGCCAATCGTGCCGCCGAACATCAGGCGCGCCCGCAGCAGGTAGAAATTCTGCACATACCCTTGATTACCAGCCGAAGGCGCGGTGGCGTCCTGCGTCCAGTCGGCCCAGAATTGCCCCTGAAAGCCGAACTTAAGTGTGATGTCTTCACTCTTGACTTGGAGTTGTGCCGAAGCCGCGGGAGCGAGCGCGAGCATCAGGACGCAACCGATTACGCCTAGCAGCGTTCTTTTGAGGAAAGTATTCGACATTTGAGTAATAACCTGTCCTTTCGTCGTTTATGCGGTGCGAACTGTGCTCACTTCGCCACCGGGATCATCCACGGAAATACGTACGCCATTAAGAAACAAACCACCCCAACCAGGGCCGCCAGCACGATACTGTGCAGGAAGACATAGCGCAGAATGCTTCCTTCGTTGCCCTGTTGCCCGGTGGCTACGCCGGCCACCACGATGCTTTGCGCATCGATCATCTTGCCCATCACGCCTCCCGCGCTGTTGGCTGATGCTGCCAATATCGGAGAGACGCCCACCTGGCGCGCCGTAATCTGCTGCAGACCTCCGAACAGAACGTTCGAAGAGGTATCGCTGCCGGTCAACGCCACACCCAACCAACCCAGCAAAGGAGAGAAGAACGGGAACAACGCGCCGGTGCTCGCGAAGGCCAACCCCATGGTTGCGTCCAGCCCCGCGTAGCGCGTGGAAAAGCCCAGAGCCAACATCGCCGCGATAGTGAGCAGCGATTTGCGGATCCGCTTCAGCGTTCCCATGAAGATCGTGAAGAGATTCAAGGGCGTAAAGCCCCGCAGCAGACCGCTCAGCACGCCCGCCAGAATCAGGCTGGTGCCGGTGGCTGATGCCCAGTTGAATACGAACACCGCCGGTTCCTGCGCCGCCTTCACCACCACGGGAGGTGTGCGAGTGACGGCCTTATCGAGAACCGGGACCGCGATGTTGACGGAAGAAATCCCGCTCAGGAAATTCGGCCTGCTCTTGGCCCCGCCATTCAAGAACGTCTTGACGGGCGTCAGCCCCCACACAAACACGAAGACGGAAAGCAGAATCCACGGCATCCATGCCTTGAATTTGCGGTCGCCGCTGTAGACCGTGCGATTGGCATGTGCCGACGCACGCTCCGCCTTGTCTTCGTGTTCGAACGACCAGATGGTAGGCGGCTGCCAGAACTTGAGCAGGATGACCAGAGCCAGCATGGAAACCACCGACGCGCCGATGGCGGCCAGCGAAGCTCCCACAAAGTTGCTGATCAGGAATTGCGTCAGCCCGAAGGAGACGCCGACGGTCAGGCACGCCGGCCAGACTTCCATCATCTGTTTGCGCCCGCACATGGTCCACACGACCCAGAAGGGTACGGCCAGGCAGAACAGCACCAGGATTCGGCCCACCATCGCGGCCAGTAAATCCACCGGCAATCCGGTCACGGTAGCGAGGGTGATCACCGGAATGCCCAGAGCGCCGAATGCGACGGGCGCTGTATTGGCGATCAATGCCAGGCCCGCGGCCTGCAGCGGGCGAAAGCCCAAGCCGATGAGCATCGCCGCGGAAATCGCGACGGGCGTTCCGAATCCGGCGGCACCTTCGATGAAGGCGCCAAAACAGAATGCGATCAGCAGAACCTGCACGCGACGATCGCTTCCCACGCCCGCAATCGTGTCCTTGACTACGTCGAAGTCGCCTGATTTCACGGTGACGTCGTATACGAAGATGGCGCCCAGCACGATCCAGCCGATCGGGAAGAGACCATAGGCGGCGCCCATGAAGGCGGCGGCCGAGGCAAGTTTGACGGGCATTCCGAAAACCAGGATGGCCACTCCCAACGAGGCCGCCAGCCCGGAAAGGGCGGCCCAGTGGGCTTTTACATGGCCGAATGCAAGCAGCCCCAGCAGTACAACCACCGGCAGGGCGGCCACCAGTGCGGACAGTGCAAGACTGCCGGCCACCGGTGTATACACTTGTGTCCAGTTCATTGTTTTACAACCGTAATCTGTCCTAAGTCCTGTTTTTCCGTGGAGCGCCAGTCTCGGGCGGAACCCTGCCGGCTATCTCTTGGCGGATAATGCCACGGTCGGTTGGCCGACGAAGGGAACCACCTCGATGGCGTTCACCTCCGCCATGCTTTCATCGGTCACTTCGATCTCCCCGTTCAACACCTTCTGCATCCGGTCGACGTCGAGCTCTCTCTCCCACTTGGCTACGACGATCGTCGCCACGCCGTTGCCGACGAGGTTCGAAAGCGCGCGCATTTCCGACATGAAGCGATCAACTCCAAGCAGCAAGGTCAACCCGGCCATCGGAACCGTCCCGATTGCCTGTAAGGTCGCCGCCAACGTAATGAATCCGCCCCCGGTAACCGCAGCCGCACCCTTGGAACTCAGCATCAGGATCAAAAGCAGGAACGCCTCCTGTGATCCGGTCAGGTGTGTGTTGGTGGCCTGCGCCACGAAGATCGCCGCAATCGTCAGGTAGATGGAGGTGCCATCGAGATTGAAGGAATAGCCCGATGGAATCACCAGTCCCACAACCGACTTTGAGCAGCCTAGCGCTTCCAGTTTCACCATGATGCGCGGCAGAACCGACTCGGAAGAAGAGGTCCCCAACACGATCAGGAGTTCTTCCTTGATGTACTTAATGAATTTCCAGACGCTGAAGCCGTGCGCAAAAGCGATCAGACCGAGCACCACAAAGACGAAACAGATGCTGGTGATGTAGACACAAGCCATCAGCTTCGCCAGCGGCAGCAGAGTTTTGATTCCGTATTTTCCGATTGTAAACGCCATGGCGCCGAACGCACCGACCGGGGCTGCCTGCATGATCAGTCCGATCACGCCAAACATCAGGTGAGCCACCTTGTCGCAACCGGCAACCAGAGTCTTGTTCTGAGAAAGCGCGGACAACGCCAGCCCGGTGAGAATCGCAAGCAGGAGAATCTGTAGGATTTCACCATCGGCAAAAGCACTGATGAAGCTTCTGGGAATGATCCCCATCAGGAAATCGACGGTGCTTAGACTGTGGCCTTTGTCGGCATAAGCAGCGATAGACTTTACATCAAGAGTGGCCGGATTCACGTTCATGCCGGCGCCCGGCTTGACCAGTTTCACGACCCCCAGTCCGATCAATAGGGCGATACTGGTCACCACTTCAAAGTAGAGCAGCGCCTTAAGACCGACTCGCCCCAACTTGCGCATATCGCCAATACTGGCGATTCCCACGATCACCGTAAAGAAGATGATCGGACCGATCATCATTCGGATCAGGTTAATGAAGCCTTGTCCCAATGGCTGAAGCTTTTCAGCAGTGTGTGGGAAAAAGATACCTACCAGGACTCCCAGGAAGATGCCGACAATCACGCGGAAATAAAGCGTGTGCGTGAACTTCTTTCCGGTTGCTCCTTGCCCATCTCGCATTCCACAAACCTTCTTTCCTCTCAGATGAATGGGTCTGGCAATACGATGCTCTCCCGGACAGCGTGGGCCGGTAGTTCAGACACATCCATGGCAGCCTTCTGGCTGGCTTAATCATCAAGATCATTTTAGGATCTTTGACTCTTAAACTCTGATTACCTTCTTTATCACATGACTGTGTGGAGAAAAGAAATAGGGTAAAACACTGAGGTGTTTTAAATATCCACGTACCGGAGAAATGAGTACAATTATCTTTAGAAAGGTAATTCTTCATGAAGATTCGCCCAGAAGATGCTCTGGAGTACCATGCCGCATCGCCGGCGGGCAAGGTCTCGATTCTGCCCACCAAGCCATGCCGTACTCAGAGGGATCTTAGTCTGGCGTATACCCCGGGCGTCGCTGTTCCATGCCTGGAGATCGAGCGCGATCCCAGCCTCGCTTATAAGTACACTGCTAAAGGCAACCTGGTGGCCGTCGTTACCAACGGCACCGCGGTTCTCGGTCTCGGCAACATTGGCGCCCTTGCGGGCAAGCCTGTCATGGAGGGGAAGGGCGTTCTGTTCAAACGCTTCGCCGATATCGATGTTTTCGATATCGAACTGGCCTCATCCAATCCCGCGGAGATCATTCGAGCCTGTCAGATGCTCGAGCCCACGTTCGGCGGCATCAACCTGGAAGACATCAAAGCCCCCGAGTGCTTCCTGATTGAAGAAGAGTGCCGCAAGACCATGAAGATCCCCGTGTTCCACGACGATCAGCATGGCACCGCGATCATTTCCGGCGCGGGACTGCTCAACGCCCTGGAACTCATCGGAAAGAAAATCGAGGACATCAAAGTAGTATTCAACGGCGCCGGCGCCGCCGCAATTTCCTGCGCCGCGCACTACATCAACCTCGGCGTGCGCCGCGAGAATATTCTCATGTGCGACACCAAAGGCGTCATTTACAAGGGTCGTACGGAAGGCATGAATGCCTACAAGGCCCGCTATGCCGCGGAAACTGAAGCCAGAACACTAACCGATGCGATGCGCGGCGCCGACGTGTTCTTTGGTCTTTCGAGCGCCGGTGCGGTCACTCCCGAGATGCTGCTGACCATGGCGCCGAGCCCCATCATCTTCGCCTTGGCCAACCCCGACCCCGAAATTCCGTACGACGTCGCCCTCGCCACCCGTCCCGATGCCATCGTAGCCACCGGCCGGTCGGATTTCCCGAACCAGGTGAACAACGTCCTGGGATTCCCCTTCATTTTCCGCGGCGCCCTCGACGTCCGCGCCACCACCATCAACGAAGAGATGAAGCTGGCCGCGACCCGCGCCCTCGCTTCTCTCGCGAAAGAAGATGTACCCGACTCCGTTCTGCGCGCCTACAACGTAGCCCGCATCGAATTCGGACGCGATTACATCATTCCGAAGCCCTTCGATCCGCGCGTACTCATCTGGGAAGCTTCGGCCGTGGCGCAAGCCGCCATGGATTCGGGCGTCGCCCAGGTACCCGTCGATATCCGGCAATACCGCGAGGATCTGGAGCGCCGCCTGGGCACCGCTCACGGCGTCATGCGCGGTATGATCCATCGCGCACAGAAGGACCCCAAACGCGTCGTCTTTACCGAGGGAGAGGAAGGCAAGATCCTGCGCGCCTCGCAGATTCTCGTGGATGAGAAGATCGCGACGCCGGTCCTGCTTGGCGATGAAGCGCGCATTCGCGCCCAAGCCGCGGAACTCCACGTCAATCTCTCCGGCATCGAAATCGTCGATCCCAGGACTTCCGCACGCCACGACGTCTATGCCGAGGAGTTCTTCAGCTTGCGGCAACGCAAAGGCGTGACCCGCGTCGAGGCAGCACAACTCGTCCTTAATCCCGTCACCTTCGGCAGCATGATGGTGCGAATGGACGATGCGGATGCCCTGATCGGCGGCTTGAATGCCCACTATCCCGATACCATCCGCCCGGCCTTGCAGGTGATCGATCTGCGGCCCGAATTGCGCATCGTTTCCGGCATCTACGTCTTGATCACTGCGAAGGGCGACATTCTGTTCCTGGCCGATGCGACCGTGAACATCGAGCCCTCCGCCGAGGATCTCGCGGAAATTGCGATCGAGACCGCCGAGAAGGCCCGCCGCTTCGGGCAGGAACCCCGCGTGGCCATGCTTTCCTTCTCGAATTTCGGCAGCACCCGGCACCCGCTTTCCGATAAAGTCCGCAAGGCGGTGGATTTGGTCCGGCGCCGCGCTCCAGGCCTTATGATCGATGGCGAGATGCAGGCCGATACCGCGGTTGTGCCGCAGATCATCGAAGACACCTACTCATTCAGCACTCTCAAGGGCGGGGCGAACGTCCTGATCTTCCCCAACCTGGAGTCGGCGAATATTGCCTACAAACTGCTGCATCGGATTGGCGGTGCGGAGACTATCGGCCCGCTGCTGGCTGGCCTCGCGAAGCCCGTCCACGTGCTGCAGCGCGGCTCGGAAGTGAACGACATTGTGCATCTGGCCGCAGTCGCGGTCGTCGATGCGCAAGAGATCGGCAAGCCCTATCGCTCCTTCGGCGTAAACGTTGGCGCGTAGCCTGAGGTGACGCAAACACTCCTGTTTGCCGCGTCGAGACTCATCTCGACGCATTTCGCGTGTCCGCCAAGTCTGAGATGAAAGGTCTCAGTGGACAAGATTTGCTGTCTCGAGACTTTTCGGCAGTCTACCAAGTCCGATGCAGTTGGTTCAATCCAGCCAGAGCAGATCACCGATCTGCCATTAGAAAGATCGCGATCTGCTCTGGCGCACCTCGCCGCCCTCACCGCCGCAAAGGATCTTCAATCCACGGAGGAGTCGCCTGAATCAGCCGCCCCAGTTCCGGCTCCACCTCCTCCATCTTGCATTTCATTTCCCAGGCGATCTCGCGGTAACTGAAGTGCCCCTTCACCCCGCTGCGAAGCTGCGAAATGTACTCCGCCTCCGCGAAATCCATCTTGAAGAGAAATCGCGACCGTGCTCCGAACGGCAATAAATAGTGCGCCCCGGGAGCTGGCAGCTTCTGCATGCTCTCGAATGCCGCGCGCATCGCAGCGTCGTACACATCCCCGGCGCCCGAATCCTTCACTACCCGTGGAGTGTCGTACCCCAAACCGCCTGCATACGACTGGCGGAACTTCTGGCAGCGCCGATGCCGGTGCAAATCGCGGTATGCCCCGACATCGATCACGAAATCGTACGCGTACAGCCCTCCGCGGAAGCCCGCCAGTATCTCATCCCGCCGTGTGCGCGAACCCATCGCCAGATCGATCACTTCGGCGCGCCGCCGTTCGCTCCACTCACACGCCAGCTCGTAGAGTTCGCGGAATGGCCTGTCCGTCACCGGATACAACAGCGTGGCCACGATATCTGCCGGCACCTGCGTCGGACGGATGAGATCCACGCGCTCCGGTGTCCCTCCCATCGCCGCCGGAAGATTCTGTTCCGCCCAGCGCCGTAAATCATCTCGCGCCGTAACGCTGTGCTGCTCGGTATCCGCGTGCCGCGCGAGCGTCGGAGCCAGCGGCTCCGCGACGGCACTTGCATCCCACCGGCAGTCCGGCTCGCCGGCGCATGCCTGCGCCATCTCCTCTCCCAAGCTGCGCAACTCCGCGTATTCCGACGCCTTCAGCCGGCGGATCTGTTTCTCCAGCGTGCGGATGCTCGTGACTTGTCCCACGTTGGTCGGAACTCCCCAGAACAGCAGGTACCTCGCAACATCGAACGCCCGCGCCGCCACGTTGCGCCGGTACGGCTCGGGCTTCATCTCCTCCGGACGCGGCAGTTGCTCGCAAAGGTAGGCGAAGGCCCGCTCGTTCACCGCAGCATAGGCACGCAGCAATTCCTCGCCCGCCGCGCGAAAAGCCCCGGCTTCCGCACTCGAAAACTCGGGCGGCGTCACGAAACCGGCCTGCGAAAAGTCCTGGTAGCGGGACGATTTCGCCTGCCCGTCCCACAGACTCTCCTCTTCTATTTCAGTCGCCGCCAACTCGGAGATTCCCTCGAAACACATCACCGTGTGACCGAGGTCGGCAATCGAGGCATGCCCGTACTGGAAATAGAAACTTTCCAGAAATTTCTGCGAGTCGTGCGTGCGCACCCACTCGATCGAGTCGCGGATCGAATCGGGCGAACGGCTGTAGCGCGCTAGTGCATAGGCGCTTTTTTCCGGCGGCATCGGCGCCACCGTGATGACGCGTTTGGTGGGGGTCAAGACGTTATCATAACGGGGAATGCAGATTCGAATCCAACGCATCCACCCCGCGGCCGTCCTTCCCTCCTACGCACATGGACCCGATGAAGACGCCGGCATGGACTTGCGCTCGGTGGAGGACGTGACCCTCGAACCCGGCGTACCCCACCTGGTTCCCACCGGACTCACCATCGAACTGCCGCCCGGCTACGAAGCGCAAGTCCGTCCCCGCAGCGGCCTCGCCCTTCGCCACGCCATCACCAGCCCCAACACGCCCGGCACCATCGATCCTGGATACCGCGGAGAAATCCGCGTGATCCTGCTGAATCTCGGCCGGGCCCCCTACACCGTGCACGCTGGGGACCGCATCGCGCAGATGATCGTGTCCCGTTATGAGGCCGTGGAGTGGGTGGAAGGCGATTTGGCTGATTCAGTCAGAGGCGCAGGCGGGTTCGGTTCCTCCGGCCGCTGAATCCACCGCCTTATGGCTGAAACACCTGCCACTTGATATGAATCTCGCTCGTGGCACTCGCGCCGTTCTGTATCGCCAGCCCCGAGGCCCAGCAGTTCGCAGCCGACGGCGCTGAGACCAACTTCACCGTCGCCGGCGAAACCGAAATCCGCAGCGGCACATTCTGCGGCAACACATCGCCCTGCACCCGCCCGATCGAGGCACGCCGATTCTCGATACTCAGCCGCTCCCTGCTCCCAAGCGATCCGCTCCACACCAGTTCGCCCGATAGTGCGTCGCCATATTGCTCCAAAACGAACTTGGCAACCTGGCATGGTGGCGCCAGCGCCGCGGTCGCCACCGGCTTGCCCTTTGCCGCTGCTTCAGGCTCCGTCTTCGCAGGAGCTTCCACCAACACCACTACGTCGCGACTGGCACTCTGTCCCGCGGCATCCACAGCCGTTACCAGAAACGCAAACCGCCCTACCGCCGCAGGCACACCCGCTATTACGCCGCGAGCCGGATCCAGCGCGAGCCCAGCCGGCAGCGATGCCGTCGGCACGCTCCACCTGATCGGCGGAGTTCCGCCCGTTGCCTGCAACGCCATCTCGTACGAAGTCCCCGCAATCGCCTTTTCCGGACCGCTCAAAGCCGCCACGCCGAGCGGCATTGTGGGAGTAGCCGGACTCGTCGAAGTCGCCGGCGCCCTCGGTGCGACTGGAGCGGGATGCGGCCGCAGCACCAAGAACAGCACACCCGCCACCGCCAACAGCGAGACCCCGATCCACACTGTCGGAGACGTCTTTCGCTCCGGCGTAGGAACCGCTGATGCGACGTCGCTCGGTGCGGCCGGTTTCGGTGCGGCCGGTTTCGATGCGACTGGCAGGGCCACTGGCCTCGTAGCCTCGACAGTCGGAATGCGCGCTTCCGCTGCTCGCCGCTCCTCAGCATGCCGCCGCAATGCGCGCAACTCCGCGCTCTCCGGATATTCCGCCGCCAACCGGTCTATCGCCCCGATCGCCTCATCGTACTTACGCTGGTTCAGCAGCGCCCCCGCGCCTGCCATCCCCAACGCCAGTTTCTGCGCCCGATCCTCGCGCGCCTTCTGTTCCTCCGCATACTTCCGCAGAGCCGCCACTTCCGGCGTCCCGCGTACCGATGCGTCGAGTCCCGCGATCGCCGCCGATGCCTCGTCCGTTTTGCCAACCTGTAGCAGCCCATTGACGCGCGCGATTTCCTCCTGGAAGCGCCGCTGCGCATCCCGCGTCGCCATCCGCGTCCGGACTGTCTCCAGCAGATGATTGGCAGCCTCGTTACCCGGATCGCCCACGACCGCCTCGGAAGCCGCACGGAAAGCCGTGGTGAGATCGTCCTGAGCCAGCCCTTGCCGCGCCGCCACCAGCAACCGCTCGCTGGCGCGCATCCTCGCAATCTGCGTCGCGGCCTCCTGCAAGCGCGCCTGCAACTCCGGAATCCGTTGTGCCATCGTCGGTACGCCCGCCAAAATCGACGCAGCCTCTTCGGATCTTCGCTCGGACAACTCCCGCTCCGCTCGCTCCAGCATCGGCGCCACGTGGGTAATCACGTCGCGATGCTGCAATGCCTGGTCGATCTGCAAACGCAACGCCGCCGCGGCCGTGTGCATGGGATCCAGATCGAGCACCTTGCGCACTGTCGCACTCGCGAGCTCCAACTGACCCGTTGCCAGCAGTTGTCCGGCCTGTGTGTACAGAGCAGCGCCGTGCCGCCGCCGCGCCTCCATCAGCAGCGGACGCAGATCGAGCAACACATCGTCGAACCGGCTGTACCGCACCTCACGCGACCTCGCCAGCAGGCGAGCCACCACCGCATCCAGCGCCTCGGAATACTCAGGAACAACCGACCGCAACGACGGGGCATCTGTGCTGGTAATCAGGTAAATCGAAATCGCGGGATCCGGCGAAGCGAACGGATTGTAGCCCGCCAACAGCTCGAAAAACGTGATGCCATACGAGAAGATGTCGCTCATGGCATCGGCAGTGCCGCGGAACTGTTCCGGCGCCATGTATCGCATACTGCCCACCACCAGCCCCGCGGCGGTGTGCCCCATGGTGCCCTCGGCCGCGATGCGCGCGATGCCGAAGTCCATAATCTTGACCGAGCCATCTACCAGCCGCATGATGTTGCCGGGCTTCACATCCCGATGTGTCACGCCATGCTCGTGCGCATACTTGAGGCCCTCGGCGGCCTCCACCATGATCTCCAGCTTTTCCAGAAGCGCGACCGAACCTTGGCCGATCAGGCTCTGTAGAGTGACGCCCTCCAGATACTCCATCACCAGGTACGGAACGCCCGATTGCTCGCCGAATTCGTACACCGTGACGATGTTCCGATGATGCAGATTCGCGACAGTCTTCGCTTCGGAACGAAAGCGCCTGACGATACTCGCATCGTCGGGAGCGTTCATCACTTTGATCGCGACCGTTCGGCCTACGCTGGGGTCGGTCGCGCTGTACACACGCCCGAATCCCCCACTCCCAATTTCCGCCGTGACCGTGTACTTGCCGATCTGCATCACGTGGCGCAAATACCCCTGTTTGCCGCGTCGAGACTCATCTCGATGCTTTTCGGGCCTCCAGCACATCCACCGTATGCCGTTGCCCTCACACGCCCATCCGTGCCCGCCTGACCAACTCTCCCAATGTCTGATTACTCTTCGGCGTGTAATCCTTCAGTGGCAATATTCTCTCGTGAATCGCATCCAAGAACCACGACACCTGCGGAAAGAACAGCGCCTCCAACTCCGCCGCCGGTGTGATCCAATTCCGTGACCCCAACACGACCGGCGGACCGTCCAGATCGTCGAAACAGAGCTGCGTCAGATTCGACGCAACAGTCTGCATCACCGAGCCCCGCTCCACCGCGTCTGAGGCCAACAGCACTTTGCCCGTCTTCCGCACCGACTCCACCAGCGGCTCGTAATTCAGCGGATTCACCGCGCGCAAATCGATGAGCTCCGCCGAGAGCCCAAAGCGCGACTGCAACTCGTCCGCCGCCGCCATCGCCGTGTACAAAGCGGGCCCTAGCGTGATCAGCGTCAGATCCTTGCCCCTGCGCTTCACCGACGGCTCCGACAGTGGAATCTCGTAGAACCCTTCCGGCACGCCCGACTCCACGAACATCTCGCCGTAGTCGTAAATCTTCTGGCTCTCGAAAAAGATCACGGGGTCGGTGCCGGCAAGCGCCGCGTTCATCATACCCTTGGCATCGTACGGCGTCACCGGGTAGACCACCTTCAGCCCGGGAATGTGATGCACCAGCGCCGTCCAGTCCTGCGAATGCTGCGCGCCATATTTCGCTCCCACCGAAATCCGCAGCACCACCGGCATCGTCAATTGACCTGCCGACATCGACTGCCACTTCGAGAGCTGATTGAAGATCTCGTCCCCCGCGCGGCCCATGAAATCGGCATACATCAACTCCGCCACCACCCGGCCGCCGGCCAGCCCGTACCCCACTGCCGCACCCACAATCCCCGCTTCTGAGATCGACGTGTTGAACAGCCGATGATAAGGCAGCGCCTCCGTCAACCCCCGGTACACCGCAAACGCGCCGCCCCAATCGCGATTCTCCTCGCCGAACGCGATCATCGTCGGGTCTACCGAGAAGCGATGTAGCATCGCCTCGAAGATGCTATCACGCACGTTATACGCCTTCATCTTCGGAACCGGTTTGCCGCCGTCCGTAGGCGTGCGGATCTTGCCACGAATCTGCTGCACCCGCGGATTGTCGGCGACGTCGTGCAGAAACTCGGGCGCGCGCGAATCGAACTTCTCTATGCGCTGATTCGAAAACATCACGGATCCCACCAGCTCGGAATCAACCGTCACTCGCGGGCTAGTCTGCAAATCCACCGCCAGTTGAAACATCTCGAAGATCGTCGCTTCCACCGCCGCCTTCGCGCTCACTAGTGAGTCCGCCGTGCTGAACCCGCCGTCCACCAGTTTCTGCCGGAAGGCGCGAATCGAGTCCGCCTGCTGCCAGCGCTCGATCTCTTCTTTCGACCGGTAACTCGACGCATCCGATGGCGAATGCCCGCTGATCCGGTACGTCACCGTGTCCAGAAGGACCGGCCCTCGGCCTTCCACGAGTACCTGTTTCTTGCGGCGGAACGCGTCGATCACAGGCATCGGATCGTACCCGTTCACGCGCTCGGCATGCATCTGTTCGGGATTCACGCCCGCTCCGATGCGCACCGTGTGCTCCACTCCCATGGTCTCGCCGACCGGCTGGCCGCCCATGCCGTAGAAGTTGTTCATGCAGTTGAAAATGATCGGCAACCCACCGCCCAGCGACTCGTCCCACAGCTTGCGATACTGATCCATCGACGCGATGGTGATGCCTTCCCACACCGGGCCGCAGCCAAACGACGCGTCACCGATATTCGCCACCACGATCCCCGGCTTGCGATTCACGCGCTTGAAGAGCGCCGCACCCGGCGCGATGGAGCCCGACCCGCCCACGATCGCGTTATTCGGATAGATTCCAAACGGCGCGAAGAAGGCGTGCATCGAGCCCCCCAATCCGCGGTTGAAACCGGTCTCGCGCGCGAAGATCTCGCTATAGGCGCCGTAAGTGAAGAAGCGCAGCGCCAGGCCTTTCGTGTCGCCCTGATAACCCTTCTCCACGGGCCGCAGCAGCGCGCCATCGCGGTACGACTCCATGATGCTCATCAACCGCGCATCGCTCAACTGGCGGATCGCCGAGAATCCCTTGGCCAGAATCTCGCCGTGACTGCGATGCGAGCCAAAGATCTGGTCGTCGGGCGTCAGCGAGAATGCCATGCCAACTGCCGCCGCTTCCTGCCCGATCGATAGGTGCGCCGGCCCGGCATGAGTGTAGGTGACGCCCTTGTACGTCCCTTTCGTCTTGATCTCGTTGAGGATTGATTCGAACTCGCGAATGGCGCACATATCGCGCCAGATGCTCAGGAAGTCCTCTGCGGAAAAGGCGGCACGCTCCTCCTCCCACGTCTTGCAATACGCATTCACCGGGATGCCGTGAAAGTGAATCGTCTCGCTGGCAAAGACTCTCTCGGGTTCTATAACAATCGACTTAGGCATTCCGCCGGTCTCCTGAGTTTCCTTCTACTGCCCTGCATGAGGACGCCCGCGAGCAATCGTGGCGCAAACGCTCCTGTTTGCCGTCTCGACACTCGTGTCGAGACTTTTCGCGCCCGCACCAAGTGTGCCCCGCAGAATCTACATCCATCCATAAACCATCAAACATTCTGATGTGCCGCCGCGCCCAAAGCCTCGCGCAGTGCTTCCGACACCGTGGGGTGCGGGAAAATGATCCGTCCTGCGTCAGTAAGACTCATCCCCGTCTCCACCATCGCAGCCGCCGCCACAATAAATTCGCTCGAAGAGTCGCCCACCGCATGTACGCCCAGAATCTCGCCGTACCGCGCGCCCACCAGCACCTTCACGATCCCGGACTGACCGTCGCTCTCCACCAGGAACCGCCCGGCCACCGCCATCGGGACTACCGACTTTCGATATTCCGTTCCTTCCGCCTGCAGTTCCTCTTCCGACTTGCCCACCGACGAAACCTCGGGATGCGTATAAATCACCGCCGGAATCGCGCCGTATCGGATGCGATCCTTCTTGCCGAACATATTGTTGACCGCCGCGATCCCTTCGCGAGTCGCAGCGTGCGCCAGCATCCGCCGCCCGGTCACATCTCCGCACGCCCAGATGCCCGGCACGTTCGTCTTGCCTAAGTCGGAAGTGCGAATGCCGCGCGCGGTGAAGTCCACACCGGCCGCCTCGAGACCCAGATCCTGCACCAGCGGTGCGCGGCCCGTCGCATTCAGGATGTAGTCGGCTGACGCGCTCGCACGACTGCCATCGCCCGCGGCGTAGCGCAAATCGTTGCCTTCAATTTCCAGCACACGGCACGAGAGATGAAACTCAATTCCCTTGCGCTTCATCACCTGAAACAGAAACTGCGAGATCTCGCGGTCGCTTCCCGCCGCGATCTGCGGCAGCATCTCGTAAACGCTCACCTGCGCGCCCGCCTCCTGGAAAAAGGAAGCGAACTCCAGCCCGATGTACCCGCCGCCGATAATGGCGATCCGCTCGGGCACGCGAGTGAGGGAGAAGACCGTATTCGAATCCAAGACGCTCTCCGAGCGGATTCCCGGAATCGGCGGCACCGCCGGCCGCGATCCCGTAGCGATCAGAATGTTCGGCGCTTCGTAGCGCTCCCCGTTCACCTCGACGACACCGCGCGAGGCCAGACGCGCATGCCCCGTGATCGTCTCCACACCCGCGCGCTTCAACATACCCTGTACACCGCGCGTGAGCGTACCAACCACGCGATTCTTGCGCTCCACCACCGCCGGCATATCGAACGCGAACGACTCCGCGCGAATCCCGTACGCCGAAGCCTCACCGAATTCCTGGAACAGCTTCGAAGACCGCAGGAACGTCTTCGCCGGAATGCAGCCCGCGTGCAGACAAACTCCGCCCACCCGATCCTTCTCGATCAGCGTAACCTTGCGCCCCATCCGCGCCGCGTGTGCTGCCGCTTCGTATCCACCGGGGCCGGCGCCGATCACGATCAGATCGTGCATAGCCGCTCCACGTTTTCGATCTTCTCCTTCACCACTTGCAGGAAACGCGCCCCCGGCGCCCCATCGATCACCTGGTGGTCGCACGTGAGCGAGAGCCCGATCGAATCGACAAATTCGAGCTTGCCCTGCTTCCGCACCGGCTTCACCTGAATGGCCCCGACCCCCAGAATCGCGACCTGGGGCGGATTGATCAGCGGCGTGAAAGTCTCGATGCCAAGCCCGCCCAGATTGCTCACCGTGAAGGTCGCACCCGTAAGGTCGTCCGGAGAAATCGTACCCCCCACGGCCTTCGCCGTGAGTGCCTTCATCGCCGAAGCCAGATCTCCGACGGCGAGTTCGTGCGCATTCCGCACCACCGGCACCAGCAACCCGCGCGGAGTGTCGCAAGCAAACCCGATGTGCACCTCGGAGTGCGTGACGATCTGCCCGTCGATGTACTCGGCATTGATGGACGGCACGTCGAGCAGCGCACGAATCGTGCAATACGTAATCAGGTCGTTCACGTTGATATCGGGAACGCCGCTCGAAGCTTTGATGCGCGCGCGAAGCATCAGCAGTCCGGCCGCTTCCGCGGAACTATTCAGCGTGTACTGCGCCGTGGACGCCAGCGACTCCCGCATCCGCCGCGCAATCTTCTCCCGAATCCCCCCGCCTCGCTTAGCGCCCGCCGCATTTGTTGCCGCCGAGGTGGCGCGGACACTCCTGTCTGCCGCGTCGACACTCCTGTCGACGCTTTTCGTCCGCTCCGTCCGCGAATTCCCTCCCTGGTAGAACAGAGCTCGCAAATCCTCTTCCAACACGCGACCACCGGGCCCCGATCCGTTCACCCCAGCCGGATAGAACCGATGCTCCTCGGCAAATCGCCGCGCACGCGGGCTAAAACTCGCCGCACCGGCACTCGCCTCGACGACAGGCGGAACCGCATTCGGAGCAAACTCAATGACCCGCACTTCTTTCTTCTCTACCTTCTCCTCCTGCCCTCCCGAGGGCCGAAATTCAGCGCCATTCTCCCCCTTCTCGCCGATCACGAAGAGTGTCGTGAACACCGGCACCAGCGCGCCTTCCGCAAAGAACGTCTCGAGCACCGTCCCGCTCACCGGCGCCGCCACTTCAAAAGTCGCCTTATCCGTCTCGATCTCCGCCACCACGTCGCCGGCCGACACAGCATCGCCCTTACTCTTCAACCACCGGCTGACCAGACACTCCTCCACCGTATTGCCCAACTTCGGCACCTCGACTGGCGTGGCCATCTACCGGAAATTCTCCATCGGCTTCCAACCCACCTCGGCAAACTGGCTGAGCGTTCGCTGCGTCGCGCCGAATCCCACAAAGTCGCTCGGGGCCATTCCATCGGGCTCATAGGCGCGTTCGAATTCGGACAGCTGGCACAGCCGATCCAGTGAGTCCTGCGCCACGGGCTGATGAATCCGCTCTTCGCGTGGAAAATCCTGCGTGACAAACGGCTCCTGCCACGACGGGTGAATCGACATGATCAGGTCGGCCCCTGTCAGCTCCGTCAAGTGGTACGCACCGCGCAGCGCCGCCACCAGCAGCACCGCATCGTACCCGCGCTCCTGATAGATCTGGTAAGCGCGTTTCGTCACCGCCAGGCCCGACAGCCGTATGTCCGCTTCGCTGATCGCCGCCTGATTATCGTGCACCACTTCCCGCAGGTAGTCGTCCAGACGCCCGATCATGATCACCGCAAAACATTTTCCGGGCTCGATTCCCTTCTCCTTCGCGCGCGCCACTCCTGCGCGATGCCGCTCTGCGATGGCAACGGTCTGTGGCACTGTGAAGCTCACCGTGGCGGTCGTAGTAATGCCTTCCGCCGCGCAGTCCTCCAGCACATCGAGCCCCGCCAGCGTGGCCGGCAGCTTCACCGCGATATTCGGAGACCACCCATGCAGCCGCTTCGCCATGGCGTACATGCAGTCGCGATCGCCGGCATGCAGTGGATTCACCTGCGCACAGACAAACCCGGAGTTGCCCTGGCTCGCCTCGTACTGCGGCATCAGCTTGCCCGCGGCGCGCGTCACCGCGATCTGCATCAGCGCTTCCGCCTTCGATTCCGGCGCCAGCTTCCGCGCCAGCACATCGTCGATGGCACTGCTCCACAGACTCCGGTCTTTGTTCAACGCCACATTCGATAGAAACGGATTCGTGGTGACGCCAACCGCTCCGCGCTTCAGGCCCAGATCCAGCTCACTCTCCTCCGCGGAGTCATGCCACCACCGCGTACGAGTATGCTCGATGACCCAATCCAGATAGGTATTGCTCACTGTTCGTTCCCCTCGAAACTACTATACTGTGGCGCGCGCACTGCTGTCTGTTGCACATAGCGCATCAACGCGCCGTGTCCTCCTCCCGCGTGCTCGGCTGCCCTCGGCGCGCAAACCCGAGGCGCAGCCCGTCGCCATTCCCCGCGCCACTGCACACCTCCATACACGTCGTTCTCAGCGCCTCTGCGTCTCTGTTCTCCCTCTGCGGTTCATTCCTTCCTTCTCGCCCGTTCTCGCCGACCGCGCCGTCCAGATCGACTCCGCGCCCTCGGCCCCCTCGGCGATCTCGGCCTTCTCTCCGCGCAAACCCGAGGCGAATCCAATCGTGCCGCGACCAGTCTCACGCCACCAATCTTCACCCATGCCTTATGCTGCCTCCCATCGCATTCTCAGCGTTTCTGCGTCTCTGTTCTCCCTCTGCGTTTCATTCCTTCCTTCTCGCCCGTTCTCGCCAACCGCGCCGTCCAAGATCGACTCCGCGCCCTCGGCCCCCTCTGCGCCCTCAGCCCCCTCCCGTATAATCAAGACTAAGGCCACTACGCATGAAAAAGCGCCTGTTGTTATGGTTCGGCGGGGTCCTCCTGGCACTCTCAGTCATCCTGGTGGCTTGGCAGGGGTCCTTTAGTCTCGGAGATTTCCAGCCTTCCAGCCTCCGCCAGACCTTCATCTTCTGGGCCACTTCCGTTCTGATTTTCGTGCTGATGGTCACCCTCGGGTTCCTCCTTTTCAAGGAACTCGTCAAGCTCTACATCGCGCGCCAGAGCAAACAGAGCGGTTCCCGGATCCGCACCAAGCTGGTTCTCGGCGCATTGGCTCTCAGTTGCGTGCCGGTCTTCTGCCTCGTCTTATTCAGCTATGAGGTGTTGAGCCACAGTCTTAACCGCTGGTTCACCAACCCCGTCGGCACCCAGGTCGATAAACTCACGGAAATCGCCCAGTTGCTCGAAAAGGAGATGCAGGACGAAGTCGACGCGCAAGCCGCGCTGCTTGCCGCTCAGCCGGAAACCCTCCAACTCCTGAGCGGCGGTCCCGTCACACCGGGCTTCCTCCAGCGCTTCGCCCGCGCACAGGACTCGGAATCCGCCGCCATCTTCCCTCCCTCCAACGTCGTCCCGCTCGATTCCTGGACAGACACCGTCACTGAGCCCCCCAGACGCCCCGTCAAATCGCGCGCCCCCGTAATGGCCGGCGGCAAACTCATCGGATATGCCGAGCTCATCTCCCCCATGCCCGTCCGCATCGAAGATCAGGTCTCGGCCATCGAACGCGGCAAAGATGAGTTCACCCAGCTCCGCGACAAGCAGAGAGAAGTGAAGCTGTTCTCCTCCATGCTGATGATCCTGATCACGCTCTTTGTCCTGTTCGTCGCCACATGGATCGCCCTCTTCCTCGCCAAGATGATCAGCGTTCCGCTTACCGCTCTCCTCGACGCGGTGCGCGAGGTGCGCAAAGGTAATTTCAAGCGCGTCGAAGTGCCCGCCATCGACGAGATGGCCTCCCTCGTACGCGGCTTCAATCAGATGACTGAAGAGTTGGAAGCCAGCAGCCGCGAGCTCGACCGCCGCCGCCGCTTCACCGAAGCGATCCTCGAGAGCATCCCCACCGGCGTCATCTCGATCGGCCCCGATGGCGGCATCAAGCGCAAAAACCGCGCTCTCTACAAGCTCTTCACTGCCGAGGCCGTCGACAAAGCCACACGGCTCGAAGACCTCTTTTCGCGTGAAGATACCGCCGAGATCAAGTACCTCATGAAACGCGCCCGCCGAACGGGCACCGCCACCCGCCAGATCGAGCTGCGTACCGCCAGCCGCAAACTCCAGATCGCCGTGACCGTCTCCGCGCTCGAAGAGAAACTCACTTCGGGCTTCGTCGTCGTCTTGGAAGACACCACCGAGCTGCTGCGGGCGCAGAAGTCCGCCGCATGGAATGAGGTCGCGCGCCGCGTCGCTCACGAAATCAAAAATCCGCTCACCCCTATCGCCCTTTCCGCCGACCGCATCGGCCGCCAACTCGACCGCCTGGAGCTTCCCGCGCCCGCCAATCGCATTCTTCGCGAATGCTCCGCCACCATCTCCAAATGCGTCGACTCCGTCAAGACTCTCATCGACGAGTTTTCGCAATTCGCGCGATTCCCCTCCGCACAACCCGTTCGCAGCGACCTCAACGAAGTCGTCAACGAAGCCCTCGCCGTTTTCCACGGCCGCCTTGAGGACATCACGATTCAGACCAACTTTGCCGAAGGACTCCCACCTGTCAATCTCGACCGCGAGCAGTTCCAGAGAATCGTCGTCAACCTGGTCGACAACGCCGCCGAGGCCATGCAGGACTCGCTCGTGAAGAAACTCTACATTGCGACTCAACCCGGCGCTGCCGAGACCGTCGAACTGGTGATTGCCGATTCGGGGTGCGGCGTCAGCCCGGATGACAAAGAGAAGCTCTTCCTCCCCTACTTCTCCACCAAGAACCGCGGCACTGGACTGGGACTGGCAATCGTCGCCCACATCGTCACTGAGCACAACGCGCAGATCCGCGTCGAGGACAATCAGCCCGTAGGCGCGCGGTTCACGGTGGAGATCCCGGTATTCCTCGAGCCCGACCCGGAGAGCGCCTCTTCCCTTCCGCCGCGGCCCGTGGGCGCCAAGGTATGAAGACACGCCGCATTCTGGTGGTCGATGACGAGCCCGATATCCGCCAGTCCCTGGGCGGGGTTCTGGAAGACGAAGGCTACGTCGTGGAATCCGTGGGCAGCGGCGAGGAATGCCTGTCCGCCGTTCCCGGCGCGGCATTCGAGTTAATCCTGCTCGACATCTGGCTCCCCGGCGTGGATGGCATGGAGGTATTGGCGCGCATTCAGGAGATTCCCTTCGGTGAGCGGCCGCTCGTCGTTATGATCTCTGGACACGGCAGCATCGAGGCCGCCGTGCGCGCCACTAAACTCGGCGCCTTCGATTTCCTCGAAAAGCCGCTCTCCATCGACAAGGTTTCTGTGGTCGTGAAGAATGCTCTCGAGCATCGCAGCCTCGCTATCGAGAACAGCCGTCTCAAGGCCGACAGCAGTTCGCGCCACCGCATCATCGGCGAAAGCGTCCCGATGAAAGCCCTCCGCCAGCAGCTCGCGCTCATGGCCGGGACGAACGGACGCGTGCTGATCTACGGCGAGTCCGGCACCGGCAAGGAGTTGGTGGCTCACGCGATCCACGCCATGAGCCCGCGTGCCTCCGAGCCTTTCGTCGAGGTGAACTGTGCCGCCATCCCCGAAGAGATGATCGAAAGCGAGCTCTTCGGCCACAGCCGCAGCGAATTCCCCACCGCCCATGAGAGTAAGGTCGGTAAATTTCAAAAGGCCGATGGCGGCACGCTCTTCCTCGATGAAGTCGGCGACATGAGCCTGCGTACTCAGGCAAAGGTTCTGCGCTCTCTCGACGAGCAGCGCTTCGAACCCGTCGGCGCGACCGAATTCGTGCAGGTAGACGTCCGCGTCGTCGCCGCGACCAACAAGAACCTGGACGAAGAGATCGAACGCGGCAATTTCCGCGAGGATCTCTTCTATCGCTTGAATGTCATTCCGTTCGACGTGCCGCCACTGCGCGAGCGGCGCGAAGACATCCCGCTGCTCGCCGACCATTTCCTGCAGGAGTTCACTACCGCCTACGGACGCAAGCCGAAAGAGCTCACGCCCGAAGCGTATCAACTTCTCTCGGAATACACCTGGCCCGGCAACGTGCGCGAATTGAAAAATCTCATCGAGCGCATCGTGATTCTGAATCCGCAGATCCGCGTCGACGCGCGGCATATTCCGCTCGCCGCGGCGCGCCGCCAGCCCGAGCGCCCCCTCGATCGCTTCGGCAGCCTGCAGGAAGTCCGCGAGTCCGCCGAGCGCGAGTACATCCTCAGGAAGCTCGAAGAAACCAGCGGGAACGTCACCCGAACCGCAGAGCTGTTAGGTCTGGAGCGCAGCAATCTCTACCGCAAAATGAAGACCCTCGGCATCGGCCCCAAAGAGTAGAAGTGGCGCAAGCGTTCCGTTTGCCGTCTCGACACTTATGTCGAGACCTTTCGTGGGTCCACCTATTCCCAAGCCGCGAGGGTACTTCCTCGTCGCACCCTCTTGACCCCGCGTTCCTTCATCCGCTATTTTTGAGCTTGAGCACTTCAGGGTGCCCCCAGCTCGCGGGAAGGGCTAAGCCCGCCTGAATTTTTGAAACCGTTTGGACACCAACGACTGTCCTTTCAGCCTGAGCATGCGAGCGATCGGGCGTTAGTGGGCATTGCCCTGAAAGGAGGTCGTCATGACCTTTTCGTTGCCGCCGAATCCTTCGCTCGAAAACCTGAAGAAACAAGCCAAAACGCTCCAAAAGAACTGGGAGGCCGCCGACCCAGCCACCCTCGCTCGCGTTCGCGCCGCCCATCCGCGCTTCACCGAAACTCCTGACCAGCAATTGTGCGCCATCCAGCCGCAACTCTCCGATTGCCAACTCATCCTTGCCCGCGAGTACGGCTTCTCGAGTTGGCCGCAATTGAAGGCCGCAGTCGAGGCCTCCCAGCAGGAACTCGCCGCCGAATTCGTCACCATCGCCTGCCTCTGTTACGACGATCCGCACTTCGACCATCGCTCCTTCCACGCCCGCGCACATCAGATGCTCGTCGACCATCCGGAGCTCGCCGCCGCCAACATCTGGTCGGCCGCCGCGGCCGGGAACGTGGACGCGGTCCGTTCCTTCCTCGACACAAACCCTGCGCTCACCGCCGCGCCTGGTCCACACCAGTGGCTGCCGCTGATCTGCGCATCTTACTCGCGCGTCCGGCCGCTCCATCCGAACCACTCCACTTACGAAGTCGCGAAGCTTCTCCTCGATCGTGGCGCCGACCCCAATGCCTTCACCCTCAAACACAACGACCCGCCCGGCAGCGACCGCGCCCGACGCTTCACCGCGCTCACTGGTGTCTTCGGCAACGGCTCCACTGGACTCGCCAACCAGCCGCCTCACCCGCAATGGCGCGAGCTCGCCGAACTACTCCTCAATCGCGGCGCCGATCCAAATGACCCGCAAGCCCTGTGGATCAATCAAACCGCGTCCCTCGAAATTCTCCTCCGCCACGGGCTGAACGACAGCGCCCTCATGGGCCGCGAACTCTCGCGCGCGGCTCGTTCAGGTCGCATCCATCTGGTGCGCACTCTGCTTGCCCACGGAGCACAGATCGACGAGAAGTTCGAGGGCAAGACTCCGTGGCTGCACGCGGTCGATTCGGGCCACCTCGAAGTGGCTCGTCTGCTCGAAGAGGCGGGCGCTCCAGCCGCCGATTTGGATCCGGTCCGCCAATTCACCTCGCTGTGCCTTGCGGGCGACGAACGCTCTGTCCGTGCGATGCTCGACCAAGATCCTGATCTCCTCTCGCGCGCACCGAAAGACTTGGCACGGCGCGCCGCGCACGAAGGGGGAAGCCCCAAAGCACTGCAGCTCACCCTCGACTTGGGATTCGATCCCAACTACATTGACGACAACTCGGCGCTCTGCATGGTGGCCGCTCGTGGCGACGAGGCCTTTGCGCGGATTCTGATCGCGGGCGGTGCTTCACTGACCCTGCGAGATCCCTGGTACGACTCCACCCCAGTCGGATGGGCGGACTTCTACGATCAAACTCATATGCGGGATTGGCTGTTGGATGAGTGCGCCATCGATCTCTTCGATGCGCTCGATTACCACCGTCTCGATCGCGTTCCCGAGATTCTCGCGCGCGATCCCGCAGCGCTCAATCGCCCGTTCGCGGAGTGCCTCACGCGCGAACCAAAGGAAAAGGACTGGCAGACCCCGCTCGCCCGCATGCTCGATCGCGGAAACTTAGAAGCGGTCCACCTCCTGGAACACCTCGGCGCCCGTTAGCCGGTCTGCGTGAACGTGGCGCAAACACTCCTGTTTGCCGTCTCGACACTCATGTCGAGACTCGGACGTCCACCGAACCTTGCCGGACGGGGTCGTCCTAACGACGCATTCCGTGCTACAAAATCTCCTTCTCGCCCCTCGCTTCACTCGCGTTCGACGCGGTCTGTCTCCGAATCCACTCGTCCACAATCTGAATGAGCACGTTCAGCTTTTCCTGATTCTCCGCCTGCAGCGCCTCGAGCCGCCGGAAGCGCTCCTCCGTGTCCAGCTTGAATTCCTTCTGATCCTGCGCCAGTTCGCGGAGCCCCTGCGACAACTCCCGCACGCCGCCCAACAACTCCTTCGCGCCTTGCGAGAGTTCCCTCACCCCGCCAGCCAAGTCCTTCACTCCGAGGAAGAGTTCTTTCACGTCGTGGGCCATGTCTTTCACAATGCCGGTCAATCCGCCGACCACCCCCACTACGGTATCCAGGTTCTCTTCCAGTCCCGCCACCCGCGTCTCGATATCCAACGGGCTCTGGCCCCCAATCGCATCTTTCTCCATAGCTGTTCTCAATTATAGGCGGAATTCTCAGAACGACAGCTTCAATCCCAATTGGACGTTGCGCGGCGGATACGCCGACGAGATCGTCCCAAAGCCGCTGCTCGTAATCGTCGTCGCCGGAGACTGAAAGTTCACGCAATTGAACGCGTTTAGAAAATCCGCGCGGAACCGCATCGAAATCTTCTGCTCCGGCCCGAACAGGAAGAACTTGCTCAGCGAGAGATTGTAAATCTGCAACCCGGGCCCCTCGATATCGCCGGTACCCGCGCTCCCGAATCGCCCCTGCGGAGCCGCCACGAACGCCGCTGGATTGAACCATCCGTTCGGTCCCGCATTCGGCAGCACGCCGGGGCCGCCAATATAATCCGCTACCCGCGTGCCCAGCAGCGCCGTGCTCCCCGTCACCGTGTAGTAGAAGCCCGACTGCACGTGAATGATACTGCTCAGCTGCCATCCTCCGAACGGCAGCCGCACATACACCTGCCGCCCCGTCAATTCCGGCAGGTACCACACCACGGTGCCTACCAGCGCATGCCGCACATCGATCGAGCTGCCCGCATTCGAGGAATACGCCGGACCGTACGTCGCCTTCAGATTGTAGTAGTTGAAATTGTTGTCGGTGTCCGACGACGCGTCCGAGAGATTCTTCGAGAACGTGTACGCCGTCATCAACTGCACCTTGCCCAGCCGCCGTTCCACCTTCACCTGTAACGCGTGATAGTTCGACGTGCCCGCGCTCAGGAACTGCTGGATCACCGAGTAGCCCGCAAACGGCCGCAGCGTATTTACATTCGCCGTCGAAGACGCCGCCCCCAGCACATTCCACGCCGGCTGATTGATATCGGGCTCGGTCAGCAGGTGCCGCCCCAAACTGCCCACATAGTCGGCCTCTACAAACAGTTGCAGCGGCAGATCGCGCTGGATCCCAAAGCTGAACTGCTCGGAATACGGAATCTTCAGATTCGGACTCATCGTCTGCAGCGTCCCCCACGGTGCGCTTACCGCCGCGCCACCGGCGATGTTCGCCAGATTCCCATACTGATACTGCACGCTTCCCACGTACGGCGGATTGTTCAACGTATACATGCTCGGGTTGCCTTGAATGCGGTCATAGAAAAGTCCGAATCCGGTGCGAATCACTGTCTTGCTGTCGACCGCGTACGCCAGGCCCGCGCGCGGCGCCCAGGTATTCTGGCTCGGATACATGCCCCGGGGCGCGCCCGCTGGAACCGCCAGCACCGCCGGATCGTTGGCGTTCGGCACCAGGTACGCCTGTGCCGGATTGATCCCATCCGCCACCCGCTGCAGTCCGTTGTAGATGTTCCCCGACCCCGGCACCACCTGCCCGCTCGCATTGATCCTCACTGCCTGTGCCGGATTGTAGAGCGAGGGCACGAAGTTCGCCAGGTTGTTCACCGTGGAGTACAGCGCCATCATGTACTCGTAGCGCAAGCCCAGATTCACCGTCAGTTTCCGCGTTGCTTTCCAACTCTCGTCGATGAACGCGCCCGGTTCCGTGTAACGATAGCGCCCCTCGGGATCGTACGCCGCCTCCGTATAGGTCTGCAGCAGCGCGTCCGCCAGCGCATACCCCGTAGTATTCGGATTGCCGCTGGTGTTGAACACCATGCTTCCGTCGTAATTCGATCGTCCGTTCTGATCTTTGCGATAGCGGATCACCGAAGCGCCCGCGCGTATCGTGTGTGCTCCGTGCACAAACGAGATCGTGTCCGCGGCCTCCATCTGCGTGGTCGGCGACGTCAGCGTCTGATCCGGACCCTTCCACTGTTCGAAATTCTGCACGTTCACATCGGGAATCCCGTTGGGGTATGGGCCCACAGAATTATAGACTTTCGGAAAGGTGAATCCCATAAAGCTGCGCTGATACGAATCGCCCTGATTCCAGTACCGTTGTCCGTTCCAACTCGCGCCCACGTGTGCATCGTTGACGATATTCGACGACACCACCCAGGTTTCCGTCAGCAACGTGCTCTTGCCAGGGCGGTCGCGAATCTCGGGCACAATCGGCAGGTATGACGACGTTACACTGCCTGGCCCGTACGCCAGGTAGATCGAATTGTAGTCGTCCACCCAGCGGCCGTACAGCGTGTGCTTGTCGTTGATCCGATAGTCCACCCGGCCCAGGTCTTCGCGATAATTCAGCGGATTCGGCACCTCGAACGTCGCGTTGTTGGTGGTGGGCGTATCGGAGAAAATTGCCGCCTGGCTCGTCGCGAAGCGGTACACATTCGCGATTGCCTTGCCATCGGTGGTCAACTGCGTCGCGGGGATGATGTTGCCCGGATATGGTGTCTTCGTGCCCGGTTGATCGATGGTCTTGCCGCTGCCCACGAAGTTGCCCTGCAACTCTGCGCTGCTCGGCAGCGTCACGCGAATCGGCGCCGTCGCCTGACGCAATCGCTTCCACTCCTGCCCCACAAAGAAGAACACCTTGTTCTTCTTGATCGGACCGCCCAGGTCGTAACCGAAATCGTTAAACCGCAGCGCGGTCTTATCCGGCGCAAAGAAATTGCGCGCATCCAACGCGTCGTTGCGGAAATATTCGAACGCCGATCCATGAAACTGGTTGCTGCCGTTCTTGGTCACCAGGTTGAACGCCACGCCCGACGAGCGCCCGTACTCTGCCGAGAAATTGGAAGTCTGGATCTTCACTTCCTGCGTAAAATCCGGGCTGATATTGTTGATCAGGCTGCCGTTCGCACCGCCGTCCAGGTTGCCCAGTCCATCCACCGTCATGTTGTTCGAGTTGGTACGGTGCCCGTTCACGGATTGGTTCGTCGCACTCAACGTGGTCATCACGCTGAACTGGTCGGGATTGGTGATCACCGCGCCCGGAACCAGGGTCAGCAGCTCCATATAATTCCGCCCGTTCAAACCAAGATTCTCGATCTGCTGCCGGTCCACCACTTGCGAAATCTCGGCCGAGACCGTGTTCAATACCGCACTATTCCCCGCCACTACATCGACCATCTGGCCTTCCGGTCCGATATTGAGCCGCAGGTCCACCGTGACGTGCCCATCCGCCACCAAAGACACACCACCCACCGTGGCCCGATTGAACCCGGGCTGATCGGCCGCGACGCGATAAGGCCCAATCGTCAGCGTCTCCACGACATAGAAGCCGTGCTCATCGGCATTCACCGTACGCAACGCCTGCGTGTCGGTATTCGTCACCGTCACCCGGGCGCCCGGAATCACCGCGCCCGAAGGATCGGTGATGGTGCCCGAAATTCGCCCGAACATGGTCTGTCCGCCAAGCGGCGTCAACGAAACGGAAAGCAGACACGCAACCAGACACCACTGGAATATGCGAGTGCAGTTCACCGAGACCTCCAACAGAGAGTTTGTTACCCGCGACATTAATATGGATCCGGCCCGCAAGTCAATACGCGCGAGACAAAAATGGACCGCATCCTGAAATGCGCAAGTTCTCTTTGTGATCCTTGACTCCGAACCCAGCGACGGCGAGGGCCGCATTTACCATCCTTAGTAGCTGCTCGCCGGTCTTATTGCTTCACACCTCGCGAAACCTGTTCTTCCTCTCCACCCGCAGTCTTCCTCCTCTCTCTTCGCGTCTCGGCTCCTCGGCGATAAACCCCGAGTCCGCATGACGCACGCATTGCACCCTGAAGCACGACGTCCTCGGCCCCTTCCGCCGCTTCTAAACCAGGAGAACGTTTCTCCAGTACCATACGTATTAACTATCGGTAGCTCTTAAAGTAGACCCGGGTGTATGCTTAAAAATTGGCCTGACGGCTGCTGTCCCGGCGCACCACCCCAGTTTCGGAGATCCAGTTGATTCCGGGAAAAGACCCTTGCCTCATGACGTTGGCGCCAACCTCGGTTCCCGAGCCGGTAACCCAGTGCCCGTACCCCGGTTGTGGGCGTACCTTACCGAATCTCACCTCCGGATTTTGCGCGTGCGAATTCCGTGAGCCGGTCGCTGTCTGCCGATCGTGCGGTGTCGTTTGCCCCGCCGATGCCCGCTTCTGCCGCGGTTGCCGCACGCCGCTCCCGCCGCCCGAAACTCCCGACATCCGCAAACTTTCCTCCACACCCTCCCCCCAAGTGCTATTTGTCCCCGGAGTCTTCCACGCTCCGCCCATTGCCCATGGTCGCCATCTGTGGTGCCTCGCCGCCGGAGGACAACTCTCCCGCCTCTCCCTCGGACCCGGCGCCAAGCCTCGCGATTGGGCCCTCATCACTTCTCCCTCCGCCGGCTTCAATCGCTTCGCAATCGTCGACGCCGTAATCGGCAACCGCGCCGCCCGCCGCCCCATGCTCCTGGCGCTCGATTCCGAAGGCATCTGGTCACTCCCTCTCGTTCAGCACGAAGCCAGCATCCTCTACTGCCCGCCCGCCGGCCACGAAATCGTCGCTAATCTCTCCGCCGCCGAATCCATCTTCTTTCGTGGACTCGCCGCCACTCCCGATGCCTACGCCTTTCTCATGCGCGTTCCTACCGCCCGCGAGGCGGTCCTCGCCATCCGCTACTTTGACGATGACCGCGCCGGCAGTCAGCCCTTCCAGATCGCCGGAACATCTTTCCTTGGCCCTGTAATGGAGAACGGTCTCGTGACGGTATGTGGAGAGGAGGAAGTTTTCGTCTACCGCATAAACGAGCAGGAACGCGAATCTTTCGAGCTTCGCAACTTCACCCCACTCTTCTCCCGCTCCTCGGCGGAGCTCAAGATGCCGCTTGGCGTGGTTCCGCTTTGGGCGGGCTTCGGCGACCGCGGCCTCGAGGCGCGAATCGCCGGAACACGCGACGGACAGACCGGCTGGCTCCGCGTCTTCTTCGAGCGCCACTACGACGAGTTCACACCTCTTCCGTCGCAGGCCTCCATCGCCAGAGCCGAGCCTTCCGGCCTCTGCGTGAATCTCCTCGAAACCATCGAGTTCCTCGGCGTCGATCAGCCGTCGCGTCACTATGGTACGCTTGAGCCGGGTATGCCAGTGGGCTGCTCCGGCCCTAACATGGCGTATTTTAACCGCGCCGACTCACCGATGCGTCACCAACTGACGGTCTTTGCCGGCTTGCCGATCGGCCTGGATTTCGAAGACCGCGATTGTCACCCCAACTCCTGTTGTGGACTCAGTTTTGACGGGCCCAGTCTTGTAGTAAGCTATATCGTTCCCTCGAAACCTAAGTCAGAGCGTGGACTACGATTCACGCATTGGCGATTGCGAAACTAGGAGACATTTCGTGCGTATCTACGGAAATGGCGGACCTCGAAACCTTCGAACCCCATCTCTACCCCTTTTTGCCCTCTTTCTCGTAGTCACATTCGCGATGATTGTTTCCGCCTGCGCCCGTCACTGCACCAGCGTCCCGCCGCCTCTTCCCGATAAGGCGGAAGCCGCGCCTGCCGCCGTGTCCTCCAAAATCGATCTGCATTTCTATCTCGATTCCTCCGGTTCCATGAAGGCCTTCCTGGCCCCCGCCCGTCCCGGCCAGCCCAACTACTTCACTCGCGTCCTCAACCAGGCCGGCGATATTCTCAGTGAATCGTGGAATGCCACGGTCTCCTTCTGGCGTTTCGGCGATGGCGAGCCCCGCAAAATCTCCGCCAACAGTCTTGGCGAATTCCTTTCGCCCTCCGCCTTCACCGACCGCAGCACGCACATCGAAAAAGCCATCCAGCACGATCAGCATCCCGACGAATCGGCCGGCGCCGAAAAGCATCAGGTCAAAGTAATCGTCACCGATCTCTGGCAGGACAAAGACGGCGCAGGCACCCTCGCCGTCCTGCTCGACGACGCCTATCTGAACAAAGAGAACCTCGCCGTCGGCGTCCTCGGCGTCCGCAGCGCCTTCCGCGGCAAAGCCGACCTGCCGCATTCCGATCCTGAAGCGGCCGACTCCATGCCCTTCTACTTCCTCGTCTCCGGACAGGCCGCCGATGTCCGCTTCGCCCTCAGACACCTCGTGGAAGATCTCAAGATCGCGGACAAAGATTACTTCCGCATCGTCTTCGCGCGCCACCCCGTGGAGCGGCTCGTGCACGACATCGACGTCACTCCCGCCGATAACAAATCCGCTTACTCTCCCGACGATCGCCAGGTGCCCGGATCCAAGGGCCACTACCCCGTCCTCACCCGCGTGCGCCACGATCTCAAGTTGAATATGGTGGAGAAGGACGCCGGCCGCCTGACGCTCGGCCCCCACGTCAAACTGGGCCTCCATCCGCGCGTCACCGCCATCAAGTGCTGCAACGGTGAGGTCACTCCCGATCCCGGCGCCCCCGAGCAACTCACCGTGTCGATGGACACCGATCCACATCAAATCACCATCCACCGCGCCCGTATGGACGCCGACGCCATGTACCGGTTTCAAATCGATCTGATGGAAGATTGGGAGCAGCCTCTGGTCGACCTGGAACCCTGGAATCTCGAGTCCCCGCAGGAACTCGCCGATGGCCGCTTTCCCGAAGAGAAAGGCGCGCGCCCCGGCAGGACTCTCAGCCTGCGACATTTTCTGAATGTGCTCCGTCTAAAAATGAGTCAGCACGAAACTCCGCTGGCCCGCTATTATCTGTACGTCTTGACCAATTGAGAGAGGATCCGGCGAATTGCGATGAAGAGTCGAGTGCTGCTTGATTTCCTGTTGATCATTTTCATTTACCTGGTCTGTGGCGGGCTGGTCTACGGCGCCTACGCCCTCAACTGGCCCGGCGAACTCGGCGTCCAGGTGGGCGCACAGCAAAACGTGCAGGACTTCCTGGACAAGTTTCTGCTCTGGTCGGAAGTGGCGGGCGGCATCTCGATCTTCTGCGCCTTCGCCTGGTACGTGCTCGGCGAATGGGGCCCGCGCGCTAACCAGCTCTCCGCCGGCACCTGGCTGGCGATCTGGTTCGCGCTCTTCCTGGCGGTAATTCTCGGCAGCATGGCCGCCATCTTCCTCGGCCCGGAAGTCACCGAAAACGGCTGGGTGCTCGCACTTTTTTATGTCGTATGGGGGCCCGCCTTCTACTACCTCGCCACGGTCCTGTTCTCCCCGGTCAACACCAAATACATAGTCCCCGGCTCCGGCATCATGCGGAGGGGCTGGTAAATGCGATGTGGCGCAAACACTCCTGTTTGCCGCGTCGAGACTCATCTCGACGCTTTTCGGTCACCCACCAGATCGGCGATTCACATCGTCGTCCCACATCATTCCCTTACTTCAGGAGTCTTTCCTAAATGAGTAATTTCCTAGTCGCAGTCGGAGGCAGCGGCGCCAAGCTCATGCAGTCGCTCATCCACCTCGGAGCCGCCGGCATGCTCCCCGACAGAGCCCCCACTCTTTCCGCCCTCCTCGTCGATCCAGACGAGAACAATGGCAACGTCGAGGAGTGCCAGAACATCGAAAAGGCCTACCAGGCCTGCAAACAGCTCGTCAAAGTCGGCAAGTCCGACCTCTTCGCCGCTCAGCTCACCCTCGCCGGCCCCTGGACCCCCATCGTCCATCACCAGACCGACACCCTCAAAGAGATCTTCAATTACAACCAGCTCGCCAACAACGCGTCCGAAGAAGCAGAGCTCATGGACCTCTTCTTCGAGCGTGGCGAGCTCGAAATGTCCGTCAAACAAGGCTTTCGTGGACGCCCCGCCATCGGCGCCACCGTCTTCGCCAACTCCGTCAACTTCGACCGCGCCGAATGGAAGGACTTCCGCACCGCCATCCACCACAGCGCCTCCTCCGCGCCGCCGCACATCCTCTTCGCGGGCTCCGTCTTCGGAGGCTCCGGCGCTTCCGGAGTGCCTACGCTCGTCCGCCTTCTCTCCAATAATCTCGAAACCGACGTCTCCAACGCGCGCTATGGACTCGTCCTCTTCCTGCCCTTCTTCCAGTTCCGCAAAGTCGAAGGCGAAGCCATTCAGGCCGACCCCGGCTCCTTTCCGCTGGCCACCGCCGAGGCGCTGAAGTATTACAACGAGCGCAACTTCCTTGCCATCTGCCACTCCATCTACGCGGTCGGCGAAGAAATTCCCGCCGAAATGACCGTCTCCGCCGTTGGCGCCAAGGAGCAGCGCAACGAGCCGCACTTCATCGAACTCGTGGCCGGCATGGGAGCGCTTCGCTTCTTCGATGCCGACAGCCACTCGAAGGACTACAGCCTCGCCGTCGCCTCCCGCCAGGAAGAAGGCAAGCTCACCTGGGATGACCTCCCCTGCGACCCGCAAATGGGCGGAGCCCAGGTCCACAAGCTCCAGAACAAGCTCCAGAAGATGGCCGTCTTCGCCGTCTCTTACCACTACATCTTCTATCCGCAGATCCTCGAAGCTCTCCGTGCCGGCGGCAGCAAAACGCCCTGGTGGGTCGACCACATTGAGCGCAAAAACGTGAAGCCCGACGATTCCCGCGCTGCACTCGCCGCCGTCGACGCCTACACCGTCAAGGTGCTCGAGTGGCTGCTCCATGTCTCTACCCCGCGGCGCGCCAATTTCTCTCCCGGCCTCGTCAATCCCAACGTCTTCGCCGTCTCGCAGGGCCAGAACTGGCGTCTCAAGCTGCCCCGCGAATTCCAGCAGGTCGACCTTGCCCGCCTGCTCCTCAACCGCCCGAAAACCAAAATCGACGACCGCACCGTTTTGACTCGTGCGGCCCGTTCCACCGTCAAAGACGATACCGCCGCCGGCGCCGGCCGTCTCGTCCGTGCCTTGTTCGATTCCTGTGAAGTCGAGTAGTCAACGCGGAGCCTTCCATGCCTCACGCATACCTTCCAAAACGAAAGTCCGGTACCGGCAATCGCTTCCCCGACCCGCAGGCCGCGGGTGTCTGGGAGGAGCGTCCCACCCAGTTGAATCACCTGGCCGAAGCCATCGAGATCCCTTCCGAGCCGCAGCGTATCTACTCCATTCCGGATGCTTGGGCTCGCGCGCTGCTCTTCGATCGCGCCCTCTTTGACGAGAATCACAAGCTTCATCCCATGGTGCTCGGCGAATGGAGCGGCCTGCTCGCCCTGATCGGCCTCCGCGAGCGCCGCAACTTCGAGAGCCTCACCGTCCACCCCATCACGCTCGATTCTTCTCTCCCCAATTCCTTCTCGGCGGTGCTGGCGCAACTGGTTCCGCAAGACGAGAACATGCTCTCGCCCGAGTCCAACTGGCAGCAGTTTTACATCCTGCGCTGGCAGCTCACGCCCTGGACACACAATAATCCCCGCGCTTTCGCCTTCACCTCGCCGATGACCCTGGTGTCCACCGGCGCAGACTACTCCGGTCTGATTTCCTCCGACGAGGTACCTTGGTTCGATGGCGAGCGCCTCACCGATCCCGCCGATCACCTCGCCACGCGCGAACGCCGCGCTCTCGCCGAGTGGATCCTCGCCCTCTCGCGCGAGTTGACGCGCCAGATCACCAACACCGTCCGCAAGAGCCGCATCGTCGACCTGGTCAACGATTTCGCCCACCGACTCGACGCCACCGCCAAGGCTCCCTCCAATCCTGAAGACGTCCTCTCCACCAACGTCTACATGGGCCTCCACGACGGCATTTATCGCGCCCTGGACCGCCCGCTCAAGAGCGAAACCTCCAATACCAGCGACGTTCAAATCATCACCAGCAAGCCCACCGCGCCCACTTATTACCTGATCGAGCCCTCCCTTTCCCAGCAGTGGCAACTCAACGCCAAGGACATCCTGATCTTCGGCGACGTCCACCTCGCCACCGCGGACCGTTACACCAATTCCGGACAGGTCCAGGGCACCATGCCCGGCGGGCAAAATTGGGCCACTTCGGGATTCTTCTTCCAGAACCGCCTCATCTATCTCCGCGATGGCGGCGTCGCCTTTCCCGGCTGCCTGCCCGTCAGCGTTGCGGGCGACCCGAAAAAGCGCTCCATCGTCCTACCTCTGTCCGAAGAGGTGCTGAAGCTTTTCACTCCCAAGGAAATCCAGGAAAGCTTCTCGGTCGCATGGCAGCCCAATGGCGGCGCGCTCTGTTCTCTGCGCCTGCGACTGAAAACTTCCAGCGGCAAGGAACGAACCTGCCGCATCCAGAAGACCTACAACGAAGCTGACATGGTCCTGGTGGAGGATCTGCCCCTGATCACCATCTGGCCTAACTTCCGCATCTCCACCGTCAACTGGCAAGCCTACTATACCTTCGAAATGTGGAGTTCGCAGAAGCGCGACGAGCTGAAGGTCAAACCTTGGGCGGATGACGAACGCGAGCCCGCAGCCAATCGCTTTCAGAATCTCGATCAGCGTCATTTCGAAGTCAGCTTCACCCACAAGTATCCGGAAGCGCTGATCTGCTCCACACCTTACGTCGATCTCGACAATCATAGTGGTGAGACTGCCAAGGGCCTGCTGCTCATCAATCAGCCGGAAGTCCTCTCGCCGCCCGCTATGACGCGCGTCACCCTCGGCGTCGACTTCGGATCCACCGGCTCCGGCATCTACCAGCGCTTCAAAGGCGATCCCAAGCCCGTAGTCTTCAAAAACCGCCTGCACCAGATCACCGGCTACGACCCGAAAGTCTTCAGCCGATTCACGCGCGAGCTCTTCATCCCCGCCCGGGACTGGTCGGCCGACGAGATCCTCAGCGTCTTCCAGGATTTCGGCGATCCCAAGGAAGGCCCCAATGCCCGCGTCGTTCTGCGCGATGGCCACGTGCTCTACACCGAAGATCCGCGCACCTTCATCTCCGGCGATCGCAAACGCGTGAAGTCGAACTTAAAGTGGGGCGATCAGAGCGAGAAGATCGCCGCACGCGACTTCCTCCGCCAGATCTGCCTCCAGTCCGCCGCGGAGATCGCGGTCGAAGGCTGTACCACCGCCGACCTCCGCTACTCTTATCCCACCGCGTTTTCCGATGGCGACATTGCCAATCTCGAAGCCACCTGGGACCGCGTGGTCGATGACCTGGAAAAACAGACCGGTATCGAGTTTCGCGTCAATCCGACCTTCCTCGATCCCGTCACCGGCGAGGAGAAGCCCGCCGATAACCGCGAAGCCATCACTGCCACCAAGTTCTTCTGCGACTACGCGGGCGAAGGCAATCGCATGGACATCACCGGCGGCGCGGTCACCGTCGATATCGGCGGCGGCACCACCGACATGGCCGTCTGGAATCGCATGGAGCTGGTCTCGCACAGTTCCGTGGTCTTCGCCGGTCGCGATATTTTCCTCAATCCGCTCCGTAAAAACCCGTCCATCCTTTCTGAAATCGATCCGCGCGTCTCCCACACCATCGAGGAGTTGCTGAAGACCGGCGAAAAAGATGCGGCCTACGACGCGCACCTCGAAGCCATCATCTCCAAGCACGGCAAGGAGTTGATCGATGGCCTGCACCTGCAGGAATCCGAAGGAGTGAAGGGCTTCCTGTCGATTCTCGAAACCGGCCTCTGCGGTATCGGATTCTACGCCGGTCTGCTGGTGCGCCGCGTGCAAACCGCTGCCGCCTTCAAGGCCGGACGCCGCGTGGCGATCTTCGCCGGAGGCAACGGCTCCAAGATTTTCCGCTGGTGCGCACTCGGCCGCCTTACCGAACGAAGCGAAATCCATCAGCGCTTCTCCAAAGCCTTTTTAAATGCGGCCGACCTGAAGAACACTAAGATCGAGATCCGTCTCAGCGAAAAACCCAAATCCGAAGTGGCCTACGGACTCGTCTGTCAGGACCTGCCGCTCCGCGTCAAAGAAGATTTCGCCAAGCCAATCGCCGGTGAAGCCTACATGATCGGCGAAACCGAACAGCCCTGGGACAGTTCTCCGCCTGCCGAAGAGATTCGCAAACGCAACGTCATGGTGGACCGCAAATTCCCCGTCTTCCAGCAATTCCTGGAAGCGCTGGACGAGACTGCCGACGAAGATCTTCTCGACCGTCTGGGCGGGCAGGTCGATCTGCGCCTCACCATGCTCTCGCAGGAAGTCGCCAACGCGCAGCAGCGGGACAAGAAAAAACGCAAAGACGAGAACCTCTTGCGCAACGAACCAATCTTCATCATCGCGTTGAAAGCCTATCTCGCGATGCGTATCGAGGAGTGGGCCCGCCGTGCCTAGTGATGTGGCAGCGTGGCGCAAACACTCCTGTTTGCCGCGTCGAGACTCCTCTCGACGCTTTTCGGGGCTCCACCAAGTCTGCCATGCGGGCAGGTCCCTGATCTGCGCCACTCTTCTCTTGCTCTCTTTGCTGCCATGCCTCTCTGCACAAGACCCACCTCCCGCTGATCAACCCATCAACTCTCCTGCTCCTCCAAAGGAACAGACATTCCCTATCACTCCGCCCCGTTTCAGCGATCCTCTCGAATTCCTCTGGTACGGCATCGCCGGACTCTCCGGCATCTCGTTCCTCGCGCTTGCCTTCACTGCCTGGAAACTGAAGCGTGCCACCGAGCCCGACTCCTCCGCCCTCACCGCACTCGGTGAGCGTGTCCAAGCCCTCGGCAACCAGGCCATGCAGGCCCGCAAGCGTTACGACGAACTCTCCAAGCGGGCCGCCTCACCCGTGCCTGCGCCCGCCGCAGTCCTCGAGCCCGTCAAACCCATCACCCACCGTTCGCAACCCGAGCCTCAGGAACCCCCACGCCTCCCCGATCCCGAGCCCGAACAGCCCCGTGTCCGCTCGGGCCCCGGACCGCGCATCAACAAGCTCCCGCGCGCTGGCCCTCCTCCCGCGGAACTGCCCGCCATCCCCCGCGACGATCTCGTCGACGCCTACCAGATGGCCCGCAGCCGCACCGATGGCAGCGCCCGCGACCGCTTCGACTCGCAGTTCCCTTATATCCGCATCTCCTGCACGAACATTGAGGACTGGCAGTTCCACAAGAACGTCACCCTCACCTTCGAGAAACAGGACTTCGGCTGGTACCTGATGGTAAATCGCGGCGGCAAATGCCTGGCCCTCCCCTGGTTCACCCACGACCTCGCCAGCGAGCGCGAGTCCTTCAAAGGCGTCTTCAACTATCCCGAATGGACAGGCGAGGCGCGTCTGCGAATCGTTAAGCCCGCCGTGCTACAACCGCAAGGCGACGGGTGGATTCTGGCAACTCCTGGGGAGGTGCGCGCCGATGCCTGAACGGCTCTGCCCTTCCTGCTCCGCGTGGGAATGCGCCGGCGACGACGCTTATTGCGGAAACTGCGGCAATCCCACGGCGCAACTGAGCATGGAAGCGCTCCCCTCCGTCCTGCACATCGGCCAGATTGCGCCCAATGTGGGGTTCCGCGTCTCCAATCCTACGTGCGGTACGCTGCCCGTCAGTGCGATTCGCCGTCCCGATTGGATCACCCTGCTCGGCCAGCCGCCCCTCGTGCTGGCGCCGCATGGCACCTCGCTCTTCTACGGCCGAGCCTCCACCTACAAGATGGGGCAGCCTTCCTCCGACTTGCTCCAGGTGGACACGCCCGCCGGCAACGCCTCTGCCCTCCTGATGGCGATTCCCGAAAAACCGGGACTCAAAACCATACCCGCCGAGCTGCTCATCTGGAACGATCCGCGCCGCTCCGGACGGCAGCGTATCGAGCTTCACTTCTCACCTCTCTCCGGCAGCTTGCGCGTCTTGAGCGTCAAGAACGCGGGCTTCCACTGGATCACGCTGGCCGGCAGGCCCTCCGCGCCGGTCATCGCCTCGCCCGAAAATCCGGTCGCCATCTCGCTTGAAGTCGAGGTCGAACGGATCTCGCGGCTGGAGGTGAAATCCGCCGAACTGGCCGTCGAGTACGACGATGCGCATGGCCCCAAGACCACCCTGCTGCCGCTGAATTTCGTACTCCGCAATCGCCCGGAGCTGCGGTGGACCGGCGAGAACGCCCCTCCGCCAACCCTCATTCAGACCGACAAGCAGCCCATCCGATTCGTCTTCACCAACCGCTCCGAAGACGACGTTCACGGCGGCCGCATGAACGCCGCCATCGTCCTCGAAAGCGTCACGCTCACAGCAGCCAAAAACGCCCCGGCGATTCCGGTCATGCAGCCGGCCTTTTCTCCCACCACCATCGCCGGAGGCGATTCCTGCGAAGTGGAAGTGGAGCTCAACCTGGAATCCGTCAAGCCTGGTATCCACTCACTGCTGCTCGAAGCCCGCACCAATATTGCCGAGTTGAACGAGCGGCCCTACCACGCGGCCGTCGAAGTCCGCGAATTGCGCAGCTTCGACGGCATCATCGCCATCGACTTCGGCACCAGCAACACCTGCTGCGCAGTCCTCGAAAACGGAGCGGAATTCGAAAGCATCCCGCTGGATGGCGCCAGCACTACCGACCCCACCATCGTCCGCTATCTCGACTGGCACGGAAGATTCCCCGAGATCGAAACCGGCGTCCGCGTCAAGAACCTCGCGGCGTCCGATGAAAAGGTCGCCGCCAGCACGGTGACGCGCCTCAAGCAACAACTCGGCGAGACCACCTGGCCGTTGCGAATCCGCGCCCGGAACTCCACCGACTGGGTCTATCGTGAGGCGCGCCTGGCGGCCCGCGATTATCTGCACCATGTGCGAGTCGCCGCCGAGCGCCAGAAGGGCGCCACTTTCCACGAGTTCATCCTCACTCACCCGGCGGTCTGCTCCATCCGCCAGTACCGGAATCTGCGCTTTGCCCTGGAAGAGGCGTTCGGCAAGGACGCCCGCGTTCATTTCCTGCAGGAGCCCATCGCCGCGCTGGTGCCTTTCTTCGAACAGCGCGCTAAAGATCCCAATGAGAACGGCTACACCGTCGCCGCCTTCGACCTGGGGGGCGGCACCACCGACATCACCGTGGTCCGCGTGAACCATCAGCGCAACGGCGCCGGCGTCCAGATTCAGCCCGAGATCATCGCCTCCTGGGGCGAACGGTTCGGCGGCGAAAACCTTACCGATTTTCTGGTGGGCCAGATCCGCTCGCGATGCCAGCAGATTCTGGCCGCGAAATATCCTGGTTTCGACCTCGCGGATTATCCGGTGCGCGGCGCCTCCTCTCCCGACATCCTGCGCAACGAAGCCGCGCTGCGCGATTGGGCCGAGCGCCTGAAGGCAGGGCTCAGCGACGAGCAGGCGCCGCGCAAACTCGATACGCTGCTGCTGCGCGCCATTTCCAAACGCCCCGACGCGCCCCCGGCAGATGCGGCCTTCGAGCCCGCCGACCTGGAGAATGTCGGCGGCGCCCCGTTGCAGGCCGTCTTCGTCGCCTTCACTAAAACGCAGATCGCGCGCATCGCCGAACGGTTGAAACAGAGCGTCGCCGGCATGGCGCCTTTGCAGTACATCCATCTTTCCGGAAAAACGACGTTTCTGCCAGTGGTCCGCGAGACTTTGCAATCGGCTTTCAAGGCCGCCATCTTTCGCGCTGACGATCCCAAGGAATGCGTGGTGCGTGGCGCCTGCCTTTCGCGCTCCATGGCGCGCAGCCGTTCGCGCCGCCTGATCCTGCCCCGAGAGTCGCAGCGCACCACTTCGCAGATCGGACTCATGGACGACGATACCGGGCGGTTCCTGCCGGTGATTCCGCTCGATTCGCCGATTCCCGCGGGCGGACTGGCGCGCGACATTCCCAACGCCTGGAACGGAACTGACGTCGTGGTGCTCTGGGAGAACCTGGGCGTCGAGCAGACGAAGGTGCTGTCCGATGGAGCCCGCAATCCATTTCTACAAAAGCTCGGCACTTGGGAGCCGGAGCGCGAAATCGAATTGGCGGACAACTGGTGGGGATTACGTCTGACTTTGACCCCGGTGTTTACTCTCGAGGTCTCGGCCGTGGGACCCGACGGACAAAGCATCCTCTTCCGGCAACGTACCGCGGGAGGTCTGGCGTGATGCGTCTGGCTCCGTGCGCGTTGGCGTTTCTCGCACTGGCCGGAATGATGGCCTGCCGCGATGCCGCAGCGCCCTCGAACGCCGTTTCCGTGATCACGATCTCCTGCGAACCCGGACCTTGCCACGCCTCTCCCGATCGCCTCGACACGTGGCCGAAAAGTATCACGGTCAAGAGCTACAAAAGCTGGAAGTGCATGATCGGAACCGGGACGGCGATCCTTTCCTGCGCGGAGCGGCAGAATGTGCCGCCTGGAGAGAGTGCATTCTTCGAATTTGTGGATGCCGAGGACTCGACCCGCATGGTGCGGATTGATGTCGTTGACCAGGCTGGCGGCCACACGAGCGCACTGCTGCCCATCGCCGCATTGGCGCTGACATTGTTGGCGCTGCTGCTGGCGGGGACTGTTGCATGGCTCGTCGTGGAGGGCGAAGGCGTGCGCCAGAACCAGGCACTGTCCTTCCAAACAGCGATCCAAAGCCTGGACCACAAGATCGAGGCGATCATCGAACGGACGCTTAACTTCCAACCCCCGCCCGCGGCGAAGCCCACCGCCGCTCCTGAGCCTGCGACTTCCGGTTCCGGCCCGGGACCGGCCCATGCGACGTCTCCGGCCTGGGCGGAAATCGAAGCCCTGCGATCGGAGATCACCCGCTTTGTCCAATTCGCCAAGGATTGCTTTGTGAGCCTGCGGAACCGTTCCGAATCGGCCGAAACCAAGATTAGAGAACTCGAGCATCTGAACGGGCAGTTAGGGCGAAACATGGACGTCGGCACGATCCGCGTAACTTATCGCAACCTCTCGCGGACGGTCGCCCGCATCGCGCTGCGCGCCACGGACGACGACCTGATTCGCCACGAGAAGCCGAATCCCTCTGCGGAGGCCGCGCTGGGATCGATGCTGGAGGTCGCCGGTTTCAGCCTGCTGGCCCCGAAGCAGGGCGAGCGATACTCCGACGGGCTGCACGTTTCGCGATCGGGAAGCGTGGCGGCGCAGACCAAGAGCCAGCGGGGCACCATAGCCCGCGTGGAACGCCGCGGGTTGATGGATTCGAACAACGAAGTGATTGAAAAAGCCGAGGTCGTGCTCTACGATTAGAGCCACCCTCTTACCGTAAAGTTGGCCATTATGCGCCGAGTTCTCATCATCGTAATTCTTCTTTCCACTCTGCTGACTTTCGCCTGCAGGCACAGCAGCGCGCCCGCCGGATACTCCAGGCTTTCCGCGGTGCAGGTGGCGGACCGCGCCAAATTGGCCACCGTCAACATCAACACGCACATCGAGGCGACCGTGGAAATGGCGCAGTTGAATGTCGACTTCACCCGCCTGGGCGCCGACTCGCGGAAAAAGGTCGGGACCGCCCAACCGACGCGCGAACAGATGATGAGCACGATCTACTCCACGCTCCTGGCCGATCCGGGAACGTACCTGGTGTCGAACGGAAAGACACAGCGGATTCAGACCAAGATTAACGGTCTGGGCAGCGGCCTGGTAATCACGCCCGACGGATACGTGGTGACCAACGCGCACGTCGTCGAGCCCGATGAAGACGAAGTGAAAAGCGCGCTGGTCGGGTCGCTCAAGAGCTTGGTGGAAGCGGACACCGCGGAGTTGGAGAAGGGGCTGATGTCCGCGGTTCCCGGATCGAGCCTGAGCGATGAAGACCGGGCGCGTTTTCAAAAGGTCCTGTTGGCCCGCCATGCGCAGACTGCGCACGTGACGTCGATTAAGAGCGAGGTCTTCGCGGTGACCGGCTATACGGGTTCCGGCGACGATCTGAATATTCGCCGCAAAGAGTGCAAAGTGCAGAAGGCCGGCAAGCCCGCACCCGGCAAAGACGTGGCGATCTGCAAAATGGAGGGCGAAGATTTTCCCACACTTCCCCTGGCGGCGAGCCTCGACGAGGGCGGCATCCGCCAAGGCGCAGACCTTTTCGTAATGGGATTTCCGGGCGTGCTGGCGTTCGATACGTCGATTTCAGCACGCAGCCGGCTGGAGCCTTCGTTGACCGCCGGTCATGTCAGCGGAATCCGCGAGATTGGGGACGACAATTGGCGGGCGATTCAGACTGACGCGTCGATCAGTCCCGGCAATAGCGGAGGCCCCGCGCTGAACGACAATGGCCGCGTGGTGGGGCTCGCGACCTTCACGGTGGAAGGCGAGCGCACACAGAACCTCAACTTCGTCGTTTCCGTGGACGTGGTGCAGGAGTTCCTCAAGGCATTGAGCGTGACGCCCTCACAGAGCCTGTTTACGAAGCGCTACCTGGAAGCCTTGGATGCGTACGAGCGCCAGGACGCGCGCCGGGCGCTGGCCCTGTTCCGTGGATTGGCAACCGAACATCCGGAATCGAGCGTGGTACGAGATTTCGTAACCCGCTTGAGTAATGGACAGCCGATCCCGGCGGTGGGTGTTCAGCCAACTGCGGGAGGGCGAACTCCCGCTCCTCCCGATGCCAAGTCAGGCAAGGCGAAGATCGTCTTCCTCGGGATTGTGGGCCTGCTGGCGATTATTATCGCCGTGGTGATTCTCGCGAATCGCAACAATTAGCGTCGTACATCGTTTCATCGACCCGCGTCCGTATTCAGGTGAGTGGCGCTACCAGCGCAGCGCGTTAGCAAACGATCTGGCGATAGAGTCGGCGGACTTCTGCAACGACCTGATTAGCACTGCTTGCGGCGGCGGAGCGCGACGAATCCGACGCCAAGTCCCAAAGTCAGGAACGCGAACGTAGACGGCTCAGGCGCGAGCGAAGCACCCAAACCGGCGTCAATCAGGTTCTCGGTGGAGTTATGGGTCAGCGAGAACTCTGTGAAGCCGCCGGCGTTTGAGAGCACACGGCCAGTGAACGATTCGGTGCCGTTGGTGTTTGTGGACTGAATGTTGTTGTTGCCGGTATTCTGCTGCACCACATCGCCGAAGACGTTGCTGTTGACGATGTTCACGACGCCGGTAGCGGTAGGCGCGTACCAGATCACGCTGTCGCTGGTCAGACTGCCGTTCTGCGCGTTGATGGTGACGTTGGTCCAATTGAAGGCCGTCGTCAAGTCGAAGTAGTAGGGGCCGGCGCCCGTAAGATCAATCACCGCGTTGCTGAGCGTGCCGTTAAACGAGTAGTCTCCGGGAGTGCTGAGGGTGGTGACATGAGGCGTGCCCACTGTGCCGGAAGTAACCGTGATGGGCGTAAAGGTCAAAGCGCCGAGTTGGGTAAGAACGCTGTTGAAGGCAGTATGCACAGCGATGTACTCGGCGGTCCCCGTGCCGGAGACGGCGCTGCCGCTGACGAAGTGCGGCAACGTGCCGCTGATACTGGCGCCGACGATATCGCCCGTCACGTTCATGTGGGCAGTGCCGTCGTTATTGAAGAATACGCCGCCGACTCCGAAGATGGCGACATTGTCAGTGGCGATGGCGCCGAGACTAATCGGCGATGCAAACGATGCGATGGGGGTAACTAAAACCAGAAACGATAGTGTCCTGAGTAGACGCACAGATTGGGCCCTTTCCCTAACTTCTTTCTTGCTGCTTCCCCGATGACGGACTGCCTTGGCAGAAATCGCGACAGTTGAATAATTAGCAATGATTGTAACATGTCAGTTTGTGCAGGCGCTCAGACCCTGGTACCACGCGGACTTTGGTACCATCGGCTCGTGCTACGGAGGGACGCGATTTCGGTGCTGCTGGCGGCCTGCGCGAACGCGAGAGCTTCGAGCCGAAGCAGCCTGCGGCGATTCTTCGACGACGATCGAGGGACCGCGGTCCTGGTCGACGTGAAGACACGGCGGCTGATCGGGGTCCACGGCGCCGCGGTGGCAGGTGGTGAACTGTTATCGCCGGGTTCGACCATCAAGCCATTCGTTCTGGCGACATTGCTGCACAGCGGGAAATTGCGCGCCGAGGACACGTTCGTCTGCCCCGGGAAACTTTCGGTCGGCGGGCACTCGTTCAACTGCTCGCATCCGGTGCTGGGGAGCCCGCTGCAGGTGCGCACGGCGTTGGCGTATTCGTGCAATAGCTTCGTGGCACACTATGCGGATCGGTTCGAGCCGGGCGAACTGGCCTCCGGACTGGAGCGCGCCGGCCTGGCTTCCGTCACGGGTTGGTTCGGCGATGCGGACGCGCCGGGGCGAATTGAACGGGCCCGCGGGCCGGAGGCGAATCGTTTGCAGGCCCTCGGGGAAGATCGGGTATGGATCACGGCGGCGGAACTGGCGATGGGATATCGCTGGCTGGCGTTGGGTGAGGGGCGGCCGGAGATGCGGGCGGTCGTAGAGGGACTGGCGGGCGCGGTCGAATACGGGACGGCACAATTGGCGCGGGTCGACGGCATGGCGGTTGCGGGGAAGACAGGGAGTTCACAGGCGGCGGATGGGGCGCGTACCGCCTGGTTTGCGGGGTTTGCTCCGGCAGCGGCGCCCGAAGTGGCGATCGCGGTGATGCTGCAAGGACGCTCGGGCGGGACGGATGCGGCGCCAGTGGCGGGGAAGATTCTGGCGGCGTATCGGGTGGGGCGCTTGTGAAACTGGCGGCCGTCCTGCTGATGGCGATGCCTGTGCTTGCGGCGTCGCCGGTGATGTTCAAGGTCCAGGTGCGGACGCCCGAGGGCACTCGCATTGTCGAGGTGCCGATCGAGAAGTACGTGGCGCAGGCGGTGGCAGGCGAGAGCAGCGTCTTCCGGTCGGAAGAGGCCTTGAAGGCGATGGCAGTCGCGGCGCGCACCTATGCGGTGCGGCTTCGAGGACGGCATGCGAGCGAGGGCTTCGACTTTTGCTCGAGCACGCATTGCCAACGGCTCGACGCGGGGGCGGTGACGGAACGGATCGAGGCGGCCGTCACGCAGACCGAAGGAATATTGTTGTGGTTCGAAGGCAAGCCGGCGTTCGCCTGCTACACGCGCGATTGCGGAGGACGGAGCGAGGATGCGGCCGCGGTGTGGCCCGACCAGGCGGCATCGTATTTGAAGAGCCGCGACGATCCGTACTGCACACGCGACCCATCCATTCACTGGCAGTGGAACGGCGACCCTTCGCAAATTGCGGAGGCGCTCAGGCGAGCGCAGTTGCGTGCGCCGGCCGCTGTGGACCAAATCACGATCGTCGAGCGCACCGCGTCGGGACGCGCGCGCACGCTGTTGCTCGCGGGGCGCGGCGGGGCGCAGAAGATCAGCGCCGGATCGTTCCGCTTTGCGATGGGACGCGAGCTGGGCTGGAGCACCGTGCGGAGCGACCGCTATGAGATCCGCATGGGGAACGGACGGCTGGTGTTCGAAGGAACGGGATCGGGACACGGCGTGGGATTATGCCAGCGCGGCGCGGATCAGATGGGACTGGCAGGCAAGAGCTATCGCGAGATTCTGGCGTTCTACTACCCGGGCACAGAACCGGGACTTACGGGGCGTGGCATCTCGTGGCAGCGGATCGGCGGCGAAGGGATTGTGCTGCTGACGGCGCGGCCGGATCGCGATCGCGGATTGCTGCTGGTTGCGGAGCGCGTGGCTCGCAGCGTGGGGCAGCAGTTGCCGTTGCCACGGGATATCGAGATGCGGGTGTACCCGGATATCGATACGTTTCGCAATGCGACGGGCGAGCCCGGCTCGGTGGCGGCCTGCACCATCGGCAGGAAGATCCATTTTCAATGGCCGGTGAGGGAAGCAACGATCCGCCATGAATTGCTGCATGTCGCCATCGGATATGCGGCTCGCGTGGAGTTGCCGGTTTGGTTTCAGGAGGGGCTGGCGGAGTATTTGGGCAATGAGAAAGGGCAGGCCGGTGGACTGCCCCATCTCGTGGAGCATTACGGTTTGGCTTCGGTTTTAAGCTGGCTGAAGACGGGGCTGCCGGCTGAGGTCAGGAATGCGAGCGCCAACCAGGCTCCAGTGAAAAGCAGGTAGGCCACCAGCAGGCGAATCACGAAACTCACCATTTCCACAGTGAAACTGCCGTGGTAGGGCACCCATCCGAGCAGCACAAAGGGAAGCCAGAACGCGAGAATCAGTAGCACAGGTGCCTGGATCCAATAGCGGCCCGTGGTGGGTAGCCTCCGCGCCAAGCCCGCCCATCCCCGAGCCGAGACCGAAGCCAGCCACGGTAGCGCGAGTACCGGCAAGACCACCCAGCGCACGATCCACGCCACGACATTGAAGATGGCCAAGATGGAGTTGGGCTTGACCGGCCTGCGGAGCTTCAAAGTGAGCCACGAGGCGATGTTAAAGGCTGGCTGCGAGCTGTAATCCGACCATTTCCCAAGCAGGTAGTAAAGCAACAGGACCACCAGCCCCGCGGCGAGAATTGCAGGCAGGTGGCGCAGTGAGGTGCGATAAGCGGTGGCCATCGGGGCGGAGCGGCCCAGGAAACTGGCGCCGTACACCCAGCACGCCATCGTCGCGAGGAAGAGGGCGAGCAGCGCGCTCCACAAGAGCGAGGAAGTGCGCGACTCGCCGACGCCGAGCCAATAGTAGCCAAGCCAGAGCAGGAGGGCGTTAGCCGCCAGATGAACTACGGTGAGAGCTTTCACTTGACCTCCAGTTGGCGGCGCTCGGTGGTGGCGAAGATGCCGGGTTGATACATGGGTCCCACCCGGGCGGGGCTCACATGGAAGACGCCGGAGTTGACGACCTTGAGCAGATAGAAGTATTGACTCTGGCCTTGATCGAGCCGCGTATTGAAAAGCGCCATACGGTCGTCATGGAGTTCGCGGCGAGTGAAGTTGTAGCCCCACCATACGGGGCGGTCGCGCAGTTCGTAGACGTTGTCCCGTTCGATGAACTCGGTGCCGGAAGGAATTGGATCCTCGGTGAGTACGTAGTTCCAGCCGGAGCCGGTTACGGTAAGGCGCACGGCGATAATGTCACCGGGAGCGGCTGGGCCGGTGAGCGGCACGGTATCGTAGACAATCTTCTCGCCTTTTTTTCCGGGGACAAGGCGGAAGTAATCCCGCAGGATGTTGAGCGAGACGGTGCCGGTCTTTTGCAGCTTCTCGTCGGTGGAGTAGTAGGTGGCACTGGTGGAGTAGTAGAGGCGCCCCTCTCCGGCGGTGCTGATGCGGATGTGGTTAACGCCGGGCTGGAGTTTGGTCTCGTCGAGAATCAGCTCGGGTGCGGCGGGATCGGTGCTGGAATCGAATTTCCGGGTGAGTGCGGGCGTGCCGTTTACCGTGACGGTCAGGTTGAGATTCGGATTCAGCTCGTTGGTGGCCTTGAGATAGTCGCTGAGTCCGTAAATCACCATGGCGGTCTGCTTGGTGGAGGACCACCAGTAGCCTTCATTGCGATGCTCCATCAGCCAGACCGCGGCCTTGGGAAGCAGCGGGCTGGTGGCGTGCTGGTGCGAGAGGAACTTCACGACATAGGCGGTGGCTTCGGGTGTGGCATCGGCGGAGAAATCGAGCATCTCGTCGCGGGTCGCGGGCCACCAGGCCTGCTGCTCGTCCTGCTTGGCTTCGCGCTCGAGTGCCGTCACGATTTCGGACGCGCGCTGATCTTTGGCGTTTTCGAGCGCCAGACCGAGGAGCGCCAATCCGTACGGCGATAGATTGGTGCGCTGGTCGTAGACCTGGCTCAATCCTTTCGCATCGGCCTGTCCCGCTACGGTGAGCGCGTATTGCATGTAGGCGCGAAGGTCGTAGGCGAGTTTGGTGTCGGCGGCGAAGTCCTGCTGGATCCAGGCGGCGCCCTTCTGAATGATCTCGGGATCGACTTTGACGCCTGCGGCCTGCGCCTGCGAGAGTCCGGCGACGACGTAGGCGGTCATGAAGGGGTGGGAGTCATCGGTTTGCCACCAGCCCCATCCACCATCCTGGTGCTGAAACTTCGTTAGGATGTCCAGGCCGGTGTTGATCTTTTCCTGCAGCGCGGCCTGGTCGATGGTGGTCTTGAGTCCGAGATCGGTGACTACCTTGCGGACGATGATGTCGGGGAGGAATCCGGACATAGTCTGCTCGACGCAGCCGTACGGGAACGACGTGAGGTAGTCGAGTGCGCTGAACAGCGATCTGACGAGCGAAGGCGCTACGCGAATCGAGAGGCTGCGGGAGCCGGGCTCGGTCTTGTCGGGGAAGGTGAGGTCGTATTCCGCGGAGTTGGCGCCGCTGAGAACGCCGCCGCGGGAGAGGGTCAGTTTGACGCCCGGCACGTTTACGGGGAGATCGAGCTGCAGCGCGTCGGACTCTTCGTCGGTGAGCGCCTTGCCGATGACGGTCGCGCTGCGAACTTGCTTGGCGCGGACTCGCCAATCGACTTTGACCTCGCCGCGGCTGGGGATCTGGACGTCTTTGCTGGCGCCATCCACCACCTCGAGGCCGGTGACGTCGAGCGAGACGCGGGCGGTCTTGTCGGTAGTCAGGTAGTTGTGGACCAGGGCCGAGACCACAACTTCGTCACCCTGGACGAAGAATCGCGGTACGGCGAGGCGCAGGATCAGATTCTTGCGCACGATGGTCTTCATGGTGCCGCTGCCGACGCGCGTGTCGGGGGTCGCCCCGCGTGCGGTGGCGCGCCAGGTGGTGAGCGAGTCGGGGAATTCCACTTTGGCGGTGGCGTGGCCGGCGGCATCGGTAACCACGGCTGTGGACCAGAAGGCGGTATCGGGGAAGACCTTGCGAATCTTTGGCTGTACCAGGCGATCGGGCTTGAGCTGCGCGAGGCGTCGGGACGGGTGAAGTTCAGAGAGGCGCATGCGGCGATGGCCGGCCTCGCCGTTGAAGTAGAACTGGATGGAATCGTCGGTGTAGACGTTGTTGCCAACACTGCCGAAGAAGAAATCGAGGATGTCCTGCGTGGTGTCCTTGCGAATGCCGTAGATGGCCTCGTCCACCACGCCGAGACTGAACTCGGCGTGCGGGACGGGCTTGCCATCGGCGCCGGAGACGTCGAGGGAGTATTGGGCGGCCTGGCCGGGCAGGTACTGCGGCTTGTCGGTGGACATCTTGACGTTCAACTGGTGGCTCACGGGAGGGACCCGCAGGTACTTCTCACCGCGATAGAAGCTGCCTTTGCGCACGAAACCGGCGGCGATGCGCATGGCGGGCTCGTCGGCGGCGGTTACGGGGACCTCGAAAGTGAGGGTGGAATCGGTGGAGCGGAGGAGCTTGAGCTGCTTGAGGTCGCGTCCTTCAACCGAGACAAAGACCGGCGTGTTGGCCTTTCCGGTGACGATCAAGACCTTCGCGGTGTCGCCCGCCTGGTAGGTCTTCTTGTCGGGAATGATCTTGACGTTGTTGCCTTCGCGCGATTCGAACTCGCTTTCCCAAACACTGCCGCCGGATACGTAGGTGTAGGTCTCATCGACCACGTCGCGGCCTTCGGGAGTGCGCGCGGTGACACGCAGGCGATAGGAGCCGCCGCGCTGCGGAATGTTCATCGGTACGGTGCCGGACCCGTTAGGTCCGGTATCGACGTCCGCGGAGGCCAGGGCGGAGAATTTGTCGAGATTGCGGTAGTCGTATTCGGAGAGCTCTACGTGGGCCTTGGCGGGCACGGGTTTGTTGTCGTAGTCGCGGGACTCGACGGTGATTTTGGCGACGGCGCCGGGCTGGTACATGTAACGATCGGGCTCGAGATTGAGTACAAAGCTGCCGTAGGTGGCAACGAACCAGCCCCTGCCAGTGATCTCTCGGTCCGCCTGATCGGTGACGCGGGCCTCGACGCGGTAGATGTAGTCGTACTTGTGCTCGGAGACTTTGGTGTCGACGGTGATCTTGAGTTTGCCGTCGGCGTCGAGCGTACCCTCGCCCTGCGACAGTTGATCGCCCCCGTTGGAATCGTCATCGGCCGGCTGGGAGCCGTGGTCGTCGTCGGTCGGGTCGTACCAGATAGGGAAGAAGTAGCGATCGCGATAAACGGCGTATTCGACCTTGGCTCCCGCAACGGGCTCGCCGAAGTAATAGCGCGAATCGATGGTGGCTTCAACGCTCTCGCCTTGGAGAATGCGCGGCTTGGAATACGAGACGTGGACTTCGTACTCGGGTTTCTTATACTCCTGCACCTCGAAGTTGCCGCTCATCAGCGATTCGCCGCCCTTGATTTCGATGCTGTAGTAGCCTAGCGTCGCGGTGGGACTGAGCACTATGTCGTCGTGGATGGAGCCGCTGGGGCCCACGGTGAGGGTCTTGTTGTAGACGGATTTTTGATCGGAGTCCTGGACGTCAACCGAAAGAGTTTTGCCGGTGGGCACCTCGAGACCATCAACCGTGGCGAAGCGGACGATAGCGTTGAAATGGACGGTGTGGCCGGGGCGATATACGGGCCGGTCGGTGTAGACGTAGCCCTGCCACTGGCCGGTGTTGGCCTGGAAGGCGTAGGTGGAGAGGGTGTTGAAGGCGAAGTCGGCGCCGCGGCGGCCAACCACCCGGACATCGTCGGGGCGGGCGTCGTCTATTTTGAGCTCGCTGAGCCCCTGCAAATCGGTATCGGCCTGCGATTTACGCCCATCGCGGCGCAGCAGCCAGACTTTGGCGCCGGAGATGGGCTCGCCGGTGTTGCGGTCGACCATGAGGTTGACGACGCGGCCTTTGCCGGTCTTGGTCACCATGACCACGTCGGTGACGACCACGATGGTGTAGGCGCGCAGGTCGTGGCGGACAGCTTCCACTAGATAGACGCCCTTGTCTTTGATGCCCAGGTCGACGGTTTCGGAGTCCCACCGGGAGTGTCCGGCAACGGGCTGGACAAAGGAGTGAACCAGTTGCGAGGAGTTGAGGAGCGGGGTTTCGGCATAGTAGGTGCCCGGGTCGCCTTGCTTGGCGGGCTGGTGCGGGAGGGCTTTGGTAAGGTGGGCGCTTGGCGACTCACTGAATTGCGCGCGGAGCGAGCGGCGGACCTCGGTGCGCAGGCCGTGCTTCCAGGAGTGGATGCGCTCGAGGAGAGTGGGTTCGCGGCGCGGGGGCTCGACGTGGCCGCCGAACTGGTGCGGGTCGTCGATCTGCTGGAAGAATTGGACAGGGTCGTCGACGCGGTAGACGCGGAACTCGAGGGAGTCGAGATTGGAGGCGCTGAGAGCGACAGTGGTGCGGCTGTTGGAGGGGAAGGTGCGCGAGCTGGAGAGGGAGAAATAGGGCTCGGCTTCGTTTTGGCTGAGTGCGGGAGCGGCGAGAAGGAGAAGCAGGAAGCTAGAAAAGGCTGGTTTCATAGGCGTCAGGCATCAAGATTGGGAAGACGCTGGAAGGGCGTCAACATGAGCAGCGGGCGTTTCCGTATGGTTCATGGTCGGAGGATGTTCCAGCGGAATACGCCGAGGAAATTGGGGTTGGCGCGAAGTGGGCGCCACTCGGGTTCGGGGAAACGCAGCAGTTCGACGAGGGACCGGCGGCGGATCTCGCCCGGATCGGTGCCCTCCGGACCAGTGTGGTACACGACATAGCGGGCGCCATCCTTGCGGAGCTGGCTCTCACCAAGATAGATCATGCTATGGAAGTGCTCGGCGTCCTGGCGGTAGAAGAGGAGATCGCCAGGCGCGGCGCTATCGAGGTCGCGGCCTACCAGGTGGGTGTTGTAACGCCACAGAGTGTGGGCGTCGGCGAATTGGGAGAAGGCACGCGACAGGTCCGACGCATAGTAGGGGCCTTCATCAATGCGGAAGAGCGCGGCTCCCAGCGGTGTATATGGGTACTGATACTTGGAAACGGGGCTGATCGCGGGCACGATCGGCAGGCGGGCGCCCTCGGCCCATCCGGTTTCGTGCGCGTGGAGAGCTTCGCGGTAGGCGTAGCGGATGAGGGCGGCGCAGTCCTTGATCTCCGGGGGACGGTTGGCGGCATCCTGAAAATATTGCTCCTCGGCCAGGTAGGTGAACCAGCGGCGGAAGGAGCGGCGATCGGTTTCGGTATCGAGGCGGAGATAGTCGGGAGTGCCGTCGCGGAACGAGTCGGCATGCGTAGCGATGGTGGTGAGCTGGACGGTGGCCGGCGGCAGGTTAGGGAACTGCACGCGGATCGGGACGGCGCCAGGGAGGATGCCGGCACGGATTTGGGCTTGCCAGTGGCCATCGAGGAGGGTGAGTTCTTCGATCGAGGCCGAGTGAGGGTTGGCGATGGTGATGGTGGGCTTGCCGCTGGCTGCCGGGGCGTCGATCGAGAGCGTGGCGGCGGAGCGGCCGTTGGCGTCGATTTGTACGGGCAAGATAGAGAGATGGGGCGGGTCCCGGTGGAGTGTGGGTCGGGCCCAAAGAAGGCCAAAGATGATGGCTGCCCCCGTTGACGACGCGAACAGCGCGAGGCGTGCGCGAGTAATCAAGTGGATCGATTATAGCTCGAAGAGCCTCCATTCGCTCGCCGGGCTCAGAGGCGGCGGATCCATCTGAGCGGAAGGCGGAACGACCGTAACTCGGGGATGGCGTAGATTTCAAACGCTTTGGCTGGCCGTGCCCTCACAGATATCATGGAAAAGAGTGAGAACTGCGGCGGCGAATTGTAGGATTTTTCAACCAAACCGCGGGGAAGTGCCCATCAAAAGCGTAAAAGATAGCAGGAAAGTGCCAAAATATTGCAGCAAATTTTTTAGATTGACCCCGTTTATTCGGTAGGAATACAATCTGAATACTTTCCTGGAGGCGCTCTCACGGAGGCCGGGATACTCAGGAGGATGTCTGACCGCTAAGAGCAACATCTTGCGCGCTGGCAGTGCCCATGTGGAAGAGTTGATGGACCTCGCCCAGGAGCGGGTGCCCGTCACCACGGACGAGATCGCGGCCATTCTCGGCCAGATCGACCTGCTCTATCAGTACGCATCTCTGCTCAAGCCCAAGGACGCGGATTTTCCGTTTTGCCGGATCCTGCAGCAACTGGCAAGACAGGAGAACATTCAGCGCATGGTGCGCGATGGCGCGTCGCCTCGGCTGATTCGGGCGATCCGCTTGCGTCGGGCCTGCACGTTTGAATCCTGCCTCACACGGATGACCGTCACCTGTGCACTCCGCATCCGGAAGGGAGCTCGCGCGGCCCGCGAATCGGGAGAATGGCTGCTCTGGGCAGGCGCGGCATGGCGGCACCTTCGACTCCGGTGGTACCTGTTGCGCCTGCGCATCGCGCATCGTGCCTACCTGGCCGGACTGCCGGTGAACATTGCACCGGTTTTGCGCAAACTGGAGCTACTCGCCGAATAGTTCGCGGGTGAGATCGTCGGCCTGCTGTCTAAACTCGAAAAAGGCCAGGCGTGCCTCGCGGTCGAGGCGCAGAACCTCTTCGCGGCTGGGCGCAGGCGGCACTACGTACTCGTCGCGATGCGTTCGCAGGAAGAAGGATGCGGCAGCGGCGGTAAGGCACCCGCCCACCAACGCGAAGGCGACCATCCACCAATACGGCTGCCCCCTGCGGATAATCGTAATGGTCGAGACCACAAATCCCCAGAGCGAGTGGCCCAGGATGATCAGGGTGGCGCGATTCGCACTCTGGGGGATCGGCACCGAAGGGATTCTGAGAATCAGCCACGCGCCGGCCAGAACCACCACCATCGCGACGTCCGCATAACGCGTGCCGACCATCAGCAACTGCCAAGTCTGTGTCCAGCCGTTCGGCACCCACGACAGCCTGACCGCCGCAGAACTGCCCGCTCCAATCAACCACAGAATCCCCAGCAGGGCTCCCCCAATCCGAGCGAAGTTACGGAATTTTCCGCAGAGCGCAAAGAACACCTCGATCACACAGGCCGTTTCGAGTAGCAACGCGAACAGGCACGCAATCGAGTAAATCGCGGGGTATCCCATTGGATTCACGCGACGCTCCAGTAACAGGATCGCGCTGAAGAGCGCGGATCCGCCGAACCACGAGGCGAGTATCGGAAAGCGGGTAAGCAGACCGCCTCGCCAGATGCGCCACGCAGCCAGGGACTGGAACAGGGCTTGCGAACACCACAGGATGGCGACAGCCGGAGGCATCCACCGAAGCATACGACTTCTGTCGGGGGATACGCAATCGGAAAATGGATTTTACTTGCTATCGCTGCAAACAGGCGGGCAGTCGGGAGGCGGCGGAGGGAAGTCGCAACACTGGCGCGCGGCCGCCGGTGGCGTCTTGATATGCGGGAGAGGAGTAGCGACCGTGGCAACAGCCAGGGCGGCGGTGGCGCAGAGAATCAGGGTGCCGATCTTCGTCATGGTTGGTTTCGTTTCCTTCTTTAAGAGTCGCGGACAATGGCCGCGTTTCGGTTAGAGTATCACTGTGGGACTAAATGTCTAACTGTTTTTTATACTGATTTAAGTCGGACTAAGTTTAATAAGAATTGTCATAAGACAGAATCGCGACCCGGGGACACTTTGTACGTGTCAGTACATTCATGAATCAAGTGATCTCAGCGGGGATTGCGGGTGCGCGTCCAGCTGCAGAATGGCATTTTGAAGGGTCGGTGCCTCCTTGAATCGCAATTCAAAACGTCGCGACAAGGTCGCGGGATGAGTGTCTAGAGGATCTGAGAAGAGTCTCTGCGCCACTGATTTGGATCCAGGTTTCAATCTAGATCTGGGCTAGCGGATCTGACTAATTTAGCGGCGTGCAGAGGACGAACAGGTCTCAGCCATCAGTAACCGGCTCTCGCACCTCGAACTGCCTGCCACCCATTCTCGTTTGCCGGCTTTCGCTCGGCAGGTTGGGCGCCCGGTTTTCCACCACCCGGACGTGCGGTTGACTGTGCTTTCGAAGGGGTGTTACCATCAACTCCTTAAGAACCGGCCAGCATCTTTTCCAATTGAAAAATCATGCAGGTAATGTTTCATCAACTGGGCGAAATACTGCTGAGAGCAGTGCCCACCATTTTCTTCGTCGTCCTCTTGCACTTCTATCTGAAGTTCGTCTTCTTCAGGCCGTTGGAGAAGGTGCTGCACGAGCGATACCTCGCCACCGAAGGCGCTCGGAAGAGCGCCCGCGAAAGCCTGGAGCGTGCCGAAGCCAAGACCGCCGAGTACGAGGCCGCCATTCGCGCAGCCCGCAACGAAATCTACCAGGCCCAGGAGAAGCTTTATAAAGAATTGCATGAGAAAGAAACTGCGGACCTCACCGCCGCCCGTCATCGTGCCGAAGCCCTGATCCAGGGGGAGAAGGCACAACTGGCCCAGGACACCGAAGTGGCCAAAGCAAGCCTCGAGGGCCAGAGCGATCTGCTGGCCGGTGAAATTGCGGACGCACTTCTCCGCCGGAGCGCTGCATGAAACGTACCTTCCGCCTGGTAACCCTGGTCGTTTTCCTGGCGGTCCTGGCGTTTGGCCAGGAGGAAAAGAAGGAAGGCGGCGAAGGTGGCGGCATCCTCATCTGGAAGTGGGCGAATTTTGGGCTGCTCGCCGTCGCCTTGGTGTACGTGATCGGCAAGAAAGCGCCCATGTTCTTTGCCGCCCGGTCGGAACAGATCGGGAAAGACATGGCCGAAGCCGCCGAAGAACGCCGCAAAGCGGACGAGCGCGCCGCCGCGGTGGATCGGCGTCTTACCAATCTGGAGGCCGAGATCGCGGCCCTGCGCGCCGAGTCGAAACAGCAGGCCGAGGCCGAGACCAGGCGCCTCACCGAACACACGGCAGCCGAAATCGCGAAGATTCAAGCACATGCCGAACAAGAGATCGTTTCCGCCGGCAAAGCTGCCCGGCTGGAATTGAAACGCCACGCAGCGGAACTGGCAATCGGACTCGCGGAACAAAAGATCCGTGCCCGCCTTACCCCTGAGGGACAGGACGGACTGGTCCGGAGCTTCGTTCGCGACATCAAATGACACTCTCAGCCGTAGCTTCCCGATACGCCAACGCGCTTGCGGACGTGGTCACGGCCGCAGGTTCCGGCTTGCAGCCGCATGATGCCGTCACGCAACTGCGGTCCTTCGAGACCCTCATCCGGTCGTCTCTGGAACTGCACAATGCTCTCACCACGCCCGCGGTTCCGATCGGACGCAAAAAGGCTGTGGTGGGGCGTTTCGCCGACCTGCTCGCGATCTCGCGCTTGATGCGCAATTTTCTCTTCGTGCTGATTGACCACCGCCGCATCGCCTCGCTTTCGGAGATCATCCAAAGCTTTGAAGAGATCGTTGACGAGCGTATGGGCTACGCTCGTGTGGCAATCGCCTCGGCGCGCGAACTCACCGAACCGCAGCGCGCCGCCCTCAACACCCGGCTGGAACAGATCACAGGCAAACGCATCCGCATGCGGTTCACGGTGGACGAGTCGCTGATTGGTGGGGTAGTGGCGCGCATCGGCTCCACGGTATACGATGGCTCGTTGCGGGGTCAACTGGCATCGCTGGAACAGCGCCTCTCCACGGAAGTTTAGGGTAACGGGAAGGAATTATGGCTCAGATTCGAGCGGACGAAATCACCAAGATTCTCCGCCAGGAAATAGAAAACTACGAACGGGCGATCGACGTAACGGAGGTCGGCTCGGTCATCTCGCTGGGCGATGGTATTGCCCGCATCCACGGCCTGGAAAAAGTCATGGCGGGAGAGCTGATCGAGTTCCCGCACAATGTATCGGGCATCGCCATGAACCTGGAAGAAGACCAGGTGGGCGCGGTGCTGTTGGGCGATTTCGCCGAGATCAAGGAAGGCGATGAGGTGCGGCGCACCGGCCGCATCATGTCGGTCCCGGTCGGCGAAGCGCTGGTCGGCCGCGTGGTCAATGCGCTGGGGCAGCCGATCGATGGTAAAGGGCCGATCCTCACCAGCCAGTTCAACGCGGTGGAGCGCCTGGCTCCCGGCGTGGTGGCGCGGCAGCCGGTAAAAGAGCCGATGCAGACCGGCATCAAGGCGATCGACGCCATGATCCCGATCGGCCGCGGCCAGCGCGAGCTGATCATCGGCGACCGCCAGACCGGCAAAACCGCCCTCGCGCTCGACACCATCATCAATCAGAAGGGTGGCGACATGATCTGTATCTATGTCGCTATCGGACAGAAGCGTTCGACAGTGGCGCAGGTGGTGAAGACACTCACCGACTACGGCGCCATGGATTATACGATCGTGGTGTCGGCGTCCGCGTCGGATCCGGCGCCCATGCAGTACCTGGCGCCGTTCGCGGGATGCGCGATGGGCGAGTATTTCCGCGACACCAAACGCCACGCACTCTGCATCTACGACGATCTTTCGAAACACGCGGCCGCGTATCGCGAGATTTCCCTGCTGCTTCGCCGTCCCCCTGGGCGTGAGGCGTTTCCGGGCGACGTCTTCTATCTGCACAGCCGCTTGCTGGAGCGCGCCGCGAAGTTGAATGCCGCGCACGGCGCCGGCTCACTGACTGCCCTTCCGTTCATCGAGACACAGGCGGGCGACGTCTCGGCGTACATTCCGACCAACGTGATCTCAATCACCGATGGGCAGATCTTCCTCGAGTCCGACCTCTTCAACTCGAACGTGCGCCCCGCCATCAACGTCGGCATCTCGGTGAGCCGTGTCGGCGGCAACGCGCAGACGAAAGCGATGAAGTCGATCGCAGGCAGCTTGCGGCTCGGCATGGCGCAATATCGCGCCTTGGCGGCGTTCGCGCAATTCGGCTCCGATCTGGACAAGGCGTCCACCGATCAGCTCAATCGCGGGAAGCATCTGGTCGAGGTTCTGAAGCAAGGGCAGTATTCCCCCCTGCCGCTAGAGAAACAGGTGCTGATCATCTTTGCCGGCACGAAGGGATACCTCGACGATCTTCCGGTGGAGGCATGCCGCAAGTTCGAAGAGGGCCTGTATCGCTTCGTAGATACGTCTTATAGCCAGGTGTCGGAGGAAATCCGCACCAAGAAGGCGCTCGACGACACGTTGCGCGATAAAGTCGCCAAAGTGATCGAAGAGTTCAAGGCCCGCTTTGTCGCGGATCTGAAGGCTGCGGGTCCGCAGAGCGCCGCCCATGCCTAGTCTGATCGATATTCGCCGGCGCATCCGCTCGGTCAAGAACACTCAGCAGATCACCAAGGCCATGAAGATGGTCTCGGCTGCCAAGCTGCGGCGTGCGCAGGACCGGGTCATCGCGTCCCGCCCATACGCATCTCTGCTGAAGAAGGTGCTGGCCAATGTGGCGGCGGCGGTCCGATCGGATGAGAAGGCCGGAGAGAATCCGCTGCTCGCAAGCCGTCCCGAGAATCGCATTCTGCTGGTGTTGGTGACGGGGGACAAGGGCCTGGCTGGCGCGTTCAATGCGAACTTGATTCGCACGGCGCAACGTTTTACGTCCGACCACGCCAGCGGATCGATCAAGATGGAGTTGATCGGACGCAAAGGGCGCGACTTCTTCCGCAAGCGCGGCGCGGAGATCATCGGTGAGCATCTCGGGCTCGCCGCCAAAGTGGTTTACAAGGACTTGGCCGCGATCGCGCAAAAGGCCATGGAGCTCTACTGCAACGACGAGATCGACGCGGTCTACCTGCTGTACAACGAGTTCAAGACGGTGTCTTCGCAGAAAGTAGTGCTGACACGCGTATTGCCGCTCGAGCTTCCGGAGGGGGCCGAACCGGTGGATTACATCTTCGAGCAGCCGCCGGTAGAGTTGCTGAAAGCGCTGATCCCAAAGTTTGTAGAGCTGGAGTTTTATCGCGCCCTGTTGGAATCGGCAGCCGCGGAGCATGCCGCGCGCATGCTGGCGATGGAAGCCGCCACCTCCAACGCAGGCGACATGATCGAGAAGCTGACCTTGTACATGAATCGGGTGCGCCAGGCCAGCATTACCAAGGAAATTATTGAAGTGGTGAGCGGCGCGGCAGCCGCCGAGTAAGCAGAGGTCTCAAGGATTATCATGGCATCAACTGACGTGGTATACGGCAAAGTCGTGCAGGTAGCTGGTCCGGCCGTGGACTGCGAGTTTCCCGAGGGACAGATTCCCCTGGTGTATACCGCAATCCAAATCACCAGCGAGGGTTTCAACGTTCCCACCCCGATCGACATCATCTGTGAGACGCAGCAGCATATCGGGGATGGCCGCGTGCGCACGATTGCGCTGCAGCCGACCGAAGGCCTGGTGCGCGGCATGAAGGCGATCAGCCTGGGGCATCCCGTGGAAGTACCGGTGGGGCCCGAAACACTGGGCCGCGTCCTGAACGTGATCGGCCAACCCGTGGATGAGATGGGCCCGGTGAACGCCAAGCTGCATTATCCGATTCACCGTCCGTCGCCTTCATTCGAAGATCAGTCGACGCGGCTCGAGATGTTCGAGACCGGCATCAAAGTCATCGACCTGCTCGAACCGTATCTTCGCGGCGGCAAGATCGGGCTGTTCGGCGGCGCGGGCGTCGGCAAGACGGTCATCATTCAGGAACTGATCAACAACCTCGCCACGAAGCATGGCGGCGTCTCCGTGTTTGCCGGCGTGGGCGAACGCACCAGGGAAGGGAACGATCTCTGGCTGGAATTCCAGGAAGCGCACGTCATCGATCCGCACGACTACAAGAAGTCCAAGTGCGCCCTGATCTATGGCCAGATGACGGAACCGCCTGGAGCCCGTCTGCGCGTGGGACTCACCGGCCTGACCGTGGCCGAGTACTTCCGCGATGAAGAAGGGCAGGACGTGCTGCTCTTCATCGACAACATTTTCCGCTTCACGCAGGCCGGTTCCGAAGTATCGGCGCTACTGGGACGCATGCCTTCGGCGGTGGGATATCAGCCAAACCTCGCCACGGAGATGGGCGAATTGCAGGAGCGCATCACCTCCACGAACAAGGGTTCGATCACTTCGGTGCAGGCCATCTACGTGCCCGCCGACGACTACACCGATCCGGCGCCCGCGACCGCGTTCGCCCACCTCGACGCGACCACGAACCTTTCCCGCGACATCGCGGCCCTTGGGATTTATCCCGCGGTGGATCCGCTGGCATCCACGTCGCGCATTCTGGACCCGCTGATCATCGGCCAGGATCATTACGACACGGCGCAGATGGTGAAGGGAACGTTGCAGCGATACAAAGATCTGCAGGACATCATCGCCATCCTGGGCTTGGACGAGCTTTCTGACGACGACAAGCTGACCGTGTCGCGCGCCCGCAAGATCCAGCAATTCCTGTCGCAACCGTTCCACGTCGCGGAACAGTTTACCGGCTTCCCCGGCAAGTACGTGAAGGTGGCCGATACGATTCGTGGCTTCCGTGAAATTGTGGAAGGCAAACACGATTCCGTGCCGGAACAGGCGTTCTACATGCAGGGCACGATCGAGGAAGTGCTCGAAAAGGCCAAATCGCTGAAGGGGTAGATATGCCCGACCAGATCGAATTGGAGGTCGCCACTCCCGAGCGGCTGATGGTGCACGAAAACGTCAGCGACGTTCAGGTTCCCGGTAAGGACGGATATCTGGGCATTCTGCCCGGTCACGCCGCTTTGCTCGGGCAATTGGGCACAGGCGTCCTGAGTTACAGCCAGGGCGGCCAGCGCCGGGCGCTCTCGGTGCAGGGCGGATTCATCGAAGTGCTGCCGGAACATGTGCGTGTGCTCGCCAATATGGCAGAACGCGCCGAGGACATCGACGTGGAGCGCGCCAGGACCGAACTCAAACGCGCCGAGGATCAGGTGGCGAATCCGGATCCCAATGCCGACCCCTCCGTCGCGCTGGACGCGCTGGCATTGGCGCAAGCCCGGGTCGACGCCGCCGCGAAGTGACGTCTGCAGCAAATTCATCAATTTCCTGCGGTCGATTGAACAAAAAGTTCGCTGTTCCGGAACGCTCTCGGGGGTCGGATAAAATGTCCGAAACCATCCGGCGGCACCCTTCGTCTGTCACATTTAAACCTAAAACGAAAGCTGCAGGCGCCAGCGGCTGAATAACGGGACAACTGCGCCTGCCAGGGCTCTCACTCTGGCTGGAATCCACTTCCAGCGGCGCCGGTGCTTCCACTTGACCCTCCGGCGCTTTTTGCGACCCGCTCGTCCGTTTCAAATTCATCGTAAGCGGTACCTGAAACCCCCATGGGAGGGACGTGTGCCGCTGTGCTTCAGTAGATAATCGCGTCTCAAGGTCCGTTGATTCGGACGCCTCAGACCCCCCTAGGAGATTACCGTGTCTCATCAGCAATTCCCCCACTCCACCCTCTTCTCCGCGGCGCTTTCCCTGTTTGCTTTGGCGGCGCCAGTGTTCGCACAACTGTCGACAGCCGGACTCGAAGTGCCCCCGAGCTACGACACCTTCCAACCGCCTGCCGTCGGAGAAGTTTACGTCGATCCCGTGTTCGGTTCAACGGTCAGGCGCATCTCCGACGCCCGCGCCACAATCAATGCGGACCAAGGCGGCAAGCTGGTCTGGATCGGAGACGAGTATCCGACCATGACGCCGTTTAACAGCGACAACTCGCGAATCCTGCTGGTGCATCAAAGCTACTTTGCGCTCTATGACGGAAGCGGCGCGTACCTGCGGGATCTGCCGCTCGAGATCGGCGCCTCCAGTGAGCCGCGATGGTCGCGGACGGACAACAAGACGATTTACTACGTCCACGCCAATCAGCTCAAGTCGTACGATACCGCCTTGGGGGTCGCCGGCGTGGTGCACACCTTCGGGGATTACGCGGCGATCAGCGGCATGGGCGAGTCGGACATTTCGTTCGATGGCGACCACTTCGTATTCGCGGGAGACGGCCGGTACATCTTCGAATACCAACTCAGCACGGAGATCGTCTCGCCGGCGTTGGATGCCGGCGGGCATAAGTTTGAGAGCTTATATATCACACCTCTGAACAACGTGATTGTGTCGTGGAACCAGGTAGGCACGGCGCGATTCGCCGGTCAGGAATTGTTCGACAACAACCTGAATTTCCTGCGCCAGGTGGGCAGCGCCGATGGCCACAAAGACGTCACTCTCGACTCGAATGGCGACGAAGTGCTGGTGTGGACGAACTCGGCCGACCCGCATCCCGTCTGCGACAACGGCATCGTGAAGATCCGGTTGGCCGACGCGCAGCAGACCTGCCTCGCGACATTCGATTGGAGTCTGGCCGTGCACATCTCGGCGCCGGACAATAGCGGATTCGTGTACGTGGAAACCTATGCCCCGGCGAATCCGAGTCCCCCCAGCGGATGGGCGCCGTATACCAACGAGCTACTCCGGATCGCACTGGACGGTTCGCAGGTGCTGCGCCTGGCACACCATCGCAGCCGGCCGTTCAAGGACAACACTTACAACTGGCAGCCCAAGATGTCCACCAGTCGCGACGGAAGCCAGGTGGTGTACAGCAGCGATTACGACCTGCAGGCGATCGATGGCAGCGCGACCCAGTATAGCGACGTCTACTTGATCGTATCGGGAACACCGCTGCCCGCGCTCTCCAATCAACGCAAGACGGTACGCTAGCCAACGTGGCGCGAACACTCATGTTCGCCGTCTCGACACTCATGTCGAGACTTTTCGCGCGTCTACCGAATCTCCTTTGGAGACCGAATCTGCGTCACCATCATTTCGCATTCAGCCTCATCGCCGGATCACACTGGATGGTTCGCAGGTGCTGCGCCTGGCACACCATCGCAGCCGGCCGTTCAAGTGTACAGTAGCAATTACGACGTGCAGCCGATCGATGGCAGCGCGCGACGTGGCGCAAACACTCCTGTTTGCCGTCTCGACACTCATGTCGAGACTTTTCGCGCGTCTACCGAATCTCCTTGGAAGACCGAATCTGCGTCACCATCATTTCGCATGCAGCCTCATCGCTGCCAGCGCATTCAGCGCGATCGCCATCTGCGTCTCATCGCGCAGATCGAGTATCACCGCTTCCAGGCGCGCCGGATCTATTCCCTTCGCCATCGGCAACACCGCGGGCAGATTGAGCGCGGTCGCGCCGGGTACTTTGAGCGGAAACGTGTAGCGGTTCTGCCCGGTATCCACTACCTCACATAGTCCGCGCCGATTGAAGAGAATCAGCGGGCTGTCGCTTCCCAACTCGGCCTTCTTGCTGGGACGGCGCAAAATCTTCGGATCGAAATAACCGCGGTGCGGATCCGTGTACGCATCGTTCGAGGCCGCCACCAGAAGACTCAGCGCGGTGAACGCATTGTCCGATCCGGCCGGAAAGATCGCGCCGGCATTTGCGGACAGCGTGAACATTCTCTGCTCAGCGGGCAGACGTTCGATATCGCGTATGGCCAACTGAAACGGCCCGATCGCCGCATCGCGATCCGGCGAAGCCGCTTCAATCCCCGCATACAACAGGCTTCGCTTGATGCCCGGCACCAGAGAATTGGCCAGAGACAAGGCCCAGCCGATGTTTTTGTGCGACACCGACGCGCCCGCCTCCGCGAAGTCGATGAGGGATGCGATCTGGTTGCGCGAAACCAGGTCGTCGTTGCCTCGCGCCAGTTCGCGCGCCTCGGCAAACCGTCCCGTCGCCGCCGCGTTGAACACCGCGGCAATCACGTGGGCGCGCTTGGCCGGTTGATCTTCGGAATTAGGATCGATCGACGACTGCGAAAGCTGTGACTGCACCTGCGAAGCACCCGACCCTACCAGCGACTGGAGTTGCGTGACCGCCTCCCGCAGACGGTCGCTCGAGTCGGGCGAGATGTCAGCGGCCTTGGGCAGCAGTTGATAACCGATCGCGTAGGCGGCGAGCGGATCGAATTCCGCCGTGTTGGTCGTCGTCAGCACCTTCAAGGCGCCTTCGATGTAGTCTCGGACTTCGTCCGGTATGGTGCTCGATCGCAGGTCCTGAAAGTTGACGATCGTGGAGTTGTTGACTTTGAAGCTGTCGACGTTCTGTTCCTCATCTGGCGACGGATAGTAGCGGCGCGAGACGAACAGGTACTTGCCTAACTCCATCAGCAGCGCCGGATTCGGCTGCTCCGCCGACACGATCAGGTTCAACGCTTCCGGAAAGACGTCGTCGGACACATCTGGCGCGCGTTCGCGAAGTTGCGAAAGAAAGCGCGTGAGCAGCGAGATGTCGAGGTGGTCGGGATCCGTCGCTGTGATGGCGGCTTCGGCGAGTTGCCCGGCGCGGTCGGGATAATCTTTGATGCGGTCGAATGCCAGGCGGATGGTGTTGTTCGCGGCCTGGCGCTCGGTCTGCATCTTGGCGCGCGCACGCTCCGTATCGAACGACTCCTCGAGCGAGGGATCGCACTTATAGGCATTGCCGGTGGCCGACTTCCAAAGCGCCGTGAAGCTCGCGATGGGCAACACGTGAAGCGGGTCAGTGAAGCGTTTCGGGGTAAGGAGACTCAAGCCCTGCAACGCATCCCGATAGAGAGCCCCGCCGGCGCCACGGTCAATCGGGCAGACGATCTCGGCCAGGCGTGCCGTAGCGTACACCGTGATTACCGGCTCTTTGAACTTCTCGTAACGGGCGCGTTGCGCAACGGCCCAATCGAGTGCGGATTGGTCGGTCTGCGCGGCCCATGCCGGTGCCAGGAGAAATGCCATGCAGACCGCAGCGATTCGCATTCAGAGAGTACGACGACTCCGCTCCCCCATCTGTGGACCACATTTTTTGTGGCGCAAACACTCCTGTTTGCCGCGTCGAGACTTCTCTCGACGCTTTTCGAGCGCCCACCAACTGTCGCACGCCCTGCACTCGGCGGTGCGCATCAAGCTGCTTCTATTTACCCGCCCGCGTAACCCGCTCCGAACAGGGTTCGAAACTTCGTCGAGGATATCTGCGCCCACACTACTTCAACAAAAGAGCCCGGAACCAATCGCACTCGCGGACGCTCTGGAGTTCACGCTCATTCGCCATCTGCTCGCGACTGACCCAGACGCCTGGTTCGAGGCTCGCCTCGAGCCATCGGCGGCACTCTTCCAGCTCTCCCAATTGAGCGTGGATACAAGCGAGGTTGTAAGTGCAGATGCGTGGCATCCGCGATTCGGACTCGACGAATCGTTCCTGCGCTTCGCGAAGCAAGCGCGTCGATTCAGCACCTTCACAGCATAGCGCCTGCGCCCACAGCAGTACGCCGCGGCCTTCCAAGAGTTCCCGTACATCCCTGCCGGACTCCGCAGCGGCATCGAATTGACGGGATGTCGCCGCAATCAGACGGGCTGTCGCCTCGCTGCAGCCACGCTTCGCGAGATCGAAAAGCGCGTAAGCGCGGCAGAGCAGCGCGCGGGGATGCGAGGGAATCCTTTCCAGAACGGAACCGCAGATCTCCGCCACCTTCGAGCGGAGCGGCTCCTGGTCTTGCGGCTCCAGTGTGCGCGCGTGCCGAAGCCATGCGAAGGCCAGCGCGATCCTTATCGTGTCGTCCGGTCGCAGCTTCAGTGCAACTTCGAAGCTCCCCTCCGCTCGTTGGTACACTGGCTGGACATGCCCGTTGGACATCCGGCTCGCATGAGCACAAAGCGCATAGCCGAGCGTGCTATGGCCCTGCGGATCCAGTGGCCGTTCGTGGATTCTTTGTTCACAAAGCGCGATGGCGTGCGCGAGATACGGGACGCCGGATTCTCCCGAATGCAGGAATGAGCGCCGGATCAAACCACCGGCGCGATCCACAAAGAGCGAGGGCACGGTGGGATCGATTGCGAGCGCCTGTGCATATCGCGTTTCGGCGCTCTGGAAGAGCAGATCGGCCGCGGCCACTTCCGCTTTCATGGCTTGCCTCGTGAGCGTCGCACCCAATAGATGCAACGCTTGAGCGTGGCCAGGATGCTTCTTGACAATGCGCGCCAGCGTCTCCTCAGCCCTCGCCAGAAGATAGGCCGAATCATCGCGCCACGTATAATCGGCGTCGACGAGGTCCTGGCGTGCACGCTTCAGTGCTTTCTCGATTTTGCCCTTGGAGTGTTCGCGGCTGGACCAGATGAGGACAGCCACCCACAGCACAAAAACTCCAAGCCAGAATGGCCCCGCAGGCACGCGGCTATGGCCGGTTTGAAAGGCCTGCAGGAGCATTGCTCCTGTCATGCTCTGATGCCGATCAGTTGCGCGTTTCCAACACCATCACCGTGGCGATTTCGCCGGGCGTCTTGCCGGACAGCGAGACGCTGACCTTATCAGCTTTCTGTTGCACCTTCAAAGCCGTGTGGCGCGCGTCCGACAGAAGGTACGCCTTTGTCACCTTCCCCGTAACCTTGTCGAGTTCGAACGAATCGCTGGGCCACTTGAATATCGTGATGTAGAGCTTGCCGGGCTTCGTCGTGCAGCGCCAGTCTTTGGCGATCTTGAATCCCGGATTGCCCTTCTTATCGTGCGTAGTGTTGTCCACCTCGCCCAACTCCGGGCCGAAGGGCGTGGGGCCGGCACCGTAAATCGCCTCGCCATTCACTTTCAGCCACCGTCCCACCGCGCGCAGATTGTCCTGGCTGGCCTGCGGGATGAGCCCTTCCGCCGTGGGTCCCACGTTAAGCAGATAGTTTCCGCCTTTGCTCACGATGTCCACCAGCTTGAACGTGAGATCTTCGGGCGTCTTCCAATCCGTATCGTCCTTCTTGAATCCCCAGGTGTGATTCAGCGTGGCCGGCACTTCCCAATCCTCATGCACCACGGTATTCGGAATCGCGTTGTCGCCCATCGATCGATAGTCGCCCTTGATCCCGAGGCGGCCATCCAGGAGCGTGTTGGGCTGCAGCGAACGCGCCAGATCGACGAAACGCTGCGCGCGTCCCGATTGCTCGCCGCTCATCATGCGCGGCGTGTCGAACCAGATCAGGCAGATCGGCCCGTACTCGGTGAGAAGTTCGCGAACCTGCGGCTCCGACTTGCTGCGCAGATATTGGTCGTAGTCCTTTTTTTCGTCCGGACCGAAATCCCAGGTGTTGCCGGCGCCGTTGGGCTCATGCCAGTCCTGCGCCTGCGAATAGTACACGCCGAAGCGGATGCCGTGGCGTGCGCAGGCAGCGGAGAGTTCCTTGATCACGTCGCGGTGAAACGGCGTCGCATCGAAGACGTTGTACTTGCTCACCGTGGAATGGTACATGGCGAAGCCGTCGTGATGCTTGCTGGTGATCACCAGGTACTTCATGCCGGCATCCTGCGCGAGCTGCGCGAAGGCGTCGGCATCGAACTTCACCGGGTTGAACTGCTTGGCGAGCTGTTCATACTCGCCGACTGGGATCCGGGCATCATGCATGATCCACTCGCCGATGCCCGGGATCGCTTGGCCCTTCCATTCGCCGGCGGGAATCGCGTAGAGGCCCCAGTGGATGAAGAGCCCGAATTTGGCCTCGCGGAACCACTTCATGCGTTCTTCCGGCGAGAGGGTCGGGGAAGGGTCCTGCGCGAATGCGGCAGCCGCGCTGAAGCAGGCCAGCAGCGTGAATGCTACGACTCGGCGTCTCATTTGTTGCTATCTCCGGTTCGCTTTGAGGCGTGAATGGTCACGCGATAGTTGTTTTCGGCGTTGAGATTGATCAACGCGACGAAGGCGCGCCCTTGGTACATGCCGATGGTTCCGGACTGTGAGATCGCGGAGACCTCCCATCCTGCCGGCAGGAGGACCGTATTGCGAAGGCCGTGCAGGGTGCGATCGAAGATCAGGTCGCCGTTGCGCACCAGGTATCCCGCATCGTTGAGCGTTCCGTTGATGCGGATGTGCGTGCTCTGCCGATCCTCCACGATCGGCACTTCCAGCTTCGCCGAGAGCACTTTGCCGTCCTTCGACAACGGCAGCGCTTTGGCCGTGTCCAGATCGACGACCTTCAGGTCATGCAGGTCAAGGTAAGCCAGCGAATCGAGGCGCGCCTTCTCGCCTTTGCGGAAGTCGCTGTAGGTCTGTTCGACGTGGATGTTGTGGCTCTCGGGGCTGTCCAGGTCGTAGAGCGTCTTGATGTCGTCGAAGAACATGTCGGTATAGGGCGCTGGGGTGAATTTCGTAGTGGTGGGACGCGCGTGGATCGTTACCGGATTGCTCTGCCCGCTGGGATTCGCGAAGGCCAGCTTCAACAGGCCCTCCGGCGTAGTACTGAGCTGCGCCGCCACATTCGACGAGAGAAACGAAAAGCCCTTGGGCAGCAGCACGCCCAACCGGTAGCCGCTTAAGCTGCGCACCCACACAATGTCGTCACCGTGCATCATGTAGGTGCGCGGATCTTTGTAGGTCTTGTAGATCAGCACGCGCCCCACTCCGCCTTCCGGCACCGGGATCGGCAGCGTGGCGTGAATGGCGTGATTCTCGGGATCGTCGCCCTGCTGCTGGTAGGTGAACTTGAGCGGCTTCCCGGTGCGCGGGTCGTAGACTTCGATGTCGGTGCCTTCGCTGCCTCCGCGTGTCGCATTGACCAGTTCGGTCGCTCCCACCCGCGTCTCTTCCGGCCAGAAGCGGATGCGGAATTGCTCGCTGCCTGGCGCGAGGATAGCGTACTCGGTGTAAGCATCCTGCGAGAAGAGGCGCGTCACCGGCGGCGTGGGACGCAGCGATCCATCGGGATTCGTGCCGCCGGGAAATGGATTGTTGCCTCCGCGCTGTCCCCTCTGCGCCGGCAGAAGAGCGACGACTAGGAGCAAGCTCCCGATCAGTCTCACGCGTTCGCTGCCTTTCCGAGTACCTCGCGCAATCGGCGCGCGACTACTAACTCTTCGCCGGGCTCGAGCATCCAGACTCCGACCACGATCGTGTTCTCATCGGAAGGCAGTCCCCCGACCCGTTTCTTGCCGGTAGCGGGATTCAGCTCGATGCTCGGAGTCCCTTTTCGCAGCTCGGCGGCGACCGCGGCGGGCGCGATCTTCAAGCGCTGCGGATCGTACTTCAACAGCAGGTGCGGCACGGCGTTGGCGGCGACATCCGGAATCACGACGCTCGACTCCAGCGTGGGCAGTCCCTTGAGCTGCGCGGCGATCCGGTCGGCGCGGCGGCGGAACTCGGTTTCCATTCCGGCATCGGTCTGCGAGAGGAACCAGTCGACGGCCGCAACCATGCCGACAATCTGCTCCTTGGCCACCTTCATGCCGCGGCCAACGGAATCGGAGTTGGGACTGTTGTTCGGCAGCGCGGCGGCAATCAGTTCCTTCTTGCCCAGCAGCAGCCCCGCGTTCTGCGGACCGCGAATGCCCTTGCCTCCGGAGAAGGTCACCAGGTCGAAGCCCATTTCGGTGTATTTCCAGAGATTGGAAATGGGCGGGACATCCGCCGCGGCGTCGTTGAAGCACGGCACGCCGTGACTGTGCGCTACCCGGATCCAATCTTCGCGCGAGATCTGTCCTCCGTCGGCCGCATTGAAGAAATGGCACATCACCGTGCGATCGTTGAAGGCCGCCTCGTACTGCGCGAGCGTCTCTACTTCGACGAAGTGAATGCCACAATTGGAGAGCGCGTGGTCGTAGTCGTAGCGGTGGGTCTTCTGGACGATGACTTCGTTTTTCAACCCGCTCATGTCCGTCGGAATTGCGCGGACGGCGGAGCGCTTGCCCATGGTGACGCAGGCGGCGGTGCCGAGCGTGAGAGCGGAGGCGGCGCCGGCGGTGACGAGCGCACCCTCGCAGCGCAGTTGCTTCGCGAGATACTCGCCGGCTGCTTTGTGCAGCTCGGCGAGACGGACCGGATGCTTCGCGGCTCGAGCGACGGCGGCTTGCACCGAAGGCGGCATGGTGGATGCCGTCAGCGCAGTGTAGGTACCGGCGGCATTGATGATCTTGGCGACACCGAGCTTATCGTAGTAGTCTTCGCCTTCACTGGGAGCCTTGTGCGTATCGGCGGCCGACAAGGGGCCTGCCGCGAAGAGTGCATTGCCCCATGCCAGAAACTTGCGCCGGGTAGCGCGAAATGCGTCCATCGGGTCCTCCTTTTGCGATTCATGCCTACTTTAACGCAAAAGGAGCCCGTTGTGGCGCAAACACCCTGTTTGCCGCGTCGAGACTCTTCTCGACGCTTTTCGCGCGTCCACCAGATCCGCCGCAAACATTATTCAGCCGCCACCCCATCATCCGTGTTCATCCGTGTTCATCGGCGCCCATTGAGTTTCCCGTTCCCGGACTTGAACCACCAGCCCGAGCGCCCTTAGAAATTCACCCGCAAGACGAACTCTATGATCCTCGACCCCGGATCCACCGTGCCGTTAATATCGCGGTACGCGGTCGTCACCTGCGCAAAGGTCGCGCTGGTAGGCCCGTTATTCGGCAGGAAGTTCGTCAGATTGAGCACGTCGAGCGCTTGCACCCGCAGCTCCACGTCCACCTTCTCCTTGATCCGCGTATGCTTCGTCAAGCTGAGATCGAAATGGCGCTGCCAAGGCAGATACAGATAGCAGATGCAGCCGACCTGTCCCGCCGCGGTCGGCCCGATATAGGGCGCATTCGGATTGACCTGCGTGTACGAGAGTCCGTTCACACCGAAGGCCGCCTGGCTGTTGGTGATCAGGTTCGTATTGTTGGCGCTCGTAATGTTCGCCGTGCTCGCCGCGACATCCGAGGTGGGTGGCGGCAGGTAGTAGATCTTCCCTCCATTCGGACCCGCGTAGCTCGTCTTATAGATCCCCACTTCCGACTGCAGTTGCGAAAGCGAGATATTGTGCAGCACTACACCGGAGGTCGCATTCTGAGTCGTCGTCGCCAGACCGGTGAGCTGTAGCGGCGTGCCCGATTGCAGTCGAACCACGCCCGCCAGCTGCCATCCCGAGACCAGTTGCTTCACCACGCCGTTGTGCATTCCGTTGAGCATCGCCTTGCCGGCGCCGAACGGAAGCTCGTAGATCGAGTTGAACTTGATCGCATTGCGGATGTCGAACGCCGACGGGCCCTTGTCGAGATGCAGGTTGCGGATCGTGACCGCGGTCTGGTTGTCGCTGGAGCTGTTGGTGGCGCCCACCGAAAGCGCCTTCGAGAAGACGTAGCTGCCATCGATTTGCAACCCTGCCGCCAGCCGCCGACGCAGTTCCACCTGCCCGGCATCGTAGTACGACGATCCGGTATTGTTTAGAATAAACACGCTAGCACCCGCGGTTGCCGGGTTCACCTGGAACATGTTGACAGGGAAGCCTGCCTTGATCAGGTTGTTCATGCGTGTGGTGTTGCCGTCGATCGCCACCGCCAGCGTACCCGCCTGGTTGTAGACCAAGTTGTTCGCCGTAGTGGTGTCGGAAGACGAGCCGATCGCGACAGGGATGATCGAAAGATTCTTCTGTCCGGGCAGGCCCTGGTTGCCGAAATTGATCGACGTGGGACCGCTGCTCACGCCGGCAACGCTCCCCGCCGGGGTATTGCGCGCGATCGTGAGGTTGTTTTGCGCGTTCTGGAAATCGGTGAGAAAGCCGTTTTCGAAGATGTTGGTCTCGTTGAGATTCAACAGGCGCCACAGGTCGGTTCCGTGATTGCCGGTGTAGCGGACCTCCAGCACGGTGTTGCGGCTCAACTCGCGCTGCACGCCGATGTTCCAGCTCTGCGCGTAGCCCAACTTCAGATGTGGGTCGAAATCGTAGAGCGATACTCCCGCGAGCGTCGGCGGCAGACTGGGCGGACGCGTCGGCAGGCTGGGATCGCTGAACTGCACGCTGCCTGCCGGTCCGAAGTTCTGCGGGAAAGTGGCGTTCGAAACTGTCGTGCTCACGCTGATGCCCGGATTCGCCCCCAGGGACGAAACGAACACCTGGAAGCCTTCGCGCACCGTCGAGATGTTATAGCCTCCGCGGATCACGGTGGCTCCGTTGTGGTGCCCAAAGATCGCGCCCAGCACTCCGGTCATGCCGGGTAACTGGTACGCCACGCCGACTGACGGCGCATAGCGGGCAGGAATAGAATATCCAGGGTCCTGGCTGATCGGAGTCAGAGTCGGATTTTGTCCATCCAGTACGCCCGGCTGGAACAGGTGGCCGACGCCTGAAATGCCATAGATACCCGCAATCCCGCCCACGGAGTTGTAAAGATTATTCGTATTGACGAACTGGCCCTGCTTTTCGACGCGCAGGCCGGCATAGATGGTCAGGCTGGGAAGCGCGCGCCAGGTATCGCTTGCGAAGAGGCCGAACTCGCGGATTTGATCGCGGTCCACAGTCGGTGTGCCGAACTGGTAGTTGCCCTGCGTGACCTGCGCCACCTGCGAGGTGATGGTATTGACGCGGCCGGTGAGGTCGGCGTACAACGCCTCCGCCTGGTTCAACTGATTCTGCGTGGCGCCCGGGAAGTTCGCCGCGCTGAAGATGTTGGTGGCGCCGGTGATGATGGGGTCGCCATTGACGATGCCCATCGAGATCTGCGGCATCACCGAAGTGAACGAGATCGACTGGAAAGCATTCACCTGGTCCCAGTTTCCGCCGAAGCTGAACTGGTGCGAGCCTCTGACCCACGACACCGTGTCGGCAATTTCCTTGGTGGGTGTATTGCGCCGCTGGGCGCTGGTGGACGTGGTCACACCCGAAAGTGCGTTCACGCCAGTGCCGCCCGAGAAGGTCGGGATGAAGCCGCGCCACATGCTGTACAGGCCGTCGTTAAGGGCGTCGAAAAAAAGCACGGATCCGCCGTTCAGGCTGCCGCGCCATTCGTTGGTGAGGCGCGCCGTGAGAGAAGAGCGCAAGGTGAGCGTGCCGCCGAATCGATTGCTGCGCTGGCCGGTCTCGACATTCGTGCCAAGCACGGTACCGGTATTCGGATACGCCGGCACCACGTTATTCAGGAAGTCCGGCGTGGCCAGGTAGTAGTCATAGTTGTAAACGAGCGAGAGCGAGTGCTTCTGGGTGACGTTGTAGTCGAGGCGCGAGGTGGAGAACCAGTTGTTCTGCTTGCCGTTGGGCTGGTACGTCAGCGTCTGCGTCGAGTAGTCGCCATTCGAGGCGTTAGGCGTGACGATTCCGCCGGCGGCCAACTGCTGGATCTGGTTAAAAGTCGACAGCAGGATCGGATCGGGTGTCGTGGGATAGGCGCGCGTGCCCGACGGCAGCGACGGGTTGGCAGCAGCCGCCAGCGAGTACAGATTCACCGAGTTCACCTGGCCGTTGGCAGTGTACTGGTAGTTGCCCTGCAAGGCAGCGGGGCTCAGGATGGTGCGCTTGTAGTTCTGCGTCGCAGGCAGCTTGTAAAGTTCGTAGTTGGTGAAGAAGAAGAGCTTGTTCTTGAGCACCGGGCCACCCACGTGGAAGCCGCCCTGGTTGAGCTTGATGACGTCGCGCGGCGTGCCGATCTGGTTGTTGAAATAGTAGTTGGCGTCGAGATCGGTATTGCGCACCTGCCAGAAGACTCCGCCGTGAAACTGGTTGCTGCCGGACCGCGTGATGAACTTGATCTGAGCGGCGCCTTGGCTGGTAGCGTCGACACCGGCAGCGGAGCTGGTCATGGTCACCTCGTCCACGGCATCGACCGGAGTGTACAGGTAGCTGAAGAAGCCGTCGCTCGATTTCAGCATGTTGTCCTGCGAGTTCATACCGTCGATGGTCACGTTTAACGCGCCTTTGGGAAGTCCGTTAATTGACGAGCTTCGGGGCGTGGTCGGCGTCGCGGTGCCCGGTTCGTTGACTAACAGTTCGACGGCATTACGCGTGGTAAAGGGAAGGTCGGTAAGCTGGCGGCCGGTCATGGTGTTGCTGACCTCCGCGGTGGCGGACTGGACGATGTCGGCGCCGGCGGTGACGTTAATGGTCTCGGTCGCCTGGCCGACCTCAAGTCGTACCGGGATCGACGCGGGAACACCCGCCTCGATGACGACGCTCGGGACGGTAGCGGCTTTGAATCCCGGCTTGGTGACGGTGACTTTGTAGGTGCCGGCGGGCAGGGAAGGGACGGACCATTCGCCGCGCTCGCTGCCGGTGGTTTTCGCCACCAGGCTGGTGGCCACGTTCATAACTTCGATTTCAGCGCCCGGAACGGCGGCGCCGGTTTGGTCGGAGACGGTACCGCTCAGGGCAGCGGTATTGCCCTGTGCCGACAACATGGCGGCGCACAGAACGAGTGCAGCAGTTAACGTCAGTAACTTCCTCATTTGATCCCTCCGCGAGCGAGTGCTTAGTTCTGACTCTGGCACGGAGTTCGAGAAGTGCACAAGTAAAGGGCGTGTTATTTGGCAGTTAACGAGGAGAGTTGACGTTAATTCAGTGGAGGGTCGGTCCTGCTTTCCTCTCCCGCCACGTCATAAGGGTTAAAAAATGAGCGTGCAAAACCACTTCGCCCGCGACTTGGCTTCGCCTGCGGTTAAAACTTCGACCAGTTGAGAGTGGCAAGAGTCCGAGATGGCAACAACCCCGTGCCACCCATTCAACCGCCTCGCAGGTCTTTTAACCTGCTGTCCCTTGACGCGTATTCAGGCGTGGCGCCAGCTCTTCGGCACGTTCAGTCAGACCAATTTCAAAAGCCCTTTTAAATCTCTAGGATAATCCGAGTTTCTTTAACTGGCGCGTCGTCAAAGTAACAGGATATATCGAACCCGCTCCGGTGCGTTTCATCTCATCCAAGGCGCCCTGGGAGGCGCTCGGGCTCAAGTGCAAGTCCTCGATCAAGAATTCGCTGAGATCATCTAGGGTTGAGAAACGCTGCACCGGCGCGAAGTCGGCGCGCGTGATCGGAGTGAAAACGAGCGAGTAATCCTGCGCTTTTCCGTTTCCGTGGTTCCGGAGAATGTGAACGGAGCCATCCCATGGCGTTCGGTATTCCTGCTGGAGGAGTTTGACTAGCGAATCATCCGGACTTTTCAGATACACGCGCCGGATTGGTATGCGCTGGTATACGCCCGCCTTTTCAAGGGCATCAACGACGGCTCTGTAGGCGGTGCGAGGGCCTTTGCTATCGTGCCAGGGTGTCGCGACAATGAGCTGCCACTCTTCGAGCTGCGGGACATAATTCCACTCGCACAAGGTTACGGGGACGCCTGCTCGGTCAAGCGCTTCCAACACCTGCGCCTCGACAACCCAGTCCTCTCTTACCAACGTAGCTTGATCCATGTCAGCACCCCATCTGGTGAATCCAAAGAGTCGACCATGTCCTTCCCGTTAAGCCCGGAGGTTTCATATCGACAATCAACTCTCCAAGCCTTGACCACACCCCAATTCGCCGCAAGCTGCGGATTGTTTCTCATGTCTCTGTCGAGTTGAGTGTCGAGGCCTGCCAACTTCAGGAGCTCCATCAGATCATGAGAGTAAACTCTTCCGGCGTGTTTCGCATCAGCAGGGAAGTCGTGCCGTTTGGTCTTCTTGGCAATGCATGCCTTAAGAGCACATTCGACCGCGAGGCCTGCGAGGTAATAGGCCCCCTGCTGATTACGGCTCCTTGCCAACGTAGTCGCGTCCTTCGCTCGCAATTCAGTCAAGCGCTGAAAATCCTTCCGCGTTTTCGTCGGCGTACTCTGCGCGAAAGACGGCATGGTCCCAGGGGCGATCCCCCAAGACCATGGTACACACAGATCCGTGCGTTCGCACAAACCGAACGCCGACGAGCGTGGACGCCCTACGGCAGTGCCCTGCCGGCAAGGTTCACTTTGACGTTTAAGGCCCGACTCGTAGGTGTGCCCTCCGGGCCACTTAACGATTGTGCTTTGCGATCAGTTCCCGGACCTTGGGGACGAGGTCGTGGGGGACGCTCATAACGGTTTCGGAGGACTCAACGCCGGCTTCGTCCTCTATGAGAGCATCCTCCTCGTTTTGCTGCTCGTAATAAGCAGCACTTTCTGAATTCTCTCTTCACTCCATCCTTCTGGGAGATTCTCTTTGCTCATTGCTCTGATTCAATCAGCTCATCACTGTCACCACATTGCCATCTCAGGCAGGCAGGTCGCTCGCAGTGCCCCGCTGATCCGCGGCGCACTGCAGTACACTTGCCCTCTAAAGGCAAAATCCGTACACGCAGGACTCACCGGTCTCCCCGGAATTCCGGGTTTTGGGAGATTGCAACACAAAGGGGTTCACAGTGGCCAGATCGTCCGGCCCCCCGTTCATTAACACTTGAAATCTTGGAACGTGGAGTGCCTGTCCGACCCGTGCTCCAAAGCGATGTCGCGGCGCTCGTAATCGATATGTAATGCGGAGACGATCATCATCGCGCCCGTCACTTGCATCCTGATTGTATAAGGATGCTCGGGATCGCTCTGCGCCTCGGGAAAGAGCGTCGACACGCGCAAATGCCGGCAGGCCAACGGCGGGAAGTCGCCCAATTGCTTCTCTGCCACCAGGCCCGTTGGTCCGAAGAGTTGCAGCTTGGGCGCGCCCGCCCGCTCTTCTTCGAATTCGATATTCATGATCGCCAGCAGGCAATCGCGCTTGCGATTCGCCGCCGTGCCGATCACGTGGACGCCCGAGACAATATAGTCGGTCGCCAGCCCGCCGCGATTGTCGACCTCGCGATAAGCCTTGGCCGATGCGCCGCCAGGCCGGAAATGGGTAAACGCGACCCGACCCCAAGTGGTCGCGCGCACCTCGACCTTCAGCAGCGAATGCGAGGTCTTCGGAATCGTCGCCACGCCGAACCCGCCCGAGAAGCCATCAGGCAGCGGCAGACCCCGTGCATCGATGCGGCAGCTCTGGAATTCGGTAAGCCGCACCAGGCCCTGATCGGTGAGGCCGGACGGCGCCACGCGTTTGGCGAGTTGATCGTCGTGGTTCGAGGCCCACGCTACCTGGCCTTCGCTGTTGCTCACCAGCGGAAGCATCCACAGCGCCTCCTCCTGCCAGCGGCTCGAGCTCAGGTAGAAGCGCGAATCGAGTTGCAGATCGCCCACACGAACGCCGCGGAACAGCATTGGAGTGTAGAGCAACGCCTGCGCAGGATAGGAACGGTTCGGACCGTAAGGAGTCGCGCGCGCCGGCTTCACCGGAGCGTCGGCGGCGAAGTGCAGGGGATGCTCCACCGTGAAGCTGTCGCCTTCGCGGCCCTTCATGATCGTGTAGGCGAACGACGCCCTGTCGCTCTCATTGCGCACCACGACCACTCCGCCATCACGGAGTTTCGGCTCCGCCAGAGGGACAATCGCCAAGGCTTCACCAGGCGAATCGGCCGTCTTCAGATCGGCGAGCGAGTACAAAGTGGTCTGATGAGGACGCAACTCGTAACGCCGCTGCACCACCGTCTGGCCCATGCGATCGACCACCCGGACCAGGCCGAACGACGCGTCGTCATTGGGATTGAAGAGCGCAAACGCGCAGTGGTATTCGTCCAGCGCCGGAAAGGGCATCGAGTAGTTGAATCGTCCCACCACCTGTTGCGGCGGTGCCGGATGCGCGTGGACGTTATCGAAATTGCGAGGCAGGTTCCAGCGGACGAAGCCTGCACTGAACAGGTCGCCGGCTCGCGGCACCTGGTGTGGCGACGGCGCGACGCGGATACGCGCCCCTCCGAAGAAGGAATCGCGCCCGGACAGTTGCTGCAGATTCAACAGGGTCGGGTGCAGCGAAGGGATTTCGAGCTTAGAGCGGTCGAGCCGCACGTCCTTGCCGGACGCGTCGTAGACCAGGACTTCGTACTCCGTGGCGTTCCTCGGATTGATATATCCGTCGACACCTGGGAAGCAGGTGGCGGTGAGGAGGATCTCGGTGGAGATTTTAAGATCGCGATCGACCACCACGAAGGGTGCGGCGACATCCAACCAACAGGTTCCGGTTTGCTCCGTGGCGGGATGGGCGGGAGCGGAAGTTGCTGCAAGGAATGAACCGGCGAGCCCTGAAAGAAAGGCTCGCCGGTCAATGATATTCATCACAAAGGACCCGAAGCAGGCACCAGGGCCTGCGCTACTTAGAAGTTGACCCGAACCAGCCACTCGATGATGCGGGCGCCCGGATCGACCGTACCGGAAATATCCCGGTACGCCGAAGTGACCTGGCCGAACGTCGAGCTGGTGTTGCCGCTGCCAGGCAGGAAGTTGGTCAAGTTGAGAACATCGAGGGCCGACACCCGAATCTGCAGATTGACGCCTTCCTTGATGCGCGTGGTCTTCTGCAGGTTGACGTCGAAGTGCCGCTGCCAGGGGAGATAGAAGTAGATCTCATCGCCGAGCTGGCCGGCAGGCGCCGGTCCGATGTAAGGAGCGTTCGGGTTCACCTGGGCGGGAGTCAAACCGTTGACGTTGAACGCCGCCTGGGTGTTGTAGAGCAGGTTGGTGTTGTTGGAGCTGTTCAGCCCGGAGGTGGAGGTAGTGCTCGGCGGCGGCAGGTAATAGATGATGCCGCCGTTCGGACCAGGCAGGCTGGTTTTATAGATACCAACCATGGATTGAATCTGCGACTGCGTGATGTTGTGCAGGATCACGCCCTGTCCGGTGGCGCCGTTGTTGTTGAACGTGCCGAGTCCGCTGAAGAAGAGCGGGGTTCCGGACTGGAATCGGGCCACGCCAGCGATCTGCCAGCCTTCCATGATCTTGCGTGCCACCACGTTGGAGGAATTGAAACGCTTCCCCGGTCCGAACGGCAGCTCGTAGATGCTGTTGATCTTGATCGCGTTGCGGATATCGAAGGCTTCCGGCACCTTATCGAGCCCGCGATTGCGTAGTGTGGTCGGCGTGGAGAAGTCGCTGGAGCTGGCCGTCGCGCCATTGCCGAGAGCCTTTGCAAACGTGTAACTCCCCTGGAGTTGGATGCCAGAAGAGAGACGTCGCCGTACTTCCACGACTCCGGCGTTGTAGTAGGTAGCCCCGGAGTTGGTCAAAGCATACGAGCCGCCGCCTGCCACGGTCGGATTGACCACGAAGAAGTTGGCCGGATAACCAGCCGCCGTCAAAGAGGCCATACGGGCCGCGTTGGTGGCGATGGAGTTGGCCACGGTTCCCGCTGCACCGAGCATCAGGTTGGTGGCAGTGGTCGTGTCAGTGGTATTGCCGATAGCCGTCTGCAAAATCGGGATATTCTTTTGGCCGGGCAATCCCTGGTTCCCATAATTGTTGGTCGTCGCGTTGGTGATGTTGCCGCCGCGCGCGATCGCCAGGTTGTTCTGGGCGGTTTGGAATTCGCTCAGGAAACCATTTTCGAAAATGTTGACTTCGTTGAGGCCGATCTGCCGCCACAGGTCCGTTCCGTGGTTTCCGTTATAACGGATTTCCAGCACGGTATTGCGATCGAGCTCGCGCTGATAGCTGAGATTCCAGCTCTGCACGTATCCCGTTTTGAGATTGGGGTCAAATCCGTTCACGCTGGTGGTAAAGCTGGCGGGAATCGGGTAGCTGGGAGTGGTCGGCAGGCTGGAGATGCGGGACGGGAGCGTCGGGTCGCTGAAATTGACGCTGCCGCCGGGGCCAAAGTTAGCCGGGTAAGTGGTCGGCGAAACCGAGGCGTCGATCGTGATGCCCTGGTTCTGGGCAAAAAGGCTCTGGTAGACGTTCATGCCTTCGCGAACCGTAGCGATGGCGTAGCCGCCGCGCAATACCGCCGTGGCGCCGGAGTGGCTTCCAGTCAGGATCTTCAGGAATCCTTCCTTAGCCGGCAGCGTCCATGCGAGTCCGACGGAAGGCGCGAAAACTCCCGGAGGAGTGTACGGGCTGGACGTGATCGGTACGTAGGTCGGCGCGACGCCGCTCAGGTTGCCCGGCTGGAAGAGGTTACCCACACCCGAGACCCCCCAGAGACCGGGGTAGCTGACCGCCGAATACAAGCCGTCCTGATTTACGAACGCGAATTGCTTCTCATAACGCAGGCCGAGCGTCGCAGTCAGATTCGGGGCGATGCGCCACTGGTCCTGCACAAAGAAGCCCAGCTCGCGCATATGATCGCGATCGATGGGGGCCGCGATCCCGTACTGCTTGTTGGCTTCGCTCAGCACCAACTGTTGCGTGATGCTCGACACACGGCCCGTGACATCGGCATACAGGTTGGCCGCCTGGCCTTGCTGCGTGGAGTTGGAGCCGGGCAGGTTGGCAGCGGTGAAGATGTTGGTGCTGCCGTTGAAGATCGGATCGTTCGACGCGATGCCTAATGAGATCGATGGGATCTGGGAGCGGCCGACGATCACCTGGAACAGGTTGATCTGATCGTAGCTGTAACCGAAGCTGAGCTGGTGACTTCCCTTTACCCAGGTCACGGTGTCGCCGATGTTCTTGACCGGCGCGTTGCGGCGCTGCGGACCGGACGTGGTGGTGATACTGGAGAGGCCGGTTCCGGGGCTGGCGAAGCTCGGAGTGTATCCACGCCACGGGGAGAACAATCCCGGTGCGATCGCATCGAAGAAGAGAACAGTGCCGCCATTCAATCCCGCACGGAACTCGTTGGTCATCCGGTTGGTGACCACCGAACGCAGTGAGATCGTACCGTCGAAACGGTTGCTGCGCTGGCCGGTATTGACGTTCGAGAAAAGCACTGTACCGGAGCCGGGGAAGACGGGCACGATGCCGTTGAGGAAGTCGGGCACAGAAACGTACTTGTCGTAGTTGTAGACGAAGGACAACGTGTGCTTGGAGGTCACGTTGTAGTCGAGACGGAAAGTGTAGAAGTCGCGAGAGTCCGTACCGGTCGGCTGATAGGTGGTGGTGAGGGTGTTGTAGTCGTTGCTCGACTGGTTGTTCTTTACGACGCCGCTCGCGCCCAGTTGCTGTTCCTGTGCGTAGGTCTTGGCGAAAGTCGGATCGAGGGTGGTAGTGTAGGCACGGGTTCCGGCGGGCGCCTGGTTGGCGCCGGCGAGCTGCAGCAGGTTGACGTTCTGAATATTGCCCGAGGAGTCTTTATAGGTGTAAATGCCGTTTGAAGCACTCGGGGTCAGATAGGTTCGGCTGTAGGCGTTGGTGCCGGGGAAGCGATAGATCTCGACGTTGCCGAAGAAGAAGACTTTGTTCTTCTTGATGGGGCCGCCGCCGTGGCCGCCGTACTGGTTCAGCTTGACGATATCGCGGGGCAAACCGAGCTGGTTGTTGTAAAAGTAGTTGGCGTTGAAGAAGGTGTTGCGATCCTGCCAGAATCCACCTCCGTGGAAGGAGTTGGTGCCCGAGCGGGTGACGAACTTGATCTGGGCCCCGCCCTGCGCGGTGCTGTCCACACCGGCCGCCGACGTAGTGAGGGTGACCTCTTCCAATGCGTCTACGGAAGGCATGATGTAGCTGAAGTAACCATCGCTCGACTTCAGGTTGTTGTCCTGAGTGTTCATGCCGTCGATGGTGATGTTTAACGCGCCCTTGGGCATGCCGTTAATCGTGGAGCTGCGCGGATTGGTGGGCGTCTGGGTGCCCGGCGCATCTACAAGCAACTCGATCGCATTGCGCGTGGCGAACGGCAGATCGGTTAATTGCTTTCCTGTTAAGTTGGTGCTCACGTCAGCGGTTGCTGTTTGCACCACTTCGGCTCCCGCCGTGACTTCCACGGTCTCTGACGTTTGGCCGACGGAGAGTTTTACGTTAAGGGTACCGGGAACGCCAACGATCAGAGCGACACCGTCACGTATTTCGGTCTTGAAACCAGCCTTGGACACGGAAACGCTGTAGGTGCCTGCAGGCATTGCTGGAATGGTGTATTCGCCCCTATCCGACGTGGCGGTGCTGAGTTTTGCACCAGTGGCGGAATTGGTAGCGATTACGGTTGCACCGGGAACGGCAGATCCGGTTGGATCGGTCACCTGACCGGTCACAGAAGTGATATCGACTTGCCCATAAGCCATGGCTGCGGTAAACAGCATGGCCGCGAGAAAACACTTCATACTTCGGTTGTACCCCCTACAAATTTTGGTGAATTGGGGTGATTTTACCGCAGCAGGTTAAACCAATACAACCATCCGGCTCCAAATTAACCAAATTTCCGGTAAATAGGTGTTAACAAAAGATGAACAGCGCCGTCTAAATATGGTTCGGCATATTTGTACTGTCAATTCTACCGGCGGCCACCACGAGCTGGTTGCGTCGTGTCCACTCCTGCAGCCTTGAGCGCTTGTTGCGCCCCCACGTAATCGACTTTAGGGGCGAGCTTCCGGATTCCGTCAAAAACGAAGAAGCGAGCTGCGTCGTCCACGCCGACTTTGCCCGGCGCTGACGTACCCACGCCCCGGTCTTTCATTCCTTGGACGATGCGGGCGTAGGGACTGTCGTCTTCCTGCCATACCCGTATGTCGTCGCCTACGTGGATCAGTTCCCTGGCGCGCATCTCCTCGAAGCCGGGAAGCACCCAGACCGGCTCGCCTTTCACCGGTAACACGACCGCAAAGGTGCGTTCGCTCTTTCCCCAGCGGACGCCGGTCAGGTAGAGCATGGCGGGGCCGGGCTCGAGGACGATCGCCCCGAGTCCAAACTCCTTCATCGCTTCCTGAAGTTTGGCGATGCGCTCACGATAGACATCTGTGGAAACTGCGGCAGTTTGTGGCATTAGGCTTCCCCTTTGTGAATCACCGTCAATGCGTTACCCGAACGGCTGATCGATCGCCGGACTCTGCCTGGTGAACATCTTGGCCCCTTCGGGCGTGATGTACATGCAGTCTTCCAGGCGAACGCCGAACTCGCCGTAGATGGCGATGGTCGGCTCGTTGCTGAAGCACATGCCAGGCTCCAGTTTCGTCTGGTTCCCCTTCACCAGGTAGGTCCATTCGTGGCCTTCGAGTCCGATGCCGTGTCCGGTGCGATGCGGTAGTCCGGGGACCTGGTACCCAGGCCCGAAACCGGCGTCGGTGATGACATTTCGCGCGGCCGCGTCAACCGACTCGCAGGTGGCACCCGGCTTCGCCGCTGCCAAGGCCGCGTCCTGGGCTTTTCGCTCCAGGTTCCAGATTTCGCGCTGGCGGGCAGTGGGCTTGCCGAGCACCGTGGTGCGAGTGATGTCGGACTGATAGCCTTCCACGCTGCACCCGTCATCCACCAGCACCATGTCGCCCTCATGCAGCGTCTGCGGCTGGATACTGCCATGCGGAAAGGCGGTGTACTTTCCGAAAATGACCATGGCATTGCCTTGCGCGCCGAGCGCCGCGTATGCCGCCGAGATGTTGGCGCTCAGTTCGCCTTGGGGCATGCCGTCATGCATGGTGGAGAAGGCGGCCTGGTAGGCGGCGATGGTGATGTCATTAGCCCGCTGCAGTAACGCGATTTCCGCAGGAGATTTGATGACCCTGCATCCGACGGTGACCGGGTCGCCGCTGGTGAACTCAACACCGGATAACTCCTTGCGCATGCCGTCGAACACGGCGAAGCGAACTCGCTCCTCGATGCCGACCGATCCCGATCCGGCGCCGCGGTCTTTGAGGAATTGCGCGATCTTGCGATAGGGTCCGTCGCCTTCGGCCCAGCCGCGGATATCGCTTCCCATGTGGATGGCGGAATGGGCACGCTCCTGGTCGGGATCGGGAACGATCCAAGCCGGCTGGCCTCGTGCCGGGAGCACCCATACGAAGGTTCGGTCGCTCTGCGGCCATCGTGTACCGGTGAAATAGAAGAGGCTGGCGCCGCCTTCGAGCACGAGCGCGTTGAGCTTGTGGTCGCGCATGAGCTTGCGGGCTTTTTCGATGCGGGCCTGGCGTTCCTGATCGGTGATAGGCTGAATGCCGCCGGTCATCGGCTTCAGATTGCGAATGGACTCAGGGACGGACGGGCGTTGCGCGAAGGCAAAAGCTGACGCGGCTGCGCCCAGGAAGGCTCTGCGCGGGATCTCCATAGCTCTCTACTTTACAGCACGTGGCGCGGACACTCCTGTCTGCCGCGTCGACACTCTTGTCGACGCTTTTCGGGCGTTCACCAAGTCTGACCGCGGAGACGTTCTCAGCGGCGACTCCAAAAGTTTCGACAGAAGTGTCGATTCGGCAACCGCCACACAAGATTTTATGGCCTGAAACTCTTCTCAGGCCAGATTCAGTGCGCCCAGAGCCACCAAGACACCCAGAGCCCGCGCGAATTCCTCTACCGGGACTTCCTCGCGAATAATCCCTTCCTGCCGGGCACGCGCAAAGTGCTCGCCCCACGTTGTCTGGCCATCGCACGCGGGGATGATGCGTGGCAGCCAATCTTCACAACGCAGCGCCAGAACGAACGGCCCCGGGATCTCCAGACGAAACTCGCGAGGCTGGAATCCGCCTTCTCCCAGACGATGCGTGACGATCAGTTCGTTTTCGGGCCGTCCCACCGGGCGGCAGGCCAGCAGCATTTCCACATGATCTTCCCGCCCGAGGGCTTTCTGCCAGTCCAGGATCCAATCGAGATGCCTGCCCGTGTATCCAACGCCGCGATGGGAGCGGCGGGTGATGGCTCGCCGGGGTTCCGCGTGGCGCTCTATTAATAAGGTTGCGTAGACGATGAACGTGGTATGGGTCTGCTCCCATAGCTCGATCCAGTTGTGGCTCTCCTCGATCAGCCGCTTTTCTTCTTCCGCGAGGTATTCTCGAGGAGTCCGCTTGCTGTGGATCGCCACCATGACGTCAAACTCTTCGTGCTTTTCGCCCAGCCACGTCCGCACCCGCGATTCGAGGTCTTCGCCCTCACGGTCGGTTGCGATCTGGACTGAGTAGTAGCGTCCGCCGGGACGAAGATAGGCGGGTAGACCCTGGATGGTGCGGCGAAGGATCTGTTCCCCGTCGTCACCCGAAACCGCGAAGACATGATCGGAGCGCCGGATCTTGGCGGGCACATAGGGAGGATGGATGACGATCCGGTCGAAGGTGAGTCCGGATACCGGCTCGAACAGATCACCCATTACCACCGTCATGTTGTCGGCGCCATTCAGCCGGCGATTGAATTCGGTAAAGAGCACGGAGCGTTGCGTGATGTCCGTAGCCCAGACGTGGTTCGCTGTTCTTGCGCCGAGCAGTGCTGCGACCCCGGTTCCCGTTCCGAGATCGAGCATCGCGTCGCAAGGCGTGAAGGGCAGTTCTTCGATGAATCGCTTGGTGGTCTCGAAGACGCCGGGGTAGACGACATCGTGCGGGTAGGGAGTTCGCGAACCGTCCGGTGCCAGGCCACGGTCGCTCAAGGTCCACACGCCATAAGCGGGGAGGATCGCTCCCGAGGCGAAGATCATGCCTTCGGGTGCGGGGGTCCGGACCAGCAGTCCGAGTCGGTCGAACAGTGCCAAACTGCCATCCGGCAGGACTTCGGCCAGGCGCGCTTCCGACACGAAGGAGCAGTCGTAGAAAAGGACCATCAACCCGTCGAGGGTGTCGCGGATCTCGCGGCCGCCTTCGGGAGCGGCGCAGTACTTCGCAATATCGCCGGTTTCAGTACGCTCCAGAATTGCTTCCGTTGTGTAGTTGCAATGTTCGAGGAGCTGGCGTAGGGCCGCAAAGTCGGAATCGCTTCCGAGTTCGGGCAGTTTCTCGTACCAATTGATTGCAGGCGCGCTCATCGTTCTCTCACGATTATCTCGTAGATGCGGATCAGTTCCTCATGGGAGTAGTACTCGATTTCGAGCTTGCCCTTCTTGCGGGCGCCCTCTACCAGGCGCACGCGCGTACCGAGCAGGCTTTGAAGTTCCTGGAGTGCCGCTTTCACATTAGGATCGGAAGGGCCTTGCGGTTCGGCGTCTTTGAGCTTCTTCCCTTCCGACATTTTTTGGATGACACGTTCCGTTTCCCGGACGGACCAGGCGTTGGCGACGGCGCGGGCGGCCACGGACCGCTGCAACTCCGCGGTGCCAAGGCTGAGCAGGGACCGCGCATGTCCCGCCGAGAGGGCTCGCTCTGCCACCATTTGCTGGATGTCCTGCGGAAGCTGCAACAGGCGCATGAAGTTCATGATGGTGGAACGATCTTTGCCCGTGCGCCGGCCGATCTCGTCGGGGGGCAGGTTGAGTTCGTTGCACATGCGCATCAGCGCCGTGGCCGTCTCGATCGGGTTCAGGTCCTCGCGCTGAATGTTCTCGATGAGCGTAATTTCGAGGAGGTGGTCGTCGGAAATTTCGCGGACGACCACGGGCACGCGGTCGAGTTCGGCCAGCTTCGCGGCTCGCCACCGGCGTTCGCCGGCGACCAACTGGTAGCGATCGCCCTGTTTGCGGACGACGAGCGGCTGGATGATGCCATTGGTGCGGATGGATTGCGCCAACTCTGCCAGAGGCTGCTGTTCAAAGGTGCGGCGCGGTTGGAGAGGGTTCGGTTCGATGGCGTCGATGGCCAGGGACACCGGCGTCTCGTCGCGTTGTGCTTCTGGTATGGCGGGGGTGGCGGGAGCGGTGGCCCGGGTTGGGAGCAGAGTGGTAATCCCTCTACCGAGCGCTTTGCGCGGATTGTCGTGCTTGTTCATGGTCGAGAATCTCCTTGGCCAGTTGGATATAGGCTTCCGCGCCCTTCGAGCGGGGATCGTAGCTGAGGATGGGTTTACCGAAGCTGGGTGCTTCCGCCAGCCGGATGCTGCGAGGGATGACGGTGCGGAAGACCTGGTCGTGGAAGAACTCCTTCAGGTCGTTAGCCACCTGGCGGGTGAGGTTGGTGCGGTCGTCAAACATGGTGAGGAGAATGCCTTCGACGAGGAGAGGATGGTGGAAGGACTCCTGAATTCGATCGATGGTGTCCATCAACTCGGAGATTCCTTCGAGTGCGAAGAACTCGCATTGGATGGGCACGAGGACGGCATCGGCGGCAAGTAAGGCGTTGAGGGTAAGGAGGTCGAGAGCGGGTGGACAGTCGATGATGATGTATTGGTAATCGGGGCGGAGGGTTTGGACCCTTTCTCGCAAGCGATATTCGCGTCCTGGGACGTCGACGAGCTCCAGGTTGGCTCCGACCAGGTTTTTGTCGGCCGGAATGAGGTTGAGGCCCTCGAATTCGGTCGGAAGCACGGCGTTTTGGGCGAGCGTGTCGCCCAGGAGAACGTGGTAGAGACTGGGGCGGTCTGGGCTTTTGGCGACGCCTAGGCCAGTGGTGGAATTCCCCTGCGGGTCGGAGTCGATCACCAGGACTTTCAGGTCATTCGCGGCCAGGGCGGCGGCGAGATTGATGGCGGTGGTCGTTTTGCCTACGCCGCCTTTTTGATTGGCAACTGCGAGAACTCGGCTCAAGCGGCCAGCTTACCATGGTGAGACGCCGTTTTGCTGGCGCTGCCTGTTTCACGTGAAACAGCGGATTTTGGAGTGGCTGGGAAGCGAAACCGAGCGGAAAAATGCTGTTTCACGTGAAACACCCCCGACTCGATGATCGAACCTTTCTTGAGGCGAGATATCCGGGTGCGGGCCGCGTGTGTTAAGCAAAGCGACCTGTTTCACGTGAAACAGCCGAGTTCACGCCGACATCCGCAGAAATCTCCCCTTCCCGTCCGGCAGCGGGATCGGAGCTTGCCACTCGAACCCCAAAGAAGCCGGTGGTTGCTCCACCCCGGTCAGCAACGCCGCGTGCGTCCCCAATCGCGAAAGGCTACCCTCCAGGTCCCGATAGCTCACTGCCCGCGAAACTGCCCAGTCAAACCTCTCGTCCACATCCTCGGCTCGCCTCGACAGCACCCGTACATTCTTCAGGCCGCGGCTCGCCTCCTTCAGAAAGACCGCCTTGCGCTGATGCGACTCCACCAGCACCACGGAACAGTCCGGCCGCACGACCGCCACCGGCAACCCCGGAAAACCAGGGCCGGAACCGATATCGACAATCCGCAGCGTGCCTGGGGGCAGATGCGAAGCCAGAAACAGGGACTCCGCGTAGTGGCGCTGCACCACCTCCTCCAAAGAGGTGATCGCCGTCAAGTTCAGAGACCGATTCCAGCGCATGAGCAGTTCATAGTGCGCCTCCAGGACAGCGGCCTGTTCGTCCGGCAGGTCCAGCCAGCCCGAAACACTAGACTTCAGCGCTTCACGAAACACGGCCAAGGCTCAGATACACATCCAGGATGGCAATTGCCGCCGGTGTGACACCCGGAATCCGCGCCGCCTGCGCCAGAGTCGTCGGCCGCACCCGAGTCAGCTTATCCTGCACCTCACGCGAGAGCCCGGGAATCCCGCCGAACCCGAATTCCGCAGGAATCGGCCGCCGTCCAGCGTCTTTCATGCGCTCCATCTGCTTTTCCTGCTGCGCGATATAGCCGCTGTACTTCGCTTCCGTCTCCACCGTCGCAAGTACGCCGCAGACCGGATCCTCCCCCAACACCTCGCGCACCCAGGGCACAATCTCCCCGATCGAAGCCTCCGGGCGCTTGAGCCACTGCCCGTTACGGTGCCGCTGCAGAGCCCCTGCCAGAACTTCCCGTTGCCGCTGCTTCCGGGTGAACTGCTCCCACCGCTCGTCCGTCACCAGTCCTGCCCGCCGCCCTAACGGCGTCAGCCGTAGATCCGCGTTGTCGATCCGAAGGTGCAGCCGGAACTCGGCCCGCGACGTAAACATGCGATACGGCTCCTCGGCACCCTTCGAGATCAGGTCGTCGATCAGAATCCCGGTGTAGCCCTCCGTCCTCCCGATCACCACAGAATCCTTCCCAGCCAACGCGCAGGCGGCGTTCATCCCCGCCACCAGACCCTGGCAGCCAGCCTCCTCGTACCCCGAAGTCCCGTTGATCTGACCCGCCAAATACAATCCGGCAATCGACTTCACTTCGAGCGTGTGGCGCAGCTCGCGCGGGTCGATGGCGTCATACTCGATGGCGTATCCGGGCCGGATCATCTCCGCATTCTCGAGGCCGGGGATAGAAGCGACCATCGCCGTCTGGACATCAATCGGCATGCTCGTCGACATGCCATTCACATACACTTCATTGGTGTCGAGGCCCTCGGGTTCGAGGAAAATCTGGTGACGGGCCTTGTCCGGGAACTTGACGATCTTGTCTTCGATCGAAGGGCAATACCGCGGACCGACACCTTCGATCTGCCCGCTATAAAGCGGTGACCGCGGAATCGCCTCGGCAAGGATCCGCCGGGTTTCGTCTGTGGTATACCCGATGTGGCATTGGATCTGCGTCCGGTCGATCCGGCCTGTGAGAAAGGAAAATGGTGTCGGCTCGGCGTCGCCCGGTTGGGCTTCGAATTGGCTCCAGTCAATCGTCCGGCCGTCGAGGCGCGGGGGAGTGCCCGTCTTCAAACGCGTCCACGAGAGACCGAGACCGCGCAACTGGTCGCCGAGCAACTGCGAGGGCGCCTCCCCATTCCGGCCGCAACTGTAACGGGCTTCCCCGACGTGAGCGAGGCCGTTGAGAAACGTCCCGGTCGTCACAACCACCGCTCCCGCAGCCACCGTCCGGCCATCGCGCAACTCGACACCCGTCACCCGCCCATCTAGCACGCGCAGCGAAGAGACCTCCGCCTGCATGATCCGCAGATTCGTCTCTTTCTCCAGCACCTCCCGCATCCGCACGCGATAGAGCTTCTTGTCCATCTGGGCTCGCGGCGACCAGACCGCCGGGCCACGGCTCGTATTGAGCAGACGAAACTGGATCCCGACCGCATCCGCCACTTCGGCCATCACACCGCCCAAGGCGTCGATCTCGCGAACCAGGTGCCCTTTGGCAATCCCTCCGATCGCGGGGTTACACGACATCTGCGCGATCAGGTCGAGGTTCATGGTGATCATGGCGGTTTTGGCGCCCATGCGTGCACAGGCGCGCGCCGCTTCGCACCCGGCGTGACCGGCGCCAATCACCACGACATCGTAGGGGGAGGCCATGGCACTATTGTAAGATGCGCATCCTGGTGATTGGCGGAGGAGGGCGGGAGCACGCCCTGTGCTGGAAGTTGGCGCAATCTGAGGACGTTGAGATTCTGGCAAGTCCCGGCAACCCGGGGATGGCGCAAATCGGGAAATGCCTGCCGCTGGAACAGGCCGAACGACTTCGACCCGACCTCACCGTCGTGGGGCCCGAGGTTCCTCTCGTCGACGGCGTCGTCGACCGTTTTCGGGCAAAAGGACTCGCAATCGTCGGCCCCACCCGCGACGCCGCCCGCCTGGAAGGCAGCAAGGCTTTTGCAAAGTCATTTATGCAGAACCACGGAATCCCGACCGCCGACTTCGTGACCGTAGACAATGTCGAGGATGCAAAGAAGGCCCTCGACCGATTTGGATTCCCTGTGGTCCTGAAAGCGGACGGCCTGGCCGCAGGTAAGGGAGTGGTCATCGCAGCGTCCCGCGTCGAGGCGGAGCACGCACTCTCCGCCGGCGGAGTGCTGGCGGGCCGGGTCGTGGTCGAGGAGTACTTGCAGGGTGAGGAAATCAGTTTCATCGCCCTCTGCGATGGGCGCGACGTCGTGCCGCTGCAACCCAGTCAAGATCACAAGGCGGTTTTTGACGGCGACCAGGGGCCGAACACCGGGGGCATGGGAGCCTACTGTGATGGTGCTCTTCTTACGGACGCCCAGACCCACGAAATCCTAACCAAAACCATCTACCCGACCGTCGAAGCCACCAAATTCAGTGGTTTCCTGTATGCGGGAATGATGATGACGGCAGACGGTCCAAAAGTCCTGGAGTTCAATGTCAGGCTGGGGGACCCGGAAACGCAGCCACTGATGCACCGGATGGAATCGGAGTTCGTTCCGTCACTTTGGGCAGCGGCAACCGGGAAATTGAATGGAGTTCGGCTTTCCTGGAAAGCGGCTCCTAGCGTCTGCGTAGTGATAGCATCGGGCGGATACCCCGGCGAGTTTGCTGCGGGCAAAGCCATCCATGGGATCGAGGCCGCAGAAGCGGAAGGGGTGACGGTATTCCAGGCTGGGACCCGGATCGGGCCCGAGGGGTTGGAGACCTCGGGAGGCCGCGTCCTGGGAGTCACGGCGTCGGGCCAGGATTTGGGAGCCGCGATCAAGCGCGCCTATGCCGGCGTTGCGAAGATCCGATTTGAGGGCATGCATTTCCGGAAAGACATTGGGATGAGAGGCCGGAAGTAGTGCCTCAAGCACGGAGACTCAGTGGTGAACCCGAAAAGCGCCGACAAAAGTCCCGACCCGGAAAACAAGAAGTGTGAGCGCGATCTTTATTATGGGCGCGGTATTTCGTATTTTCGGATCTTTTCGTAGATAGTCGAGCGGTCAATCCCTAAGACAGAAGCCGACTCCTTGATGTTGCCGCCGGTACGTTCCAGCGTCGCGGCAATCAAGACCTTCTCCATTTCCGCCAGGCTCATACCGGCGGGGAAGGAAACTCGCCGCGGACTATCGCCGTCCGGGACCAGAAACGAGAAGTCGGTGTCCGCCAGATTCTTACTGCGGCAGCTCACCATCGCCCGCTCCACTGCGTTTTCCAGTTCGCGGACATTGCCCGGCCAGTTGTAATCCATCAACACCCGCAACGCGCCCTCGGAGATCCCCTGAATCTCTTTTCCCAGCTCCGGCGACAACTTCTCGATGAAATGGCGCACCAGCAGGGGGATATCTTCACGGCGGTCGCGTAGCGGTGGAATGCGCACCTCAATTACATTCAGCCGGTAGAACAGGTCATCGCGGAACTTGCCCGCCGCTACCGCCTGTTGCAGATTCACATGGCTCGCGGCAATCACGCGAACGTCCACCCGCACTTCCTGCGAGCCGCCCACTCGATAAAACGAGCGATCCTGCAGCACACGCAAGAGGTCCACTTGCAGCTTCGCGGAGATGTCGCCAATTTCGTCCAGGAACAACGTTCCGCCGTCGGCCATCTCGAATTTGCCGCGTTTCTGCCCGGTCGCACCGGTAAACGCGCCCTTCTCGTGGCCGAACAATTCCGATTCCAGCAGCGTCTCCGCCAGCGCCGCGCAGGAGACCGCGATGAACGGACCTTGGGCGCGATCGCCCGAAAAATGGATTGCTCGCGCGACCATCTCCTTGCCGGTCCCGCTCTCTCCCTGGATCAGGACTGTACTGCGCAGGCTTGCGATCTCCTGCGCCAGCCGCAGAATATCCTGCATCTTCGGATTCTTGCTGACCACGTCGTGAACGGAATACTGGCGGGTCAACTTCTTGCGCAAAATGCTGTTCTCCCGCTGGAGGTTTTTGACCTTGATAATCCGGCTTACCAACAGAGAGATCTCTTCCGGGTTACACGGCTTGACGATGTACTCCTGGGCGCCTTCTTTCATGGCGGTGATCGCCGTGTCCACCGTGGCGTAGGCGGTAATAATAATGATAGAAGCGTCCGGGTGAAGGCGCCGAATCTGCATCATGGTTTCGATGCCGTCCATGCCGCCGGGCATTTTCAAATCAACGAAATAAATGGCGTAATCGCGGCTTCGCGCCTTTTCGACGGCGCCGCGGCCCGAGGCAGCGGTATCCACCAGATACCCGTCTTCGCGAAGCCAGGCTGCCAGCGATTCGCACATCACCTCTTCGTCATCCACTACCAGAATCTGCCAGTGGGATTTCATCTCTCACTCCCTGGGCCGCCTTCGCAACGCGGCCGCACAGGACGCGCAAAACGCGGCCTGTTTCCCATCGATCTGCCGCACGTTCGTACCGAGAGCCATCGCGCAGCTACGATCCGCACAGTGCACCAAGCCGAACGTGTGGCCTACTTCGTGCAGCGCCTCCTTATAGGCGCGCTCCAAAAACACCTCGCGATTGGGGGGAAGGCCGTAGAACTCCTGGCGCAAGCGGGCCAGTGAAATCACCGCTGCCTTGCCGCCCAACTGCGCATGTCCATAAACAAAAGTCAGGACCGGAATGAACAGGTCGTGCTCGGTAACCGCCAGGAACTTCACGGCATCCGCGGGGCACACCCGCATCAACATCTCGAGCACGGCGGTCGACCCGTACTGCCGGCGGGCCGGGTCGAAGGCAAAGCCAATCTCCGAGAGAGCCATCTCCCGGACTGTCACGCCGAACTCGGCGGCCACCCGGTCCCGAACCGCCGTGAGCGCTTCCCGATCCACCTCGGGCGTCGCACCCACGTACAGGTACTTCATTCCTTCCGGGCCAACTCCAGAGGCGGCGGCGCGCCTGGCTGCGGGTGCTGCTCGAGCGGCAGAGTCACGGTAAACGTGGCGCCTTCACCCGCCTTACTCTTCACCTCGATGTCGCCACCATGGGCCTGAACAATCCCGTAAGAGACGGCCAGACCTAAACCCACGCCTTTCCCTTCGGATTTCGTGGTGAAGAAGGGGTCGAAAATCTTGGCGAGGTTCTCGGGCAGGATTCCTTCGCCATTATCCGAAACGGTCAGGACCACCTCCCCGTCCCCAGGCGCGGTGGTAACCGTTACGCACCGTTCGCTCTTCGACTGGGTGGCCTCGGCGGCATTCAGCAGAAGGTTCAACACCACCTGTTGAACTTGCGAAGCATCGCACTGCGCCGCGGGAAGGTCTTCCGCCAACCGGGCTTCCACGGCAACATTGCTCAGCTTCATCTTGTGCTGCACCAGCGAAAGCGTCATCCTCACGATCTTGTTCAAATCGGCGGCCACCCGCTGTGGCTTGGATCGCCGCGAGAACGCCAGCAAGTCCGAGACAATGCGCCCCACCCGCGCGGTCTCGCTGGTGACCTGAGACAGATACTTGCGAAACTCCTCGATCCGGTTGGGAGGGATGCCATCCTCCTTCAACATGCGCTGCATCAGCATGGAAAGGTTCAGCACGCCGGATATGGGGTTGTTAATCTCATGCGCCACGCTGGCGGAGAGCTGTCCGAGGGACGCCAGCCGGTCATTCTGCAACAGCTTCTTCTGCGCCACCTTGAGCTGTGCGGTGCGCTCCTCCACCTTGGTTTCGAGATTCTGCGTGAACTGATTGATCTCGCCCACGGCGGTGCGCAGACGGTCGCGCATGCGATTGAAACTGCGCGCCAGATCGTCCAATTCCTCGCTGCTGTTGAGGATGTCGAGCGGCTGGTCGAGATCCATCTGGCTGACCGCCTTGCAGCCTTGAATCAGCTTTTCGATCGGATGGTCCAGGAAGCGCCGCGTAAAGTAGATGATGAACAGACTGATGAGGGTGATCTCGACTCCAGTCACCAGCAGGACGCGGCCCTTCATGCTGGACACCTCATGCTCTAATGGCTCCACGTTCAGGGCTAAGTCCAGGACCCCTAAGACTTTCACTCCCGCCGGGTGCGCGTGGCACTCGGCCTGGCTGCACGACTTCTCGTTGAAGATCGGCGTCAGCATCTCGAGCCGGCCGGGTTCAATGCGCACGGAACGGGCCGTCAGGTCGAGCTGAACCGGCGGGGCGGTACGCGTATCCTCGGCGCTGGTCGAGAACATGACTTGGCCCGCACGATTGAACATGCGGATGCGGTCGATGCCCTGCTTGAGCGCGATGGTGCGCATCACCTCGTAGGCAGCCTCGCGGTGATCGTCCAGCATGGCATGCCAGGTAGCGCTGGTAATACCCTTGGAAAGCTGGTCCGCGCCCAGGATGATGGTGTTGAGCTGTTGGCGCTCTTCGGTTTTTACGTTCACCAACCCGGAGACTGCCGCCACGATGATAACGATCACCGTGATCGAAAACATCAGCTTCCGGCCGAGTCGACTCGGCATATCAGTGTTTTAGATCCTAAATTAGTGTAACATCAAGAGGGCAAATCCGACACCTTTGCCTCCAAAGGCCAAGAGACGTTGCTTTCTTCGGGCTATTCTAAATCTAAAGGGTCGGTCCGGAAATACCACATGGATATCCACCAGTCGCAGAGAGTCAGTCTGCGCCTCTTCGTCTTTTTCACTATCGCGGCACCGCTTATCGCTCAATCGCCATCCGGCACACTCATTCCCGGTCCCGGAAGCCTGACTTTCAGTGCGCCGGCAGGCCAGTCCCCGCCTGCTCAGACTCTCAGTCTGAGCGCGTTAACTGGCCCCTTTTCCGTCCGATACTCGCAGGATGTGCCATGGCTGATGACGACTGTCACGATTGGTAGTCTGGCATCGATAGGCCCGGCCACTCCGGCGGTCCTGTCGGTTAAAGCAAGCGCCGTCAGCCTACTCGCGGGGACCTATAGCGCCCACATTTTTCTGACCCCCAGTACGGGCACCATGCTGGTAATCCCCGTGTTATTCAATGTCTCTGCGGGAGGCACGATCACCGCCAACGAGATGTCGTACACCTTCGTGTATCCCGGTAATGCGCTCCAGACCTTTACCAGCGTGGGCAGCAGCAATCCTGCGTTGACCACATTCGCCTACACGGTCGCCAGCCAATCCAACTGGCTCAGATTCCAGGGTTTCGGCGCGGGGTCCTACAGCGCCCCTGGATTCGGGCTCGTCTCGATCTCTGCCGACCCCGCGGTCGCGGCTGCCTTGCCGCTGGGGACGTACGTCGGGACTGTGACGCTGAGCCCACCACAAAGCCCCAGCGACACGACCGTGATCCACGCTGCGTTGATTGTGGGCGGAGACTCCACCTCGCTCGCCGTGACCCCAACCAATCTCAGCTTTACGGCTTCACCGGGAGGGGCGGCTCAATCACAAACGCTGGCCTTCACGATGAGCGGCAATACCACCGCAGCGGTGTTATATGCCACCTCTTACAATACTGCCTTCTACAGCATCTCGTCGCCTGGTTGCAATCTAACTCCCAACCCGGCGGCGGAATGTGCATTGACGGGATCACAGAACCTCACCGTTTCGGTGAATCCAAGTATTCTCTCGGTGCCCGGAACCTATGTGGGAAGCCTGCTCTTTTACAGTGGCGCGGCGAAGATCGAAACCACCCTGATTCTGAACATATCCGCTTCTCCCGCAACTCTGTCGGTCAACCCGGCTTCGCTGTCATTCGCCACGACCGCGGGGAGCGTACCGCAAACCCAGGAACTGGTCATCCAGGCTCCGGACAACACGCCTGAAACAGCAAGCCTGATCAGTTACAACGGCGCCTTTTTTCACGTAGCGGGCGGCAACTGCAACGCCATTCCAGACACTTCGCCCTCCTGCACTTTCAATGCTCCCCAAACGCTCCAGGTCACCGTCGATCCAACGAAGCTCACTGTCGCCGGCACATATACGGGGGATATCCAGATTCAATCCGCCGGAGTCACCACCACCATTCCGGTGATCTTGACCCTGGCGGGGGCAGTCTCCGGGACGCCTTCGGGCGGCATGACGGTGGCTCCGCCCGCACTGACGTTCTACAGCCAGAATTCCGAGCCTCCGCCGCCAAAACAGTTCATCCGGGTCCAGCCATCCGATAACGTCTCGTTTCAGGTAGCCGTCGACACTCCTCAGGCGTGGCTCTCGGTGACCACGCAGGGGACGCCGGGACCTGGCTATTTGGCCGTTTCGGTGAATCCACAGGGGCTTACGCGGGGATTCTTTGCCGGGACGGTGATAATCGGAACGAGCAGCGGAATTGTGAGTGTCCCGGTCACTCTGGTGATCACTGCTGTTGGGGTATTGGAAGCGACCCCGGGAACTTCCATCGCCAACTTCTCCCCGCCCAATTCGGTGTCGACTACGGAATTCACCTTGTCGTCCACGGACAGCGCACCGACAAGCGTAAACGTCTCCACTACAACACCTTGGATTACGGTGCAAAGCCTCACTCCCTCGGGCGTCACGCCAGCTACGTTCTTCCTCACCCTTTTCGGCTACGGGCTCTGCAATGGCTTGACCACAGGCAGTGTCACCGTCGATGCCCCAAACTCCGGTGATGACGGATTTACCATTCCTGTGGCGAGCTTGACGAACGGCTCCACGGCGGTGGGATGCTCCACAGATACCCTGGCCCCCGCGCCGGCCTCCCTCACATTGACTTCACCCGACGGCATTAACTATCCGGCTCAAACACTGACGATCACCAGCCCCGCGAACCCGATTGGGGCGCCGTTCACTTACTCCGTGACGGGCAATGTGCCCCTAAGCGTCAGTGTGAACGGCGTCTCCGTGCCGCCCGGCGAAAGTCTGACCACACCGGCGACACTCTCGATAACGGCGAACCCAGCGGGCTTGATCCCGGGAACCTACACCGCGGCGGTCTCGCTCAAGAGCAATGCCATGGTGCAATTGGTTCCCGTGACGCTGGTAATCGGCCAACCGCCCCGCACTCTGACGGCGACTCCGGCATCCCTGGGATTCACGGCAGCGCCGGGGGCAAGCGCCGGAACGCAGACCGTCACCCTCTCGACGATCAGCCAACAACCGATCACAATCCTGGGCGTATCTTCGGACTCACTCGACTTCCTGAGGGCGGCGATCACCGGCGGGGGTAACTCCGTGACCGTAAACAACCCGGTGATCCTGACTGTAGCTGCCAGCGTGCCATTATATGCGCCCGTGAACGCCCACATTACGATTACCTCGACCGCGGGTCTATTGACGATTCCGGTAGCCGTCAGCCCGCAAGCCACAAGTAGTCCAATTATTGCGGCCCCGGGGAGCATCGCATTGGGCCTCAGCGAGAGGGCCAACCCGATGCCAGTGGTCGATCCGGTGACCTTAACCACCACTAGCACGAGCCCTGTCTTGTTGGCCCGAATCACCAGCGACGCCAGTTGGCTCTCCGCCACCGCAAGCAGCCAGACAATCAGCGCCACGGCTCCCGCCACCCTGATGGTTACGATAAATCCGGCTCATCTTGCGAGCGATTCCTATGTGGGGCACATAACCCTCACACCAGGGTCGGGTGATGCCACAGTCATCCCGGTAAGTATTAATGTTACGCCAGCGGATGCGAATGTCTTTGCCTCACCCACTTCGCTGCGATTCACCTATCCGAGTTATACCCTCCCATCTCTCGTCCTTTTCGACTCGGCAAGTCCCGCTCTCATGGTTACCAACCTGACGATCGCCAGCCGGGGTGACTGGTTGCGCGTTTCCGGCCTCCGCGGCGGCAGCTACACCGGAGTGAACTTCGGGCAACATGACGTGACCTTTGACCCGGCAGTGGCAGCAGGGCTCGCAGCAGGAACGTATTCCGGAACGATCACGGTGGCGGACCCATTCAACACGAATGACCTGGCCATCATCCATACCATCCTGACGGTGAATCCGGTGAAGGTTTTATCCCAGGGCAAGGCGGCCAGCCAAAGCAGTATCTATCCCGGATCGCCGCCGGCCGGCGCGGCGGTGGATGGCAACACCAGCGGCAACTACTTCGACGGTTCCGTGACCTCTACCAATTCCGAAGCGAGTCCCTGGTGGCAAGTGGATTTGGGCGCGTCTGCCCCGATTACCGCGATCAACATCTGGAACCGCAACGATTGCTGCGGTTCCCGGTTGCAGGACTTTTGGGTGTTTGTGTCGGATACTCCGTTCCAGCCGGGCGATACCGTAGCCTCCTTGCAGAACCGATCCGGCACCTATGCGAACCATCAAACCAGCCCACCGTCACCGCTGGCGGTCATTGGCGCACAAACGCAAGGGAGGTACGTGCGCGTGCAACTGAATACGACTCAGATCCTGAGCCTTGCCGAAGTTCAGGTGCTCGGATCGGATGCGCCACTCCTTTCCAATGTGGCGGCCGGGAAGATCGCGACACAGAGCAGCACTCTTCCGGGAACTCCGACCGCCAATGCGGCGGTGGATGGGCACACCGACGGAAACTTCTTCGATGGATCGGTGACGGCCACCAATCTGGAGTCGACTCCGTGGTGGCAAGTGGATCTGGGAGCATCGACTGCGATCACTTCGATGGTGATCTGGAATCGCACAGATTGCTGCGGGTCGCGACTGAGCGACTACTGGGTATTTATCTCGGACACGCCGTTTCAGTCCACCGATACGCCGGCGCTGCTGGCGTCGCGGCGGGGGACGTTCGGCATCCATCAGACCGCTGCGCCGGGGCCGATCACCACCATTCCCGCCTCGACGCAAGGGCGGTATGTACGGGTGCAACTGTCTGGCACGGATTATTTGAGCCTGGCGGAGGTAGAGGTGTTTGGGTCGGCGACCGGTGCGGGGCCGGCGAAAGTGGCGAGCCAGAGCACCACGTATCCGGGAGCACCCGGCGCGTCCGCGGCGACCGATGGCAACACCGACGGCAATTTCTTCGACGGCTCGGTGACGGCGACGAACCAGGAATCGAGTCCGTGGTGGCAAGTGGACCTGGGAGCGGCGACTATGGTCGGTACGGTCACGATCTGGAATCGGACGGACTGCTGCGGGTCGCGCCTGAGCGACTACTGGGTGTTCGCGTCGAACACGCCGTTTGCGCCCACGGACACGCCCGCGACGCTGCAAGGAAGGGCGGGAACGTTTGGGAGCCATCAGACAGGGGCGCCCAGTCCCTCGATGAGCATCCCGGTGAACTTCCAGGCGCGCTATGTGCGCGTGCAATTGAGCGGAACGGATTACTTGAGTTTGGCAGAAGTACAGATACAGTAATATTGCCGCCGATGAACGCAGATTATGGAAGTCGAATGGATGAGACTCGAGGGAAGAGACACTCCCTTACGGTCGCGGCTCGTAACCTACTCAAATACGTTTCGCGCGATACGTGTGCTTGCGAGCCGGGCGCGTAAGCAAGCGATGCCTCATCGTATGTGGGGCAGGCGCTCCCCTATTTTTCACAGCTTCTCACGGTCGTGGCTCGTTGCGAGCACGTATTAGAGACAAGAAACACTCCCTTACGGTCGTGGCTCGTTGCGAGTACGCTTTAGAGACAAACAAACACTCCCTTACGGTCGTGGCTCGTTGCGAGCACGTATTAGAGACAAGAAACACTCCCTTACGGTCGTGGCTCGTTGCGGGCACACATTAGAGACAAGAAACACTCCCTTACGGTCGTGGCTCGTTGCGAGCACGCTTTAGAGACAAGAAACACTCCCTTACGGTCGTGGCTCGTTGCGAGCATGCTTTAGAGACAAAAAACACTCCCTTACGGTCGTGGCTCGTTGCGGGCACGCATTAGAGACAAGAAACACTCCCTTACGGTCGTGGCTCGTTGCGGGCACCGCGATCGAGCACCGATGCCGGGGCGTCCCCTTTGGGCGAGACAGGACGGGAGAGACACAGTAGACTTGGTCATTATGGGCGACCTGCGGTCGGCGATTCGAGGCTTGCGGAAATCTCCTGGGCTTGCGACAATCGCCGTCCTGTCTCTGGCTCTGGGAATTGGCGTGAACGTGACGGTGTTCAGCGTAGTGCGGGAGATGATTCTAGACGATCTCAGCGCACGCGACCCACAGCAACTGGTGCGGCTGGAGAACGCGAACGTCTCCTACACGCTCTATCGTGACCTGGGTGCGCAGGGCATCTTCCCGGGTCTCGCCTTTTATCGCGGGTTGGGGGACCGCAACTGGCGCCGCGGCGGTCACAGCGAGATCGCGTGGACTTTCACCACCAGCGCGAACTTCTTCGATGTTCTGGGCGTTGCTGCCTCGCGGGGGCGTCTGTATTCCGCTGCCGATGAGGGACGGGAATACGCCGTGCTCAGTTATGCCTTCTGGAAGCGGCGTCTCCAGGAGGACGCGGACGCGTTGGGCAAGCCGATCGAGTTGAACGGGCGGAGCTATATGGTCGCCGGGGTGCTGCCGCCGGACTATCGCAGCGTCTACGGCCACGGCGTATCGCCTGAAGTGTATCTCTCCGATCCGGGCAACAGCAGCCCGTCCGATCGCGTGTACGCGCTCATCGGCAGGCAGGGCGCCGGCCAGCCGCGCGAGCAAACCAGGCAGCGGCTGGCGGCGGCGATCGATCAAGCGCTGGGCAGGGATCCGTCGCGGCAGATCGTATTGCGGCCGATGAGCGGGATTGGCGCTCACGCCGCGAAGAATGGCGATGAGGGGCGCTTCCTGCTGTTCTTCGCGATGTTGTTCGCGGTGGCGGGCATCCTGCTGTTGATCGCGTGTTCCAATGTCGCCGGTTTGCTGCTGGCACGGGCGGTCGACCGACGGCGCGAAATCGCGATTCGCAAGGCGCTAGGCGCCGATCGCCTACAACTGCTACGGCCTCTGTTCGCCGAAGGTCTCGTGCTGGCGCTCGGAGGGGCAGCGCTCGCTCTCCTCATCGATTTCGCCCTACGAAGCGCGCTGAGCCAGGTGCGCTGGCCGTCCGCGTACGGCATCCCGTTTGCCTTCCATTTCCAAGGCGATCGCGGGCTACTGGGGTACGGCGCCGTGGCGGTCTTCGCCGCTCTGCTGTTGTCGTCGCTGATTCCCGCGTGGCGCGGCGCCGATGCCGATTTGAGCCTGGCGATCAAGCAGACCGAACCGGCCTTCCTGATCCGGCGCTTCGACCTGCGGCGCGCCTTCGTGATGCTGCAGGTGTCGCTCTCCGTCGTGCTGCTCACGCTCGGCGGATTGTTCGCGCGAAGCCTCGTGCATCTGGTAAGTGCGGGGCCGGGCTTCGACGTCACGCACACACTCATCGCTGCGGTGGATTCGCGGCCTGAGAAAAATGCCATCGACCGCTCCTGGTATCTGCGCCAACAGGCGGTGCAGCGCGTGGAGACTGTCCCGGGAGTGCTCTCTGTAACTTCGACTGGAATTCTGCCGTTGATGGGAGAACTGCCGGCAACGGCGATCCGGCGCGCAGACTCGCCGTCATCCTTGCTCTTCACCACGGCCGCGATCGGGGCAGGAGAGCACTACTTCCGCACCTTGCAGATACCGATTCTCGAAGGGCGCGACATCGAGATTACTGACCGCGGCCGGAGACCAATTCCCGTGGTGATCAACCGAACGCTGGCGCACGCTCTGTTTGCGGATCGCGATCCGCTGGGGCGGTTTCTCGTCAGGGGAGAGGATCAACTTGAGGTCGCAGGAGTGGCCGCCGATTCGCGTATGCGCACCTTGGGAGAGGGCGATCAGCCGGCAATGTATCTGCCGGATTTCAACGGGCAGCTCTTGGTGCGCGTGGCCGGCAATCCGCAGGATTGGATGGAGCCGCTGCGCCAGGCACTCGGCGATCTGGATCCCGCGGCAGCGTTGGAGGTGCGGCCGCTCGCCGACGCTTCCGCGGGGGCGCTGTTTCCTTTGCGCGTGGCGACGGGATTCGTGGGCTCGTTCAGCGTGCTCGGGGTGATGCTGGTGTTGATCGGGCTGTACGGATCGGTCTCGTACGCGGTGGGCCGGCGCACGCACGAGTTCGGGATTCGCGCAGCACTTGGCGCGACGAGCGGGAACATCATGCGGACGGCGGCGTGGGACACGGTGGCTGTGATGATCTGCGGAATGCTCGGCGGGGTTGGGCTTGCCGTGTTGGCAATTCGACCGATTACGGAACTGCTGCCGGCGGGCATCGATCCCTGGGCTCCGGTGTGGTTGTTGGGCGGGATGCTGCCGTTACTGGCGACGGGGCTGGTAGCGAGCTGGATTCCCGCTCGTCGTGCGGCGGCAGTGCTGCCATCGGTGGCGTTACGTCAGTGAGGACAGCTCGGGGCTCGAAGACTCTTCTTCGGGAGTACGCCAAGGCTGCACTCCTCGCGCCGGAATCGGCAGACCCACGAAAAGCGTCGAGAAGAGTCTCGACGCGGCAAACAGGAATGTTTGCGCCACCTCAAGGTTGGATTCCAGGTCGTCGTCCAGCGGTGGTATTACGTGGCGCGAAGACTCTTCTTTGGGAGCACGCCAAGGCTGCACTCCTCGCGCGGGAATCGGCAGTCGCACGAAAAGCGTCGAGAGGAGTCTCGACGCGGCAAACATGAGTGTTTGCGCCACCTTGAAGGAGCAGACTTCAGAAGGCGCCGCGGGGGTTTCGGGGGCGGTGGCGCCAGTAGTCGTCTTCGCCTTCACGCCAGAGGAAACGGGCGAAGAAGCAGGCGTGCGCGGGATTATCGGGCGATCGATCGGACGTTATGCCTTGAGACGCCTGGCGGCATTCGTCGACAATCTGCGCCATCCACGGAATCTGGGCAACGACGGGCTCCAGCAGGCCCACAGCCCACTCACTTCCCGCAATGCGTACGACGGCGCGCGCGGCCAGTTGCCCGTCGTAATCACAGTGCATGCGGTGGGCTTCGTGCACCGCCAGCAGCAGATCGGGTATGGCCGCCGAGCCACGGGAGCCGAGGTGACCCAGGGCTTCGGCGGCCTCGCCGCAACCCGTCAGTCCGAAATCCCAGTACAATCGATCGGAGCGCAGCCCCTTGCCGTCCTGCAGCGCCTCGACGAGGACGGGCACAATCGCCGCGTGACCAGGCGCCAGACGGCTCAAGTGAACCGCGGCCCAGCGGCGGACAGCGGGCGCCTCGTCGAGGATCAACCGGGTTAGAAGCGGGATGGCAGAGGCATCGTCGAGATACTTGGGCAGCCACTTTGTGGCGATTCTGCGGGCCTCGGGATTGCCCTTCGCCAGAACCAGAGTCAGCAGCGACGCAATATCGAATGGGGAAAAGGGGAGGGCTTCAAAGAGCACATCGGAATCGTCGTCCCAGGGGCGCTTCTCGTAGTCCTGCGAATCCAGAAACGACATCGAGGTGTAGAGCACGCCGCCGTACTGTTTCTGAATGTGGTGGCGGCGGCGACGGAGAAAGTCCTCCAACAGAATGCGCTGGCGCGATTCCGCCTCGAGAGTGCCGACCAGCAGCGCGAGGCGGGCGATCCAGTCGCGACACTCCTCCTCACTCGCCGCTACCACATCGTAGAACTCCTCCAAATCCGGCATATCGCGATGTCCCGCTTGCACTAGAATAAAGCAGAGCAAAACCATGAATCATCTGCACCTGAAAAAGCTCGTAGTGTTTCTCGCGGCGGCTTCGGCCGCCTTTGCGCTTCAGCCATCCAAAGAGGACGCGGCGCGTTGGAAGCGCGAGGCCGCGAATGTCTCCATCATCCGCGACGATTGGGGCATCGCACACGTTTATGGGAAGACCGACGCCGACGCGGTATTCGGCATGATCTACGCTCAGGCGGAAGATGATTTCAATCGAGTGGAGACGAACTACATCAACGCGATGGGGCGGCTGGCCGAAGCGGAAGGTGAGGCACGCATCTGGCAGGATTTGCGGATGAAGATCTTCATCGATCCCGAAATGCTGAAGCAGCACTATGCTGCCAGCCCCACCTGGCTGAAAGCGCTGATGAACGCGTTTGCCGACGGCCTGAACTACTACCTCTCCACGCATCCCAATGTGAAACCTCGCGTCATCCAGCACTTCGAGCCGTGGATGGCGCTGTCGTTCACCGAGGGCAGCATCGGCGGCGATATCGAGAAGGTAAATCTGAACCAGCTCGAGGCGTTCTATGGCAAGGCGCCCTCCGCGACGCAGGCTCCCGCCGCGCAAGAGGAAGAGGAACTGTACGCCGAGCCTTCGGGATCTAACGGTGCGGCAGTGGCGCCATCGAACACCGCCAACCATCATGCGCTTCTGCTGATCAATCCGCACACCTCCTTTTTCTTTCGCTCGGAGCTGCAGATGGTGAGCGGCGAGGGTCTGAATGCCTACGGCGCGGCCACGTGGGGACAGTTCTTCATCTACCAGGGCTTCAATGAGCGCACCGGCTGGATGCACACGTCGAGCGGTGTGGACGCGGTGGACGAGTATCTCGAGAGCGTGGTCAAGAAGGACGACCACTACTTCTATAAATACGGCAGTGAAGAGCGCCCGATGGTGGTCAGCGAGATCAAGGTGCCGTACAAGAACGGCGCGACGATGGCCGAGAGGAAATTCACGGTCTATCGCACCCATCACGGGCCGATCATCCGCGAGGCGAATGGCAAGTGGGTGGCGATTCGCCTGATGCAGGAGCCGATCAAGGCGCTCACGCAGTCGTACACCCGCACCAAGCAGAAGGACTACAAGAGCTATCGCGAAACGATGGAGCTGAAGGCGAACTCGTCGAACAACACGATCTTCGCGGATGCCGATGGCGACATCGCGTATTTCCACGGCAACTTCATTCCGCGGCGCGACACCAGCTTCGACTGGACGCGCCCGGTGGATGGCAGCAATCCGGCAACCGAGTGGCAAGGGCTGCTGACGGTGGATGAGGCGCCGCACCTGCTGAATCCGAAGAGCGGCTGGCTGTATAACTCCAATAACTGGCCGTGGTCGGCGGCGGGGCCGAGCAGTCCGAAGAAGGAGGATTATCCGAAGTACGTGGAGAACGGAGGCGAATCGGCACGCGGGCTGCATGCGGTGCGGGTTCTGGAGAATAAGAAGGACTTCACGCTGGATTCGCTGATCGCGGCGGCGTACGACAGTTACCTGACGTGGTTCGAGAAGCCCATGCCGGCATTGATCAAGGCGTGGGACGGAGCTCCGGTGTCGGATCTGAAGGCGAAGGTCGCGGACCAGATCGCTCTGCTGCGTGCGTGGGACTTGCGATGGTCGGCAACATCGATCCCGACTTCGCTCGCGGTGTTTTGGGGTGAAGAGGTGCGGCGGCGCGTGGGAGGCAACGGGCGGCGCGGCGGCGGGGGAGGCGGATCGGTGGAAGATGCGATCGCGAATGCATCTGCGGAGCAACTGCTGGGTGCGCTGGCTGCAGCTTCCGATAAGCTAGCGGCGGACTTCGGAACGTGGAAGACGCCGTGGGGCGACATCAATCGCTTCCAGCGGCTGACGGGTGATATCGTGCAGCCGTTCAACGACGCGGGGTCAAGCATACCGGTGGGCTTCCCATCGGCGAATTGGGGCTCGCTGGCGTCGTTCGGCGCGCGTGCGTATCCGGGCACGAAGAAGTGGTACGGGACCAGCGGGAACAGCTTTGTCGCGGTGGTGGAGTTCGGCGATAAGGTACGGGCGAAAGCGGTGACGGCAGGCGGAGAGAGCGGGGATCCGGCGTCGGCGCATTTCAACGATCAGGCGAAGCGATACAGCACGGGAGATTTGCGGGAAGTCTACTTCTACAAGGAGCAATTGAAGGGACACACGCAGCGGGAATACCACCCGGGGAACTGAAAAGCGGGGGTTAGGGATTGGGGGTCGAGGCTTAGGGGTTGGGGGTTAGGGGTTGGGGGCTGGGGGTTAGGGGTTGGGGGCTAGGGGTTAGGGGTTGGGGGTTGGGGAAGCAACGGGCCTGAGTCTGCGTAAGGGCAGAATTAAACGGAAAAAAGGGCAGCCTCGATGGGCTGCCCTTTTCTGTTTGATGAACAATACTTCGCACGTTACCAGCGGCGGAATCCGCGGCCGTATCCGTAGAAGTATCCTGGACCCCAACCCACTACAACGGACGGACCGTAATAATAGGGGTAGTAAGGATAAGCGTAAGGGTAGGGTCCCGGTCCGTAATAATATCCTGGGGCGACGGGAGCTGGCCGCCGAATCATAGTCTCTGGGCCCGGCCGATTGTATTCCTCAGGCCCGACGAAGCGGAAGGCTTGCGGGGCACGAGAGGTGTTGATCACGACGGGCGATTCCACGCGGAACGTCAAAGGCGTTTCCGGATAGACCACCGTCGGGTGATTGCGAGTCAAAAGGACTCCGATGATTCCGGCGGCGGCGCCCGCACCGGCTCCGATCGCGGCTCCGGTCGCGCGGCCGTAATCGGCTGCGGCACCTACCGCCGTCCCGACGACTGTGGTCGCGGCGATCGTACCAGCTTGCACTCCTGGGGGAGTGGTCCCGCCTTGACGGGCGACTAGCTGGGTGCGGATCGGCACCTGCGTGCCATCGGCGAGAGTCAGGCTGGTAAGCTCGAGGCCCAACCGTGAACTATTGCTGGCGTGCGCTTTCTGCGCTTCCGATACTCGGCCGTAGACCGTCTGGCCGCGCTGTGCCACCACGATGCCATCGGCCACCACCGGCTGCATAAGCGTGCCGGAGAAGGTGTCGCCGGGCTGGTTATGGTCGGACGATAGAGGCTGATTGATGCGAATCGTCACGAAAACGCCCGGATTGAGAGTCACTTGAGGCGGAAGTCCATAGGCGGGACGTGCAGGCCGGTCCTGCGGCATCGGCTGCGCCGGAGGGGGGCCTTGCGGATCTTGCGGAAACTGTTGCGGAAACTGTTGTGGCACTTGCCCGGGCGCCACCTGGCCATAGGCATCGCTGCGATCCACCGGCTCGGACGGATCCTGGTTCTGGGCGGCAGGCGGCTGGGAAGTAGTGGGGGTGGGTGCGGGTGGAGGATCGCCCAACCTGCGCCACCCGCCGTTCGAGGGTTGCTGGGGAGGTGCAGGCTGTTGAGATTGCGGAGTTTGCTGGGCAAGCAGGCCGGACGCGGCTACGAAAAGCAGGGTGATAGCAGAGCGAATCGCGCGGTTCGAGTGAATCGTCTTTGGGCTCATAGTAAAGTGCCTCATAGTTTCGACGCAGCTCCTGTATGCATCTGTTTCACCATTCTGATTTGGCTTATAAGTCATTGAAAACAAGAGGGAGAATGGCAGCGGGTGTTGGTTGGAATGCACCGCAATTGGTGGTTTTCGGCCACCACTCTCTGATCTTCAGGCGCCGCGAGCACTGCGGTCAATACGGGCTGGCAAGCGACACCCGGCCTGCATCGACGCGGCGCGGGGCAGATCAGTGCTTTCGTCCTCGATGGTCGGCGGCGTGATCGTGGCTACCGCCGTGTCTGGACTCGCATTCAGATACGATTGCGTAAGGCCAGCATTGATGGACGCTCGAAAAGCGTCGACAGAAGTGTCGACGCGGCAAACAGAAGTGTTTGCGCCACGGTTTGCTCCTAATATTTTAGTTGACAGGGGCCGCGGGCGGCGGTATGCTCCTAATAGTTTAGGAGGGTGGCTTGCCAAGACGAAAGAATCCGGAGCAGCCGCTGACGCCGCTCGAGCTGGAGATCATGAACGTCTTGTGGGAGATCGGTCCCGCCAACGTGCAAATGGTCCAAGCTCACCTGAAGAGCCGCGAGCTGGCATACACCACGGTCCAGACCATGCTCAACGTTCTCGACCGCAAGGGGAAGGTCAAGCGGCGGCTCAAGGACCGCGCCTTTGTGTACCGGCCCGTCCTGAGCCGCCAGACGGCGATCACGCAGGCGGTGGGCGACATGCTCGACCGCTTCTTTGGAGGTTCGGCCGATAGCCTGGTCATGAACCTGGTGGAGACCCGGCATCTGACGCCGGAGAAGCTGGCACAGATCCAAAAACTGGCGGAACAGCCCAAGGAGGAAAACCGTGGAAACGATTAGCCGCAACCTTTTAACCTTCCTGTTGAATTCACTGTGGCAGATTCCTTTGGCCGCCGCGGTGGCGTCCGCGGCCTGCCGGTTGATGCGCCAAGGCCCGGCGATTCACAGGCACGCGGTGTGGGTGGCTGCACTGGCGGCCGCCATCGTGCTCCCGGCGTTGAGCATCCATGAGCCGGCGCCATCGCGCACCCCGGAATTGAGTGTGACGCTGCCGCCAGCGAGTGCTCCGGCCGCACGCGCCGCCACGACCACAATTGCACCGGCGAAACCGGCGCCATCGCCGGCACGCGTTCCAAGAACGATCTCATTCGCGACGACGACGGCCACCCTGGTACTCGGGGCCTGGGCACTGTTCGTCGTGTGGCGATTGATGCGATTCACGCGCGCCTGGATTCGCACAGTGTGGATTCGCCGCTCGGCACATCCGGCGGTGATTCCCGATCGAATGGAGCGCGTCTGGGAGCGCTGCCGGGAGGCGTTTGGGCTGGATGCCGTGGAGTTACGGTTCTCGCCGCGCGTCCTGGGGCCGATTACGGCGGGCCGCGCTATCATCCTTCCGGAGTCGTTGCTGGAGGAGCCATCGGAAGATGTGCTCACGACGGCGATCGGCCATGAGATGGCGCACATGGCACGCCGTGACTTCGCATGCAACCTGCTGTATGAGATCGCGCATCTGCCGGTGAGTTTCCATCCGGCGGCGGCGCTGATCCGGCGCGGGATTGAGCGGACGCGCGAGATGAGTTGCGACGAACTGGTGACGCAACGGCTGCTTGACGCGGGAGCGTATGCGAAATCGATCATGACGATCGCAGCGGGAATGACGGCGTCGCCGAGTCCGGGATACACGCTCGGCGTTTCCGACGGCGATGTGCTGGAGGAACGGATCCGGCGGCTGGTGGAGCGTCCGGTAGCGAATCTCAGGCGCGCGCGATGGATGCTGGCGACGGGGCTTTCCGCACTGGCGGCGATTGCGGTGATCGCTTCAAGCCTGGCGTTGACAGCCCGGGCACAGGGGCCGGCGCATACCACGCTGAAACAGGGCGAGGCGGCTTACAATCGCGGCGACTATCCGGCAGCGGCTGCGGAGTTCGAGAACGCCGTGAAGCTCGAGCCCGACAACGTGAAAGCGAAGCTGCTGTTGGCGCACACGCTTTTGCAGCAGTACATTCCGGGGTCGGAAGCGCTGCTGCCGATTGCCGAACGTGCGCGGCAGCAGTATCTCGGAGTGCTGGCGCGCGACCCGGGCAATCTACAAGCGCTGCACGCGATGGTGTCTCTGGCCACCGTAACCCGGCGGTTTCGCGAAGCGCACGACTGGGCCCTGAAGACGATCGAGGCCGACCCGAAAGATGCGACCGATTATTACAATGCCGCCTTTCTGGACTGGTCCGTGACGTATCCGGATTATGCCAAGGCGCGCCAAGCCGCGGGTTTGAAGTTTGCGCAAGGGGATGTCATGATTCCCGACGCGGCGCTGCGGCAGAGCCTGCGAACGCAACACGGCGGGGACATCGAGGAAGGTTTTCGGATGTTGCAAATCGCTCTGCAACTGGAACCCGCGCAGTCGTCGGCCATGGCGTACATGAATCTGCTGTACCGGATCCAGGCAGGGATTGCGGACAGCCCGTCGGATGCGGCGGACGCGGCAATGAAGGCGGACCTTTGGATGAAGAAGTCGATGATGGCAGCTTCGGAGCGCCGGCAGAATTCGGCTCCGCCTGCGCCACCCACTCCCCTGGACGTGGATGGTCCGCTTCCCGAACTCGGAGCCGCGCCCCCACCGCCTCCGCCGCCTCCTCCCCCACCGCCCCCGGGATATGAGAACGATGTTCCAGCGCCACCCGCTCCACCCGCGCCCCCGGCGGCTGATGCTCGCGAGGTGGCCCCACTTCCTCCGCTTCCACCCGCTCCCCCGGCGGTTGGTGCAGGCGACGTGGCGCCTCCGCCTCCACCGCCACCTCCGCCGGGATGGCAGAGCGACGTGGCGCCGCCTGCGCCCCCAGCTCCTCCGGCTCCTCCGGGATGGCAGGGTGAGATTGCGTCGCAACGCGTCTCGATGGAGTCGGGCATGCAGGCGGTCTTGATGCAGGAACGGCTGGTGAACCAGACCGTGCCGACGTATCCCGCGCGAGCCAGACAAAATCGCATCGAAGGAACAGTGCTGCTGCGGGTGGTGGTCGGCAAGGACGGCGGGGTGAAGCAGGTGGATCTCATCAACGAAAACCTCACGCGCCGCACCGGAACAGGGCAGACGACACGTGCTTTCGGATTTGGAAAGCCGCTGCTGGCTTCGGCGGCGATGGACACCGTGCGGCAGTGGAAGTACCGGCCGGTTGAGCTGAACGGCGAACCTGTGGAAGTGTCCACGATCGTGAATATCACCTTCCGCCTAGGGGACCAATAGCAGAGGCCTCTCGGATACACTGGATTCATTCCGGGAGGGCCTTTCATGAACTTGTGGCAGGATGTGCGCTATGCATTGCGGGGCATGCGCAGAAGCCCCGCATTCGCGGCAACGGCGGTATTCACACTGGCGTTGGGGATTGGCGCCAACACTGCGATCTTCACCGTCGTCCGCGCGGTCCTGCTGAAGCCACTGCCGTATCCTGAGCCCGAGCGCGTCGTGCGAGTGGCCGGCGGGTCGACCATTCCACGGTATGACGAGATGCGTGCGGGCGCCAAGTCGTACAGCGACCTGGGAGCATTCTACAACGGAGTGGAGGAAGTCACGCTCTCCGGCGGCGCCACGCCGGAGGTGCTCAAGCAGTCGCGCGTCTCAGCCAACTTTCTGCGGATCCTGCGGATCGAGCCGGCGTTGGGGCGCGGGTTCCTGCCTGAAGAAGACGTGCCCGGTGGACCTTCGGTGGCGATGATCTCGACGGCCCTGTGGCAGCGGCGATTCGGCGGCGATCCCTCAATTTCGGGGCGCGCGATCACGCTGGGCGCGACGCCATTCACGATTGTGGGCGTGTTGCCCCCGGACTTCCACTTTCCCTTCTCCGACGTAGACCTGTGGGTCAGCCGTCCTGGCGAGCACCTGAATCGCAGCAGCCCCATCCTGGCGGTGTTCGCACGGCTGCTTCCAGGCGTGAGCCTGGAGCAGGCCAGCGCCGAGTTGGGCGTGCTCAATCAACAGTACGCCGCCAATCACCCGGGAATGCTCGATGCAAAGCGGACGACGTCCGCACGGGTTGCGCCGATCAAAGAAGAGCTGGTGGCCAAGGTGCGGTCGATGTTGTGGATGCTGTTCGGCGCGGTGGGGTTCGTACTGCTGATTGCGTGCGCCAACGTGGCCAGTCTGCTGCTGGCGCGAGCTTCGTCGCGGGCAAGGGAGTTCGCTGTGCGCGCCTCGGTGGGGGCGGGGCGTGGACGGCTCATCGCGCAATTACTGTCGGAGAGCGTGGTGCTGGCTGCGATCGCCGGGGCGTTGGGGCTTCTGCTGGCGCGATGGAGCTTGCAGGGCATCGCTCACCTGACGGCGCTCGAATTACCGCGCATGTCGGAGGTCCGGCTGGATACTTTGGTACTGGCCTTCGCAATGGCGCTCTCGGTGGCGACGGGCGTGCTGTTCGGACTTGTGCCTTCGCTGGGGGCATCGCGTCCCGACTTGGCGGCGGTGCTGCGAGGCGGAGGCGGGTCGGCGGCGCCGGCGGGGAAGCGGACGATTCCATGGCTGCACGCGCGGGGACTGCTGGTGGTGGGCCAGGTAGCGCTCTCGATGGTGCTGCTGATTGGCGCGACGCTGCTGATGGAGAGCCTCGCGCACCTGAACCGCGTGCAGCCCGGATTCAATCCTGACAACCTGCTCACGATGCGGATCTCGCTCTCGCCGACGCGGTACGACACGGATACGAAGCGGGCTTTGTTCTTCGATGGGCTGGCGGCGCGGTTGGAGTCGTTGCCGGGGATTCGCGGCGCGGCGGCCACGCTGACGCTGCCGATGCAGGGCTTCCCGATGACGCCGGTGCAGCCCGCGGACCAGGCGCCCGTGAAGCTCAACGAGCGGCCGCTGGCGGCAATCCAGATGATCACACCGCCCTACCTGCGCACGATGGAGATCCCGCTGCGGCGCGGCCGTGAGTTTACGGCCCACGATCAATCCGGGACGGAGCCTGTGGCGCTGATCAACGAGGCCTTCGCGCGGCTCTTCTGGCCGGAGTATCCGCGCGGCGTGGACCCCGTGGGCAAGTACATTTTGATCGGCATCAATCCGCGGCCGTTTCAGGTTGTGGGGGTGGTGGCGGACGTGCATCAGGGTCTCGATACGGAACCGATGGCGGGCGTCTATCGGCCCTGGGATCAGAGCCCCGCCTTGTCGGCGGCCTTCGCGGTTCGGACGGAGGGCGATCCGCTGCGCTATGCGAATGCCGTTCGCGGCGAGGTGCTGGCGATCGATCGCGATCAGGGGATCTCCGATGTCCGCACGATGGAGAGCGTGGTGGCGGCTTCGGAGGGACAGCGGCAGTTGATCGCGATGCTGCTGGGACTGTTCGCCGGAACGGCAATGCTTCTGGCGGTGGTTGGGATCTACGGGGCGATCTCGTATTCGGTGGCGCAACGCACGCACGAAATGGGGATTCGGCGGGCGCTGGGCGCGCAACAGGGCGACATTTTGCGGCTGGTGATGGCTCCGGGACTGGGACTGACGCTGGGCGGCGCGGCGCTTGGGATTGCGGGCGCGGCCGTGATGATGCGGGTGCTGCAGAGCTTGCTGTTCCAGGTGAGCACGACGGATCCGTTGACGTATCTGGGGATCGCGGCGGTGTTCGTGGCGGTGGCGCTGGGGGCGAGTTACGTACCGGCGCGGCGCGCGATGCGGATCGACCCTTCCTCGGCATTGCGAGTGGGATAGGTTAGGCTAGGACTTCGCCTCGCGAAATTTGCAAAGGGACGGAAAGCGTCGAGATGAGTCTCGACGCGGCAAACAGGAGTGTTTGCGCCACAACGGGTACAACAGCAAGCAACAACTATCAGGTACAGTACCAGCAAAACATCAGGCACAGCACCAAGCAAAAACATCAGGTACAGCACCAGGCAAAGACATCAGGCACAGCACCAGGCAAAGACATCAGGCACGGCACCAGGCAAAAACAATCAGGCACAAGCACCAGGCAAAACATCAGGCACGGCACGCCAGCAACAAACTATCAGGCACGGCACCAAGCAAAGACATCAGGCAAAAGCACCAGGCAAAAACAATCAGGCACGGCACCAAGCAAAAACATCAGGGACGGCACCAGGCAAAGACATCAGGCACAGCACCAGGCAAAAACATCAGGTACAGCACCAGGCAAAAACATCAGGCACAGCACCAGGCAGGCACGGCACGCAGCAACAAACTATCAGGCACAGCAGCAGCACCAAGCAACAACACCAAAGCAACGAGATCGAGCGAACACCCGATTTCTCTTGACAAAGTGTCATTACAACACCATAATGGTGTCAGGTAGACACTGATAAAGGAGGTCTCCCATGTTCGGCTTCAGCTATCGCAAGGCGAGTCCTACGGACTACATCCTGCACTTCTCGAGAGGGAAGCTGGTGCGCGAGGGCGCGGGGCTCTCGTTCTTTTACTTCGTTCCGTCTTCCACGATCGTGTCGGTGCCGGTGGCCAGCGCCAATATCCCGTTCGTGTTCAACGAACCGACGGCCGACTTCCAGACGCTTACCGTGCAGGGACAGCTCACCTACCGGATCGCGGATCCGAAGAAGGCGTCGGCGATGCTCGATTTCACGCTCGATTCGCGCGGCAAGTACGCCAGCGACCAGTATCAGAAACTGCCGGAACGCCTGGTATACGGGCTACAAACGCTGGTCCGCGGCGAGATCCAGGTGCTGCCCCTGCGCCAGGCACTGGTCCACGGCGACGCGCTCACGGGACGCGTGCTGGCGCGGCTCACGGCCAGTCCCGAAGTGGTGCAACTGGGAGTGGAGATTCTCAATCTGTCGATCCTCTCGCTGAAGCCGACGCCCGAAATGGCGAAGGCGCTGGAGGCGGAGGCGCGCGAGGCACTGAATCGCGACGCGGACGACGCGGTGTATGCGCGCCGCAATTCGGCGATCGAGCAGGAGGGCCGGATCAAGGAAAACGAGCTGCAGACGGAACTTCTGGTGCAGACGAAGCAGCGCGAAATCCGCGAGCGTGAGCTGGAAGCACAGATCGCCCTTGAAAAGCAACGCGCCGCGCTCACGGATCAAAAGGTAGAAAACGACCGCAAAGAGTCCGATAGCCGCGCCTACTCGCTGCAGACCATTCTCGCGCCGATACAAGGAGTGGACTGGCGCGTCCTCATGATGATGACGCCTCACGGCGGCGATTCGCGAAATACCATCGCGATGGCGTTTCAGGACCTGGCCGCCAACGCGCAGAAGATTGGCGAGCTGAACATCTCTCCCGAGCTGCTCCACTCGCTGGTGGGCACCGCTCCACGCAAGGGGTGACGGCAGTGTACGAGAAGATCGTCCTGGTGACGCGAAAGACGCGCCTCGAGGAGTTGATCGAGCGCTTCAACACGCGCGCCCAGGCGAAGTTCTACATCGAACATGCGGGCGGCGATTTCGCGGCATACGTGCAGGAAGACGATGCCTACCGGCATTCGCTCGAACTGGTCCGGCGCTCGCTCGAAATCGGGCTGAAGATCCAGGTGATGGATCGCGCGCTGGTTCCGACGTATGTGTTCGCCAAGACCGACCTGATCGTGACGCTGGGGCAGGACGGGCTGGTGGCGAACACGGCGAAATACGTGCGCGGGCAGCCCATTGTCGCGGTGAATCCGGATCCGCAGCGCTTCGACGGAGTGCTGCTGCCGTTTCAGCCGGAGAATTTCCGCCCGCAGCTCGAGAAGGCGATGACGAATCGCGCGCGGGTCCGCGCCGTCACGCTCGCCGAAGCGAAATTGAAAGACGGACAGCGCCTGGTGGCCTTCAACGATCTCTTTCTGGGCGCGCAGTCGCACACCTCGGCGCGCTACCGTATTCAATATGCGGGACGCACCGAGGAGCAGTCTTCGAGCGGGATCATCGTGTCCACGGGCGCGGGCAGCACAGGCTGGCTTTCGTCGATCTTCCACCAGACCTCCGGCATTCTTGAATTTCTGGGAGGGACGCCGGTGAAGCCCCTGCGCCTGGAGTGGGAGGAACAGAAACTGCTGTTCGTGGTGCGCGAGCCGTTTGTCAGCCGACACTCGCAGGCGGGGATCGTCGCGGGTACGGTGCTGCCGGGCAAGCCGCTGATGGTGGAGTCGCACTTGCCCGTGTCTGGTGTGATCTTCTCGGATGGCATGGAGGCCGACCACCTGGAGTTCAACTCCGGAGCCACGGCGACGATCGGCATCGCGCCTGAGCGCGCGAACCTGGTGATGGCGTGAACGATCTGCGGGTGGCGGTCGACGTGGTGCTTTTCACGATTCGCGATCGGCGGATGCACGTGCTGCTGGTGAAGCGGGAAGCCAAGCCGTTCCAGGGGCGATACGCATTGCCAGGCGGTTTTGTGCACGAAGACGAGTCGCTGGATCGGGCGGCGGTACGGCAACTGCGCAAGAAGACGGGTGTGGATGAAGTGTATCTGGAGCAGCTCTACAGTTTCGGCGATCCACGGCGCGATCCGAGAGGGCGAGTGATTTCCGTGGCGTACTACGCACTGGTTTCCGAGACGCAGAGTCTGCACGCGGTCAGCGATGCGGCGGACGCGGCGTGGTTTGGGTTGGACGAAGTACCGGCGCTGGCGTTCGATCATCGGAATATTGTGGAGTACGCGCACCAGCGGATTCGCAATAAGCTGGACTACACGAATGTAGGGTTCGAGTTACTGCCGGCGAAGTTCACGCTTACGGAGCTGCAGTTGGTGCACGAGGCGATTCTGGGTGAGCGTCTGGATAAGCGGAATTTCCGGAGGAAGATCGGGCAGAGGGCAATTGTGGAGCCCCTAAAGGAGTGGCGGGAGACGGGGCGAAAGCCGGCGCAGTTGTACCGGTTCAAGAAGTGAGCGGTCGACGACGGGATGCGGGAGGCATGCCCCTCCACGAGTGGCCGGGCAGACTTCGTGGACACGCGAAAAGCGTCGAGAGGAGTCTCGACGCGGCAAACAGGGTGTTTGCGCTACGCAAGAGTTACTTCGCGTCGCGCCAGTTGGCACCTACGCCGACATCGACTAGCAGGGGCACGTTGAGCGGGTAGACGCCTTCCATCTCGCGCTTCACGAGTTTCGAAACTTCGTCGAGTTCCTCGGGCGGAACCTCAAACACCAACTCGTCGTGAACCTGCAGCAGCATCGCACTGCGATAACCGCCGGCGGAAAGCGCGGCATCGATCCGCACCATGGCCAGCTTGATCAGGTCGGCCGCCGTACCTTGCAATGGGGAATTCACAGCGGTGCGTTCGGCGAATCCGCGGGCATTGGCGTTGCGGCTGTTCATGTCGGGAATCGGCCGTTCCCGACCGAATAGCGTTTTGGTGACGCCGCTCTGACGCACCGCCGCGACCGTCTCATCCAGCCAGCGGCGCACCCCGACGTAGCGCGCGAAGTAGTTCTTGATATACTTCTCGGCTTCCGCGCGGCTGATTCCCAACTGCTGCGCCAATCCGAAGCCGCTGATGCCATAGACGATCCCGAAGTTCACCGCTTTAGCGTCACGGCGCGCCTCGGGCGTGACCATCAGCGGCGGCACACCGAGCACTTCCGAAGCCGTCTTGGTGTGAATGTCCTCGCCCACCCGGAACGCCTCGACCAGCAGAGGATCTTCCGACATGTGCGCCAGAAGGCGCAACTCGATCTGGGAGTAGTCGGCGACGAGAAGCTTCCACCCCTCACGGGGGACAAAAGCAGCACGAATCTCACGGCCCAGCGCAGTGCGGATCGGGATATTCTGCAGGTTCGGATTCGACGAGGAGAGCCGGCCGGTAGCCGCTCCCGCCTGGTTGAAGCTGGTGTGCAGACGCCCGGTCACGGGATCGATCAATTCCGGCAGCGCGTCGACATAGGTTCCCTTCAGCTTGGTGAGCTGACGGTACTCCAGCACCTTGCGGACGATCTCGTGCTCGGCGGCGAGGTCATCCAGCACATCGGCAGCGGTGGAAATCACTTTGCCTTTGCCGTATTTCACTGGGGCGGGCAGCTTCAGATCCTCGAACAGCACCCGTCCCAATTGTTGTGGCGAGCTGATGTTGAAAGGTTTGCCGGCGAGCGTGTGAATCTCGCCGGTGAGCCGCGAGATCTCCGCCTCCATCAATCCCGAGAGGCGCTTTAATTCCACAGGGTCGATGCGGATGCCGGTGCGTTCCATGCGCGCCAGCACGTGGGTGAGCGGCAGTTCGATGGTGGTGTAGAGCGACTGCAGGCCGCGCGACTCGACCGAGGGTGCGAGCTGTTTCCAGATCTCGAGGGTGATATCCGCGTGCTGTTCCGGCCCGTGCCCCAGTTTCAGATCGAGGCGGCGGCTCGCCTGTTCCTCGAGCGCGCATCCCGCGGGGTCGGCATCCAGCAGGAAGGCGTAGAGCATGATATCGTGCTCGAATCCGCGCGCCTCCACTCCCACCCGTCCCAGCATCAGCAGCGCCGACTTTACGTCGCAGGCGATCTTCGGGACGGCGGCATCCTCGAGCCACGGCTTGAGGATACCCATGTGTTCGGTACTGACCGCGCGCGCCTCGTCCTGTCTCCAGGCAAGGCCGATGGTATCGAGCGAAAACTCGCCTTCCGCGGATTTCGCAATCGCGACCGCTACCGGATGGTCCGCAGGGATCGCGGCGAGCCACGCCTGCAGCTCGGCGGCATCCTGGATCACACGATAATCCCGTTCGCGTGTGTCCTCGGAGGGACCCAGCTCTTTCAGAAGACTGAAGAACTCGAGATGTTTGTAAACCGCCTTGAGTTGCAAAGTGTCGGCCTGCTGCGCCTTCACCGCTTCGAAGGAAAACTCGATTGGGACTTCGGCGATGGTGGCGAGGCGCTTACTCATGCGAATGCGCTCGACATTGTTCTGCAGGCTCTCGCGGTACGTCTTGCGCTCCACCTCGGCGGCATGCTCCATCGCCGCCTCCACGGAGCCGAATCGCTCGATCAAATCCCTCGCGCCTTTTTCGCCGATACCCGGAGCGCCCGGAATGTTGTCCACGGTGTCGCCCATCAGCGCGAGCAGGTCGGCCACCTGGTCGGGGCGCACGCCCATGAACTCTTTCACTTTCGCCGGATCGTACCAGGTGTCGTCCTTGGCGGGATTTAACATCGAGACGCGATCGGTGACGAGCTGCAACATATCTTTGTCGCTCGAAACGATCACCACTTCATACCCCGACTTCTCGCCGATGCGCGCCAGTGTGCCGATCACGTCGTCTGCCTCAAAGCCGCGATATTCCAGGATCGGGACGCGCATGGCCTCCAGCACCCGGCGAATGTACGGAATCTGATCGAGCAGGTCAGGGGGAGTCTCGGTACGATTGGCTTTGTACTCGGCGAACTCCTGGACACGGTGAGTGGGAGCGCCGCTTTCGAAGACCGCGGCGATGTAGGGCGGGTCGAACTGCTTGAACAGCTTGCGCAACATGTTGTTGAAAATGTAGACGGCTTCGGTGGAAATGCCGGTGCCGGTCCGCATAGGAGGGGCGCCGCTGCGGGCGCGAGCGTGGTAGGCGCGGAAGATGAATCCGAACGAATCGATCAGGAAAAATCGCTGGTGGGGCACTGGGCTCATTCTAGCAGTGCGCAAAGCGCATCGTTCGGGCCACATCCGGGGCCTCAAGTGTCGCGCAAAAGCCACACCGCGCGAGATTTAACTGCCTGAAAATACACGGCTTGTGATTTTGGCTCAAAATTGCTTTAATAAAGGCAATGATGCTTCCCCCGGCGCCGCCATCGTACCTGGAGTGCTTCCGTGTCCTTTGAAAATACACTGCAGAGGCCGGTCGAAGTGGCCGGGGTCGGACTGCACAGCGGCGTTTCGGTGAAGATTCGGATTCTCCCAGCGCCAGTCTCGACGGGCTTGGTCTTTGTACGCACCGATCTGGACCGTTTTCAGATTCCCGCCAGTTGGCGGCACGTCGCGCGCGTCAGTTACGCCACCAGCCTGATGCACCAAGGCGTCCTGATCTCCACCACCGAACATCTGCTCAGCGTGTTCTATTCGATGGGGATCGACAACGCCTACATCGAGATCGACAATCTGGAAGTTCCAATTCTGGATGGCAGCGGACAACCGTTCGTGCGTCTGATCGAAGAGGCGGGGATTCGGCAATCGCGGCGGAAACGCCGGTATCTACACATTCGTCGTCCCATCTCGGTGGAGGACAAGGGAAAGCGCATCAGTATCCTTCCTGCCGAGAGCTTTCGTCTGACTTGCGACACCGACTATCCAGCGCCGGTGGGACGGCAGTCCCTGGAGCTGGACGTGACTCCGGAGAATTATGCCAGCGAGATCGCGTTTGCCCGCACCTTCGGGTGGGAAACCGATCTTGACCAGATGCGTCACATGGGTCTGATCCGCGGCGCCTCGCTGGAAAACGCGGTGTGTTTCACGGCTGGCGGTGTGATGAATCCGGGTGGACTGCGCGCGCCAGACGAATGCTGCCGGCACAAAGCGCTGGATCTCATCGGAGACCTGGCGCTGCTGGGCAGGCCGCTGCTGGGACACGTCATCGCGGAAAGGGCGGGCCATGCCATGCATGCCGCGCTGGTGGCGCGTATCATGTCGGACCCATCCTTATATGAGATTGTGACGATCGATCAGTTAGCGACTCGTGTGACTGCCGCGCTGGTTTCGTGACCGCAGGGTTGCGGCAGCGGTTACCAGGAGTCCTACCGGCGAGCCGAGCAGTGGGTCGCGCGGATCTTTCGTGACGGAGTGCAGGTAAACGAAGGCACGGAGGGCATTCCCGGTTATTTCCGAGGAGACCGGCTGGTTCCGTTCCAGGCCGGCATGGTAGTAGGCAGAACCATTCGCCGGCCCGCGAGAACTGAGGGAACCAGCCGCCAGTGCATCCCACTGCGCCGAATCGCCGCAAAGGGAATTGCCCTGGTTCGCCCGATCTGGGATAGTGATTCCTGACTTGATACAAGATTTGCGTCATGGAATGCGAAGCCTGTGGCGATCGGCCGGATTCAGTGCGATGGCGATTCTGGCACTGGCGTCGGGAATCGCGGCTACCAGCGCCATCTTTTCCGTGGTGAACGCGGTGCTGCTTCGTCCGCTGCCGTATCGGGACGCGGGGCGGATTGTCGCGGTCTCGGCAGGGTCTCCACTCCTGTTCCATTTCGTGAACGAGCATAACAGCGCCCTTCAGGATCTTGCGGCATACCGGTTCAGCCGGGTGAATCTGACCCGCGTGGAATATCCCGAGCAGATCCGGTCGGCGCAGGTGACGGCTGCCTACTTCCGTCTGTTCGGCGCAATGGTAGCTCGCGGCCGGGCGTTCACTGAGGAAGAATGCCGGCCCGGCGGAGCGAATGTGGTGGTGGTCGGCCAGACATTCTGGCATCGCGTTCTGGGCGGCGATTCCCGGGTACTCGGCACCAACATCGAGCTCTCCGGCAAGCCTTACCAGATCGTCGGGATCATGGCCTCGGACACCGAGCCTCCTGCGAGCTTCGACGTGAATGCCCGCGCGCCGGATGTCTGGATGCCCTTCGTCATGGATCCGGCGAGCGAGGATGCGAACATCTACTTCAGCGCGGCCGCGCGCCTGAAGCCGGGGGTGAGCCTGGAATCGGCGCGCGCGGAAATGCAAGTTCTCACGGGAGAGTTTAGACGCCAGTTCCCGGCCGCGACGGCCGGCGCATCCGGAATCACCGTGCAGTCGATGCGCGACGCGCTGGTGGGCGGCGCTGCTTCGTCGTTCCCCCTTTTCGAATGGGCCGTGGCGCTGGTGCTGGGAATTGCATGCGCCAATGTTGCGGGCTTGCTGCTGGTCCGTTCGACCCGGAGGCGGCGCGAGATTGCGATTCGAGCGGCGATGGGCGCCCGCCGGGGCCGCATCGTGCGCCAACTGCTGACGGAGAGCCTGCTCCTCTCTGCCGCGGGTGGCGTCCTGGGACTTCTGGGCGGCAGTGCGGGCATCCGCGTTCTGCTGGTGATGAACGCGGTCAGCCTGCCACGCATTGGAGACCGAGGATCGGCAGTGACGGTGGATTGGCAGGTGCTGGCGTTCACGGCATTGGTGTCGCTCATCGCCTGCGTCGTGTCAGGGCTGATTCCGTCGCTCACGGCCTCCCGCACGGAACTGAGCGACGCCCTGAAGGGCAGTAATTCACGAACCGGCTCCGGTTTTTGGGGCCGGCAAGGGCGCACGCTCCTGGTTTTTGGCGAGGTGGCCGTGGCCATGGTATTGCTGACCGGCGCCGGACTGCTGATCCGGAGTTGGGTTGCCCTGCGGATGGTGGATCCCGGCTTCGATCCACATCACGTCCTGACGATGCGCGTCTCGCTCGCCGGAGCGCGGTTTCAGACGGCGGCCGCGGTGAACGGGCTGGTGCAGGATAGTCTGGCACGCATTGGGGCACTTCCGGGTGTCGTAAGCGCGGCGTCCACCTGCTGCCTGCCGCTCGGAGACAATCTCATTGGCGGCGTCGATATCGTGGGCCGGCCGCGCAAAGGGCGGGAACCCGAGATGGTGGATGTGACCACGATTTCACCCGGCTACTTCGACGTCTTGCGTATTCCCTTGCGAAGCGGCCGGCGTTTTTCGGATCGGGATGCCGAGGGCGCTACGCCGGTGGTGATCGTCAGCGAAGCGCTGGCCCGCAGATTCTGGCCGGGCGACCGGACGTTCGCCGCACCCTTGGAGGCGAGCCTGGTGTTTCCGGAATTGCCGGGGCAGTCGTGGCGGATCGTGGGAATTGCGGGGGATGTCCGGTCTTACGGAATCACGCGAAATGCCCCGTCCATCGTGTACTTTCCGGCGGCGCAGACTCCGCAGGATCTGAGCAGCTACATTGTCCGGAATCCGGTGGCGTGGAGCATCCGCACGGTTGGAGAATCCGCGGCCCTCAGGCTCGCCATTCAGAAAGAACTCAGCCGGGCGACCGGTGGATTGGCGGTATCCAGCGTCGAGTCGATGGACGACGTCCTGGCCCGATCGTTGGCGGGGCGGGAGTTCAACATGTGGCTGCTGATCGCATTCGGCGGCGCGGCGCTCTTGCTCGCTAGCCTGGGAGTCTACGGATTGATGGCATGGTCCGTCGAGCAGCGCACGCAGGAAATCGGCATTCGGATGGCGTTGGGCGGGACTCCCGGCAGTCTACGCAATCTGGTGCTGTTGGAAGGTATGCGGATCGCTGCCAGCGGGGTTGCGGTGGGATGTTTGGCGGCTGCGGGCTTCAGCAAGCTGATCGCAGGCTTCCTGTTTGGGGTCACACCACGAGATCCGGTAGTATTGGCCGTGACACCGGCGGTGCTCCTGGCGGTGGCGCTGTTCGCGATTTGGGTGCCGGCCCGAAGAGCTACGAGGATCGCTCCGCTGGATGCGCTACGGCATGGCTGAGTGGGGGGCAGAAGCTGGTGACCTTCAGTTGCTCGTACTACTCGGCGGCTTTTCAGAGGCCTGACAATCGGCGCCCCACTCGGGAGTATTTAACTTTTTTCGTACTGCGGTCCTTGGTATTCTGTCCTAAACGGGACTATGGAGGGTACTGGCGACATCACTCAGGTCCTGCGGAGCTGGGACGGCAACCGGGAGGCCGTGCTCCAGCAGCTCATGCCTGCCGTCTACGCAGAATTGCACAAGATCGCGGGAGCTCTGATGCGCAAGGAGCGGCCCGATCATACACTGCAGCCCACAGTGCTGATCAATGAGGTCTACCTGCGCCTGGTGCGGCAGGAGGTGGCGACCTGGCAGGACCGTGCGCATTTCTTTGGAATCGCGGCGAGGCTCATGCGCCAGATCCTGGTGGACCACGCGCGGCAGCGCGCGGCCGGCAAGCGCGGCGGGGCCGAACGCTTTGCCATCGATGGCGATATCCCGGTGGGTCCCGGCGATCTGGAAGCACTGCTCGATCTCGACGCTGCACTGGACCGCATGCGCGAATGGGACCAGCGCAAGGTGGAAGCGATCGAGCTGCATTATTTCGGCGGGATGACCGCCGAAGAGATATCGAGCGCGCTCGACCTCACGCTGCCGACGGTGCGCCGCGACCTCCTGCTTGGAAGAGCCTGGCTACGCGAGCACTTCGCGCAGTGAGACAGGCGGATGATTCCGTTGGCTGGCGCGTTCGTCCGACCTGATCGACGGGTGCACTAGCGCAATGGGGAAATCACGGAGCTGCCCGCCAGCGAAGACACCAGCTCCACGGCATTCGCACCGCAATCGACGCGGTTCGGGCGACTCTCACACTGCCACGGGAGCAGTAGCGCCGAGTACGCGAGGCCGCATGTCAGAAACTCGCAGCCATCAAGCTCGTCAGCTTCCGCGTCGATTCGGACTTCGCCCGGCGGCGGGACAATAGACTTCGGCTTTTCCGCGCTCGCCGCCTATACTCCGCGCCTGCAACTTGGCCGTAGACCCCACCTCTACACGCCGCTATCCTGGTCTATGGATTGCATGTAGTCACCATTTCGGTCGGTCCCTTCTATGCCGGCGACCTGATCGGCTTTACCACAGGACTGCTCGTCACCATCCTGCTACTGGTCCTGACCCTGCGGGCTGCCAAAATCCCCGGCACTCCCGTGGCGAATATCGGATTTGCCCTCTGTGCCCTGCTGTGGACGGCGGGCGGCCTGGCGCACACCGCGCTGATCGCCTCGGGCGTGGCGGATGACGCCGCATGGACGCTCGTCGCCCAAGCTTTGCAGTTCACCGGCGCCGCCGCGTTTCCGATCCCGGTGCTGACCATCTGGCGCCCCTTCGCCACCAGCCCACGCCAACGTGCCGCGGCGCGCGTCATCTGGATCGCGACCTGGATTCTGGCCGCGACGGTGGTACTCATGGTCTGGTCCCGGCCCTTTCTGGGCGCCTGGTGGCTTCCGTTCGGTTCCCTGCACTCCTACGCGGCATATCTGTCGTCGCTGCTACTGGTCTCGGGAGCGCTTACCTGCCTGAGGCCGCACTCCACGCCGCGTCCTCTGTACCTGCCCTCGCTCGCGATTGTAATTGCGGTGGCGACTGCCTCCGTCGCCATGACGATCGCGAAATACCTGCGCGGAGGCTCGTCGTTTGGCGGCGTGTTCGCCGGGGTGGCGAGCCATCTGGTGCTGCTGGTGGTCCTCTGTTTGTTTTTCCTCTTCGCGCGATTCCGTCTGGCCGACGTCTTCATCCGCTATGGAGTGCGGATTCTACTGGCCGGTGTGTGGGCCTCGATCCTGGCTTTCACCGCGCAATCCTCATTTCTCGGGCACCTGGCGATGCACGGCCGCTCTCCAGGAGCGCTCCACGTTTTCCTGGTGATTGTAGTCGGCAATGCGCTCCTGCTCTCGTTCACGTTTGTCGATGACCGCATCAGCAGGTTGGTCAGCCGCTGGCTGTTTCGGACCCAGGATTTCCGGGCTGCACGCCGCCAGCTTGCAGGCCGGCTCGCCGAAGTTTCGGCCGAATCCGAAATCGCGGCCGCCACGGAAGAAGCCGCGCGTGTACCTCTCGAGCTCAGCCTGGCGCGCCTGATCTCCGTCGAAAGCGTGCCGTCCCTCGCGTTGCCAGCGAGCCTTCTGGAAGGTGAGGTGCTGGAGCTCGACCTCGCGAGCCCGCTGCTGGCGCAGCTTCCCGTACCCAACGTCGAGGTGTTGATCCCGGTCACGCAATCGGGCCACGTCACCCATCTGCTGCTCGTCTCGCCGAGCCCCGCGCGGCCCGGATTGGTGACGCACGATCTGGAACATTTGCGTGCCGTGGCCGCATTGTGCGGCAACCGGCTGGATTCCCTGCGGCGGCAGGAAGAAGCGATCGAGCGCCAGAGCCGCGAATCGGTGCTAACCCAGCAGGTGACCGAGGCCGAGCTGCGGGCCCTGCGCGCGCAAGTCAACCCGCACTTCCTCTTCAATTCGCTCAACACGGTCGCCGACCTGATCGTCCGCGACCCGGCCCGCGCAGAAGCGATGACGCTTCGCCTCGCGAGCGTCTTCCGCCACGTTCTGGCACACGCCGCGAGGCCGCTTACTTCGATCCGTGACGAGATCGAATTCCTGCGGACCTACCTATATATCGAGGAGGCGAGATTCGGCGACCGGCTGCAGGTGGAGATCGATATGGTGCCGGCGATCGCGAACCAACATATGCCTTCGTTGATTCTGCAACCGCTGGTGGAGAACGCTCTCAAGCATGGCCTCGGTCCTAAGCCGGGACCCGGCCGGCTGTGGATCTCGGCGCATCCTCACGGCGACCAAGTGCGTCTGCGCGTGGAGGACGACGGCATGGGCCCGAGGCGCGGTGTGCCGCCGGGTCAACGGACGGCCTCGGCGGGCCTTGGCCTTTCGAACGTTGCCGAGCGTTTGGAGACTCTCTATCACGATCGCGCCAGTGTGATACTGGAGCCGCGCGCCGGAGGCGGCAGCCGGGTCACGGTACTGATCCCGCGCAGCGATCCGGCGGATGCCGCATGAAGACCCTGATCGTGGACGACGAGGAACCGGCGCGTATCCGCCTGCGGCGCCTCCTCACGGCGCATCCCGAGATCGTGGTCGCGGGCGAGGCGCGCGATGGGTTGGAGGCAGTACAGAAGATCGAAGAGCTGCAGCCCGACCTGCTGTTTCTGGATATCGAGCTCCCCGGGCTGACTGGCTTCGAGGTTTTGCAATCCATTCCGCCGGCCGTACCGTTACCGCTCGTGATCTTTGCGACCGGGTACGATCAGCATGCGCTTGCGGCGTTCGATGCCAATGCGCTGGCCTACCTGCTAAAGCCTGTGGAGCCCGAGCGCCTGGCGCAGGCGGTGGAGCGGGCACGCAAGTTGGGCGCCCCCGCCGATCGGGAGCGCGAGGGCGCGCATGTCTTGCGGGTGGCGCGGGAGACGCCCAAGGTGCTCCGGCAGATCGTGTGCCGGAAGCGCGATCGCGCGGTGCTGATGCTGCCGGAGCAGGTGTTCTGGTTCCAGATGGAGGACGGCCTGGTGAAGGCGCACACGGGCGCGGATACGTTCTGGGTGAATTATCAGCTCGGAGAGCTCGAGTCGAGTCTGCCGGAAGAGCTCTTCTTTCGAGCACGCCGTGAAGTGCTGGTGAATCTGACGCGGATCAAAGAGATTAAGCCTTATTTCAAGAGCGGATTCTTGCTGGTGATGTCGGATGCTGGCTCGACGGAGATTGTGGTGAGTGAACGGCAGGCGCGTTCGCTGCGCTTGCGAATTCCGGGGCTTTGACGTGGCTTTCATTTAATGAAAAGGGGAGGGCGACACTCCCTCACGGTCGTGGCTCGTGGCGAAACGTGCGTAAGCTTGCGACTCCTGATCGCTCGAAAGAATCACTCCCTTACGGTCGTGGCTCGTGGCGAAACTCGCGAGTAAGCTTGCGACTCCTGATCGCTCCGAACGTATCACTCCCTCACGGTCGTGGCTCGTGGCGAAACTCGTGCGTAAGCTTGCGGCTCCTGATCGCTCCGAAGGAATCACTCCCTTACGGTCGTGGCTCGTGGCGAAGCTCGCGCGTATGCTTGCGACTCCTGATCGCTCCGAAAGAAT